>NZ_WUWM01000055.1 GCF_009846885.1 Paenibacillus puerhi
GCTCCTCCCGGAGGACCTCCAGCACAACCTTTGTTTTAAACTCTGAGGTATATCGGTTCCGTTTTTCCATGCTCTTATTATAACTTATTTTTTTCCCTCCTGTGTCTCAACCTATGGGAGCATTATAGTTAATCATGAGTGGTCGCTGCAAAGCCTTGAATTTACAACGCTTCCTCAAACGAAATACATACTGCTGCGCATAGTCGCGGATAATGGGGCAATGGGTGATGGCTATGTGGACTATGTTCAATTGATTAAAGGCATGAATTTACCTGAAGTGCGCGCATCTTTTGAAACAAAAGAAGTACCTTGGACAGGAGTTTCGCCGACATCGGCTTTTTTTACACAAACGAATACGGTAAAAGAAGGTCAGAGAAGCATCCAGTTCCATAGCGAAACTCCAACGGTAGCAACCGCTGATTTTGGACGCCTTGAAGTAACCGGAAATACAACGTATACGTTAAGTGCCTGGATAATCAATAAAACGACGGCAGGATATTTTTATATTGACTGGTTGGAGTATAACGAAGAGGGAATTCAAATCTATGACGGAGGTACCCTTTACACGCCAGTTAATCATGAGTGGTCGCTGCAAAGCCTTGAATTTACAACACTTCCTCAAACGAAATACATACTGCTGCGCATAGTCGCGGATAATGGGGCAATGGGTGATGGCTATGTGGACTATGTTTCATTGATTAAAGGCATGAATTTACCTGAAGTGCGTGCATCATTTGAAACAAAAGAAGTACCTTGGACAGGAGTTTCGCCGACATCGGCTTTTTTTACACAAACGAATACGGTAAAAGAAGGTCAGAGAAGTATCCAGTTCCATAGTGAGACTCCAACGGTAGCAACTGCTAACTTAGGACGTATTGTAGTAACCGGAGATACGACGTATACGTTAAGTGCCTGGATGATCAATAAAACGACGGCAGGGAACTTCACTATTGATTGGTTGGAGTATAACGAAGAGGGAGTCCAAATCTATGACGGAGGTACTCTTTACACGCCAGTTAACCCTGAGTGGTCGCTACAAAGCCTTGAATTTACAACCCTGCCTTGGACGAAATACATTGAACTGCGTATAGTGGCCGATTACGGAGCAACGGGTGATGGTTATGTGGATGATGTAAGGCTTTCAAAGTAAATTGACCATGTCTTAGGATAAGCAGGCCGTAATCGCCTGAGATTTCATGAAATAGGGATGAACTCATATTAAATATGCTATAAGAGGAGTATTTTAATGACAACGAAACTGAGACACTACTCTATTTGCATATTAGTCTTTTTGCTAGGAAACTACTTTTATACGACGACATACGCTTTTGCAAATAATGAGTTTATCTATGATTTATCTGATCGGTTAAAGTATATACGTACAGCCTCCAACCAAATAATATTTTACAAATACGACGTGAATGGAAATTTATTATCCCGAGAGATGGCAAAGATGCTCTTGGATGATGTGAATGGTGATGGGAAAGCGGATGCCATAGTCTACCATAACGGGGAATGGTGGGTATCGCTGTCAGATGGGGATAGCTTTGGCACACACATGAAATGGGGAGAAGGAAGTATTGCTGGTTCGCAGGCCCAACTGCTGGGTGATGTGAACGGTGATGGCAAAGCGGATGCAATAATTTATTACAAGGGGAAATGGAATGTATCGCTATCTGAGGGGACTCAATTTAGCGCACATCAATTATGGGTGGCAGGACATGGAGCAGGTTCTCAAGCACAAATGCTAGGTGATGTGAACGGGGATGGCAAAGCAGATGCAATAATCTATTACGACGGGGAATGGTGGGTATCCCTATCAAATGGAAATGGATTTGATGCATACCAAAAATGGGCTGAAGGACATGGAACAGGTTCCCAAGCACAAATGCTAGGCGATGTGAATGGTGATGGCAAGGCAGATGCAATCATTTATTACGATGGGGAATGGTGGGTATCGTTATCAAATGGAAATGGGTTTAATGCATACCAGAAATGGGTGGAAGGACACGGTGCAGGTTCTCAAGCACAAATGCTAGGTGATGTGAACGGTGATGGCAAGGCAGATGCAATTATCTATTACGACGGGGAATGGTGGGTATCGTTATCAAATGGAAATGGGTTTAAAGCATACCAGAAATGGGTGGAAGGACATGGTGCAGGTTCTCAAGCACAAATGCTAGGCGATGTGAATGGCGATGGCAAAGCAGATGCAATCATTTATTACGATGGGGAATGGTGGGTATCGCTCTCAAATGGAAATGGATTTGATGCATATAGAAAATGGGCAGATGGCCATGGTACAAGTCTGTAATAAATTCAATAGAGTTCCCAAATTTTATAGCTTGAGGGAGCGGCCAGTTCTGAGAGGCGAAATGCTGCTTCAACTATCCGTGTTTTTTCGGACCGGGTCGGTCAACACTTGCGTGGATTTGCGTCCTTTCCCCCTCGGGGGAAAGGACTGTAAAAGAATATACTAGCTAACCGAGCCTGCCCCGCTAAAACTCAGTGCCGCGGACCTTGGCGAATATCATCGTATCCCGCAGCGTTCCGTCGACAGCGATGCTGTTGCGCCGCAGCGTGGCCTCTAGCGGATAACCCGCCCGTTCGGCGACCCGGGCGCTCCGCGTATTCCGGCTGTCGCAGTGGATCTCGATACGGTTCGCGTTCAGCTCCCGGATAGCGAATTGCTCGATTGCGACGACGGCTTCCGTCATATAACCGCGGCCGACGCAGCTGGAGCGGAGCCAGTAGCCGATTTCGAACCTGCGGGAGGCCCAATCGATCCGATGAAGACCGCTGCAGCCGATCAGCTTGCCCGTATCCTTGGCCACCAGCAGCAGCCTCAGATCGGATCGTTCGAGGAAGCGGATCCGCGCCCGCCTGATGTCCTCCTCCGAGGCGGCAAGGCTGGGGGCGCTTTGAGCCCAAGGCATCCATGGACGCAGCTCCTCCAAGCTTTCAATCACCGCTTCGTTCACCATACCGCCGTCCCCCCACAAGGGAGCCCGGACCAGCAGCCGGCTGCTCTTGAATGCTTCGGGGATAGGGAGCAAGATCGGTTTCGATTCTTCCGTACTCATACGCGAACCACCCGCCTCTGGATCAAGTTTTCGTAAGAGTAACACAGGCGGTAGACTCCGTTCAACCCCTCAACCCGTATCTTCCTTCCTCCACTTCTGAAGCATGCTCACGAATGAGACACACCGATCATCCTGGGCAACTGTGGATGCCGGGCGAACCAAATAGCCGCCGGACACCCTGTACCTCATCCAAGGCGGCAGTTGTCCAGCGGCTATTTATCCGAGTTCTTACTTGTGTTCGCCGAGCAAATAATGATAGAAGGGCTCATCCACCCAGAAATGGTAGGAGTTCACTTTGACGCCCGGCTTGATTTTCTTCAGCCCTTCCGTAATCTCCTTCGCATCCTCCGTAAGCGAGAAGGACTGCGCATAATAATGGCCTTGATCGATCCGGTTATTGGCGATCTCGATATAGTCCGGCTGCTTCCGCAGGGAGTAGTACAGCGGCTGCCACCAGGAGCCGGCGATCAGCCCAGGCTCGTCCTCGCTGTCTTTTTTGGCATATGCCGTAATGACGCGGTTGAAGTGGTCTTTTTGCTCTAGGGTATCAAATTCGAAAGCCAGATCATATTCCTTGGCATAAGCGATATAGTTGCCATTCTCGATCTGAACGACCTTGTAGTCGTCCGACTGCTGAGGCTCGCCCCATTCCTTCAAATAAAGGAAGGCTGACGTCTTCGGCTCCAACTGCACCTTGGCCTGCAGGTTCTCGCTGCGCAGCAGCCCGATCAGCTGAATGGCGTGCGTCAGGTCGCTGTGACCGTACGTCAGCGCCCGGGATTCGTCGAAGTGAGCGGTGTAGCGGTCATCCTTCAGATTGTAGCCGGTCACCAGCCCCTGCTTCAGCGCTTCGTCTACAATCGCCTGCAGCTCGGGCACTTGAATGAGATTATGCGTATCAAAGGCGGCGTGTACCTTCGAGAAAATATCGGCATCGTCCGAATATCCGATATACCGCTTGGATTCGCCGCGAATGGACAGCAACCGCTCCAGCAGCTCCTCTGCAAATGCGCCCGTAGCCGGAGCGCTCGGCTGGAAGGCAGCTTGCTGCGCCGGGGCCAGCAGACCCGTATCGGCAGCAGCGGCCAACTCCTGCGCAGCCTGCCGGGTCAGCCCGTATGCTTCGCTATCCGCTATGCCGAGTCTGGCGAGCGCAGCATGCGCTTTGGCTTCAGGGTACGTGTAAGCCAGCTCCTTCAAGCCGGCTGCCTTGAGAGCGATGTAGACGGCTGTGCCCTGAGTCAATGCGGCTTGGCCCTGCAGCGCTCCGCTGCTGAGGATGCCTTGGCCATGCAAAGCGGCGGCAGCCTCATATAGTGGGTCGTCGGCCGCCACATCCGTAAACGGATTGGTCGCTGCCAGCTCGGCAGGCTGTGCCGAACCGGTCTGGAGCAGCTTGGCAACGGCGGTCACGAACTCGCCTTTGGACGGCGAAGCCGCCAGCTGGAGTTCGAAGCGTTCCTGCAGGTATTGTCCGCTTGTTGAGACGGCAGATGCGGAGGGTGATTGAGCTGCCGTCGGAACCGTTACTACTGCTAAGGCTGTTTCAGTCCGCCCAGCTTCGAGGTCTTGCGCATAAGCAGCGAACCCGGGACCGCCGGAAGCCAGTAATAGGGCGGCTAGGGTTAACACCTTCCAGCCTGCGGGTCTGCGGGTTGCTGTGGTTGCCTTCAGTGGGTGGGCTTCAGATGATATAATCATAATAATCCTCCTATGTATATAATTCCGACTGTAATAGTTGGTTATAGACTAGAATCATACCTTCTCTTGAGGAGTCTGTCAATGCATGCTCAGTTTCTTGCGGATTTGTCGAGGCTGTCGATTCATTGTGGACGGCAGCGGAGTTAAGTAAAGGCTGATCGTAACGGACACCACAGTCGCTATTTCACAAAAATGAGGCCTGTTCAAATTGTAACGGACACAGACGACCTTACTTACGTAAAAACCGCATGGAATGGGCGGAAATGCACCAAATAGCGTCATCTGAGTCCGTTAGATTTTCAATATCGCGAAAATGCTGCAAATAGAGACGCTGAGGTCCGTTAACGAAAGCAGAACGTTTCAACTCAGTTACTCACAATGAATCGACAACCTCTTGTCGTCTCCTAGGTTCAAAATACCGGTCCGGGGGTTCGAAAGAAATCAAGCTGCAATCAGCAAGTCAGCTGCATAAAATCGTCGCCGCCGAGATGAAGAGGTATAGTATAATAGGGAGCAGCTCAATTTTTGTTCTTACTCTTCCTGGAAACGTGCTTTTGAGCCCTTGTAAGCGTATGCATAACAGCAGACCGCCGTAAGCCGCCTGCCGCTCATCGCAAAATGTATGGAGTAGGCAAGGGGTCGGGGCCGGGACGGATCGAACCGACCCAGCCCGGCCTCCGATCAAGAGCGGAACCGCAACAGCCAAGCGAGACGCTACATGCGCTGCGCAGCTGCTTTAATAATTCCCGGCGAAGGGGCTTCGCGGCTCTGCTTGGCCTGCGGCCACCTCGCTCATGTAGCGGGTTCGTTTCTCCCAGGTGAGATCGGCCGCAGCGGTCGCTTGGGCGACATCTCCCTTGTACAAGCCTTCGACCGCCCACTTCCTGCCAAAGCCGGCATGAACGACCTCGTCCGCCCAATCAAAATCCTGGAAGGTAGTCATCAGCGGGTCCTTGGCAATATCGCGTGCAAATTCCCATTCCTCCCGCTTGCCGGGCGGATATTTCATGGCGGCCTGCTCGATAGCCAGCGTTAGATGAACGTAGGCCTCATCGAGTCCGAATAAATGTTTACTCATATCGTAAAAGCCCACCCAATTGGGAGCTTCATAGATGTCGTAGCCCCGATTGCGCAGAGCGGCCTCCCCGAACCAGGCGTGGCGCACCTCGTCCCACAGATGGCGGGAAGCATCCAGATAGAAGGCCCAAGGCTTGCCGGTTGAAGCGAAGATTATATGCGCGACCGCCTCGGCTGGAGACATTTCGAAATAACGGGAATACATCATCATCTTAAAGCGTCCTTCATGGCTGTCTTCAAACTCCATATCTTTGAATTTGACAATGGAGCTGCGGAATCGTTCGTCGCGTGCCGAACGCTCCGGAGCAGAATACGGAGTCGTCGGGAATTCCACTCGGTCTTCCGCAAGCGCTATGCGCTGGAGCCTGCCATCGGCTCCGCCTGCTGCGTTTAGAAGCTCAGCCAGATCCTGCTTCCAGTCGGCCAGGGACGTCAACTCTTCCTTGGTGGCTCGCACGGATAAGGCGGCGATAGCTTCCCGTCCCCAGGCGAGCTGTTCCTCGCGGTCCAGCAGCTGGTGGCGCAGCATATGTACGGTTGGTTGATCGACTAGAGGCTGGGTTTCCTCCAGAAAGCGGCGGATTGCCTCGACCTGAGCCGGTTTGATGACCTCGAACAGAGCAACCAGCAGGTGAAGGGTGCTTCCGGCATCCAGCGTTTTGCCCAGCAAACGGTCCAGCAGCGGCTCCGGGCATTTATCGAAGGCCGATACGCTCATGCGCAGCTGCTTGCAGCGGTTTCTCAGCTGGTCATGATGAACGGAGTCGGTCCAGGCAAGGTTGGCCAGGGCCCCCTTAATCTCGTACTCGGCGCAGCCGAGCATTCGTCCCGCCGCGATATGCATCGTTTGTCTATCAATATAACCGATATGATGCAGTCTCTGGGCGGCTTCCGCCACGGATATTCCGATTTTGTCCCAGTCGGCAATGTTCATGAATGGATGCAGCATATCATACCTCCGCAACATTGTATTGGAATAGGTGTATACCTGTATGTTAGCGCCCGCCTACCCGAGATACCATACACGCAACCGCGAAAGGTTTATACAATTTGGCTCATAGGAGGATGAAGGATGCTGCAGCTGAACGCCGCGCTATTGGAGCCTCTGCCCTATTACGGCAAAGTATTTTGCGAGAAAGCCTGGAGATGGGATACCGTAGGAAGGCCGTTTGAAAATTACGATCTTTGGTATGTCTGGAGCGGGGAGGGGGAGCTGAGCCTGAACGGCAGACGGCGTTCGATCTCCAAGGGCTGCTGCTACCTATTCCGTCCGGGAGATGAGACGGAAGCAAGACACGACGTTCGTAATCCCATCACGGTGACGTTCATCCATTTCCACATGCCGGCTTTCACAGCCGCCCAATTGTCTCCATTCCGGGTGGTCCGCGATATTGCGACCTTCGAGGCCTACTTATCCTTATATGTCCGCAGGCTGCTGGCTGCGCCTTCCGAGAGGGAAGAGCCGGGCCTGCTGCTGTACTTGCTGCTGCTGCAGCTTTACCGGGAGGAAGCCTCCGGCAAGCAGGCTTTGCATGGCGAGGGCGAGGGATGGCCGACGCTCATGCAGGAAACAGCCGCCTATGTCAGACAGTTCCCCAGCATCCCGCACACCCCGCAGAAGCTGGCTGAGCGCGCAAGGCTTTCGCCGCGGTATTTCTCCAGAAGATTTAAAGAAACGATGGGCCAGACGGTGGAATCCTATATTATCAGCGCGCGGATCGAGCGTGCGGAGCATCTGCTTAGATTCAACGGCATGAATGTCAGTGAGGTGGCGGAGGCTCTGGGATATAACAATATTCACTATTTCAGCCGCCAGTTTAAGCAGTATCGGGGCTTCAGCCCTTCCCGGTTGAGGGAGAGGTAGAGGCCAGCACTTAGCAGCAGGGGCTTCTGCTCAAACGAATTACCGGGAGCGCTGGGAGCGGACGGATAGGTGGAAGGTATATTCCTAAGCGAGCCTTGGCATTCAGACCGGGGGGAGTTAAGGCAGGCGATGCAAGGTTGCGACATGCTTAAATGGATATGTGAATGAGAGGTTGCACAGGACGGGAAACGGGCTGTTCACGGCCGGAGTACCCGTCCTTTTTCGTATTCTGCCGACGCGAGCTAGAAATATAGCCAGTAAATTACCGCCGCCAGCGCAATCCGGTAGAGGGCAAACGGCGCAAGCTTGACGCGATGGATCAGCTTGAGGAAGAAACGGATCGAGATCAACGCAAACACAAAGGCGCTGATGAAGCCAACGACAAAGAAGGGCAAGGCATCTTGTGTCATATAGGACCAGTTCTTCAACAGAGACAAGAAGCTCGCCCCCATCATCACCGGCACCGCCATAATGAAGGTGAAGTCCGCCGCCGCCTTATGGCTCAGGCCGAGCAGCACGCCCCCCGAGATCGTAGACCCCGAACGGGAAAATCCCGGCCACATCGCGAGGCATTGGAATAATCCCATCCCCAGCGCCTGCTTGTACGTCAGTTGATCGACCGTCTCAGCCGCAACCCGCTGGGGCCGAAAGTGATCAGCCAGCAGCATCAGCACCGCCCCGAGCAGCAGGCCCATGATGACTGTTCGCACAGAAAACAGATGCTCATCGATAAAGTCCTCGAACAGCAGCCCGAGCACCCCGAAGGGGACAAGCCCCAAGATCACCTGAGCCAGCTTCAGTCGATCGCCGGGCTTGTGGTCGGCTGTATTCTGCCGCTGAAGTCCGAGCAGATTCAAGAAGCGGTCTCTGAACACGACAACTACCGCCAGAATCGATCCCAGCTGTATGACAACCTTAAATGTGTTGGCGACAGGAGCGGAGAACAGGTTCTTCGATTGAAACACTAGGTCGTCCACAATAATCATATGCCCGGTCGATGAGATCGGGGCGAACTCCGTCATGCCTTCAATAAAGCCTAAAACAAGGGCTACGAATAGTTCCCATAGGTTCATGGACTGGATCATCCTTTCTGAGGGGGGAGGGGAATGGGGGCGATAAACAGAGCTTGTTTTAGTGTATGAGAAGTGGGGGGAGGAGATGCTTGGGTCAGAAATAAGAACACAAGCTAAAGATATCTATATTATCAAGGGTTCTACATAGTTCGACACTATATGTCAATGAAATTTGTCGGTTTATATGGCTATATTATACATGGACAAGCTTTAATAATAACCTCTTATGGGAGGATCTTTAAGTTAATTGAAGATGCTGGTGTTACCGTGCGTAGCTTTGTCATTATGCGCAACCCCCCGTTGGATTTGGTAAATGAGTAAATGATGAGGAAGTGAAAACGATGAAAACAATATATCGGATGGTTACATGGTGTTTTCTACCGATACTACTTATCCTATTGTTTGCCAAGCAAGTATCTGCTACTGAAGGTAATTTGCTTGTAAACTCAGATTTTGAGAGCTACACGGGAACCAATGGAATAGCAAACGGCTGGGAAATAGAGAACTGGCAGGCGAATGCCTCGTCGTTTGAAGTGCAGGCGATACCAGAAGGATCCGGAATTCAGAAAGTAAGCGGCTCGGGTATCGGAGCCAATGGCTATGTATCAGTTAACCAGACCGTACTAATGGAGGCAAACAAGCCATATACGGTTCGTTCTCAAATCAAGGTAGAGAGCCTGTCGAATGCAAAGGTACAGATGTACGTGGATTTTATAGGAAGTACAGGAGTTATAGGAGTCAATGTCACAGATCAGTTAGTATCGACAAGAGGATATCTAACATTAACGAACAGTGGAGAAACCCCGGCGGGAACTATTGCAGCGAAGGTTTATTTACTTATCCGTTCTACAGGTGCAGGGGGCGCCGGGGTCGTATATGTAGATTCTCTTCAGTTAGAATATGGTCATTCATCAAATCAATTGCTTAATCCATATTTTAAGAAGTACACGGGAACTAATGGAATAGCGAATGGCTGGGAAATAGAGAACTGGCAGGCGAATGCCTCGTCGTTTGAAGTGCAGGCGACACAGGGAGGATCCAGAATTCAGAAAATAAGCGGTTCGGGTATCGGGGCCAATGGCTATGTATCAGTTAACCAGACCGTACTGATGGAGGCAAACAAGCCATATACGGTTCGTTCTCAGATCAAGGTAGAAAGCCTATCGAATGCAAAGGTGCAGATGTACGTGGATTTTATAGGAAGTACAGGAGTTATAGGAGTTAATGTCACAGATCAGTTGGTGCCGACAAGAGGATATCTAACATTAACAAACAGTGGAGAAACCCCGGCGGGAACTATTGCAGCGAAGGTTTATTTACTTATCCGCTCTACAGGTGCAGAAGGCGCCGGGGTCGTATACGTAGATTCTCTTCAGTTAGAATATGGCCATTCATCAAATCTATTGATTAATCCATATTTTAAGAATTACACGGGAAACAATGGCATAGCGAACGGATGGGAAATAGAGAACTGGCAGGCGAATGCCTCGTCCTTTGATGTGCAGGCGACACCAGAAGGATCCGGAATTCAGAAAGTAAGCGGTTCGGGTATCGGGGCCAATGGCTATGTATCAGTTAACCAGACCGTACTAATGGAGGCAAACAAGCCGTATACGGTTCGTTCTCAGATCAAGGTAGAAAGCCTATCGAATGCAAAGGTACAGATGTATGTGGATTTTATAGGAAGTACAGGAGTTATAGGAGTTAATGTCACAGATCAGTTAGCGCCAACGGGAGGATATCTTACATTAACAAACAGTGGAGAAACCCCGGCGGGAACTATTGCAGCAAAGGTTTATTTACTTATCCGCTCTACAGGTGCAGAAGGGGCCGGGGTGTTGTACATAAACTCTGCTCAATTGGAATATGGGGCGTTGAAAAGTCTGTTGTTTAATTCAAGTTTTGAAGAACCCTTTATTGAGGGAAGTGGCGCATGGAGCCTCTTTCAAGACCCTAATGATAGTATGAAGTTGATCTCATCGGCTGAAGATGACCAAGTAGGGCGCACCCGATATCACTATGATCGCTCAGGAAGATTATTGACCTCACGCTTGCTCAATCAAAACATGATACAGCATGTTGGTTATAAATACGATGCAAACGGAAATATACAGAAAAAAATAGTCATACCAGGAACATTGGTAAGCAATCCAGTATATGACGGTAAAAAATCATTATTAGTTTCAGCATGGTGGATCAAAAATATGGATTTCAAAGGAATAGCCCAAAATGTCAAGATTGAACCTAATAAATTACTGAAATTTCAAGCAGCCATTAATATTGAGAGTCTGCATCATACGAAAGTCCAGCTCTATATCGACTTTTATAATATAAACGGGCAAATTATTGATACTGCTATGACGGAACTGACACAAACAACCGGAGGTAATTACAGTGTGCTTGCTAGCGAGAAAATGACTCCGAGTGATGCATCTTTCGCTCGAGTGTATATTCTGCTCAGAGCTGTTCAGGAAGATGGGGCAGGCATCATTTATGTTGATGATGTGAGGCTAACCTATCAATAAAAGGAAGGGCCGATTCAGAGAATGGCTATTAAATCAAAGACAATAAGTCTGCTTGTTGTCATACTTCTGATTTCGAGCTTGGTTTTTTCCTCCATAGCAGAGGCAAGCTCGGTGTACTTCTATGATGCAGCAGGTCGATTGAAGTATGTAAAGGAAACTCAAGATGTGGTTGAGTTTAGTTATGATACAAATGGAAATTTAGTAGAGAAAAAATCTGAAAACCTTATTGTAAATGGGGATTTTGAGCTTTATTCACGAAATAATGGCCTAGCGGATGGCTGGGGCAACTGGGAGTCCGCTGGAGCGACAGCCCAGTATCAGATTGAAGAAACCGATGTAATCGCAGGGGCTCGTGCTCAGAAAATGTCCAGTAGCCAATTGAACGGGGGACTATTGCCCTACTAAAAAAGGAAATTGGCAGCGCTTTGAATACACGGGCAAACCCACTTCCAATATTGTTCGACTTTTGTTGTATCCAACGACAAATCAGATTCCCTCCACTACAGGATATATCCTTTATCGGAATATTGAATTTAAAAAGCTGGGAACTACAGTAAATCTTTTTCCACAACCTTTGGATGATGAGGGGTTCCAGGCGAGAGGGCAAGGGAAATTTGTCAGTAAGCACACCTATACCTATTCATATGATTATAGTCAGAACTTGCCATGGACGTGGCATGGCAGTGATCTTGCTGTGGACCCCAAGGAAGTGTATACGTTTCGTTTTGAGGCGTATGTTTCCCAACATGCTGATTTTCCCGTTACAGGTAGAACAATAATAGCCAAAGGTGAATATGGATTTCCCATTGATTTTTTTTACGATTTTGAGAAGAAAGGAAGCTGGCAACAGTTCGAGTATACAGGTAAACCAACGGCAAGTATTGTTCGATTGTTGTTGTATCCAACCACGGTCAGCTCTCCTGCAAATAATGGCTACATTTTATATCGCAACGTTGAATTCAAGAAACAGGGTGCTAAAGAATGGAATCCATATATGGATGTAAGTTCAGGCTTAACATATCAATATGATACAAGAGGAAGGGTTACTGAAATCTACCGAAAAAATAGCCCCATACCCATAACAAAATTCAAGCATGATTCTAATGGTAATTTAATTAATAAGCTGATGATTTATGAATAAAAATAGGAAGAGGATTACATAATGAAAACTATTAAATTATTCGTAATATTACTTTTACTTTTGCCCTCTCTATTACCTATACCAACAGCTGTAGCATCTCAAGATAGGGTACAAGCTATAGATTCAACTGATTCAAGTGGCGAGTATGTGACCCTAGAATGGCTAAGCAGTCATTACCATATCCCACAAACAGAATTGCTACAGGGGCTGAATAAGGGATATTCCTTAAAAGAGCTACAAAAAGCTTTGGAGTTGCGAACACTACATCCTCAGAAAAAGTTGGCTACGATTTTAGAGGAAATCAATCCTACACTAGAGGAACAACTTAGGTTAATGGATTTCGCGCCCAAACGTGAAGAGAACCAATCGCTTACTTTGGCATCGACTGTTCAATCAGAATTACCAGAGGGTGAATATGTTGATAAGAGAGCTACGAGGATTGTTTCGGATAGTTTTAATAGAGATCAAAATAATATTCATCCATCAGTACAGAACAACGTATACGGTGTCAGAGTGACCGATAGCGTATACGAGTCGGTGTATGGCACTCCCACGACATTTCGTAGTATGAACGTGGCATCTCAGACTATGTATCCCACTACCTATGACGAACTAGCAGTTAAGCGTCTCGATGTTAAGGTGAATGGAGCTCCATATTCTATAGGAGGGAGTGAGCGTGTATCCCCGATCAATGGAGCACTGCAGCTAGAGTATACAGATATGACATTGCCTGGTAGAAATGGGCTTTCGTTTTCGTTGACCCGGCGTTATAGCAGTTCTGACGCGATTTATTATAATAAGGATATTCTTACATATAATGTATTTTTAGTTAGTTATTCATGACCTATGCACCTCGAGGTAAACACTGGTAAATATCTGGTCTAGGTGTAACCCAAAGAAGCATGAGGTAGTGCTCAGGCCAAAATAATTCAATAAGTCTTGCAAACCTCCGTACATTTGTGTC
>NZ_WUWM01000056.1 GCF_009846885.1 Paenibacillus puerhi
CTCTACTACGAGCTCCTTTTTGGCTTGAACCGGGCATCTAAACCGTCTTTTCATGGATATTTCCCCCACCCCTCTAGTGTATATGAAGGTGATTAGGAATGTCCAAATGGATTAGGGGGCTATATAGTGAGGTCCGTTAGCGAAAGCAGAACGTTTCAACTCAGTTACTCACAATGAATCGACAACCTCCAGTATGTCCTTTACATTCGTATCCGTGTCAATCCCAACCGCTAACGGTTCAACATGTCCGTTAACCGTAACCCCGCCACCGCTCCTATGTTGCTCCATTATTACATGACTTTCAGATCGCTCTACTAGGAGCGAGCGCCCGGCCCCTCATTAACCTTTACCTGTGTAAACCCTGAACGAGATCGTTGTCCCATAGCCCGGTTTGCTTCTGATCTGAAGTCCCTTGCCAAAGTGCCTCTTTAACCGAAGGTCTGTATTATGCAGACCGACCCCTGATCCCGTGGACAATCTTCTTTCGGGCGCTCGCTCCAACAGATCTTCATCCATCCCGACGCCGTCGTCTTCAACCGCGATCTCCGCATAACCCTCATAGCTCGAGACCCGGATAACGATCTTTCCGCCGCGGGCGCGCTGCATGATACCATGTCTTATCGAGTTTTCAACCAGAGGCTGAATCGAGAGCATAGGAATCTTCAAGTCCCCGCATTCGTCGATCTCCCAAACCACCTGCAGCCGGTCATCGAATCGTTCCTGTTCAATATACAGGTAGGAGCGGACCATACTTAACTCCTCTTCGATGGAAATGAGCTCATTTCTATTTCTCTCCTTGAACGTTTCACGCAAAAAGTCACTGAAAACGCCGAGCAGGCTGCGCATCCTAACCAGATCAACCTCGCTTAGCGCTACCACGGCATTCAAGGTGTTGAAGAGGAAATGAGGCTGGATTTGCGCTTGCAGCCACGCCGCTTCCATCTGCAGTCGCTCGCGTACCGCATGCTTCACTTCCGTTAACGCCCGGACGCGCGACCTCACTTCCAACGCATCCACCGGCTTCGTCACATAATCGTTGGCGCCCGATCGAAAGCCATTTTCGATATCCTCGGGATGGCTCCTTGCGGTAAGGAGCAGGATGGGAAGCTCCGTGATCGTGAATCGCTGGCGAATCGTGCGCGACAATTCGTAACCGGACATCTGCGGCATCATCACGTCGGAAATGACCAAATCCCATTCCTTATCGTCCAATACAGCCAGTGCTTCTTTACCGCTCGTAACGGTCATCATGTCATAGGACTCTAAGGATAGGATCGTTTCGAGCACGTTCAGATTAACGGGATCATCGTCTACGATTAAGATTCGGGGGCGATCGGCTAGCGGAGGCAGCTGCTGCGGCGATAGCTGAGGATCGGGGCTCGCATCGGACGGAGCAGGAGAAACATCCCTTGCGGCTTCGGCTGCAGCGAGCGGTACGAGGATTCCAGTCTCTGTGGCTTCCTCCGGAACGGCCTGTTCGGCTAGCGGTTCGGCCAGCGGTAAAGTAAAGACAAACTCCGAGCCTTGACCCGGCACCGAGCTGACCTGCAGCGTTCCGCCGTGCAGCTTCACCAGCTGATGACTGATGCTAAGGCCGAGTCCGAATCCTCCCTCGATCATCGTCTTGCCAGGATCGGCCTGCTCATAAGGCTCGAACACCCGCCGCATCGTCTCCTGGTCCATCCCCATGCCCGTATCCGCGACGACCAGGTGCGCCCTTCCGTCCTTCACATAGGCTCCTATCGAAATCTCGCCTTCGTTCGTATACTTCACCGCATTGTGCAGCAGATTAAAGAGAATCTGGATAACCCGGTTTTCATCGGCCCATACTTGCGGGAAATGCTCAGGAATATAACTCGCCAGCCGAACCGGCTTACCTTCCGTCATAAAGCGAAGCATATCAAATACGCCGCTCGGGATCGTCTGGATGGAAAAGCGTTGGAACTGCAGCCTTGGAGCGCTTTCCTGCAGCCTCATCGCATCCAGCAAGTCGTTCAGCATAACGGACATGCGGCGTCCTACCGACAGGACGGTCCCCAAGTCCTGAACGCTTTTCTCACTAAGCGAATGCTGCTCCCTCTCCAGAACGGCCTGTGACATGCCGAGGATGCCGTGAAGCGGATTTCTCAACTCATGGGAGGTGTTAGCGAGGAATTCATCCTTTCTCTTGTCCGCTCTCTGAAGCTTCGCTGCTAGTTTCTGAGTTTCCACATGAACCTGGAAGTAACGTCTGAACCAGACCGATGCGAAGCAGGCCGTCGATATGATGAGATCGAACGGATAGTAGACGACCTTGATCCCCGTTATAAGAAAAAAGCTCCACCATACCAAGCTGCCCGCAAACGCAATGAGCGACATCGCCAATAACACATTATCTTTGATATCCTTCATCGACGTGCGGAGCATAGCTCCTATAGCGATCAGGATCGAAATCCCCAGGAGCAGGAAATACAAGGGCTGGAGCATAACAAGATACCGGGTGGACAGGAGCAGCGTCAACACGGCGACGACTCCGCAAAGAGCTGCGTACCCCGGAGACACCTTGCGCCAAGCGGCAGGCAGCTGATGTGCCACACATTGAAGAAGAGCATAGGCAATACCAACCATAGAAAGATGGACTAGCTGAAAGCCCGCCTCATAATCGATCGGAAGCCAATGAACCAAATATTTCTCTTCACTCCCCAGAAGATTCATGAGCATCGCACTAACCGTTAGCAAGGAAAAGTAAAGC
This sequence comes from Paenibacillus puerhi, assembly GCF_009846885.1. Lineage (GTDB taxonomy): Bacteria > Bacillota > Bacilli > Paenibacillales > NBRC-103111 > Paenibacillus_G > Paenibacillus_G puerhi. The sequence continues at coordinate 2,732 of NZ_WUWM01000056.1, forward strand.
AATCTCCTCTCCCGGGTTCCTACCAGAAATAAAATAAGCGCATATCCCGCATGGATCAGAAAGACGACGGCGACCATTTGCTGCATAGACATCGATAGTTGAGTCTCCCGGGCAATCGCAGCCTCCGTCCCGAACTTGATCGACCGGACGAGCCCGCTTTTACGGGGATCCTTAAAATTCGCCGCCTGGACAACAACCTCGATTACGCCGCGATCATTTGGCATGAAGGAGGAGGTGTAGGGAACATTCTGCGCCACATATTCCTTCTCACTTTCCCCCGGCTTTCCCGACCCGCCCAGCAGGCGGCCGTTTACGTACAACGCCGACGAGCTTCGAACGCTTGGAATCCGAATGCTGTAGTTGAAGTCGTCATCGGGATTAACGAGAATCCGTAAGCGATACGAGCCGTAACCATACGGTGTGTTCTCTCCCGGCTGCAGGATATCATTCCAGTCTCCCGGAACTTGAATGAATGCCTGCTTGCCCGCAGGTGGCTCCTCGGGTGTCTCGTTACTCTTCAGCCAGGTATGAGGATAGAATTCCCACTGGCCATCCAGGGTAATCGTATGACCTCCTGCAGCATCCCAGTCCCGCAAATCCAGCTGCCCTCCCACCGCATGGGGCTGATCCATAGGTTGAAACGATAGGATCCAGAGTACGCGCGAGCCTATCAGAATGATGACAAACAGGCCGAGTAGGAGTAAAATGTTCCGTTTTCCCGCCCTTAGGGGATGATTCGCCAAAGTAGCCTGACTCCTTACTTCTACTTATTTCTACTTAATATAATGGGGAATTACATTCTGCCGAAAACCTTATGTTAGGAAAAGTATACCTTAAGCAAATCGATAAGTTCAATGATAAGCAAGCCCGAACACATGAACCAACCCAAAGCCTAGACCCGCGAGCATCACCGACCCAAGGAGTCCCGCCACAAAGGACTTCATCCCAAAGCGTCTAAAGGTCGCCACATCAACGTTCATGCCCAGGCCCGCCATGGCCATCGCAATCAGCAGGTAAGCGATCAGGACCAGGCCGCTTGCTATCGGCTCGGCAACGAGCCCTAGCGAATGAATCCCGCTGACAAGCAGAAAGCCAAGAATAAACCAAGGAACCGGGATCGACTGGCGCAGCGTCTTGGCCGGTTGATCGCCCCTCTCTTTCCTCTCCGAGCGGCGGACCCATGCTCCAATCAGAATGGCGATCGGAACCAGCATACTAACCCGCGTTAATTTGACGATAACCGCCATATCCAGTGCATCCGAACCTCCGGGAGCCGCGGCGGCAAGGACGTGTGCAATTTCGTGCAAGGTTGCCCCCGTAAAGATTCCGTAGCCTATGGGCGAAAATCCGAGAATAGGAAAAATAAACGTATAGAGCAGCGTGAATATGGTCCCAAGTATCGCTACAACCGCCGCTCCGATAGCCGTTTCGTCGTCCTTTGCCTTAATCAGCGGAGCAATCGCAACAACCGCAGCAGCACCGCAGATCGCGGTTCCGCAGGCAGTCAAGATGCCCAATCGCTTCTCTACATTAAACAAACGAGCCAGCCCGTACACGACAATAAGCGTAAACGCGATGACGATACAGGCAAGTAAAAACACCTTCGGACCGGCATCGATAATATCCATCAGATTAAGCCTCATACCGAGCAGGATAATTCCGAGACGAAGCAGTTTTTTGCTGGAAAAGTCGGTCCCTGCCTTCACCGTTTCCGGTACCCCGACGGTCGCTCGCCATGCCATTCCGATCAAGATGGCGATCACCAGTTGGCCCATTATAGCGAAGAAGGGAAATGCCGCTATAGATTTGGCTACTAAAGCAATCAGTAAAGTGAATCCGATCCCGAGCATAAAGCCCAAGCTGTGCTTCTTCCTTCTCGGTATGAATAATGCTTGTTCTTGACCCATGTTCGTCCCCTCTCCCCGTTAGCGCCTCTAGATGAAGGAAACATGCATCCTTTCATGACTCCACTATAAGATGCTCCAGCCGGAAAGTTAAATACCGAACTGCTATCTTCAGCATGAGCAAAACTTATGCTTCCGCTCCAGCAGGCTAATGGTTTGTCCCTGTAGGGAGAAAGAGATACAATGGGTTCAAGAAACAGCATCTGCCGCATGTCAAGTAATGGAGGAAACCATGATTGTAGATACGTTGAAGGTATTTGTAACGGTGGCCGAACAGAGCAATTTCTCACGGGCTGCGGAAATACTCCATCTTTCTCAGCCTGGGGTCAGCTTGCATATACGGAATTTGGAAAATGAATTTGGCGTCAAGCTCATGCACCGATCCTCCAAGCAAGTGAAGCTGACGGAGGCGGGCCACATCTTGTTCAAGCGAGCCAAGCAAATCTTAGCTCACTACGAAGCGGCGAAAGAAGACATCTCTCTTCTGCGAAACGAGGTGACCGGATCTTTAAAAATCGGCGCAAGCTTTACGATCGGCGAATATATCCTCCCTCGCCTTCTGGCCGAGTTCGTGCATCAGTACCCCCAAGTCGATATTCAGGTGACGATAGCCAATACCGAAGAAATCGCTCAGGCGGTTCACTCCAATGAGCTCGATGTCGGCTTAGTGGAAGGTAGCGTCGAGTATCCGGGGATTCAAGTGACCCCGCCGTTTATGGAAGATGAGATGGTGCTTGTCGTTCCTTCCGAGCATCCGTTACATTCGCTGGGAACCGTGGAACCGGACATGCTGCAGGATCAAGTCTGGGTAGTTAGAGAGAGCGGCTCCGGCACCCGGGCATTCAGCGATCAATTTATTCAAGATACGGGTCTGCGGGTCCAGCGCTCCTTCGTGTTCAATAGCAGTCAAGGCGTTAAGGAAGCGGTAGTGGCCGGACTCGGAGTAGCTATGCTATCGCGCTGGGTCATACGCAAGGAGCTGGAATCGGGAGAGCTGCACAGCATCCAAGTAAAAGACAAGCGATTTACCCGCCATTTTTACGTGTTACAAGAAACGAAATCTTCCTTCGGCACGATGGCCCTCACCATGTTCCTACAGAAGCTGCAGCAGCTTGATCCGTAAATGAAAGGGTCGCCTTCGTATTCGGGGCAGCCCAAAGCCTTGTCGTCCGCATTCGGGCAACAAGGCTTTCGGTGCTTGACGTGATTAAGCGGCAGGCGCCTTATTTCGTTTGGATAAATACGGTCTGGGTTTGCTGTTCCCAGGATACCTCAGCGTTCAGCGCCTCACTGATGAATCGGACCGGCACCATCGTATAACCATTCACCAGCTGCGCGGGAACCTCCAGCTCCTTGACGACGCCGTTAATCGTAGGACTCTTGCTGTTAATGGCGATGTAGATCGCAATGTCGTTTTTGGTGGCCGTAACGGCTTTCTCGGCATCATTCCACTTGATCTCCGCCCCGAGCCGTTCGAAGATCGCCCTCATCGGAACCAGGACACTGCCATCCTTGTTCACTGGCGGCTGCTCGAACGTTTGCAGCTCGCCATCGATGACGACTTGGATCTCATCAAAGCTAAGGTGAAACGGCTTGATCTCCAGCTCGCCCCCAAAGTGACGCTTCCGGATGCTCATGATATCCTCTAGCGTATGGCTTCGCTGCTGAAGAAGCTTCTTCACCGTCGTATTGCGCAGTTCGATCAGCTTCTGCTCGGATTCCACACGGGATTGCTCCAGCAAATCCACGGTCTTGCTGCGGAATTTCCCCAAATCCTCTTCGCCTGCTTGCAGCACCTGATTGATCTGCTTCTCCGCCTCCGCTTTGCTCAAGCTGCCCAGACGGTATCTGGACATAATACTTCCGGAATAATGGGGGTTCGATTCATTGCGAAGCTTAGACATTTTACTGCCGGAATAGTCGGGGTTCGTCTCATTGCGGCTGCTCCACATGATGCTGCCCGAATAGTTCGGGTTAATATCGTTGCGCGCTCTCCACATGATCGATGAGCTGTAATTCGCGTTGATTTGCGTAGCGAAGCTCCAGTGGAGGCTGGACGAATAGTTTTTATTCAGTGCCGTCGCATACTTCCACATGGCCCCGGAGGAATAATTCGGGTTGCTCTGTCTCTTGTAATCGGTAAGCGCATCCCGGGAGCTGCTGTCCTTATAGGTCTCCGATAGGCTTTGGGCGTCAGCGGATAACAAGTCGCTCAAATAGTTCAAATCATCGCGTCCAAGACGTTCAAGCTTGCTCTGTTGGTCGTGGATCAAGTCATAGAACTGGTCATACATCTGAGTAAAATGCTTCAAATCTTCGCGATAATAGTCCTGGTACTTTTTCTCAAGCTCGGAATAACGGGAGGAAACCTCGTTGATAAACGATTGGTCATATTGGGCCGCCCGGGCTTCCGCTACGCCGCTGATGGGCAAAATCCCTGCGAGCATGGACCCCAAAAGCAGTAAGGTAAGAAGCAGTGCTGTTTTTTTCTTCATGTTGCCCTCCTGATAGCAAGAAATAATGGGAAATAGACATCAGTCTGACTCTAGTTCGCCTATGTTCTGGAATATCCTGCCGGATCCGATAAGAATGGTCCCTTCTTCCCTGCAAATTTCCCAGAAACAGTACTTTCCTACCAGATAGAGCAACTATGAATTTACTTTCGTTATCTTGCGGTTATGTTCGGGAACAGAAAAAACGACTCTTGGGAGGTTATACTAATCGTGGACAGTAAATAACAACGAATCAAGGAGGTCATGCCGCGTGAAAACGAGTCTGGATTGGCAGGAGCTACATCGATCGCTAGATGAGCATGGATATGTGACGATCCCTCATTTGTTAAATCAAACCGAGTGCCTGGAGATCATCAGCACCTACGAGGAAGAGCAGCTCTTCCGAACTACCATCAACATGGCCCGGTACCGCTTCGGGGTGGGGGAATATAAATATTACGATGCCCCTCTTCCGGGCCTCATCCAACAGCTGCGCGAAGCTTTTTACCCGGAGCTGGCCAAAACGGCTAACCGCTGGCTTGAGCATCTAGGCAAACCTGCCGCTTATCCAGTATTGTTAACTGATTTTCTAAACGAGTGCCATCGAGAGGGACAGACGCGCACAACTCCATTAATTCTGAAGTATGAAGCAGGGGGTTACAATTGCTTGCATCAAGATTTGTATGGGAGCGTGTTCTTCCCCTTCCAGCTCGTCATTGCCCTCAACCAAAGAGACCAAGATTTCACAGGTGGAGAGCTGCTCCTCACAGAGCAACGCCCACGGGCGCAAAGCCGAGGCCACGCCATACAGCTGCAGCAAGGCGATGCGCTGATTTTCCCAACCCATCACCGGCCCGTATTAGGAACGCGAGGCTACTACAAAACCATCATCCGGCATGGCGTCAGTACGATTACTTCAGGAACAAGGTACAGTCTGGGCATTATTTTTCATGATGCCAGGTAGAGGGAGAGGTCGTATGAGGATGGATATTCCCAGCGCAATCTATTTTCGCGATCATCATAAAACACGGTATCGAGCGGGACCTCTAAATACTTCCCGGATATGCCAGTTTATAAAATTATCTTTCGGCATGTATACCGGATGGATAGGAGAACGAACCTTTTTACCGTGAAAGCTCATCAGCCACTCTTCAAAACCATGCGTACCGTGAGCCTGTTCAGCCACCAGCATTTCCCGCTCCCTCGTTATCGTAAATACACCACGGTCAAACAGCTTATGATGCAATGAGCATAAAGCAATTCCATTTTCCTCCGTATCGGGTCCCCCAGCTTGATGCCATTGAATGTGTGCGGCGTCAATGCCAACCAATTGATGTCCCAACCTGACATTAAAGCCACAAACGGCACAGCTGTATTCATATGCTTTTAAGATTCTATCTCTAAAATTCGGGTCACGCTTCCGATTTCTTCTCACGGATAAATCCAGCCCTACCTCCTCAAGAATATCCTGATGAACGGTCTCTGGAAAATGTTCGTTTAACAATAGCTCAGCCAACTCTTGAACGAGAAGCTCATTGTTTCGAAGAAGGGAAAGCACCTCCTCATTAAACCCACCCGCCACTTGTTCCGATAAGAGCAATTTGTCAGTAAAATTCCTCCTATCGACAGAGCCGGTTAATCTCCAGATTCCATCAGTGGTTAGTCGGACAAAAGGCTGCTCAGGGTGATATGATTTTCTAGGCGGGCCAAACTCGATTAGCAGTTTTTTTAATTTTCCTCGAACTAGTTCATACGGTAAGACTGTACGGTTTTGCTGCAATTGGGCAAGCCCCAGAAGAATTAGCAAGGGTTTATGCGGAGCCCGCTGGCCGTTCTTTTTCCATATGGATAGATTAGATACCTTGTCTTTTAAATCGGACGCCTCCACTGTCTCCACCTCACACGACTTAGATGTACAACTGCAGGTTTTTACGCACATGACGAATTTTGCCGACGAAGATCTAGCCGAATGTTACCATCTTAAGTTTAACCTATATAGAATATCAGTAAATAACTTGAGTCTTGCGAAAATTGCGCTGTCGATTTAACGCTACAAAAGTAGAGAAGTTAGAACCTTCGTCGAACTGATAAAAGAAAAAGGACATCGTCTCTTTGTGGAGAAATGGTCGGTTACAAGGCCAACTATTTTCCACATAAAGGAGATTTCCCATTCTCATGGTATCCCTCTACGTGCCGATCGTCAAGTTCATTTTGGTACTGAAACTGGAATTTTCTAAACCACGCTCCTTGGTGCATGAATCATATGCAGCGCAGACGGATGCAAGCAATCATGGGCAAGATACGGAAAAGACAGCTCAAAGATGGCGATGATCGAAGAATCGTGTTCCTGATTGTCGATGACACCTGCTGTTTAGCTTCCAGTATTCGCATGAAGAAGGCAAGTCTGTCTGGTGTCATAATCTCGTTACTACGCATGTCGTGTGCGAGGGCTAGTCGTACGCCTTTGATTTCCGCCCTTACTACCAGAATGAATATTGCGAAGCCCAGCCTACCCATTCCACTGTTCCGGAATATATCCAAACAGCGGTTCCACATGGAACGAGAACGGCAGCGCCAGCGGTCGTTTCGTTAAGCTCCAGGCGTCAAGGAGGAGAACGAAGAAGGCAGACCAAGCCGACAGCTCCTTCCGATTCATTCCGGATGGCGAGGGGATCGGCCATTTTGGAATCGTTGGAGGCGTTTCAACAAGCAGCCCCATCGACGGAGGACCTTGTGCCGCGTACTGGTAGGGCGGAGCCGCTCGAGCGCAACGTTTCCTTGGAGGAGGATAAAGGGGAGCGTGAGAGCTAATGGCACGTTCCCCACAGCTCCCGGATCGGACTAAGGCATGGTTTGGTATTATTGTTGGCGTGCTGCTGATCGCCTTGTTTATCGGATCGTTGTTTGCCGGAAGACGCGATACGCAACCTAAGGAAAACCAAAAGGCTGCGCCCCATGAACAATGAGACATCCACCAGTATGAGGGCCAACCGGAACAGGAGCAGACGAAAAGCGAGAAGCCGCCTATAACGGAGGAGACGGTCAGCGACGTCCAGCCGTTCTTCCGCATTTTTTGAAAGCATATGTGCCGTTCGATAGTGAGCAGCCCGACGCTTATGTGGAACGCCCCAAGCCCTATATCACTGAAAAGTTCTACAAGCAGCTTTCATCGTTTCAGCGTCGGGGGACGCTCTCCCGCATAAACCCGAGTATGTCGCGGCCGAGTGGACCCCGGCCGAGCTGCAAGCGGATGAACAATGGTATAACCTCGATGTGAGCGTGACCCATACCGATATAAACGGCAAGCAGGAAGCAAGTCTGTTGCTTTATGTGGTGCTGCTCAAGCTGGATGAAGGGCGTTGGAAGCTCGATGATGTTGGGATTCGCTCGGGATCGGGGGCGATTCCGGAATGAAGAAATGGGGATGGTTGATCGCAGCAATTCCGGTCGTGCTGATCGTGGCGCTCTGCGGGATCATTTTTTTCCGTTGTTGTTTATAGGCGGCGGAAGCATCGGGTACGGCTTTTTGGGCGGCGCGATTTCACCGCTTGGGGAACGTGAAATACCGGCCGAATATGTACCCATCTATAAAGCGGCCGAAGCCAGGTACGGCGTTCCACGGAATTTGCTTGCCGCGCATCATCGAGTGGAGACGGTATTTTCCACGCTACAGCCCATGATTTCAAGCGTCGGGGCAGAAGGACATATGCAGTTTATGCCGTGTACGTGGGTAGGCTGGTCGCATCCGTCTTGTTATGGCGCTGGGCGAGGGAGCTTTACCGAGGAAGAGAAGACGAGCTTGGCGATGATCGCCCGGTATGGCGGATACGGCGTCGACGCTGACCGCGACGGCCGGGCCAACATGTGGAGCTTATGGGATTCGATTTTTTCGGCCGCAAACTTTTTGGCCAAAAACGGCGCGGCGACCGGCAACCTGGAACGTGCCATTTTTGCATATAACTACGATCAAAACTATGTCGCAGAAGTAATGATGTATGCGAGACTTTATGCCACGGAAGGGTTTATTCCGATTGAAGTCATTGAACCGTCCGAAAGCGGCTTTGCACGGCCTGTTCCGGGCGTTGTAACCTCTCCTTTCGGCATCCGGATCAATCCGGTAACCGGTAAGCCCGGCGGGCGCATCTCACGAAGGCATCGATTTTGCTTGCCAGGCGGGACAGCGCATTCCGGCGTCCAAAGCTGGTAAGGTTGTGTATGCTGGTTGGCAAGATGAACGAACCCCGAAAAGCGGGTATGGGATATTCGTTTGGATCGATCATGGCGGCGGATATAAGACGACATACGCCCACTTGTCGCAGACGACGGTTCAAGTAGGGGACGTCGTGCAGGCCGGAGATGTTGTTGGCGTCTGCGGCTCTACCGGGAAAAGCGCCGGATTGCATTTACATTTTGAGATATTCGTCAATGGCTGTCGCGTCGATCCGGCTCCCATTCATCGGTTTGTTATACTCGAGATTTTTAGTGAATGGATCTCGTCGGAAAAACGAAGGAACGGAGTTCTGCTCGCCGGACAAAAAAAGCCGCGCTGAGATGATCAGTTATTGTGCTTGTCCAATGTAAGTGAAAAATCGGGTTTCTACACACTGCAACATATCCAATCATAAAGCGTCAGTTAAGGTAATAAAGATCGGAGGTGACTGCATGTTAACGAGGGTCCTTATTTTAACTATATTGTTTATTTCTTTGCTTGGCTGTGATTTACCAAAGTCAAATGGCAATCAATATTCCCTTATTGTTAAATGGCATGAGCACGAGTATGAGTATGAAGGAAAAGATACCACAGAAGATAAAATTGATAAGAAAATTGGTTCATTAAAACAGACTGATATCTCCATCATTAACTGCAAGGAATGTCCGCCTTCGATTATCAATGATGGTAGTAAAGTATTTACAATAAAAGGCGTTTCAGAATCAGAAAAAATAGTTGTTGAGGCAGACGGGCGTTACTATCTTTTTAAACAAAAATAAGTCGAGAAAACTCGACTTATCAGATTGACGAGAAACCCCTAGTGTTAGCTGGATAGCTCATTTTTTAAAGGATTATTTTTCAAAAAAAAGAGATCGCCCTCCTCATTGAACCTGTTTATCCAGGTGGAGAGCGATCTTTTTCATGT
>NZ_WUWM01000057.1 GCF_009846885.1 Paenibacillus puerhi
GGACGGGGGTATCTGAACCGTCCGGAGCTGACGGCGGAGAAGTTTACGCTGGATCCGTTCGCAGCGCTGGAGTCTGGCGCAGCTGCCGGTCAAAGCCGGATGTACCGGACCGGAGACCTGGCGCGCTGGCTGCCGGACGGCAACATCGAGTACCTGGGCCGGATCGACCATCAGGTGAAGATCCGGGGGTACCGGATCGAGCTGGGCGAGGTGGAGACGCAGCTGCTGCATGTCGAGGGCGTCGTGGAAGCGGTCGTGATGGCGCGCGACGACGGCCAGGGCAACAAGCTGCTGTGCGCGTACTACGTCGCGGAGTCGGAGCTTGGCGCAAGCGAGCTGCGCAGCCGGCTGGCGGACAGCCTGCCAAGCTATATGGTGCCGTCGTACTTCGTACAGCTGGAGCGGATGCCGCTGTCGCCCAACGGCAAAATCGACCGCAAGGCGCTGCCCGCGCCGGAAGCCGGTCTTCAGCTCAGCTCCTCCTATCAGAGTCCGCGCACGGTGCTGGAGAAGAAGCTGGCCCTTATGTGGCAGGACGTGCTGAAGCTGGAGCGGGTCGGCGTGAAGGATCACTTCTTCGAGATCGGAGGCCATTCGCTGCGAGCGACGGCGCTTGTAGCCCGCATCCATAAGGAGCTGCAAGTGAAGATGCCGCTCAGGATCGTCTTCGAACAGCCGACGGTGGAACAGATGGCAGCCTGGATCGGCGGCGAAGAGCAAGCGGACTACACGATCATTCCGGCGGTAGAGGAACGCGAGGTATATCCGGCGTCCTCCTCCCAGAAGCGGCTATACATTATGAGCCAGCTGAACGGCGCGGACATCAGCTATAACATGCCAAGTACGCTGGCGGTGGAAGGTCCGCTTGACCGGGAACGTTTCGAAGAGGCGTTCCGGCAGCTGATCCTGCGTCATGAAACGCTGAGAACGGGCTTCGAGATGAAGGATGGCGAACCCGTACAGCGGGTGCATCGGGATGTCGACTTCGAGGTGCAGTACCGCAGCGCTGACGAAGAACAGGCCGAGCAGCTGATGCAGGAATTCGTGCGAGCCTTTGATCTGCGCAAGCCGCCTCTAATGCGGGTAGGACTGATCAAACTGGAAGACGAGCGCTTTATCATGCAGTTCGATATGCATCATATCATCTCGGACGGCGCTTCCCTGGGCAATCTGATCCAGGAATTCGTGCGGCTGTATGCCGGGGAGGAGCTGCCTCCGCTGCGCATCCAATATAAGGACTACGCGGTGTGGCAGCAGCAGACGCGCATGCAAGCCGAGCAGGAGCAGCAGGAGGCGTATTGGCTGCAAGAGCTCGGAGGCGAGCTTCCGCAGCTCGATCTGCCGACCGACTATCCGCGGCCGGAGCGGCGCAGCTTCGAGGGGGCAAGGGTCGGATTCGAGCTTGACCCGGTGCTGACGGCTTCCGTCAAGAAGCTGGCCGATGAAACCGGCAGTACCTTGTTTATGGTGATGCTGGCTGCCTATTCGGCTCTGCTTGCCAGCTACAGCGGGCAGGAGGATATCGTCGTCGGTACGCCGGTCGCGGGAAGGCCTGTAACTGAGCTTGAGCCGGTTATCGGCATGTTCGTCAATACGCTGGCTCTGCGGAGCAAGCCGTCCGAAGATAAGCTCTTCTCGGCGTTCCTGCAGGAGGTCAAGCATCAGGCGCTTCGTGCCTATGAGAATCAGGAGTATCCGTTCGAGATGCTCGTGGAGAAGCTCGGTACCGCATCCGATGCAAGCCGCAATCCGCTCTTCGATACGATGCTCGTCTTGCAAAACAACGAGCATCAGGAGTTGCAGGTCGAGTCCTTGACCTTCACTTATCTGGAGAGGGAGTACGACGCAGCGAAGTTCGACCTGACGCTATATGTCATGGAAGAAGCGGAGCAGATTATCGGCAGCATGGAATACAGCACAAGACTGTTTAAGGATAGTACAGCGGAGAAAATGCTGGCCGACTTCATCAAGCTTCTGGGCGCGGTGACGGAGAACCCGGACATTCGTTTGGGAGATATCGAATTTACGAAAGCGGCGCAAGCGGAATCGATCGAATTTTTATTCTAACCAACGTATCATGGAGCGCGCGTCGTTGCGGCGCGTGCTCTGTGAACGGTTAGGGTATAGCGCAAACTCTAGCATGAGTTGAAAACGAGGGGGGACATGTTATGAAGAAGCTTCGAGCCTTTTGGAATGACAGATTTGATAACGGGGATTCCGTGTCCATTCTTCCTTACAGTTCCGCCATACATAAAAGCGAGCCTGGCTGCCCGGGCCCGATTCTGACCGATATTCGCCTTCGTTTGCCTGCCCCGATCGAGCAGAGGCTGCTAGCCATTGCCAATGGCTCGTCGATGGCGTTATGCACCCTTTTGCTAGCGGGAATCTATGGGCTGACATCTAAATATACGAATGAAAGCAAGGTTATTCTGGGCACGCCGGCAATTCCCCAAGAGGGGACGACGCTCGTCAATGAGCTCATTTTACTCAAGCAAGAAATAACTGGCGATCAAACGTTCCGTTCGCTGTTAGCCGAGGTCAAAACAATCTTCCAGGAATCGGTCGTTTATCAAAATATATCGCTGCAAAAAATGGCCGGTTCGCTTCATATTCCCTATGAGGCCAGCGGCGCTCCGGTTATCCACACGCTCTTCTCCTTTCTGGACCTTCAACCCTCGCATCGCCCCGGAGCCATCTCGTCCGATTTTGAATTTGCCTTCGAAACCGAGCAGAACCAGCTTTATCTGCATGTTTTTTATCGGACGGACCGGTACGAGCATACCATGGCCAGACAAGTGATCGAACATCTGTTCCAGCTATATTCCGTTGCCTTATTCAACCCGGACATTCGTGTCGATGAGATTGAGCTCTTATCCCCCCAGGAGAAGGAGCTGATCCTGCACGGGTTCAACGACACCGTGGCAGACTATCCGCGGGAGAAGACGATCCACGGCCTGTTCGAGGAGCAAGCGCAGCGAACGCCGGAGCAGATCGCCGTGCGCTTCGAGGACGAGCAGTTGACCTATCGGGAGCTGAACGAGCGGGCGAACCGGCTGGCGCGCAGGCTGCGCGCCGAGGGAGTGAAGCCCGGGGACATGGTCGCCGTGCTGACCGAGCGGTCGCTGGAGATGCTCGTCGGCATCTACGCGATCCTCAAGGCCGGCGGGGCGTACGTGCCGATCGATCCGGACTACCCGGAGGAGCGGATCCGCTTCATCGCCGAGGACTCGGGCGCGAGGCTGCTGCTCGGGCAGGAGCGCCTGCTCCCGCGCTTGCCGGCCGATCTGGAGCTGAGCGGCTTGAAGCGGCTCAGCCTGAACGACGCGGCGGTGTACGACGCCGACGGGTCGAACCTGGAGCCGGCCGCCGGGCCGCAGGACGTGGCTTACGTGATCTACACGTCCGGCTCGACGGGCAAGCCGAAGGGCGTCATGATTGAGCATCACTCGGTGCTCAACCGCATCCTGTGGATGCACGAACGCTATCCGATCGGCGCAAGCGACGTAATCCTGCAGAAAACGGCGTTCACCTTCGACGTATCGGTGTGGGAGCTGTTCTGGTGGGCGATGGTCGGCGCGAGCGTCTGCCTGCTGACGCCGGGAGGCGAGAAGAGCCCCGAGCGCATTAGGGAGACGATCCGGAGCTATGGCGTGACGACGATGCACTTCGTGCCCGCGATGCTGCATGCGTTTCTCGAGGACGCGGAGCAGCAGCCGGAGCGGCTGCTCGCCGAGCAGCTCGGCACGCTGCGCCACGTCTTCGCCAGCGGCGAAGCATTGCCGCCGCAGCATGTGGCGCGCTTCCAGCAGACGGTGGCCTGGGTGAACCGTTGCCGGCTGATCAACCTGTACGGCCCGACGGAGGCGACGGTCGACGTCTCGTACTTCGACTGCGAGCCGGACGTGTCCTACCCGGTCATCCCGATCGGCAAGCCGATCCATAATACAAGGCTGTATATCCTGAAGGAAGGGACGACGCAGCTGCAGCCGGTCGGCGTAGCCGGGGAGCTGTGCATCGCGGGCGTCGGGGTAGGACGGGGGTACCTGAACCGTCCGGAGCTGACGGCGGAGAAATTTACGCTGGATCCGTTCGCAGTACTTGAGCCTGGCGCAGCCTCTGATCAAGGCGAGAGGATGTACCGGACCGGAGACCTGGCGCGCTGGCTGCCGGACGGCAACATCGAGTATCTCGGCCGGATCGACCATCAGGTGAAGATCCGGGGGTACCGGATCGAGCTGGGAGAGGTGGAGACGCAGCTGCTGCATGTGGAGGGCGTCGTGGAAGCGGTCGTGATGGCGCGCGACGACGGCCAGGGCAACAAGCTGCTGTGCGCGTACTACGTCGCGGAGTCGGAGCTTGGCGCAAGCGAGCTGCGCATCCGGCTGTCGAGCGGTCTGCCTAGCTATATGGTGCCGTCGTACTTCGTACAGCTGGAGCGGATGCCGCTGTCGCCCAACGGCAAGATCGACCGCAAGGCGCTGCCTGCGCCGGAGCAAACGGCTCGGCTCGGCATCGCCTACGTCGCTCCGCGAACGCCGCTCGAGCTGCAGCTGGCCCAGATCTGGCAGGATATTTTGGGACTTGAGCAGGTTGGCGTGAAGGACCATTTCTTCGAGATCGGTGGACATTCGCTAAGGGCGGCAACCCTGGTAGCCCGCATCCACAAGGAGCTGCACAAGCAGCTTGAGCTTCGAGAAGTATTCGAAGCGCTGACTATCGAGGAGATGGCCGTTCTGATCGAGGGGAAGGAAGCAAGCAGCTACTCATCGATTCCGCTTGCTCCCGAGCGGGACGTCTACCCGGTTTCCTCGGCGCAGAAGCGTCTATATATTGTCAGCAAGCTGGATGGAGGCGAGCTGGGCTATAACATGCCGGGAGTCGTGCTGGCCGAGGGCCGGTTGGACCGCGAACGGCTGGAGCAAGCCTTCCGCCAACTGATCGCGCGTCACGAATCGCTAAGAACGAGCTTTCATCTGGTCGAGGGAGAGCCGGTTCAACGCATTCATTCCGAATCGGTTTTCCAACTGGAGGACTTCGATGCAGATACCGGGCATCCCGACCGGGCGATCCGGGCGTTCATACGTCCGTTCGACCTGGAGCGGCCGCCTTTGCTTCGGGCCGGACTGGTGCGCGAGAGCGCAGACCGGTTCCTGCTGCTGGTCGACATGCATCATACCGTTTCGGACGGGGCATCGCTGAGCCTATTGATCGGCGAACTGGCTAGGCTGTATAACGGAGAGACGCTTGCTCCTCTTCGGCTTCAATACAAGGATTATGCGGTATGGCAGCAGGCCGGGATCGGCAGCGAGCAGTGGTCGAAGCAGGAGGCTTACTGGCTGAACAGCTTCCAGGGGGAAATTCCGACGCTTGATCTCAAAACGGATTTCATTCGGCCCGCCGTTCAGCGCTTTGAGGGAGACAAAATCGAGTTTTCGTTAGACCGGCCGACAAGCGAAGCCTTAGGCAAGCTGGCTGTTCAAAGCGGCTCCACTTTGTATATGGTATTGCTCGCAGCCTATATGACCCTGCTTCATAAATATACGGGTCAGGAGGATATCGTCGTCGGGACGCCTGTGGCCGGACGCCGGCATGCCGAGCTGGAGCCGCTGATCGGCATGTTCGTCAACACGCTGGCGATCCGCAGCTATCCGGCTGGAGAGAAGACCTTCGCCGGCTACCTGCAGGAAATCAAGGAGCAGGCGCTGGGCGCCTTCGAGCATCAGGACTATCCGTTCGAAGAATTGGTCGGCAGGCTGAATCTTGCAAGAGACATGAGCCGCAATCCTTTGTTCGATACGATGTTCGAGCTCAAAAATCTGGAAAACGCGAATGCCCAATTCCAGGATGTCGCCTTTACGGCTTACCCGGACCCGGACACGGCAGCCAAGTTCGATCTAACGCTGGAAGCGGAAGCTGGGGAGGACGGCATCGCTTTCCGCCTTGAATACGCCACCTCGCTCTACAAACGCGAAACGGCTGAGCGGCTCGCCCGGCACTTCATCCAAGTGATCGACGGGATCGTCAGCAATCCTGAACGGAAGCTGTCCGAGCTTGACCTGGTGTTCGGCGAAGAACGATCGCTGCTTCTGGAAGCATTCAGCGGGCAGGGGGCCAGGGGTCAGGAGCATTTGCTGGCGAAGCCTTTTCATGTCTATGTGGAGGAGCAGGCGAGCGCAGCGCCGGAGGGGACGGCTGTCATCAGTCAAGGCCGGCGTCTTACGTATCGCGAGCTGAACGAACAGGCGAATCGGCTGGCTCATACGCTGCGGGGCCTTGGCGTCGGCAGGGAATCGGTAGTTGGGATTTTGGCCGAGAGAGACGCCGTTCTGGTCGTAGCCGTTCTGGCCGTCTGGAAGGCGGGAGGCGCCTATGTTCCGCTCGATCCCGATTATCCGGCAGACCGTATTCAGTTCATGCTCGAAGACAGCGGAGCGGCCATTGTGCTCACCCAATCGCATCTCATAGACATGGCGAATGAAGGCGGCTCCGGGGATGGAGAGGGAACGCCTGCTCGGAAGTGCCTTTGCCTGGACGATCCCTCCATTTATACGGGGGAGGCGGAGGACAGACCGACGATCAACGAGCCTCAGGATCTCGCTTACGTGATTTATACGTCGGGAACGACCGGCAAGCCGAAAGGGGCGATGATCGAGCATCGCAGCCTGGTTAGTACGGCGCTTGCTTATCGGCGCGAGTTCCGCTTGAGCGAATTCCCGGTCCGCGCGCTGCAGCTGGCCAGCTTCTCGTTTGATGTCTTTGTCGGCGATATGGCCAGAACGCTGCTGAACGGCGGTGCGATGGTTATTTGCCCGAAGGAGGATCGTATCGATCCGGCGCGCTTGTACGGCTGGCTGCATGACCATCAGATCACCGTAATTGAATCGACTCCCGCGCTGCTCATCCCGTTCATGGATTACGTCTACAGTCAGCGGCTGGATCTCTCTTCCCTGCAATTGCTGCTGACCAGCTCCGACAGCTGCAGCGTGATGGATTACCGGAGACTGCAGGAGCGCTTCGGCTCGCAGATCCGCATTCTCAATACGTATGGGGTGACGGAAGCGGCCATCGACTCCAGCTATTATGACGAGCCGCTGTCGAGCCTCCCGGAGACGGGGGCCGTGCCTATCGGGAAGGCGCTGCTGAACGCACGCTTCTATATCGTGGACGCTGAGCTGAAGCTGGTTCCGGTCGGCGTGGCCGGCGAGCTCTGCATCGGCGGTCCCGGGGTGGCACGCGGGTACTTGAACCGCACGGAGCTTACAGCGGAGAAGTTCATCGATAATCCATTCGTCCCCGGCGAACGTCTGTACCGTACCGGAGATTTGGCACGATGGATGGCCGACGGAAATGTTGATTTTATCGGACGAATCGACCATCAAGTGAAAATCCGCGGATACCGGATCGAGCTGGGCGAGATAGAGACGGCGATCCGGCGTTTTGCCGGCGTGAAGCAGGCGGTAGTCGTTGACCTGACGGATGAGCAGGGACGCAAGTATTTAAGCGGGTACGCCGCTTCGGAAGAGCAGCTGGACCTCGACGCGCTGCACACCTGGCTGCAGCAAAGCCTGCCTTCGCATATGGTTCCCGCGAGGTTGATGGCCATGGAGAAGCTGCCGCTTACACCGAACGGCAAAGTGAACCGGAAGGCGCTGCCGGTACCGGAAGAGCGTCCGATTGAACGCGATAGCTATGTAGCCCCGCGCTCGGCGACCGAAGTGTCGATGACCGCTATCTGGGCATCCGTGCTTGGCGTGCGGAGCGTCGGGATCTTCGATAATTTCTTCGAGCTCGGCGGCGACTCGATCAAGGCGCTCCAGGTTTCGTCCAGGCTGCACCAGGCAGGCTATCAGATGGCGATGAAGGATTTGTTTCAATATCCTACCGTTGCCGGGTTGAGTCCGCATGTGTCGGTCGTGAGCCGGACGGCCGATCAGGGCGAAGTGTCGGGACCTGTCAAGCTGACGCCGATCCAGCATTGGTTCCGGGAGCAGAATTTCGCTGACGCCCATCATCATAACCAAGCGGTCATGCTGTACCGGGAGGGAGGCTTCGACGAAAGAGCGCTTCGTCAAGCCGTCACCGGCTTGATTAAGCATCATGACGCGCTGCGTCTTGTTGTGCGCGAGACGCCGGATGGGATCGTAGCCTGGAATCGCGGCACGAGCGAGGGTAAGCTATTTAGCCTGGTCATAGCGGACTTAAAGGAAGAGGACGACGAACGCGGGGCTGTGGAGATGCGAGCGGATGAGCTCCAGAGCGGGATCGACCTGAGCGCTGGGCCACTCGTTCGCATGGGCCTGTTCCAGTGCAAGGACGGCGACCACTTGCTGATCGCCATCCATCATCTGGTCGTCGACGGGGTGTCCTGGAGAATTCTGTTCGAGGATCTTGCCACAGCTTATGAGCAGGCGCTGCAGGGAGAGCCGGTCCGGCTTCCTCTCAAGACCGATTCGTATCAAGTTTGGGCGGATGGGCTTGAAGCCTACGCCCATGGGCAAGCCATGGAGCGCGAACGGGCCTATTGGGAGAAGCTCGGACAAGCTGCCCATACGCCGTTGCCCAAGGATTATTCCACGAGCGAGTCCCTGGTCGGCGACAGCGAAACGGTAACGGTGACGTGGACGGAGCAGGATACTACGCTGCTTCTCAAGCAGGCGAACCGCGCGTACAACACCGTTATTAACGATCTGCTGCTTGCTTCGCTCGGCATGTCCGTTCAGAAGTGGACGGGAGAGGACCGTGTCGCGGTAAGTCTGGAAGGACACGGACGCGAATCGATTGTTCCGCTTCTGGACATTACCCGCACTGTCGGCTGGTTCACGAGCCAGTATCCGGTCGTGCTGGAGCTGGATGCCCGGCTAGACCTGGCGGGCAAGATCAAGTCCGTCAAGGAAGGCTTGCGCGCCGTTCCGGGGAAGGGGGTCGGGTACGGCATATGGCGCTATTTGTCCGATGCGTCCAAGGAGTTCGGACACGGCGAGGAGCCCGAGATCAGCTTTAATTATTTGGGTCAATTCGATCAGGAGCTGCAAAGCGGTGTCATGAAGATGTCGCCCTACTCCAGCGGCAGGGAGATCAGTCCCCGCGCCAGAAGGACGCATGCGCTGGATATCAACGGGCTTATCGCGGGAGGCGAGCTATCGCTGACGATCAGCTACAGCAGCAAGCAGTACCGCAAGGATACGATGGAGCAGTTGGCGAAGCTCTTCCACGATTCGCTGCAGGAAGTGATCCGACATTGCGCCGTGAAAGAATCGCCGGAGCTTACGCCAAGCGACTTGACGCTGACCGGCGTCACGCTGGAGGAGCTGGAGCAGATTGACCGGGAGACCCGCCATCTGGGGGACATCGAGGATCTATACGCGCTTACGCCTATGCAGCAGGGGATGCTGTTCCACAGTTTGCTCGATGCGGATTCCGGAGCTTATTTCGAACAAATGACCTTTGACCTGCACGGTCGCTTCGATGTCGAGGCATTCCGGCATAGCTATACCGAGCTGGTGCAGAGGCATGAGATTTTCAGATCCAATGTATATACCGGCTGGCGCAATCAGCCTCTGCAGATCATCTATCGCCGGAAAGCAGCGGGATTCGAGACAACGGATCTGCGGGGGATTTCCGATGCCGGGGAAAGAGCGGCCATGGTCGAAACGTTCATGGCGGAGGACAAAGCGCGGGGCTTCGATCTGATGCAGGACCCGCTGATGCGCATCCAGATCATCCGCACCGGCGAAGAGGCTTACCGGTTTATATGGAGCTCTCATCATCTGCTGATGGACGGCTGGTGCTTGTCGCTCGTCACGGCCGAGGTGTTTGAGCTGTACTTTGCAAGGGTTGAGGGAAGGGAGCCGAGACTTAAGCCCGTTTCGCCTTACAGCCTGTATGTGAAGTGGCTGGCGGCCCGCGATCCGAACGAAGCGAAGGCGTATTGGAGCCGTTACTTGGCAGGATACGAGCAGCAAACGGTGCTTCCGGCGAGCAAGCAGCGGGATCTTTCGGCGCCGCCGGTCTTCGGGACGGAGCTGCTTCAGCTGGGCGAGGGCTTGACCGCGAGCATGAACCGGCTAGCCAAGCAGCAGCAGGTCACGATCCATACGCTGCTGCAAACGGTATGGGGCTTGCTGCTGCAGAAGTATAACGGCAGTCATGACGTGGTATTCGGCAGCGTCGTATCGGGAAGGCCCGCCGAGATCCCAGGCATCGAAGACATGGTCGGACTCTTCATTAATACGATTCCTGTGCGTATTCACTGCGAGCGAGAGGCGTTGTTCCAGGACGTGCTGGCGACCAATCAGAAGCAGGCTCTGGCCTCCCATGCTTACGATACGTATCCGCTTTATGAGATCCAGGCGCTGACCGAGCAGAAGCAGGATTTGATTCGCCATATTATGGTGTTTGAGAACTTCCCGATTGAAGACCAGGTGGAGCAGGTCGGCGGCGAAGACGCCGGAGCCTTTGACATTTCGAACGTAGGCATGGTCGAGCAGACCAACTATGATTTCAACCTTATAGTAACGCCCGGTTCTAATATGGGCATCCGCTTCGAATACAACGAACAAGTCTATACGGCGGCGGATGTACAAAGAATGCAGGCCCACTTGGTCCATCTGCTGGAGCAGGCCGTTGCGAATCCGTCGATTCCGGTCAGCGAGCTGGAGGTTGTCACCGCGGAGGAGAAAGCGGAGATCTTCGAGGCGTTCAACGCCACGAGCCTCAGCTCCCCGCAGGACAAGACGATTCACCGGCTGCTGGAGGAGCAGGCGGAGAAGACGCCGGAGCAGCTCGCGGTGTATGCCGAAGACGGGCAGCTGACGTACCGCGAGCTGAACGAGCGGGCCAACCGCCTCGCCCGCACGCTGCGCCGCCACGGGGCGGGACGAGATCAGCTCGTCGGCCTGATGGTAGAGCGGTCGCTCGAAATGATCGTCGGTGTGTTCGGCATCCTGAAGGCGGGGGCCGCCTACGTGCCGATCGATCCGGAGTATCCGGAGGACCGTATCCGGTACATGCTGGAGGATTCGGGGGCGGGGCTGCTGCTGACCCAGGAGCGCCTGCGCCATCGTCTTGCCGGGGATGCGGACAAGGGCATTCGGACCGTATGCCTCGACGATTCTGCCGCTTATGACGCGGACGGCGCGAACCTTGCGCCCGTATCCGGCGCAGATGACCTCGCTTATGTCATCTACACGTCGGGCACGACCGGCAAGCCCAAAGGGGTCATGGTCGAGCATCACGGCCTGACGAATCTGAAGGCGTATTACGACGAGACGCTGCGGATCGGGACGGAGGACCGCACGCTGCTGTTCGCGAGCCTGTCCTTCGATGCTGCCTGCTGGGAGATGTTCCAGGCGCTCTTCTGCGGAGCGACGTTGTACGTGCCGGTGTCGGACACGATACTGAATTACCAGCAGTTCGAGCAGTATATGGCCGATCACCGGATCACGGTCGCGGCGCTGCCGCCGACCTATGCGGTGTATCTGGAGCCGGAGCGCATGCCGGAGCTGCGGATTTTGTTCACGGCCG
>NZ_WUWM01000058.1 GCF_009846885.1 Paenibacillus puerhi
GAAGACGTCAAGGTATCCATGGATGGCAAGGGCCGGGCAACGGATAACAGCCGCACAGAGCGATATTTCCGCTCGCTCAAATACGAGTGCATCTATTTGAATGAATACGAAGACCCTCGTGCGCTACGCAAAGGGATAGCTCGCTATGTCCAATTTTATAACCAGGAACGCCCTCATCAATCTCTTAAAGATGCGAGGCCTGATCAATTTTACGCCCATTGTATCGAAGAAATCGCATCCTAAAAACTAGGCCCACGAGAAGGAGGACATAACTTATTCCTCAGAAATTCGTGTCTTGACAATGGGGAGCATTACAAACTGGCGTGTAAAGGGTACCTCCGTCATAGATTTGAATTCCCTCTTCGTTATACTCCAACCAGTCAATATAAAAATGTCCTGCTGTCGTTTTATTCATTATCCAGGCACTTAACGTATACGTTGTATTTCCGGTTACTTCAAGGCGTCCATAATCAGCGGTAGCTACCGTTGGCGTTTCGCTATGGAACTGGATGCTTCTCTGACCTTCTTTTACCGTATTCGTTTGTATAAAAAAAGCTGATGCCGGCGAAACTCCTGCCCAAGGAGACTCTGATATTTCGAAGGAGGAATCAAATATCGTAATATTGTTTCTTTCATTTGCTCGTGAGATCAGATTACCATTGCTATCATATGTATAATGAATTTGCTGCTGAATGTCATTATTAATGAAATTAACTCGTTCAAGTCGAGCACTCTCATCGTAATCATATGTAATAGCTATTGCAGAAGGACAAATATATAAAGCAAGTAAAAGAGAAAAAAACAGACCTAATTTTGAAATAGTGTCCCTCATAACCCCAAGCTTCCCTCCCCGTTTTTTCATATCAATATTTGCATGGTATGCTTTGATTTCTATGTCTGAAAGAGTCTTATACAGCGTATTTTCACGAATTTTCCTGCTGTCAAACCAAAGGGGCTATGTCTTCTTTGCAGTCATAGCCCTCCTTATTAGTCTATGCATCAAAAAATATCAATGTTTGTGCCATGCTATTGCTATTCTGTATCAACGTGTGTTTTTTCGTAATTCATGATGACTTTACCTATCTGTGGACTCCATGAATTTCCCGTTGTATTATTCCAACGTACTTTTACATAATTCACTGCTGTCAGATTGCTCAGTGTGTAGGTATACTTCGTCCAATTTGAACCTGCTTTCTCCATTGTTATTAATGGATTTTCCATTCTCCAGTTGACCCCATCCATAGACGTATACAGATCAAATGGCGAAATTGGTTCTTCCACAAAATAGGTCACTGCCTGGTATGTCTTTATCCCTACCTGGTTCCATACTATTTCTTCATTTGTTGACGCATATCGCATTGCTCGGGAGGTATCACCGTCGAGATACTGTGAGTTACTTCCATCCAACCATAAATTGCTCGTATGGCTATATGTCTTACTCCAATCGTTTAGATCATCTACCATTGTTCGCACAGTCGGATCGTAATTCATGATAACTTTACCTATCTGTGGACTCCATGAACTTCCCGTTGTATTATTCCAACGTACTTTTACATAATTCACTGCTGTCAGATTGCTCAGTGTGTAGGTATACTTCGTCCAATTTGAACCTGCTTTCTCCATTGTTATTAATGGATTTTCCATTCTCCAGTTGACCCCATCCATAGACGTATACAGATCAAATGGCGAAATTGGTTCTTCGACAAAATAGGTCACTGCCTGAAATGTCTTCATCCCTACCTGGTTCCATACTATTTCTTCATTTGTAGACGCATATCGCATTGCTCGGGAGGTATCACCGTCGAGATACTGTGAGTTACTTCCATCTAGCCACAAATTGCTCGTATGGCTATATGTCTTACTCCAATCGTTTAGATCATCTACCATTGTTTGCACAGTCGGATCGTAATTCATGATGACTTTACCTATCTGTGGACTCCATGAATTTCCCGTTGTATTATTCCAACGTACTTTTACATAATTCACTGCTGTCAGATTGCTCAGTGTGTAGGTATACTTCGTCCAATTTGATCCTGCTTTCTCCATTGTTATTAATGGATTTTCCATTCTCCAGTTGACCCCATCCATGGACGTATACAGATCAAATGGCGAAATTGGTTCTTCGACAAAATAGGTCACTGCCTGGAATGTCTTCATCCCTACCTGGTTCCATACAATTTCTTCATTCGTCGATGCTAATCGCATTGCCCGGGAAGTATCACCGTCGAGATACTGTGAGTTACTTCCATCCAACCATAAATTGCTCGTATGGCTATATGTCTTACTCCAATCGTTTAGATCATCCTCAATGGTTTTATATTTTTCTTGACTCAGCTTATTTATTAAATTTCCATTCATATCGTATTCAAATAGAATACCCTCACCCGCGGGATTTGTAATGTAAGCTAAGCGTCCAGTATTATCATAAAAATAATGGTATCCATCCTTATAACTATTACTTTCATTGTTTACCAAGTCCATTTTAGCGACCGCATTCATCGAAGCAGCAACTGACTCTGATAAAGTTGGAACTGATATTATTGTGATGGCTAATACGACTAAAATAACTTTTTCCCATTTGCGAAACATCGGTTGACCCCTTCCCCCTTTATTTTCGTAGAAATCTGATAGCATTCTGAATCATAAAGTCGTCAGCTACCTCTCAATAAAAGAATCAAAAGGGAATTTTTCTACTAACCTTGCTCCTGTATACTCGTTCTCAATGCCGATTTTTTGATATAGTTCTTCTGTTATTTCAAAAAGACGAAGCCCATCGATATGAACGGTGCTTGGGCCAGGATCAATATACGAACTTATTAAAGAAATCGGAGCCCCTGTTGATTTAAACTTCACATAAGCGGTTCTCCAAGTATTATCTGCAGTAAAATAATGATATCCCAGATTCAATCCCCAGTCAGTCTTTGTATCATTTACTCGTAACGAAACTGTATTGGATGCACTTGCTTTATAGTCAACGAGAACTAGAAAATGACGACCTGCAGATATAGGACCTATCTCCCTATACATTGATGCCCAACCATTCCCAGTCTGCAATTGCTGACTTGTATTCCCGTACTTCGACTCTCTGCTTAAGCTTGGAGTACTGTGCCCATCTAATATCCAGCCATCGCCAATCCCATCGTGATTTGCATCTTTTTCAAAATTCCCATCATCATCTAGTATGTCACCGTAAATAAATTTACTTGTTAGATTGGTCCCGCTTAATTCCGAAGAGATATCGATTTGATTATATACGGACGCCGTAATCTCAAAAAGACGTAAGCCATCCACAGCTACCGTATAATTTCCGACATCCATATATGCTCCAGTTATGGTGATGGGATTTCCCGTAGAATTAAACTTTACGTAGGCTGTTCTCCAAGTATTATCGGTGATAAAGTACTGGTAGCCGAGATTTAGCCCCCAGTCAGTTTGCGTATCATTAACACGCATCGAAACTGTGTTAGAAGCGTTCGTTTTATAATCAATAAGAACCAGAAAATGTTTTCCTGGACTTATTGATCCTATTTCTTTCTTGAAAGAGCCCCATCCATTAATCTGCAATTGCTGGCTCTTGCTCCCGTATCTCGAGTCAGCAATCAAACTCGCACTGACTTGCCCTTCGACTAACCATCCATCTGTTATTCCATCCTGATTGCTATCACTTTCGAAACTCCCGGTATTCCCTAACAAGATACTTGACATGTCTTTGTAAGCTAGTGCTCCCCATGTCTTTTTTTTAATGGCATTGCCATTTTGGTCATATTTATATTCAATGAATTTGCTCGCTGTCAAATGAGAGGTATACAGTAATCTACCTGCAGAATCATAGGTATTTGCATCAGTTGACTGAGCTAGCGCGGGGAAACCAAATAGACAGATCATGATAATGCACACTAGGCTTATAGATATAATTCTCATGCTTTCCCTCCAAACTAATCACACTTGCACTTGAATGGAGAATACCCCTATCAAAACCGAATTCCCATAGGCATCTAATGAATACACATGTGTAATATACTTACCGGTTTCATAGCTATGCTTGCTGAACGGAATCGAAACTTTCCACTGGCGTTCCCCGATTCGATGCCCCTTAATATAAGGATGTTCCAGGTCATCTTGACCATTGGCTTCAGTCCAGGTAGGGAACATCACCCCCGTTACCTCTGGATTCACTCCGTCGATCACGATATCGTAAGAGCCGCTGCTCAAGCTTACCGTTGAAGGAACATTACTGGATATCCATGTTTGGTTTACCATCGCCGATACCGTGTGGACAAGCACATTGTCTGCATATACATGCGTCGCATACAAACCGGCTTCCCCATTATGCTCGCTCAACACAATCGTAGCCTTCCACACACCTTGCGACACCTTCTGTCCCTGCACCCACTTAAGATCATCTTGACCTCCGGCAACCGTCCATGTTGGGAATACAACACTGGAAGCAGTACCCGGAACCCCATAAGCATAGATATCATAAGAAGGCATCGTCGTATCCAGCAAGGTCGGAATTCGGATTCCTGCCTGGGCCTGCGTAACAACTCCTCCAAGGATCACCTTGTTGCCGTATGCGTCCACCGAATAAATATGCGTATTATAAGTACCGGTTTCGTAATTATGCTTGCTGAATGGAATGGTGATCTTCCACTTACGCTCTCCAATCCGATACCCTGCAATATAAGGATGCTCGAGATCGTCTTGGCCATTGGCCTCAGTCCACGTAGGGAATTCCACACGTGCTACTTCAGGGTTCACTCCATCGATTACGATATCATAAGAATCGTTGCTAAGGTTAACAGTGGATGGAATATCAATTGCCACTGAAATTGGGTTTACCATCGCTGTAACCACGCCGAACAATGTACTACCTACATAGACATGCGTCTCATAGTTGCCGGTTTCCATGTGGTGATCTGCATACGCAACAGTTGCTTTCCAAACCCCTGGGGCTACTTTCTCCCCAGGCAGCCAGGCAAGGTCATCTTGTCCGTTATACGAAGTCCATGTTGGAAATACCAAATGCACCGCATCAGTCGGCATTCCGTAAGCATAGATATCATAAGATGCCGAGGAGAGATCCAGATATTGCGGAACGACTACACTGGGCGATGGCTGCACTTTGCGCGAGATCATGTTCCCATTGTTATCGTACTTCATAGCCAGAATAAGTCCAGTAGATGTCGTCATGTATGTCATACGGTTGTTCTTATCATACATATAGTCCATATCCATATCCGGACTTAGCATTAAAGGTTGGCTTGGCAAGGAAACGTTACCATAGGAATCTATCGCCCTCACCGTAAATGTATAACCTATCGTCTCGTCGGTTCCGACGACGATGAAGCTTGTCGCGTTCGTTCGTCCAAGATAAGTACTACCCGAGAAAACCTCGTAACTGGCAACCCCCGTATTATCCATGGATGCATCCCAACCTAAACTGATCGTGGATGATGTTCGGTCGGTCATCCTCAGATTGCTCGGAGAAGATGGAGGGGTTGCATCTCCCAAATAGGTGATCACCGGATTCCAAGCCGTACTGTCTGCATAATTGTTCTCTTTTTTATTGACTATAAAATAAAGGGCATCGCCGGTTAGCACATTAGTTGAAATATCTACGTTGTAGCCGATTCCGTCATTAAATGCGATAGATTGCCATCCTGAGGTTGGCCATAGCTGTGTCTGGTTTTTCATGATCTTAACCTGTACGCCGTCTCCGAAGCTGGTGTTGGCTTTTCTTACGTTTCCTGTAATCCGTACCTCTCCTGGAACAGGAGCCGTCCACTTACGAACGGAATCCTTTACGTCTGGATGCTGTTCTGATGCAAACACTAAATTATAAGTACTCGTCCCCTTCCACCTGTTGTTCACCGCATCCCACATCATATCCGTAAAGGTACTACCATCCCATTCCTGATAGCTCCAGTTGTTAGCCCCTTGTACCGAGCTAAAGCCGGATGCTGCACTATTTGGAACTTCTGTATGGTTTAACGCAGATGGAGCTTGATAAGCCGTGCGTGCAACAGTTCGAGGTTCATATACATCTTGTGTGACACTTTCGAGCTTCTCAAGCCGAATATCTCCGACTTGAGTGGCCGAGATAGGAAAAGGTATTGAAAAAACAAGTACGACAACTAAAAGCCACGACAGGTACAAACGACGATTATAGAACACTAAACTTTCCTCCTCGAAATTGGCAAGTACAGATTCAAAGACGCATAGGCCTTGCTGCTTTTCTAATTTGGCATGTTACTTTTCATAAGTCATGAAATTTCTATAACTAGAGTAATGTATAAAAACCTCATAGCCTGGGAGACATGATACCACTTTCTAATAAAATACAGTTCTCTCTAATATATCATGCAATTATGACATTTTTCCTTAGGATGTTTTGTCGTATTATGTCTTTTCAGCAATAATAATTGTTGGTACTAAGGCTTAGTAACAGACGGCTGACTGCTAAGCCTCTTGGAACAAGCTTGTCAAAATAAAGCTGCCAGGGAGCAGGAAAACGAAGACGTTTTGGAGAAAACTGAATTAGAGGGGTGACCACTTGATCACAACTTTGTGAAAAACTGAAGGCAAGGCAAGTACCTGCCAAATAAACCATTAATTATTATTCTAAGGGAGATGCATATAACTTGATCAAACGTATTTCTTTTATTATTGGATTAATTTCTTTAATATTAATTGCTCCATCTAATGCTAATGCCTTATCAGTTCAATATTTTTATGATCAAAACGGTAAATTGCTTACCTCTTTTCTGCCCAGTGTAGGTAGTATTTCATATAAGTATGACAAAAATGGGAATCTTCTCAAAAAGCAATTGGATGGGAACCTGCTCTTCAACGGGGGATTCGAAAGGTACACCGAAGGAAATGGAGTAGCGGATGGATGGAGAACATCGGTGACGGCAGGAGTTGTAGAAAATTATCAAATATCGAGTGCTTCATCGAGTGGAGAAAGAGCTCAGCAAATGAAGGTGACAAATGTTCCTGTTGGGGGACGAGCATATCTTTATCAAGACGCTAGTGTGGAAGAAAATAAGGATTATGTATTTAGCAGCCAAATCAATATCACCGAATTAACTAAAGCGAAAGTGGTCTATAGCTTGAGCTTTATGGGTGAAAATGGAGGCGTTGTAGGGGGACAATCAAAGGAACTGAACACCAAAACACAAGGGTACACCACTTTAACCTTTGCCGGGACTATACCAGCGAATACGACATGGGCCCGCTTGCACGTTTATATAGAGGCTCTTGATGGAATTGGGGCCGGGACATTCTATTTGGATGCTGTAGATCTTTATTACGGCAAGGAAAGAAATCTGCTCTTCAACGGGGGATTCGAAAGGTACACTGAAGGAAATGGAGTAGCGGATGGATGGAGAACATCGGTAACAGCAGGAGTTGTAGAAAATTATCAAGTATCGAGTGCTTCATCGAGTGGAGAGAAAGCTCAACAAATGAAGGTGACAAATGTTCCTGTTGGGGGACGAGCGTATCTTTATCAAGACGCTAGTGTGGAAGAAAATAAGGATTATGTATTTAGCAGCCAAATCAATATCACCGAATTAACTAAAGCGAAAGTGGTCTATAGCTTGAGCTTTATGGGTGAAAATGGAGGCGTTGTAGGGAGGCAATCAAAGGAACTGAACACCAAAACACAAGGGTACACCACTTTAACCTTTGCCGGGACTATACCAGCGAATACGACATGGGCCCGCTTGCACGTTTATATAGAGGCTCTTGATGGAATTGGGGCCGGTACATTCTATTTGGATGCTGTGGGTCTTTATTACGGCAAGGAAAGAAATCTGCTCTTCAACGGGGGATTCGAAAGGTACACCGAAGGAAATGGAGTAGCGGATGGATGGAGAACATCGGTAACAGCAGGAGTTGTAGAAAATTATCAAGTATCGAGTGCTTCATCAAGTGGAGAGAAAGCTCAACAAATGAAGGTGACAAATGTTCCTGTTGGGGGACGAGCGTATCTTTATCAAGACGCTAGTGTGGAAGAAAATAAGGATTATGTATTTAGTAGCCAAATCAATATCACCGAACTAACTAAAGCGAAGGTGGTCTATAGTTTGAGCTTTATGGATGGAAATGGAGGCGTTGTAGGTGGGCAAACAAAGGAACTGAATACCAAAACGCAAGGGTACACCACTTTAACCTTTGCCGGGACTATACCAGCGAATACGACATGGGCCCGCTTACACGTTTATATAGAGGCTCTTGAAGGAAATGGGGCCGGTACATTCTATTTGGACGCTGTGGGCCTTTATTACGGCAAGGAAAGATATCTGCTCTTCAATGGAGTTTTTGAAAGATAGAGATGGAAATGAAGGAACATATTATCAAGCAAATAATGAAGAAAACCGTGAAACCGATATGTCTCTAGCAAGGCATAAGTCAAGAGGCTCTGGCGCATGAATGCGATGTAGATCGAGTTTGGGAGAAATAAGCCTTCCATTACGAAATATTCGACCTCTGCAAAGGGCTTGGAATTCAAGCAATCCGATTTTTTCAAGCTGGTAGAGGATGAAGAATTACGAGAAAGCGGAGAAGAACGGCTAAGAGATAAATAAGAGCGGGACGTGAGCTCATGATAGCCGTGTCCCGTTCTTATTGTGGACACATCAATCGCGATAAAAGATTGGCGCCATTTGCATGATCGTCCTTAAGTCCTGCATGGTACGTCCGTACTTTTTCAATGCATTTCGATAGTTCAGCGTTTCTTCTCGTTGGAGAATGAGTTGAAACTGCATCGGCGTAAGTTCTGCTTTAACTGCTGCTCGGCATCCACTTGCTTAGCATGCGACAGAGCGGCTTCATCCAGCTTGCTGCTGATATGCGCCAACTCATTAAACCCCTCGTCAAGCGGGCTTCATCCAATCTGGTAATTGCTGCTGTGACAATAGTATGCCCTCCCAACGTAAATTGTTGTTGATGTTACCTTGGGAGGGGGATGATTGGCAATATGCAATTGAGTCGCCCTTTCACGATATGGGCACAATTATTAACGCCGCCCGCCAATCCGTAGATCATCGCGGTGCGACCGCAAACTCTGAATTTCTTGGATGATTTGCTGTCGCCGCGCCGCAGTTGTATGCGTCCTTCCATGCTCAAAGGAAAGTTCGCAGTGGCATCTCGACAAAGCAAGAGTATCTGTGTTCGCATGTCATCCAATTCGATTCCTATCAGCAGACAAATAGGTAGCGCTTCTTTTTCTAACGAAGTCAGCAACAACAAAACCTCCAGCGAAAAATTGTTGATGTTACCTTGGTTCGGTGGTTGCGTGCAGGGACAAAAAAGAAACCACAACGCAAGTTAGTCACATTGTGGTTTTGGGCTATTGGCTATTATTGCCTAAATGGATTATGTGGGCATTTTTCACATTTTTCGTTTGTATAATCTGTTGATTTCCCTAGTTCCTCCAATATTCCAATTTTGAACAATTTCTTACGCTCGTAATTAATATCGAGACATAACCCTAACTCAATCTTCGTTTGTAATAATGGGCAATAATACACTTCTTCCGACTTATTACTCATTTACTTCAGCCTCTTTACAATAGCTTGAATTGTCTCGTCAAAATAACTTTTTCCATATGCTGTTATCGCTTTACCACTTCTATTTAACACAACTACCGCTTCTGTTGTAAGATAAAGATATGTGTCTGTCTTTGTTTGGTCTAATACCAAACGGGCATTAGCTACTGTACTATTCATTAATTCTTCTGATACTCCACGTTGCGCAGCTCGTTCAAGGGCGTGTTTACTGTAACTGGTAATAGTTTGTCCAGGGGAATTAACAATAACACCCAGCCCCTCTATTTCATTACCTACCTTTAAAGCGTTACTTCCTGAAATTAGACCTCTCACCCAATTCCAAGCTTTTGAAGCACCTTCTTTTGCGCCATTGTAGATAGAAGGAGCAGAGGCAATCCCACCCGTTACAAAGCCTCCACATTGACTATCATAAGCACAACCAATAAAAGCATCAGAAATGCCCGTAGGATCATTTTCAAATCGGACTGACCCTTCTGGATACCACTTTCCTTTAGCAATCCCGTTCTCAACAATCTGTCTGCTGAAATTTGTTGCGTTGTTGTCATCGATGTAGAATGAAGTTCCTACGCTTCTATTAACTTTTTCGTCAAGAATACCGCCATCGCATCCCCCAGGTCCTGACCATTTTCCATCAGCGGAGGTACACCAATGCCCGGTAGGATCAATGTATCTCAACGGATTATTATGCACATACGTATACAAATTCAAACTCAACGGATTCGTAATATCCCCTTCATACGTATCCTCATTTATAAACCGTCCTACACTCGGATCATACCACCTCGCCCGCAAATACTGCAATCCTGTGCTACTATCCCAGAACTCACCGCTGTAACGGAATGGTTGCTCAATTGACTCCTGCGTGGTTAGCGGATTGCCCCAAATATCATAGGTGTACGTATTAACTTGATTCCCAGATGCATCCGTTAACGCAACGACATCCCCGTGTCCATTTGTTTGATAGTAGTGCTTTGTTTTTTGCAAGCGAAAAATGCTTAAACTTGCTGCCAAAAATGCCGAGACCGCTTGCCAGATGAATGGTCACTGCGGAATTCGCTCCATCGCTTGCTTGAGCCGGAAACTTTCACCCGTGAATG
>NZ_WUWM01000059.1 GCF_009846885.1 Paenibacillus puerhi
AAAGACGTCAAGGTATCCATGGATGGCAAGGGCCGGGCAACGGATAACAGCCGCACAGAGCGATATTTCCGTTCGCTCAAATACGAGTGCATCTATTTGAATGAATACGAAGACCCTCGTGCGCTACGCAAAGGGATAGCTCGCTATGTCCAATTTTATAACCAGGAACGCCCTCATCAATCTCTTAAAGATGCGAGGCCCGATCAATTTTACGCCCATTGTATCGAAGAAATCGCATCCTAAAAACTAGGCCCACGAGAAGGAGGACATAACTTATTCCTCAGAAATTCGTGTCTTGACAATGGGGAGCATTACACATTTATTAAAGTACTTGATGAGAAATGGATTGCTTTTTTAACGAGACATGACAGTTACTTAGAACATCAGGAAGGTCCTGGTTTTATCTATCAGTTATCCCAAGAAGCCCCGGTGTTATATTTTTGTAATCTTAGTGATCATTTTTGGGGATATAGGATTTTTAATAATGGTCAAGAGGTGGGCTATTTAAGGATATCTTACGAAATCGAGGAAGAAATAGTTATAAAGACTTTTGAAGGACGATACCCTGATAAGGATATTTTAGAACTCTATGGAGAACTCCACGAGGAGATATCAAAAGAAGTCCGTGAGAACGGTATATTAGAAGATGAAGCAAAGCATATTTTTGATAAAAGTAATGTTTCTGCATTTAAATTGTTTAATATCTCTGACGAGCAAATAGAAGAACTAAAATCAGTTCTAAAGTTGGTTATTCGGGATAAGGCACGAAAGAGTAGAAGAAGATGGAGATTACGAAGAAATTTATTAGAGATTTCAATGGCGCTAGCAACGTTATCAAACACCACATTCACGTATCGTCGTCTAATGGCTCCTCGGTCAGCCAGAAGCATCCGCGAAGGAGTTGAATCAGGAGGACACATCTGCGAGCCTAAGTGGCGGAGCCACCCGGCCTAACGGGCCTTAAGGTTCTCGACGTCATGAATGCAAAAACGTTATCCGAAATTCATGCAAGACATTATTATATGAAAGACGGATCAGATAGAAAAGAGAGAGGTAAACATGTCAAAATTTACATTAAAAGAAGCAATGGAGTACGCCGCGAATGGTGATATTGAAACATGGATTCATCTTTTTTTGAATGGTGAAGGAGACAATGCTGGTTTATCAAATGGCCTAAAAATGAAAAGAAGGTACTGGCTAGGACCCATAGAAGCCGAAATAAGTTGTCTCGACAGAGTTGTCGGACCTGAATTACATATGGAGTATGTTGAAGATGAAGAATGGTGGAATTATAAACTCAATCAAATTTGCAAACGATTAGAAGATGGATGGGATATGCCGCCTTTAATTGCTGAAAATAGAAATGGATCTTTCAGCGTAAGAGATGGCAATCATCGATTAGGTGCTTTACAAAAGTTAAAGAAAGAAAAGTGTTATCTAATTATATGGGATGATAATAGTATTGATAATATATTAAAAGCTTTACCAGAGTAATGTAGAAGTATGAACAAGAAGAGTGCATAGCACGCATCTGGGCTACCGCCTTGGTCCCTCCTCACTACCTAATCACGTCGCGGGTGCTCCTACCCGGGCTGCGCCCGGATCAGAGGCACTTAAGCTGATGGGACGTCGTGAATGCAATAACATTATGTGAAAATACCCTAAGGAGTAAAAAATTAAAGGACAAAACTATGAACACAAAGCAGAGAATATGGACTGAAGATGATTACGATAATATGAAAATTGGCATGATTGTAAGGTATATGGAATTGGCTTTAATGAAGATAATTTCAAGTTATTACTTGATATTGACTATATATTAGACTGGGTTAAGCCGGAATCTGACGACCTCAATTTTAGCTTTTGGGTGTCACCCGCAACTATGGTTTTTACTAATGTATATGATCTTAGTATGGATATATCTACTACTCTTGGTTTTGAGATATGTAAAGTATTTAGGGAAGAACCAAAAATCCCTAGAAACCATGAATATATAAATAAAGATACTGAATGGTTATGGCGAATTTCATCGAACCAAGGTGATATTACTTTTAGATCAATAGGATACAAACAATATATAAGACGCAAACCTATACTGACTGTCGGACAGAGCATCCCTTTTATTGAACGCGGAGGAATTTCATTCACGGAAGAATATTACCTTGATTAGACTTTTTTAGAACAGTTGTAATGAATAAAAGTGGAGGGTACTCCATATAACGACCAGTGACGGTTCGTGAAAAAACAAAGTTATCAAAAACCTACCCAATCATTTAAATTCTACTATGATCTATCAAAGGAGAATAATATGAAAACACCACCCAAACATTTTATTTCTGCCGCTGCAATTGTTTTGAACGATCAGAATGAAATATTACTTATCCGAGGTCCACAAAGAGGTTGGGAAATGCCAGGTGGAGTAGTTGAAGTTGGCGAGTCATTGACTCAAGCAGCAATAAGGGAAACGAAGGAAGAATCGGGAGTAGATATTGAGATCATTAGATTTTGTGGAGTATTTCAGAATGTGAAGGATAGTATTTGTAACACATTATTTCTAGCGAAATACATAGGCGGAACTCCAACAAGTACATCTGAAAGTCTTTAATCAGGATTTTTTCCAATTGATGAAGCTTTGACCATGGTTACCTATATGAACTTTAGGGCAAGGATAGAAGCTTGTTTACAATCCAATAAAGAGCCCGTATATGTTGAATTCTAGTGAGAAAAGTGGTGGAACGTCGTGAATGCAAATCACAATATGAAAAGCGTTAGGGAGATGATGATGTGATCAAAGCAGTGATTTTTGATCTGGATGGAACACTACTTGACCGGGATAATTCTCTTCGGCATTTTATCCATGATCAATATGATCGAATGCCCTTTTTGCACGTTGTTAGGAAGCAGGTATACGTGGATCGTTTTATTGAATTGGATAGCAGAGGATATGTATGGAAGGATAAAGTATACACTTCCTTGCTTGCCGAATTTGGCATAGGAGACGTTTCGCCAGATGAGCTTTTAACGGACTACATAAATAACTTTAGGTTTCATTGTGTGCCGTTTGTCA
The DNA here is from genome assembly GCF_009846885.1 of Paenibacillus puerhi. Classification (GTDB taxonomy): domain Bacteria; phylum Bacillota; class Bacilli; order Paenibacillales; family NBRC-103111; genus Paenibacillus_G; species Paenibacillus_G puerhi. Next base: position 3,068 of record NZ_WUWM01000059.1, read on the forward strand.
ACTTACATGAAACTTTAGAATTTCTCAAGTCTTCCGGATTTAGATTAGCTATGATTACGAATGGATTTGGCGAGTTTCAATTAGCTAATGTCAGGTCTCTGGGAATTGAAAAATATTTTGATTTTATTATGGTATCGGAGCTTGAGGGAATAAAGAAGCCAGATCCAGAGATTTTTATCAGAGCTTTAAAAAGATTTGAAATGGATGCAAATGAAGCTGTTTATGTTGGAGATCACCCGAAGAATGATATACAGGCAAGCAGAAACATTGGGATGAAAGGAATATGGAAGATGGACCCCTATTTCAATGAAGATTTTGAACGGGATGGAACCATAAAAGAATTAATAGAATTGAAAGACATTTTGTAAGCGAAATCAAAATTGAATGCAAAAATACGGTAGGGTATCGAGGGTTCAACCCTGTATGAAGGAGAGTAAAAAATGAAATTACAAATTAATAACGAGAACAATAATGAGTTAAAGAATTATGTCAGGAACAAAATGTTTGAATATAACATGAAGCATTTCCCAGATGAGTTAAAGGGGAAGTATCAAGAAATTCATATTTTTCTCCAAGATGAAGGAGAGCAAGTTTGTGGCGGCATTCTTGGCGAGGTTTGTTGGAACTGGCTAGACGTACAATATTTATTTGTGGAACCTGAACACAGAGGGCATGGTTACGGTAAAAAATTGATCCATGAAGCTGAAAAAATTGCAAAAGAAAAGCAATGTGATTTTATGAAGGTTGATACATTTGATTTTCAAGCTTTAGATTTTTACAAGAAAGAAGGATTTGAAGTATATGGCATTATTGAGAATGCTGGTAGACATACGCACTACTACATGAAAAAAGACTTGTTGAAGTAATAATGATCGTAATTTTAAGTTGTGTGGACTCACAAAAATTGGTACTATTATCCTTAAAAACTTTGAGGGTGGGATAATATGGACGTTACTGCTGGAGATGTATTAATTAGTAATGACAAATCCTTATTATGTATGGAGACCATATGTAGTTTTTTAGCAAGGAGCTATTGGGCAGATAAGAGATCTGAAAGCAGAATTAGGAAATCAATTGAGAACTCAGTATGTTATGGGGCGTACCATGGGGGCAAGCAAATTGGCTTTGCTAGATTAGTTACAGATGGGGCGACTATGTATTGGCTTTGTGATGTATTTATAGATGAAAATTATCGAAGCTACGGGATAGGTAAGAAGTTAATAGAAACGATAACAACTTCTGAAGATTTTAAAGATTTATTGGGTGTATTAGGAACGAAAGATGCACATGGACTATACGAACAGTACGGGTTTCATCAGGAGCAAGAGCGATTTATGAGGAGAATGCCTGATTTTTTAAGAAGTAAATAATAAGGGCTTTTGGGTAACAAAAATGGGAAGAAGAAAACTCCGCGAATCTTAAGTTACCTCAAGGACCATTGTTGTTTCTAAAGAAAGTTAAAGAATCACAGCCGATAAAATTTATTACCGATGATCGGGAGGAATCTCCCGTCATTAGTTTTAAGACAACTAATTTTGAAGCTTTTTACAGGGTGTTGAAGGCGAAAGGGATCAGAACTTATTAGAGGTCAATGAATTTTCAGATCTTAAACTGCCCCAGTACAGAGGGTATTGATAAATTAAGCTTGGTACAGGAGAAAAAGTTTATCAGGAGAGCGCAGAAATGAAAAAAAATGATATGCTTAGAAAACTCGCTGTAGCGATGATATGTTCGTTTTTATTTTGCATAATATTGGCGGTTCTTCAATACGTGCCGATATCCGAAAGAAATGAAGGTGTTTACCACTGGTCATTCTCAAGTCTCGTGATCCTGTATTTAATGTATACGGTCCCTGTATTTATCTCTGGAGGGGTCGCGTTTTCGATTGTAGTTGATAAGCTCGTCAGTCGTAAAGTACAAGGCTCTTTTAAGCCGAGTATAAGCTTCTTGATACTAACGCTAATCTACATAGTAGGCGGTATTATAGTAAGTACCATTTTTATAATGATCATTTCCAAGGGAATAACGCTGGATAAATTTAAACAAAGTATGCATTTTTACATCTATGGAATGATAGGGGCTGTCATGTACTACTATATGGATGAAAGTCTGAAGTATGTCCTGAAATTAAAGAACAAGTGAATGGCTTGGTTTTAATTTCGAAGAAAACCCCAGAAATCCACTTTAAGTATTCGTTAGGAGTCTTGTGTGGCCAAATTAAATCAAGTAAAGCTGTTGTAGGCATGGAACTAGTTCGTTCGCGAAAAGAGATTGACGCCAATCAGAATTCCAGATTATAATTCAATTAATTCATTGAATAGTGGAGAAGAGGTGAAATGATGAAGCAAGAGCTTCCCGTTCGTGCGTTCAAAGATGATGTATACCGGCAATTTGCCCGAATTGGGAAATGCCTGTCTAGCGATAAACGCTTGGAACTGATGCATCTGCTCTCCCAAGGGCCCAAGTCCGTAGAGAAACTGGCTCAAGCTACGGAGATGAGTGTGGCTAACGTTTCGCGGCATCTTCAGATTCTGCTTGATGCCAATCTGGTGAAGTTCAACAAGAAGGGAACGTACGTCATTTATACACTAGCAAGCCCGAAGATTGCGGACTTTTTAACTTCACTTTGGCGAATAAGCGAGATGCAGCTGGCAGACATTGGTCGTATCAAAAATGATTTTATGAGTCAAAGTGGGGATGTTCAGGTCCTTTCACTGGATGAGGTGCTGACCAGAATGGAAGAGGGAAGCATCATTTTGCTGGATGTGCGTCCAACCGATGAGTTTGAAACCGGCCATATTCCAGGCGCGATTTCTGTGCCCATGGAAGATTTGCATGAGTACCTTACAAAGCTCCCCAGAGAAATTGAAATCGCCGCCTATTGTCGCGGCCCCTATTGCGTATACTCGGCCCAAGCCGTTGAAAAATTGCGACAAGAAGGATTTACAGCATTCCGCTTAGAGGCAGGAGTATTTGAATGGCGGGAGCACCAGGCGAGGGAGTGGCAATAGCGAGCCTGCTTTGCGTTTATGCTATACAGATGTATAGCTTTTTTATAGCCCTAAAATTAATTATTCAATTGATTCGTTTAATAAAGGGAGAATGCACCCATGTCGGAAGATTCGTTACGAGTTGAACCCAAACTAAAAAGTCACCCAGAACCACTGAAGGAATACGTGGAATCCCCTGAGAAACAGCGTCAATTGTACAAAAAAACCATGATGGTCGTCATTGTTTCTCAAATTTTTGGCGGAGCCGGACTGGCTGCGGGTATCACCGTAGGGGCATTGCTCGCACAGGACATGCTGGGTACAGACAGTTTTGCTGGTGTTCCTGCTGCCTTATTTACATTAGGCTCTGCGATCGCTGCGCTATTGGTCGGTAGACTATCCCAGCGCTTGGGACGTCGTGCCGGGCTGGCAACCGGATTCCTCGGAGGCGGCCTGGGAGCTATTGGAGTAGTTCTCGCAGCTGTCCTCGATAACGTCCCGTTGCTTTTTCTTTCATTGCTGATCTATGGGGCTGGCACAGCTACAAATATGCAGGCAAGATATGCAGGAACCGATTTGGCACTGCCGACGCAGCGGGCAAAAGCGATTAGTACCGCCATGGTATTCACGACATTTGGCGCGGTAGCGGGTCCGAACCTGGTGAGTATTACAGGGCAATGGGCCGCGTCTATGGGGGCTCCTGCGCTGTCGGGGCCATTTATGCTGGCTGCCGCCGCGTATATATTGGCCGGTCTTGTTCTTCTCTTGTTTCTTCGACCCGATCCGCTCGTCGTTGCCAAGGCTATTGCAGAAATGGAGCGTACCCGGGAAAAACAAAACAGTCCAACCGGGTTGAAGGATGTTGAACTGAGCGTCCATAAGCCGGGCATCATTGTCGGCACAACGGTGATGGTGCTTACCCAAATTGTCATGATTGCGATTATGACCATGACACCGGTTCACATGAAGCATCACGGGCACGGGCTGGGAGAAGTGGGCATCGTGATTGGTATCCATGTGGCTGCGATGTTTTTGCCTTCCTTAATTACAGGGGTACTCGTTGATAAATTTGGGCGCAGGCCGATGTCCTATGCTGCCGGTGTTACCTTACTCTTGGCGGGTTTACTGGCTGCTTTTGCGCCCGGAGACTCCATGGTGCTTCTCGTTCTTGCGCTTGCATTGCTGGGACTAGGCTGGAATTTCGGTTTGATCAGCGGCACGGCAGCCATCGTCGATGCGACACCACCGCAGGTTCGTGCGAAGACACAAGGTACGGTGGATGTTCTGATTGCTTTGGCCGGTGCATCGGGAGGCGCTTTGTCCGGTATGGTTGTAGCGCAAACCAGCTATTCTATTCTTTCTTTAGCGGGAGGATTTTTATCTTTGCTTTTAATTCCGGTAGTCGTATGGTCGCGCAATAAGCAGAAGCATGCTCGTGGGACGTAAATTCGTCAAGGAGGTGGAGTATCTTAGCATGCTGCATCAGGTCAAGCTTGGTTTGTTAGTACTTATTGTCGCCTTGGTTTTTGCCGGGTGCGGATCGGGTAAATCCAAGGCTATCGAAAGCTTAGCTCAAGCAAACGTGGAACCCGTAGCCTCTATACCTGAGCAAGACATACATCTATATCCAGCTGAGGAAGGCGTGGTTCTCAAGATCGGGGAGCTGCAGCAGCAGATGAACTGGGCTTATTCTACCCCAAGGCAACTTATGCCTGTGCTTCAGGTGAATGATTATAACCAAGATGGTAAGGATGAGCTAGCGGTTGTGCTGCCTATCGGATCGGGAACAGGTGTGGCCGTTGAAGAACTGCATCTTGTGGAATTTTTAGAGGCCGATGGTACAGCCGAACGACCATGGACCGACCATGTTTATCCATCAGAGGAGTATATGAAGCAGCTCCGTGAGACACTCGGGTTTAAGAAGGTATACAAAGATGGTGAACTGTTCGGTCAACTTACGATCGCCGATCAGCTTCATGAGGTCAGCTTGAAGGATGTTGAGCAGGAATATGGATCTGGGAGCATACATGACGAGCTGGGGTTCGGCAGCATTGTGAAATTCGGAATAGAGAAGGAAACGTTGACCTTTACGGCTGCAATCGGCTTTGTAATTGACGGCGTGGCGGAGCCCCAATATTTTGGCGAACTAACAGCGGTGGTAAGCTACGCATCGGGTAAATTCAAGCTTGACCAGTACCGATTTACTGGGTATTCAACAAATAGCTAAACGCGCTAGCAGGTGAATCAAAAAGTCCGGTTACAAAGCAGGTAAGATGTAAGCGTCTAACAAGAAGGTGTATTCCAACTCAGTCTAGATTTTGAGACAATTCCGTTAGAGTAGTCGTTGGAGTTTTTCGACTCTACTCGAAAAACTCTAATGGGAGTGTGTCCAATTGCAAACT
>NZ_WUWM01000006.1:0-223715 GCF_009846885.1 Paenibacillus puerhi
GCTGCAGCCAAAGGCAAATACCGAGCTTAGCTACCTGGCGGTGATCGACCGGACGGACGAGATCACGCTGACGCAGGTGAACTGGACGGATGTCGATTATTACGTCTATCCGAAGAAGGAAACGCCGGTCATCGGGGTGCCGATCCAGGGCGAGGCTTGGAAGGGCAGCGACACCGCGATAACCGACCAAGCCGCCGTGAAGAAATGGTCCGAGTCCTTCAAGATCCCGGGGCTTGTCTCGCCGGTACAGTACACGCCTGTGACAATCAACAAGGAATCGACAGCGGAAGGCACCGTGTACGTCGTGCAGCTGCTGGCCTACAATCCGACGGATAAGCGCGAGAGCGTGCCGGAGTTCAGCCTCGACGGCAAAGGCGGCGGTAAAGTGTTCAGCGGCTCGAGAGTGGAGAAGGACGCGGTGGTGCTGGAGGGGAAAGCTGAGAAGTATATCCATTACGCGATCCCGACGGATCAGGATACCGTCCTGCAAAGCCTGAACCTGCTGACGCCGGAAACGTTCGCAGAGGCCGGCGCGGCCGGCGTCTCCGTGCTGAATTACAAGGTGGGCCGGCTCAATATCCTGCTGCCGGGAGAAGCGCCGGGCACCAGCTTTACGGCCTATACGCTAGGCGCTCCAATCCGCTTCGACGAGCGCAGCCAGCTGATCCATCCGGACTTGTCGGTATCGGTTATCGAATACTACCTGCACGAGAACACGGAGGACGGCAACAAAAACGTCACGGCTAAGTTCAAATTGACGAACAAGTCGTCGAAGCCGCTCGCAGTACCGGTCTTCCAGGCGGATCTGGTCAGCAAAGACGGCTATGAGTATGCGGGAAGCCGTCAGCAGATCCAGACGGCCTCGGTGCTGCCAAGCTCCTCGCTGACAGTGAGCTATTCCTTCACGCTGCCGGTGTCGGAGAAGGGCGAAGGGTTAGTGCTGAAGGTGCAGGATGCCGTCACGGCAGCGCCTTACAAAACGACGATCGCAGCGGTATCGACCGGCTTGCAGGAGGCGAATAAGGACGAGTGGAGCCTGTACCCGTTCACCGTGAAGGTCAAGAACTGGACGCTGAACTCGGATTATGGTCAAGCTACGCAGTATCAATACGTGTACCGGCTGAAGCTTGATCTGGACATCACCCGGGACGAGCAGGTGCAGCTGGATGCCTCCTTCCCGAACCTGCTGGTCGAGCTGTACGATTCCTACGACCGTCTGGTCGGAACCGGCCGCGCAAATCTGTACGGCTCAAGCCGGCTGGTGAACGGGGACAACATCATCTCGCTTACAGGGGCTTCCGACAACTTGGATGTCCATCATCAGGTTCGGATCTACGAAGTATTCGCAACCCCTACGGGCGAAGCGAAGCGTCTGCTTACGCAGTACAATCAATAGGCTGTCATATTCGCAGGCTGCTTGTGGCGGAATATAATTTTAGAGTATAATATTTCTACTTATGAGCAAGGGAGTTGATATAGATGGCAATGATCGATTGCCGGATTGGCACGGCCTCATGCAAAGCCTGCTTTAGAGGCGATACTTTGCATGGGCGTATCCAGAAGCACACCTAATCGCCCAACCGACTATATCGTTTCTAATAACATGGCTTTGCACCTTATAGCATGATAAAAAAATAAGGGGCTGAACGCCAATGTGTGTACCATTTATTAGAAACCATCAGTATAACTTAATCAAAAAGCAAGCCGACTCCCTGCTGCATGCGCTCCGGACGATTGCTGATCCGAAAGTGCTGGGGTCTGTCCGATCTAGTGTGGAGTCCAAGATCCAAGAGCTGTTTCCGGATGCTGCGGACAGTCAGAGGCAGCTGCTTCAAGGCGTTACTGTGTTGGAGACGGCCGATGACTTTCAGAAGTATCTGAAAGGATTAGAGGCATACCTGGTAGAATTCCCGGCTGTAACGCCTAAACAGCTCCAGAAGCTGTTTCCCAAGAACAAGAAGCTGAAGCTGCCCGATCTATCGAATGTTGACTTTCGCTATGTCACTTATCTGAGCTGGTACGATATAGCTGTCAATAAATTGTTCATGGTTTATTCCGTGAATGGGCAAATGATCGGTATAGAAGGCAGGATTACGCCTACCCATAAAAAAGGCTTTTGTTTTCTATGCAATCGGCACGAAGAGCTTGCTATGTTCTCGGCTATATCCAGAAAAAGAACGGCACATGCTTCGCCTGATTATTATAAGGCGATAGGAAACTATCTATGTTTGGATAGTGGGAAATGCAACAGAAATATTACGAATATTACCGCATTAGATACCTTTATCGGACATGTGCTTGGATAAGCTATAGCGCCAAAAAAACCATTGAACCTATGCGAGTAGGCTCAATGGTTTTTCTATGTTTGGATCGACCGCTCAGCGAAGCCGGATGATTCTCTGGCTCAGCTGCGAGCCAGCTCCTGGCGAACGATCGGTGCCACCCGGGTTCCAAGTAATTCGATGGCACGCAGCACTTCGCGATGCGGCATGGTGCCGACATTGACATGGAGAAAAAAGCGGGTAATTCCCAGATTTTTGCGGAGCAAAAGGATCTTCTCCGCTACATATTCGGGATCGCCCACATACAGGGCTCCGCGCAGACTGCGGGCGGCATCGAAGGTGGCGCGGCTGTAAGGCTGTCCCCAGCCCCGTTCCCGCCCGATAACGTTCATCTGAGCCTGAGTAGGGGGGAAGAACAGATCGGCAGCCTGCTCGGACGTATCGGCGACGAATCCGTGCGAATGTGTTGCAATTTCCAGCTTCTCGGGATCGTGTCCGGCGCGTGCGGCAGCCTCCTTGTACAGCTTGACCAGCGGAGCAAAGCTCTCAGGCATGCCGCCGATAATGGCGAAGGCAATGGGAAGGCCCAGAACTCCGGCTCTAATAGCCGATTGTGGATTCCCGCCGCTTGCCATCCAGACCGGCAGCGGCTCTTGGACAGATCGCGGATACACCGGAAGGTCATGGATAGGGGCGCGATGCCGTCCAGACCAGGTCACCTTCTCCGCTGCTCGGATGGCGAGCAGGAGGTCGAGCTTTTCTTCGAATAATTCATCATAATCCTCCAAGCTGTATCCGAACAGAGGGAATGATTCAATAAATGAACCGCGGCCTGCCATAATCTCGGCCCGGCCATTCGATAGACCGTCAAGCGTGGAGAAGGCTTGATACACACGAACCGGATCGTCCGAGGACAAGACGGTAACCGCACTCGTTAATCTTATCCGCTTGGTCATGGCTGCGGCCGCTGCCAATACGACAGCGGGCGATGAGCCTGCATAATCAGCCCGATGATGCTCCCCGATTCCATACACATCCAGGCCTACCTGATCGGCTAGGACGATCTCCTCAACCGCATGGCGCAGCCGCTCGGCATGGCTGATGACTTCTCCTGTTGCTGGATCTGCTGTAGTCTCCAGGAAGGTACTGATTCCGATTTCGATCTTGGCAGACTTGTTGGCCATTCTAATAACCCCTCCTTCATTACCTACATTCTACTCATTTTTTTATTGTTTCTCAACTTTAGTAAGCAAATATTAGGCATATGGGCACTTGATAACAGGCGATATGCTCCTTCGGTCATCGTTCTGGTCATTGCGAGATGGAGCATCGTGTTGTATACTTCGTTAAGCGAGAATCAATAGGAACGGATTCATCATGGAGGCAGCACGAACATGTCCAAAAACAAACGAAACGATATTCTTGAAGCTGCGCTGCACTTATTTGCCGACAGGGGCTATGATGGCACCACGGTGCCTGCTATTGCTGATGCAGCGCAAGTAGGGGCAGGTACGATTTACCGGTATTTCGAAACTAAAGAGGAACTGGTAAACTCCCTATTCCAGGAAAGCGTCCAGCAGTTATCCAATGCCCTGCTGACCGGCGCACCTGCGGATCCGGGGGCGATTCGCGAGCGTTACGATCATATCTTCAACCAAATGTGTGAGTTTGCTGCATACCGGGGAAGGACGCTTGCCTTTATCGATTCCCATTCGGGGGCTCCCTTCTTAAATACCGAGAGCCGGGAGTCATTTGATCGGTTTTTGAGCCTGATTCGGGAAGTTCTGGAGGAAGGTAAACGTCTAGGGATCATATGCCCATTACCGTCCGATGTACTGATTGCTATCGTTTACGGAGCGATGGTCAAGCTATTTAATGTCATGGGGCGGGGAGTAGTCGAACAGACGCCTGAATTATTCGCCCAAGTTCAGGAATGCTGCTGGAATGCTATTCGTGTTCACTAAGCCTTAATGCACAAAAAGGAAAGCTGCCTGGTTAAAGGTAGCTTTCTATTTTTATATGAATATACGTTGTAACTAACGTTTGTCGTTTTTTCTATCAAAAAAATAATTGATCAAGAACATTCCACCTAAACCTAAAGGGACAACAGTAATAAAGTAGTACATGTTTTTTGGAACACCGAGCTTATTACCAAAATAGGTAAGGATAAATAACCATAACGCAAGAGTAATGGTATTTGCCAAAGTTCTCATTTAGAAATCAAGCCACCTATTATTAGAATTAAAGTCCCTAGAGTCAAGTTATGGAGCAATTCTCAAACCGACTCATGAATTCCACTGGTTTATTATTCCTGCGTTGCGGATAACCTATATACAAGTATGCAATTTGGTATAGGGAGGCTTTGGCATGGAACATCTCGTTGTTTTAATCAGAAGTTTTTCGGCCTTTTTAATCCTACTGGTCATTGCGAGGGTATTGGGAAAGCAAACCCTCTCCAATATGAACTTCCACGAATTCGTAACGGCCGTCATATTAGGAGCTACGGCAGCTAACTTTGCATTTAACGAGAAAATAAAGGTTGTTCATCTATTAATAGCCCTGGCTGTCTTTACATTTACTTCTTATGTGTTATCCAAGCTTTTTTTGAAATTCAGAACATTTAAGATGTGGACCGAGGGAACGCCCACCGTTCTCATAGAAGGAGGGCTTATTCTGGAAAATAATTTGAAGAAAAATAATATGACACTGGATTCTTTGAACCAACAGCTTCGCCAGAGAGACATTTTTAATATAGAGGATGTGGAGTACGCCCTCCTAGAGATTAACGGAAAATTATCTGTTCAAAAGAAAAAGGAACTGCAAACCGTGACGTTAAAAGACCTGAAATTGAATGCAGGCAAAGCCATACAGTTCCCAATCGAGCTTGTAATCGACGGGCAGCTTTTGATCGAAAGTTTAAAGTCCAACCATATTTCCGAATCCTGGCTGATGTCCCAGCTCAAGGTGCGCGGCAAAAAGTTAGAGGACGTATTCTATGCCGTAAAAGGCAGCAATGGCCAGCTTTATGTGGATGATTATCGGGATAATATTCAGCATCCAATTGATGTAGAATAGCTTTGGTTTCCGCAAACAGCTACCTGAGATTCAACGTGATCAGCTTAGAAATGGCCGCGCTCATCGTTACACTCCCCTTAGGTACAAATTCGACCCGCATATAATATGAATTTCCCCAGTAAGAAGATACTTGATCCAAGTGTGTCTCCTCCCAACGTTAGTTAATAGAGTCGAGTTCCAATTGTATCTCAGATACAGCCGCACGGATGGAAGGTGGCAGAACCCCTGCCAGAAAAGGAGCCAAACAGCGTTTTCGTTATGGCTCTTTTTTAAACGTCGATACGGTCACATCGGAAGCCCCGGCAATCTCTATCAAATATTTACCGTACAAGCGTGTCATATCCTAATTTTCATGTTACATTTATATAGGTCATTATATCTTACATGCAAAAGGAGAAGTAGGCATCTTGAAGAAGAAACATATAGCAGCCCTTTCGTTGCTGCTGGGGACGCTTGCCGTCGGCTCTTCCGTCTCGGCGGTCGACGTATCGGGCACAACCGTACATATTCAATTCCAGGATCGGCAGTTATCCGCCGAGGTAGACAGCAGCGAGATTCCGCTTGGGGCGCCGGCTGAAATTGTGGATGGAAGCTTCTATGTTCCGATCCGCTGGCTTGCCGATCAGCTAGGAATGGAAGCAATTTGGCATGAGGGACGCCGGGCAGTCGGACTCACGACAGCTCAGGCTTATTTGGAGTGGGATCTGGAGCGCGGGAAAGCTTCGGTGAACGGTTCTTCGATAGACTTGGAGGAGGCGGCTATCGTGCGCGATGGGTCGCTGCTGGTCAAGCTCAGCTGGGCAGCCCCCTATATGGGCATCCGGTATGAGTATTTGCCGGGACCGAGCAGGGTTGTCTTAACGTATGAAACACCGACGGATTCAGCCTATCGCGAATCGACATACCCCGGGGATACGCAGCCTAATTCGCGTCCTATCACGATATTTGCAACCGACAAGGCTTCTTATCGAATAGGCGAGCCTATCCAGTATATCGATCTTAGCTATGACGCCGATGCCGAAGGCTTGCCGGAATACCGGTGGACCGGCAAGGAGGACGCTTTCTTCCGGCCGGGTACCTATGCGGTGACGCTGGAAGCAAGGGATCGGCATGGCAATTGGAGCAGTCCGTACACCCGCCATATTCAAGTGTCGGACGAAAGCTACTTGAGCGAAGCCGAGTATCCCTGGTACACAAGTCCAGTGGGAACTCTGATAAAGAGCACATCGGAAGCCTGGAAGGATGCTTCAGAGAAGGCCGTTCCGCTGACTTCGCTAGTCACCCGCTCCAGCTACCGTCAGCGGGTAGTCAGCGGTGAGAATCACAGGATTCTAGAGACGGGACTGCTGAAGAGGCAAACGGTGAACGGACATGCTCGATTGCTGTCCCATCATAGCAATGGGCTCGGGAAGCCTGTCGAGCTCAAGGTCATCGCCTATAATCCCTCAACCACGCAAAATCGGACCGTGCGCGTCACCGGAGCGGGGGAGCTTGAGCCGACTCTGCTCCACCGTACACTGGCGAAAGTGGCCGTGACGGACTTTATGACTCGACAAACGGACGAACCGGCCTTGGATATCGCGCCGGGACAGACGCTCGAGCTGGGCAGCTACAAGCTGGAGCCGGGACAAGGTATGGCAAGCTTCAAGGATATGACAACAGACGGAACGGTGGAAATCGGATTTGTCGCTGCTATCGAGGGGGAAGCCGGTGCTATTTTCCGCGATCTCTCGAAGCTTGTCTCCGAGCAGAAGGCGCCCGAGGAAGGGAGCCTGGATTCTGAGGTCCGACTGGATCTTATTACGGACGGGAACAACCTCAAGTCCGTATCTTCTTGGTCCCCTGAGAAAAAGGCCGCTACTGACTTCGGCTTGGGTCATACCATCCACTATAACGACCCTCGGCCCGTCGCAATCGCGCTGCATGTGAAGGACGGTCATGCCGATGGGATCGTCAAAGTGGACGGCATCGTCGTTCCGCTGCCGCAAGGAGGCTTGACGGACCAGGATGGCGCGTTCGTCGCTGCGCGGACGACCGGCCTGGAGTCCTCCGTCCACATCGAGTGGATGGCGGCCCCCGGAAACAGCAGCCCGGTTGAATGGATCATTTATCCTCTGCAGGATAAAAAGTAGACTCGGAGAACCACGTCAAGCAAAGACAGAAAGGACCTGCTTACATGAAGCTATATGTACGACCTTTATTATCCGCATTTTGCGCCCTGTGCTTACTGGGAGCCTCGATCGGACAGGCTGCTGCCGCAGCCGTACCCGAAGCAACGAATCTGCTGCTTTATCCCGGATCGTCGTCCGTTTATGTGGACGGCTTCAAGACGGAAGCAGCGCTTCCGCCAATTGAAAGAGAGAGTCGCGTTTACTTGCCGGCTGCGGAGCTGGAGCCATGGCTCGGACTTCCTGTGAACTGGGAGGAAGAGAAGGGAGCCGTGCAGATTACGACCCCCAAAGCATTTCTGGAGCTAACCCCGGCCGATCAGACCTTATATGTAAATGGTGCGGCACAGCCATGGGGAGAGGAGGCAATGCTTGAGAGCGACCGGCTATATATCGCATTGGCGTTTCTGGAACGCTACGTTTCCTTCCGCAGCCGCATCGATGAAGAATCCCGTCGTGTGGATCTGAGCTATATCCGTAGTTCAACGGATCCTTCGTTGTTTGCGAACGATACGATGCCGAACATGAAGCCGATCGCCAAGTTTGCCGTAGACCGCGAATATTATCGCATCGGCGAGCCTATCCGCTATATGGACCTTAGCTATGATCCGAAAGGCGGCAAGCTGGAGGATGTAAAATGGACGGGGAATGCCCAAGCTATTTTCGTTCCGGGGCTGTATAAAGTATCTCTTGAGGTAACCGACAGCCTGGGACAAGTCAGCGAGACGTTCTCCCGCAACATACTCGTGAAGGACCAGCCCTATCTGGATGAATTCGAGTACCACGTACATCATAAGCCCGTCGGCACTTATGTAAGGGAAGAGGAAGAAGTGCTGAGAGCCTACTTGCGTGGCATCCCTCAGCTCAATCGAAAAGAGAGGAAGCCGGAGGACCGCCCCTTGCTCGTCAGCGACAGTCCCGAAACCTTCACGGAAAAAGGAATGCTGTACCGGGACAAGGTCAATGGGAAAGGGCGGCTTTATGCCGATCATGTGAACGGCACCGACCGGAAGATGAAATTCGCCATCATCGCGCATAACCCGGACAATACGCGCAGCGTCACGATCAAGACGACTAATCAAGGCGAGGTTTATCCGTCGATCTATGCGAACCTTATCGGCAATGAAGCGACGATTGAATTTCTGCAGGGCGGACAACGCGAAGAGACGATGAGCCTTCAGCCAGGCGAGTCCGCTTACTACCGAACGATGCCTGACTTTTATCCCGGTCAAGGCGTCAATGTGATGTATGATGTCGAGACGAACGGGGAGGTCGTGTTCACGTTCGTAGCCATGGAGCAGAAGGATGGGCTGGAGGAGGCCGCTCTATATCCGGCTTTGCCTTACAGCGGCAATGTCCGGGGCACATTCACCGGCTCCGAGGTGTTGTGGGAGATGGTCGCTTCTTCTGTAAAGGTGCCGACTAGCTTTGCGATCGGCGACGGAACGTCGGATGTGTTTGTCTCAGGCCGAGACGCCTTCGAGAAGAAGTCATCGATTAATCTAGGCAATTATGGAGTCGTATACCAGATTCAGATCAAAGCCCCTCCGAGAATGTCCGTGCTCATCCTGCCGCGCGGCGGCGTGTTTAAAGGACCGTTTAAGGTTGACGGAAAAATCGTGCAAACTCCGCCATCGGGAGTCATGATGGACTATCAGGGCTACACGATTATTGCGCGGACGAACGGGACGGAGCCGTCGCTGAATTTAGAGTTTTCGCCCGCTGCGGGCTCGGCTTTTCCTATCGACGTTATTTTATACCCGCTAGAGTAGAGGGACTAGCCAGTCTATGATTAAAAGATACGCCAAGCCAGGATATAACCGGCTTGGCTTTTTTTGGATCTTCACGGTCGATGCGAGGTCAGTGAATACTTAACATAATAAAATTTATGTCTACTTATTGCATCTATAAAATAAGTAATGTCATTAATGATTAGCTACATTAATTATAAATCATATACAAGATTGCCGATCCAGCAACTGTATCTGCACCATAGCCACCCTACGGGAATAAGGTGATACTGGGCCCGTGTCAACCATCAGGGCTTAACGAAACGGCAGCGGGGGACGTGTGCGCTATGAAATGGAAGGATTGTGTCGGACGATATAACAGCATCATCAGCCTGGGAAACAACTGCCAAGTAGCCCACCAGCTAAACAGACTCGGACTGCGCCAAGCGGCAGGTCCCCTTGACTGGTTTTCATCGGATTCCACGCCAGGACTGATCCAACTGCTGCAGAATCGGTTTAGAGGGTTGATGGATTTCAAGAGTCTGCAGCTAGTTGACCGAACGTACGAATGCTACGTAATCAGAGATCAGGTTTACGATATCGTCTCCTACCACGATTTCCCACTCTATCTTGAACGTTGGTGGGAGGCTTACCCTGCCTTCAAGGAGAAGGTCGACAGGCGTATTCACCGCTTCTGGCATTTGATTCACAACAAACCCGTTCTCTTCATCCGGACCGAAACAAGTCTGGAGGAGGCCAAGCAGTTGAAGGCGGCGCTGGATACGCTGGTCAAGGGGGGATACCGGCTGCTGATCATGAACCCCTCTCATCCGATGGCCAGGGTTGTAGATGAAGAGTGGAGCTTGAGAGATGTTTGCTGCGTAACGGTGCCGCGGGGGCAGGACTGGAGAGGCTCAGATGATGCGTGGAACCTTGTCATGAGCGGCTTTTCTTTGCAGCGGTCGCAAGTTAAGACAAGCCAGTTTTACATGTGAATCCTTTCCTGTCGCCTTACAGCATATAGCGAATAGCGGATAACAGCATCAGCACAGCGATCCCGAAGCAAAGCCGCATCAGCCATTTGTCCTGACGGTCGAAGACACTCATGACGGTTCTCCTTTCACATAGCTGGCATTGAAGATAAAGGTTCGAAGCAGCAGCACAAGAGAAGGGATCAGCAGCAGCAGCCCAGCGACAAACGATACGACCAGCGCCCGACCCATGACGGGATTGGTGAGGCTTCCGGATAGCGTCAGATACGGGTAAAGCAAATAGGGCAGGTGGGAGGCTCCATACCCGAAGAAGGCAAAAGCAAACTGCAGCATTACCAGCACAAATGCGGTTCCATAATAGGTACGTCGGCTAATGAGCCAGATAGCCAGGATAAAGCTGAGAAGAGAGAGGCCGAACATCCACCATAACTCGAGCGTGTTCTGAAAATGTTCCCGGTTATGGTTGCGAAGCGCGATGAAGACAAAGAGACTGGAAATAATCGTGGGAATGGCTCCCCATATCGAGAAAGAGCGCAGCCATTCGCGCGCCTTGCTGTCCTTCGCACGATCCGCATAATACGTCAGGAAGGTCGAGCTGATGAACAGCACGCTCGATCCGGCTAGCAGAACGACCGCCCAGGAGTAGGCGCTAAAGAACAGCTCCTCCATCCGTAATTCCACGGTATTCCCCTGAACGGATAAAAATCCGCCCTCCGATATGGTGAATACGGTCGATAATGCGGCGGGTATCAGCAGGCCCGTGGCGCCATATGCGAACAGATACAGGCTGCTCGACCTGGAGCCGTAATTGGCGAAGGCGTAGAATGAGCCTCGGATGGCAAGCAGAATGAGCGCTATGCTTCCGGGGATTAGCAGAGCCGTTCCGTAATAATAGGCGGTTTCCGGGAAGAATCCGACAATGCCGATGTAGAAAAAAACGAGAAACACATTGGTAACCTCCCAGACGGGAGACAAATACCGGGAAATGACAGGCGCGATCACGGTTTCGATACCTAATACTCGGCCGAAATAAGCATAAAATCCAGCCCCGAAATCGATGGAGGCCACGATCAAGTATCCGTACAGAAATACCCAAAGCACGGTGATCCCAAGCAGTTCGAGCGACATGCGGGTCCCTCCTATAGGATGATTCTCCGTTCTTCCAGCTCCAGCTCCGCGGGCTTATTGCGGAACAAACGGCTGAGAACGGATGTGCTGATGATGGCAAGCAGCAAATATAAGGCGGCAAACATCCAGAATGTAACGCCGACATGGGGGTGAGTTGTCGCTGCCTCCGACACGCGCATATACCCCCTCAGTATCCATGGCTGCCTGCCAACCTCGGCATAGAACCACCCCAGCTCGATCGCGAGCAAGGACAAGGGACCGCCTGCTGTGATGCCATAAAGCATCCAGCGATTATAGGCATTGTACCGCTTCATCCGCATAAGGATGAAGAACAGCAGCGGAATGGCCAACAAGTAGAAGCCGATGCCTACCATGGAATCAAACAAATAATGGACATATAGAGGAGGCCAGTCCTCCTTCGGAAAATCGTTCAGGCCGATCACGGTTCCGTTCGGATCGTGCGTGGCCAGAAGACTAAGCGCCCATGGGAGATGCAGCGCTCCTGTTATCTCCAGCGTCTCCGGGTCCAGGCGGCCGCCAATCACGAGAGGAGCCTGGCTCCCGGTTTCAAAATGCCATTCGGCCGCGGCAAGTTTCTCAGGCTGCTCCTCCGCTAGAAAAACGGCCGAGCTATCGCCGATCCAGATCGTGGCTGCGGCGAGAATCAATCCGGTAGCCATATTGAAACGGATGGATTTCTTGTAATAGTCATGGTTTCGCCTTCTAAGCAGCGCGAATGCGGCAATCATGGCCAGCAGAAAGGCAGCGGTTAAATAAGCCGAGGACAGCACGTGAGCTACTTTGGAGGGCGTAGCGGGATTGAACATGGCCGCGAGCGGATCGAGATGGGTCAGCTTTCCATCCTCCAGCGTAAAGCCTTGCGGCGTATTCATAAACGCATTGACCATCGTAATAAAAAGCGCGGAAGCCGATGATCCCAAGATGATCGGAAGCGTCAGCAGCCAATGATAGTAGGGGTTCGAGAACCGGTCCCAGGTATACAGGTAGATCCCGAGGAAAATAGCTTCAAAGAAAAAGGCGAAGGTTTCTAAAAAGAGCGGCAGCGAGATCACATTACCCGCAAACCGCATGAATTCCGGCCATAACAAACTTAGCTGCAGACCGATGCACGTACCGGTCACGACACCGACGGCCACCGTGATGACATAACCCCGAGTCCATCTACGCGCCATAAGCGTGTAGTGGGGATCTTGCTTACGGATTCCGAGCCATTCGGCAAAGGATATAAAAATGGGCAGACCGACCCCCACTGTGGCGAACACAATATGAAAGGCAAGCGTCATTTCCGTCAAGCCCCGGCTCCAGTCCAGCGTATTCAACTTAATCCCTCCAGCCCAGGAGTTAATGATATCCAACATTTCTCTTGATTTAATATTCCTTCCACCACCCAAATCTATTCAGCTCCAAATGGTATGAGGAATTCGGGAGAGGAGGGCTTATCGTTATCCGTCGGATAGGTGAACATACGACTGATCTTGACGGTATCTATCCTATGCTGCAATATTTAGTATAAAATCCATCTATCATGCAGCATCATCCGAGTGCGATTCGAATGAAGGAAGAATGGGGAAAGAGGAATTTACTCATGGCGACGTGGTTTCTTATTATTATCTATTTGGCATTTATCAGCTTGGGGATTCCTGACTCCCTGCTTGGAGCCGCATGGCCAGTCATGCATACTGAATTCGGGGTTTCCTTCGAATCGGCTGGACTGTTGTCCATGATTACGGCAGGCGGAACAATCCTATCGAGCCTGGCTAGCGGCAGTGTCATCCAAAAATATGGAACAGGCCGAGTTACGTTAATCAGCTGCTGCTTGACCGCTTGTGCTTTGCTGGGCTTCTCCCTGTCGCCTTCTCTGTTGTGGCTTGCTGTACTGGCGGTTCCTCTCGGCATCGGGGCCGGGGCGGTAGATGCCGGGCTCAATCATTTTGTGGCAACTCATTATAAGGCGCATCATATGAACTGGCTGCATTGTTTCTGGGGAGTAGGGGCGACGCTGGGTCCCATCATCATGTCCACCTACATAGCAGATCAGCAGTCCTGGAGAGACGGTTATTCGGCAGTTGCGATCATCCAATTCAGTTTCGTGATCGTATTGTTAGTTACTCTTCCGTTGTGGGGGCGGGTTGCCTCCCTTCAGCAGTCCACCCGGAGTTCAACATCTGCCGGGAATACGGATGCAGGCGGAGGATCCAAGGAAGAGATCAGTACTAAGAATCCGCTACGGATGCGTGGCGTCAAGGCTACCCTCGCGGTGTTTTTATTTTACTGCGGGATTGAATCGACCGTTGGCTTATGGGGAGCCAGCTATTTAGTCGGGGACAAGCAGGTATCGGCGGAAACAGCGGCGGTCTGGGTTGCTTGCTACTTTGGCGGCATTACAGCAGGCCGGTTTATGACCGGCTTTGCGACTATGAAGGTAAGCAACCGCGTGTTGATTCGGGCCGGTCAGATTATCATCATAGCCGGGGGATTGCTTCTGTCGCTTCCTCTGCCTGCCGCGGTATCGCTTATTGGTTTTATTTTTATCGGCCTGGGGCTTGCTCCGATATTCCCTGGTTTGCTTCATGAAACTCCGGCACGGTTCGGCCAAGCGAACTCGGCCAAGCTTATGGGCTACCAGATGGCCGTGGCTTATACGGGAAGCACCTTTCTTCCCCCAGTATTTGGGGTCTTTGCTTCGCAGACCAGCATCGGCATGCTGCCGATCGTCGTCTTGATATTTGTCATGGTTATGCTCCTTTGTTCGGAGCGGGTAAACCGGCTCATCGAGCATCGGACATCGGGGGGATAATTGCCTCAGTTCGCGTTGTATTACAAAAATGTAACTTTAAGCAAAAAAATGTAACGACAACAAATAGATAGAAGACCAGCGAAATCATATAATGAGGAAGACATTTGAATCAAAACAATGGATGATGGAGTTGAGGCTGTGATGAGAATGGTCGAGGTGTCTGAAGTTACAAAGCAGTACGGCGATACGACTAGCTCTTACCGGGCATTAAAAGGAGTAACTCTTGATTTTGACGCCGGTGAATTTGTCGGAATCATGGGGCCCTCGGGCTCAGGAAAAACAACACTATTGAACATTATGTCTACGATTGATAGAGCAACCTCGGGTAAGATAAACATTGACGGCATTGATATTACGTTGATCAAGGACAAGGAATTGGCCAAATTCCGCAGAGATACCATAGGATTTGTATTTCAGGCATTTAATTTGCTTGATAATATGACCATCAGGGATAATATCGCACTTCCGTTAACGTTGAATAATGTAAAGCTCAATGTCATTATGGCTAAAATGACGGAGTTGACGCAATTGCTTGGTATTTACGAGCAATTGGACAAATATCCGTACGAATTATCCGGAGGGCAAAAACAGCGGGCGGCGATTTGCCGGGCCTTGATCACATCGCCTAAAGTCATTTTTGCCGATGAACCGACCGGGGCGCTTGATTCGAAATCCTCCTCGGAGGTTCTCGAGTGTTTTAAAAACGTAAATAGAAAGCTCTCCACAACGATTATCATGGTCACCCATGACGCCGTTGCCGCCAGCTATTGTGATCGGGTCATGTTCCTGAAAGACGGTCGGATACACGGACGCTTGGAAAGCGAAGGCAACAAACAAGATTTGTTTAAGAAGGTGCTAGACATGCTCGCCGTCATGGGGGGGACGAGTCATGAATTCGTTTAAAATTGCCTACAAGCTCCTGACTAACAATCTCAGAATTTACGGGCTGTATGTGATCGTATTGGTCGTTACAGTAGCCACTTATTATAACTTCGTGGCCATTCAGTATAACGATACGTTTGTGCAGTTAACACAGCGACTGCAATCTGCTGTAGTTGCGAGCATGACCTCGGGCTTTGTTTTGATGTGTACCGTCGTATTCTTTATGTGGCATGCGAATGGATTCTTCTTTAAGCAGCGACAGAAGGAAACCGGCATCTACATGCTAATGGGAATCAGCTCCTCCAAGATCGGAAGAGTTTTCGCTATTGAAAGCATGCTGCTCGGCGGATTATCGATGGTGGTTGGCTTGACGGTGGGCGTTATGTTTTCCAAGCTCTTCTTCATGCTTCTCGGAAAGGCCATGTCTCTGGAAGTTGAAATTCCCTTTACGATATCCTTCAAGGCTATGATTCAGCTGGTGATCGTGTTCGGTCTGATCTTCGCGCTGTTGGGGCGTAAAAACTACAACGAAGTGAAAAAAAGCCGGTTGATCGATATGATTCATGCCACGAAAGCGAAGCCGGCCGTACCGCAATTGAATTATGTGAAAGGAATTCTTGGCGTAGTGTGTATCGCAGTCGGATACCTGGTCGCTCTCACTTTCCTCCGGTGGAACTTGGATCTGCTGTTTGCCGCAATGACCACTTTGGTGCTAGTAAGCGCCGGCACCTACTTTTTCTTCGGCAGCTGTTTAACCATTATGTTTAAAAAATTACTCAAATCCAAGCAAATGGTTTACAAAGATGTCAGGCTCGTGAGCATTAGCAACCTTTTCTTCCGCTTAAAGGCGAATTACCGAAGCTTGGCAATGACCGCTATTTTGGCTGCAGCGACCGTAACGGCGTTTAGCATAAGTCTGGCCTTTAAGCAGTACGCAGAGGATCATAAGCTGATAGAAGCTCCGTACAGCATTACGTATGCAAGCAGCGATCCAGACATCAAGGACAAGGTCAGGCAAGCGATTGAAGCTACGGACCATCAACTGATCGGATGGAATGAACTTCGTCTTCTTCCGATCAAAACCGAGTACGCAAGTCACATCAGGATTGATCCTCAGAACGAAGCGATTCTGATCAGCTATTCTCAGCTTCAACGAACCCTTGAATTTTTAGAATACAAAAACTTTGAGAAACTGCTCCGTGAAATGGAGCCCCAATCGAATGAAATCGTGTTTTTGTTTAGTGCCAGAACGATGGCATCTCCGGTGCGGGTACATGGCGAAGAGGTGAAAATAAATGGGGAACCCTATAGGGTAAAAGAGGCGCGCCAGGTTCCAATCACAGGCAATGTTGATCGTTTCGGGAACAAGAACATCTATGTTTTGCCAGATAAAGATTATACGAAGCTTCAGACCAACCATGATGAAACTTTGCTTCATGGCATTCGAATCTCCGATCAGGAAAACAGCGAAGCCCTTGTCCAATCGCTTGCAGCGATTGTACCCGGAGGTAAGGTGAACGGGAGCATCAATCAGTATGTACAAGAATACTATGCGCTGGGGACTTTCTTCTTTTTGGGCTCCATCATGTCCATCGTATTCATGATGGCTACGTTTAGCACCATCTATTTCAAAATCCTAAGCGATGCCTTTACGGACAAAGAACAATATACGATACTTAAGAAGATAGGGATGAGTGAAGCGGAAGTCGGACGGTCGGTATACATGCAGGTTGGAATCGCGTTTATCTTGCCTGTGCTTGTAGGAATTGCTCATAGTATGGTAGCAATGTCGATGCTGGAAGTGATCATGAGTGTGCAGTTTGTTACGCAAATGTTGTACAGCATAGGAATTTTCGTAGTAGTGATGATCGCTTTTTATGTTGGATTAAGTAAGAATTATACGAGAATGGTTTATACGGAAGCTTCAAGAACATAGGATGAATACAACCGGACCTCCAAGGAGGCCGGTTATTTTTGTTGTTTATTCGGCATAAATCGACTTCTAATCGTATAACTACGGACCCAATATACTTGGCAAATCAGGGGTTGTTACCTTTTTCCTATTTACCAATATTTAATTATTATTGTATCCTTAACCAATGAAATAGATGTAAAATGTTTTACTCTTTTCCAATACTTAGGATGTCCTTATCGAAATCAACTGTATGTAATCGTAACGAACTCAAAAGGGGGCTTGGCTTTGACATTAACAGAAGCTATTCTGCGAAAATACACGGAAGATCGGAAAAAGATTACTTTTGTCAAAAAACAAGGTGAAGAAAAAGAAGTTACCTATGTCGAGCTCCTACAATCGAGTTCCCGGATTCTAGGTTTCTTGCAAAGCAAAGGAATCCGATATGGGGATGAGCTCGTGTTCCAGCTGAATGATAACGAGGATTTTATTCATATGTTCTGGGCCGGCATCCTGGGGGGGATGGTCCCGGTGCCGGTGACGTCTGGAAGCAATGATGAGCATAAGCTTAAATTTTTCAAAATATGGAATCGGTTAAACAATCCTTATTTATTATGTGATACGGAGCAGTACCAAAGCTTGCTGAGCTATGCGGAACGAGCGGGAATTGACGCCAGTTATTTATCAGAAAAAATGATAAATATCACGGAAGTGTACAACTGGGATACAGAGGGAACTATCCATGCGAGCAGGCCGGAGGATATTGCGTTTATTCAGTTTTCGTCAGGCTCAACGGGAGACCCAAAAGGGGTTGTGCTGAAGCATTGTAATCTTCTGGCCAACCTGGAGGGGCTTGCTGATTCTATCCAAATCGACCCAACCGACAAACTGATTACCTGGCTTCCCTTGACGCATGACATGGGCATTATCGGCTGCCACTTAATGCCGCTGCTGGCCAATATTGATCAGGTACAAATCCAGACGAACGATTTTATCCGCAGACCTACGATTTGGCTGGAGAAGGCGACCAAGCATCAATCCACCTTGATGTTCACCCCTAATTTCGGCTGCCGATTTATCCTGAAATATCTGCAAAAGTATGCTGACAAAACGTATGACTTGTCACACGTACGAAAAATCATCAATGGAGCAGAGCCGATTTCGCCCGATCTATGTGAAGCGTTCTTAACAAAGATGAGCGAATACAAAATGAGCCGCGATGTGATGGCTACCGGATTCGGATTGGCAGAAGCTTCCCTGGTCGTGACTCTTCCTAAACCAAGAGAGCCGATCAGAACTTATTACATTGACAGACAGCATATGAGTATTGGGCAGGAAGTGCGTTATTTGGATCATAAGCATGCTCCGCATGCAGCGGCCTTTGTAGACCTTGGATATCCGATCAAGCATACGAGTGTAAGGATATCGAACCCGGAACGGGAGCCTCTTCCCGATCATACCGTCGGTTTTATTGAAATTCATGGAATCAACGTAACAAGCGGATATTACAACAATGAAGAAAAGACAAAAGAAGTCCTAAGCGAAGACGGCTGGCTGAATACCGGTGACTTAGGGTTTATGAACGAAGGCAGACTCGTGGTGATCGGAAGATATAAAGACGTCTTATTTTTAAACGGTCAAAATTATTATGCTCATGATTTGGAACGGATCGCGATCGAAGAAGCGGGCGTCCCATTAAGCGAAGCGGAAGTTGCGATAGGGGGTGCGCAAAATTACAGCAGCCAAACGGAAGAAGTCGTAGCTTTTGTGAAATATTCCAAAAAGCTTGAAGACTTCTTGAGGGTAGAAAGCAATATTAAAAAGGGGGTCAACTTACGTGCAGGAATCCAGGTTGCCCATGTGATTCCCATCAGGCAAATTCCTAAGACCACGAGCGGCAAGGTTCAACGCTTTCAATTAGTGGAACGGTTTGAGGCGGGGGAATTTACATCGATCATTCAGGAATTAGCTCAAATCAAGCGGCTTAGGCAAGTTCAGGAGCAAGAGCAGCTTAGCGAAATTGAGAGGCAGATCGTTACCATCTGCAAGGAGTATCTGGAGGATGTTGCTCCGGGTGTATACGACAATTTTTTTGAGCTCGGCTTGAGTTCGATCCAGCTCAATCAAATAACCTCCAGGCTGCAGGAGATCCATGGAGATAAGGTTAAGGCGGCCGATTTCTACGCGAACTCGACCATCAGAGAGTTGGCGAGCTATATTGCGAATGGAAATGCGCGGAAGCAGGAGCGTGTGCGGAATGAGGGGAATGTCAACGTGCATTCCGATCACGTGGCGATTATAGGTATTTCCGTTAAACTCCCTCAAGCCGATACGCCGGACGATTTCTGGCAAACGATCGTTACGGGGACGGAAACCGTGCAAAATTTCCCGGAAAACCGCAAAGCTGATCTGTCGGACTATCTGGCTTTGGAAGGATATAAGGCAGGCAATTACCGATTTCACAAAGCTTCGTATATAAACGAGATCGATACGTTTGATTATCATTACTTCAAAATCCTTCCTGTAGAAGCCATTGCAATGTCGCCCGCACAACGATTGTTTCTGGAAACGGCAGCTAAGGCGATCGAAGATGCGGGTTATGGGGGAAAGCGTCTGAATGGGACACGAACGGGCGTGTATGTCGGTTACATCGGAGATATGGACGGTCATAAGTATCAGCGGATTCTTTCACGATCCAAGGATGAAAGTACGCCTACCGGATATTTATCCTCCAATATAGCGGGAAGAGTCTCGCATCTATTTAATCTAAAGGGCCCCGCTCTCATGGTCGATACGGCGTGCTCCTCCTCACTTGTTGCGCTCGATCTTGCTTGCTCAGGGATCCGGAGCGGCCAATGCGAACAGGCGATTGCAGGAGGAATTCGCCTAAAAACCGTGCCGATAGACGATGGCTTTCAAGCGGGGTTTGAGTCGGCGGACGGCAGATCTAGGCCTTTCGATTCAAGCGGCAGCGGAACAGGCGAAGGGGAAGGGGTGGTCGCCCTATTGATCAAGCGCCTAAGTGCTGCTATCCGGGATAAAGACCCCGT
The DNA here is from genome assembly GCF_009846885.1 of Paenibacillus puerhi. GTDB lineage: Bacteria > Bacillota > Bacilli > Paenibacillales > NBRC-103111 > Paenibacillus_G > Paenibacillus_G puerhi. The sequence goes on from NZ_WUWM01000006.1 coordinate 20,038, forward strand.
ATATGCGGTGATCAAAGGGAGTGCCGTCAATCACGATGGAGGATCCGTCGGCTTGGCTATGCCGAATCCAGCCGCCCATACCGAGGCGATTTCGGAGGCGCTTCGTCAGGCGAATGTGGACCCGTCCACCATTAGCTATGTAGAGGCGCAAGGTACCGGAACATTAACGGGCGATACGATTGAGGTGAAGGGGCTGACTGACGCCTACGCCGCCCATACGGACAGCACCCAGTACTGTTCGATCGGCTCGGTACGTGCCAACATTGGACATTTATATGAAGCGTCCGGACTTTCGAGCGTTGTGAAATGCTGCCTGATGCTGAAGCATAAACAAATACCGCCTCTTGCCAATTTTGCTGAGGCTAACCCTCAAATCAACTTTGAACAGTCGCCGTTTTATATTTCTCTAAACGCTGCATATTGGCAGCCCATCCATGGGATCCGAAGATGCGCCGTCAACAATTTCGGATTTTCAGGCACTAATGCCCATGTCATTCTGGAGGAATATGCCGAGACTGCAGCCGAACGAGACAAAACCCAGCATAAGGCCTTTTTATTCACGTTAAGCGCGAAAAATAAAACGTTGCTCAGCAAACTTATCAAACGATATATTCGCCATCTGCAGTGTAATTCGGAATTGCATCTGGAGGACATTTGTTACACCGTGAATGCAGCGCGCGACCATCATGAATATCGGACAGCGGTTCTTGCTTATACGACAGGGGAGCTGGTAGAGAAGCTGCAAAAATTTGATAACAAAACCAACATCCGCGACCAGCTGTTTTATGGGGTGCACAGGAAGGTGCGTTCCTCAAACCCGACTAAGAATATAGGCGAGCTGAATGAGAACGATTTGATGCTGCTATCCAACCAGGGCAACCAATTATTATCCGAACTGGATCATAAAGACCGCGAAAGCCATCTGGGACGAATTGCACAACTATACACGAGGGGCGCGAATCTCGCATGGGATTGCTTGTACGATACACAGCGGACAAGACGGCTTCATCTCCCTACATATGAATTTGACAAACTAAAATGCTGGCCAAGCTTTGAGCCTGCTTCCTATGCAAGCAATCGTGAACACGCTGAAGTCGGTTTGATTTAAAAATCGGGAGGAGTCATGCCTCATGAGTACTGCGTCCTACCAGGAAACAATAAGCCGGCTAATCAACATCGTGTCGGCCGTTACCAAGCTTAAAGAAGAAGACATCGACATTCATGAAAATTTGGTGGAGACCGGAATCGACTCGATCGTTTTTACCAAAATCAAAGCCGCGCTAATCCGTCATTTTACCGTTGATATCTCGTTTTCCCAGCTTTATGAGGAGCTTACGGATCTCCATCACATAGCGTTACATATCGTTAATACTTCACGAGATCACTTACAGGTCTCAGATCCGAAGCCTGGGCCTGCTGCGGTGAAAGCATATGCAGAAATCTCTGCTGCAGCAGCCTGCGATCAACCGAAGGGGCTTGTATCCGCACATGAAGATACGGTTCACCAAAGACGAGAGCAAATCAAAATGCTCGCTTTCGAAGCGGCAAATCGATCCGTGTACAACACGTCTAAGCTTCCCTTGTCCCAAGAGCAAGTCAATATCCTGGTGCAAGGGGAGATGTCGGGTAGCGGCGCCGCATTTAACGAAGCGCTCGCATTCCGAATCACTGGTAATGTTCGGCCAGACTTACTGCAGGAAAGCATTCAACGGATTGTCGGACGGCATGAAGCACTGAGAAGTACGATTGATGCGAAGCATAGAACGCAAACGGTTCACCAGACGATCGCAGCTCAGGTTGAAACTTTGACGGCACGCGATCAAGCGCATTGCAACAACCTGCTACATGAAGTGATACGCAAGGAATTCGATTTATCCGGACCCCTTTTCCGCGCAGCTTTCATTCGGGAAAAGGATGCTGTCTCCGTTTTCGTATTCGTGATTCATCATTTGATCGCGGACGGTTGGTCTATCGGGGTTCTATTCAACGAACTCATTGAAATCTATAACAGTTTGTGCCACGGTACGAATCCCTTACTTGAGACGCCAGTGCCATTCAGACATTATCCGATCATTAGGCAGGAATGGATGGGGGCTTATCAACGTGACGGATCGCAGCCATTGGAGGAAAATGGAAGGCTGTCTTCAATCTCTCCTTACATGGATGTAGCAACCGATTTCCATGTACGGACGAAGCAGTATACAGGCGGAAGACTCGAATTTTCGGAACCCGGACAGACGCTCCAAGCATTAAGAAGAGTATCGGCCCAAGACCGCACAAGCTTATTCAACACGATGACATCGGTGTTCCTTGCATTCCTGCACAAGATTACCGGGAACCGGGACATTTCATTTGGCGTCCCATTCGCAGGCCAAAATCTGATAGGCGCCGAAGCTTTGGTAGGCAATTGTGTCGAAATGATAGGAATTCGTACGAGTGTGGAAGCATCTGATAACCTAAAGCTGCTTTCTGACAAAGTGCAAGAAACGGTGAGGCTCATCGAAGAGGTCGGATACTTTCACCAGAAGCATGCGGAGCAAAGCTACAACGTTGTGTTTAACCTTATTCGAGGGCTTTCCAACGAGACTTTCCATCAAACCGAAATGGAATACGTTCCGCTTCCCATAGCCGGGAGCAAGTATGATCTGTTCGTAAGCCTATTCGAGTTCCGCAACGAGCTTATCATAAGGTTTGATTATAATAAAGGGTTGCTGTCGGAAGATACGGTTTCGAGATGGGCAGCCTACTTCAAACAATTGGTGAAAGCAAGGATTTCCAATAGCGTGGAACCCGTTACCGAATTGGCAATGGTTCCCTCGGAAGAGATCGAGCGGATCCTTGAGCATTATACCGATATGAAACATGATGATATATGCACACAATTAAAATTGAATCCTGCTGATTACGGGATACTACCAGGCAGCGATGCTAAAGCTTTCGTGCTCGACCGGGAGATGCGGCATGCGGGAATTGGCATTGCAGGCGAAATCTACGTTGGACCGACGGAACTCGAATTCTATCATACGAATTTGCGTGGAAGATGGCTGGAGAATGGCGAGCTGCAAGTGCTGGGGGAAGAGGAGCAAGAGCTTTGGATCAAAGGTCGGCGGGTCAGCCTACATGTGATCGAGGAAAGCTTGAGAAGCATTTCGCTTATTGCACAGGCGTCATGCCAGTATGTCGAAGCACAATCCGAGCTGCTGGCGTATGTCGTTTCCGAACAGCAGCTGACAGATGCAGGCGAAATCGTGTCTGCGTTACGGGGCACATTGCCCTCCTATATGATACCGGTGCAGTTCATTCAAGTGGACGATATCGAATCCAGAGCGAATCCGCGAACGATCGGATATGATTCGCAGCTCACGCAAACCGAACAGCAAGTACTCCGTCATTGGAAAGAGATTTTAAATGTAAGTACAGCGGGCATCGAGGACGACTTTTTCCATCTGGGCGGAAATTCAATCAAGGCGATGAGGCTGGCCGCCGTCATTCAGCAAGAGTTCAAAATCAACATTCAGATCAAAAGCTTGTTCGAACAACCGACGGTCAAGCATCTTTCCGCATTGCTCGATTCCGCTACTCCGGTCGAGAGGGGGATGCCGGGCAGAGCTGATCTTCCGTCGGAGCATCGAGACCATTACCCGGCTTCCTCCGCCCAAAAGCGGCTGTATGCGCTTCATCAGCTCCAGCCGGAAAGCTTGAATTACAATTTGGTCGCTATGATCGAAATTGAGGGCTCCTTGAATGTTCGTGCTCTGGAGAATGCCTTGAATCAAGTGATCGATAAGCAGGAATCGCTTAGGACTTACTTTGCAGAAGCGAATGGAACGGTTTTGCAGAAAATCGCTCCAGACTTCCGGCTGCCACTGCTTATGGAGGAGAAACCGGCAAACAAGGAAGCAAAGCGATATATCCAGGAACAAGCGGCAAACTGGGTCCGGCCATTTGATTTGAACCGTTTTCCGCTACTGCGCGTGAAGCTGCTGAAGCTGGAGGAAACCCGGCATGTCCTGCTGGTAAACACGCATCATATCGTTTTTGACGGAGCCAGCGCGGATATATTCGCTCAAGATCTCTTGTCCGCTTATGAAGGGTCACAGCTGCCTTCGCTGCATGTTTCGTACAAAGATTATGTCTATGAGTGCGAGCAGTACAGATCGGAAGAGGAAACCCGCAAACAGGAGCAATACTGGCTTGGCGTGTTTCAGGATGAACTTCCGGTTCTTCAGCTTCGGACCGATTTCCGCAGGCCGTCGATCCAGACGTTCAACGGAAGCCACCTTTCATTTTCATTCTCTGAGGAAATTTCTCGCGAAGTGAATCGTTTATGCCGGGAGCATCATGTGACACCCTATATGTTCTTCCTGGCCTGCATCACCTTGCTATTGTCCAAATATACGGGCCAAGAGGATATCGTCATCGGCACGGCGACCTGGGGCAGGAAGCATATCGATCATCAAGACATCATCGGAATGTTTGTGAACACGATTCCTATGCGTAATGCTCCGGTTTCGATGAAAACATGGAGTCAGTTTTTGCAGGAAGTTAAGATCAATACATTAAACGCCTTGGAGCATGCCGAATATCCGTTTGAGGATTTGCTCAATTTGCTTCAAGTTCCGAGGGACATCAGTCGCAATCCTTTGTTTGATGTTTTGTTTACGTATCAAAATCGTCAACAAACTCGGGTTCAAGGCTCCACGATCGATCTGCGCTGCCAGGAAATCAAGACGGAAAGCTCGAAGGCCGATCTCTTTTTTGAAGTGTATGAGGAAGAAACGTATCTCTGCAATATCGAGTTCAATACGGATCTGTTTCAATTGGACACGATGGAGCGGATGGCCCTGCACTGGCGGAATCTGGTTGAGCAGCTTGTACAGCATGCAGGCAGCAAGCTGCATGAGCTTGAAATGATCGGCGTGGAAGAAAGGCATGAGCTGCTGTACGGTAGAAACAATACAAGGGTATCGTATCCGGAAAACCGAACGATCCATCAGTTGTTCGAAGAACAAGCAAGACGTACTCCCGATCGCATTGCCGTAGCTTACGAGAACGTCCAGTTGTCCTATCGGCAGCTAGAAGAACGGTCGAATCAATTGGCCTCGTGGTTGAGAAGCCAAGGTGTGCAAGCGGAAACGATCGTAGGGATCATGCTGGAGCGTTCCGTAGAAATGATCGTTGCTATACTCGCTGTGCTGAAGGCGGGAGGCGCCTATTTACCGATCGACATCAAGCTGCCGAAAGACAGGATCGACTATATGCTTCAGGATTCCAAGCTCGGTTTCCTGATTACAACAGGCGAGTTGTCCAGCAGCGCGTCATTTGCGGGGATTACGGTTGACGTGCACGATGAACAGATTTCCGGCTGGTCTATTGCCCCATTGGAAGCTATCAATCAAAGCCGGGATCTGGCTTATATTATTTATACATCAGGAACGACCGGGAACCCCAAAGGCGTGATGGTCGAGCATAATCAGGTCGTTCGGCTTTTGTTTAACGATGATATGCCGTTTGATTTTACCGAGAACGATGTGTGGACGAACTTTCATTCCATTTGCTTTGATTTTTCCGTATGGGAGATGTACGGCGCTTTATTGTATGGAGGCAAGCTGGTCATTGTGCCGGAGTCTGCAACACAAGATTTCGAAAGCTACTTGGCCTTGCTGAAAAAGGAACGGGTAACGGTCCTAAACCAAACGCCGAGCGCCTTCTATAACTTACTGAACCTTGAGGTACAGACAGCTGATGAGCAGCTCCAATTGCGCTACATCATCTTCGGCGGTGAAGCGTTGAAGCCGAGAATGCTTCATCCGTGGAAAGAGAAGTATCCAAACACGCTGTTAATCAACATGTACGGAATTACTGAAACAACCGTTCATGTGACCTATAAGGAAATCGGGTTGCAGGAAATTACAAGCGGAATCAGCAATATCGGCAAAGCAATCCCTACCCTGACCACCTACGTGATGGACGAGCATTTGAAGATCCAACCCGTTGGCGTACCGGGCGAGCTATGTGTCGGCGGCGAGGGTGTTGCCAGAGGTTATTTGCACCGGGATGAGCTGACCCAAATGCGGTTTGTGGACCATCCGTACAAAGAGCGGGAACGGATTTACCGTTCGGGCGACTTAGTCCGAATGCTGCCCAGCGGCGAAATGGAGTATTTGGGGCGGATCGATCATCAAGTGAAAATCAGAGGCTTCCGCATTGAACTTGGCGAGATTGAAAACCGTTTGCTTAGCCACCCTCACATTGAAGATGCCGTTGTGCTGGCCAAGGAAGATAAACACCAGCAAACGTACTTATGTGCGTATTTGGTAAGCCATGCAGAAGTTGATCTGCCTGGGATCAAGGCACATCTCAAGCAAGCTTTGCCCGATTACATGATTCCTTCGTACTTTGTTCAGCTGGATGTTCTTCCACTGACAAGCAACGGAAAGATAAACCGGAACGTTCTTCCGGAGCCGGACGTCCGGATGCTGGTCACAACAGCATATGAGGCTCCGCACAACGCGCTTCAGCAAAAGCTGGCTTCGATCTGGAGCGAATCGTTAGACGTGGAAAACGTCGGAATCAACGACAACTTCTTTGAACTTGGCGGACATTCCTTAAAAGCGACTGCGGTAATTAGTAACATTCATAACGCCTTCAAGGTCAAAATCCCCTTAAAGCAGTTGTTCCAGAAACCGACAATTCGCGAGCTCAGCGCCTTGATCGAATCATCCAGCCAAGCTGATGATGCGCCGATTGAGCCTTGCAAGGAACAGGATGTTTATGAAACATCGTCCATTCAAAAAAGGTTGTATTCCGTGCAGCAGCGTGACCCCTTAAGTACGGCATACAACATGCCTGGCGTGTTTCAATTGCGGGAGGATGCGGACCCGGCTCGTATAGAACGGGCTCTGCAGAAGCTGGTAAGCCGGCACGAGGCGCTGCGTACTTCCTTTGTAACGCAGAATGGCGAGATCATGCAGCACATCGAGTCGTCTGTCGCATGGCAGTTGACGGTTAGGGAGGAACACGAATCCGGTTCGGGTGCGGCTGCGCTGCACTTTATCAGACCGTTTGATCTCAATCAGGCACCGCTTTTCCGGGCGGAGTTTGTAAAGTCTTCACAAGGGGAGCACTACCTGCTGATCGATATGCACCATATCATTTGCGATGGACTATCCCTTCAGATATTTATGGATGAATTGGCTCAGCTCTATAAGGGAACCGAACTGCACGCGCTGCGGATTCAATATAAGGATTATGCTGCGTGGCAGAATCAGCGACTCGGTACGGAAGAAATGAAAGCGATGGAGTCCTATTGGCTGCATGAGTTTCAGGATAACGTGCCGGTATTGCAACTCCCTTACGATTATGCACGTCCTGCCGTCCAGAGCTTTGATGGGAGTACGATCAGCTTCCACATTGAGGAACCGGCGACCCAGCAGCTTCGCCAGCTCGCCAAGGATCAGGACTGCACGCTGCATCTAGTTCTCCTATCCGCCTTCTACATCCTGTTGGCTAAATACAGCGGCCAGGAAGATATTGTAATTGGCGTTCCTGCTGCAGGACGGACAAGAGCTGAGCTGCAACCGGTCATGGGGATGTTTATCAATACGCTAGCCTTGAGGAACCGTCCTCATGGAGACAAGCACTTTATCGATTTTTTACACGAAGTTAAGGATAACTCGCTGCAGGCCTATGAGCATGAGAGCTATCCGTTTGATCTACTATTGGAAAAGCTGAATCTGACGAGAGATCGAAGCCGCAACCCGCTATTTGATGTCATGTTTGACATGTATAGCGTTCATACGCCGGAGCAGGCGAATTCAGGGTCAAGCGGACTTATACTGAAGCCGTGTAAAATGAACAGTCCCATCGCCAAGTTCGATCTTAATTTACATGTGCTGGAAACGGGGAGCGGACTGGAAGTAAGCCTTGAATTTTGCACCAAGCTGTTTCAAGAGCAAACGGCTGAAAGAATGGCAGAGCATTATTCCGAGATTCTGCGGCATATTGGCCGCAACAGCAGCCCGCGTATTTCACAGATCGAGATGATCGGTCTTGCTGAGAAGAAGACGATACTTCAACAGTTCAGCGGGTTTGAACCGGATCGTTCGAGCAAGCGAATGATCCACGAACGATTCGAGGAGCAAGCGAGCCGCACGCCGGATCAGATCGCTGTCATCTCGGGAGAGAATCGGCTCACGTACCAGGAGCTGAATGTGAAAGCGAACCGGCTGGCACACCGGCTGCAATCGCAGGGTGTCGGCCCAAACACGCTGGTCGGCGTCTGCCTGGAGCGCAGCGTCGAGCTCGCTGCCGCATTGCTATCCGTGCTGAAGGCCGGCGGCGCTTATGTGCCGCTTGACCCGGCGCTTCCGCAAGAACGGCTCGGGTACATGACGGAGCGTGCCGGCTTGAAGACGATCGTGACTACGACTGATTGGGCGGCAAAGTTGCCTCAGACAGAAGACTTGCGGATCGTTTGTCTGGATGATGCTGAGATCGGGTTAGACAAGGAGCCGGAACACAACCCCTGCAGTGAGGCGACAGATGAGCATCTGATGTACGTGATCTATACGTCAGGCTCAACAGGGAAACCGAAAGGAGCGTCCGTTTTCCGGTCCGGCTTTGCAAACCTGCTGCACTGGTATACCGGCGAGTTCGGAATGTCGGAATCGGACCGTTTGCTGTTAATTTCGTCGCCGAGCTTCGACCTTACGCAAAAAAGCTTGTTTGCTCCGCTTGTAACGGGTGGACAATTGGTGCTGCTTTCCTCGGGTCCTTACGTGGCGAGCGAGGTCGTCTCTCTGGTAAAGCGACACAACATTACACTAATCAATGGAACTCCTATCGCCTTTTATCCGCTTCTGGACGAAACGGCGGTAGAGGATTACCGAAGCTTAGGCTCGCTTCGGTACGTTTTTCTTGGCGGAGAGCCGATTGCCGCCGATAAGCTTGTCCCTTGGGCAGCATCTGCCCTCTGCCGGGCCGAAGTAGTCAATACGTACGGGCCTACGGAATGCACAGACGTAACGGTTTATAGCCGTCTGACCGACTTGCCGGCCTTGGCTGGAAAGCCGGTGCCGATTGGCCGTCCGGTACCTGGAACACGAACTTACCTGGTGAATCCGGAGCTCGGACTTGTTCCTATCGGTTTACCTGGCGAGCTGTGCATTGCCGGAGTACAGGTCGGGGGCGGATATATCGGCGATCCGGAGCTTACCGCTGAGAAATTCGTGGTCAACCCTTACGGAGAAGACCGGGCTAGCGTGCTATACCGCACCGGAGACCTGGCGAGATATATGCCGGACGGCACGATTGAATACTTGGGCCGAATCGATCACCAGGTTAAGCTGCGCGGCTACCGGATCGAGCCGGCTGAAATCGAAGCGGCACTGCGAGAAGTAGAGAACGTTAGGGACGCGTATGTGATGGTGTCAGGCGATCAACCGGAGCATGAACTGCTTATCGCCTATGTGGTTGCTGATATACAGGATGCGGCAAAGGAGCTTCACCTGGGAAAATGGCGGGCACAGTGGCGCAATGAGCTGCGTCAGAAGCTTCCTGTATACATGGTTCCTTCGGCTTTCGTTATCCTGGAACAATTCCCGCTGTCACCGAACGGCAAAATCGACCGCAAATCGCTCCCGGCTCCGGACATTCATGCGATGACGGAGAGCGAGTACGAAGCACCGCGCAATGAAGCCGAAGAAAGATTGGTTGAGGTTTGCAGCGATGTTCTTCGGGCAAAGTCGGTAGGGATCAGCGCGAATTTCTTCGATCTGGGTGGAGATTCGATCAAGGCGATTCGTATTGTGTCCAAGCTTCAAAAGTACGGTTATAAATTGGATGTAAAGCAAATTTTCGAGGACGGGACCTTGGGCGCTTTGGCGGCCAAAATGAAGAAAAATGAGCTTTCTGTCAATCAAGAAACGGTCGTTGGCCAGGCAGAGCTTATTCCCATTCAGAGGATGTTCTTTGATAGAGACTTGACTGACCGCCATCACTGGAACCAGGCTGTCATGCTTTTCAGTCAAAATCAGTTTCAGGAGCTTGCGATTCGGCAAGTTTTCCGGCAGCTTGTCATCCATCATGACGCTCTTCGAATGGTGTATCGTCGCGATGACGAACGGATTGTCCAATATAATCGGGGAATCGGAGAGGATTCATCACTCTTTGCTTTACGGATGTATGATTACCGCGGTCAAGATGACTATGAATTACAAATCCAAACCGTCTGCAATAAACTGCAAAGCAGCATCAACCTGGAAGAAGGCCCTTTGGTTCAGCTCGGGCTGTTCCGCACGGATGAAGGGGATCACCTGCTGATAGCCATTCATCATCTGGTCATCGACGGCGTATCTTGGCGTATTTTGCTGGAGGACTTTACGGTAGGATACCGGCAGGTCATGAATGGCGAAGCCATTACGTTCCAAGAGAAGACGAACTCCTTCCAGGAATGGGGCTCCTATTTGCAAGAGCAGCTTGATGCCCCTTCCTGGCAAGAAGAACTGGCATATTGGAGTCAGGTTGAGAAAGCTGACATCCTTCCATTGCCGTTTGATTCGATAGGTTCCGAGGAAGACAATAAGCTCAAATACGCCCATGACATTCAGGTGCAGTTTAGCAAGGAAGAAAGCGAAGATTTGCTGAAGCATGTGAATGGGGCATATAACACGGATATTAATGATCTTTTGTTGACGGCCTTGGGCTTATGCGTTCGTGATTGGACTTCGGAAGAACAAATTCTTATCAATCTAGAAGGGCACGGAAGAGAAATTCAGGGAAGAGTAGGGCCGGTCAGCCGCCTGAATGTAAGCCGGACCATCGGCTGGTTTACGGCACAATATCCCTTGGTTCTTACCATGAAGGAGCAGGAGTTATCCGAGTCGATCATGCAGGTCAAAGAAACGCTGCGGCGCGTACCGAACAAAGGAGTCGGCTTCGGCATTCTCCGATACATGGACGGCAGCCGGGCATGGAAGCTGGCTGAACCGCAAATCAGCTTTAATTACTTGGGTCAGTTTGACGGCGAGCTGAATAATGATTTGTTCGAGTTGTCCCGCTTATCGCCTGGAAACAGCATGAGCCTGGAAGGTGAACGAGTTCACGAAATCGATATTAACGGGATGATGGCTGGCCAGCAGTTGAGCTTCACGTTCTCATACAATACGAGAAGGTACAACGAGAGCACTATGCTTCAACTGGGGAGCGGCTTTAAGAATCGGTTGCTGGAGATTATCTATCATTGCAAACGGCAGGCATCGCCTCAATACACGCCATCCGATTTTTCGGATCCTTCCTTGACTTGGGACGAGCTTCGCATGCTGCAAAAGAAATATGAGGTAGACAACCGCCTGAAAATAGCCGATGTTTATCCGCTGTCTCCGATGCAGGAAGGCATGCTATTCCTTTCGCTGTTAGACCGTCGATCTGCCGCCTATTTTGAACAAACGAGCTACATGATTCATGGGCAGCTTGACCTGGAGCTGGTGGGAAAAAGCTTCAGCAAGTTGGTGGAGCGTTACGATTTGCTACGATCCGTGTTCGTTCACCTTCGACTCGAGCGGCCAAGACAGCTCGTGCTCGCTGAGCGCCAAACGAATGTTTATTTCGAAGATTTATCACATTTGAACGAGGAAGCCCGGCAAGAGCGCATCCGGCAATTTGAGCTGGAAGACCGGACCAACGTATTTTCGTTAAGCGAAGATCTCCTATTTAGGCTGTCCGTGCTTAGGCTTGCCTCTCAGCAGTATAAAGTCATTTGGAGTTCGCATCATGTGCTGATTGACGGATGGAGCACCTGGATCTTACTGAAGGAATTTTTCGATTTGTATGCCAAGCTCAAACATGGAGAGCCTTTGCCTGTTCTCAAGCCCAAGCGGCACGTCGAATACATCCGCTGGCTGAAGCGGCAGGATCATGCGAAAGCAAAGGCATACTGGGAGTCCTGCCTAGAAGCGTACGAGTCCACGGCCAAGCTTCCCGAATCAGGGAAATCAGGCGGAAGCGAGTATGTATGGGGCCGGTTGGACTTCCAGATCGGCAGCGTCCAAACGGAACTTCTACAGCAAATCGCCCAACGCACTCAAACGACAATGAACACAATCATCCAAGCCGTCTGGGGCGTACTGCTTCAAAAACTGAACTATTCGTCTGATGTTGTTTTCGGCTGCGTTGTTTCCGGCCGGAACGCGGGTCTGGACGGAGTGGACGAAATCGTCGGCCTATTGATCAATACGATTCCGGTGCGCGTCCAAAGCAGCACGGAAAGCCGGTTTGTCGACCTGCTGCAAGCCGTCCAGCAGCAAGCGTTACAATCTGCCGAATTTGATTATTATCCGTTGGCGGAGATTCAAGCCGCCAGCGCATTAAAAGACAAACTGATTCACAACAAGATTACGTTCCAGAACTATTACGTCGATGAGAGCTTCAGAAGCGCGGATTTCCGCGAAAAGCTGGGCTTTAGCGTTCAGGATTTTGATGGGCATGAGCAAACGAATTTTGATTTCAATGTGAAGATCATTCCAAGCGAAAAACTGGACGTTTCGTTTACTTATAACGAAGCCGTTTATAGTCTGGAAGATGTAGAAGCTATTCAGCGATATTTTACCCATGTGATCGAGACAGTGGCCGCCCATGCGGAAATTCAGGTTTCAGAGCTCGAGCTGCCGAATGAAAAAGAGAAACAGTTTATTCTTCATAACTTCAATGAAACGAAGGTGAATTATCCGCAGGATTTGACGTTTACGCAATTGTTCGAAGCTCAGGCAGCAACCAAGCCTGATCAGCTTGCGGTTGTGTTCGGCAGCCGGCAGTTGACTTACCGCGAGCTGAACGAGAAGTCCAACCAGCTGGCGCGAACGCTGCGGACGAGGGGGGCAGGGGTTGACACGATTGTCGGCTTAATGGCGGAGCCTTCCCTTGAGCTGATCATTGGCATTTTGGGCATTCTGAAGTCGGGAGCCGCTTATCTGCCTATTGATCCGAACCATCCGGGAGAACGGATCGACTTTATGCTGGCCGATGCAGCCGTTCAGATTCTGGTGACAGCCGGTGTGGATGCGAACCGGCATACCGGCTTTGGCGGGCTTGTCCTTCATTTGAACGATCCGAATTTGCTTTCCGGAGATAGCGGCAATCCGGAGATGGTCCACCATCCATCAAGCTTGGCTTACGTCATTTATACGTCAGGCACGACGGGCCAATCGAAGGGCGTTCAAATTCAGCATTCCAGCTTAGTTAACTACTGCTTCGGCATGATTGAGAAAGCTGAGATTCGGCAGGATGATTCGACGGCTTTGCTGTCTTCCTACGCCTTCGACCTTGGTTATACTGCGATCTATACCGCGCTTGTCAGCGGCATTCCGCTGCATATGCTCACAGAGGAGACCTATAAAGACCCGAACGCACTTGTTTCGTATGCAGCCGAGCACTGCACCTATGTGAAGATGACGCCTTCGCTATTCCATCTTCTTCTGCAGGGAGAAGGCGTAGAGCGGCTGGCGGAAAAGAGCCGTTTGCGTCTGATTATCCTAGGCGGCGAGCCGGTGAGCCTGAAGGATATTGAGCAAATGTACGAGTTTGATCGTCTCGGACGGATTCAGTTAATGAACCACTACGGACCGACGGAAGCCACCATAGGATGTGTGGCGGGTATGATTCCGCGAAAGCCATCTGAACGCATACGTGGAGTGATCGGCAAGCCGCTGCCCAATCAACAGGTGTACATTGTAGACCCTCACGGAAAGCTGCTGCCGGTCGGAGTTGCCGGAGAGCTATGCGTCGCAGGGGCCGGGCTGGCACGGAGCTATTTGAACAGGAACGAGTTAAGTGCCGCGAAGTTCACGGATCATCCTTTTGTACCGGGAGAGCGGATGTACCGGACCGGCGACTTGGCGAAGTGGACTGCAAACGGAGAAATCATATTCCTTGGCCGCATCGACAATCAGGTGAAAATTCGGGGGTACCGGATCGAGCCGGAAGAAATCGAAGCGAAGCTGCAACAGCATCCGCAGGTGAAGGAAGCCGCCGTCTTATGCCGGGAAAGTGCGAAGGGCGAGAAGGTATTGGCCGCTTATGCGGTAGGAAACGGCGATGTGACAGCCCTTGAGCTTCGCAGCTACTTGAAGGAAAATCTTCCTTCTTACATGGTCCCATCAACTGTCACTTTGCTGGAGCGGATGCCGCTGACGAGGAACGGGAAATTAAACCGCAGCGCACTGCCGGAGCCGGATTTAAGCGGAACTGTGGAAGGGGAATACGAAGCGCCCAGAACGGAGACCGAGGCAAAGCTGGCCGAAGTGTGGCGCGAAGTGCTGAGTGTGGAGCGAGTTGGCATTCGGGATAGCTTCTTCGACCTGGGAGGCCACTCTTTGAAAGCGACCGTGCTCATTAGCAAAATCCACAAAGAACTGAACGTCGAAGTTCCGCTTAAAGAGTTGTTTCAAGGCCAGACGATTGAAGCGATGAGTCGATATATCGAGAACAGCGAGCAAAATCTGTATAAATCGATTCCACCATGTGATCCGCAGCCGTTCTATGAGACTTCTTCTGCCCAAAGACGGATGTACCTGATTCAGCAGCTTGAACAAGGGACCGTCTACAATATGCCCGTCATGTTAGAAGTAGGCGGTGAACTGGATGCCCAGCGTATCGAAGAAGCGTTTCAGGCGCTCGTTCGAAGACATGAGGCGCTGAGAACTTCCTTCCACAGTCTAGACGGCCGTATTGTGCAGCGAATACAGCCTGAAATCGAATTTAAGCTTGAACGGCAGCTTAATGTCGAACAAGACTTGGAAGCCGGGTTCCAGGCATTCGTACGGCCCTTCGATATGGAGAAAGCGCCTTTGTTCCGCGCAGCGCTCGTTACAAGCGGAGGCAGAACGTATTTATGGGCGGATATGCACCATATCATCAGTGACGGAGTTTCCATCCGGCTGTTAATGAAGCAATTTTTGGATGTATGCCATGGAAAGCCGTTGGAACCGCTCCGCATTCAATACAAAGACTTTGCGGCGTGGCAGAACAAGCTTTTCCAATTCGATGCCATGAGAAAGCAGGAAGCTTACTGGGTCGGGCAATTCCAGGATGAACTCCCGGTATTAAGCTTGCCTTACGACTTCAAACGGCCTGCTATGCAAAGCTTTGAGGGGAGCGTATTAAACTATTCGTTGGATGAAACATTGACCGAGGGTTTGAGAGAACTTGCCCGGACAACAGGCGCTACCTTGCAAATGGTTCTTTTATCGGCTTTCTACATTTTGTTATCCAAATACAGCGGCCAGGAAGATATTATCATTGGAATCCCGGTAGCCGGAAGGCCTCATGCCGATCTGCAAAATCTGATAGGGATGTTCGTCAATACGCTGCCGTTGCGCAATAAGCCAGCAGGCGAATTACGATTCATTGAATTCTTGGAGCAAGTCAAGGAACATTCGCTGCTTGCCTACGAGAACCAAAACTATCCATTTGAAGAGCTGTTGGAACAGGTTGAGGTGAAGCGTGATCTTGGCAGAAATCCGTTATTTGATGTCATGTTCAGCATGAGCTATGACGATGCCGTGCGTGCAGCTGCAGCCTCGGGAGCTTCCCTGAAGCTGGTTCCGGTTGACGGGGGCATATCCAAATTCGATGTATCCCTGCTTGCCGTGGAGCAAGAGAAAACTATTCAGTACAACATCGAATACTGCACCCGACTGTTTCGCGCGGACACCGTCAATCGGATCGGCCTTGCCTACAAGGAACTGCTGAGTCGCCTTATACGAAATCCCGAGGAGCAGCTATCCGGAATTGATGTCATGACCCAAGCGGAACAGTATCTGTTGCGGCATGTGTTTAACGATACGGAAATGGACTATCCGAGAGAGAAAATGCTGCAGCAATTGTTTGAGGAGCAGGCTGAGGCGGAGCCGAATCGGGTCGCCGTGGTGTTTGACGACACCAGCTTGACCTACCGCGAACTCAACGAGAAGGCGAACCGGCTCGCGCGCGTACTGCAAAGCGAAGGAGTGAGCGCAGAAACGAGAGTCGGGCTCCTGATCGAACGATCGCTGGAGATGATTGTCGGCGTTCTGGCCATTCTCAAAGCAGGCGGCGCGTATGTGCCCATCGATCCGAGCCATCCGAAGGAGCGGATCGCGTACATGCTGGAGGATGCGCAAATCCGCGTGCTGGCGACATCTGATAAGCTCGCTAGCGGGCTTATAGGGAATGCGTCTGAGAAGGCGGACGAAAAAGCTGCCGGAGATTTGCCCGGAAGACTGGTCTTTACTGGCCGTGTGCTGGACATCTCCGATGCGGCGCTGTACGAAGGGCCAGGGGAAAGCGGAAACCTAGACTTCCAGAAGTCGAGCGACCAACTGGCATATATCCTCTACACATCCGGTTCCACCGGCAATCCGAAGGGCGTCATGGTTGAACACCGGCAGGTGAACAATTTCATTCATGCGATTGTTCGCGCAACGGAGCTGGACCGCTGCGATAGCATCCTTTGCCTGACCACCATCTCCTTCGATATTTTTGGGCTGGAGACGCTCGTCCCGCTGACGCATGGCATGAAGGTGGTCCTGACGAGCGAAGAAGAGGGCAACGACGGTGCTGCGCTGGCGGCTTTGCTTGCCAAGCAGCAGGTGCAGACGATGCAAACCACGCCGTCCCGGTTCAAGCTGCTGCTGGAGGAGCCGGCGTTTGCACAAGCGCTCAGCGGTTTGGATACCGTGCTGGTCGGAGGAGAAGAGCTGCCGGCGGCGCTGTGGCAGCAGCTTCGCTCCTACGAACAGCTGAACGTATATAACGTATACGGTCCGACGGAAACGACGATCTGGTCGACCGCCAAGCACATGCGGGGAGAGGAAGTCGGCTTGACGATCGGCGGACCGATCGGGAACACACACATTTTTATGATGGATAGGCATGGCGGGCTGGCTCCGATTGGGGTGCCAGGAGAGCTGTGCATTGCAGGCGAAGGCGTAGCGCGGGGATACTGGGGCCGCGAGGAATTGACGGCGGAGAAATTTGGGAAGCATCCGTTTGTCGAGGGGCAGCGGATGTACCGGACGGGCGACTTGGCACGCTGGCTGCCAAACGGAGAGATTGAATTCCTGGGCAGGATCGACAACCAGGTGAAAATCCGTGGCCACCGGATTGAGCTGGGCGAGATCGAGACCCGGCTGGCGCGGCATGACGCGGTCAAAGAAGCCGTAGTGATCGCAAGAGAAGTCGAGGGGCAGCAGGAGCTGTGCGCGTACGTGGTCGGCCGTGAAGGTGCGGCCATCGACCAGACTGAGCTGAAGCGGCACTTGAAGGAAGGCCTGCCGGCCTACATGATCCCGAGCTGGTTCGTGGAGCTGGACAGTATTCCGCTGACGAATAACGGCAAGGTGAACCGCAAAGCGCTGCCTGCGCCGGACCCGGTTTCGCGGGCAGGCGGCGAGTATGAAGCGCCGCGCAATGAGACTGAAGAAACGCTGGCGCGCATCTGGAGCCAGGTGCTGCATGCCGAAGCGGTCGGCGTGCATGACCATTTCTTCGATCTGGGCGGACATTCGCTGAAGGCAACGGTGATGGCGGGCGAAATCCACAAGCAGCTGCAAGTCAAGATACCGCTGCGGGAGCTGTTCCAGCGCCCGACGATCCGGGAGCTCGGGGAGTACATCGAGCAAAGCCTGACTCGGGACGTAACAGGAAGCGGCTTGACAAGAAACGGCTTTGCGAGAATCGAACGCTGCGAGGAGCAGGCGTGTTACGAAGCGTCGTCAGCGCAAAAACGGATGTATACGGTGCAGCAGCTGGACAAGCAGAGCACGGCCTATAACATGCCCGGCGTATACGAGCTGGAAGGGAAGGTAGACCCGGCCCGCATCGAAGCTGCGCTGCAAGCGCTCGTGCAGCGGCACGAGGTGCTGCGGACGAGCTTTGCAATCCAGGACGGGGAGATTGTGCAGCGAGTCGAAGCGGAGCTGATCTTGAAGCTGTCGCTGCAAGTGGACGAAGGCCTGAGCATCAAGAAAGCGGCCGCGCGGTTTGTGCAGCCGTTCGATCTGGAGCAAGCGCCGCTGCTGCGGGCAGAGCTGACAAGAAGCGAAGGGAAAACGTACCTGCTGATCGACATGCATCATATTATTGCGGACGGCTTTTCGGTGAGCATCCTGATGAAGGAATTCGTCATGCTGTACAACGGGGAGCAGCTGGAGGAGCCGCGTCTGCAGTACAAGGATTTTGCCGCCTGGCACAACAAGCAGCTGCGCTCAGGCGAGCTGGAGAAGGAAGAAGCGTACTGGCTGCGGGAATTTGGGGACGGGGTGCCGGCGCTGACGCTGAGGCATGACTATGAGCGAAAGGCAGTACCGGGCTTCGAGGGCGAGAAAATCCGGTTCGCGCTGGGAGAAGAAGCGACGCGAGGCTTGCGCACGGTGGCGAAGGAACACGAAAGCACGATGACTATGATGCTGCTGTCGGTGTTCACGATCTTACTGTCGAAGTACAGCGGACAGGAGGACATCGTTGTCGGGATGCCGGTCGCGGGAAGGTCGCATGCAGATTTGCAGCCGGTCGTCGGGATGTTTGTGAACACGCTGGCGCTGCGAACCCGTCCGCAGGGCGGGATCACGTACCGCGCCTACCTGGAGCAGGTCAGGAACACGGCGCTGCGCGCGTATGACCACCAGAACTTCCAGCTGGAAGAATTGATCGACAAGCTAAACGTTCGCAGGGAGCCGGGCCGAAATCCTTTGTTCGATGTCATGCTGGATATGTCGGGCCTGGAAGAAGTTCCGGCAATCGCATTAGACGGACTTTTGCTCAAGCACGTCCGAACGGACTCCAATATATCCAAGTTCGACCTTACTTTAAAAGCTTATGAGACTGAGAGCGGCATCGAAATGACCTTCGAATATGCAACCTCGTTATTCAAGAAAGAAACGATTGGTCGCGCAATCGAGCATGTCCGATTAATTAGCGATGAAATCGTAAAGAATCCGGATACGCTGCTAAATCAGATCAGCTTATTTAATCAGACTGAACAAGAGGCCATGGCTGCAATTCAGGGAGAAGTACAACAGCTGAGAAGCTCCTCGTTCAGTTTTTAATCGGCAGACATGTATGAAACGAAGTGCAAATCTGCCTTCTTCCGTTCGAACCGGCCGGTATTCCGGCCGGATTCGGCTGAAGATAGGACAAAAGGGTGATGAATGATGATGATCCGACCGGAGGAAACGATATCACCGGAAACCAGAGTCGACCGATCTGGCGAATACTGGAAAAACCTAGCGTTGACAGATGTGGATCGGGTGGCCGTACCTCACGATTTCTTTTCCGGGGGCAAATACGAGAAACAGCTCTTAACCTATTCGATCGACGGGGCGTTGTTCGAACAGTTGAACGCTTTGGCCCGCCAACAGGACCTGCCTCTTTTCGTGGTGTTTCTGACTGCACTTTACATAGAATTGTACAAATACAGCAACCAGGAAGCCTATGTGATCGGGATTCCGCCTTATGCGGGGTCTGCGAAAGAGGACCTTCCTCTCCACAACGCCATACTTCCGGTAAAGAGCGGAATCCATCGCGATATGACTGTCAGGCAGCTGCTGCAAGCTGTACAAGAGCATGTGTTAGTGACCTATGAAAACCAATTCTGCGATGTGCAGCAGATAATGAGTAACGCCGGCATCCGCCAAGATCTCATGGAGCTGCCTGCCGCTTCCATTGCTTTCAACACCTTGCACAACCCCGTGGATGTCGATGCGATATGCGCATCCTCCGGAAACCAAGTAACCGTATGTCTGGACAAACAGCAACAGTCCCTGGAACTAAAGCTCGTTTATAATGCCAAACTATATCACAAAGAGACCATCCGGCTTTTTCTTGCCAGATATATCAATATCATTACTGACACCGTCTCCGATCTGGAATTGTGCATCGGGACGATCGATATGATCTCTGAAGAAGAAAAGCAGCAAATTCTGTATGCGTTTAATGACACTTCCGCCGACTATCCGAACCACACAACGGTGCAGCAGCTGTTTGAAGATCAGGTGGCACAAACACCTGATCGGGTTGCGGTCGTTTGCGGAAACGAGAGCTTAACGTACCGAACGCTGAACGGGAAGGCGAACCAGCTTGCCCGGCTGCTTCAAACCAATGGCGTTAAGAACGATCAAGTCGTCGCGATTATGACACATGGCTCTTTGGAGCTTATTATCGGGATCTTGGCGGTATTAAAAGCAGGAGGCGCCTACGTTCCGATCGACGTCAGTTATCCGAAGGAACGGAAGGAATACATGCTTCGCCACTCAGGCGCCAGCCTCGTACTATCCACCCTGGAGCAGATGGGGGAGCTTTCGTTTGAGGGAAGCTTCCTTGATCTGAACGATCATCAGCTTTTTACAGGCGATTCCAGCAATGTACCGTTGTCCGCATCTCCGCGGAATCTGGCATACGTTATTTATACATCCGGCAGCACGGGAAATCCGAAAGGAGTCATGATTGAACACCGCTCCTTGATCAATTATATAAGCTATTGCCAGAAAACCTACAACGGTGACTATCCGTTGTTCAGTTCGATCTCATTCGATTTGACCGTTACGTCGATTTATGTTCCTCTCTTATCCGGACATCAAGTGAAGGTTTACGATACGAACAATAAGCTGGCTTTCATCTCCATTGTAGAGGAACAAGTGGACGTCATGAAGCTGACGCCGGCTCATTTGAGCGTGATCAGCGGGCTGCCAGTCAAGGAGCCTGCCCTATCCAAATTTATCGTCGGGGGCGAGGAGCTATCCTACCCGCTGACGGATCGTATTTACCGTAAGTTTAACGGAAAGGTGGATATCTTTAACGAATATGGACCTACGGAAGCGACCGTAGGTTGCATTGTCTACAAGTACAAGCCGAAGGAGCAGTGGGAAAAAACGCTGCCGATCGGCGTGCCGATCCACAATACAAGAATTTATATTCTCAACGAGCAGCGTCAAATCGCGCCAATTGGCGTCGTAGGCGACCTATGGATTGCTGGAGACGGGCTGGCCCGGGGATATTGGAACAATCCGGGTGCTACCGCTGAGAAGTTTGTCGACGATCCGTTTCGACCAGGCGAGATGATGTACCGCAGCGGCGACATTGCAAGATGGCTGCCCGATGGGAATATTGAATTTTTCGGAAGAGTCGACAATCAGGTGAAGATCCGCGGCTTTCGGATCGAGCTTGGAGAAATTGAAGCAAGATTGCTCGGTCATCCGGATGTGAAAGAAGCCGTCGTCCTTGCCAGGGAAAACGAGCAGAACGAAAAATATTTGTCTGCCTATCTCGTCTTGAGGCCCGGCGCGAGCATATCGGACATCCGAGCTTATTTAAAATCAAATTTGCCTGATTACATGATTCCTCCATACTTGACAAAGCTGGCGCAGATGCCACTCACGAGCAACGGCAAAATCGACCGGAAGTCGCTCCCGGAGCCTGATCTTAACAGCCAAAGAGCAGATGATTACGAGGCTCCAAGAAATGAAGTGGAGGCGAAACTGGCCGATATCTGGTCCGAGGTGCTGGGCGCAGCGAATATTGGAATTACCGATAATTTCTTCGATTTGGGCGGAGATTCCATTAAGGCGATTCGAGTCGTTTCCAAACTTCAAAAATTCGGCTACAAGCTGGAAGTTAAAGAGCTGTTCAGCCACAGCAGCATTAAAGAAGTCAGTGATAAGGTCATCAAGAAGCTGGGCGGCGCCGGTCAAGAAGCCGTTACCGGACAATCGACGCTCACACCGATTCAATCCATGTTCTTCCGGCAGCAGCTCACCGATCAGCACCACTGGAACCAGTCCGTCATGCTGTACAGCCGTGCCCGGCTGCAGGAGGATCTGCTTCGAACCGTCTTTACTCAGATCGTCATCCATCATGATGCACTGAGAATGGTATATCGCACAGAGCATAACCAAATTACACAATTTAATCGGGATACTTCCGGAGAACTGTTCGATTTCAGGGTATTCGACTACCGTAACGAGGAAAGCCCGGAGGAACAAATCCTCGGCCAATGCCAGCTGCTGCAAAGCAGCATAAGCTTGGAGCATGGTCCGCTCGTAAAAGCAGGCTTGTTCCAAACGAAAGAAGGAGACCATCTGATGATCGCGATACACCATCTCGTTGTGGATGGCGTGTCGTGGCGAATTTTGCTCGAGGATTTGACGTTGGGCTACGAGCAGGCCCTTAGCGGCGAGCCTGTTGTGTTTCAGGAGAAGACCGGCTCCTTTCAAGCATGGGCGGCTTACTTGCAGCAGCTGGCGGACAGCGATCTGCTTCAGGAGGAACAGGCGTATTGGGATCGTATTCATGAAGCTGCTTGCCATCCGCTGCCTGTTGATCAGCCGCTCAGCAAAGCTGCCGGCAAGGTGGCCGATCAACGTCAGGTCTCCTGGGAATTGAGCCCGGAGCTCACCGACGATTTGGTCAAGCGGGCGAACCGGGCGTACAATACGGACATTCCCACTCTATTGTTGACGGCATTGGGGCTTGCCATCCAGGCATGGACCGGTGAAGAGCAGATTCTTGTCAATATGGAAGGACACGGAAGGGAAACGCCGGAGGGAGAGTTCGACAGCAGCCGCACCGTCGGCTGGTTTACGACACATTATCCGGTTCTTCTGACTATGGCGCCTTCCTCAAGTATTGCTTATGCCGTTAAACATGTGAAAGAAACGCTGAAGCAAATTCCGCATAAAGGGATCGGCTATGGGGTGCTCCATTACCTCGGCAAGCCGAAAAATTGGAACATCAAGCCTCAAATCAGCTTCAATTATTTAGGACATTATGATGCAGAACTGCAAAACGATAGATTCGAGCTGTCCGGCTTGTCCCCCGGTCCTTCGGTCAGTTTACATGCAGAGCCGCTTTATCAGCTTGATATGATCGGGGAAATATCGAATCAAAGGCTAAAAATGGCCTTGAACTATGACAGCCTACAGTACAAGGACAGTACCATTGAGCATCTCGCCGAGTCATTTATAGGTACCCTCGAGGCGATTGTCCAGCACTGTCTCCATCTGGATCTCCCCGAGCGGACCCCATCGGATTATTCGGCCGGGGATTTGGATCTGGAAGAGCTGGACGCCTTGAAAGCAAAGTACGAAGGCTCCATGAACCTTCGCATCCGAGACATTTATCCTTTGACCCCCATGCAGGAAGGCATGCTGTTTCATTCCCTGATCGATAAGGAATCCGGTGCTTATGTGGAACAAAGGTGCTTCACGATAAAAGGTCGGCTTGACGCAGCGTTATTCGAAGAAAGCTTCGGGCTGCTAATCCAGCGATACGACATTTTACAAGCGCTTATCGTTCATGAAGGACTAAAAAGCCCGAAACAAATCATTGTCGAGAATATGCGGATAAACTTCCGTTATGAAGATCTAAGCGCTATGCCGAGCCAAACGCGAGCGGACGTGGCGGCAGCTTTGGAGATAGCGGATCGAAAACGAGGGTTTCAGCTCAGTGAGGAAGCGTTACTCCGTGCTTCTGTATTCAAAATGAAAGAGGACGAATACAGAGTCGTTTGGAGTTGGCATCACATGATTATGGACGGCTGGTGCAGCGGGATCGTCCTGCATGATTTTTTCACCATCTATGCGGGACTTAAGGAGCGCCGCGACATCGCTTTGAAGGAGCCTGCGCCTTACGCCGCCTACATCCAGTGGCTGCAAAACCAACCAAAAAGCCGGGCAAAGCGGTACTGGGAACGTTATGTCGAAGGATATGAGAATGTTGCTCAAATTCCCGGCCATTCTATCCCGGGCAACAACCCGTCGATCGACAGAGGGAAGCTCGTATTTACGATCGACAAAGAGATGACGGAAGCGCTGGCCAGCCTCGGCAAAAAGGCGCAGGTGACGCTTAACACGGTAACTCAAGCCGTCTGGGGACTGTTGCTGCAAAAGAATACCAACACGAACGATGTGGTGTTCGGCTCGGTTGTGTCCGGTCGGAATGCGGAAGTGGATCGGATCGAGGAGATGGTGGGGCTGTTCATCAACACGATCCCGGTGCGGGTGAAAACGGATGCGGACACCCGGTTTACCGGGCTGCTGCAAAGGATGCAGCAGGACTCGCTGCACGCCTCCAAGTACGACTATTATCCGTTGGCGGATATTCAGTCTTTATCGGAAGTGAAGCGGAAGCTGGTCAATCACATCGTCATTTTCCAAAACTATTATGCTCAGGACCAGGTTCGAAGCATCGAAGCGGATGTGGGCTTGACAATCCACGATGTCGAGGTGTACGAGCAAACGAACTATGACCTGGATGTCATGATCGTCCCGCGCGACGAGTTGACTGTCATGCTTTCGTACAACAAAGCGGTTTACACCGAGCAGCAGGTGGAGACGGTGAAGCAGCAATTTCTGAACATCGTACGGAGCATCGTCCGGGAGCCGGACATTCGCACGGCGCAAATCGGGATCGTGACGGAAGCCGAGGAGCATCTGTTGCGGTATGTGTTTAACGATACGGAAATGGACTATCCGAGAGAGAAAACGCTGCAGCAATTGTTTGAGGAGCAGGCTGAGGCGGAGCCGGAACGGGTCGCCGTGTTGTTTGGCGACGCTAGCTTGACGTATAGGGAGCTCAACGATAAGGCGAACCGGCTCGCGCGCGTGCTGCATAGCGAGGGAGTGGGGGCAGAAACGAGAGTCGGGCTCTTGATCGAGCGGTCGCTGGAGATGATCGTCGGCATACTGGCCATTCTCAAAGCAGGCGGCGCGTATGTGCCGATCGATCCGAGCCATCCGAAGGAGCGGATCGCGTACATGCTGGAGGATGCACAGATCCGGGTGCTGGCGACATCTGGCAAGCTGGCTGGCGAGCTTATAGGAATGCTGGCCTTTACCGGCCGCGTGTTGGACATCACCGATGCGGCTCTGTACGAAGGGCTGGAGGAACCTGGAAATCTGGACATCGAGCGGTCAAGCGACCAACTGGCGTATATCCTCTACACGTCCGGTTCCACTGGCAATCCGAAGGGCGTCATGGTTGAGCACCGGCAGGTGAACAATTTCATTCATGCGATCGTTCGCGCAACGGAGCTGGACCGCTGCGACAGCATCCTGTGCCTGACCACCATCTCCTTCGATATATTCGGGCTGGAGACGCTCGTCCCGCTGACGCATGGCATGAAGGTGGTCCTGACGAGTGAAGAAGAGGGCAACGACGGTGCTGCGCTGGCGGCTCTGCTTGCCAAGCAGCAGGTGCAGGCGATGCAAACCACGCCGTCCCGGTTCAAGCTGCTGCTGGAGGAGCCGGCGTTTGCACAGGCACTCAGCGGTCTGGACACCGTGCTGGTCGGAGGAGAAGAGCTGCCGGCGGCGCTGTGGCAGCAGCTTCGCTCCTACGAACAGCTGAACGTATATAACGTATACGGTCCGACGGAAACGACGATCTGGTCGACCGCCAAGCACATGCGGGGAGAGGAAGTCGGCTTGACGATCGGCGGACCGATCGGGAACACGCACATTTTTATGATGGATAGGCATGGCCGGCTGGCTCCGATTGGGGTGCCAGGAGAGCTGTGCATTGCAGGCGAAGGCGTAGCGCGGGGATACTGGGGCCACGAGGAATTGACGGCGGAGAAATTTGGGAAGCATCCGTTTGTCGAGGGGCAGCGGATGTACCGGACGGGCGACTTGGCACGCTGGCTGCCAAGCGGAGAGATTGAATTCCTGGGCCGGATCGACAACCAGGTGAAAATCCGTGGCCACCGGATTGAGCTGGGCGAAATCGAGACCCGGCTGGCGCGGCATGACGTGGTCAAAGAAGCCGTAGTGATCGCTCGGGCGGTCAAGGGGCAGCAGGAGCTGTGCGCGTACGTGGTTTGTCGTGAGGGCGCGGCAATCGACCAGAGCGAGCTGAAGCGGTACTTGAAGGAAAGCCTGCCGGCCTACATGATCCCGAGCTGGTTCGTGGAGATGGAGGGTATTCCGCTGACGAATAACGGCAAGGTGAACCGCAAAGCGCTGCCGGCGCCGGAATTAAGTGCGCGGGCAGGCAGCGAGTATGAAGCGCCGAGAACAGAAACCGAAAAGAAACTCGCCAAAGTGTGGAGTGAAGTATTAGGCGTTCAACGCGTCGGTGTTCACGATAGCTTCCTCGATTTGGGCGGAGACTCCATCAAAGCGATCCGAATTGTTTCCAAGCTGAGAAAGCATGGATTACGTTTGGACATCAGCGCGCTTTTTCAGCAGGAGAGCCTTCAACAAATCAGTTCTGCCATCACGCTGAATGCATCTGAGATCGAATCCGGTAATGATGATCGAATCCGACAGACGCCTCTTGAAGACTGGACATATGGTTTAAGCGTAGAAGAGCTGAGGGTCGTTAAGGAGAAATACGAAGGCGAACAGGCCTGCTTCATTCAAGCCATTTATCCGTTAACCCCGATGCAGGAAGGCATGCTGTTTCACGCGTTATGGGACAGTAAATCGGGCGCTTATTTTGATCAAAAATCGTTTATCGCCGAAGGTGAGCTCGACATCGGTTTGTTTCAGATTAGCTTTGACCAGCTAGTTGAGCGCTATGATAGTTTGCGAACAGCTATCGAACATGAACGGGTGAAAACGCCAAAACAAATCATCCTTGCCGGCAGAAAAGCAAGCTTCCGGTACGAGGACCTCAGCGCGCTGAAGGAAACGGATCGGGCCGGCTATTTGGAGGATTTCGAAGCCGAAGACAGGGAACGAGGATTTGATCTTTGCGAGGACAGTTTAATCCGCATGAGCGTGTTCAAGCTCGACCGCGAAAGATACAAGGTCATGGTAAGCTCGCACCATATAGTTTTGGATGGCTGGTGCAGAGGCATTATTCTTCAAGATTTCTTGATGATCTACAGCGCGTTGAGCAACGGTCATCGTCTTTCTTTGCAAGAACCGGCGTCTTATGCCTCCTACATCCAGTGGTTAGAGCGGCAGTCCAAAGAAGAGGCCAAGGAGTATTGGCAGGCTTATGTGGAAGGGTATGAAACGATTGCTCAGCTTCCACTGCAAGCTGATGCTGGCGGTGACAGATTTGAGAAAGGGAAGCTCGTATTTACGATCGACAAAGAGATGACGGAAGCGCTGCTCAGCCTCGGCAAAAAGGCGCAGGTGACGTTAAACACGGTAACGCAAGCTGTCTGGGGACTGTTGCTGCAAAAGAATACCAACACGGACGATGTGGTGTTCGGCTCGGTTGTGTCCGGTCGAAATGCGGAAGTGGATCGGATCGAGGAGATGGTGGGGCTGTTCATCAACACGATCCCGGTGCGGGTGAAAACGGATGCGGACACCCGGTTTACCGGGCTGCTGCAAAGGATGCAGCAGGACGCGCTGCACGCCTCCAAGTACGACTATTATCCGTTGGCGGATATTCAGTCTTTATCGGAAGTGAAGCGGAAGCTGGTCAATCACATCGTCATTTTCCAAAACTATTATGCACAGGACGAGGTTCGAAGCATCGAAGCGAATGTGGGCTTGACGATCCACAACGTCGAGGTGCAGGAGCAAACGAACTATGACCTGGATGTCATGATCGTTCCGCGCGACGAGCTGACGGTCATGCTTTCGTACAACAAAGCGGTTTACACCGAGCAGCAGGTGGAGACGGTGAAGCAGCAATTTCTGAACATCGTACGGAGCGTCGTCCGGGATCCGGACATTCGCACGGCGCAAATCGGGATCGTGACGGAAGCCGAGGAGCATCTGCTGCGGCACGTGTTTAACGATACGGAAATGGACTATCCGAGAGAGAAAACGCTGCAGCAATTGTTTGAGGAGCAGGCAGAGGCGGAGCCGGAACGGGTCGCCGTGGTGTTTGGCGACGCCAGTTTGACGTACCGCGAGCTCAACGACAAAGCGAACCGGCTCGCACGTGTGCTGCATTGCGAAGGAGTGGGGGCAGAAACGAGAGTCGGGCTCTTGATCGAGCGGTCGCCGGAGATGATCGTCGGCGTTCTGGCCATTCTCAAGGCAGGTGGAGCGTATGTGCCGATCGATCCGAGCCATCCGAGGGAGCGGATCGCGTACATGCTGGAGGATGCACAAATCCGCGTGCTGGCGACATCTGCCAAGCTGACTGGAGAGCTTATAGGGAAGCTGGCCTTTACCGGCCGCGTGTTGGACATCACCGATGCGGCGCTGTACGAAGGGCCAGGGGAAAGCGGAAACCTAGACTTCCAGCAGTCAAGCGACCAACTGGCGTATATCCTCTACACGTCCGGTTCCACCGGCAATCCGAAGGGCGTCATGGTTGAACATCGGCAGGTGAACAATTTCATTCATGCGATTGTTCGCGCAACAGAGCTGGACCGCTGCGACAGCATCCTGTGCCTGACCACCATCTCCTTCGATATATTCGGGCTGGAGACGCTAGTCCCGCTGACGCATGGCATGAAGGTTGTCCTGACGAGCGAAGAAGAGGGCAACGACGGCTCCTTATTAGCGGCTCTGCTTGCCAAGCAGCAGGTGCAGGCGATGCAAACCACCCCGTCTCGGTTCAAGCTGCTGCTGGAGGAGCCAGCGTTCGCACAAGCGCTCAGCGGTCTGGACACAGTGCTGGTCGGAGGAGAAGAGCTGCCGGCGGCGCTGTGGCAGCAGCTTCGCTCCTACGAACAGCTGAACGTATATAACGTATACGGTCCGACGGAAACGACGATCTGGTCGACCGCCAAGCATATGCGGGGAGAGGAAGTCGGCTTGACGATCGGCGGACCGATCGGGAACACGCACATTTTTATGATGGACAGGCATGGCGGGCTGGTACCGATCGGAGTGCCCGGGGAGCTGTGCATTGCAGGCGAAGGCGTAGCGCGGGGATACTGGGACCGCGAGGAATTGACGGCGGAGAAATTTGGGAAGCATCCGTTTGTCGAGGGGCAGCGGATGTATCGAACGGGCGACCTGGCGCGCTGGCTGCCAAGCGGCGAGATTGAATTCCTGGGTCGAATCGACAACCAAGTGAAAATCCGGGGGCATCGGATTGAGCTGGGCGAGATCGAGACCCGGTTGGCGCGGCATGACACGGTCAAAGAAGCCGTGGTGATCGCAAGAGAAGTCGAGGGACAGCAGGAGCTGTGCGCCTACGTGGTCGGCCGTGAGGGTGTGGCAATCGATCAGACTGAGCTGAAGCGGCACCTGAAGGAAAGCCTTCCGGCCTACATGATCCCGAGCTGGTTCGTGGAGCTGGATAATATTCCGCTGACGAATAACGGCAAGGTGAACCGCAAAGCGCTGCCGGCACCGGACCCGGTTTCTCGGGCAGGCGGCGAGTATGAAGCGCCGCGCAATGAGACTGAAGAAACATTGGCGCGTATCTGGTGCCAGGTGCTGCATGCCGAAACGGTCGGCGTGCATGACCATTTCTTCGATCTGGGCGGACATTCGCTGAAGGCGACGGTGATGGCGGGCGAAATCCACAAGCAGCTGCAAGTCAAGATACCGCTGCGGGAGCTGTTCCAGCGCCCGACGATCCGGGAACTTGGGGAGTACATTGAACAAAGTCTGACTGGAGACGTAACGGGAAGCGGCTTAATAAGAAACGACTTTGCAGGAATCGAGCGCTGCGAGGAGCAGGCGTGGTACGAAGCGTCGTCAGCGCAAAAACGGATGTATACGGTGCAGCAGCTGGACAAGCAGAGCACGGCCTACAACATGCCCGGCGTGTACGAGCTGGAAGGGCAAGCGGACCCGGCCCGCATCGAAGCTGCGCTGCAAGCGCTCGTGCAGCGGCACGAGGCGCTGCGGACGAGCTTTGCGATCCAGGACGGGGAGATTGTGCAGCGAGTCGAAGCGGAGCTAACCTTGAAGCTGGCGCTGCAAGCGGATGAAGGTCTAAGCATCAAGGAAGCGGCCGCGCGGTTTGTGCAGCCGTTCGATCTGGAGCAAGCGCCACTGCTGCGGGCGGAGCTGAGAAGAAGCGAAGGGAAAACGTATCTGCTAATCGACATGCATCATATTATTGCGGACGGCGTCTCCGTAAGCACCATCCTGATGAAGGAATTCGTCAAGCTGTACAACGGGGAACAGCTGGAGGAGCCGCGTCTGCAGTACAAGGATTTTGCCGCCTGGCACAACAAGCAGCTGCGCTCAGGCGAGCTGGAGAAGGAAGAAGCGTACTGGCTGCGCGAATTCGGGGACGAGGTGCCGACGCTGACGCTGAGGCATGACTACGAGCGAGAGGCAGTACCGGGCTTCGAGGGCGAGAAAATCCGGTTCGCGCTGGGAGAAGAAGCGACGCGGGGCTTGCGCGCAGTGGCGAAGGAGCAGGAAAGCACGATGACGATGGTGCTGCTGTCGGTGTTTACGATCTTGCTGTCGAAGTACAGCGGACAGGAGGACATCGTTGTCGGGATGCCGGTCGCGGGAAGGCCGCATACAGATTTGCAGCCGGTGGTCGGGATGTTTGTGAACACACTGGCGCTGCGGACCCGTCCGCAGGGCGGGATCACGTACCGCGCCTACCTGGAAGCGGTCAAGAACACGGCACTCCGCGCGTATGACCACCAGAACTTCCAGCTGGAAGAATTGATCGACAAGCTGAACGTTCGCAGGGAGCCAGGCCGAAATCCATTGTTCGATGTCATGTTCAATATGAACAACATCATAGACGATGAGGTGGGGCATGAGCTGGACGGATTTAGCCTTAAGTCCATTTCCCTGGACGACCGCCTGACCAAAGTTGACCTAAGCATATCCGGGTATGAAACTTCTCTGAACATCGTGCTCCATTTGACATACAGCACCAGGCTCTTCAAGCGACAAAGAATGGAGAGAGCCATTGAAGATTTCATGCTGATCGTCGGTGTCATTTGCAGGAATTCTCATGTCTTACTGAAAGAAATAGATCTTCTGAGCGACGAGGAAAAGAATGCGCTGCTGCAAGAGAAAGAAGAAGTCCACCGCTTGCTAAGCACTGAGTTTGACTTTTAGGACCACTCAAGTAGACGGATAGAGTTAGGGCCATCCATTGACTTAACTCTATCCGTTTCCGCTTCGCAGATTGAAGGACGGAGGTTTGCTATGGAAACCAAGAAAGATACGGATCTTTTGAATGATAATCGTACGGCTTCCTCTTTGTACTGGACTAGCCTGCTGCAGGAGGAGGTTCACATAACCGGGATAAGCTATGATTTTATCTCGGGACGAGGCTATCAAAAGGCTGAAACCATGATTGCCTTTGAGCCCGGCCTAAGTCAGTCTTTACAAGCAATTGCCAAGAACAATGACCTGCTCCTGTACGTCATATTTCTGGCAGCTTTGGATGTCACCTTATACAAATATACGGGCCAGGAAGAACGGTTCATCGGCATGCCCGTATACAGCTCAGGCAAGATCAAAAATAGTGCTGTATCAAACCGCTTGCTCCCCTATCGGACAAAATTCAACGCTGATTTTACGGTCAAGCAGCTATTGAAAGCAACCCAGCAGCATGTGCTGGAAGCCTATGAAAATCAATACGTCGATGTGGACCGGTTGCTGCGAAATTCACAAGCGTTTGGTTCTGTAATGGATATCACACCGATTTGTTTAACGATGAGCAGCATCCATACCGACGACGATATCGATTTTATTTGCAGCTCGAGAAACAATGAACTCAGTTTGTGCCTATACCAATTAGACAACGGGAGCTTTGAAGCTGCGGCCGTCTATAATGCCAATCTCTTTAAGCTGGAGACGATTGAGCTCTTTGGAAGCCGATATGTATCGGTACTCCGTCAAATGCTGAACGGGTTGGATCAACAGGTCTTGCAAATCAGTGCCTTATCTGATCAGGAAAGAACGCAGCTGCTGTACGATTTTACAAACACGAGCACCGAATATCAGGGGCAAAATAAAACCCTGCAGCAGCTCTTTGAAGCTCAAGCCGAACAGACGCCCGACTTGACGGCGATCCGGTTTGAGAATAAGACGGTGACTTACCGGGAAATAAACGAACGTTCGAATGCTCTCGCCAAGCGATTGCAAGCAGAAGGCGTTAAGCCGGAGATGATCGTCGGAATGCTGCTTGAGCGTTCCGTCGAAATGGTCGTTGGCATACTAGGCATCCTGAAGGCCGGCGGCGCTTATCTGCCTATCGATCCGAAAAATCCTAAAGAACGAATTGCCTATATACTGGAGGATGCCGGGGCGCAGCTTCTTTTTACAACCAACAACCTAACCACTGATCTGCCCTTCAAAGGAACTATTCTGGATGCGGAAGACACGTCCTTATATGAAGGAGACGCAAGCCCCGTCAAACCTACGGCGGAGCCTGGTCGTTTGGCTTACGTCATATACACCTCGGGAACAACGGGAACGCCCAAAGGGGTCATGGTCGAGCATGGGGCGCTCAGCTTAACTTTGTTGTGGGATCGGGAAGCGTTCGATTACAACAGCGGCGCTGTTTCTCTTCCCATTTTGAATTACGCGTTTGACGGATTTATTACGCAATTATTTGCGCCCTTAATTTCCGGCAGCCAAGTCATACTGCTCCAACGCGATGAGATGACAGATCCGTATGCCATCAGTAAGTACATAAAGCATGTTTCGGTAACCCACTATATCAGCGTGCCCTCGATATACCTAACTGTCGCGGAGCACTTGAATCCGAAGGATGTCCAGCATCTCCGTTTCGTAACTTTAGCTGGCGAAGAGCTTCCAGTGAAATCGATTGAGTATACGAAGCGGCTGAATCCCAGCATCGAAATAATCAACCGGTATGGTCCTTCCGAGAACACGGTGGACACGACGGTCTTCCGGAATGCTGAGCGCAGTGAGTCTATTCTAATCGGCAAACCGGTCCCTAATACAAAAGTATTCATTGTTGATAAGCACCATGAGCTTGTACCCATCAACGTGCCGGGTGAATTATGTATCGGCGGGGATCGCTTGGCACGGGGATACTTGAATCGACCTGATTTGACGAAAGAAAAATTCATCGCAAGCCCGTTCGAACCCGGGAAAAAAATGTACAAAACCGGCGACCTGGCCAGATGGCTGCCCGACGGCAATATCGAATTCCTGGGCAGAATCGACAGCCAGGTGAAGATCAGGGGAATTCGCATTGAACTCCGGGAGATTGAAAACCGACTGCTCAGCCATCCGAATCTCAAAGAGGCGGTCGTTCTGATTAAGGAAAACGAACGACAGGAGAAATACATAGCGGCTTACATCGTAGGAACCGAAGCAACCGAAATCGATCCGGTCTCTCTTAAGTCGTTTTTGAGAGAAGCTTTGCCTGAATATATGGTGCCGGCCTTCGTCATTCAACTGGATCGCATGCCGCTAACCTCTAATGGCAAGATCGATCGGCGGACGCTGCCGAATCCGGATTTTCACGCAGCCGGCGGGCAACCGTATCGTGCTCCGCGTAACGAGACGGAACAGCAGTTGGCCGGCCTCTGGAGTGACGTATTGGGCGAGGAGCGTGTTGGAATCCACGATAATTTCTTCGATTTGGGCGGACATTCGCTTAAGGCGACCATCCTGATCAGCAATCTCCATAAGCAGATGAATAACAAGCTGACGCTGAAGGACTTGTTTCATAATCCGACTATTGCAGAGCTTTCCAGAATCATTGCCGCGAATGCAGAGAGTGCGGAACCGGCTCTTTACGAAACGATTGAGCCGTGCGAGAGCCAGGATAGCTACGAAGCTTCATCTGCCCAAAAGCGCATATATTTGCTGCAACAATTGGATAAGGGCATCGTCTACAACATGCCGGTCGTTTGTGAGGTGGAGGGCGAGATCCAAGCGGAATGTCTGGAGTCGGCTTTTCAACTGCTGATCCGCCGTCATGAATCGCTCCGAACCTCCTTCGAGAACAGAAACGGCGTTATCTTGCAAAACATTCATTCCGACGTGAGTTTTAAGCTGGAGAAAAGAGACGTGCATGGAGCCGGATGGGAAGAGCAGATCAGAGCGTTTGTTCGTACATTTGACTTGGGTCATGCCCCGCTGCTCAGAGTCGAGTTAATTCGCCATAAGGAGCGGACGTATCTGCTGGTCGATATGCACCATATCATTAGCGACGGCGTTTCCATGAAGCTTCTTCTTAAGGAATTTATGGAGCTGTACCAAGACAAGAAGCTGGAGGAGCTTCGCATTCAATACAAAGATTATGCCGCTTGGCAGCATAATCTGATGCATACCGATGAGATGGAGCGGCAAAGGACGTACTGGATCGAACAATTTTCAGGTGAGTTACCTGTTTTGAACCTGCCATGCGACTATGAAAGGCCCATCCTGCAAAGCTTTGAAGGGGACCGGATCGACTTTTCGCTTCCTGAAAAAATGACGGAGCAGGTCAGAAGGCTTGCCCGCGAAGCTGGCGCCACCACCCAGATGGTGATGCTCTCCGCATTCCACATCCTATTGTCCAAGTATAGCGGTCAAGATGATATTGTAATTGGTAGTCCGGTCTCGGGAAGGACGCATGCCGATCTGCAAGGCATCATCGGGATGTTCGTCAATACGTTAGCCCTGCGGAACCGTTCGGATGGCGAGAAGCGCTATTTTGACTTTTTGAAAGAAGTCAAAGAACATGCGCTGGAGGCATTTGTCCATGAAAGTTATCCATATGAAGCTCTGCTGGATCAGCTGCAGATCGCACGCGATCCGAGCCGCAACCCCTTGTTTGATGTCATGCTGAACATGGTCTATGCCGATGACGAAGCGAGAGTAGACATTTCAGGCTTTCGACTCAATCCCATTCCATTGGAAAACCGGCTCTCCAAGTTCGATCTGACTCTTCATGTGACGGAAAGCGAACATAAGTTGAGCTGCAGTATGGAGTACAGCACCAAATTGTTTCGATCGGATACAATTGCCCGCATGGGCCGGCATTTTCAGTATATCGTTACTCAAATATGCACGAATCGTGATGTTACTTTGTCTAGTATTGAGCTCCTGACTGAAACGGATAAATTGCAGATTCTCGAGAAATTCAATGATACGTTCACCGATTTTCCACGCAATCAGACGATCCATGCCCTGTTTGAAACGGCGGCCGCGCAAGCTCCTGACCAAATGGCCGTCGTCTATGGCTCGCAGTCAATGACGTATGGACAATTGAATGAGCGTGCGAATCGACTGGCTCATACGCTGCGAGGGCAAGGTGTACAAGCAGGGGATTCCATCGGTTTGATGACCGAACGCTCGCTGGATATGATCGTGGGCATTCTCGGCATATTGAAAGCGGGGGCAGCTTATGTTCCGCTTGATCCGGATAATCCGGAAGAACGAATCCGTTATATCATCGAAGACTCCGGCATTCATCTGCTGCTTACCCAAACGAGGTTGCAGGACCGTATGTCATTCGAGGGCCAGCGCCTTTTCCTTGACGAACCGCATATCTATGCAGAGGAAACAAGCAATCCTCCAGAATCGGTAACGTCAGATCAACTGGCTTATTTGATTTACACGTCAGGAACAACCGGGAACCCGAAGGGCAATATGACGACACACCGCAATATTGTCCGTGTAGTCAAAGAGACCAATTATTTGGAGCTAGACAGGGAAGACCGGCTGCTCCAGCTTTCCAGCTACGCGTTTGACGGCGCTACCTTTGAAATATTCGGGGCACTGCTGAACGGATCGATGCTGGTGCTCGTATCGAAAGAAACCTTTCTCGATATGGTGAAATTAGCTGACATTATTCAGCGCGATCGCATATCGGTGATGTTCATAACAACGGCATTATTCAATGCCCTTGTGGATGTTAATGCGGATGCGCTGCGCTCGGTTCGTAAAGTTTTGTTTGGCGGGGAGCGAGCTTCCATCCCTCACTTGCGTCGAGCGTATGAAACACTCGGACCGGGCAAGCTGGTGAATGTGTATGGCCCGACCGAAACGACCGTCTTTGCCACCTACTATCCGATCCAGGAGCCGATTCCCGGTCATATGATCAACATCCCGATCGGCAAGCCGATCAGCAACACAAGTGCTTATATTCTAGGAAAACGCGGGGAGTTGCTGCCTGTAGGCGTTTATGGGGAATTGGCGCTTGGCGGCGAGGGGGTTGCCAAAGGCTACCTGAATCGTCTGGACCTTACTGCAGACAAGTTCGTCTGCAATCCGTTTACTCCCGGCCAGCTAATGTATAAGAGCGGGGATATCGCCAGATGGCTGCCGGACGGCAACATTGAGTTTTTACAGAGAGCGGACAGTCAAATCAAAATACGCGGCTTCCGGGTAGAACTGGAGGAAATCGAGAGAAAGCTCGTCAGTTATCCTTCTATTCGCAGTGCAGTCGTCGTAGCTAAAGAAAATGACCGCCACGACAAATATTTATGCGCGTTTGTCACGGTCAGCGATACGTTTGTCAAATCGGACATTATTTCGTATTTGAAGCAGAGTCTGCCCGACTATATGGTGCCGTCGCTGTTGAAGCCTTTGGACCGTCTTCCCTTAACTCCGAACGGCAAGGTCGACAAACGGGCGCTGCCGGATATTTCGTTCGAGGAGCTCGCAGACGGAGCTTATGAACCTCCACGAACGTTGACCGAAGCGAAGCTGGTTGAGCTTTGGCAGAGCGTTCTCGGAGTCCCGCGGATAGGCACGGGTGATTATTTCTTTGAGCTGGGCGGACATTCCCTGAAAGCCGTGCTGCTGGTCGGTAAAATCCATCAAACCTTTCATAAAGAGGTGCCGTTCAAAGCATTTCTCGAAAATCCGACGATCCAAAGCATGGCGAGCTATTTAGACCAAAGCGCCGTCCGCCTGTATGAAGAAATACGCAAATGCGGAGAACAACCCTACTATAAGGCTTCCTCCGCGCAAAAACGAATCTATACGCTCCAACAATTCGAACCAGACAGCACCGCGTATCATATTCCGATTGCATTCGAATTGAGAGGTAAGATCGATAAAGAAAAGCTTGAATATGCGTTGTTCAGGCTTGTAGAAAGGCATGCTTCGCTTCGGACCTCCTTCGAGCTGCTGGATGGAGAGATTGTTCAAAAACGCCATGACCATGTTGATTTCAAACTGCAGGTTACAGCTATGCAGGATGGAGGCATAGAACAGGCGATAACCCGCTTCCTTCGTGTATTTTCCCTGCAGCAGGCACCGCTATTCCGGGCCGAGCTGGTCGAAAGTCCTGCCAACACGTATTTGCTCCTGGATATGCATCATATCGTTTCCGATGGAATGTCCGTCCAAATCTTAATGAAGGATTTTGCAGATCTGTTCCTCGGAAGATCCATGGAACCGCTGCGCATTCAATATCCGGATTATGCCGAATGGCAGCAGCAGGACCTCCAATCGGACAATATGAAGGCGCAGGAGCAGTACTGGATCGCCCAATTCCAAGGTGAGCTTCCGGTATTGAATCTTCCGTATGACTATGAGCGGCCTCTTGTGCAAAGCTTCGAGGGAAATACGATCAGCTTGAGGATGGACGAAGAAGCGACACTTGGTGTAAGAGAGCTTGCGAAGGAAAACGGAATGACGGTTCATATGGTGCTGC
Organism: Paenibacillus puerhi; assembly: GCF_009846885.1. Taxonomy (GTDB): domain Bacteria; phylum Bacillota; class Bacilli; order Paenibacillales; family NBRC-103111; genus Paenibacillus_G; species Paenibacillus_G puerhi. The sequence continues at coordinate 57,487 of NZ_WUWM01000006.1, forward strand.
TGTCGGCTTTTTACATTCTTTTGTCCAAATACAGCGAGCAGGAAGATATCATCGTGGGTACCCCGGTGGCAGGACGGCCACACGCGGATTTGGAGCAAATGGTGGGGATGTTCGTCAATACCTTGGCCTTGCGTAGCCGCCCGGCCGGATCGAAGAGGTGCGCCGAGTTTATGCAGGAGGTCAAAGATAACTCGCTCCATGCTTATGAGCATCAAAGCTATCCGTTTGAGGATTTGCTGGAACGGGTGAAGGTAGTCCGGGATGTGAGCCGGAACCCTTTGTTTGATGTTATGTTTGCGATGAATACAGTGGACATGAATAACAGCCTCGATCTGGAGCTGGAAGGAATGATCATGGACGCTATCAAATTCAATGGAAACATGTCCAAATTCGACATAAGCTTAGATGTGCTGGAGAAACAACAAACCTTGGAATTAAGCTTTGAATATTCCACCAAACTGTTTGAAGAGACAACGATCAAGCGAATGGGCTTTCATTACATGGAGATTGTCAAAGGTTTATGCCAAGACCCTAACAGAACGATCTCCGAACTGGAAATGATCACTCCGGCCGAACAAATAACGTTGCTAACAGATTTCGCAACATCGGTTTTTGGCGGAGAATCTGAACAAGAATATACGTTCCTAGAATACTTTGAAGCGCAGTCAGAGCAGATTCCGGAACAGGTGGCTGTCGTATCTGCAAATGAACATTTGACATACCTGGAGGTGAACGAACAAGCCAATAGACTTGCTCGAACACTTCGGGCAGCCGGTGTAGGACGCGACACGATCGTTTGCATCCTGGCAGATCGTTCCCTGCATCTGATTGTCAGCATACTAGCCGTTTGGAAGGCGGGCGGCGCCTATGTTCCGATTGATTCCGATTACCCGGCGGAACGAATTCAATTCATGCTGGAGGACAGTCAGGCTGCCGTACTGTTGACCCAATCTTCCCTGAAAAACCAATTGGATACTTGGGGCGCAGGAAATACGTCACACCATGCTGTGCTCTGCCTTGACGACCCGGGTATATATAGTCATGATGCATCGAATTTATCGCATATCCACAAGCCCAGCGATCTTGCTTATATGATTTATACGTCGGGCACGACGGGACGCCCGAAAGGCGTCATGCTCGAGCATCGGAATCTGATGAACACGGCTTACGCGTCCCGTAGAGAATACCGGCTAACGGAATTTCCGGTTCGGCTGCTTCAAGTAGCCAGCTTTGCCTTTGACGTGTTCGTTGGAGATATTGTGCGCACGTTGTTTAATGGCGGCCTGATGGTGCTTTGCCCTCAGGAGGATCGACTCGAACCGGTTCGCTTGTATGGCTGGATCCGAGATTACCAGATTACGGTATTGGAATCTACGCCTGCACTAGTAGTCCCGTTTATGGCCTATATTCATGAGAACAAGCTGGAGGTCGGCTCCTTGCGGCTTCTCATTATTGGGTCCGACAGCTTCAGCGTGCGCGACTACCGGACGCTGCAGGAGCGATTCGGATCGCAATTCCGCATTATGAACTCCTACGGCGTGACGGAAGCGGCTATCGACTCCAGCTATTATGACGAGCCGTCGGACAACCTGCCGGCCGGCGGGAATGTACCCATCGGCAAGCCGCGGCTGAACGCACGCTTTTATATTTTGGATGCTTCGCTTCACCCGGTCCCGGTCGGTCTGAAGGGCGAGCTGTGCATCGGAGGTGCAGGCGTCGCCAGAGGGTACTGGAACCGCCAGGAACTGACGGAGCAAAAATTTGTTCCGAACCCGTACGTACCGGGAGAACGATTATATCGTACCGGGGATTTGGCCCGCTGGCTGCCGGACGGCAACGTCGATTTTATTGGGCGAATCGATAATCAGGTGAAAATCCGGGGGTACCGAATCGAACTGGGTGAAATCGAGAATCGGCTTCTGCAAGCCGCCTCTGTACAGGAAGCGCTGGTGATCGGTATGACTGCCGGGGAAGGGGAAACCGTGCTTTGCGCCTATTTTGTAGCGGGCGAGAAGCTTTACCCAAGCGCCTTGAGAAAAGAACTGGCGCAGGATCTCCCAGGTTACATGATTCCTTCGTATATTATCCAGTTGGAGGATATGCCGCTTACCCCCAATGGCAAGCTGGACCGCAAAAGGCTGCCTGTACCGGACCGCAAGCTGCATGAAGCAGCGGAGTATGTCGCGCCGCGGACCTCTCTCGAAGCGAAACTGGCTAGCCTATGGCAAGAGGTGCTCGGGCTGGAGAGAGTCGGGATGACGGATAACTTCTTCGAGCTTGGAGGGCACTCGCTGCGCGCAACGGTGCTCGTCGGTAAGATCCGAAAGGAAATGAATGTCGATTATCCGCTGAGAGATGTATTCCGGTGGTCGACGGTTGAGGACATGGCCCGAACGATAGCAGATATGGAGGAGCCATCCAAGAATAAGCCCTTGAATGCTTCCATTCCTGTAATTCCCGAACGGGCGTATTATCCGGTTTCTTCTGCCCAAAAGCGCCTTTTCATTCTCCACCAGCTCGATGGAGGCGAACAGAGCTACAATATGACGGGTATGCTGCTGCTTGAAGGGAAGCTGGATGTGCCGCGGTTCAAGGAAGCATTCCATCAATTGATAGAGCGTCACGAAACGCTTCGTACCGGCTTTGAGCTTCTAAACGGAGAACCGGTGCAGCGGATTTACCGCACCATAGATTTCGACATGGAGCATATCCTCGCCAAGGAAGAGAATGCAAGGGATATCGTACAGGCATTTGCCCGCTCATTTGATTTGGCCGCTCCTCCACTACTTCGTGCAGGATTGATTGAGCTGGCCGAAGACCGGCATATTCTGATGCTGGACATGCATCACATCATCTCGGACGGTGTCTCTACGGCCATTTTGACGAAAGAGTTGAGCTGTTTATACAATGGAGATGGTCTCACGCCGCTTCGCATTCAATATAAAGATTATGCGACTTGGCAGCAAACGGAAGATCAGCTGTTAAAGCGGGACGAAACATACTGGCTTTCCATGCTTGGAGGCGAACTGCCTGTACTTGACCTTCCGACGGATTATGCCCGCCCAGCCGAGAAAAGTTATGAAGGTAACACATGGTCCTTCCAGCTGGACGCAGAGCTTCTCAAACAAGTCAAGCAGCTTGCAGTAACAAGCGGGGCGACTCTGTTCATGGTACTGCAAGCAGCGTATAGCTTACTGCTTCACAACTATTCGGGACAGGAGGACATGGTGATCGGAACGCCGATCGCGGGAAGAATCCATGATGACTTGCAGCCGTTGATCGGGATGTTTGTCAACACGCTTGCTATTCGGCTTTACCCGACCTCAGGCAAGACCTTTTTATCCTATTTGGATGAAGTAAAAGAAACGACGCTGGACGCGTTTGAACACCAGACGTATCCGTTTGAGACATTGGTTGAGAAGCTTCAAGTGAAGAGGGATGTAAGCCGTCATCCGGTTTTTGACACGATGTTTGTCATGCAAAATACAGAACAGGAAGAGCTTACGCTCGAAGGGCTTCGGATTACGCCTTATCCGAACCCGAATCGATTCGCAAGATTTGAATTGACCTTAACGGTGTCAGAAAACCATGACCGGCTGGACTGCCAGTTTGAGTATGCAGCCTCTTTGTACCGGCAGAAGTCGATTGAGCGCATGGCCGCACATTTTGAGCGCTTGCTTACCGCCATTGTGGGTACTCCGGAAGCGGCAATCGGATCGCTTGAGATGCTTACATCGGAAGAGAACGAACAAATTCGCAATGCATTCAATACTGAAATCGCGGATTATCCATCGGACCAAACCATTCACCAGTTGTTTGAAGAGCAAGCCGCGCGTACCCCGGACCATCTGGCAGCCGTGTTTGAGAACCGCAAGCTTACGTACCGGGAGTTAAATGAATGGGCTAATAAGCTCGCTCGAGCACTTAGAGAAGCGGGTATACAAGCCAATCAGCCGATTGGACTCATGGCGGAACGTTCTTTGGAAATGCTCGTTGGCCTATTCGCGATTTTGAAAGCGGGCGGCGCATATGTGCCGGTCGATCCGGGATACCCGGAAGAACGAATCCGTTACATGATCGAAGATTCCGGCATGAACGTACTGCTGACACAGCGGCATTTGCAGCATAACTTGAATTTCAGAGGGACAATTGTGGCGATTGATGATGAATTGACGCTCCATGCGGATGGCTCGAATGTAGAGCCTATCGCCGAGCCGGATCATCTAGCTTACATCATCTACACATCAGGTACGACAGGGCAACCCAAAGGGGTTATGATCGAGCATCGAAGTATCGTCAATACGCTGCTTTGGAAAAAGTCGGCCTATGGCTTCCAACCTGAGGACCGGGCGCTGCAAGTGTTGTCTTTCTCCTTTGATGCGTTCGTCGCTAGTACCTTCACGCCGCTGCTGGCGGGAGCGGCTTTGGTTATGGCCGGGGAAGAAGAGGCGAAAGATCCTGGCGAGATCAGGCGCCTGACCGTGCAGCATGCCGTTACGCATTACACGATGGTGCCTGGCCTGTACTCAGCTGTCCTGGAAATGCTGGCTTCGGCTGACGACTCTTCATCTACCGGCGATGGAGAAGCCGGCAGCTCTCTGAGGGCGGTTACGCTAGGCGGTGAAGCGCTGCGTCCATCACTAGTTACGCGCAGTAAGCAAATCTTGCCCCATGTGCAAATTTTTAACGAATACGGGCCTACGGAATGCAGTGTCATCGCTACCTGCAACCGTGATGTTGATCCGGATGAGCCGATTGCGATCGGACGTCCCATTGCAAACATGCAAGTTCATATTTTGGACCGCAGTGGCAGGTATCAGCCTGTGGGCATACCGGGGGAGCTATACGTCTCCGGGATCGGCTTGGCTCGGGGCTATTGGCGACGGCCAGAGCTGACGGCAGCCTCATTCATAACGCATCCAAACGAAAAGAACGTCAGAATGTACCGGACCGGTGATCTGGCCCGCTGGCTGCCGGACGGCTCACTGGAGTATATGGGCAGGCTGGATGAGCAAGTCAAGATCCGCGGCTATCGGATCGAGCTGGGTGAAGTCGAAGCGATTCTGGCGGGTATGGAAGAAGTGCTGGAATCGGCAGTCATCGCGCTGGAGGACAATTTCGGTGGTCATATGCTGTGCGCCTATTATACAGCTGATCGCCCAATTCCGGCCGATGAGCTAAGAATGAGGTTGAGCCGGAAATTGCCCGCCTATATGCTTCCAGCCCATCTGCTGCAGCTTGAGCGTATGCCTTATACCGTCAACGGCAAACTGGATCGAAAGCAATTGCCTCAGCCCGAGCGCACCGAATGGCTGAAGCCGGAAAGGGCTCCCCGTACAAAGCTGGAGAGGGATTTGGCAGAGATTTGGCGGGATGTGCTGCAGGTACCCCAGGTTGGCATCGACGATAATTTCTTTGATTTAGGCGGCAATTCGTTAAGCTTGATCAACCTTTTATCCCAAATCAACAATCAACTCGAGCTCAGCCTAAAGCTGAACAGCCTATATAACTATCCGACGATACATCAAATTTCACAGTACATCCAGCAGGAAGAATACAGATTGGCATCCGAGGAGGATGGTTTGTACTTGCTGAATGACAAGAAAGATGTTCAAATCTTTGCTTTCCCTCCTGTACTGGGATTAGGCATCTTTTATAGTGAAGTCGCTCAGTATCTCGATTCGCATTCCTTTTATTCGTTCGATTTTATCGAGAGCGAGGATCGTATTGAGCAGTACGCCGACCTCATCGAGCGCATACAACCGGAAGGTCCCTATGTATTGCTCGGATATTCCGCTGGAGGCAATCTCGCTTTTGAGGTTGCTGTTGAGCTCCAAATACGGAATCATCACGTTTCGGATTTGATTTTGATCGACAGCTATAAAATGGACAACATGACCGCAAAAATTCAATCCGAAGATCAACAAAACTTGTATAATCAAATTATAGAAGAAGCTAGGCACCATCCGTTTTATCAAAACTTGCTCGAAACCGATTTTTTCAAACAAAAAATAAAGAACAAAATCATAGCATACACAACCTACTTGCATGGCTTGTTCAATACAAACACGATTTGTGCAAATATTCATTTTGTGGAGGCTGAAAAGGATCGTGAGGCTTTGGAAGTAAGCAGTTCCATGGACGATCCATTCCACTGGCAAAATTTCACCGTTGCACATTACCGAAGATATCAAGGCTCCGGATCTCACGGGGATATGATGGATCCCGAGCACCTGCAGCACAATATGTCGATCATTTCGCAAATTTTAATGTCGAGTTGCCCTGTGACTGTTGTTTAACAGGACTAGCAAAGATGAATAAGAAGGGGCTGTCCTTTCGGGGCAGCCCGCCTTATTCCATGAGGGACTAATGGACTGAGGGACTGAGGGGATTTCTATGACCAATAAGTATAACCTTTTGATTATTGAAGATGACAAGGATCTAGCGGATGCCATGAGAAAGCTGCTTGACAAGTGGGGGTATCACATAGCAATCTGCGAGGACTTTGAATATATCATGAAGTGCTTTAATGAAGTTGAACCCCATATTGTCTTACTGGATATTAATATCCCAGCGTTTGACGGCTTTTACTGGTGTAAGAAAATAAGGGAGGTATCCAAGGTGCCCATTGTTTTCGTAACATCCAGAGACAGCAATATGGATATTGTCATGGCGATGAATAGCGGGGGAGACGATTACATCCAGAAGCCTTTTGATAGCCACGTCCTTGTTGCCAAACTGCAAGCCATTATACGTCGTACTTATGAGTATCAAACGGTCGAAACAAGCCTGATTGAGTACAATCAAGTCATTCTTAATCTAAATGACACAAAATTGTATTTTGGCGAAAAAAACGTCGAGTTAACGAAGAATGAATTTAGAATACTAAAAACAATGATGGAGAATAATGGTAAAGTCGTGTCCAGAGACAGCTTAATGAAACAACTTTGGGATGACGATCTCTATGTCAATGAGAACACGCTCACGGTTAACATGAACCGTTTGAGAAAAAAACTGGAGGAGCTCGGGGTATACGATTTTATTCAAACCAAAAAAGGAATGGGTTACCTGGTCCCATGAGATTGTTTGATTATATTCGTATACAGAAACTGTGGCTGCTGAGTCTCGCCGTCATCATGATGGTCCTGAACAGTATTTTGTTTAGCAGCTTGTCACTGAACAAAGGCATTCAGGATATTGTCTATTTGAACCTCCTCATCATGACGATCCAGGCTGTTTTTTTCATTTATGGTTTCATCCGGCACAAACGAAACTATGCAAGCTTACTCCAGCATGCCAAGGGTAACCCGGCTCAACATGCCCATAATAGCGATTTCTATTTGGAGCTTTTTGCCGCATTAGTGGAGGAAAAGAAGCGAGTTTTTGCCCAAAAAGAAGAGGATTATAAGAAAAACATGAATGAGACTCAGGAGTATATGACGCAGTGGGTGCACGACATCAAGGTCAATCTTGCGGTATGCGACCTGCTCTTGGAGGAGCTTGAGAACAATTATGAGCTTCGAAATCAGATGGAACAAATGAAGTACAGAATTCATCAAGTCCTTCAGATCACCCGTGCCAACCATTATGATCAAGATATGGCCGCGACAGAAGTAGATGTATGTCTTGAGATTAGGAGGGCCATTAAACATAATGCGTTGTTCTTCATCCATAAAAATATTGAAATCCAAACCAATCTACACCCTTTTACCGTCATTAGCGACCAAAAATGGGTTTTCGATATACTTTGTCAAATCCTAAACAATTGCAGTAAATATACGCCTCATGGCGGTCAGCTTTTGATATCCGCTCAAGAAGAAGAGACAGCTTATTACGTACGCATTCGGGATAACGGAGTAGGCATTCCAAAAGGGGATATCCCACGAATTTTTGATAAAGGCTTCACCGGTAAGAACGGAAGGTCGGGAACCAAATCTACGGGGATGGGGCTTTATTATGCGAAAAAAATGGCCGACCGCTTGTGCATAAGCATTGAGGTTGAAAGCAAAGAGGGGGCGTACACGGAATTTACCCTGATTTTTTATAAGCTTTCCGATTATTTTACGATTTCCTCCTCAAGAAACAATATGAAGCTGTAGGAATAAATATCGATGATCTAGATATGAATAGTTTCCCCCATGTACCTTCAAATTAACGCGATGTCGTGTTAAATAAAATGAACATAAAGAAGGCTGTCGATACTTTCTCGACAGTCTGACCATCCATAATAGGAATACCTCTCTCATTTAGGTTTCATGTTAGAAATGTTAGATATGGTTTTGTCTTTTAAATTCGAAAATCTCATCAACAGCTTGATGAGACCCGCCAGATTTTCGAAAGGATTCCTTCATCGTTGCAGCAACTTCCTTGAAGGATGAATGACTTAACACATGATCTACGGCTTCTCGCAGCTGATTTGCAGTCAAGCCTTGCATCTGCAATTGAATGCCAGCTCCGATTTTGGCGACTTGCCCCGCAATGATCGGCTGATCTGCGCTTTGTGGAATTACAATTAGCGGAACACCGCAATACAAGCCTTCAGTGGTACTGTTCATACCTCCATGTGTAATAAAAAGTTTCGTGTATTGCAGAACATCCGTTTGTGGAACGTAATTTTTTACAATGAAATTAGCGGGAATTTCCCCTAAGTCAGAAATAGAGGTGCTATTGCCAATAGATAGGACAATCGTATGATCCGTGTTTCCCAATGCTTCAAAACATAGCTTATAAAAATCTAATGCTTGGTTAAAGACTGTACCTAACGAAATATAAATGGGGTTCTTTTCTTTGATCAAGGTCATGTCGAAGTCCTCATTCGTTACGCATGCTGAGATAGACGGGCCTACAAACTTAAAAGATTGATCGAATGTTTCTACATTTGGTTGAAACTCCTTTGTTGTATAAACGATTGTAATCGGTGCAGGATTAAAGAATACTTCGTAAGGCGAATGAATCTCCACATGATAACTGTCTTTCACCTTAGCTGTCAGGCTTTGATAAGTGTCGATTATCGGTTTCACGATCTCTTCTGGGACTGTCGTAGAAAAATTCTCTAACGCTTGATCAAATGATACATTGGAAAGGGCAAAAGAAGTGCAAGAATTGATTGCAGGAAGTTTAAGAATTTGAGCGAGAATACGTCCACAACCTAACATGGAATCATGGATGATATAATCAAAATGCTCTCCTTTGATTTGTTCAAGAACGCTTGGAATGACGATATCAGCCGTAAGTAATAGACCGTTGACTTCTTGGTATAAATAGTCTCTTCCACCTGAGAGAAAGGCTTTAATTAATGTTTGATCATCAAAGGTTCGTACTGTAGCTCCAAGCTTCTCAATTCGCTCCCGAAAAGCTTCTATGGTAAAGTACACGACCTCTTCACCGCGTGAAATTAACTCTTGCACAACGCCTATAGTTGGATTGATGTGTCCCTCTGATCCAATACAAATAAATAATACGCGCGCCATCTCCATCACTCCTTAAGGCTGATAAATTAACAATCCTACGACAATCGGGACGTGGCGTCAAAGGCGCATGCCAAGCAGCCTCGCTGTCTTCAAGAACAAACTCCGTAGTGGCGATTTTAATGTCCTCTTCGGCGATCATATCAAATACACTTTTCACGGCTGAAAGCATTTCAGACTTAGAAACACTCTTATTGTCTGGATGAAGTTCCAATGATGATTATAGTTACTTGTCGGAGCGAATAAAAGTTGCAAACTCTCGAAGCTGACGAGGCCATTACACTTGATATGACTATGGACGATGGACAAGAATTGTTTGAAAACGCCATAAATTCTGTCGTAACGGGAGGTGCGGATGTTGGTTTGGATTACCTTTGAGGGGATAGTGCCATTTCCATCATGTCAGCTATTGCTAAGATAAATTCAGAATTCACAACACTTTTTATGAGACTGCTGGTTGCCCCAGTTCCTCCATTAATCAGAACATTTTGGCCAGGTTTAAAGCGAACTCGAAATACCAATGCAGCCCATGATGACATAGCTGTGTTGGCGAAAGCGGCAGCAGTAATATCATCAATTCCATCTGGAAACGGACAATCTGCTTTTCGCTGACGACTGTTTGCTCAGCCAAGCTACCATAAGAAGCAGGAGGTAGCGCAAAGTATACGCGAGATCCATCTTCCAAAGTACCGACACCGTCAATACGCGATAATTGGAAAGTTCATTTCTGATAACTAATGCATACCCATTGAACCGAACTTGCTGACTCGACTTAAGGCTACTTGAGAAACGTTAATAAAAAATAGTCCGCTTGTTGGGACGGGGGAATCAAAATGACTATATTCGGGAATTGCCCCTGTTTGTCTTACGATAGCTGCTTTCATAGATAACATCCTTCCCTCTTGTATTATGTGCATATTGCACATAAATTACAATAACATAATTATGTGTAATATGCACGCATTTTATTTTGTAGTAAGGGGTACTCCCAGCGAAGCTGTCATGAAGTGCCAAGTATCATAATAGAGGTAGAGCTAGCAGAACGCGGCCGAGCTAAATCAGAAGCAAAAGATGAAACTGCTAAAAATAGGATTAAACCGTTATTGACTGATCGTACGAACGTCATGTTCATCTGCTCGGACGTTGGACCCAAAGCGAAAGCCTGCAGTTGCCGCTGGGTTCCCCGGTGGGATTTACATCTTAGTCGAGGGTATTGACAGGCAAGTCCAATGTGACCGGAGTATACTACTCCGAGAATGGAAGGCCCATGCTTGCCTCCGAACAAGTAAGTGCCCTCGACTTCAGCCATCGAGTCGCGGCCGAGACCCGTAAACTACTCGCATCATGTTATCCGATGTTGATAGTAGGTTTACCTATTCGAATCCTCATGGAAGAAAAATACCGATAGGGGAAATCGAAAGATTATAATTGCATCAACTTTGCGGATGGTGTCAGCTTGGCTGGTACTACCCCTAATGAGAAAGGGAGCCCTGCACATGTTTAGAGAGCAAACTGCTATTAAGTTTACATAATATAAATTATGTAATTTTGAACGGTGTATTTTATTTTGCACAGTTAACTACTAATGGAATTAATTAATTTACTTTGGATGTAAACTCCCAAGCTTTTGGGTTTATTTTGAGTGGATTAGTGCCTGAAAGTTGGGGGACAGAAAGGTTGATAATTAAAGACCTTACAATTGATCTTGTGCCTATTGTTCAAGATTTATTTGAATCAAGCCAGTTTATTGGACAATGGGACGGAAATTTTGAGCGAGAGCCTGATTACATTATGAAGCGCTTGGTTGAAGGTGATTTGCCTCCTAACGGCTTTAAGGACAATAATAAAATTCAAACAATTCAGCACTCCGAAAGCCGGAATGTTATTGGATTTTTGTCCTTTTATCATGGCTTTCCAGACGAAGATACCGTTTATGTTGTGTTCATGTTCATTGAGAATTCTTATCAAAAAAAGGGGAATGCTTAGGAAGTAATAAAGGGTTTGACTAATGAATTGAAACATTTAAATCATAAAACCATGAGGCAGTGTATTCCCAAGATACTTATGCAAACTTGGAGTTAGAGATAGTAATAAAGTAGGTGATCGATAAATTATCGTGGGACGATTTACGTTATATGGTACAAAATCTATTGAAAGCGGGTTATGAATTAATCACAGCATTATAAAACTCAACAAACGAGAATAATCTGGTTTTTACACGATGAGTAGATCAGGGCCGAAAGAGTTCAATAAGCTGGTAAGCACGGGACAATACATATCCAGAAACCCGGATACGGGAATCTCACTACATACTTTTTCACAAAACCCGTATTTTGTACATATGTACATAAATCTGAATAAACCCTTATACACTGATGATGTGCAGCGACAAGAACATGCCCCTATTAGCGACAAGAACATGCCCTTATCCTCGAGTCAAAAAAGCAGCAGTGTAAGAGTATTAACACTTTCGATTTGAACTTTTCTAAATACTATATTAATTCATATATCCCCATTTTCTATATTGGCTTGCTTTATAATAGTGTAATGGCGAGGTTAATTGATAGTCAGTATTGTGAATACTGAAGCGTGATACAGCATCAGTAATTGCCCTTTCTTTAAATGCGATATGAATGCATTTTCCTGCAAATTAGGGAAATTTCCATGTATTTTTCCAGAAAGTCAATCCCTATTTGCCCTGTACATGAACATTTCTAAAAAATAAATGCCTAATTTCTGCTTTAGCCATAACTTACTTTCAAAACATCGTTCTAACACCAATAGACGTGCTGCTTAAAGTTAAAGTCGAAGACGCTGCCGGTTAAATGGGCAGCATCTTATTAATAGTCCGCAATATCATGTTCGGATCAGCACGGCTGTAACAGCTAGGTCCTTCATGATTCAAGGCTTTATAGCACGTATGGCTGCGGACACCAGGTATTGTTCTACATTTGCGCCAGGAATCCAATCCTTGATGAACGTCCTGGATTCGTCTTTTGGCTCGATCTCAATTTGGGTAAACCCGCATTGCGCAAGCATGGCTTCCAGTTCGCCGATGGAGGAAGCTCCTGAAATGCACCCTGAATAGATACGGTCGATATCCTGTTTGATTTCATCCGGAAAATCGGCCGTTGCCACGACATCCGATATAGCCAGTCTGCCGCCGTCACGCAGCACACGGAACGCTTCGTCAAAAACCTGCTGCTTCGATGGGGACAGATTAATGACACAATTTGAAATAATCACGTCAACCGAGTGGTCCTGAACCGGTAGATGCTCGATCTCGCCCAGCCGAAATTCCGTATTGGTAAATCCGCTTTTGCTGGCATTTTCGCGGGCGCGGCTGACCATTTCCGGTGTCATATCTACACCAATGACGCGGCCGGAAGCGCCCACCTGACGGGAGGCAAGAAAGCAATCAAACCCGCCTCCGCTGCCCAAGTCCAGCACGACTTCCCCCGGTTGCAAAGCGGCAATGGCTTGCGGATTGCCACAACCGAGGCCCAGGTTCGCCCCATCCGGAACGGCCGTTAATTCTTCTGACGAGTAGCCCATTTTAGCGGAAACATCCGCGGCCGACTCACAGCAAGCATTGGCTGGCTCTGGCGCACAACAGGACCCCGCCCCTACATCCTGTAAGGCGATCTCCTTATATCGATTCCGAACGTTTTGTCGAATTTGATCATTACTCACTTGATTCATGAAAGATCACTCCTTAATTTTTTATACAATCAACAGCAGCTCGTAACGCAGCAAGCCGTTGGTTTTGCACGTATGATTGGCCGTCGGTTAAAGAATCGGACGGATTGCTTTTGTATAGCGTTTGGCCTTTTCCAAGCTTCTCTAGCAGATCGTTCGGTTTCCCTTTGGCGCTGTTTCATGAGCATTTCAGCAGCAAACCAATTGAGATTCAAGTCGGTCCCATCTTTTATCAAAAAATGAAAAGCATTCAGCGTTTAAGATGATGCAAAAGCTTTTTAACAACAAACTGCGCGTCCGGCCCCACCCCCCTTAAGGTAGCAGAAGCAAAGGAACTCTGCCCTTCCAGCCCCACATAATAAAGCCCCGGAACCTCGCTTATACCTGCTTGATGTAACGGCCTTCCTTCCGCATCCAGTGCGCCAATGGCTTGAAGGTAGGTAAGATGAGGCCGGTATCCTGTCGCAAAGATCACCGTATTCACCGGTTCTTTCGTCCCGTTCGGCCAAATGACGCCATCCTCATAAAAGGACGTAAACATTGGTTGTTGATCCGGTTTTCCTGCCGCTATTTTCTCTTTGTACCCGCCCGAATCGTTCACCGCACTTGTACTCGGTGCGGTTTTCCCGAATCGCCAAAATGGAAAGGTGTCAAATCCAATCAATCTCACCCAAAAATGCACATCCTGGCCCCAAATCTTCTGTTTCACGAACTGAACCGGCTGGAGTACCGCTAGAGACGTCCGGCTCACCTTGGCCAGCTCAACTCCGATCTGTACGGCAGAATTCCCGCGCCCCACCACCACCACGCGTTGATGGATAAATGGCTCTGGGTTTCGGTATTCAGAGGAATGAAGGATGCGTCCTTGAAAAGCCTCTTGCCCCGGCAAAACTGGCGTATAGGGATTGTGAAACGAGCCGGTCGCATTAATGAGGGTACGTGCCCGAAACGTATCCCCTGCCATCGTGCAGACCGTAAACCCGTCTCCATCCTTTTCGACCGATACTACGCGCTGATTGGTTCGAACCGGTAGTTGAAACTTTGCCCGGTAATCATTTAAATAACGAACGACTTCATCACGCTTGGGGTAACCATTCGGATCGCCGGGGAACTTCATGCCTGGCATCGACGAAAAGCGTGCCGGAGAGAACAGTTTGAGACTATCGTAATAACGCGGCCACGAACCGCCTGCCTCGTCGCTCGCGTCCAAAATAAGAAATCGAAGTCCTTTCTTCTGTAGATGATAACCGGAAGCAAGACCCGCCTGTCCTCCTCCAATGACAATCGTATCCAATACCTCATTCATACCAACATCCTCCGATTTATTTGCAATTTGCAAGTATCAAAGAAAAGAAAATCACCCGATGGGGGTGGAACAGCATAGGCTAGATTTCGACATCGCTTCATTCAAAAGCTTAATGGAGCGAATGACCGTTTCTTTTTCAAAATCGTTCATATGAGAGAACACTTCAGCTAAATAAGCGTTCATTTGCTGGTCAATCGTCGTAGCCACGTATTTCCCTTCTGTCGTGAGCGAAAGCACATACACCCTACGGTCACCTGGATCGGGCGATTTTTTGACCAAATTCATTTTAATTAACGATTGGATTTGTCGGCTAAAGGTCGTAATATCGGTCCCTAACGCCTCGGCTACCTGCTGAATAGACGGTTGATGCTGACGATCGATCTCGTAAAGAATATGGCTTTGCACTAAAGATATATCGCAACCACCGGCCGAGCAGCAATTTTTATTAAGAAACCCAAAACGGCGAGTCATGATTTGAAATAGTTCGCGAGCATTTTCCACAGTGGTTCACCTCATGTTTTAGTTATACAATATTTATTTGCAAATTGCAATTATTTAATTGCAATAAGAAAAACCACTCGCTGAGTGGTCTCCTGCTCGATTATTTGCCGGGATATAGTTTGTGCAACGATTCTTTCTGGGAGGGTTTAATATCAATGATGTTGCGAATGCTTTTCGCCTTTGCCTCAGCTTCGTCAAGCGTATCGCTTAATCCCAAAGCAAGTAAGGTGCCCGCGGCTACCGTACCGGTCCGTCCCTTTCCTCCACCACAATGAAAAGCAACTTTCTTGTTTTGGTGATAAGCTTCGGTGACGGTCTGGATCGCTTGCTCAAACGCTTTTTCTTGTGGCATAGTGGCATTATCCGCTAACGGAATTTGAATCCATTTCGCATTCGCCGCTGGATAGGCGCAATCCGTCGCTTCGCCGCGCAAATCAACAATCACGTCGATACCTTCGTTTTTAACCATCGATTCCACATCAGTTGCCGCGCCCATGAAAATTTTATCCGGTATCAAAGCATGGTAGGTTTTTTCAGACGCCATAGACTATACCCCTTTTTTGAACGATCCAAACTCAATCGAAACCTGGGCCGCTGGCGGAGCGCAGCACAAGGACAAATCCCTGGCTTCTCCGGCGGATTCGAATTCGGAATCTTCTTTTGTGTAGAAAATCTCCCAAGCGTTGCCGTCTGGATCATACACCCAAACTTTATCCTGCACCGCATAGCAACATGTGGTATCCATCTCGTCAATCAGCAGCAGTCCGCTTTGACGAAGCCTCTCCCCCATGGCCAGCACTTCTTCCGTATTATTCACTTGGAATCCCAAGTGGTTCAGTACACCCTTTTGTTCGAAGGGGCGTACATTGAGCGAAAAATGCAGCGCCGGTTCTTCTAACTCGAATTTGGCGTAGTTATCTTTAATTTTAATCGGTTCGGCCCCAAAAAAAGCGCGATAGAACTCCAGAGACTTGTTCAGCTCTGTACAGTTTAAAGCAACATGCATTCGTTTGATCATCGTCGCACCTTATTTCCCTTCTTTGAGGAATTGTTCAATCCGGCTCTTAATCGAATCCCGAACATTGCGGAACTGGTTCATGATCTCTTCTTCCGTTCCGGTTGCTTTTGCCGGATCATCAAAACCCCAATGCCATTTTGTTACGTTCTTGCTCGAGATTACAGGGCAATGCTCGTCGGCGTGGCCGCACAGGGTGATGACATAATCGGCGCGATTCAAAAGCTTCGGATCGATCACATCCGAGGTGTTTTTGCTAATATCCACACCGGCTTCTTGCATGACTTGCACCGCGCGCGGATTCAGTCCATGTGCTTCAAGACCTGCGCTTTTGACTTCATATTTGTCGCTACCTAGCGCGTTTAAAAACCCGTCCGCGATTTGGCTTCTGCAAGAATTTCCGGTGCACAAAAAATAAATGAACGGTTTTTTCTCCATGGTGAATAATCTCCTTTGATTTCAGTTCGTTAATCGTCTTGATGAACCCTTTTCGCTTGTTTACTTCCCATAAAAGACTTCATGATCATTACAACCACCACTAGGACGACCACAATCACCGCAATACATAGCCATGCATTCACCTGTAGCGTCTGGAGAACATAAAGCCATACATAAAGACCGGTGAGCGTAATAAGCAACGTGGGGATAGTTAACAGGATGCCGACTTTAAAATAATAGCCCCATCCTATTTTCACATTTTTCGTGGATAGGACATGCAGCCAAAGCAGCGTGGCCAGAGAGCCGATTGGCGTAATTTTCGGCCCTAAGTCCGAACCGATCACATTCGCATAGATCAGCGCCTCACGAATGAACCCATCGGTTTGCGTGCCTTGGATGGCCAGCGCATCGATCATGACCGTGGGCATGTTGTTCATAATGGACGACAGGATGGCTGCAATAAAGCCCATACCTACGGTAGCCACAAATAACCCTTGGTCTGCGATCGCTTGAATGACGTTGCCCAGTGCATCCGTAAGTCCGGCATTGCGCAAGCCATAAACGACCACATACATGCCGATAGAGAAGATCACGACAGCCCAGGGAGCGCCTTTAACGAGTTTCCAGGTATGAATCGAAGGGCTTTTTCTCGCCGCGAACAAAAAAGCAATCGCAGCAATCCCAGCAATAATGGATACAGGAAGCGAGAAAAATTCGCTAATAAAATACGCAACGAGCAGCGCGGCTAAAATGACCCAAGATAATTTGAACAGCCGCATATCCTTGATAGCTTCCTTCGGCTCTTTCAGCTGCGTCAGATTGTAAGTGTTCGGGATACTTTTTCGGAAATACAGATACAGCACAATGAGGCTCGCAATGACGGAAAAGAAATTCGGAACAATCATGCGGCTCGCGTATTCCGCAAAACCGATATTGAAGTAATCCGCAGACACGATGTTAACCAAGTTACTGACGACAAGCGGCAAGGAAGCCGTATCCGCAATGAAACCGCTAGCCATAATAAACGGCAAGATCATCTTTTCATCAAACTTAAGTGTGCGGACCATGGCGAGCACAATCGGTGTAATTATCAGGGCCCCGCCGTCGTTGGCAAATAGTGCGGCAACCGCCGATCCAAGCAGGATAATAAAGAAAAACATGAGTAGACCGTTCCCGCGTGCCAACCGCGCCATATGTAAGGCAGCCCACTCAAAAAATCCGATTTCATCCAGCACCAGTGAGATTAAAATAATGGCCACAAACGCCAAGGTGGCGTTCCAGACGATGCCGGTTACAGTGCCGACGTCCGCGAAGCTGACCACGCCAAATAGTAAAGCAAGGATCGCTCCGGCACTTGCCGACCACCCGATATTTAGCCCTTTGGGCTGCCAGATGACAAACAGCAACGTTACCAAGAAAATGAAAATCGCTACATAAACCATATGCTTCCTCCTGAACTACGTACAGCAATCATTGGCTTCACAAACGGCAGGCACGATCAGCGCCGCTTGCGAAGGAATTTCCTTTAGAATATCCAAAATATAAGGCTTGTCTTCTAGGCAGAGCGAATAATACACCCATTGCCCCCTGCGCGATTCTTTGACCAAGCCCCCGTCCCGAAGCTTGCGCATGTGTTGACTGATATTGGGCTGGCTTGTTTTCAAAATATCCACGATCTCGCACACGCACAGTTCCTTCACCTGCAACAAGGCTACGATGGTGAGCCTGTTCCGGTCCCCCAATAGCTTCAAGGCATCCGCTACTTCTTCTAGTTTGCTCAACTGCTTCACTCCTTTTAAGCGACGGGAATGTCCATCCCTTTTAGCAACCCGATCACTTTTTCCCGAATCTCGTCACGCGCTCTCTTAACGTCTTCCAGGGTGCCGCCGTCTACGGCCAACGGGTCAGGGATGTTCCACTCCACGTTCATGATCTTGAATGGTACGATGGGACAGCGCTCCACAACTTGTTCGCACAGCTTGACGATCGCATTCGACGATAAAAAAACCTTCATATCAATTTTTTTGCAGACATGCTGGGAAAGATCGATGCCTATCTCGCGCATGGCTTCAATCGTGTAAGGATGTACTTCGTCGGATGGATTTAATCCAGCACTCTCCACCACCACATGATCCCCGCCATAAAACTTGGCAAAAGCTTCGGCCATCTGACTTCGACACCGATTTTGCCCGCAAAGGAAATAAATCCGATTGACATCCCGTTTCATTCTCCCACACTCCCCTACCCGCTGTAAATAGTAATATAATTATTTGCTTATTTATAGTTTGATCTAACATGCCGAATGTTAACGCAGTATTAAACGGTGAAAAAGAAAAAAGCAGCCGCTGGTGAAGGAGCTGCGATCATTGTTTTCGATTAATTATAACTGGCTGTTGCGGCTCAACCTTAAAATCAGTGCTTGACGGCTAAGTCCCCATGCGATGCCGATTGCACTCCAGTAGGATACCGATACATTACTTTGGTCGATCAAGGGAATGAGACGAAGGTCATTGAAACGTTCGACGCGGAAATCTCCAACCCCGTCGAGCTCCAGCAAGAAGGCTGGCAAGCGATTATGGACAATTTCAAAGCCTATACCGAACAAAACTAATCATCGCGAAGAAGACGCCGGGGAAGGTGCCCGGCGTCTTCCCTTGTTAATCCAAGTATGAGTGCGCTCTCCGTTAGCCTTAACCTTGTGCCGCATCCATGTTCATATAGTTAATGGCCCACAGATGGCCGTCCAAGTCCACGAAGCCCCAATGATACATGAACCCATGATCTTCAGGTTCAGCGTGCAATTTCCCGCCCAAGGAGACCGCGGTATTCACGATTTCATCGACCTTTTCCCGGCTCTCGAAGGCCAATGCGATCGTCATCTGCGCATACTTGCTCGTATCGACGGATTCCTTCTCCGTGAGCGTATTAAAGAATGCTTGATTGATCAGCATGACCTGCAGGTTGTCGCCGATCACGATGGCAACCGAATTCTCGTTCTCGGGGAATTGCGGATTGAGCTCGAATCCGAGTCCGGTAAAGAACGTTTTCGATTGTTCTACGTTTTTTACAGGCAGATTGAAGCTCGTGAATGTGGACATCAATGCCATTTTTATACACCTCATCGTCAAATTGGTTTGTTGTCAATGATTGCTTACTAACGTAATTCGTTAGTTTAAAAATGGAAGCCGCTCATAACTTCCGGCTTGCGTAATTTCACTTGATTAAAGTAAGCCCGAAAACGTATCTCCTGAATTTCACTCTAGTGTCACGGTCAGACGATCACGCGGTAGTGAAGATGAACAACGCCGCTTCGGAAGCGGTGCTCACCGAGCAACTCGAGCCGCATGCGGAGGTTGTCCGGCAATGCTCGCTTACCTCCACCCAATACGATCGGATTAAGAAGCAGATGACACTCGTCGACCAGTCCCGCGCTCATCGCCTGCCCAGCAAGCTCGGGGCCGCCAATCGTAATGTCGGCTCCTGAAGACTCCTTCAGCCTCCGGATCGCATCAGGATCGAATTCGCTCTCGTTCCTAGTCCTGGCGCTTGAAACCGACCGAAGTGTCCGGGAATACACGATCTTCTCAGCAGCTCGCCAAATCTGCGCGAAGTCCCGCATTACCTCCGGTTGATCGCCGCTGGACGGGTTCATTTTGATGTTCGCCGTCTCCCAGTACACCATCGACTCGTACATTCGACGCCCGTACAGGTAGGTGCCAATCGGCCGCTGGAAGTCAGTCCAGAACGCAAACACCTCGTCATCGGAGATCCCCCAATCGATATTGCCGCGCTCGTCCTCAATGTAACCGTCCAAAGATACATTAGCAGCGTAGATCAGTTTAGCCATTTCGATAACGCCCTCCAATCTCTGTTCATAAACTATATTTTAAGACATTTCAGTTCGGATTGTTTCTTACAAATTGCTAATCTAATATGCTCGTTAGCTTAACCAACGGGCGTCAGTCTACAACTTTAGTTTCTCAGTCTAATGTAGTGTAGTTCTTATGATCAAAAGTACAACTGCTAGCATGCCGTTTAGAGCTATACGATTTCCAATTTTTCGAATAAACGTTCTAATTTAGGCATACATAAGAACATGTAGAGTCTCCCTAAAATCGCCGAATTTAACAATGCATGCTGGTGTGACAGCATGCATTGTTGTTAAACTAACGTTTCCCGTTAGCGGAATCTGTTTTAGAGAACCTCGCCCCGTAGTAGGCTGAAACTGTAAAATTCTTGATATTCGATATAGTCGGCGAGATTCTCCAGACTAGACCTCACCATCAATATCAGCTAGTCCATATATAACTAGATCGCTTAGGACAGAGGAAGTACTTCAACCACGCTTGTTATGAATAAAATCGTGATAGCTTCAATAAGTATATTTAAGTATAACCTGCGAGGGAGGAATGTATTTTGCAGTTTAAACCACATCCCTTTAATACCGCCATTGTTATCACAGACCCACAAAATGATTTCTTGAGTCCTGGGGGAAAAGGCTATCATCTGACAAAAGATACTATTGAGCAAAACAACACTGTACATAACCTTGAACTATTAATGAGCACTGCACTCAATAAAGGGTATCAGCTTTTCATATCGCCCCATTATTTATACCCTCATGATTTTGGCTGGCAATTTACTGGAAATGAACAAAAAATGTTATTAGGTCTTAGAATGTATCAAGTGGCAAATGCGTACACACCACCGTCTGTAGGAGCTGATTTTGTTCAATCTTTCAAACCTTATATTTTTGATAGGAGAACAATCGTTTCAACTCCACACAAGGTTGCTAGTCCACAAACAAATGACTTGGTATACCAGTTACGACTACAAAGAAAAGAAAAGACAATTATTGCAGGAGTACTTTCCAATATTTGTGTAGAGTCCCATATGAGACATTTAATCGAAAATGGGTTTGAAACTGCTATTGTATACGATGCCACAGCAGCGACTAGTGAAAGGGATTTCCAAGCAGCCATTACCAATTACAAAGCATTCGCCAGTGCTACATGGACAACACAGGAAGCAATTTCACATTTATAAGGGATATTAAATGAAGGTGCAGTTACGTGTTATGAATGACAAAAATAAGTAAATAAATTATATAGATATTTTCTTCAACAAATAAAAAATTAAATTTCCATTTTTCAATCGAAGCTTCTACGATAAAGCATGTAGTTCTTTTTCTGGACTTTAAAGGACTAAGAAAATACTTTATTTTCTTCTGACACTGGCACCGGGCGAAACGAAATAGACGCCGTGGCAACAGCTAGAAATTGATTTCCTCGTATTCCTTCACTCGCCGGTAAAACGTAGGCTTTTTCATACCGATCCGACGCATAGCCTCCATTGCGGTAATCTGGCCAGCTTTCCATTCCTGGTACGCTTCCACAAATTTTCTTTATAATTATCAAGATAACCATCTTCAAATCAAAATAACGAATGCGATGGTATGAGAAAAGGGGGCTAGCCGCCCCCTTTCAGTCGATTGTAGTTGTAACGTCCAGCTCCCATACATCGAGTGATTCGATGATGGCCTCGCCGCCTCTCGCGAATAAGCGGATTCCAAGGCTGGAAGACTCCGGGTATATCCGATTCGTGATCGTCTTCATCCCGCCGTTGGCAAACAACTCCACTGACGAACGATCGAGGAAGAGGTGAAAAACAATGCGCCCGTCAGGCAGCGACGCCAACTCGACTTCACTGCATCCTGGTTCACCTGCTCCTGAACGGCTTCGATCCATCCGCAGCTTACCTTCCGATGATGCATATGCCACCTCAGTATACTCCTGACCGTCGTCCGAGCAACGTAGCTGCATGCCAAATTCTGTGCCCTCGACGGATCTTGAAATGCTGAATATCGCCTTGATCTCCAGCGAATCGCCTTTCACATTGGCAAGAGGCGCAACCGTATCTGCGTCAACCGTCAGATTACTGAATGCATGGTGAGCGCCCCGGATCGACTGTAACTCTTCAACTGGATTCATGCGCAAAGTCCCGTCCTTGGCAAATGTCAGCTCACGAGGTATGGTAAACGCCCCCATCCAGCCTCGTTCTTGTTCCGGCATCTTTGCTCCCCATTATTCATCCATCCGATCAAAATGCGTCTTCCCCGCTCATCCTGAAACGTCTGCGGCACATAAAAATCAAAGCCGTAGTCGAGCCTTTCCCGATAACGTACTTCCAGCTTGCCAGATTCGTAGTTAAACTTTCCGGATAGGTACATCGTCTTGGTGTCGTCCATATTCATTGGAGAAAAGATAAGAACGTGTTCACCATCCCCACCCAGTGGAAACAGGTCCGGACATTCCCACATATTCCCCATCGTTCCGTCGCTTTCAGCTGCGACTCCTACGTAGCTCCATTGCCGCGGATTGTGGGATATAAAGAGAAGCGCCTTACCAAGACCGTCCTTGCCGTAGCCTATGACCATATACCAAAGCCCATCATGCCTCCATACCTTCGGATCCCGGAAGCCGAAGCCGCCTTCCTCCAGTGGAGCGGCGATAACCGGATTATCCGGCAATTTCTCGAACGACAAACCGTCCGTGCTCGTCGCAATGCACTGTACCTCCTCAGGCATACACCCATCGACATGTCCCGTGTAAATGAGCGTAAGCAGACCCTGATCGTCGACAGCACTGCCCGACCAACAGCCGTAGCCCCGAGTTTCACCAAGATCGTATACCTCAGACGGAGCCAAAGCGATTGGTAGATGCTCCCACCTGATAAGGTCCTTGCTTTTGGCGTGTCCCCAATACATCGGGCCATGAAGGGGCTCATAGGGATTGTGCTGATAAAATACATGATATTCGCCCTTGAACGCAATCAAGCCATTCGGATCATTCATCCAACGTGCCCGTGGCATCATATGATATCGAAGTCTGTAGCTGTCATCCGCCGGCAGTTCCGCCGCAGTTCGATTCAACGCCTCGTCGGCTTGCTTCAACCGCTCCATATGATCGGTTTGCAATTGATTTTTAGATGGATTCTCCAACCACATTCACCTTCCTTAGGAATTAGTTTTCTTGTTCGTTCATCCGCAGTAATGTACAAACCTCTGCTTCGTCCTTCGGTCTCGTACCTTAACATCAGATTATTTAACATATCAATCATTTGAAATGTGCTGCAAATGATTGTTTCTTCGATATTCATCAGGCGTCATCCCGAACTTGTTTTTAAACACCCTGTAAAAATATTTATCATCCTTAAATCCGGTACGCGGGGCGATCTCGTACACTCTCAAATCACTTTTTTGCAGCAGTTCCAGCGCTTTCTTCATCCGGAACTCCGATAAATATTTGCTAAAAGTTGTCCCCAAATTCTGTTTGAACATGAGCGTCAAATAGTTAGGGCTAAAGAACAAACTTGCCGCTACTGTATCCAGAGACAAATCTTCCATATAATGCGCCTCCACATATTGTAGGCAAGACTCTACGACAGACTCATGCTTTCTAGAGCGGCTCTTCTGAATCATATCCATCCAATGAAGCAGCAGGTTCATAAAGCATTTTTTGCACATTTCGTAATTGTCGATTACGGAAAGTTGGCTTTCCGCTCCCATCACAATGTCCTTGTAGTCCTGCTCAGAGACAAAATCCCTGATGACTACGGCAACACCGGCTATCATCCGCTGCACGATCTTAATCCACTGACCCGGTTCAGGAAGCCCGCCCTGGAGTATCCCGGCAAACCATTCATCCACCTGATTCATCAGCTGCCCGCTCTTCCCTTTGCGAATCGATTCTTTGAACAACTCTTCCTCTTTGCCATAATTATAGAGTACAGAGCGAATAAGCCGGCTGATCTCCGAATACGGAATGACCGTCCTGTCATGCAGAAAATAACGAAAAGAAGCAGCCATCAGCGCCTCTTCGCATGATTGCTTTGCTTCTTCGATTACATAGCTGCACATCCGGCCGATCCCGATGGTGATGGAGATGCCGAATTGCTTCGAGCCTTGGAATGCGAACTCCTGCAAAACGCTTTCCAATTCCGCCATGCTGCATGCAGATAGGCTGGGAAAGGTCAGCACCGTAAGCAGCAGTCTCTTATCCTCTCGGGAGTAGAAAGATACGGACGACCCCCTTCTTGCCACTGCGGACTCCATTTGCTCAAGCAGTGCACTTTTCATATAGCTTCCGCTTTCCCATGACGCTGCCGGAATCCCGTCGCCTTCTATTTTGACCGCCACAACAATACCCTGAGCTTCAAGTGAAAATTGTCTGCGCATTTCTGCACCTTTCGCTTCAGGCACTCCTTCCGTTATCCAATCATTCAGAAGCTGTTCCCGATAAACAGATAACGTCTGATCCAGTTGCTGTTTGATTTGTTCTTTTTCAAGCTGATTCGTTTTCTCTCTTGTAATACTGTCTTCGGCTTTATCCAGAATGTGGCTGATGCTCTCTTCTTTAATCGGCTTGACCAAGTAATCGAAAGCACCCAACTGAATGGCCTTCTGCGCATATTCAAAATACCGGTAACCGCTAAGAATGATGACCTTGACCGGATGGGCGGAAGCATTCATCTGCTCAATCATCTTCAACCCATTCAGCACCGGCATCTTAATATCCGTAAACACGATATCGATCGGATTCGTGCGAATGACTTCCAAAGCCTCTTGCCCGTTCTTGGCTTCCAGCACATGACAATGAGATCTGGCTTCCCTGATCATCTTGGCCAGCCCTCTACGTTGAATGGCCTCATCATCTACAACCAATATGTACTGCATGTAAGCCACCTGCCCTTTGTGCTTATTTACTTGCCACCAGTGACAGTGAAAGTTAGACGAGCTTCACCGTTCCCTGAACCGCATACACTACTACGCCGCTCTGACCTTCTTCCGGGAATACCAGATCGGTGATGACAGCTGCGCCTTCACCGGCGAACACCTCAACAGAGCAAGTATCCACCCATACATTTAGCTTGATTCTACCATGCAGCGGCAATACCTGCGCCGCATGTCTGCCGGGGAAATTGGCATGAAAACCGGTATTTCCCGACCGGGACCGATCTACGAAGACCTCCCGTTTTGCCGGAACGTACCCACAACGGTTTCGTACGATTCCGACGCGAGGATCTTAAATCCGAATTCCAAGGCTGTTTGCAGCTCAAATTCTGCCTCCAATACATAACAAGACATGGAAACTGCGGATAGCAGATTGATTCCCGGCTCTCGCAGCTAGCTAGTTCGAGCGTTCGAGGCAGCGTCATAGCGCTGCGCCAGCCTTCTGTCGGTATCAGATTGGCGTACGCTCATCCAACCGACGTAAATACGACGTCCGTCCTGCTCGGGAATGTCCGACCAGCTGACTCCCGCGTAGTGGACGGGTCGCCATCCACCGGCAGCTCGAATAAGTCGGGACATTCCCATACGCCGATATGCGCTCCCTCCCCTTCTCCGAACTGACTGGCAAAGCTCCAATCTTTCAGGTTGGGAGAATGATAAATGCTTACCGTCTGCCCGGAGGCGAGAATCAGGATCCAGCGGCTGGTCGGTCCGTGCCAACCCGGCATCAGAACCGTGCCTATCCTTTGATTCCTGTGCTTGTGATGCCTTGCACATAGTATTTCTGCAGGAGCAGGAAAATCAGAACGATAGGTAAAGTCGTAAACGTAAGTGTTGCCATGATTTGACCGTAGAAGATCGGCGGCAGTGTAAAG
This sequence comes from Paenibacillus puerhi, assembly GCF_009846885.1. Classification (GTDB taxonomy): domain Bacteria; phylum Bacillota; class Bacilli; order Paenibacillales; family NBRC-103111; genus Paenibacillus_G; species Paenibacillus_G puerhi. Next base: position 83,579 of record NZ_WUWM01000006.1, read on the forward strand.
AACGTTTGAATTCCGAGCTGAATGTTCCGCAGCGATTCTCCGGTCGTCACCAGGATCGGCCACATAAAATCTCCCCAGTGGGAGATAAAATCCAGAATGAATACCGTTGTAAACACAGGCCCTGACAATGGAACGACGATCTTAATGAAGGTTTTCATGGGAGAATAGCCATCAATGGCCGCAGACTCCAGAAGTTCGTTCGGGATGTCCATAAAGAACTGGCGGAACATAAAGATGCTGAAGCAGTTGGCGATAAAAGGGACGATCAGCGCAAACCAGGTGTTCACCCAGCTTAGGCTGTTGACGACGAAGTACAGCGGCATCACGATGCTTTCAAATGGAACGATCATTAGCGCGATTATCGCAGTGAGGATGATGCTTTTTCCTCTGAAATTCAGCTTCGCTAAGGCGTATCCGCACAAAGAGTTTACTCCGAGTCCACTGATACCGATAATCGAGACGTAAAATAAACTGTTGAACAAGTATTTCATCATCGGAATACGTTGGAAAGCCTTTATATAATTATCAAAGGTTATATTCGTAGGAAGTAAAGATTTGATCGAGCCTAACTCGGCAAAAATCTGATTCTCCGGTTTCAGCGATGATATGACCATCCACAGCAAAGGGATAATAAAGAGCACCGACACGATAATGTTGGACGCATAGACGAATATTGTAATCTTACGATCAGCCATGAGCTCGTCACCTTCTTGTCATCTGTCTTTGAGAAACTTCTTCATGGAAAACGAAATGATCACGACAAGCAGGAAGAAAATAACCGATACCGCGGATGCATATCCGGCATTCCTGAACTGAAAGCCCTGTTGGTAAATGAGTAGCGCCAACGTCCTCGTCGAATTCTCAGGCCCGCCATTGGTCATTACATAGGGCTGAGTGAACAGCTTCACTGCTTGAATCGTTGTGATGGTTAACACAAATACGATTACATTGTATAAGTTTGGAATGGTGATATATTTTAGCTGCTGCAGCTTATTAGCTCCGTCCATAGCCGAGGCTTCATAGAGATCCTTCGGAATACTCTGAAGTCCCGCGAGGAAAATCATCATTTGATATCCTGCTGCTTGCCATACCGACATAAAAATGATGGAATTCATCGCCTGGGACGCGCTGCGCAGGAAAGGCTGCTTCGGAATACCCAGCCAGTGCAACGCCGAGTTTATTAACCCTTCATTCGGGTTATATAAGGAGATCCACAAGATGGCGATTACCGTCATTGAGGTAATGACCGGACTGAAATAGGCGATTCGGAACACATTCCTCATCTTCAGCCTGTTATTGACTAACAAAGCAAGCATAAGTGCCACGGCTGATTGTACCGGAACGACGATAACTGTGAAGTACATCGTGTTATACAGCGATTTATAGAACAGCTTATCTTTTAACAGAAGTACATAATTATCGAAGCCGATAAATTTGATTTGATCAGGCCGAAGTAAATTGAACTTGGTAAATCCGAACACCACCGCCAGCATAAAAGGCAGCAGCAAAAAGATAATCAGTAGGATGACGGCCGGCAGAACGAATGAAATGCCCGTGACGGATTCTCTTCGCTTCTGGAACCCGATTGACGATAGCTTGGACTTCTTGGAGCCAGTCTGAGCTTGAACTTGTTGTGAACTTACGCTTTGCATAGATCCATCATCACTCCTCTCAAAGTTTTCCTGAAAACGAACGTGAAATCCGGCGGCTGCGCGGCATTCTCACTGAGTGCCGTTCTCTATGACGGCAGCCGGGATTCCATTAATAAAGGGCGTTTAATTGCTGAAATTGCGCTTATACTCTTTGTCGTACGATGCAGCTACGCTATCAAGCGATTTCTTCACATCAGCGCCCATCATAATGTCCGTCAACGCTTCGGCGAACTTCTGAGTCAGTACCGGATATGCCGGAGTAACAGGTCTTGCATGGGACACGGTCGTTACCTGATCTTTGATAATGCGCATAGGAAGCTCATTGTACTCAGGAAGACTGTCATACGCGGATTTTCGGCTAGCCGGCATGCTGATCGCTTTGGCAAGCTGCGCGGAGCTGTCTTTGTTCGTCATCCATTTCACAACCTCCGCAGCTTCTTTCGGGTGCTTGCTGTCAGCCGATACACCGATTGCCCAGCTGCCGGATGGAGCCGTCAGCTTGCCGCCGGGGCTCTTAGGGAAGTACGTGATGCCCCATTCCAGATCCGGGTAGTTCTTGAATCCCGGAATGTTCCACGGTCCGCCCAGCTTCGTAGCGGCTTTGCCTTCCTCGAATTCCGTCGGCTTCGGATCGATGTTGAACAATTTTTCGTTCGCCATCTTCTGAAGGAACTTCGCGGCTTCCACGCCCTTGTCGCTGTTCACCCAGCCCTTCGCTTCCGTGCCTTCCTTGTTCACGATGTCCGTTCCTGCGGAAAGCCACATCTGCTCGAACGCATAGGTCATCCATTCGCCCTTGTCATTGATCATATTGGTACCGAAGACGTCATCCTTGGATGTCTTCTTCATGACGTCATACCAATTGTCCCACGTCCATGCATCTTCCATCTTCGTCGGCGGCTCGATCCCGTACTGCTTCACAATCTTCTTGTTGTAGAATAAGGCAACCGAGGATTCCGCCAATCCGGCTGCGTAAAACTTATTCTGATAAGTTCCCTGCTGTACGATGGAAGGGACGAAATCATTCAAATCGTCCTTCGTGAAGTACTCATCAAGCGGAATGATAATGTTAGACGCCGCGTAGTTCGCTACGTTCGGTCCGTCCATAGACACCACGTCGGGAAGCGTATGGGATGCTACCGCTGCATTGATTTTATCCTCATAAGCGAAGGAGTTGCCTCGGGTGATCGGCTCCATGGTCAACTTGATTTTGCCTTGGTAAGCTTTATTGAATTCTTCCGTGCGTCTTACGTAAAATTCATCCTCCGGTCCGCTCGCTTGCGGTCTCCAATACGTGATTTCAATTTCTTTCTGTCCACCCTGGCTGTTGTCTCCGGAAGCAGGCGCTGTATGGGTCTGTCCGACTGTGGAGCAGCCGGCAAGCAAGGATATCACAAGCAAACCCGTTACTGTTGTTATGTTCTTTTTCAATTGAACCCCTCCAAGCACGTTTTCTTGTTTACGCTTTCATCATAACGTAACGGCAGCGACCGATCCTACTCTAAAAAACGTGAAATGGTGGACTTTTTCACAGAAAACCCTTACAAATTCGCTCCAGGCAGTGAAATGATCACTTTCGTTCCTTCATTCAGCTTGGATTCGACCTTCACGCCATATTCTTGTCCATAGATGAGCTTCACTCGCTTGTTTACATTCTCGATGCCGATCGATTTGCTCAAGCTTGCCGTATCTTCAGAAACTGTCAGAACACGGGCAATCGTTGCTTCATCCATGCCTTTGCCGTTATCCTCAATCGTGAAGATTCGCAGCCCATCCTTAATTCTCCCCGATACGCGGATCCAGCCTCCTTCTTCCCGATCCTCAAGGCCGTGAATCAGTGCATTCTCGATAAAGGGCTGCAGGAAAAATTTCGGCACCGAATACCGATTCAGCTCCGGATCCAGATGATACTCAATCTCAAACTTGTCCTCAAAGCGTTGGCACATGATGTATTCGTAATTCTGTAAATACTTGACGTCTTCACTAAAGGCAACCTCGCCGGATTTTTTCGCGGTGTATTCCAGCATCTCCGACAGCTCCACTAGCATATTGCTAATGACGGTCTGCTTGTTTTCGATAGCCATATAATTGATGATGTTGAGTGTGTTGTATAAGAAATGCGGGTTGAACTGAAAGTTGAGCGCCTTGAGCTCCGCCTCCATTTCTTTCATGTGCGTCTCATAGTTTTGCTCGATCAAGGTCTGGATCTTATCGTTCATCTGATTAAATTTATGGATAATGAGATTGACTTCGCTCGTACCCTGAGTTTCAATTTTGGTGTTAAAATTCCCCTCACCGATCTGTTTGATTCCCCACATCAGCTTTTTCAGCGGCATCGTAATCCGGCTCGAGAACAAAGAAGCCAGTAGCACCGAAAACACCAGAATCAAGATCGTGGAATACAGCGTGTAACTGAACATATTCGGCACGGTTGCAAGCAAATTATCATAAGGAATAAAAACTGCGGACAACCAGCCTGTCGTGGGAATCCGGTCAAAGCAGACCACCATCTTCTGTCCGTTCACCCGTACATATTCGGTACCGCTCTTCTCTGCCGAGACACTGGCGAGCCATTCACGTGTTACAGGCTTAGAAGCCGACTGATCTGAGGTGGACACGACCTCGCCGTCTTGTGTAAATACGTAATAATACGAACCTTTCACCGTAAGGCTTCCCTTGAAAGCGCGGGTGATCATCGACTCCTGAAAATTGACAAGCAGAATCGGTCTCTCCGCATCCTTGTCCATAGGCCGAAGTAAATTGTTCGTAACATGTGCCAGATTAATCAGCCGCGTTGCGGTAAAAACATACTGATCCTTCGTGCTGGCAATCGCCGAGGAGGAGAAATACTTTTCCAACAGGTTATATGTAGGAATCCAAGTCGTTTGGTCCACAGAATGCAGCCCTGTCTGGTAGATGTCGGAAGCGGAGAAGTTTTTTTTGGGTATCCAAAAATACGGATTTTCTCCGAAGGTGTAGTCTTTCGTAGCAAGATTGACCGAAAAGACATCCTCCGACGTCGGAAAATATTTTTGCAGAATCCTCGTTATTTTCCGGTCCGTTTCGTAATCCAGATACCTCTTTTGCAAATCGGTCGTATTGAATAATTTGTACAAATCCTCATCCAAGTGCATGGTGATCGCGCTCTGTTCCACGGTTGAAAACTTGGCGTTTAGCGATTGATTGCTGCTTTTCACCAAGCCCAGAAGCGAGCTGCTTGCATTTTGCAAAATGACCTGCGAGCTCTTCACGTAGTAGCCTACGCCAAGAACCGTCATCGAGACGGCGATCAGAACGATATATGATACCGTCAGTCGCATCCTCAAACTCATATTCGTGTAATGTCGAAAGTATGTCCTCATTGTCATCCCCCTGTGCCTACTACTCAACAAAGTTCTTATCATGGACTATAGTAAAAAAGAAGTAATTCCGCAAGAGACTGGGACCCACCTTTGTATACCGTCGATTCCCTCTTCTCCATTGGCAAACATCTTGATCCCCAGACTTGCAGGACCGGTTAGATACGATTTGTCATCGTCAGAACGCCATCATTTGCAAAGATCTCCAAAGACGAACGATCAATAAATATGAGTGTCTTGATAAATCCATACTTAACCTCCATCACCATGTGCCAACGAATTCTTTTAACCTTTGGAAACCCAATGTCGTTTGTACCGTACTTCTTTCACTAATTAATCATGTGTTTCTCTCGGTACTGACCAGGGCTATCTCCCCTCAACAAGCAAAAGAACCCTTATATAATAAAGATTCTTTAAAGGGGACTATTATGTCGATATACACTTCATTTGGTATCATATATCATATATCCCATTTTCTTAGTCAAATAAGAAATAAGTCGTTTCCAAAAACATAAAAACGATATCGACAATGGATACCGTTCAGTTCCGTTATTTAGGGCTTTAAATATAATTAGTGAAAATTTAACCGGAAAAGTTTGCAGCTCGTCCGGTCATTTGTCAGACGCTCATAATTGGTTATCTCCAACACGTGACAAGAATTACTACCTTCGCGCAGCCGGCTCACCGACTCCATCACGGATGCCCCTCTGGCCTTATTTCTGGCAACAGATTTGCCCACGAGTTCATCGCGTCGCCGATGTTGACCTGGACGATCCGAATTAGATTCATAGAAGTTGCCCCCATTTAGAAGCTATTAAATCTAGTTTGTTTCTTATGTGAGGTTGCACCGCACAAGCCTCTATGATCAGCCAAGTAGTTAACGAATATGCGTGTAGCGGAGCACCACGACGCCTGAGCCGAAGTGTTTGGCCCCGGTCAACTTATGATTCAGACGATCACGAACTCTACCCAATAATTCTGTAGAAAATCGTTAGGATTAGGGTTTTAACATGGAAAAGCCGGGAGCTCTTGTTTTGGAGTTTCCCGGCTTCTTGGACTTATTCAGTACATTAGGTTGGTGGTACATGTTACAATTCTGTTTCTCGTACATCGGACAGGTATCACCTGGTTATTGCGCGGTTATCCGAAAGGGTTCGCTTTTTCTTTTACCCATGGCTTGAGCAGTCAACAGCAGCTCTTCACCGGCGGTAAGCTGTTCGGAAATGTTGTGCAAGAAGCCGCGATAGGAAAATCTGCCGTACGGCGAAACGGGAAATGAATGCAAATAAGTGCCATCTGTCTTCGTTAATATCACTTCGGTCCACTTATAGTCGGATTCGGCTTCTGTTATGCCGCTAATATGGATAAAACCATTGGCAAGAACGCTTCTGTCTGTAACGGAAGGCATGGTCGTTTGAGTTGATGCTTGGACCGTTGCCTGGGTCGGGCTGCTGGGTGCTTGCCCAAGGATCGTAGCGGTCATCGTCAGCCTATCTCCTACTTGAACGGATTCAGGATTATTGACAATGAAGTAACCGTCAGCGAATGGTTCAACAACAGCAACTACTTGTCCATACGTGCTATTTGTGATGGTAACTTTCGACCCAAGAGGGGCCCAGCCGGTAATCAACATGTCATTCACGAAGTCTGTCGTAACAGGAGCCGCTTGTCCTTGAAGAGCTTGTACGATGACTTTGGCCGGTTCGCTGATGCTTTTCCCATTAGCTTGAGCTGTCAGGTAAAGCTCCTCGCCAGCCGTTAACGTGATGTTGGAACCGGTCAAGTGTAATGCAAGGTTAAATATACCATCTTGGCCTACATGTGAACTTGTCACAATGGTTCCGTCCTTCTTGGTTAACCTGACCATAGACGGCTCCGCTGTTCCTGTTAAGGCTACTTCGTTCGTATATACGCTGCCTGTAGCCGTCGGCTTTGTAGTTTTGTATGGTGAAAGAACCGTAATCGGCAGCGGATTGCTTTTTTCTTTCCCGATGGCTTCTGCAGTAATTAGTAGTTTCTGATCTAATAAGAGCTTCTCAGAAACATACAAGTAGTAAAATCCATCGTGTCCTGCAACATTATCTGTGATGGTATTTCCATTGGGATGTGACAATGTAACTACAGCTTTAGGCTCCGCGTACCCACGAATAAAATAAGCGTAATCATAGACGTTGTCAATGACAGTAGGTGTATTCGTCTGTCCATGAGTAGGCTGTACAATAAGTTTTAGGGGAGCGCTCGGTTTTCTGCCATACTCTTGAGCAACCAGTTCCAACTCTTCACCAGCAATCAGCCTAGGAATTGTACCCCAATAAGGCCAATTCATAGTAAATGAACCATCCTGGTTTAGATAGGAACTATCCACGTACGTCCCGTCCTTTTTGGATAACGTAACCTTTCCAAATGTCGATCTTTCAACCGTTCCTGAAAGTAATAATCCGTTTGTGTATACCGCTCCAGTTACGGTCGGTATTGCCGTTGGCGGAGACGCTTGAACAATAATGGACAGCGGATTGCTTGTTGCTTTGCCAAGCAAGGTTGCAGTTACTGTCAATTCTTTGCCTGCCGTGCTCTCATAGTAGTAGAAGCTGTAATATCCATCGTATACCGAAGCGGTAGTTGTCATGGTGTGCCCATAGACATTAGTAAGTACAACTAAAGCACCCGGCTCTGCATACCCTGTTATCGGGTCATAGTAATCGTAGACGCTGCCAATGACTGTTGGCACTTTCGTTTGTCCTTGAGTAGGCTGTACGATCAGCCTGACCGGACTCCCCTTTTTCACGCCGAACTCCTCGGCATTCAGATATACCTCTTCCCCAACCGTTAGTTCGGAATCTTTAAACATGGAATGTATTTTAAATGAACGATCGTAGTAGTAAACAAATGCACTTGCCAGGTAGGTACCGTCCTTCTTGGTTAACGAAACCGTGTTCAGGTATGGTATCGCTTCTCCAACGCTTCCTGTAAGTGTCGCTCCATTGGTGTATACCGCTCCGGTTACGGCATGTATATGCGATTTGGGCTCAGTCGATTGAACCGTGATGACTAACGGATTGCTCGTGGCTTTGCCGATTACAGTTGCTGTAAGTGTCACTTCTTCTCCAAAAGACAGTTGCCTAAACAAACCTAAGTCGTAATTACCTCCGTAAGTATTAGCAATGACTGTACCAAGATGTTCGCCAGTACGCGTTATTGCTTGCAACAGCGCACCCGGTTCAGCGTATCCGGCAATCGAATAGGTAGCCTCATATACACTGCTGCTAATGGTTGGTACAGTGGTTTGACCGCGGGTAGCCTGTACGGTAATTTTAGCGGGTTTGCTTTGTCTTTGGCCATGCGCTTGAGCTATCAGGTGAAGTTCTTCTCCTGCTGTTAATGTAACGCCGGAGTTATGCAGAGCTGGCCCTATGGCATAGTTGCCATCCTGGGTGCTAAAGCTTGCAAGCGTAGTGCCGTCCGTTTTCGTTAACGTAACCGTTGTTGATGTTTGCGGTGGAGAAGCATCAGTCGCCCCTTTAAGGTCCAATCCGTTCGTATATACGTTACCGATTACGGTCGGGGTGGCAGTCGTTGGAACCGGCTGGACTAGGATCGAAAGGGGTTTGCTCGTTGCTTTGCCAAGTAAAGTTGCTGTAAGAGTCAGCTGCTCACCCGCCAGCAACTGTCTAGACAAGTCTAGGCTATAGCTTCCATTGTATGTACTGGTTATAACGGTCTCTATCTTGGCGCTATTAGTTGTTTTCAACGAAAGTAGCGCACCAGGCTCAGCAAACCCATAAATTCGATTTGAATTTTCATACACACTATGACTGATTGAAGGGATGTTCGTTTGACCTTGTGTAGCCTGTACGATGAGCTTTACCGGATCGCTCTTTTGCTTGTCATAAGCTTGAGCCGTCAGGTACAGCTGCTCACCTGCCGCTAACCTTACGTTAGAGTCATATAGTTTGGGTGAGATGACAAAAGTTCCGTCGGCGGAAACCATCGCTCCTTCGAGTTGGGTACCGTTCTTTGTAGTTAACGAAACCGTGGTCCATCTGTTTTGTAGTGATTTTTCAGCGGTTCCGCTCAAGGTAATCCCGTTTGTGTATACATGTCCTGTTACCGTCGGCATTGCGGTTTTCCATTGAGTAGTTGCCAACGCGGCGTTCTTGCTAGTGGGTTCACTGCTGATTCTTGTACCCGCTACTGAATTGGTGGTAGGTTCACTGCGATCTACCTGTTCGGCGGACTGGACTGAACCGTCCTCCAACATATTTCTATCTTCTGTGTCTAGCAGGTTAAGTGATTCTTCCTGGGGGTATGAAATATCCGAAGTATTCATTGGTACTGGAGTGCTGAGTGATGTTGTTGGCATTAATAAGCTATACAACATGATAAATACAAGGATCCTGCTGATTTTATTGCTTAATTCCCGCACGAACAAAATGGGTCGCCTCCCTGGAAACCATATTTTAGTAATACCCTTTCGATCACAGCAACAAGTCAACTGGTACTTATATACGTTGATAGGAAAGGTATCCAGGTATAATATACCATTATTAAATAGATTTATCTTGAAAATTCCCAACAGGATTACCTAACTTCCCGAACTGAAACTCCTCGAAGGATTGCTTAATCTCCTACCGGCAGTTAATCACGTACTGTCCGTGGAGTTAATTAAATAGGTATGAAAAAAAGAGATAGCTTATGGAAATCCCATAGTGCTTTCTCTTTGTCTAGGTTACTCAAGGTTAATTTTGTCATTGTGGTATTTGCCCAGTAGTCATAAACGTCAATGTTGGAGTAAGACAAAAGTCTTGTTACACCGGAGTTTATGAAGATATTAAATCGAGCTTGCTTCTTATGTGTGCTTGAATATGGCCGCTTTGAACTAGCGTTCGCCGTTAGCCATACATGCAGCGCATAAGCCTCGATGATCAGCCAAGTAGTTAACGAACGGGCGTGTAACGGAGCACCACGACGCCGGAGCCGAAGTGTTTGGTCCCGGTCAACTTAAGATTCAGACGATCACGAACACCACCCAATAATTGGGGGCCGCGTCCGGCAACGATTGGCTGTACCAGGAAGTGATACTCATCCACCAATCCTAGTTGAGCCAGGGTGGAACCGAGGCCGGGACCGCCGTTAACGACTAGGCTCTTCCCTTCTGTCGTAAGCTTTGGCACCTCCTCGGAAACAGGCCCCTTCAACAAGAAAGAGTTCTGCCACGACACGTGATCCAGCGTCCGCGAGAAGACGTACTTGGGTTTCCGATCGAGTTTGCGAGCAAAGTCGACCATGAATTGAGGTCCGTCGCCGCTGCTGGCAATAGCTGGCCAAGCACTTTCCATCAGCTGGTAGACTTCTCGTCCAAAAAGCAGACCATCGGACTGGTCCATCAGGTCCACTGTATACTGGTGTAGCTCCTCGTCCGCAATCACCTGCGTATGGTCACAGCAACCGTCCAGTGTCACATTCATCATCAGGATTACACGTCCCATATGCAGCCTCCTTTTTTCTACATTTTATCATCCAAAAGCAGGCTCGGTTTCTCACCGATTGCTAAATGTGTACATAATGATGGGAGATTAAACAATTTCTGCTCATTAATTGAGAAAAGACAGCGGTCCGATGTGGTCCGCTGCCTTCTCATGTTGATATTCAACTCTCGGTTGCAATAGCTTAGTATTTGATATCATCACCAGTTTTTTATTTATTTAATCGATGGGCATTTCATATTAATGTCTCCCATCTCTAACCTTTGAGATCGCTCGACTAAACTGCTTAAAGGGACGCTTTGCTCGTTTTCTGGATTATCCAAAGGATAAATTCTGGCAGTTTCATTCTTTTCATCGACATGTTGGATGTAGATTGGCGTCCCGTTATAAGTGACATCAACCATGGTAGGTGAATCTGCAATTTCTTGTGCCCGTTGATTATTCATTATTTGGCCTCCTTTACGTACTAGTTACATTATTTGTGTATGTGAAAGGATGTATTCATAAAAAGGCACCTATGTATTTCCTGAGCAATTAGTGCCCAACTCATCGATAAACTGTTCGAAGCTGCTGGTTGTTTAGGTATTCGTTTCTAGTACCATGAGGGTCGATGCCGGTGACATTCGTCCAGTAATAGATACAGAGTGAGTGATTTAACAAAAGTTTGCATTTACAGTATACTATTGAGGAGAATCCGAGGTTTTATTTTCGGGTTCTCCTTTTAAGGTATTTGTGTTGCGAGCTGTTTAAACCAATTTTATAAAGTGGAGGGCACAATGATTTGGAATAAAATCAGAAAGCACACCCTGCTGCCATATTTCTTTATCTATGGACCACTTTGGTTTTATATAGTAACTGGAAAGTTTTATTCGTACTTTACTGTGTTGTCTTTCCTAATAGGAGGGGGGTTATTTGTGGTGAGAAATCACATCCTGCTCAAAGGGGTAATACCCACAAAATTCATATTAATCGAACTGTTATTTGCGATAATTTGCATTTATGTTGTATTCTTCTCTAGCGTTCCGGACTACATGAAAGCAACTATTTTCGTGATCTCTTTATTTATCTTTATGCCAATCTACTTTAAATTTTTGGACGTATCATTAAAAAAGGCTTATTTTAATCAGCAATAAATTAGGCATGGCTTCCTGAATGCGTAAAATCTGTCGGGGTATCCATGAAGGATTTGCCCGTGCGACTTTTGAACAACATGTTAAAATAATTCGGAGTCACAACTACATGTCCGGCAGGCTTTGCAATGTCGCATGAATACCATTTTAAATCATAAGTGCTTGTCTTAGCTTACTAGTGCTATTAATGAATGTTGGACTTGTTTGCTACCCAGGATCCTCCTTCATCTGTACTCCGGTAGAACATCGTTGCCGATCGAAGTGCCCCTTTTACTGCAGCTTCCACGGTAGGAAAACGGTTTTCCTCGGAAATCTCCAGATCAGCCTGATCCGCTCCCCGATAATAGTGGCTGATCTCATAAAAGTAACCGTCCATCCGGTTTCTTAGAATTTGAATTCCAATTTCTTTACCATCTATGCGAGCTTTAAACGACGAGACGATTTCGAGCACCGCTTGGATATCCGCATGAATATGCTCTAGCTCCGATAAATCGAACATTAAGGTTCCCCTCCCCTTTCGCTGCCATAATCTGCTTACATTATTCCTTGATCTACAGGAATTATGCATAGATATAATTGCTTTTCAAATATTGCCCCGCTATTAAGTAAGGAAGTTACCTGCTGGGGCTTCAAGTTCATAGTCATCCTTATCTTCGTCGAATAGAAGGCTTTTCTCGGGCGGAAAGATAGACGGAAAAGAGGGCTCGAAGGCCCTCTTCATTCCTTTTATTTCAAATAAGCACCTGTTTCACCAATTTTGCCTTTGCCATTGAGCACATACACTCTTGCATTTCCTTTGCCGGAGCACTCCAGCGTGATGCTGCCGTTCGATACCGTCTTGGTATCGCCCGTCACTGCGTCAACATAGATTCCGTTGGGGATTCCCGTAAAGGTCGCATTTCCGGAAATCGTCACCAGCACAAAGCTGTCGATCCCCTTAGCCGTATCTGTAAATCTTCTCTTGAACGCCAGATCGCCGCTTACATTCTCCGTGGAGTACTGACCTTTTTGCAGGGCCGGAATGGCTCTTCTGATCAGGTTCAAGCTTCGGATGTGCTGCGCCAGAGGATGTTGGAGCGATTCCGCAAGCGTACCGGTCGCATTCGTATACTTACCGTAGTCGGTTACCGTCACGCTGCCTTCGATGCGTTCTCCAAAATATGCGCGGCCCGTTGTGCTTAACGGAGCGTTCGGACCTACATCAATCACTTTGCCTTTCTGGAATTCAACTTCACTGCCGTAAAAAATCGCCGGTATGCCCCGGAAAGTAAACATGAGATTCAGATTTTCCGCCCAAGTATCCTGCGTGCCGGCGAATCTTTGATTTTCCGGAGCTTGGTCAGGCGCGTAATCATGCGAATCGATGTACGTTACGTTCCAAGTTGCATCATTGTAGTACTGGTCTCCGCTTCTCAAGCTGAATGCTTCTCTTGCCGTCTTAAATGCCCAATGCATCGGGAAGTCGATCACATCCATGCCCGATTTCTTCGAGTAGTCCGGCGTATGGTAGTTGTTTCCATTTAAGAAAGCGTTGTTCGATGTCGGTTGTCCTGCTGTCGATATGTTGTCTGCCCAATGTTGTTCAACGGACGCCTTGTTGGAAGCGTAGTCATTCTTGCCGTCGCCCGGATAGGATTTCGATTCTTTCCAAGTATAGAATGGTGTCGAAATCGCCGGAATGCCGCTGTTCCACACATCCCGATAGCGGGTAGCCACTTCGCCGAAGATAAAGAAGTTCGAGCCGCCTCTTTCCTTCCAGGCAGGCAAGAAATATTTATTAAAATTATAACGGCTCACATGCTTCACCGTATCGATGCGGAAAGCGTCAACCCCCATATCGATATACTTATTGTAGGTGTCTGTCAAATATTGGACAACCCTCGGGTCTTCCGTATTCAAATCCACGCAATCCCCTGCAATCTGCCCCGTTTGTACGGTGTAAGATTCCCAAGAAAGACTTTTCTCGGTATGGTATATATTGTTGTTAATTCCCTCAGTCTTCATCAAAGCGAGTCTTGCCTGATACTGCTGCTCGGGTGTCATAGAATCGTAGTTTGCAGGCAGCTTATCTGTAATTTTGATCATGTTATTGACTGTATCCGGTTTAGTCGGGTCTTTCTTGAACATCGGGAACAGATTCTCTTCACCGAAATTGCCGGTATGATTGACCACGATATCCTGAATAATTTTGAGCCCTTTGGCATGAGCCGCATTAATCAAATCTTGGTAAGAGGCACCAGCCGACTCATAACGCGGGTCCACTTTGGAAAAATTAATCGCATGGTATCCATGATAATCATAACCGCTGGCATTTTGCACGACAGGCGTAATCCAGATGGCGCTAAAGCCAAGGGCTTTAATGTAGTCCAGTTTTTGAATTAGCCCTTTGAAGTCGCCGCGCCATGCCGGGTCTGAATCAGGATTTCCTGCTTTGGCGTCATCCCAGGCATGCTCGTTGTTGCTCGGATCGCCGTCATAAAATCGGGAAGTAATAACGAAATAAATCGTGTCCTCGCGGAAATCGCCTCCGCTTTTTCCAATGTTATAGACAAAGCTCTGCGTTGTCTGATTGCCAGCGCCGTCAATAACTAAGAATTTCATAGTCGTCGACTTGGAAATCAGGATCGACGGTCCGGTCAAGCCGGCCGATGCATTACCGGCAATATAGGTTGGGGAACTTTTCGACGGTTCGGTGCCATCCATTGTATAGTACGCGGTTGTAGTTGCAGGCTTGTTATCTTTCACGTTAAAGGATACCGTTACTGCTGTCTCGGAGCGTCCTACCGGCAAATTTGGCGTGATGCTAGGAGGCTGCGTATCGGCATTCGGATCGATAACATAAGCGAAGGAGCTCACGCTTCCTTCTTGACCGGCTGAATTGATTCCAAACGCTTTGATCGTCATCGTTGAAGCAACTTGAATCGCTGAGGTGTAAAGTGTTGACGATCTCGTAGGCGTAGATCCGTCCGTCGTGTAGTAAATTTTATCTCCATTATTGGTGCTAGATAGCGTCACCGTTTGGGCGGAGTCGTATGTTTTCGGCTCAGGCGAGACCGAAATCGCTGGAATTTTGGGACTCTCTGGATTGACATCATACCAGACGTTATCGGTGTAATACCAGCCTTCTTTGGCGCTGCGCGTCAAATCCACCGTTTGTTTGCCGCTGCCGTCATTAAAAATCAAGCTCGTGCTTGTTGCCCCGCTAATCGTATAGCTGTACCAGTCGTTGCCATCGGACTTCATCAGAATGCCCGGCCATGCGCCGCTCGTTGCTACAGTTGTCGGAAGCAAGTTCCAATAGTGGATTCTGACCGCTGAATTCCAGTTCGAAGGTTTTTTGACATGCACCGTTAACCCGGTTGTCTTGGGGTCAATCACATAAGCGAAGCTGTTTACACTGCCCTCCTGACCGGCCGCGTTAACTCCGAACGCTTTGATGGTCATCGATGATGCCACTTGAATCGCTGAGGTGTAAAGTGTTGATGATGTCGTAGGAGTAGAACCGTCCGTTGTGTAGTAAATCTTATCTCCATTGTTGGTGCTAGATAGCGTCACCGATTGGGGGGTACTGTATGTTTTCGGCTCGGGCGAGACCGAAATCACAGGGGTTTTAGGGCCCTCCGGATTTGAATCATACCAGACGTTATCGGTGTAATACCAGCCTTCTTTGGCGCTGCGCGTCAAATCCGCCGTTTGCTTGCCGCTGCCGTCATTAAAAATCAAGCTCGTGCTGGCTGCCCCGCTAATCGTATAGCTGTACCAGTCGTTGCCGTCTGACTTCATCAGAATGCCCGGCCACGCGCCGCTCGTTGCTACAGTTGTCGGAAGCAAGTTCCAATAGTGGATTCTGAGCGCTGAATTCCAGTTCGAAGGTTTTTTGACATGAACCGTTAACCCGGTTTGGGCTTGGGGTGTATCACCGGGTAAAACGGTTACATAGTCGAGATTAATATTTCCGCTATCTCCTGAATCATATTTATATGTGATCGTATTATTCCCTGCAATTAACGTAAGGGATTCCGTTTTGTCCCCCCACGTATCCCAATTTGCCAAATTTGGCAGAGTCGTCTTTTTGACGGCTGATCCATTGACAATGATGGAAACCGTTTTGGCACTGCCTGTCGCATTGGCATAGCGGAGCGTTGCATCATAACTTCCTGCTGAAGTAGCCTGAACGGTAAAAGTCGTGGTTGCACCGGCATTTTCGTATCCATCGATAAAGCCAGTTCCGGTGTACCCGCTGTGATTGGTATTTAGCTTAGCCCCGTCTGATAATGCAGCATTTTCAGCCTCGTATTTTCCATTGGCAGCTGCCGCTGTCGTATTTTCATGCGTAACTGGATCATTCGTATTAGATACGGCCACTGCCCCGCCCGTAAACGTAAACAAACTCAAACAAATCGAAAATACAAGAAGCAAAGTAAACAGTTTCCTTGATATGCTTTCTTTCAAGTGTACATCCTCCTCTTTGTAAAGGCATACTAGCTTCCAAATAAATCAGCAAAATCGACCTTCAAACTAGCAGACTGTGTGAGAAAACGTTTGCACAAATTCCAGCAGAGCTTTTTAATTACGTGGTCGCTTTAAAGTAGTGCTCCTATCAAGTGCAAAGAATCCTTTTGACAACGCTTACATCATTAAACCATGCTCAGCATGACAAGGTTACGCTTGTCGTTTCTTTCTCGCCCCCCTTCAGAGGTTGATTCTATTTTCTCACCCCCTCTCCATATTTAATGAGCATTGGACTGAATCAGGAAAGAAAACTGTTTTATTATAAATTCAGGAGATCGTTCTGGTTATTCAGCTAAATGCGCAAAGGTTTGCATAATACTGTAAAGCTCATTGAGGAAATTAAAAAAAGTAGTAGGGGTTGTAATAAACTGGAATCTTAATTATTATCTCAATGTCCTTGTTCTTCGTCAATAGTGTAACCAACATTTTTTATAGGGAATTTCAGCGCCTGGAACGGGGACCGTTGAAACGTTTTTTATTCTGAACCATGTCACATAGTTCGGGTAGTACCGGCGAAGCTGACACTACCCGCAAAGTGGATATAACGAGTGCATTCATCTAACAATCTGCTGTGCATTCTACAATCCGGACGCCCCAGCGCTCCAGTCCAACCGTGTCCCCGGTTTGAACCGTCTGTCCGCTCAAGAGCTCGGTGCCAGCCGGGTATCGGTATACCATGTTTACAGGCTCGTCAGAGTAGTTGAAGAAAAACCGGATGGTATTTCCCGACGGGGTTGTACCCTTCTTGGTGATTACCGGGAAGACAAGCCCTTGCTCCTTGCCCCATAAGCCCGCCAGCTTCACGGTTTCCGACAGCACCTCACCCATTATGGCTTGAGTGACGAAGCATCCGATATAGGTTGCTGTACCTTTTCCGAAACGGTTGCGGGTGATCGCAGCGTATTCGCCCCAATGCGGATGGTCGTAATAAGCCAGTACTTCGGCGGTTAACGGGGTAATAAGCTCCATCCATGTATGGATTCGGTTATTTTCTTCCCCGACTTTGTAGGGATCACCCTTCAAGGATACCTTCTTTGGCTCCACGAACATGCTGTACGTGATTCCGCAAACATCCCCGATGATCCCTGGCTGCTTGGACGTGCGGACCTTCACGGTATCGTCCGTAAATCCAGACTTGAAGGTGTAGACCACATGTCCCCCATTGTCCACAAACCGGTTCAACCGGTGAAGAAGGTCATCTGGTGCAGCATATAACGCGGGAACGATCAACAGATCGTAATCCTCCATATTCTCGCTGCTGGGATACAGGAAATCGCACCCGATGTTCCTCTTATATAGTTCATCATAAACAAGTCGAACCACATCATTATAATTGTAAGTGGAAGAGAAGTTCCGTTTGAACCACTCCATGGCCGTAAGTGCTTCATTACTAACCAAAATGCCGATCCGATTCTTGATCCGGAAATTCACCAGCTTCGGGGATAATTTCGCCATGTCGCGGCCGATGGTGCAAGCCTCCAGGTAAACCGGATTCGGTTCGAAATCGTGGCTTAACAGACCCTTCCAATATGTCTCGATGGAATTATGGATCGAATGCCAATGCCAGTATGCTACCATTTGGGCGCCTGAGGCCAAGTGGCTGAACGCCTGGAGCCGAAGCTGGCCCGGATACGGGGTCCACTGGGCGAAGGCTTGCGCTTCGGTCTCAAGCACAAGGTAATTTGCGCCGCCCTTCAGTGAGCGGGCCACGTCCCCTCCGAAGGATATTTCGATTCCAGTCAGATCATCCTGGGACGGGTGGTAAATATCCACCCCGGCGATATCAAAGGGCTTTGACGCTTCGAAATGGTTTACATCTGGTTGAATCCCGTAAGAGTAACCCCGCCACTCGAAATCAAAATTCTGGGTAACGAACTGATCAGGTCGTTTGTATTCCTTCACCAAAGCCGCATGCCAAGCTAGGAAATCCGTGACAAGCTTTCGCTGGAATCGGGCGAACTCTGAACCAAGGCTGCCGTTGATGGTGCCGACCAACGAGGGAAAGTCCTCCCACGCATTAATCCGGTTACTCCAATAGTCCAAGCCGAAGGCTTGGTTGATGGCATCGAGGTTGTTGAACTTCTCTCGCATATGTTTAATGAAAAGTAGTTGAACATTGGTACCGCAGGTGTGGTAATGCTTAGTCTCATTATCCGTCTGGTAGCCGATGACCGCCGGGTGGTTCGCTACGCGGCTGATCAATTTCCTGATAATACGCTCGGCGTAAAACAGATAAGTTGGATTGGTGATATCCATGATCTGCCGTGGACCGTATTTTCCCGGACCTTGCGGGGTGACCGCCAAAACGTCAGGGTGTTCTTTGACCATCCACGTTGGTACTGAATAGGTCGGGGTCCCTACAATCACGTGGATCCCGGCCCGATGCATGGCATCCAGCACACGATCCACGGAGGTGAAATCGAAAACCCCATTTTGGGGTTCATGGGTGCTCCAGGTAGATTCTGCGATCCGGACCACGTTGATTCCTGCCTCTTTCATCAACTCGATGTCCATCTCTAGCCGATCATAAGGCATGTACTCATCATAGTAGGCAACGCCGTACAGCAATTTGTCCATTCCTATCATACCCTTCCCTTATCTGCTCCAATGACGATTGTATGAAACAAACATAGACATAAGTTGATCTAGACTTCCTTCAATAACCGCTCCAAATTGCCGTAGCTGATGGCCACGCCTTCAACCTCATCTCTGGTCGTCACGTCCTGCTCGACAAAAATATACTCTGCGGAGCCGATCTTTCGTGCTGCTTCAATAATCCCGCGTATATTCAGCGTGCCAGTGCCGACTTCGCAGAAATGGGCAGGATCCTGCGTTTTATACAGCTCGTCGATCGTAATGTTGCTCGTTGCTCCAAATACATCAAACCAGTTCACATGCTGTGTAGTGACCGGCAAATCCTTTTGATGCAGCTTTGTGCAGCGGTCCCCCAATTTATGAAGCCATGCGATCGGATCAGCTCCTCCCCTCACTGCCCAGTACGAATCGAATTCGAAATGAATCAAATCTTTCTTCATGTTGTGCAGCATGATATCCATCACAGTCTCGCCTTCAAATTGCTGAAATTCCTGAAAATGGTTATGATAATACAGGCCCAGCCCGTTCGTTTTGCAAAGCTCGCCGTAACGGTTGAATGATTCGCAAAATCGGAGCACATCGTCTTTATTCGAGAAAAAGGCAACGGAGCAGCCGATGGCCGGGCTGCCGATCATATGGTTAGCCTCGATGATCCCTTCCCATTCCGTCTCTTCATTGATATGGGTATGACAGCCGACCACTTTCATCCCGAGCCGATCGAGCTGTGCCCGTACTTCCTTCGGCGACAGCCCGCCGACTAGGCTTAAGCCTTCGTTAGTTTTTCGGATGACCATTTCCAGGTTTCTATAGCCGATGCCCGCCAATTTTTCCAATGTCCCTATAAAATCTTGCCTGAGTGCGTTTTTGACTGAATATAGCTGCAGTCCCATAGATAAACTCATACTTCATACCCTCCGTGGATGTGGTCTTGACATTAATTTTCTATTGAGCTGCCGAGTTGTAATTGTTTTTTATTTCGAATTAATGAAATTATGACGCCTGAAATAACAAGAAAGGCTCCCGCTATTTGACTGATTAGCACATCCTCTCCCATTACCATACTCATAATCATGGAAGTAATAGGAACGAAGTTAAAGAATAGTCCCGTGCGAGTAACTCCAAGTTGGGATATGCCTTTGTTCCACCATAAATAGGCCAGCACTGAACCGAATAATGCGATGAAACCAATAATAAGCCAAACGTCCGTCAAGTTAACCAAATGATCAGGTTTTAACTCAATTGGGAAGTTCATAAATGGAATAAAACAAATGGCTCCAAAAAACATAGTAAGTGCCGTTGTTTTTTGAGGAGTGCTATCTTTTAAATACTTTCTTCCTAATACTCCGTACAGAGCCCAACAAGAATTTCCACCCAATACTAACAAATCTCCAACAGATACTGAACTCAACTTTGTGATGGAACCTGCCGTAATTACAAACCAGACTCCTATCAAGGAGAGGATCATGCCAAGTACTTGTTGCCTGTGTATCCGTTCCCTTAATATCAAAAATGAACAAATTAAGGTTACAGTTGGATTCGCTGCAGTGATTAGGGCAGTGTTTACTGCCGAAGTATAGGCCAATCCGCTAAAAACTAATGCGTTAGTCATGAAAATTCCAATTACTCCTATAAAGAAATAATGGACTAAATTAGACTTCAACTCCTGATAGGTCGGCCTCTCCTTTAAGTAATAAATAAAAAGCAAACAACATGTTGCTATTAAAAATCTCCAGCCTACAACATTCATCGGACCAATAGCACTAACGGCTAATTTCCCTAAATTAAAGCTCACACCCCATAAAATCGCTGATCCAATGGGCAACAAATATATCATTCCGTTTTTCACTTGTGTCGGTCCTTTACATTTTTAATTGATCACGTTCTCAACCTTTAACCGCACCTTCCGCTATCCCAGATACAATAAATTTCTGGAAAATCGCATAAATGATAATAACCGGAATCGCCGTCAGCACCAATGCCGCCAAAATCAATGACCAGTCTTTCGTATATTCGCCGAATAATTTATTGGTAGATAGAATGAGCGTGTAATCGTTAGTGTCCTGAATCATCAGCAAAGGCAGGAGGAAATCGTTCCAAATCCACAAAAAGTTCAGTATACCTGCGGTAACTGTTATCGGCAGCAGCAAGGGAAGAATAATGGTCGTAAAAGTCCGGAGCTGACCGCAGCCGTCAATATGAGCAGATTCCTCCAGCTCGCGCGGAATGGACTTCACAAACCCATGGTACAAAAAAATCGCCATATTCACGCCTAGACCGATATAAATGACGGCCAGTCCGTAGATGCTTCCTTGCAGCGATAAACTTTTGGTCGTTTTCACCAACGGAATCATGATCGATTGGAATGGCACCAGCATGGAAGCGATGAAAAGGAAGAAAATGAAGCTGCTCAACTTTCCGGGCGTTCGGGATAGCTTGTAGCCTGCCATAGAAGCGAACAATAAGATACCGCCGATCCCGAGCACCGAGACAATCACTGTATTGCCAAGACTCGACAGCAATTGCGTCTTCTGAAGTGCTTCCGAGTAGTTTTGAACTTGCAGAGCCGTCGGCAACGACAAGATGGAGCTGAACATTTCTTTCTCTGTTTTGAACGAGTTCAAGACAGTCACATACAGAGGGAAAAAGGAAACGATCGCAAACAGCGACAGTACGATGGTAATGACGATGGAGCCCAACCTCGCCTTTCTCATGCTTCCACCTCCCGCTTCTTCATCACAAATACCTGAACAAAGGTAAACAGCATAATCATGATGAAGAGTAGCGCCGATTTGGCACTGGCATACCCGTAACGGAAGTTATTAGAAAATGCTTCTTCAAATATATTCATCGTAATCACCTGAGTCGCCCTGCCCGGTCCTCCGCCGGTCAATCCATAGACGACGTCGAAAACCTTAAACGAGCTATTCAAAGTGAGAAAGAAGCAAATCGTGAAGGCATGCGTAATCATCGGCAGCGTGATATGAACAAGGGATTGAACGGGACTGGCCCCGTCGATAATGGCAGCCTCTCGAAGAGATTGCGGCACTCCCTGCAAGGCGGCCAAATAAATAATCATCATATACCCGACACCGTGCCATAAAGAAACGATGACGATGGAGAAAAAGGCCGCCTTCGGATTCCCGACCCACTCTTGATTTAGAAACAACAAGCCGGTCTTGGCGGCAAGCTGAGGCAGTACTTGCGTAAACATGAAGGTCCATATGAAGGCGCTGATAATCAAACTGACCATGTTCGGCATAAAAAAGATTGTTCTGAAAAAACCTTTCGTTTTCTGCCTCGACTCAACGAGAGTCGCAAGCAGGAGCGCAATCACATTCTGCGCGATGACCATGAAAATGACAAATTGCAGAGTAAACCAAATCGAATGAAGGAATTCAGGATCGTCCGTAACCGCTTCAACAAAGTTGTCTAAGCCTATGAAATGATAGCTTTTGGCGAGTCCGTTCCAATCCGTAAAGCTGTAGTAAAAGCCACCTAAAGTTGGAATCAATAGCAAAACAAAATAAGTAAGGAATGCCGGGGCGACAAATGCGAGCAAGACCAGATGTTTGTTCTTCATCATTGTGTGTACCTCCAGTAAGAGATAAAGACAGCATTTCTGCTGTCTTTATCCCATTTCGTTTGCAGAACTAATTGTTGATCTTATTGGCATTCTTCCAAGCTCTGTCCAATCCGCTGATAACGTCATCCTGTGAAATCGATTTGGAATAGTACGCTTGCAGCAGCTTTCCGACTTCGGTCTTGACCGCAGGCGGCATGGACGGATCTTTATAAGCTTTGCCTGCTTTAATATGAGTCAGCGCTTCGTTAACCCACGGATAGCTATCGAACGTATGATTTTTCGCAACCGGATTGAACTTCAAGCTATTGTACAAATCATTCGTTTTATTGTCGTCCAGCACAAAGTTCACGAAATCGAACGCCAGTTCTTTGTTTTTGCTGCCTGTGGCGACAACGAGCGAAGTGGAAGCGCTCATATTGATCATCGTGGCGTTCGGATTCTCGTTGATCGGCAGCGGTGCGACGCCGATCTGCATATCCGGGTTCGATTTCAGAATCGTATCCGCATACCAGGGCCCCATCACCCACATCGCCGCTTTACCTTGCGCGAATGCCGCAGCGCCGTCCGCCGGGGATACTTCAAGCGCCCGATCGGTTCCATTGGCATTAACTAGGTCAATAATGCCGAACAGCTGAGATTTGATCTCCGAGAACGATCCTTTGTCGCTGTTCATCCGGTCAATGAAGTCCTTGTTTTCCGTATTTACCAACGCGCCAACCGTCAAGGGAAGTAAGAGCTGCGGCGGTGACGCTTCCTTATAGGCCAGTTCAAAAGGCGTGATGTTATTTTTCTTCAATGTCTCGATAACGGCCTTCATCTCGGTAACGGTTGCCGGAGGCTTCAACCCAAGGTTGGAAAATATTTCTTTGTTGTACAAGTAGCCCCAATTCAGTGTCTCAAGCGGTACGGCCAGCACCTTGTTATCAATGGTGACAGCCGATTTCACGCTATCCAGAACCTTGCCCACGAACGGCTGTTTGGACAGATCTTCTACATAGCCGGCTTTATAGTAGGTGGGCAGTTCATTGATCGCATGCAGGGAGAACACATCCGGAACATCGTTGGCCGCCAGTCTTGTTTTCAATATTTGCGGCGCTTGATCGCTAGGAGGCATCTCCATTTGCACCTTGAGATCGATGTTTTTCTCCGCTTTTACTTTGGCTACGAAATCGGCTACAAACTTGTCGTATTGCTCCTTGAATCGAGGCTGAGGCAGAAAAATCTTCAATGTCTCTTCTTTCGGCGCCGCGCTGTTTCCAGAGGCTTGATTCCCGGCATTCCCGGTGCCGTCGCCCTTTGCCGCGCACCCAGCGAGCAGTGAAACCGCTACCACCGTACTCAGTACGATGCTCCAGCTTTTTCTCATATTCTTATGACCTCCCTGTAGTAGATTACGTTTTGATTGTAAATGAATAGCGGAAGAAGTTAATTAGATAGATTTAACCGCTTTCATTGCACCTTTTTAACTTCCCTCTTGCTTTTTTCGCATTTCTCCGGGTGAAATCCCGAAATATTTCTTAAACACTCTGTAGAAATATGCTATATCTTCGTAACCGCACATTTCGGCTACCGCCTTAATCGGAATCTGATTGAAGACGATCCATTCCTTCGCTTTCTCCAGCCGCAGCTTTTGGATATAGTCTGTAATATTGATGGCAAACTCGCTTTTGAATGCCCGGCTGAGATAAACATAGCTGACAAAATAAACTTGGGCGATCTTCTCCACCGTAATCGGCCTTGCGAAGTTGATTTCGATATAGCTTTTAATATCCTGCAAATTCAATTTTTTCTTGTATTTCCGTTGATGAATCAAGGCTTCGATCTTAGAAACATAAAGCTTGGCCAATTCCTCCACGACCGTTTCCCATGAAGAGCATCTGAATGCTTCTAAGGGTAAGGGATCGCCATCAACCAAGTTTTTCACCATCAGCTCGTTCAGTAAAAATAAATACTCTTGATATACGCGCTCCATCTCGAACGCTTCCAATCGTTTATAGGCATCGATTTGGGCTGCCAGCTGTCGGAATGCGGCTCGAACATTGTCCGCATCCAGATCGGAAAAGTACGAAGCGATGGCAGGCATCGCATTTTTGATCAGCTTCATCAGCTCGATATCGAACACACCAGCCTGCTCAGTTGCCATGTCAGACTCTATCTCATCTCTGCACACTCGCAATATGGCATTCAGTTCTATTGGATCAATCGGTTTCAACAAGTAATCTTTTGCTTTCGAGAGAATCGCTTGCTTCATATATACAAAATCGTCATATCCGCTTACCACGATCAGCTTTATTGCTGGAAACTGCTCATGGATCCAATGCAGCAATTCAGTCCCGTCCATGCCCGGCATTCGCATATCCGTAATCACAATATCGGGAGACCATTCCACAATGAACCGAATCGCCTCCAGCCCGTCGGCGGCTTCCCCAACAATGTTCATCCCATAAACTTCCCAGTTGCCAAATCTTTTAATGATGTCCCGATTCAATTCTTCATCGTCGACAATAAGCACCTTAATCATTAGTGACGCTCCTTTCCCTAGGCAATAGCAAACGAATGGCGGTCCCTTTGCCTAATTGACTGTCAATGGATAGCCCATATGGGGAACCGAAATGCATGCGGATTCTAGCAGCCACATTACTCAAACCGATCCGTTCACTGCCTGACCAAAACGGTTCGGTTTGTGCCTCAAGCCGGTACTGAAGCTGACTCAGATGTTCGGCAGGAATGCCGAGCCCGTTATCTTCAATTAAGATGAAGATGCCTTGCACAGTATGCTTGACAGTAATATGAATTTCCCACACTCCGGTTTTCTTCTCCAAGCCATGAATGAATGCATTCTCCACAATAGGCTGCAAAGTAAGCTTCGGGATTGCACTTGATTCAACTCCGGGTTCCAAGAACATATGAGTCGTAATGCGGGAAGTAAATCTTTGCTTCTGAATGTATAAATAATTTTGAACATGATCGAGCTCCTGCTTCAACGTTGTCAGCTCTTCCGGATCCCGGATGATATATCGGAACATGTCGCTTAATGAGCGGATAACATCATATAATTCATCGGGTTTTTTGGAGAACGCCATGCTGCCGATTAGCTGCAGCGTATTTTGCAGAAAATGCGGATTGACCTGGGCCTGCAGCGCCTTCAATTGGGCGGTCCTTTTTTCCAAATTGATGCTGTATTCCGCCTTGATATATTCTTTGAGTCTTTTGGACATATTGTAATAGCGCATCTCCAGCAGTCCGATTTCATCTTTCCTTGTAACGGGCGGAGTTTCATCTTCTTTCAGAGGAACTATGCCTTGCATGGAGCGGGCCAATTTTACAATGGGTTTCGATGTTTTCCATGCAATCATAATCGCAACGAGAACGGAAAGAAGGGTCGAGATCGCACCGATAATGACCGCATACTGCCAAGTTCTTCTCGCACTGTTATCAATAAAACTGCTGGGTATTACTTTGATAACGTTCAAATTCCATAATGGGATGGTGCCGTAAAATACATAATCTTCTTTCGTTCGAAAATAACCCGATTCGGCGTTCATTTGGTTTTGAAGGTTGATTAACTGATCGGAAGAAACGGGCTGACCTTCGAGGGAGTACAGCATTTCTCCTTGTTGATTGGAGATGAAGACCGTTTGTTCGCTCCCTGGAGTCAGTAAATTCAGGGTATTGTCTAGATTGGACCAATTGATTTCTAGCGCAATGCCGCCAAGTCGTTTCCGGTCTTCAAACCTATTGATGGTCCGCATTAAATAAAAGGAGCCGGTATTGTCTTTATTTTCAATGATGAAATTCCCTTGATTCTTGAGAAAATTCCTGAACGGGTCTGGGATCCGCGGTGGTGTGAAAACCTCCATATTGCTGCCGTTAACGAGAAATTGTTTATTCGAATCGCTTAGATAGATATGGATACCAGATAAATAATTGACGTTGGAATAAAAAATCGATGTAACCGCATTCACAAAATCCTTTTGAGCGTTAAAGGCAGTTGAAGGGTTGGCATCCCCCATCTTGGCGATATATTCGTTGTAGCTTTCGTTTATAAGCAGCGTGTAGATGATATTGTTCATTTGCTCAAAGCGTTCTCCCAGATAGCCAGCAGTCCATTTGATTTTTGACGAGTTGGACTCTATGACTTCCGCCTCAACCGATCTTCTTGTATTCTCGGCGGCCAACAAAGAGATGAAGATCAAGGGCACGCAAGAAAGACCGATCATGGTGACAATCAGTTTATTTCGAATACTGCGTTGAAAGGGATCCAGAAGGAGTCGGAAAATCCTGGTCATTATTCTCAACGAACTCACAGCCTTTTTCTACGAAGTTATTGCATCATTCATTATAGCATAAGACCAGATCCCAATAGCCTTGAGAAAACCTGCCTAAGGATAATCTACTACTAAAATAATATGGAAACAGATCCGAATTATTAGAAGGAATTACCCAAATGTATTGTATTTTTTTACCCTCAAGCAAAAGGGAGCCTGCCCCCTCTTGTGTTAGGCTCTCCCTTTTCAGATTTAACTATAAATTACTGGGGCCACCACTCCAGGATTTTGGAGTATCATGCATGAACCTCCGTTAAGGGGACAAGCTACATCATATTGAAATATTTCCTTATGGAGACAAACCATGCGAAACCTACTTTACCTTACGCTTCGTCCAGCCGTTGTCGCTTTAATCATGTTGATCTTTACTCACTCTCCCGCCTATGCTGACCCCCCCTTGCCGATCGTCGCAAATCAAGGGATATACACGATAGAGATTTATCCTCAAAGTCATCAAATGATTGTGCGGGTGCATGGACAGAAATTCAAAACATACCCCATTGCCGTTGGCAATCCGTCCACGCCTACCCCTGTCGGAGAATACCAAATTGTGTATAAGGGGAAAGATTGGGCTCCTTCCTTCGGCCCTCGCTGGCTTGGATTAAATGTCCCTTGGGGGAATTACGGCATTCATGGCACGAATAAGCCCTACTCCATCGGACAGCATTTGAGCCATGGCTGCATCCGCATGCGCAATCGCGACGTCATTGAATTATTCGATATGATTCCGCTTGGCACCGTGGTCAAAATAAACGGGCATGTATTAGGAGATCAGGATCATCAGCCTAGAGATTTGGCGGAGGGCGACGTTGGAGGCGATGTGCAGTTGATTCAATCTCGTCTGAAAAGCGCCGGTTATTTCAAGGGAATATGTAACGGGAAGTTCCGTTCGGACACAACGGCAGCATTGAAACAATTTCAACGCGATCATCAACTGGCACCAAACGGTGTCGTCTCGGGAAAGGTGTACGAACAATTGGGGTTATTGGAATGAAGAACCCGTTGTGGAAATTAGAAAAACCTTTAGGGGGCTCTTAGTGTGCTGCGCTTATTTCTGTTGATCGGCATGTCTCTTATCATTGGGTTAGCGCCATTGCAAGGTTACGCGTTTCCTTTGAAGAAGGATAGCGATAAAGAAGAAATCACCCATTTTTTAACCTTGCTGTATAAAGACCGCAACGAATTCTTAATCAATCAGCGTCCGGAAACTATAGAAAAGTATTATACAAAGACCGAAGGCGCAAGCCGTTATGCTTATCAAATGGAACTGCGGCGGGCAAAATACTTGTACGCCTGGGCGGAAAAACGCGGGCTTCGCCTTGCAGCAGCCGAACCGACTATTCGGATCGGACGCCTGAAAAAGGACGGCGACCAAGCGACGGTAACCCTGGTTCAATCAACCAAAATAACTTACGAGTATAAGGCATCTTATCTTCCCTTGCAATCATTTGGAGTCGGTACCCGGCACGCCCTGACTATTAAAAAGGAGAATGACGGCTGGCTCGTAAAAAAAGAATGGTTCTTGGACCCCTTAGAGGAAAATCCGGATCTCATTTCGGAGTCTCCTGCTGGATTTCCTCATTTGTCCACGCTGGACTATACGCCGAAATCAAAGGGGCGATACAACCGGGAGCGTGCGGTTGCTTACGCCAACAAGTACGCGGGTCTGGCTTGGGGAGCCGGAAATAATAATCGATACAACAAGGAATATATGGATTATACGCCTCTTGGTGGTGACTGTACGAATTTTACCTCTCAAGTTCTTGGAGATAAAAAGGAAGGCGGCGGCCTTCGGATGACGGGCGTATGGGGGTATCGGGGGGGCGGAAAGAAGGCTTGGGTGCAAACGGATGCGTTCGAGCGTTTCCTGCTTCACTCCGGATATGGAAGATTAATTGCCAAGGGCACGTTTACAGAGATATCCCAAGCAAGCGAAAAACATCCGAATGGAGCCCTTGCAAAGCTGTTGCCAGGCGATGTAATCGGTTATTCGATTGACGGAGATACGGACCATTTTTCTGTGTTTGTCGGGCATGATGTCAACGGCTATCCTTTGGTGAACTCCCATACGGCCGACCGCTACCGCGTTCCGTTTGACCTCGGCTGGGACAAAAATACGAAATATATCTTAATTCATATTAACGATTAGAAGATAGGGACGTATACCTTCATAACCTTGTACATATAATTTTGGGACAAGGTTATTTGGGGTGAAAAAATGAAGCTTCCCATCTTCCTGAAACAAACTGCGCTACGTACTGGCTCCATTTTTATTGTTAAAGTCATCGGACTTGCCGTTCGCATTCCGCTATACCGGCTGCTCGGATCGGAAGGAGTCGGAATCTATCAAATTGTTTATTCTATTTATGGCTTCGCATATACGCTCGTCACAGGCGGTTTTCCAACGACGTTAGCCTTGATGACGGCAAAAGACGCCAAGCACGGGTCGCAATTTTTTAAAGGTTTAATGATCCCCTTTTTATTGTTAGGTATTTTTTTTAGTCTCCTTTGTTATGTCATGGCGCCTTCTCTCGCCCATCATTTCGGGGATAGCCATTTGTCGTTTCCTATACGGTGTATTGCACCGGCCTTACTGATTATCCCGGTATTGCAGTTATATCGCGGTTTTTTGCAAGGAATCGAATGTTACGGAGACGTATCGACTTCCGAGCTGATTGAGCAATCGGTACGCGCCGGTACGATGCTTTTGCTAGTTGTGGTCTGGATGAAATATGGCGTTCACGCTGCGGCCGGTGGAGCTGCTTTCGGTGCGTTTACGGGCGCTTTTGCTGCATTATGTTTTCTTTGGCTATACCAATCCGGCAAAAAAACAACTTCTTACCATACGAAGCGCAGAACATCTATAGAATCAATCCGCTGGACTGCTCTCGAGCCGGGGGTCATTTTTTTTCTCAAATCATCTTTTGTTATTACCTTAACACGCTTGGTTGCGCCAACATCCGACCTTCTGGATGCACTTATTATTCCTTCCCGCTTACAGATATCGGGTCTGAGTCAATCGGATGCTGTAGCCATCTTCGGAGAAATATCAGGAATGGCATCGATAACGGTTTACCTGCCCACGATCCTGACCGCAGCCTTGTCGTACACGATTGCCTCTAAACTAACTGCCAGTTGGCAAAATAACAAAAGGGAAGATTTTATTGAACGTTCCAACTTGTCTTTGGAAGTAGGGTGGTTCTGGGGTGTCGGCTCGACGGTCTTCCTCTTCTTTCACGCGGACGAGCTTTCGTCATTCATTTTCGGCAACGAAGGCGCCGCGCAAGCCATACGCTTGATGTCTTTTGCTCCCATCGTTGTGGGAATGAGGGAGCTGACGACGACGATTTTATGGGCCATGGATCAAAAAAGAGCGCCCTTGACCGGTTCCCTCCTAGGTCTTGTATGCTCGGCGATTGCAGCTTATTCTTTGACGGCTATACCTGGTTTTGGTTACGCTGGTGCAGCGATAAGTGTGTTTGCCTTTGAATTCGTGCCCTTGCTTTGGAATGCGATCGTGATACAAAAACGATGTAAAGGTGCTTTTCCCCTAATCAATATATTCAGCGGCTTGCTGATTCTTGTGGCCATCGCCTTTTTTTACACCCCATTTAATGCCATCTTACTTCATGTCGGGCTTGATTCAGCGATCATCCGCTCGCTTGGGGGGATACTATTTTTTATCTTCTGTATTGTTCTGTATATGTTGCTCCGTTTTCGGAAGAAGATAGGCAATCGGTAAAGCGGATCTGTAACGACTTCCAGGCTTCTAGGGTTGAAACCAGGGAGCAGCTGCCGCGGCGGTCTGTTCCCTGGCTGATGCGATTATATATTGCTGCTCCCCTTTACAAGATTTCGATATACCCTTCTGTTCCATGCACGCGAATTCGTTGTCCATCTTTTATCAGCTTGGTGGCATTCTCCACCCCTACAACGGCCGGCAAGCCATACTCGCGTGCGATAACCGCTCCATGGGTCATCAGTCCGCCAACTTCGGTGACGAGTCCTTTTATGGATACAAATAAGGGTGTCCAGCTAGGGTCAGTAAAGGCGGTGACCAATATATCTCCATGCTCCAGGTCAGCATCTTCCATGCTTAAGATGACACGCGCCCGTCCTTCTATAACTCCGGAGGAAACTGCTAGACCTGCCATAGCTTCAGGCGGGAGATTTTCTCGCTTGTACTTCCCTGCGATGATTTCTCCATCAGACGTGATGACACGTGGCGGAGTTAGTTTTTCATAATAGTTGTACTCGTCTTTTCGTTTGCTGATGATCTGGTAATCGAGTGTATGTGTGCGTACGACTTCGCGAAGCTCTTCAAAGGTGAGGTCGTATATATCTTCTTTTTCATGAATAACTCCCGATTGTACGAGTTGTTCGGCTTCTTTCAGTAAAGCCTGCTTATAAACGAAGTAGCGACTAATATAGCCATATTTGGGATATTCGCGATAACCGATGAAATTCCGGATTAGATCGATCATTCGTTTTGTCTCTGTGGCTTTTTGTTCGCCATCCGGTAATGACTTCAATCGTTCCAATAACTCTTGTTCTTTTTCCAAAGCTTCCTGTCGACCTTGCTCAAATTTCCGTTTGCTTTCGTTAGGCTCAAAATTTTTGATATTACCCAAAATGATCGGGACCAATGTAATTGGTTTTTCGCTCCAACGCGTTCTGGTTATATCAATTTCTCCGGCACATCGCATTCCGTATCTGTCGAGAAAAGCCTGGATTGCAGCTTGGGTTTCCTGTCCGCCATCCAACGTAACCAGCTCATCCAAAAAGTTATCTGCTTTTGCATCCTGTAAATAATCAATTACTTCTGGATACGGACGAATCACATCGGCTACATCCAATAGCGCGAGCCCCATTTCCGAAGTAATATTGCCCGGCACAGATTGAGAAATCGTGTCTGCTGCATTTTTTTCCCCCAACCACTCCAACATTTTTTCGTTGATCCATGTTGAAGCATTCATCGCAGCCATAAACACAGCCGAGCTTTGTGGATCGAATAAAATCTTCTTTAATTGCTGGATATCCTCCAGGATAAAATCAAGCAAATCCGCTCCCGATTTCGTTCGGATGTTCTGTTTTAATTCATCTATCGAGGCTTGACTACGCTTAATCAAATTCGAAACGATTGTCGGGTCATTTTCGATGTGTGGTTGAAGGCCTGCAGACGACATACCTTGATTGCTTTTAGGGGGACTCGGTACTTGGTTATCCGTTGGTATCGATCTTATAAAATGTTCTCGCTCTACGACGGTCGTCAGTGCATCCTTGATGAGCGGATCGTTTTTCCCCAGGACATTTATTAATGTTTCCCTGCCGGAAGGCGAAGCCAGCATAGGTGTAACATCAACAAACAACCTTCCACCCGCTTTGCGCATGGGTGCAGGAGTGATCAACAGGTAAAAGGACAATCCTAGCGGCTTCATGGGATCGGTCATCATTTGCTGATGGCCGACAGATACATAGACGTGATTTTCTTCGTCATTCGCTTCGGGGATCGGGTATAAGGTCGTGATGGGTCGACTCTGGACGATATAAAACGTATCATCAGCCAAACACCATTCGATATCTTGCGGGCAGCCAAAATAAGCTTCGATCTGTCTTCCGATGCTTGCCAGCTGTAAAATTTGTTGTTCCGTAAGCGCTTGATTGTTTTGCTGATCGGGATCGATCTGCTTTGTCTCTGTTCCGCCTTCTCTTCGACCATAGATAGCCAATTTTTTGGCTGCTATCCTCTTGTCGACGATCCGCCCTTCCTGTACTTGATAACAATCGGCAGATACCAAGCCAGAGACCAGTGCTTCTCCAAGTCCAAAACTGGCATCGATCGATAGCAGCTTTCGGTTGGAGGTAATCGGATCAGCGGTAAATAAAATCCCGGAAGCTTGCGGGAAAACCATCCTTTGAACGATTACGGATATATAAACTTGACTGTGGTCAAATCCATTTTGCATACGGTAGATAACCGCGCGATCCGTAAATAGGGAAGCCCAGCATCTGCTGATATGCTGCAAAATGGCATCGACGCCGATGATGTTTAGATAGGTGTCTTGTTGACCGGCAAAAGAGGCATGCGGCAAATCTTCGGCAGTCGCACTCGAACGAACGGCATAAGCATGCTCCCCGCCAAGTCGGGAGAGATAGTGAGTAACTGCTTTAACAACATCGGAAGGTATTTCTGCTTCCCTAATCAGTTGTCGCAGTTCCCTGCTGATTTCACCAATTTGCTCCCGGTCCTCTGCTTTCAGTTCGGTTAGGCGATCCAATAAAGCATGATACGTTGGGTTTTGTTCGATGGCTTTTTGAAATCCAACTGTGGTAACACAAAATCCTTCCGGCACCTGTATTCCTTCCATGGTGGATAATTCCCCTAAATGTAACCCTTTTCCGCCAACGAGCAAAAGCTGCGTTTTTTCGATTTCTTGGAAGCTGAGAACCACAGAACTCATCGAGATCTCCCCTAACCGTTAATTTGAAAAAAGAATTTGACAACAGCTTACCTGCATGGTAAAATAAAATTGTAAGATGCGGAACTAATGCAAACTTTTATTTTTTAGACGCAATCTGATTATATCATCGTGTTTGTTTATATGCAATATAAAAGAACCTGACCACACTACTCAGGTTCTTTTTTGATTTCCCGCTATCCTTAGTCCCCCTGCCTTCCCTCGGAAGCCGCGATTGAATTCCATTCCTTTTTCAAAACGTTTCATGTTAACATTTTTACGACTTTTGCCGGAACCCCAGCAACAACACTATCCTCTGGTACATTCCGATACACTACGGCTCCTGCTGCAACGATAGAGTTGTCCCCGATAGTCACACCAGGGAGTATGGTAGCACTTGACCCAATCCAAACATTTTCGCCAATTGTAACCGGAGAGATCCGTTTCCTATACGAATTCCGCCTCGATCTTGAAAGGAACACCCTGTATTAAAAAACACGTTTTTTCCAATCGCGATATTTTTGCCGAAATCGGTATAGAACGGCGGGAAACAGATGAAAGATGGATCGATGTGACTGCCTGTCAATTCACTAAAAATCTCTACTATTTCTTCTTGTGAATGAAAGGACGTGTTCAATGTCATCGTGATTTTTTGAGCTTCATAACTACACTGAGTTAATAGTCGGAATAATTGTTTATCTTCAGCGGAAATGGAGTTCCCTTGTTTACAAAAATGGATAAACTCTTTCATCTCCATTAAAATCACCAGTCCTTCAAAATCTTTTCACATTGTGCTTATGTCAATCACGAATCTATATTTTACGTCGGAAGCTAATACACGTTTGTAGGCTTCGTCAATTTGGTCGGCAGATATCACTTCGATCATGGGAACTATGTTATGTTTTGCACAGAAATCCAACATTTCCTGCGTCTCGCGGATACCTCCGATCATGGAACCTGCGAATGAACGGCGATGTCCGATCAAATTAATCACTCTTAGTGACAGCGGTTCTGCAGGAGCACCAACGTTCACCAGCGTGCCGTCAAAAGCAAGTAAACGCAAATAGGCATCCAAGTTTATACTTGTACTTACCGTGTTAATAATCAAATCAAAGTGCCCGGTCAATTTCTCGAATGTTTCCGGATCGCTTGTGGCATAGTAGTGGTCTGCTCCTAATTGCAAGCCATCGGCCTTTTTATTCAAGGTTTGGGACAGAACCGTGACCTCGGCGCCCATGGCATGAGCAATTTGGACAGCCATATGGCCAAGTCCGCCCATACCAACAACAGCCACTTTCTTGCCTGGGCCCGCTCCCCAATGGTTAAGAGGCGAATAAGTCGTAATACCTGCGCAAAGTAACGGAGCAGCCAAGTCAAAACCAATGGTTTCTGGAATTCTGACAACAAAGTTCTCCGTTACGACAATATGGGTAGAATATCCACCTTGCGTAAGTTCGCCGTATTTGTCAACGCCAGCGTAGGTTTGGATATTTCCTTTAAGGCAGTATTGTTCTTCCCCTTTCCGGCAATTCTCGCATTCGCCGCAGGAGTCGACCATGCATCCAACCCCTACCCGGTCACCGACCTTATGTTTTGTAACTTGAGGCCCTACAGCCGTGACAATTCCCGCTATCTCGTGTCCAGGCACAAGAGGATAGTTTACTGGCCCCCATTCACCGTGAGCGCAGTGGCAAAGGAATTGAATCTTACACCCTATACCTTGCGTTACTACGATAAAGAGGGACTTATGCCTTTTGTAGAGCGGACCTCCAGCGGGATAAGATTGTTTAAAGAATCCGACATCGAAGCTTTGAAAATAATTGAATGTTTAAAATCCACGGGGATGCCGATCAAGGGAATTAAAAACTTTATCGATTGGTGTTCAGAGGGAGATTCCACCTTGCAACAAAGATATGACATGTTTTTGGAACGGAAAGCTACCGTAGAAGCACAGATAGAAGAGCTAAAAAAAACAATGGAAGTCATCGAGCATAAATGCTTATACTACAAGACTGCACTTGACGCCAAAACAGAAAATATCCATAAAAACGTGAATATAGGGAGTAATTTTACTCACTTAGTAGAAAACCACTTGTAATTCATATAGAAACATATGAGTTACAAGTGGCTTATCTTGTAATGGTTCAATTCTTGTTCCCTTAGTTTACAGACTTGCTTGGTCAAATTTGTCCCAGGACAGATATACACATAAAATTGTTAATCCGAAAAAGATAAGTGAAATTCGAGTATTTCTACGGAATTTGATGCCGTATGCAGAGAAAAAAATCGCCGCGGCAAATTTTGCCGCGCTTTGATAATATCCATTTTCTGAAATAAAGGTATTACTAAATAGTATTGCGATCAGCAAAGTTGAAGTAACTAGAAGCTTAAACCACAAAGGTTCCCTTAAGAATTGTTTATACATAAATTTAATCATTTGCATCTCGGTCTATCCCTTCTCTTTTTTTTCTCGCGGTATACGCAGTTCCCCATTTTCCAGCCTCATCTCTTGACTTAAGTCAATGCACGTAAACGTCCCCCTAGCTACAATGAAATCATTACTTAATCTTGGTGGATTCTCTTCTTAATTCTGCTTAGTGACTCCGCAGTAATGCCCAGATAACTGGCCAATTGATGTTGGGGTACCCGGTCGATCAAAGATGGGCGTTTCATTAGCAGCGTCTTGAAACGTTCTTCAGGCGATGAAGCAATAAATGCAGCGAATTCCTCTTGGACCTGACTAAAGCTCTCCTCAATCATCCTGCGGGTCATTGTCTCCAATTGAGGGTGTTTGTTGTACATTTCCTTTTCGGTGACCAGGTCGCCAACAACCAGTATCGAATCTTCCATGCACGTGAAGGTGTAGTCGGACGTCTTGTCTGGTTTGTGATGATTGAAAATGGCGATGGCTTGCTCTTCGGTGTAGAAATTGGATGTGACCTCTCTACCCTCCTCATTGATCGCATACTGCCTTACGCAACCTTTCAAGATAAAATAACATTTTGTAGGGGTATCCCCTTGTATAATAAGAACGGTCCCTTTTTTAAATTCATCTATTTGGATCTCATCCACAATGGCTTGCTGATCTTCCTCGTTAAGGGAAGTCCATCTCGACATATATTTGTAAAAAATGTCTTTCATATCAGATTTGCTTCATCTCCTTCTCTAACGGTCATGTATTATCCATTTTCTTACGTTAGGGAGCCGTTTGTAAAGGATTGTTTCAGTGAACCATAAAAATTAGCCTTAAATAGGAGGGAAAACTCATGAGAGCCATGGTCCAAATGTCGTATGGTCCACCTGAAGTGATTGTCCCGCAAGAAATCGCGAAACCGTCCCCAGGAGACAAGGAAATTCTCATACGTATCCAAGCCGTATCTGTAGGACCGTCGGACTGCGCTTTTCGCAAGGGCGATCCTGCTATGATTAAATTGATCTACGGATGGTCCAGGCCGAAATATGCAATTGGTGGATGCGAATTAGCCGGCGAGATCGAAGCGGTCGGCAAAGAAGTAAGACATTTTAAAACGGGGGATCGTGTTTTGGGGATGAGCGTCAAAAACTTCGGCGCTTATGCCGAATATAAGTGTCTTTCCGAAGAGAGCCCACTTGCGGTTTTTCCGGACAATATCTCCTTTGAAGAAGCCGTCGGCATCTGTGACGGAGGTGCCACCGCATTGACGTTTCTAAGAGATAAGGCAAAGCTGCGGAAGGGACAGAAAGTGCTGATTAATGGTGCCTCGGGGGCTGTCGGGATTTACGCCGTGCAATTGGCCAAATACTATGGCGCTGAAGTAACCGGTGTTTGCTCTGCCGGCAATGAAGCTCTGGTAAGAAAAGCAGGAGCAGATTACATTATTGATTACAACTTGGAGGATTTCACGAGGGCGAACAAAGCCTATGATGTCGTTTTTGATGCGGTAGGCAAACGCTCCTTCTCGTCATGCAAGCGTGTACTTACGACCAAGGGAGTTTATCTGACTACCACACCTAAGCTGTCTATCCTTTTTCAGATGATGCGGACTTCCCTTTTTAAAGGAAAACGGGCTGTTTTTGCAGCAGCCGGCCTTATGCAAAACAATGCGAATTTGGCGTTTCTCATGGAACTCGCAGGAAATGGTACGCTGAACGCCGTGATTGATCGTCGATATCCTCTGGAACGCCTACCGGATGCCCACAAATATGTAGAGACCGAGCGTAAAAAAGGTAACGTGATTGTTACGTTCTAAAGTCAGCCGTGCTCCTTCGCTCAAAAACTTGCCCTTATGTAGGGTACGGTGCCGTTCAAGTTCATTAGCTTTCTTTCACTTAACAAGTATAAGAGGTGGAAATAAAGACCAATCTAGAACTATCTGTTTTGCAGGGAGCTCAGCACATGACCTATGGAGAAATTCTATTTCGTACGGCAACGTCCTTTGCTGCTCTACTTGTTTTGACGCGTCTGCTCGGTAAAAAACAAGTCGGACATCTAACGTTTTTCAATTATGTAACAGGGATCACCTTCGGCTCCACAACCGCCGAGATTATCGTCAACAGACAAATCACGCTGCTGCAAGGAATAGCTAGCTTGGTCTTATGGTCGCTCTTGGCGTACTTCATCGCATTGATCGGATTGCACTCCGTCAAAGCTCGTGAGATTCTCGACGGCGAGCCTACGATTCTCATCAAAAAAGGAGAGATTTTGGAAAAGGAATTGGCTAAACAGCACCTCAACATCGATGATTTAATCATGTTGCTTCGGAATAAGGATGTCTTCTCACCCAAAGAAGTCGAATTTGCAATTTTGGAACCAGACGGTAAACTCAGCGTGTTGAGAAAAGAAGAACTGCTGCCTGCAACAAAAAAAGATATAAAGGCAACCGTTACGCCTATTCAAAGAATCCCGACGGAGCTTATCATTGATGGCAAAATTGTAGAAAAAAATCTTATGAAAATGGATGTCTCCGTTGCCTGGCTTAACCAACAATTAAAGAAAGCCCGCATTCATTCTATGGATCAAGTATTTTACGCAGAGCTCCAATTGGACGGGACGCTGTATATCGACAAATACCAGGACTCGATCCCATAAATAGAGCTGGTGGCGACTGCTTGAGTTCAGACCAACCTATTAACTTAATTTTGTCATCCATGCGGCAAGCACATCTTCAACTTCATTGGGTGCATCTTCTTGAGGATAGTGACGGCCTGGCATAGTAACTTCGGTCTGCGATGGCCAATCACCGTTAGATTGTGAAGCACGATTTTCAGCAAGCTTACTGGGTTCGGCTTCCCTCCGTACGTAACCTTCTGCTTCCAACTTGATAATTGCTTTGCTCGTTGTCTTTTTGTCGATGAGCAGTTTCTTACTTCGGACGATTAGCTTTTCCCCTCCCGAATCGCTTGTCGCGCAACTTCACGGTCATCAAAGTGGATCGTTCCATCCTTCATAATCTGGTACGTTTCGTGCCCTTTGCCTGCAATAACTACAACGTCTCCCGAGTTTGCCATCGAAATTGCATTCGAAATGGCCCTGGCGCGATCCGCCATTAATTCATACCTGTCTGCTGAATAATGCTTATCAGGCAGACCGGCCTCGATGTCCGTTAGAATCCGTTCCGGATCCTCGGAACGCGGATTGTCCGATGTGACGATCACAAAGTCGCTGTATTCGGCCGCAATGCTACCCATGATTGGGCGTTTCATACGGTCACGATCACCGCCGCATCCGAACACAGTGATGACCTTTTTCTCAGAGAACGCCCGGACAGCCCGAAGCACATTATCCACCCCGTCTGGTGTATGGGCGTAGTCAACCAATACAAGAAACGGCTGTCCTTCGTCAACGATCTCTAGTCGTCCCGGAACCCCGGGTAGCGATGCGAGTCCATCTCGGATTGTTTCCAGCGTCAAGCCCTCGGCGAGCGCGGCGGTAATTGCCGCCAGCGCATTATAGACATTGAAGGTACCTACCATGTCGATCTTCATTTCAGACGTCCCCTTATATGTAACGACCCGAAACGACGTACCCTGTGCGCTTAATCGAATTTCCTCTGCTCGTACGTCCGCCTCTTCATGG
Source organism: Paenibacillus puerhi (assembly GCF_009846885.1). Lineage (GTDB taxonomy): Bacteria > Bacillota > Bacilli > Paenibacillales > NBRC-103111 > Paenibacillus_G > Paenibacillus_G puerhi. The sequence continues at coordinate 122,734 of NZ_WUWM01000006.1, forward strand.
ATTCCGTACGTCAGGACATGCGCCGCGGTTAATTTCTGAAAGACGGTGAACACTTGGTCATCTGCATTCAACACAGCGAACTTGCACGCTTCTGGGTCGCCGGTGAACCGATTGCCGAGACGGGAAAAGAAAAGTCCTTTAGCAGCGATATAATTGTCCATCGTACCGTGATAGTCCAAATGATCCTGTGTAACGTTCGTAAACACCGCTGTCCGAAAATCACAGCCTAGCACCCGTCCGGCATCAAGGCCCTGTGATGTCACTTCCATCACGGCATATGCACAGTGTGCATCGACCATTCGTCGCAGATTTACCTGTAGTACTGGCGGTTCCTGCGTATTGATGTCCGTTTCAAGCAGGGTGTCACCAATCTTTGTGCCGGTGACCCCAATCAGCTTCAGTTCGCTGCTTGGATAACCATTGAAATGTGCAGAGAGTACCGCAAGCGCATGTCGTGAATCCTGCACGAGAACTAACGGCACGTCGACATCGATGTTTCGTTCCGCAACAACGGCTACCGCTCCAGCCTTCACTGCATCATTAGCATAGGGATGCCGATCTTCCTGATAGCCTGGAATGCCTGATATACACACGAACAGATCACCCGGCGTAACACGCCGCGAGTGAGTGGTCTGATTTGCATACAGGGATTGTTCTTTATTTGACTGGGGATTCCTAGTTGGTGTCTAGGAATTAAAAGAACAAAACCCCCTAAATATAGTAAAATAGGGTATGGATCCTAACATAAGCAAGTCCAATTGATTTCGGAAGGTGATGTAAAGAGTGAGCCAAAAGGAATATGTCTCAAGTATCAATAAAGTGATTGATTATATCAATAATAATATTGACACAGAATTAAGTCTCAATATTCTTTCAACAATTGCTAATTTCTCCCCCTATCATTTTCATAGGATATTCAAAAGCATTATGGGTGAGAATCTATATGATTTTATTCAGAGGATACGTATTGAGAGGGCTGCAAACTTGCTCCTGTATCAACCTGATATGCCAGTAACCGAGATTGCCTTAAATTGTGGATTCTCATCATCAGCTATCTTTGCGCGAGCTTTTCGAACCCATTTTTGTATGTCGGCGACTTCATATAGGAAATCATTTAGCAAGAATCGCAAAATTAATAGCAAAGATTGTAAAGAACAAAATAAACCCTGTCATTATTATAAAGAGTATCTGGTGACACCAGGAGATCCTAATAAGGAGGAATCTTTGAGTATGAATGTAGAGATTAAATCTTTACCCACTTATCATCTTGCTTATTATCGCCATCTTAAAGGTTATCAAAAAGGAGTTTACAACCAAGATATTACTGAGTCGTTTAGGAAGGTCGAGAATTGGGTTGCCTCACGGAATTTATTTAGTTCGACAACTCTTGGAATAGGTATCACTTATGATAATCCAGACATTACTTCCAACGATAAGTGTCGATATGATGCAGCCTTTACGATACCGAATGATATCACTGAAGCAAGTGGTGAAATTGGGGTTCAAGATATTCAAGGCGGATTATACGCGATTTGCAGGATAGAAGTTAGCAAAGATAATCCATTTGAAGTAGCCATCTCCAGCCTCGGGGAGGTAGTAGATTATTTATACGGAAATTGGCTTCCTGATAGTGGTTTCCAACTAGCCGACAAACCTAGCTTAGAAATATACTACCGCGGTGATGAGAAACAAGAAGAGCAGTTTGTAATAGATTATTGTTTGCCAATAATCACAAACTAATATGAAGAATAATCTGTTGCTGGAGGTTTGCAACTAATGACCCAGTATATTGGAAATGGCGCGTATTGTTATGCAAATTCTTCTTCAATGCTATTAGCATCAATCGGAGAGAAAATTTCCCCTTCTTTAATAGAAGTGTTAACGGGTGTAGGACTAGGAGCTATTTGGGTTGGTAATTTACCCTACTTCAGTAGTTGGGCTGGTATGCCGGACAAAGGAATTAGCCATGCGTTACGAATTCTCGGATTCGAATTTGAGGAGAATTTTTGCCAAGATGGTGATGAACTGCCGCTCCGACCATTAAAGCAAGCTTTACAAAAGTCGCCCGTCGTACTGGGACCGCTTGATATGGGATACTTACAATATAACCCCAATTACAAGAATCTCTTTGGGGCAGACCATTATGTCCTTGCTTACGACATAGATGATGAATACATCCATGTTCACGATCCAGCAGGATTACCATTTGTTTCTCTATCACATGCTCTTTTAGAAAAGGCTTGGAAAGCAGAAAATGTGTTTTACCACCCAAATTGTTTTCGTTATTGGTCATCTCCACAACGTATTACTTCCCCAACAGAAGAGGAAATTTTTCATAAAGCAACTGCTTTTTTTAAATCAATTTATAAAGAATCACAGGAACATGCGGAGAAAGAAACAATGCTTTGCGGAAAAGAAGCAATCGAAGCTCTAGCAGACAGAATTAAAGACGGTAATGTTGCCCCTCAATTAATTGGACATTTATCTTATTTTGTTTTCAGTGTTGGTTCAAGACGGTGTGGGGACTACGCGGATTTCTTTCGACCCTTCAATAAGAAGTTATCTGACCTAAAGCTGAGTCAAGGGAATTTATTTGGTAAATGTCAGTCCAACATTGTTAAGAGTAACTTCCAAATAGTTTCCGATACTTTAATGGATCTAGCATGTGTTGAAAATGAATTTTGCGTAGAACTACATAAATAACTGATTCTATAGTATAAATAATAAAACGACCGGGGAGAGCATCTGCTTTCCCGGTCGTTTTTGAATATGGAACTACGACGTATTATTGAACACTTCAAAACTTTCCTTCGTTTCGATCCGATAATTCATTGCCTCTGCCCCTTTGATTGTGATAAGGAAGGACAGACGGGGGTAGGCTTTGAGTGCAATCCCCTCTTGGCGGGCCATTGCCGGCGTGATCCCGTGCAGCGCATGGAACGCTCGTGCGAACGGGACTGGCGATTCGTAGCCATACTTCAGCGCGACGTCGATCACCTTCGCCGAACCGCCTTGCTGTAGCTCCAGCGCGGCAAGCGTCAACCGTCTCCGCCGAATGTACTCCGACAGCGTCACGTCCGTAATGAACGAGAACATCCGTTGGAACTGATACGATGAACAGCAGGCCAAATGGGCCGCTTCCCTCAACTCGATCTCTCCAGTCAGGTTCGCTTCAATATAGTCTATCGCCCGATTCATCCGCTCCAGCCACTCCATCTCAGTCCCTCCTCTCGTATTCAAGTATAGGTGGGGAGGAAAAAAGCTTCGCAGCCATTTGTGCCTAAATAAGTTGCTTCGATTGAGGTGGAACACATAATAAGAGCTGGCAGCCCAGCTCTCTTTTCGGTCCATTCGCAGTGAATTCCTGGGTTGCTGTCAGCTTGACCGACAACGATCCGCTCAGATCCGCACTGTTTTTCCCGGTGATACTAACCCAATGAGTGCCCGTGGACCAAGGGGACGATGCATAACCAGCCCCGGATTGACCTGCGGGTACTTTGAAAAGCAGTTTCGAAGTTCCCGTCAGTTTATCTTGAGTAACATGAATAATAATTTCATCGGATGATGGATTATTAACCCATACCTTCACCCATCCATAATGTTCTGGGATGCTGAAACTTGTTTCATACTTCCTTCCAGAAATTGATTCACTCACAACTACGTTTTCGAAATCGAAAGTTGTGATCGTATCGGTGCTTAGGTCTACACCTTTTACAGGAGTTTCAGCGGAGCAGCTGCAAATAACGGCAACGGACGCGAGAATAGCGGATACTGCAAGGCTAGTTGTAACCTTTTTGAGCTTCATCATCTGGAAAATTATCTCCTAACTTCTTATATGAGGCTGTCGATTCATTGTGAGTAACTGAGTTGAAACGTTCTGCTTTCGCTAACGGACCTCAGCGTCTCTATTTGCAGCATTTTCGCAATATTGAAAATCTAACGGACTCAGATTACGCTATTTGGTGCATTTGCGTCCATTCTATGCGGTTTTGACGTAACTAAGATCGTCTGTGTCCGTTACAATTTGAACAGGCCCCATTTTTGTGAAATAGCGACTGTGGTGTCCGTTACGATCTGCCTTTACTTAACTGCGCTGCCGTCCACAATGAATCGACAGCCTCTATATGGTCGTTATACATCTCCCTGAGCACCACTGTTCAGTTGAAATGTATTATCTTACATTTTACCATATTTCTGTATATAGGAGGTATGGTTATTCCATCAATGAAAGGGACCATTCAAGAAAAAATTAGAAACGTTTGGCAACTTCCTTAGCATGGGCAATTGCTTTTTCTTTTACAGATAGAGCCTGTTCTGATAAAGCCGTTCCCTCCACAAAAATTGCTTCACTCGTTATCCCATAGAACTGTAAAACCTTATTCAAATAGCTGTATCCCATTTCAAGAGAGGCAAGCGGACCTTCCGAATAAACGGAACCGCTAGCTTGAATATGCAAAGCTTTCTTTCCCGGCAACAGGCCTATTGGACCATTTTCGGTATATTTGAACGTCTTCCCTGGAATTGAAGTCGCATCGGTGTATGCTTTCAAAACTGGCGGGATCGAGAAATTCCACATCGGAGAAACATAGACGTACTTATCAGCAGCCACGAATTGATCAACAATCTCCCCAAGCCGAGCCACTTTTGATTGTTCAGCATCAGACAGTTGATCGATAGATGAACCCGACCGCAGCTTTCCCCAACCCCTTAAAACATCAGCATCGAATTGCGGAATATCCTCTTGGTACAGATCCAAATGAACAACTTCATCCGATGGATTTGCTTCATGGTACGCTTCAATAAATTCATTGCCTACCGCGAGGCTAAAAGATTCTTGTGGATCCAGAGGATGTGCGGTGATATACAGGACATTGGCCATTAATTAAAACTTCCCTTCTGTAATTAAAATAAATACACTTCCAAGGTTGATCATATTATATATACATTTTTATGAAAAGTAGGAACAATAATGTGGTATAGTATAAAATAAGGTACTGTAAAGGAGGCCAACGCATGCAAAAGAACCCGGACCAATGTAAATTCGTTGTGGCCCTGGATACGATCGTCGGCAAATGGAAGCCGATTATCATTCATCATTTGCTTCAAGGTAAGCCTTTGCGATTCAATGAGTTAAGAAGATTGCTGCCCGATATCACTCAAAGAATGCTCACGCTCCATCTGCGCGAACTGGAGGAGGATGAGATCATTCAACGAGTCATTTATCCGCAAATCCCGCCGAAAGTGGAATACTCCATTACGGAATACGGCATGAGCTTGTCCCCGGTTATGGATACCATACACCAATGGGGAGCGGCCCATATCGAGAGAAAGAAGCTCAATAAGGAGAAAAATGAACAGAATGAACCGAACTAGCGTTCGAAACTGAGCTAGTCCGGTTCATTCTATAGCTTGACGACATCACCTCTTGCTTTAATGCGCATCGTCCGGTACGCCCGTCACCGGATCGTCCCGGATGCCAAACCCCGTTTTATCCGGTGCGTGGTGCATATGCACGAAGAAAGACGCGTACGCCTTCCGTGATCATACGTTTGGTCTGTTCATCCCCCCATGTCCCGGTTTTTCTCGGTTGATTAAATGCCAATAAAAACGTTAATGCAGCGAAATGCTTTGCAGCCATTTGCGGATCGGGCACATCGAGCAGTCCGGTTTGTCCAAACTCTGTAAACCTCCTGATAATCCCCTCTTCCTTCGCGTTATCCAACCTTTCTAAAAACGAGTCTGGCAGGTTGGCGGCTTCCACCATGACCAGGCGGATCAAAGCCATGTAATCGGACGAACCGTTCGCAGAAGCTACGATTTGTTCGCAAAATAAGATGAGCGACTGCTCGAGATCCTCGAAGTCCCGAAGATGGTCTGAAATCCCCTGCTCGATCATGACCAGAACCGCTGAACTGGTTTCCTCCACAACAGCAAGCAGTAAGTTCTGTTTGTCGCCATAATAATCATACACGGTTCGTTTGGAAACTCCCGCTTTGGCGGCGACCGCATCAACGCTGGAACGATCAAACCCCTCCGACAGAAACAAATCCCGTGCCGCCGCCATAATTTTACCTCGTTTGTCTGCTGAGCCTTTGCGGATCGTCTTGTTTATCGTAGTATCCATTCTTACGTCTCCCCCTTATAGGTATGCTATCGGCAATTGATGAGAGTTCCGCTTTACAAACTACACTGTACGGTGTAGTATAGCGATTATGACATGTCAAATCAATGTTCCAGGAGGATTCTATCATGAACCCCATGCCGTCTTTTGTTGATGTTCTCATTGTCGGTGCCGGACCTACAGGGCTTACACTTGCTTGCGACCTTGCCCGTCGAAACGTTAACCACTGTATTATTGAACGAAGCACCTTCCATAGCGTAGCATCTCGCGCTAAAACGATCCAGCCCCGCTCTCTTGAAGTCGCTGATGATTTAGGAGCTGTTCGCTACATGATGGACACAGGAATCGTGGATTTGCCTGTTCGTTATTATACCGCAGATGGCGGCAGTGTTGATAAGCCGGGTATTACCGTTGCAGCCAGCGCCGAACTGGAGACACCCTATCGTGATCCGGTCTGGATTGCTCAATTTGATGTGGAAAAAGCATTGCGAGATCGATATGCGGAGCTTGGCGGTCAAGTTGAGTTGGGCGTGGAAGCTGTGGGGCTTGTTCAGGATTCCGATGGTGTGACGGTAACCGTGAATACGCTGCAAGGAAACAAGCAAATCCGCGCTCGCTATGTAGTAGGCGCTGATGGAGGCAAAAGCAACATCCGCAAATTTATTCAATTGCCGCTTGTTGGGCAAACCCACGAGAATGAGCGGTGGTATCTTGGCGATGTACGATTGGAGGGGTTGGATCGCGGCCGTATCCACATCTGGACATCTCAGGAGGGAATGATCGGGGTGACGCCGTTGCCGAAAACCGACATTTGGCAGCTGCAAGCTACCATTCCGGCAGAAACCGAGGAACCGGAGCAGCCTTCGCTAGAGGTGTATCAAGCCATGTTTGACCGTCGAGCAGGTGCCGGACGTGTTCGGCTCACAGCTGCCTCTTGGCTGTCCATCGCCCGGATCAATATTCGCATGGTGGAACAATACCGCAAGGACAGAGTCTTCCTCGCCGGCGACGCTGCTCATGTGCATCCGGCCGCAGGTGGTCAGGGCATGAATACAGGCATGCAGGACGCGTACAATCTCGGATGGAAACTCGCTGCAGTGCTGCGCGGTGCCGATCCTGCCTTGCTCGATACGTATGACGAGGAACGCCGTCCTATTGATCAAGCCGTACTCCAGGATAGCTCCAAGAAGATGGAGGCGATCACAGGGACAGTGACTGAGAGCGGAGCTTTGTCCCAAACCATGAGCATCCTATCCGACGATCTGACGAGCGGGCTTCGCATTTCCTATCGATCAAGCTCTCTCACCCGTCCGTTTGCTCGACCGAATGTTATCCGTACATTACCCGGAGATCGTGCTCCGGATGCCTTGGGTCTACAAGGCACCGGATTTGCAGGAAGTGTCTTTGACCTATTGCGCGGCCCACACTGGACGCTTTTGGCTTTTGCAAAATGCACCGATCCTTCGCTAAAGAACTTGGCCAACAACGAACTCCACGTTCATGGCATCCTCCCGTCGGATGTAGAGGGAGTGGAAGGCATCATCGACACGGCAGGGAATGCCTACCGAATATACGAAGTGGAAAGCGAAGAACTCATCTTGATTCGCCCCGACGGTTACATCGCGCTGCGCACCTCCATTGAGGATACGGCGTCGGTTTCGAATTACTTGAATTCCATATCTTGCGCAAACTGATTTTCAAATAAAAAGGCCCTAGTCCAGAGAACTGAACTAAGGCTAAATTGAACTTCCTTACGACAAAGTCGTAAACATCTATGCTTATTGCGTAAACGTTGCGGTCCTTGTGCTTTCATCCCAGTCGACTTGAACACCCAGTATTTCGGCAAGCTGTCGAACGGGCAAGAAGGTCAGATCGTTTTTAATCATCGGAACGGCTTCTTCCAGTTTTACCTCTTTGCCATCAACCAACATCTCTGATTTTCCGATATACATCATGATACTTCTAGTGTCTTTTTTTAGCGTGATTTTTTGTTCGGTTGGTTCCCAGGCTACTTCAAATCCGAATCCATCCGCTAGCGCCCTCAACGGAATCATGGTCCGACCATTCTCGATATATGGCTCCGCCCCGCTTAATGAGTATGCATGCAAATATTTTCCATCTACACGGACCGAGACATGGGTTTTCTTCGCTTCTTCACAAGAGGGAAGTTCGACGATCACTTTTTTGCCATCCTTCTCCACGCCGAGTTCTTTAGGCTCCCCATCCCGGCTCGTGTAACAGTCAGGGATAGGCACAGCATCTGACCAAAAGAAAGTTCTTTCAGCTTCAGCGGCATAGACATGGTTTCCTGCCAGCATGACCAAGAGCAACCCGAACGTAACATATCTCCATTTTGCCTTTAGCAAGTCTATCATCTCCATCATCTTCTCTTTAATTACGGTCAAAGGTGTAAGGACGAACTCCTTTTTCATCATAAACATACGAGCTTATTCCGTTAAGAGCAGCCTGAATTTCTTCTGGTGTAAACTCGTTCGTAATATCTTGCGGCACCGGAAGTCCTTTATCTAGATAAGATTGAATCTTGCCGTGCAGCTCATCGATTTTTTTCTGTGTTTTCTCGTCAAACGGCTTCATCTTGTTCGTTTTAACTGTTGCAGGCGATTTATTTCCTTGCCTATCGTAGTAGACGGTGGTTCCATCTGCAGATTGGACGTAAACATTTCGTCCTTCATCTTGTTTACCTGTCGGAATTACGATCGGCTCAGCCGTCCTGGTCGGGACAGCCGTTCCCGCAGCATATGTAGCCGCCCCTCCACTAACGACCAAGACAATTGCAACAACAAGGGACAATGCCAATACCGGTTTTTTCATTGTCTTCTCCTTCATAACGTTCATCAGTCTCCTTTTCATAGCCTTTTTTGGACTGCACAGGCTGCTTGTGAAAACAACATATCTTTGCATAACACCGTACTCCAGCATGGTCAACAATGTTTCGCCGTAAATTCGCCGGTTTTCCGTATTCATTTCCTGAACGACTTTTTCATCACAGGACAGCTCACAATCCGTATTGATCTGTTTAGTGAGCGAATAAGCTGCCGGATTAAACCAGTGAACCGCATTTGCAAGAAGCACCAGCAGCTTTACCAGGAGATCGCCTCGCTTTAAATGAACGAGTTCGTGCGATAGGATCATGGCAAGCTCTTGTTCCCCCAATCGGGTATCCGGCAGTACAACCATGGGTCTCCACAAGCCCATAACCATTGGTGTTGCTGCATGAGCACTTACGATTACCTTGACAGGGCATTGCACCGTATCGCATATCCAGCTTTCCTGTAATACCGAACGTTTAAATGCCCGATATTTTTGGATATGGACAGCAAGAAAGACAATGGCTCCGACGGCCCAAATGACCGTTGCGCATACAGCAAATTCCTTTGTGTAAGAAAACCGCAGCAGATAGTCAAACTGTTGCTTCAATAAGTACAAGCTGCTTGTTACCAGCTGCTCCGTTGGCGTAACATGCACATAATGTTCCGAAACGGTTCCTGATACCGGAGTTGTGCCTATGTCGGGTGAGATGGAACGGATGAAAGAGACAAGCCTGTTCATGATCTCCGAACCGCCAAGAAGAAAAAATACAGGAATCAAGCCGGTATAATAATGCCACGTCTGGGAAAATACGTTTTGCGTGACAAGCTTGATACTGTTTTGTAAAAACCATATGACTGTTCCAACAAAGGACGCAATAACGAGGGATAAGACGAAAGCCATCATTCCTTACCATCCTTACGATTAAACCAATCTCTTAATTCCGATATGTCATTTGGAGTTAGTTCAGCATCATCAACAAGAGCAGCAATCAATTTTTTGGCTTTCCCATCGTACAAGCGACTAAGAAAAGTTTTGGTTTCAACCTTCTTATACTCACTCAATGTCAGTGCAGCCTCGTAATAGTTCACCTTTCCGCTCATTGATTTTGTCAAAAATCCTTTTTCGATGAGTCGTTTCAGCAAAGTCGATACCGTTGAAGTTTTCCAGTCTTTGCTTTCGAAAATGTCTAGAAGCTGCGTAACGGTTACGGGCGTTGCTAACTCCCATATCACCTCCATGACTTCCATTTCGGTTTCAGATAATCTTCCTACATGTTTCATCGGCGCGCACCTCTGATTGTTAATGCGACAACTTGTCGTAAGTCAAATGTACGACAAGTTGTCGCAACTGTCAATAGTGATTAAATTAATCCGTATAATGTGAGAGCTGCTGCCGTTATGAATGATCCAAATAATAAAACCAACGGCAGTCCTGGAATTGAACTGTCCCCCATACGGCATACAGGTATAAAAAAGCCTGCTACGGTGAGGGGAGCAGTTCAAACTGTGGACTGCCGCTGGTTTATATCGAACTATTGTGTCTGTTAACGTCAGGACATACTTGCCAGATGCTCCTCAAGACGATCCATCGTCTGCTCGGCACCTGGGACGGCATATGTTTTCGCCTTATCGAAGACAGCGGCATTTTCTTCAAAAACCGTGCTATAAGAAAGTTTGGTCTTACCATCCAGATCCACAAAGATTGCCGTCGCCAGAAAATGGGGGAACATAGCATGTTTGATGAAGATTCGCTCAAATTTTACGACCTCGACAAAGACGTTGGTGTTGGGATAATCAACGCCATCAGGACCGTGCATGATAAACTTTCATGTACCGCCCGGTTTCATATCAAACGTCTGAAAAGACGTCGTAAAACCTCGAGGTCCCCGCCATTTCGAAAGGTGCTCCTCTTTCGTCCAAGCTTCAAACACAAGATCGCGTGGTGCATCAAATACGCGGGTGATTATAATCTCTCGTTCACCTATTTTCGTTGCGATATTATTAGTCGCGTTGTATTGCTTCATTTCCATCCATTCCTTAATTCTAAAGGCCATAATCTCGAAAATGGTTCAATTGATGCCATTATTTAATACACATCGCGCTGGTAACGTCCTTGCTCCTGCAATCCATTGAGATACGCTTCAGCATCTTCGCGGCTCAACTGGCCTTCTTTTTCAATAATGTCAATCAGGGTGTTATGAACATCCTTCGCCATGTTTTGCTTATCGCCGCACACGTAGAAGTAAGCTCCACGCTCGAGCCATGCGAACAGCTCTCGACTGTTCTCTTGCATGTTATGCTGCACGTACACTTTCTGATCCGTATCGCGAGAGAAGGCAGCGTCGATTTTGGTCAGCACGCCTGCTTGTAGATATTGCTCCAGCTCCTGCTGATAAAGAAAATCCGTCGCGGCACGCTGATCGCCAAAGAACAGCCATGCTTTGCCTGTCGCTTTGCTCACCGTACGCTCTTGAATAAAGGATCGGAACGGAGCAATACCCGTCCCTGGCCCCACCATAATGATGTCATGTTCCAAGGTTTCCGGCAGACGAAAGTGCTTATTAACCTGAATAAAGACCGGAATGGTATCTCCTTCGTTCAACCGCTCCGCGCACATAACCGAACATACACCTTTGCGCTCGCGTCCGTGCGCCATGTAATGAACTGCACCGATCGTGAGGTGGACTTCCTCCGGATTTGCAGCCAGGCTGCTTGCAACGGAATACAACCGTGGCGGCAATTTCCTTAATAAAGCGACAATTTCATGCACGGAAGCTTTCCAGGGTCCAAATTCACTCAGCAAATCCAGTAAATCTCGGCCATGCGTATAGGCCTTCATTTTTTCTGCATCCGCCACGAGTTGCTTCAGCTCTTTACTCTCAGAAAGCTCTGCTGCCTGCTGAACGATTTTTTTGGATAGCAGGGTAAGCTCGAAATGCTTCAATAGTGCTTCTTTCAGCGGGAGCGTTTCATTCTGCTTATTTATGACAACTGTTGTATCAGCATCCCACTTCATAACCTCGAGAATAAGAGTTACCAATTCGGGATCGTTGTAAGGAACTATACCCAAGCAATCGCCGGGCTCATAGGAGAAGCCAGAGCCTTGTAACGACAGCTCAATATGGCGTGTTTCTTTACTGGAGCCTTCTCCATTTAAATTCACATTTTTTAAAACTCTCGCTTGAAACGGGTTGGTTCTGGAAAACAAGGATGGTACTTTTTCGACATCAGTAGCTTGCATTTCTCTTCACCCCAGCAAAATTTTTTCTATAGAATATCACATGCCGCTCAACTTAGAAATTGTTTTTTATGAACCATCCGGATTTTCATCGCAGAAATGACGCGGATGCTGAGCGTACTTAAGAAGCTCCCTCCTTCGTTGCTTCGCGGAGAGAGCTTCAAGCTTGCTACTAGACGTGGTTCGTGTCGATCACTTATGAATTCGGGTAACAACGAAATCGTGGAAGTATCAAGAGCGGATGCGGGAGCCTTACTGCGATATACTTCAGCTTCTCTAAATTCCGCCGCACTATTTCAGTGCCTCAATAGATTCTGTCCTCTAGCGCCCCCATCTCCTGCGTCGGTTCAATCCTTCCATCCGCAAGGAGATACATGCGCACCGCAAATTCTCTCAGCGCACGATCACATTCCGCATACGGGCGATTGCAGATATCGATCAATCCGCTTTGTCCGGTCGCACCGTCAAACCTTCCGAGCGGCGGCTGATCGAATAGCTCGAAATAGTGCAGCCCCACGACCGAAGGCTCCGCCACGCCCTGCTCCAGATAGTAGGAGATCGCCTTGGCCCGCTCCTCCTGACTTGCAGCCTGCACCAGGCCGCTGCCTAGCAACCCTCTGTCATAGCCCCCTATATGCCATTCACCAACAATCGTCGGCAAGTCGCTCAAGCGGTATGCTTCTTGCGACTTGGCGCTGCATGTGTCTCGGTAGCAGTTAAAGGAAAAAACGTCGAAATGCCTGAAGCCTGGCACCGACACGGGCTTGAACTGGCTATAGCGCATACCAAGATTAAGGTGGTTCGGGTCCACACGGCGCAACGCATCGGACGGTACACGCGAGTACATCTCGATCAGAACTTCATCAAACTCGTGTAGATCGGCAGCAGCGAGGTCGCTTAGCCGGTCGGCATGCTCCAGGGGTACTAACAGGTCGTCAAACGATTCAAATTCCGTCTTCCATGCGGCGTTAAGCGCAGACAACTCGGTATATTTTTCTATCAGGAATCGGACGAGCGCATGCTTGGAAGCAAAGTCTTGTCGGCTGGCCAACAACCGCTCGGATAAGCACAGCTCCTCAAACAGCCATTCCGGCTCATTGGTCAGGAAGTAGCCGATCAGCATCGGATTATCCCGCAGCGGCAGAAGCTGCTTGGCATAATCCTCACTTAATTCGGCGTATTCCCGGGAGAACACATCCGGGAAATCACGGAATATACATGACGACGGCTTCGGAAAGTCGATCAGCGACCATACAAACGGAATCTGCACCTTCTCCAGATATGCCAGCGTCCGCTCGTCCGGATAGTTGCCCACTCCCACTCCAAGTGTGTTAATCCCCCAGGCTTTCAACCTGGCGCCGTTAATGTCTGCCCAAGCATTCCACCAGTCATCACCAAAGGCATGCATCATGTTTGCGCGGCTGAAGTTAAACATCCATCGGTCTTTTCCCGTCTCTACACCGTTCCTTTTACTGAATTCGGGGTCCTGATCGGCGGTCATGTACGCCTGTGAGTAGAGGGGGTCATTCCGATCCGGAAGCCATTCGCAAAGCGACTTCATCCCGTCGATAAAGGTGTAGATGCCCATGCGGTTGCCATAACAGATACCATGAGACACAAACGCGCAGCCCTCCGGATCGACGAGCCACCAACGGCGGCCATCATGCCGCGTGTGAAACCAGCCCGTCGACTCGAATCGCTTGTCCAGCCACCCCCCATAGCGTGAGAAGCCCTCCGGATATTCATCCACTGCCTTCTCGCGCTCGCTACGCAGGTAGGACACCAGCTCTTCCGCCGAATGTGTCTTGCCCGGCCAGTTTTTTTTCGCTATCTGGCCCAGCATGTCCACAAAGACCTCACCCTCCACGGGAAATCTGGGCGCGTCCGTCACGCAGGCTTCGCTGATCTCAACTTGCGTAAGCCCTGCCTCTCGTTCGAAGACAAGCTCCACAGCCTCCATCTCGCCGATGCTGCACGGCCTTCCATGCGCCGTCGATTTGTATTGCCCCGGTCGCGGCTCCAGGAAAAACGATTGGCTTGCAAGTACTGACAACGGAAAGCCCGCGGTAATCCGAACGTCCGGCAGCAGCTTCTGGGTCACGACAAATGCCGGTTTTTCCTCACCCTTGCGAAAAAAACGGAAGCTTGCTCGAACAAGCGACTCTTGACGAACTCGGAGCTGAACCGTCAGCCAGTGATCGCTCTTCCAGCTTTCACAACTTGCTCGGAAGCAAACATCTTCCGTCTGTCGAAACTTGACCATTTTCATCCTTTATCCCCCTGATCGGCTTTGGAGCCGGTAGTCGTAATGGGCTTCCCTTGAGTACCAAGCGGCCGCAGGAATGCTTCTTCCAGCGACCGCAAATCCCGGCAAGCAGAGCTGTAGGCTCCACAAGCAATGGCCTACATATGCACGACGACCGAATCTTCTTCCAGCGTGACGTCGAACTTCTCAACCGTTACGTCGTAAGACATGGTACGCTTCGATGGGTCCACGATCATGCATCCGGTCTTGATATCGAACTCCCACTGATGCCACGGGCAACGTACGATTTCGCCCTCACGCTCATAGTCGAATTGCCCCGGGCCCGGAGAGACGACTAGCGCCGTAGTCAAGCCCTTGCACAGCTCGGCGCCCTGATGCGGACACACATTGCGAAGCGCGTAGAATTGACCATTGACATGATAAATACCGAGGCTACGCCCACCCGCTTCTACCAGCTTGCGAGTGCCTGGCGGAATGTCCGAAACTTTGGCCACAACATGCTTCTGAGTACTCGCGCGCTGCAGAGAGGTCTGCGGTTTTATGGATGAGGTCATGGCTTCGTCACGCTTTCCTCTCTCTCAGATTTGCGCGAAGGCAGGTTATATAGCTCGGCTGCATTCTGATAATACACCCGGTCCCACAGCTCATTCTCGAGCTTGGGCATGGCCTGCAGCGGGGAATCAAAATCCCAGTGCGGATAGTCCGAGCAGAACATCAGCGTTTCTTTCGCATAAATATTGTCCATCATCTGATCGAACACTTCGCGGGTAGGCGTTTGTTCGATCGGCTGCGTGGTGACGCGCACGTTGCTGCGGAAATATTCGCTTGGTTTCTTCTTCACCCAAGGCGTTTGCACACGCAGCGACCTCCAGTCCTCATCAAGCCGCCAGAGATACGGTGCAATCCAGAATACGCCGGATTCCTGCATGACGACTTGTAATGTTGGAAAGCGCTCGAATACTCCTTCGAAGATAAAGCTTGCCAAGTGAGCCATCATAACCTGGGGGCGGCAGGCGCGTGCTTCGATATAGTGGGACACATAGCCCGCTCCGGTAGGCGTTTCGTTAATCCCAATGCCTTCGCCGCCGACGTGGATGGTGAATGGCAAATTATGACGGACACATGCTTCGTAGATCGGATAATAAAATCGGTTGCCATATGGGAACATAGCCCCGTTATGAACCAGCACCTGAACCATGTCGCTCCGTCCTCCGACACGGTCGATTTCCTTGGCTGCCTGAACAGGGTCCTGCTTCGCAATAAACACGGAGCCCTTCAGCCGGCTGTCCCGACTCAGCCAATGCTCGATCACATAGTCATTGGCAGCCGTGCTTAGCGCAGCCGCATAATCATAATTCATAGTACCCTGATGTCCAGGTCCTTCCCCTGTTAATATCCCGTATTCTACGTTATACGGGTCCAGATGATGCTTTTGCATAAAGGCCAGATCGCTACCGGCCGGTCCGCCCTCGGGAGGAAATGAATCCACCATCCGCCCGCCGACGCCGCCGTTGAAATGCATGCCCGACGGCAGCGCCGAGCCGTACGTATCGATCATTTCGCGGTAATGTCTAGGCAAGTAAGGCTTAACAACATCCAAACCCGTGTAATTGTGGATATCGCAATCGATAATAGAACGCTTCAACTTGGACCGCTTTGCTGCTTCTGGCTGTCCGTTTGCTGTTATTGTACTCATTGCCCGAACCCTCCATTATGTCCATATTGACTTGCTATAACACTTACAAGTTTATTATAGAGCGAGGCAGTGATTAATGATTGCCGATGTTTGACGGGATTTCTCTTAATAATTGACCAGTTTCGGACTTTTCCCCGATCCCATGCCTGATCCGTCTGGAAGGCAGCACCTCATAGAGGCTCTACGCGCAGAACCGCCTTATTGCCGTGATCTGACCCATATATTGCAGTTGCAACATCCCGTTATTCCCTCTCGATCCGTTGGCGGTAGGCAGACGGAGTTTCTTCCGTCAGCGCTTTGAAGTGACGGCTGAAATTAGACGACGATGGAAATCCGATCATGTAGGCGATCTCCGTGATGGACACATCCATCGCCTCACGAAGCAGCCGCTTGCCCTCCGCTACCCGCTGTAGCAGTACATATTGGTAAAAGCTGATCCCCATCTCCTTGGTAAAGCTTCGGGTTAAGTATTCTTCGCTCACGGAGAAGAGCTTGGCGACCGACTTCAGTGTCAACTCCTTGCTCAAATGCGCACACACATAGTCGGAACAAGATTGTACTAGATCATGCTTCCTTCCCTTCTCCAGCTCGCCTGTGACGATCTCGGGTCCTGCCGTGCTTCGCTGCAGAAAAGCGGTAACCTGCAGGACCTGAGCCAAAGCCATCCGTTCCCAGCCGATCTTGCGTGTCCCCAGTTCGCGACGCAGGTCTTCACACATCTCTTCTAATTGCCGTTGCTGCCTCGGGTTGAGGGTGAAGCTTAAACAAGAGTCAACGGGTACCCACGAAAAATCGATCAGCTGGTGCAAGGCAGGGAGCATGCCGTCTTCCTCGCAAAAATGGATGCAGATGACGCTACGCTTGTACGAGGACCTGGATATCATCTGATGCGGAACCGTCCCCCTGAACACCAGAACCGAACGGGGGGACTGCAGCAGGACCTGCTTGCCGACGACCATCGTGCCCTCCCCCTCCTGAGTCACGTGAATCTCTAGTCCTGGCTGCCGATGAAAGCTGGTGCCTTTGATCCACTCATTGCTTCGCAGCATAATAGGAAAGGAATGGAGGGTATTCTCGATATCCTTACTCCATTGAAGCTGATCCTCATTCATAAAGCCCTTCAAATCCATGTCTGCTCGTCTCCAGCCTTCCTGGGCATACTCTCTGCTTTCCGTACCTTCAAGGTATGAGATGGGGGATAACCGACAATTTTCTTATACATATAATTGAAATAAGTCTGATCGCAGTACCCCAGCGATTCGGATAGCTCCCTGATGGTCATGTTGGTAGTCATCAGCAGATCGCGCGCTGCGGCGATTCGGACCTCGTGCATATAACCTATGGGAGTCCGTCCAGTCACACGCCTGAACACAGTGGAGACATAAGTGGGAGACCGATCCACGTACCGTGCCAAATCGTTGATGAGTATTGGTTCGCGAAAGTGCTTTAGAATGTACTCTTGGATGCGCAAGGCCAGGCTGCGGAGTGAGTGGGGATGGCTTCCAGACAGCAACTCGCGCTGAACGATCCCCAGAATTTCCGTCAAGATCCCCCTCGTAATCAACTCATACCCATGCAGTTGGCCGATCCAGTATTCGTTCAACAGGCTGAACCGCTGTTTGAGATAATCGAAGCCGAGAGGCCGGATTAGCTTGAATGGCTCATCGACAAAGCAGGCCAAATCCTCGTCGGGCAAGTCCTGAAAGTGGGCGGAGTAGAGCGCATGCGGATCAGCAAGGTCCGTTTCCGAAGAGCGCATCGTATGCTGCTGCATAAACAACCCTTCCCCTTTGCGGATCCGCAGCGTCTGTCCCGCTATCCGGTAAATGACCGTTCCTTTCGTAACGAGGAGGAAAATGTGCTGCTTAGTTGGACTCAGAGGGACCTTCCAGCTTCCATGTACAGATTGCTGATAGGCAACGGAATAAATCTTCATGGACTCATACGCTCCTTATTATTAGATGGAAATCAAAGAATCACTCAAAAAAACGTATGATTATCAATCGTACTGGATGGACAATCCGGCTAGAATGACAGTATGAGCAAACGAACTGCCATTCCGCTCATTTTCAAAAAGAAAGGGTGATTGTATTGCTACCAGCTACAAAAGTTATCGACGTCGATGTCCATAACCAATTGAAGAGCTTCAGAGACCTGCTGCCCTACTTGCCGGAACCTTGGAGAACCCAGGTCGCTCAATCGGGCATTGGGATGCCTGACCGAGGGTATCCTTCTCCGGTCGGGGTGCTGCGCAAAGATTGCACACCTCCCTCCGGAGGTCCGGCCGCTTCCGATCCGGATTATCTCGTCAAAGATCTGATAATGCCGTTTCACATTGAATACGCGATATTAACCGGTAACCTCATGGATGTCTCCACCATGCATGACCCGGATCATGCCGCAGCTATCGCTTCGGCATACAACGACTATCTGGTGGCGGAGTGGCTTCCGAAGCATCGTTCATTTCGCGGCTCGATAGTCATAGGCACCCAAGACCCGCAGCTCGCTGTCCGGGAAATTGACCGGATGGCGGAGCATCCGGAGATGGCAGGCATCGTGATTGGCAGCGCCCAGCGTGCTCTGCTCGGCCAGCGCCAGTTCCACCCGATCTATGAAGCGGCACAGCGCCACGGCCTCCCGATAGCTATCCATCCTGGCGGTGAAGGAGCTGGGATAACCCCCCCACCCACGCCGTCCGGATATCCAACCCGATATCTCGAATATCATACATGTTTGTCGCAAAACTACATGGCTCACCTAACCAGCCTGGTATGTGAGGGCGTTTTCGAAAAATTTCCTGAACTAAAGTTTGTTTGCTTGGAGGGCGGCATTGCTTGGCTGCCCCATCTGATGTGGCGGTTGGACAAAAACTACAAAGGACTCCGCTCGTCCGTGCCTTGGCTGAAGCGCATGCCGAGCGAGTATATCCGCAGCAACTGCATGTTCTCCACTCAGCCGATCGAGGAACCGGACGATCCTAAACATTTGCTAACTATATTCGATATGATCGATGCCGAAAATATCCTGATGTTCTCCAGTGACTACCCGCATTGGGACAACGACATCCCCACTGAAATTCTGAAGCGGCTCAAGCCGGAAGCGCGGCAAAAAATATTTTACGATAACGCCAAAAAACTGTATCGGCTATAAGGAGGCTACCCGTCATGCTGGATAAAGAACTGAAAGTGATTGATACCGATTTACACAATGCGTTGAAAAGCGATCGTCAGCTTGTTCCCTATCTGCCGGAGCCATGGAAATCCCAGGTTGCCCGTTCAGGCATCGGGATGCCGAGCCTCGGCTACTCGTCTCCTGTTGGCGTTCACCGTCAGGACTGCCTTCCACCGGGCGGAGGCCCAGCCGCCTCCGATCCGGATTATCTGGTCAAGGACCTCATCGAACCGTTTAATATGGAGTATGCCATTCTGACAGGCACTCATATCGGGATCTCGGTCATGCATGATCCGGATTTTGCGGCGGCTATTGCCTCGGCTTATAATGACTGCACCATGGCCGAGTGGCTTCCAAAGCATCCTTCGTTCCGCGGCTCCATCCTGGTCGCTTCGCAGGACCCGTATCTGGCCGCTCGCGAGATTGACCGGCTGGCCGGCGCGGAAGGGATGGTGCAAGTGATTATGAGCAGCGCGCAGCGCGCTCCGCTCGGCCAGCGCCAGTTCCACCCGATCTATGAGGCGGCGGAGCGGCACGGCTTGCCTGTTGCGATCCACCCTGGAGCGGAAGGCGCTGGTGGCACGCCGCCTCCGACACCGTCCGGCTATCCGACACGGTATCTGGAATGGCATACATGTCTATCGCAGAACTACATGGCGCATCTGGTCAGCCTCGTCTGCGAAGGCGTGTTCGAGAAATTCCCGAATCTCAAATTCGTCATGCTGGAGGGCGGTATTGCCTGGCTTCCGCATCTGATGTGGCGGCTGGATAAGAACTATAAAGGACTCCGCTCTTCCGTACCATGGTTGAAGCGTATGCCGAGCGAATATATTCGCGACCATTGCCTATTCTCCACACAGCCTATAGAAGAGCCGGAAGATCCGAAGCAGCTGATTTCGATCTTCGATATGATCGATGCCGAGAACTTCCTGATGTTCTCCAGCGACTACCCACATTGGGATAACGATATCCCCACCGAAATCTTGAAGCGGCTTTCCCCGGAAGTACGACACAAAATATTTTACGGCAACGCCAAAGCGTTGTACCGATTATAGAACGGAGGACACAGCATGAGCATTCACTATGTTGCGCATACGAAAGAAATTGAAGAAGGGAAAAGCAAGATTGTCGAACTGGAAGGTCGATCGATCGGCATATACCGGATCGGCGACGACTACTACGCGCTTCATAACCGTTGTCCGCACGAAGGCGCCCAGCTTTGCAAAGGCCCCGTATGCGGAACAACAATGCCCTCCAACGTGTACGAATACGAATTCGGCCGCAAGGGCGAGCTCGTCCGCTGTCCTTGGCACGGTTGGGAGTTCGAGATCAAAACCGGCAAATCGGTGTTCAGCGACAAAGTCCGAACGAGGAGCTATAAAGTTCAAGTTGATAACGGCAAGATAGGCATAGTCCTTTAAACCCATTTCATCAAGAGCATAGCCCCGCAACCTGTCAATCAGGATGAGGGGCTTTCTTGGATTTTCGCTTTCTACCATTAATCGCAGTTAAGAATCACTCAAATCAGCAGCATCAGTTGCCGCTCCCCTTTACCCCTTGGAAGAGGATGGCTGAGCAGCCAAGTCTCCAACCAAGTTACCCAGAAGAAATGCATTGACGATGGCTAGCTCCTCATCGTGACCATCAAAAGGATAGTGCTGGACCCATGGCCCGGCCATGAACAAACCGTCTGCAATTCGCCGATTGCAGAGCAATCCCTCTGGAATCGGCGCTACGGGCAAAGCTTCGGATTCCGCCGACGCCTCGTTGAGGGAGATGACATGACCGGCAACCTGTTTGTCATCAGATCCGGTTGAGATGACCATGTCCGGCTCTCCCCACACATCATCAGCAAGATGGGCTAGCACTCCGGTTTGTAAAGCTGGAACCCGTTCACATAAGGAGTTTAAGGCCTCATCCATCACTACCAGCCATTCGGCCCGATTTCGCTCCCTAGCCGCCTCAAGCGTAACACGCCATTCGCCCTTCCAGTAGGCTGGCCGGCAGGTTACTTTCACTTCACCGGCAACGGGCAAACTCAGTGCCGTCTCATCCGGACATTCTCCTTGTACGCCATTGTAGATAAAGCGCGCCATTGATAACGCCCTCCCAGAAGGAGCCGGCTCAAACGTAGCCGCAGCGATCTTGCCGTGGGCTGACGCATCGATTACACAGTTCGTATCCAACATAGCCCGGCCCGAGCCGTAAATCACTTCCAGTCCGATGACGCGGTTATTCTCTCTAAGCAGACGCGATGGCCATATATGGAACAAAACCTCCACCCCGTGCCGCTCCATCATGTCATCGAAAGCAACTCCGGCGACTGCAGGATCTACCTGACCGTTGAACCAGCCCTGGCGCTCCTGCAAGCATTCATAAAACTCCTGCACGGCTTTCGAATACTTAGCATATTGATCAAGCCTGACAAAGCTGTTGCAGGCGCGCACTATTTCCCGGCCTAATACGCCGGTCGGCTCGATCAGCAGGACGCGACGGCCTTGTCCAGCCAGTACTCTGGCGGCCGCCACCCCTGAGATGCCTCCGCCGATCACAACGGCGTCATAATGTCCCCAATGCGGAATATTAGCCTTGCTTCTGTCCCTGTTCAATTCTACAGTCATGCCGTCTACACTCCCTTCCATGCAGTTAATCGCTCTGACAACTTGTTGGCCGCCACCCTGGCATAGCCCCTATGATCCTGCCGGTAACCATTGAAGATTCTGCGCCCCTTGCCTCCGACCAGTTCCAGTACGTAGGCGGCCGCAAGTTCAATCCCCCAGCGCATGGAGCGGGTATCAGGTAAAGCAGGCAGCTCTTCCCCCGAATGGTGAAGCACGAAATCATTCCCTAGCTCGGGATCGGCGAGCATAACTTCTACCGCTTCCCTCGTTTCCGCTTGCATCGAACCGGATAGCTGATCGGCTACCGAGATCAGATAATGAAGCATAAACAGCAGCGTCGCACTCCGTTTTTCAGTACGCAGCAGCTCTATTACGTCAGTAGCTACGGTGGAATTTTTCATATTCTTCAGCAAAACCAGAGCGGATACCCAGCTTTCCTCGGTACGTGTCAGCGTATTAGGCCGATCCGCATCCCGGCTGCGGAATATAGCCGCCAGAACCGGCACGGCAGCTTCTTGGCCAAGAAGCCCCAGCGCGAAAGCGATTCCACGCTGATGTCTGCCCTCGGTCTGCGACAAGGCCTCAAGCAGGACCGGCACGCATGCATCGCCGAGTGTCCATAGCCACCACAAGGCAGCAGATTCTTCATCACCGCCCAGATAGCCGATAAGCTTCTCCACTTCTGCTGCAGTCGCTCCTTCCTTCAGAAGGCGTGACATATTTTCTGTGGATTCTCCCTCTAGGGTTACCCAAGGCTTGCTGTCACCCGAGATTTCATCCTCTTTCAGCACTCCCCTGGATAGCAGCCGCTGCTGCAGTTCGGCAACGGGAATATGTCGCGGAATAACACCATGTTTGACGCTTAATGCCGCCGCCGTCCCGACTACCTCGCCAATCTTGTGCAAATCACGCTGCATCCTGAGCATCATCGCAGTGTCATGATCTTGAGAGAAGGCTCGGCAGCCGATCAGCAGACCGTCGATTTCCTTCGGGACAAAGCAGCGGTACGGAACGTCTCCGCCGAAGCCGAAGCGCCACATGCCAAGCATCGCAACCCAGATCTGGGACCATTCGCTCTCGTTAGCATAATCAAACGCATGGTTCTCATGATGGGCGAAGCATCGCATAACGACATCCTCGAAGCGCCTATCCACAAGAAAATCATGCTGGTTCAATATGTGCTCACCCTGGATCAGCCGTCCCTCGCGCAATCCTAGCTGAGGACCGATCACGGTATAATGCATGTTCAACGGATTCTCTCCGCCACGCCATGCATGTCGGCGCCCGGCGCGGTAGGCACGGGAGATATCAGCCGGATCGGTTACATCAACCCAGCCGATGTCAAAATTTTTGCAGCGAAGCTGATTTTTGGCGTCCACGGTCCGGGGTACAAGGGAGAAGTTATGGAGAGCGCCATCCCACTCTCTGCCAAGCGTGTACTCAGCCCCAGCCAAATACGAGATGTCGCCGTCAGCCGTCGAGTCGATCAGGATGGCCGACTCGATCCGAATCGTCCCACGTCCGCTTTCGACGATGGCTCCGCATACCTGATTATTTTCCATGATCACTTCCGAAACGATCGACTCATAGATCACGAGGATACCCAGCTCTTGGATGCGTGCTGAGATCGCAAGGCCCTTGGATTCCGGGGTAAACCCCTTGGAGGCGCTCCCCATCTGCTGATTCAAGGAAAGCACGCGTTGATCCAACTGGTCTTGTATACCTCCTTTCGTGCCAAGATAATAGGTATGCACCCCTGCGCGTATACCGACGCCGCCCAATCCGCTGTCGCGTTCGATCAGCACAACGGAGGCTCCTTCTTCTGCAGCTGAGATAGCCGCCGTCACGCCGGCTGTTCCCCCGCCTACAACCAGCACATCCGTATGCAGTTGATCCTCTTGTTGCCGGCCTCCATGCTGCCGCCGGTAACTGCCTTGTCCATCACTGATCGGTTGATCCATGTTCTTCTCTGCCCCTTTCTTGTGCTTGATATCTATCGACTCCCCTGTATTATAGATAGCCCGATGGAACAGCTCCATGAATAATACAGCATGGCTTGAACGGTTCTGCAGCTATTGTCTAAAAATGATTTGTCTTGGGCGACACGCAAGTTCGATTATTTCCGTAAACGCTTCAGCCTGCTTTACCAGCATTGGATCGCCAAATCGCCATTGTATGAATTTACATGCCAAGGCATGGTCATAGAATTGTACGGCTCCCTGCTGTTGGAGCTCGGACAGCAGGATATTCCGGCGCACAAACGGCTTATTGTTTCCGAAATCGAGGAGTATATCCAGTCCCGCTTCAAGGAAGACATCAAAATCGGCCAATTGGCTGAGCTCGTAAATCTGACCCCCAATTATGTCTCGAACATCTTCAAGGAAGTGACCGGACAAAGCCCGATCGAATACTTGCATCAACACCGTGTTGCGGTTGCGCGTGAGTTGCTGTTGCGCTCGGACATGAAGATCGCCGAAATCTCCGATTATCTCGGATTCTGCGAGCCTGCCTATTTCAACCGGGTGTTCAAGAAGGTGACGGGAGAGCCGCCTTCCGCGCTGCTGAAGCACAGAAGATCCTAGAGCAAGTGAAAGAGGGCTTAATAAAACCATTCTTGACGGTTTTATTAAGCCAACCTTCCAATACTCTCTAATTGCCTCCGTAGGTACGTTTGTACGCTTTGTTATACATGTTCAATAACTCATCGACGCCGAGCTTCTTGCTTTGATCGATTAGATCTTTGAGCGTTTGATCATTGATCGGTGCTTTACCCACGACGAATTCAGTAACTCTTTGCTCCAAATATTTATCCAGATTCGCGCGCTTCGATTTCTCCAACTCCAGCTCCTCGGTCGTTTTGGCGATTGCTTTCGGAGCGGGCACGATGAATTTCTCATAAGCGATGTTAACCGCCTTCGATTTTTCGTCCAGTCCGTTCTCCCATGCCTCACGCGCGATCCCGAAGTTGGTAGCGATTCCGGGATACCATACGCCGTAATCCCGGCGCAGCGGTGTATAAGGTGTAAAGCCAAACTCTTCGTTATATCGTTTCTTGCCGTCAACCACTTTATAAGACTTATCCAGAATACCGAGCGACAAGTACGTTGCTCCCTCCTCTCCAATCAGGAAATCGAGGTATTTAACCGCTGCTTTCTTATCCTTCACATTCGCCGAGATGGCAAGCCCTACATCGCCGAACTTGTTCCGCGAAAATTGATACTTTTTCACACCATCCGCTGCAATCAGCGGAAAAGCATCTAGGTCCATGTCTTTAATACCGGCAGATTGTGCAATTTTAGCATAGTTCTCAATGTTTGATTTCCACGTGTAGGTGACCGCAGATTTGCCGCCTGTAATTCGGGCTCTGAATTGATCTGTGGTTAACAAAGGATATTCCGTATCGAGCAATTTTTCCGCGTATAGCTTATTCATAAACAACAGCATATCCTTGAACCCTTTATGATACGGGGCAAAGGTGTACTGCTCATCGTCCGGAGTTTGCTCAATAAAGCCTGTGATTCCCGTAAACATACGGGAGAAGTTGCCGTATGCTCCTTCTTTTCCTACCAATGGCACGTTGAAGGTAAGCGGAATCAAATTCGGATCGTTTTGTTTGAAGCCTTTTAAGAATTGATAGAATTCATCTACCGTGGTTGGCGGCTTCAAGCCGTACTTATCCGCCAGGTCCTTCCTGTACAGCCAGGCGAAGTCGAATCCTTTGCTGTCGGGCAAGCTTTCGACACGTGGGATCGTATAGTATCCTCCGTCGCTTGCCGTAGCCAAAGCTTTGGCTTCCGGATTGTCATCGAAGAACTTTTTAATATTCGGGGCGATGTCCAAGTACTCTTTAAGGTTAAGAAATACGTTCTCCGGTCCGTATGTTCTACCCTCGTGATTTCCGATTTCCAGGAAATCAGTGACCGTATTCGTCGCGATCATGATATTTTTCTTCTCGGTTGCACCGGCTGCGTCAACTCCCTGAAACTCGATCTTGACACCTGTTTTCTTTTCGATTTCCTTGAAAATCTCCCAGTCCTGCTTGACGGGACCCTCCGAACGGTTGGCTAACATCCAGGTAAATGTGATCGGTTTCGGCGATTCGCCCCCTGACGGAGATGCGCTGCTTCCTCCATCCGTTTGTCCTCCCTCGCTACAACCTGCCAGAATCCCGCCCAATAAAACGGATGCCGCCGTTGCAGCAGCCAAACTTCTCTTTTTCAAATGTTTCAGCCTCCCTTATTTCTTCTTAGTGCGTTTAATTCCTTTCCCCTTGTAAACCTTTTCAAGCATCTACACACTCTGCACCAGTGCTGCCCCCTTAAGATACATGGGCCCGCACCGCGTTGTAAAGCGCGGAATTTTCGCGGATGATGCACGTTTTGCGATCTGACTATTAGCCGGAATCTCGTGAGCAAAACATGAGACTTCTGCAAGAACGGCGACTTTGGCACTTCCTGACTTGATTTATGCTCTCTGATGCAGCTGCCTGTATCTGCCTGGGGTAATCCCTTCGTACTTGCGAAATATCCGGATAAATGAGTTGCGACCCATGTAACCGACGTTCTCGGCAACATCGTCAATCTTCATATTCGTAGACAACAACAGTTCCTTGGCCTTGGCCAGCCGGTATTTAGCCACATACTCGACGTACTTCTCGCCAACCTCTTCCTTGAAGGTGCGGCTGAAATGGCTGACCGACATATTCGCCCGTTCCGCCAACTGTTCGATCGAATGATCGCCGGCAAAGTGTTGGTGGATGTAGTCGAGAATATCGGCAATTTGCCGGCTCGGGTCACGCGGCATGTCCCTGCGGAACAATAGAAAGTGAATATCGTGAAAGCACAGCTTGATTTCATCCCAGGTGACGCAGCGGTTCAACTTTTCGTATAACTCGGAGTAAAAGGGGATATTTAAATCATTGCGATCCTTTTCCAGCGCGCGGATCCAGGTATTCAGTACGTCGGCACATATCGTTTTCACTTGATAGGCGCTAGCTTCCTTTCGCATGCCGGCATCCAGCAGCTCATAGAACAAGTAGAGCAGCTTTTTATCTTCGCCGCTTTTGTACAGATTAAAAATTCGCTTGACCTCGTCGCCGGTCAGAAAGCTATCCAGCAGCATCCGGTCATCCCAGGCATTTTCCTCACTGAATATTTCAACTCGGGGATGAAGGCTTTTATAGCGCAGCATCGCAAGCGCGGATTTATAGGACAGATGCAAATCTCCGATCTCGTTCACAGTCTTCCCGATCCCGATCGTCGCCTTGAAGTAGTTGCTAAACAGCGCCAGAACCAGCTCTACAATCCCAGCCGCCTCCGATGGACCGAAGTGCAGCACAGCATCATGGTTTACGATACAGGCCAGTTGATCCGACCGGGGCTGGCATAGCCAAACAACCCCCGGAGCGGCTTTAGTAATCCGTTCCTTCAGTTCCGCTACCGTGAACGACTTGGTCGTTTCGGACAATTGTTCGTACACCGCCGAATAATACTGAATCTCGATGCAGAGAACCGTCTTGGCCATTTTCGGATGACAGTCAAAATCGATTTCCTTGGCGTAATATTCGATGGACAGGCTGTCGCGGTATTCGCCTAGCAGCATCTTTGCAATAAAATCCTCCTGCACGATCGGCGCCATGCCGCTGATCAAGGCAGTCAGTTCCTTATTCTCGGCTTTGATCTCACGGATCGGCTTGTAGAGCCTTCGGCTCAGCGTATAAGAGACAATAGCTCCCACAATCAGGAGAAATGCCATAAACCAGATGCTCAATGTGCGAATCGAACGTGTCGGCTTTAACAAGGTGCCCAGATCGATATAGCTGACAAAATGCCATGCCTCGTTA
Organism: Paenibacillus puerhi; assembly: GCF_009846885.1. Classification (GTDB taxonomy): domain Bacteria; phylum Bacillota; class Bacilli; order Paenibacillales; family NBRC-103111; genus Paenibacillus_G; species Paenibacillus_G puerhi. The sequence goes on from NZ_WUWM01000006.1 coordinate 150,520, forward strand.
TAGCTGGATTGCAGGACGGATAACGCCCGCTTCTGATTGGACAGTATAGTCATGCCCTCCGGTTCTTCCCGGACGATATCCAGCAAGTCCGCCGCTTCCATATCGATGTGCCCGGATTGGGCGATGATCGTACTCATCCGGTCGAGAACGATCGTCCCTTTGACCCATTCTTCTTGGATCCGGATCTGCTGGGCCAGCTTGTTCTGATCCAGATTGACGGCAAGGTAGACATCGGGCTCCTGCGCATTGAACGGATAGCTCATGATGACGGATAGATGAGGACTGGAAGAGCTCAGTGAGTCCTCATACCCTATTTTTTCGTACACCGCATATGGCTTTGAAAAGCTCATCATTTTTTTGCCCGTAAAAGTGGCTTCATACTCCTCGCGGACCTTGGGATCTACCTGGTAGAGCTGGTTGAAAAACACAGACTTGGATGAGTGGGTTCCCTGACTAACCACCAGATCCTGATGGGCGAAATACAGAAAAGCTCCCGCCACACTATCCTGAGTGCTCAACGTATTTAATTGGTTGATCAGCCTATGCGCTTCTTCGTAATACTCGAACTGTTCGGATTCGTAAGAGACCAGCCTGGCTGCACTTTTCATATTGGATGAATTAAGCAAGTTGATCATCTGATTCTGTATGGAGGAGAACAGTGCATCCGTTTCTTCGGCATAGCTGCGAAGGAGCACCTGATTCGACTTCTCAGCCTCGACCTCTACCAACTGCACAACGAAAAAATAGGTGAATATGCTTGCCGCCATAACAGGGACCAGAAAAAGAATAAAGAAACTGATGAAAAATTGAGAGAACAACGTGAGGGGATACAAACGCAGTCCGCTCATCCGCTTCATAAGGATCTACCCCTTTACTCCGCCAATCATGCTTCCTTGTACAAAATATTTCTGAATGAACGGATATACGCACAAGATGGGCAAGGTGGCAATCGTAATCAGCGCGTATTTCAAGGTTTCGACATGATCGGCGTCTCCCTCACCTTGCGGGATGTTGCCCGCAACCAGATAGCTCCGGATCATGATCTGCAACGGCTGGAGCTTACTGTCATTCAAATACAGCAAGGCATCGAAGAAAGCGTTCCATTGGCCGACCGCCGTAAACAATCCGATCGTCATCATTACCGGCTTGGATAATGGAATAATGATTTTCGCAAGCACCTGCATAGAGCTGCAACCGTCTATTATCGCCGCTTCCTCTACTTCTTCCGGCAGTCCTTCAAAGAAAGTGCGCATGATAAACAGATGCCACGTGCTGATCAATGACGGCAGGACGATCGCCCAGATCGTATTCAACAAATTTAACTGCTTCACAACCAGAAATGTTGGTATCATTCCTCCGCCAAATACCAGCGTAAAGGCAGCCATCAGCAGGATCCATCTTCTCCCCTTCAGCCATCGCTTGGCTAACGGATAGGCCATCGCCGATGTCGCGATCAATGTGAGCACCGTATGTACAACCGTATATCGGATCGTATTCCAATAGCTGAGCCACAGCTGTTTATCGCTTATAAAATTTTTATAGGCAGCGAACGTAATACCCTTGGGCCAGAGCAGAACTTGGCCGCTTGCCACCTTGGCATTATCGCTGATCGAAGCTGATAGGACGAACATCATCGGATATAGCATGATGACGATCACCAGGAGCATGATCACGACATTAACCGCATCAAACAGCTTTGAGCCGAAGCTTTTGTTATCCATAAGTTCCTCCTACCACAAGCTGGTCTCCGAGTATTTTTTGACAATACGGTTGGCGGTTACGACGAGGATAAAGCCTATAGCCGATTGAAACAAGCCGACTGCCGAGGCGAAGCTGAAATCCGCGCTCAAGATCCCTCTCCGATAAACAAACGTATTAATCACATCTGATGTCTCGTAGGTCATCGGGTTATACAGCAGTAGGATTTTCTGGTAGCCGGTCTCCATAAAGTTACCTAGATTGAGCACGAATAGGATAATGATGACCGGTATCATACCGACGAACGTAATATGTCGCATTTGCTGAAAACGGTTGGCGCCATCCATTTTCGCCGCTTCATACAAGGATGGATCGATACCGGCGATGGCTGCCAGATACAAGATCGTGCCCCACCCGATGCCTTGCCAGATATCCGAGCCCACGTAGATTGTCCGAAACCACTCGGGTATCCCAAGGAACATGATCGGCTCCATGTCAAATATTTTCGATAACAGGTTGTTCACAATGCCCGTAGTCGGCGACAAAAAGGTAACGAGAATGCCGGCGATGATGACCGTAGACAGGAAATGCGGCATATAGCTGATACTTTGAACAAACTGCTTGAACTTTTTGTTTTTGATCTCATGAAACAGTAGAGCCAGCATGATAGGTGCTGGAAAGCTAAACAGCAGGCCGTAGATATTCAGCATTATCGTATTGCGGATCAGCTTCCAGGAATCCGGCGTATGATAGAAAAATTCGATAAAATGTTGAAGCCCGACAAACTTGCTCCCCAGTATGCCTTTGCTGACCGAATAGTTTTGGAACGAAATGATCAGTCCATACATCGGCAAGTATTTGAAAATAAGATAATACAAAATGCCGGGAAGCATAAGCAAATATAAAGCCTTATGCTTCATGAGATAAGCCCAAAACGGAAACCGTTTCGAAAATGAGATTGGCGCTACCTCGTGCCGGCCTACAGCTCCAGTCCTATCGCTCTTGGTTGACAACACACTTCACACTCCCTACTCGAATCAATTCCTGTGATTACGGTTACAGCCGGTGCAGGCATTTCTAACCTTACGCAATCGCAGGCTTCTCGTAAAGCATGCGTTTTTCCCATGTACCTTTTTTTGCGTAAAACCCGCTACAATGCTCTATTTTCGGCCGTCGTGCAAAAAACGAGACGGTGAATAATTGAAGACTCCCCTCCAAACCTTACAAATTGATAAAGATCATTACATTCTGACATTGTTTATCCGCCTGCCCGTTCCGTATAATGGGGTCATTCAAATAGAAGGAGGCGACACATCATGTCGGCTGACAAACGTTCCATCATCGATGTGGATATTCATCACAACACACCGAATGTACAAGCGATCTATCCTTACTTGCCCCAAGTCTATCGCGATCAGATTGATGAGTGGGGCTTATTGCTTCCGAGCTATCCATTTATGAATGGTGGGAAAGGGGGCAGACGCGTGGACGCGGCTCCTCCCGAGGGCGGATCTGCTGGGTCTTCACTTTCCTATATGCAGAAGCATTACTTGGATCCGTTTCATGTAGACTACGGTATTCTAACGGGGGAATTTTACTCGGCAGGCACCATTGCCGATGTGAAATATGCCGAGGCTCTATGCAGGGCCTATAACGATTATACGCGTGACCATTGGCTTGCACAGGACGACCGACTGAAAGGGTCGATCGGCATTCCCAAGCAGAATCCTCAGATGGCCGCAGAAGAGATCAAGCGGTTGGGCGGCGACCGGCGTTTTGTGCAGGTTCTCGTTCCGGGGGGCGCCGAGAAGCCTTACGGTAACCCGCTCTACGATCCGATCTTCGAGGCGTGTGTCGAGCATGAGCTCGTCTTCACGATTCATATCGGCAATGAAGGCCAAGGCGTCAACCCGGCCCCTACCGGCGCCGGTTATCCCAGCTATTATATCGAATCCCGCGCAAGTCGCACGCAGGTCATGATGGCACATATGGCCAGCCTCATCTTCAACGGGGTATTCGAGAAGTTTCCGACTTTGAAGGTGGTTATGCAGGAAGCGGGGGTCATGTGGGTGGGACCGTACTTGTGGAAGCTGGATCAGGATTGGAAGGGACTCCGCTATCAGACGCCCTGGGTCAAAAAAGCGCCCAGCGAGTATTTTCGCTCCAACATGTATGTATCCTCGCAGCCGATCGAGCTGACGCCCGATCCGGCAATGTTCAAGCCTATGCTTGACTCGATATGGGCGAATGAAACGCTGCTGTTCTCCAGCGATTATCCGCATTGGGATTTCGATTCGCCGCGACTGGCCTTCCCTAAGCTGGACCCGGATTACCGGCAGCGGATTTTCTACGACAACGCCGCAGAGCTATACAAGCTGCCGGCGCGCACCGATCCGCAAGCTACGAGGGCTTAGGTTGGATTGTCGGAGACGCGCCTTCTCCATTTGCCGGGGGGCATGTCATAGTATTTGCCGAATGCTCGATTAAAGGAATACGGGTCAGGGTATCCCAACGTCAAAGCGACCTCCTCGATTGTAAGAATGTCCGCCTGCAGGAGTTCTGCTGCCTTCTCCATCCGCAGCTTCTGCAGGTACTTCATAGGGGTTAGCCCGGTCCGCTCAGTGAATACTTTGGAGAAGTGCACCCGGTGCACCGACACATAATCGGCGACATCGTGGACGGTAATTTTCTCCATGTAGTGTGTATGCATGTACTCCATGCATCTTGTCAACCAAACCTCCTGCCCCGCGGAACGTAGCGGGGGAGCCGACCGGATCATCAAACTGAATATTCGGTAGAGCAAGGAGCAGACCTCGACCTGCCTCCTTTCGTCCACTGGCTGTCGCGTATAGAGCTGCCTGAGCACCAGTTCCAGCTCTGTGTTCACAACCTGCCGCACGTAAGGCTTATCAGGCGTAAAGCCGCTCCAGTTCAGCAATTGCTCCGCCTGGGGACCATCAAACGATATCCAGGTCATCTGCAGCTCAGTCGTAGTTGTGCTTCCCACTCTTCGGTAGCGGTACACGATGCCGGGAAACATGGCAAATACGTCACCTTTGTCCAGAACGATATGCTGTCCGGAGTAGCTTATCTCCAATTGTCCGTCTCTGATGAAGTGCAGATTGAAATATTCCAGCAACCGCGGTCCGATGTGATAGCTTGGCCTCGCACGCGTAAGGCCTGTATTAAGCGGCCACAGCCCGCCGCTTCTGGCGAATGGATCTGGAATATAGAATTGCTGGACGGCGGTTTCCCGCTTCTCGATATCCTGATTATCCATGTTAGGCATGAAAATTCCTCCTTCATCCGTTCACACAACGCGAGGTTGAACGGATTATAGCATGCTCGTCAAGGAAAATAAATAATTAAAAAGATCAGGTGACCTCTCATGACACTACACTATATCGGATTAATTGCGGATTACCCGGAAAAAGAGCGCAAAGTGATCGAAATAAACGGGAAAAGCATCGGCATCTTCCGTCTGCAAGGCAAGCTATACGCTGTACTTAATTATTGCCCGCATCAAGGCGCGCCCTTATGCGAGGGCTTCGTCAGGCCCTGGCTGAACTCCCCTGCGCCCGGGGAGTTCGGATACGAGCGGGAAGGAGAAATTCTCCGCTGTCCTTGGCATCAATGGGAATTCGATATAAAAACTGGCTGCATGGTCATTGACGGCAAGGTACGTACCAAAACCTACGATGTAACCGTCGAAACCTTTAACGTGTCGGAAGAGGACGGCAAGGTGTATATCAAAATGTAGGCGACCCGCTTGGAAACCAGCCAGGCGAAGAAGCCCGATTCCGCTTCTCTTGCAGAAGAAGTGGAGTCGGGCTTCTTCGGATGCGGGTGCTTTCGTTAAGATTGATGCATAGACCGATATTGCCCGGGGGTTACACCCTCATATTTACGAAATAGGCGGATCAGCGAATTTCTCCCCATGTAACCGACTTTTTCGGCAATATCATCGATCTTCATTTCGGTTTCAAGCAGATACTTTTTTGCCATCGACAGCCTGTATTTCGAAATATATTCTACATATTTCTCCCCAACTGCTTCTTTGAATGTCCTGCTGAAGTGGCTTTCCGACATGTTTAATTCACTGGCGAATCGCTCCACAGACAATTCCTCGTCAAAGTGGGTATGAATATAGTCCAAGATATCGGCCAGTTGGTCACGCAGATCATCAGGCTGCTTCATCTGGAACAGCATAGAATGAATATGCTCGAAGGTTTGCTTAAGCTCCTCCCACGTTACACAACGGTTCAATTGGTCAAACAAACCGGAGTAGAACGAGATGCTGAAATCATTGCGTTCTGTCTCCACAGCTCGTATCCAAGAATTCAATACATCGGAACACAGACTTTTGACCAGATAAGCAGTCGCGTTCTTCCTAAGCGCCGTATCCAAAAGCTCATGCACCGACTGCAGCAAGACCGCATAGTTGCGAATTTTGTACAGATTAATTATCCGGTTCACTTCATCATTGGACAGAAATCCGTCGATAGATGTCTTATCCTCCCAGACACTGTCTTCATGAAAAACCTCCACCCCTGCATTCAGTCCCTTATGCTGCAGCATGGCTATAGCCGTGTTGTAGGACAGATGGAGCTCCCCGATTTCGTGAACCTTTTTTCCTACGCCGATAGTAGCTTTATAGTAACTGCCGAATTGCTGCAGAATTTGCTCTAAACAGCGGGTAACTTCATGTATATCCATCCGCAGGAAGGTGTCTTTATGCAGAATGCACGCCAGTACATCAGTTCTTGTCTGACATATCCAGACCATGCCTGGAATGGATTTCTGGATGTGTTCCCTCACCTCTAATTGCATAAATGACTTCGATGTCTCTGAGATGTCTTCGACCACCCGAGCGTAGTATTGAATGTGAATACAAATTACCGTTCTAGTCAGCTTCGAGTCGAAATCGAAATCAATCTCCTTGGCGTACAACTCAATAGACAGGTTGTCACTGTATTCTCCCAACAGGATCTTACTAATAAAGTCCTCTTGAACAATCGGAATCATACTACTGACTCTATCACTTAATTCTTTATTTTTTGATATTAGCGAAGTCGAGGCCTGCTTGATATAATCGTAGGCGTTGCCGCTCCGTTGCACTGGCAGTATAGTCGCATGATGTGCACTCAGTCCGTCTTTGATTTCCTTGATCGGCTTATACAGCTTTTTACTCAAATAGTAGGAAAGTATGCCGCCTAAAATAATGAAAAACGTAAGGAACAGCAGGCTGAAATAACGAATTCGATTGGCCGGTTCCAGCATAGTCTCCATATCTACCATGCTGACGTAATACCACGAGGGGTTGAATCCGGATCTCACGAAAGATACCGCCTTCCCGCTGATCTCTACATAGAGTTCTCCTTCGGTCACGGAATGGAAGGGAATGAACGTTTCTTGCGGCTGACTCGTTGCTTTACCGGTTTCACTGATGAAGTTCCCTGCGTGATCAACGATGGCGGTTCCTATCACCCACTCCTCATGAATACGGATCTGCTTGCTGATTTCTTCACGATCCATAGTGACAACTAAATACACGTCCGGCTCTGGGTTGTTATACGGGTAACTCATCACAGCGGAAATATGGGAGCTTGCCGATACGGCCGCATCCGAATAAATCGTTTTATAGTCCACCCTGTACGGCTTTGTGAAATGCATCATTTTTTTTCCAGTAAAAGTATCCAGGTACCCCTTCAAATCTGACTCACCCACTCGATACGCGGATTGAAAAAAAGCTTCTTTATCCATTTCCATGTTATAACCTATGATCAGGTCATGCTTGGGGAAGTAATAGTAAGCATTCGAAGCGATATCTCGACTGTTGAACGTATTCAACTGTTCCATCAGGGAATGTGTGATCTCATAATAGGGAAGATCGCGCTCCGGTTCTTCGAATTGTCGGACAGCACGATTCAGATTGGAATTATTGAGAAGATTGATCATATTAAGCTGAAGAGAAGAAAACACCGTGTCTGTCTTATCGGAAAAATTACGCATAATTATATTGTTGGCTTCTTCCGCTTCGTTCTCCATGAGCTTTACAACATATACATAAGTAAGTACGCTTGCAAGAATAACAGGTATTATAAAAAGGAAAAAGTAGCTCGCAAAATATTTCCAGAATAAGGCAATGCTCACTGGACGAAATTTGAAAATTCGTTTCACCTAGGCTCAACCCTCTTTGCTGTGTATATGACTCTATATTCACACAATAGCTTATGGGTTGGCAAGGAACAATAGCAATACAAACCAACCGAGCCTCCTGCCCAGTACGGGGACAGAAGGCTTGGTTGGTCATGGAACAGAAGTCTACATACGATTACTGCGAATGCTCTACAGGCACATTCACTTGGAAAATAACCCCGAACTTGTCCTTTATGATTCCGTATAAAGGGCTCCAATCTGTCTTCTGCAGAGGCATGACAACTTGTCCGCCCTCTTCCAAGGCTGCAAAAATTTCTCTCGCTCTTGTCTCTTCCTTGGGATGGATGGAAATCTGAACCGTATCGCCGCCTGGCTCATAAGGCATGCCTGGGAACGTATCGGAGAACATGAGATCCGCTTCGCCGACTTTTAAGTGCGCATGCATAACGCGAGCCTTAATGTCCTCGGTCAACGGATGATTCGGGTCCTCCGGCATATCTCCGAATGTCATGATGCCAAGTATTTTCCCGCCAAGCGCTTTCTCGTAAAAATGGACCGCTTCCTTCGTGTTGCCGTCAAAATTCAAATACGGGTTAATCGTGATAGACATCCTCTAACAGCCCCTTTGACATAGTCTGGACAGCCTCACTTGTACTTATTCTTCCTCTTTTGCCATTTCCGCATACTTTTTAAAATTGTCTAAAATCGCCTGCCATCCGGCCTGCTGCATATCGACGGCATTGGTTTCTTCCGCTTCGAACGATTCGACGATCTGCGTGTCGTTGCCTTGGCGTATAAAGGCGATCTTCACTTTTCTGCCGTCACCCAACGTATAGGAGAGGCTCTCGTTCGTACTCACCTCGTCATATACGCCGCCGAAATCAAATCCAAAGCTGCCGTCCTTGGCTTCCATCCTAGAGACGAATTTGCCGCCAACCTTCAGGTCATTCTCGGCGTATGGCGTGTGCCAGTCGTCGGATGCGTTATTCCATTGTGTAATATGCTTCGGCTCCGTCCAATATTGCCATACCTTCTCGACGGGACAATGAACGGTCGTTTCCACGGTTATCGTTACTGGTGTGCCTGTTCCCATAATATACCCTCCTTCGATATGAACCCATTACCAATACCTATAGTAGCATATAAATGGCATTTGGGTTTCTTATAGATTGCTATTCTCATAGAATAGCTTCGAACCTTAACATGCTAAGCGCTATGAATATTACGCCTGCTAGTCTGCTGATTAAGCTCCATTTCCGTTTTAGTATGCCTTTATTATAAGGTTTAAGACCAAGATAAAAGAATTCCCAACTTTTTTGCGGGAAAAGCAGGCAGAATAAGCCGATTAGTAAAACTGCGAATGCAATAAAAAAAGACATCATCATTTTCGCTTACCTCACTCTATCGTCGATGTGGCTGCCGTCCGCTTTGATCAGATCAGGGGGCATGTCCATCCTGAATGCGTTGTTCGACGTATCTTCCATTATTATACAGATACATTCAGTATTATAATAAGAAAATTATTCCTTAATTGCAAATGAACATGTAAGCCATACTATCTTGGAAAAGGAAACGTACGCGGTTCATATTCCAGATACGGGAGGTAGCGTCCTTTGCATATAAGCAAAATTGAGACATTTCCATTGTTTCACCGTCTCTCAAAACGATATGGAGATGCAAATGGCATGAAGTCATACCGGACCTGTTTTTTGATCCGGATCATAACCGATTCGGGCATCGAAGGCTGGGGAGAATGCGTGGATTGGCTGCCAACCTTGCAGAAAGGCTTTCAGGAACGTATCATTCCCTATTTAATGGGCAAGCCGGTTGTTGATCGGGCCAAAATGGTTCAGCATATAAAAAAATGGCATGCACGTTCTGCCGCAGCCGTAAGTATGGCCCTAACCGAAATCATGGCCAAGAAAATGGGCGTTTCCATATGTGATATGTGGGGCGGTAAATTTCGGGAGAAGGTTCCAGTCTATGCATCCTTTCAATCCTATTCGGAAGATGGAAGCTGGCAAAGGAAATCACTTTCGGATATTGAAAAAGCAATTCGTTCAGGATTTGACCGGATCAAGGTCAAGGTGGGCGGAAAAACGATCACCGAGGATCAAGAGCATATGGTCTCCGTTCAGGCCATGTTAGAAGGGAAAATCGGATTAGCTATTGATGCAAACCAAAGCTACGACCTGGCAGCTACTTTACGCTGGCAATCCTTGCTCGATCATTGGCCTAATCTCCTGTGGTTGGAGGAACCGCTCAAGACCGATCACATTACCGATTATGCGCTTTTAAGAAGCCGATTGAATGCCCCTTTGGCCGGTGGTGAAAACGTAGAGACGGCGGCGAAGTTTCTTCCTTTTCTCACCGAGCATGCCCTTGACTTCATTACCCCAGATCCTATGCATACATCCGGATTGGAAGGTTACAGAGAGGCATTAAGCTTGTCGAGGCTTTTTGGCATTCGCGTCACGCCTCATACCTATGATGGAGCTTTATCCCGTCTGTATGCGCTCTTTGCTCAAGCGTGTTTGGAGCCTTGGAGCAAGATGGAAGCGGACGCGATCGAGCCTGTGGAATGGGACGCGATGGAGAACCCTTTTGCCGAGCTTATTCCGCTCTCCCCTTCTTTCGGAAACATTACCCTTCCAAGCGGCATAGGAATCGGGTTAGAGCTTGATGTCGATAGGCTTGCTTTTTACCAATGGGATGGCGCAAGTTATGGGTAAGCCATATAATCAGACAGCTCGGGAACAACCTCGGCTTAGCCTGGATATACGATAGAGCTCTGGCGGGATCTTCTATGGCTCGATTCTAGGCTTGGTCGGGTTGCAATCCGGTCTAGGGACTAGTCCTAGCTGCCCTAGCTTCGTCAAGTAATAACATTCCTCCCTTAGCATATGATCCGGAATGAGAGGCATGATGCGGCCGAGCAGCTCTGCCGTGATACCCAGCTCTTCAAGCTCGCCTAAGAAGCCCCGGAAGTATTTCATCTCCAGATCGACCTCTTGATGAAACCTCCTGAATGCAGGGAAGTCTTTCATTTGTGTACGCATATATCCGGCCATTTCAATACTTTTCATATAGAACTGTTGAAAATGCTGTTCGAACTGCTCGCTCTTCTGGATTAATCTTTTCTCCACAAAATCAAGATCCGCGGCAATCGCAGATGCATGACCTGCAGCATCGGGGAGCCACAGAAAGTCGTGATGAAGAGCATCAAACAGGGGAACGGGCTTCCCTTCCGCCAGGTCCGTAACGATACGCAAATATTCCTCTAACTCATTCACCATGTGATTAATGAAGGTTGGCGGAAGTGAGATGGTAATTTTCTTAAGGAGACTTCGTTGTAACAGGCTCAGCTTAAATTGGCGAAATTGTCTCGTCAACGATAGAGCCTCCCGAGCGAGAGGTAAAGTCTCCGTATCAGATTGCGCATTTCGGGCCAGTTGCAGAAGCCGGTCGAACGACTGAATAAAAAAATGGGCGGATTGGATATCTTTCGTTTCCCGGGGCGACAACGCATTTTCTATAAACCTGCCATGATCACCTAATATTTGAAGCCAGAACCGATGCTCGAACAGGGCGGATTGACTCAACGAACATACGCCTCCTTCTGTCTGTTTAGCGCAAAGCCATACGAAAACGTATGATAGAATAACGAACTATATAACCGCACGGCGAGAATATAACCCTCTCCTCTATAGTCAACACTCCAATCCTAAGCGGCATCAACCAATCCAACATTTGACGCCCAATCCTTAATTTGTGTGCCCCTTGGCTGAATGATTGATTGCCCCTGTTTGAAAGCGCTATCTATAATGGACTTGTAATTGCCGAATCATCCAAAAACAAGGAGGTGGACAGTAAAGGTTCAATTTCATTCTTTCCAAAAACCGTTTATAAGGAGGCAGCAAATGAAGTATTATATGACCTTATTGTTAGTCTTGGCGATGACCCTATCTAGTTTTCCCCCGCAGGCGCCGATCGCACGGGCCGACAATTCCATGCTCCCGGCCTTCCCCGGCGCGGAAGGCTTCGGTTATGCAACCCCCGGGGGCCGCGGCGGAGAGGTTTATCATGTGACGAGCTACGAGCTTAAGGGACCCGGTACTTTTCATGATGCACTAATGACAACCGGTGAGACACCGCGCACCATCGTTTTTGACATCTCGGGCGACATCGAGATTCCCCAGATCGTGGTGAGGAATAAATCTCACATCACGATTGCAGGTCAGACGGCTCCAGGGGATGGCGTAACGATCCGGGGGAATAATATCCGGTTCATCGACTCCAGCGATATCATTATCCGCTACCTGCGTTTCCGCATGGGGGACACCGCCGTCAACGACGATACGATGTACTTTGAAGACTGCCAAAATATCATCATCGACCACTCCACGTTCTCCTGGGGGACGGATGAAGTGCTTTCGATCAAAAGTAAGGATTACGACAATCCGCGATCCCGAAATATTACCGTACAATGGTCCATCATCTCCGAAGGACTGCTGACGCACTCGATGGGCGGCTTAATCGAGATGAATACGATCACGATGCACCACAATCTTTATGCCCATAACAACGACCGGAATCCGAAAACGAAAGGTCAAATCGACTTCGTAAACAACATCGTCTACAACTGGGGCGGCTTTCCCTATGTGGCGGGCGGCGAATCCGGGACAAAGGGATACGGAAACGTAGTTGGGAATTATTTTATCGCAGGTAAAAATTCGGCCGATCCTCAGTATGGCGTCGTCCGCGGCAACGAGAATTATCAGGTGTATCTCGAAGACAACCGGATTGACAGCAACAAAAACGGTCAGCTGGACGGCATCGATGCCGGTACCGGCATCATTGAGGCGAAGAAGCCGAGCGTCGTAGTGCCGGAGCGTTTCGAATACCCGCTCGTTCACACGCAAGCTCCGGAAGCAGCGTATGAGCATATTTTGAATTACGCGGGCTCTTCCCTTGTGCGGGATGCGGTGGATACGCGTGTCATTAACAGCGTAAGGAATCAGACAGGCGTGATCATCGGCAATGAGCAGGATTTGGGCGGCTTCCCGCTCCTCAAGCAAGGCACTGCCCCTGCCGATCAGGACCGGGACGGCATGCCCGATGAGTGGGAGCTTGCGAACGGACTTAATCCGGCCGATCCGGAGGATCGAAACGGCGACCGTAACGGGAATGGCTACACGAATCTGGAGGACTACCTGAATGAGCTGGCGGCCCCCGGGTTCCCTGCTTCATACCCGACGACGCCCCCGGCGTGGCCCGGTCCTCCCTTCACCCCTCCGCCTGTAGAGCCGGAACCTACTCCTGATCCGGAACCGGTGGCAAGCATCGACGGAGACATGGTCCGGCATGTCGTGATTAACGATAACAGCAGCAGCGGCAGCACGAACGCGGCTAACTGGTCCGTCCAGCAGGATCTCCAGCTGGGAGACATCGTGTTCGGAGATCGAATGACCGGCAGCAAGGTCTACAGGTTCGAATCGATCCCGGAACACTTGAAGGGCCGGGAATGGATTCGCTCGGCCGTAGGCTCCAGAAGCGCGACGAACCATGACTTGATCTCCTTCTATCTGGCGGCCGATGCCGATGTATATGTCGCCTATGATACAAGGATTACGACAGAGCCCGAGTGGCTTACGGCCCAATACGAGGATACGGGCGAGTTAATCGCGGACAGTCAGCCGGTGGAGTATAAGCTGTACAAAAAGCGTTACGCCGCAGGCACCCATGTGGTGATGGGTTCGAACAATAACACGTCGAAATGTCCTTATTTTGTAATCCTGAAGCCGGTGAGTCCAGAAGCTGAGCCACCTGCTGAAGCTCCTTCAGATCTGACCGGGCAGCTGACAGACGGCCCAGGTGTGCAGCTGAATTGGTCGCCCGTAAACGGAGCACACGCTTATCTCATCTATCGCTCCTCATCCAAGGACTCCTTGTTTAAGGTTGTGGCCAGCACCGATGCTGCAGCTTATACCGATACAGCCTTGGAAAAAGGAGTCGCTTATCGCTATCAAGTATCGGCTCTATCCGCAGGAGGAGAATCCCCTCATTCCGCTGCGGTCGAGCTGTTCACCTTTGACGCATCGCAGCCTGCGCCCTCCGCACCGTCGGATTTGAGTATTGCCGCTGCAAGAAGCCTTTCCGTCGAGCTGCGGTGGACGCCGGTAGAGGGGGCGGTAAGCTACAGCGTCTACAGAGCGACAGGATCGGATGCTGACTACATGAAAATAGGCACGGTTTCGGCCGCCGTCTATACGGACAAAACGGTAAGCCCTTCCACTTCCTATAGCTATAAAGTGACGGCGACCGGAATTGGCGGAGAATCTGCGGCTTCGGAGAGCGTCTTGGCGACGACAAAGTCGCCGGTGAGCCTGCCCGAGGTGCCTGAGGGTCTGACGGCTGCGGAGGTTTCGACTTCCTCTTTTGCCATCCGATGGAATCCGTCGACTCGAGCGGAAAGCTATAACCTCTACAGAAAAGCGGATGGCGAGGAGTCTTTTGCTAAGATAGCCAGCAGCACCTTGCCCTACTATGTTGATGACAGCATCAGTGTGAGTCATACAGGCTACCAGTACAAGCTATCGGCCGTCAACGAAAGAGGCGAAACGGCGCTGACGGATGAGCTGCGGATCGCAATGCCCGTACCAGCCGCGCCTTCCGACCTTACGGTCGGGCTGGTGGGAGAAACATTTGTCGGACTCATCTGGACCTCCCACGGCGGGGAAACCCAGGTCAATGTGTACAGGGAAGCGAACGGCATCGTCGAAAATGTAGGATACGCCAAGGTTCATACGTACTACGACCGCACGGCTGTGCCTGGCGTTGCTTACACCTATTACATCAAGGCTCAGAATGCTGCCGGACAATCCGCAGCGTCCAATCGCGTAACCGTCACGCCCGGATTCATGACGGTTCTGGAGAACTATATGGATCAATTTAAGGCAACCGGCGATGTAACGGGTCCTCTCGCTTCTCAGCTGACCAACAGTCTGAAGCAAGTTAAGCATCATCTTGATAAGGGAGCGGATAAACAGGCGATGATGTTCCTGGAAAAATTTCTGGAACAGCTCGGTAAGGAAAACATGCAGCAGACTATTTCTTCAGAGGCTTATCTCACCTTGAGCCATAATGCTGAGTTGTTCTTGGCTCGGTTGAAACAGGCTCATGCCGGTTAAGCCGTCCTAGAACGGCCAAGCTCGCTTCAGCCATGCAGAAAAAAACAACCTAGCCTCCGTTAGTCGGGGCTAGGTTGTTGCCTGTTTCCAGGGCAAATGATCGGGGTCAAAGCCTAGTTTATAGCTTTTCAATATAGAATTCTCCAAGTTGGATCTGGCCCTTGTAAGTATCCGCCGGAAGCATTTCTTGAGTGAAGGACTCAACCTCAGTTGCTTCAAGATCGTACATGACTTCAATCTCTTTGGCAAACAAAAGACTTTCCTGATCCAAGAGCTGCTTCAAGTCGGGAATCTGACGAGCTTGAAGCGTCTTACCCGGCAGCACCTGCTTCAGCGCATCAACGTAAGTATGCAGTTTTTTTGCTCCTACGATTTTGACACCTTGTTTCTCTTCATTGACCATAATCACGGTCGGGAATCCGCGTACGCCAAGCGATCCGGCAAGTGCAAAGTCTTCCTCCAGCAACACTTGCGCTGCCGTTCCCTCCGCTTCCTTAACGATTTTCGCTCCATCGAGACCCAATTGATCGACAAGATCGATCAAGACCTTCTCCTCCCCGATATTCCGATTAAAGGCAAATACGGCTTCCCTTGCACGGCGTAAAAAGGTCTTCGCCATCTCCTCGTTCTCGCGTTGGATCATTTTGTACACGCGGGAAGGCGGATAGGAGGATTGGATCGGATCGGACAGCCATAGCGACCCGTCGATTGGCATGCGGGAATGCTCCCCGACCTCTCTCCAGTGCTCTGCTACATCGGCTGGACTCCCGATCCCGTTACTGACATCGGCAAAGCCGTCCCAGCTCTTCAATAGCCCGCCCATGACGGTTTGAAGTGTGAAATAATGCCCGTATTGCTTTTCGAAACGCCGGAGCTCAGGCTCCAATGCCCAGCAATGCGAACAGATCGGATCCGTAACATAATATAAATCGACCTTTTTTTGAGGCTGGTTAAAATCAATAACCTCTATGCTCTCGTCTCCTACTTCCCCGCATACACCCGTTTTGATATCGCAAACCATCTGTTTCAATCAGATCCACTCCTCTTTATTGGTCTTTATATTGCTGCGCCCATTGCTGAATTGGCTTTAACGCCTCAGTCAAAGCTCTACCCTTTCCTGTCAGCACATAAGAAATGTTCACAGGAGTCCCCGCCGTTACGTTCTTCTCAATCAACCCATGCTCTTGGAGCTCGACCAGCTTTAGCGAAAGAGCCCTCGGAGTAATTTCCGGCAAATCCCTCTTCATATCCGAGAAATGAGCCGTATGCTGCTGACACAACGAAAGGTAATGCAAGATCAAGCCGTTCCATTTCTTCCCGAGGATTTCGAATGAATACTCCAGAAAGGGACATGTTTGAATAATGGGATTCACCACCTTTATAATTATATTATACTTACTATACAGAATATATCAAGTATACTTTTTATATTAAATAAGCCCTCATCGTCACATGGACGGATGAGGGCTTCACGTGCAAGGAAGCTTTGCAAGCTTAATTCAAACGTATTGCAAGTTCGACAAATTTTGATTTTTCCGCATCCGGTAAGCGATGAATTCTTCCTTCGTCTGAAACTGAAAATACATATTGTACATATGCAGATAGTGCATCGGCTGGCCGGGCAGCTCGCCGAACGCATGGCCGGGATGCACCCTGATCTGAGGATGAACCAGCGATTTGATCCGCTGGACGCTCTCGAACATCGCGCCGGCATCCGAGCCATGAGCCGCGCAGACGCCGCAGCCTTCGATGAAGATCGTGTCCCCGGTCATCAGATCGCCTGAAAGCAGGAAGCACGAGCTGCCGAAGCTGTGGCCAGGAGTTACCAAGCAAGTAATCGTGGTTGCCCCCAGCCTGATGACCTGCCCGTCCTCGAACGCCTGCAGGCCATTGCATTGGAAGCCGTAACCTTCGATCTCCAGACGGGACATCCAAACGGCAGGAGCATATTCCCTGGTCAGCCTGGGGACAAGCTGGACATGGTCAGTATGCGAATGCGTCAACAGAATGACCGTCAGATCGGCTTGGAGCTCATCCAGCTTGCCGGTTACGGCAGCATGATCCCAGGCGGGATCGACGACGCAGGCTTGTCTTGTTGCCCGGTCCACGATGACATAGCAATAATTGACCAGTCTGCCGGAGACGACCCGAAGCCGGTGAAGCTCATAAGGAGCAGTCATGGCTTAGCTCTCCTCCCTCGGCGTAGCCGGCTTCCGCCGCAGCCAGAGGACGACCGCGGCGCCGAGCAGCACAGCGGCTATCGGCAGATAGGGGATACGCTTCGCCTCCTCGTGCCCGTCCGCATGCTCCCCGTGCTCGCCATGATGCTCATGCCCGCCCGAGGAAGCCGCGATCGCTTCGCTGCTGAATTGCCCTTTAGCCAGCTTAAGTATCTGCAGCTCCGGTTTACCCGCTTCCGCACCCGACAACCATGTTTCCTCGAGAGTTTTCCCCTGCCATTGCTTAAGATCCGTCGGGCCGAACAAGGCCTTCGGATGTTGGCTAAGCACATATTCCTGTCCGCCAACGACGATCTTGTAGGTGGAATAGGCAGAGGAGCCTTCCCCTTCCTTCCCTTCGATCACCTGCTCGATGACGCCCGATGGCCCAGCCTTATAACCGATCCGTTCCGCCAAAGCCTTGCCTTCAGCAGGATCTTGCACCAATCGTCTCATATAACTCGCAAACGCTTCGCGAGTCAGCTTGGCGTCCGGGTCGGGCGCAGACGCTTTTCCTTCTGCATAAGCCCTGCTCACATCGGCATACGTGGCGTCTCCCTCTAGCGCATCCACCAGCCCGCGGCGCATCGCTTCCTCCCGAACCTGCTCCGGACTTTTCCCTTCGGCGCCGAAGCCGTGGTACATGCCTGCCCAATAGGCCAGATCTGCCTTCCGCAGTGGTGCAAGCGGCCGGTATAGCTTGGCGCCTGCCTCCGCTGCGATCAATCCCATTCCGCGCAGGTACACGATATCCTCCAGCGCCTTGGACGTTTCGATATCGTCATAAAGCGTTTTTTCATTCTCCACATGGGCTAGCCCTGTCGGAATCACGAGCATTACCAGCAGCAGCGTCCCGATCCAAACTCTCAGCATGACAAGCACCTCTCCCATCTTATTCCTTCAGATACTCCTGTGGTTGAATGACAATGGCTCCGTTCGTCTGCTCTACGATAAACTCACCGGCAGCGGGATGAAGCCTGGCATAATCCAGTTGGAAGCCCTTCAGCCTCCGAAGCACCGTCTCCGGAACCGCGAAGCCGTTCAAGAAGGCTGCTTCAAATTCCAAAGCAACACGCTCTCCATCCTTCCGCACCGTCCCGATCAGCAGCAGATCGGCGCTGTTACGCACCAGATGAACATAAGCATGATCCGTCAAAAAGTAATAAGTCAATGGACTGGCGTCATTCAGCAGCCGATCCTCCAGGGTGTATGGAGACACAGGCGTTTTTCGGGTGATGAATGCGTTCGGCCTCTGCCTCAGTCGTTCTTCATCCTCCCGCAGCTCCAATAAATAGCCGATATTTTGCGTCCATATCTCGTCAAGGCGATGCGTTAGCGGATCGATCTCCCGCTCCTCCGTCAGCAGCCTGCCGATCCATTCGCCGATACTCAGATAATCCGCTACGCTACGGCGCGGCCCCGAGCCAAGAGCCTCGGCCTCCTGCATGGTTCTCTCCCTGGCCTCAAGGTTGCCCCGGATCACTTCCAGCAGCTTGCCGTGAAGGGAGAGCGAATCTTGAATAGCCTGGATCGGCGCGTATTCGGCATAGAGCAGCTCAAGCTGCCTCACATCGCCCTCAAGCTCGCGCTCCAACAGCCGCATGCCGGCGAACAGGTCTAACGCATCCTCCCCCTCCAGCATGAACTGCAGGTATGTATCCATGCCGATCGCTTGGTAGAGACCCATCTTATCCTTAAGCGCCCCTGCTTTGAGCTCGTAATCCTCCCGCATGCCTGCCAGCTGCGGGTTCAACCGTTCCATCTCGGCTTTACTGTCCGCTAGATCGGCCAGCAGCCGCTCGGTCACTCCGGGATTCTCCGATCCGGCCAAGTAATCCCCGAACACCCCGCTGACATGAGCATATACCGCGGGAGCAAACATCAGGCCCAGCAGTAAGGCGGCCCATATCGTCCTTCCGCTTCTTCTAGTCATGCAGCCACCGCCTTGTCGCCGTCATGCTTCCGGCCAGGCCGATTAACATTCCTGCAAGCGGAATACCGGCCGAGACCAGCTCAATCCAGCCCTTCCTGTAGCTGAACACCGATCCAAAGCTGGCCGTCAGCTGCGAATAGGCGTAGTCATAAACCAAGTATACGAGGATGCTGGCGAGCAGACCTCCGAGCAGACCTAGCAGCCCGCCTTCCAGTAAGAACTGTCCCCGTACATGGGTATCCTTCGCGCCAAGCAGCAGCTTTACCCGGATCTCCTTCTGTCGGCGATACATGGCGAGCTGAATCGCGATCGTAACCGTTGCCGCCGATAAGAACGATAGAACGAGCAGAAGAACAATCCCATATCGTTCGGACCGGTCCGACCACGACAGCACGGCCTCCGCATATTTCTGGGCGAATATGACGTCCGTGACCCCCTGCATGCCTGCCAGCTCGTCTGCAATTAATGATGCCTGCTCCGGAGAGGCAAGCTCCAGCGTGATCATGTCCGGGAGATGATTTTGGTTTTGGAAGGATCGGAACAGATGTTCCTTTCCTGAGAAAAGCCGCTTCAGCCTATCCAGCGAATCCGCTTTTGTCTCCACATCCGCCCGTTTCACCCAGGATCGGGAGCTAAGCAGCTCCTTCATCTGCTCCGCATGAACGGATGGATCGAGGAAGAGCTTGATCTTGACCTGCGATTCGAGGTATTGAACCGTTTCCTGGACCCCGCCCCGGAGCAGCAGCAGCAGCCCCGCCGTCGTCAGCGTGATCGCGATCAGCAGCACAGCCGCAAGCGATGCGCCCGGATTGCGCCGGATGCCGTCACGCGCATCCCGGATGTAATAATTAGCCAGCGTCCAGCGCATGCGCATGAAGAACTCCTCCATTCATATATACCGTTCGGGACGGGAACTCCCGGATCAGTTCATCGGAATGGGTCACCATCAGAATAGCCGTTCCTTCGCTTTCATTGAGCTCCCGCAGCAAGCGGACGATTCGGACGGCATTCGCATGGTCCAGATTGCCGGTCGGCTCGTCAGCGAGGAGCACCGACGGACCGTTCAGCAGCGCTCTGGCAATTGCCACCCGCTGCTGCTCCCCGCCCGAGAGCTGGCGGGGAAACAACGCCTCCTTCCCGCCGAGCCCGACCTTATCCAGGAAGTCCGCCGCTGCCTTTCGTGTAGACTTCGGGTCCCGGCCGAGGACTTCGCCGGCGAGCGTCACATTCTCGAGAGCCGTT
This sequence comes from Paenibacillus puerhi, assembly GCF_009846885.1. Classification (GTDB taxonomy): domain Bacteria; phylum Bacillota; class Bacilli; order Paenibacillales; family NBRC-103111; genus Paenibacillus_G; species Paenibacillus_G puerhi. The sequence goes on from NZ_WUWM01000006.1 coordinate 170,961, forward strand.
TTTCGCTCAATCAGCTCGTAGCTCTGATGGATGGTGGCCACCAGCCGGCGTACCGCATAACGCGGGATGCTCCTGAGCTCCTGCCCGCCGATCGCGATCTCGCCGTCGTACTGCTCGATTTGCCGGTTCAAGATGCGCAGCAGCGTACTCTTGCCGGAGCCGGAAGGGCCCTGGAGGTATACGAACTCCCCCTGGGCCAGATCCAGCTCAAGGCCGTGCAGAACCGGCTGACCCGCATAGGTCTGCGTCAGTCCGCGAATCCGAATCATCGCACTTCCCCCGTACCGACCAGACCGGCGGCCGGAATTCTTTGAAGAATGGCTTGTATTTTCTCCGCATTTCTAGCCACATGCGGCGGACTCAGCATATCCAGATGAGCCCCCGCCCCAGCGTAGTCCATCGATGGACCATAGGTCGATACTGACCAAGGCAAGACGGCCGTGCCCTGCAAATCCCGTTCCTCCGAACGGATATCGTGCAGCTCCGCGCGGATACGATCCCGGTGAACCAGGGACTCTGCATAGCGCGCGTATGTGCCGATAAGCCGCTCGCGCTCCCGCATCAGCGCGTCGCCGGGATCCAAGCCGTAGCGGCTGGCCGCTTCCTGCAGCAGCATCCGGATTTCATCGTCGATATCGGCCTGCGAACGAACGGACGGCTCCCGATGGATCGCATCCAGCAGGATGATCCCGGCTACCCGGACTTCTCGGCGTTCAAGCTCAGCAGCCGCCTCGAAGGCCAGATTCCCCCCTGCGGAATAGCCGAGCAGCCAGCACGGCCCTTGCTCCTGAAGAGCCATCATCTCATCCGCATACCGGGCAATCCGGTCCTCCTCCTCCACAAAATCGAAGGCGTACAAGCTGTATGCCCCGCTTAAGCAGGCCGCCAGCTCCTGGAAGACGAAGCCATAACCGAATAGCGGCGGAAAGCAAAACAACGGAGGATGACCAGGCTCATTCCAGAGCGTGGGCAGTTTGGAGGAATTGTCTACGCCCCGGTCAATCGCTGCCGCCAATTGCCGCAGGGTAGGCTGTTGGAAGACGGTCCTCAGCGTCAGCTCGGCTCCAAGCTTTGTCGAGACAAGCGAAGCCATGCGTGCAGCCTTCAGCGAATTGCCGCCGAGCGCGAAGAAATCGTCCTGCAGCCCGACAAGCTCTACCTGCAGCAGCTCCCTCCATATCTCGGCAATTGCTTGCTCCGCCTTGGAACGTGGAGGCACGTATTCGGCTGAACGCAGCTGCTGTCCGTCCGGCTTCGGCAGCGCCCTGCGATCCACCTTGCCGTTGGACGTAAGGGGAAGGCGTTCCATGCACATGAAGTAGGACGGGATCATGTGCTCCGGGATACGCGCTCTCAGATGGTCGCGCAGCTCGCTGAGCTCCAAGGCCGAAGCGACGATATAGGCGCACAGCGCTTTTGTCCCCGCTTCATCAAGCGCGATGACGACAGCCTGTTTGACGCCCGGATGGGCAAGCAGCGCGGATTCGATCTCGCCCGGCTCGATGCGGAAGCCGCGGATCTTCAGCTGGTCGTCGGCGCGTCCGACGAATTCCACCTGACCGTCCTCCCGCCATTTGGCCAAATCGCCCGTCCGGTAGAGGCGCCCTCCCGGATGGAACGGACCTTCCAGGAACGCAGCGGCGGTCAGCTCGGCTTTGTTCAGATATCCGCGAGCGACACCGGCTCCTCCTATACAAAGCTCGCCCACCACGCCTACCGGCTGCAGCTGTAGCGAATTGTCCACGACGTACATCCGCATGTTGGCGAACGGCTTGCCGATGGGCACCGTACCGACGCTTGTGAATCGATCGGCCGTCTCCTCGTAATAGCTGGTATCGACGCACGCTTCCGTTACGCCATAGCAATTGACGATACGAAGCTTTGAGCCGAAGCGCGCAAGCAGGCGTCCGTATTCCTCTGCGGGGCAGCTGTCCGAGCCAATCACGAGCAGCTTCAGGTCCCCGAGCTCCAGTCCGTGGTCAAACACATGGTCCATGAAAGGGACGGCAAGCGCAGGAGGCATATCCAGCACCGTGATCCGGTGCGCCCGGATCGTCTCATACAGACGTGTCGGATCCAGCTTGACGTCCTCCGGACATAGCACCAGCTCGCCCCCGTTCGTCAGCGTCCGTGCCAGATCGGCGAGGAACACATCGAACGAAAAGCTGGCAAGCTGAAGCAATGTCACGGGGAAGGTGTCCATGGCAAAGGCATCCCGGTAAGCAAAGGCAAGATTGGCATAGCTGCCATGCTCCACCATGACGCCCTTCGGCTTTCCTGTCGTGCCCGACGTATAGATGACATAGGCCAGCCGGTCGGGATGCGGCCGAGGATCCCAGGCAATCGGTCCTTCCGCATAGGCTTCATACGCGTCCAGGTCCAGGACTTTGCCTGCAAACCCTTCCGACCGGCGGAGCAGAGCGCTTTGGGTAAGCAGGATAGCTGCCTGACTGTCTCGCAGCATATGCTCGATTCGCTCTGCCGGGTAAGCGGGATCGATAGGGACAAAGGCCGCCCCCGCCTTAAAGGCGGCAAGAACGGCGACCACCCAATCGACGGACCGCTCGGCCATGACGGCTGCGATGCTCTCGACCCCGACCCCTCGGGCAACAAGCGCGGCAGCTAGACGTCCGGATCGTTCGTCAAGCTCTTGGTAGGTCAGTGCCCGATCCAGATACCGGACGGCTATGCGCTCCGGACTCGCCTCTGCCTGTTGCGCGAACAGCTGCAAGAAGGTCGTATTCTGAGGATAAGCGGTCTCGGTCGCGTTGAAGACGGTCCGGATCTCGCGCTTCTCCGCCTCCGTCACCATATCCAGCCGGTCGATCCGGCAATAAGGCTCAGAAGCGATACACTCGAGCAGGCAGCTGTAGTGATCGGCCATCCGCTGGATCGTTTCTCTTCGGAAAAGATCTGTACTATATTCAAGATGGACCTCGATATGATGAGCATGCTGTATGGCCTCGAACGTAAAGTCGAATTGAGCCATCTTCGCTTCAAACTCATACGGCTTGAAGGTTAAGCCTGCGATGTCCAGCATCGGCGGATCGGTCTGCAGCGTGAACATCGTGTCGAATAACGGATTGCGGCTCAGATCCCGCTCGGCGCCGGAGCGCTCGACCAGCAGCTCGAACGGATAATCCGCGTGCTCATAAGCCGATAAAGCCAGCTCTCGGACCTTCTTGACATAGTGAAGGAAAGGAAGCTCGTCCTCCACCTGACTGCGGATGGCCAGCGTATTGACGAAGAGGCCGATAAGCGGAGCCGTATCCGGATGGGGGCGTCCGCCTGACGGCGTGCCTACGACAATGTCCTCCTGTCCGGCATACTTGCGCAGCAAAATGAAATACGCAGACAGCAGCAGCATGTACAGCGTGACGTCCGTCCTTTCGGCGAGCCGGACGAGAGCGGCCGTCAGCTCCGGATTCAGACGGAAGCGAAAGCTCTCCCCGGCAAAGCTGCGCTCCGCAGGTCGCGGAAAGTCCGTCGGCAGACGGAGCGAGGAAGGCAGCTCCCGATACCGATCCAGCCAGTAAGCTTCTTGCCTCTCCATCTCCTCCGACTGCAGATAGCCTTGCTGCCAAGCCGCATAGTCCTTATATTGAACGTTCAGCTCTTCCAGCCTCTCGCCCGCGTACAGCTTCACGAACTCCTCGGCAAAGATTCGCATGGATTCCCCGTCGGCTATCAGATGATGCATATCGAACAGCAGGATATGCCTTGTGCGGGAGATCGACAATAGTCCAGCACGCATCAACGGAGCCTGAGACAAGTCATAAGGACGGAAAAATGCGGCAATCCTGGTCGAAAGCTGCGAATGATCGATCGTCTCATAGTCGATACGGAAATCGACCTGGGCGTGAACGCGCTGCAGGAGCTCGCCCTCTATCATCTCGAAGGACGTTCGAAGCGACTCGTGACGTTCGATCAGCTGATGCCAGGCCCGCTCGAACCGAAATAAATCCATCTCGCCCTCGACCTCGAATATTCCGGGGATATGATACCCCGACTGGCCGCCTTCGAGCTGCTGCAGGATGTACATGCGCCGCTGGGCGGAGGAGGCGGGATAGGCGGCGGCCTGCGGCAGCCGCTCGATATCCGGAAGCTCCCTCCGTTCGGTCTGCAGGATAAGCCGGGCCATCTCCTCGATCGTCGGATAATGGAACACGGCACGGATCGGGAGCGAAATCTGCAGCTGCTTATGTATGCGGGCGATGAGCATCGTCGCTTTGATCGAATGACCGCCAAGCTCAATAAAATGATCCTGTACCCCGACCTCGCATTGCAGCACTTCCTGCCAAATAGCCGCCAGCTTCGCCTCGACTTCATTTCGCGGGGCAACATAAGCCGCACCGCTGCCGATGCTTCCGTCCGGCTCCGGCAGTGCCTTGCGGTCCAGCTTGCCGTTGGCCGTGACCGGCATAGAGGGCAGCCTGACGAAATACGAAGGAATCATGTATTCGGGCAGCGAATCCGCAAGGAAGCCGCGCAGCTCCCGGACCGTCAGTTCCTCCTCGGCTACCAAATAAGCGCATAAATACTTCTCCCCCGCCTCGTCCTGACGGTCGATGACGATCGCCTCCCGGACAGATGGGTGATGGACCAGCTGCGACTGAATTTCGCCCGTCTCGATCCGGTAACCCCGGATTTTCACCTGATGATCGATCCGTCCGAGGAACTCGATATGACCGTCCGGCATCCATCTTGCCCGGTCGCCTGTCCGGTACATACGCGGTGAGCGTGCGTTCCTGCCGCCGAGCTCAGAAGCCGCTGCCGCTTCTGCAGCTGCTGAATGCGGCAAGGAATTACCAAAACCTGACGCCTCCGCTGCAAATGGATCGGGTAGGAATCGCTCCGCCGTCAGCTGCGGGTCATCATAGCCGACCGCCAGGCAGTCGCCGCCGATATACAGCTCTCCCGGCACTCCGATCGGACACGGCTGCAAGCCCGGATCGAGGATATAGTAGCGCGCATTCTGAATCGGCTTCCCGTAAGGGATGCTCGCCCACTCCGGGCGCACCTCGTCCACCTCGAACATGTTCGACCATACTGTCGCCTCCGTCGCTCCGCCCAGCGCCAGCACGCGCACGCCCGGGAAGGCTTCCTTCAGCACGCCCGGCAGCTTCAGCGGAATCCAGTCGCCGCTGAGCAGCACGAGCCGCAGGCGGCCTCCCGCCTTCCCCGGCTTGGCCTGCAACAGCGGCGCGAGCTGCTGAAGCGCCGCCGGGGCCGAGTCCCAGCACGTGATCGGCTCCTCGAGCAGCAGCTGCAGCAGCCGGTCCGGCTGGCGCACCTCGTCCACCCCGGCCAGTCGGATCGTCCCTCCGGCCGTCAGCAGGCCGAATACATCATAGACCGACAAGTCGAACGTCGGCGACGTCACGAACAGCAGCCGGTCGTCCGCTCCCATCTCCGTCGTACGGTTCACCCAATCGATCAGATTGGATACCGTCCGGTGCGCGACGATAACTCCCTTCGGCACCCCGGTCGAGCCGGAGGTAAAGATCACGTAAGCCGTATGATCTGGCTCCGCCGCCGCAGGCAGGTCTCCTCCGTCGTATCCTGCAAGCATGGACTCTGCTTCATCGACGAAGAGCACGGCGGAGAGGGCCGGGCAGGACGCGTACAGCGCCGCCGATACCGTCTCCAGCGGGCGTTCGGTCACCAGATGCGTCGCGCCGAGCGTGTTCATGATTCGCTCGATCCGCGCTGTCGGCGTTGACGGCTCCATCGGAACATAAGCGCCTCCCGACTTGGCGATGCCGAGCATTGCGGCGATCATTCCGACCGAACGGGAGACGAGCAGCCCGACATGCGTGCCCGGCCCGACGCCGGTCTCTCGCAAGCAGCGGGCGATCCGGTTAGCCCGTTCGTTCAGCTCCCGGTACGACACCGTTTCATGATCCGTGATAATCGCGGGATGATCCGGCGTCTCGGCCGCCTTCCGCTCGAACCCCTGATGAATCAACCGATCCTTCGGATAGTCCCGCGCCGTATCGTTGAACGCATGCACAATCTGCCGGTATTCTTCTTCCCGGAGCAAGACGCAGCTCCCGATCTTCGCCAATGGATCGGTCACGACGGACTCCGCCAGCTTCACGAAATGGCCCTCCAGCCGTTCGAAGAAATCGGAATCGAACGCGTTTGCATTGTATAACAGCTTCACACCCAGCCGTTCTCCCGGAACGAACAGCACGTTAAGGTCATAGTTGGTTTGCTCGAAAGCCTCTACCTCGACAGGTTCAAAGCCGATCCTTTCCCGAGTACCCCCTCCCATGGCTCCTTCCAGCGGAAAATTTTCGAATACGAGGATATGGTCGATCAATCCCTGCTTCATCAAGCTGGCCGACTGCGTTTCATATAGCGGATAATAGTCGTACTCCGCCGAGGCTTGCTCATTGCGGCCTGCCTGCTTGAGCAGCTCGGCGAAAGGCAGTTCCCCATTCATCCGCATCCGTACCGGAATCGTGTTGATAAAGAGTCCGAGCATCGATTCGATCCCCGGCACATCAGCCGGCCTGCCCGAGACGACGGCGCCGAACATCACATCGTCTAGATGGGTATAGGTATGCAGCAGCACGGCCCACATCGTCTGGATAAGGGTGCTGATCGTAACCTGATATCGGTAGCCGAGCTCCCTTAACGCCCCCGTTACTTCAGCGTCCAACTGGAAGCTGTATTCCCGCTGCTCGTAGATGTCGCCCTCCCGGACGCCGAAGCGCCTCGGGAGAGCGGCCAACTGGTCGTAGCCTTGGACGTAGCCGGTCCAGTAAGAGCGGGCAGCCGCAGCATCTTGCTTCTCCAGCCACTTCATGTAGGTGCTGAAGCGGGGAGCCGGCTCCAGACGGATCGGCTCCTCGTGCTTCAAGGCCCCGTAGATGGCCAGCAGCTCCCGAAGCAAGATCCCGAGGCACCAGCCATCGAGGATAAGATGATGAAAGCTCCACATGAGCAAGTATTCCTCTGCCCCGGTACGGAGCACCTTGATGCGAATCAGCACCTCCTCGCTCAGACGGAAGCCTTGCTGCAAATCCATCCGCTTCAGCCAAGTGATCCTCTCCTGCTGCGACTCGGGGTCCAGATCGGTTAAATCCTCGCTGCCGATGACAGGAAACTCCGCCTCCTTAAGTACAACCTGCATAGGCTTGTTAACCTGGTCATAGACGAACACCGTACGGAACATGTCGTGCCGGTCCGTCAGCTTCTGAAAGCTGCGCTGCAGCAGGTCGATATCGACTTCACCCTGCATCTTCAGCATGATCTGCTCGCGATACGTCAGCGATTGCTCGTCCATCAACGCATGAAACAGCATGCCCTGCTGCATAGGCGAGAGCAGATACACGTCCTTGATTTGATCCTTGGTCCACTTCACGCATCGTCACCTCGTCTCAATGAATAAGCTGCATCTTGTATTGTGCCTCCGGCTTCTATACCCGAAGGACTTTAGTCGGAGAGCAGACTGAACAGATCCTCCAGATCCTCTTGTGTGATTTCTTCGGAGCTCACATCGCTGGAGGTCAGCTCTGACTGCTTCTTCGTCAAGCAATGCCGGATAAGGCTTGTCAGATGGCGCCGATACCCCTCCGCAAAGGTATGCATGGTCACCCGCTGGAAAACATACGGATTGTAATCGATCTTGACGGTCAACCGCCCCTTCTGTATGACCGCATGAATCCCGATCAGACTGATCCGCTCCGCATTTGGACTGATCTGCCAGCCCATCGGGGCATCCGACAGGACAAAACCGCCGGTAACCGACTCCTGGTCGATTTGACCTAGATAGTTAAAACTGATTTCCGGCTCGATGGCAAAGACGGAGCTGTCCCGAACCTCCGCAGGAGCCATATACTTTAACACGCCATATCCAATTCCCTTCGACGGTACGGACCGAAGCTGTTCTTTCACCGAGATAATCGGATGACGGGAGCTATCGAGCTCCAACATGACGGGATACTGGCTTGTGAACCAGCCGACCGTACGCGACACGTCCAGCTCGGGGAAAAGCGGCTCCCGGCCATGTCCTTCGAGCAGCACCAGCACCCGCTCATCTCTTGCCCAGTCCTTCACGGCCAGAGCGAGGGCGGCGAGCAGCACATCTTCTATTTCCGTATGGTAGGCATGGTGCACATGCTTAAGCAGGTCCTCGGTCTCTTCGGCTGTCAGCGTGAAGGAGCATTCCTGGGCCAGCCCTATTGTGTTCGAATACGCATCGAAATCCGGCAGATCGCGGGGAAGCAACGCATACGGCTTCGACTCCATTCGCTGCCAATAAGCTAACTCACTCCGCAGTTCTTCGCTCGAGGCATACCTGTTCAGCGCAGCTGTCCAGGCCTGATAGGCATGCGTCTTGGCCGCGAAGCTAACCGGCTCCCCCCTTACGGACTGGTCATATCCCTCTGCCAAGTCCTCCAGCAGAATGCGCCATGACACCCCGTCCACGACCAGATGGTGAATGACGATGAGCAAATAGCTGCCTTCATCCGCATGGAACAGCTTCGCTTTCAGAAGCGGACCTTGCTCAAGATCTAGACCTGCCTGCTGTTCGTCAGCCATCAAGCGAATCTGCTCAAGCTTGTGACGGGCATCTACGGCAGCGGTCTCCAGGGTAAAGCATGTCCGAACTTCGGCCTCGTCGATACCTTGCTGGACCAGACGGTAATGACTTCCCGCACGCACACATCTCATTCGAAGCACGTCATGATGCACAACAAGCCGTTGGAACACGGTCTGAAGGTACGCTTCATTCCAGCCTTCTTCTCTAAACAGCATCACCGATTGATTGAAATGATGAGGCTCGGCAAAGGCTCGCTCGAAAAACCAGCTTTGTACCGGGCCTGGCACCAGTTCCCCTACGACAGGCTCTTGCGGAGCGATAACCGTCAGCCTCTGCACGCGCGGTTCCAGCTCGGTGATTGTCGGGTAGGCAAAGAAATCTCTGACCCCGAGCTTATAACCGAATTTCTGAAGCCGGGCAGCCGCCTGAATGGCCTTGATCGAATCGCCGCCGAGATGGAAAAAGTGATCGTGAACGCCGATCCGCTCCGCGCCGAGCAGCGTCTTCCAAATATCCGCCAGCAGCTCCCCGACAAGCGTCGTGGGGGCCTCGAACTTGGCGCCGCCTGTCTGAAGGTCCGGCTCGGGCAGCGCTCGCCGGTCTACCTTTCCATTCGCCGTTAGCGGGATACGCGTCAGCTGCATGAAAACATGCGGAATCATATAGTCCGGCAGCCGTTGAGCCAGGGCTGCCCTAAGCCCGGCAACCGTCCATTCGCGATCGGCAACCATATAGGCGCACAGCATCGTCTGGCCGTTGGCATCCTTGTTCGCCGTTACGGCTACCTCCTTAATCATGTCCAGCTCCAGCAGCCGGCTCTCGATCTCGCCCAGCTCGACGCGGAAGCCGCGCACCTTCACCTGCTGATCCAGACGATCCAGATATTCCAGCGTTCCGTCCGGAAGCCACCTGACCAGATCGCCTGTCCGGTACATCCTCTCTCCCGGCTCGAACGGACACGGCGCGAACTTCTCCGCGGTTAGTTCAGGCCGCTGCCAATATCCGCGCGATAGTCCGATGCCAGCCGCGCATAGCTCGCCCGGAACTCCGATCGGCACCAGCTTGTCATGACGGTCCACGACATACAGCCGGGTTTGCTGAACCGGTCTGCCGATCGGGATAGAGACTGCCGCCTCCTCTAGGCTCTTCATTTCATATGCCGTCGCCAATACGGTCGTTTCCGTCGGTCCGTACAGGTTCACCAGCCGGTCCGGACCCAGCAGGCCAAGGGCTTTGCGGACATGATGGACGGATGCCTTTTCTCCGCCAAACATCATTTTGCGCAAGCTTGTCAAGCGATGAGGGCACTCCTCGACAAGGGCGTTGAACAAAGCGGTGGTACAGAAGAGGATCGTGATCGCGTGCTTCTCAAGCACCTGGGCCAGCAGCGAGAGGTCCGTTATGACCTCGGCATCGACGAGCACAAGCTGCGCTCCGTTCAGCAACGCTCCGAAAATCTCAATCACCGAGCCGTCGAATGCATAGTTCGACGCTTGCAGCATCCGGTCTTCCCGCGTAAAGTCGACATAGCCGGGATGCTTGACGATGCGCTGGACTCCCGCATGGGTGATCATCGTGCCTTTCGGCTGTCCGGTCGTGCCCGATGTATAGATCACATAAGCCAGATGTCCGGGGTTACATACCGGCTGCAGATTAGTTCCGCCCCCGTCATAGATGGACGGGTCATCCGTCCGAAGACAAGTCCCCCTGAACCCGGAGGGAACGTTCCGCTTCCCGTTGGTTATCAGAAGGTCGACCCCGCTGTCCTCCAGAATGTACTGGATGCGCTCCTCCGGGTATAACGGATCGATCGGGACATAAGCGCCGCCTGCCTTCAGGACAGCCAAAATGCTGACGATCATATCGATGGAACGGTCTGTTAGCAGCGCGACGAGCTTGTCGGGTCCTACTCCGCGTGCGCGAAGGGTGCGGGCCAGCCGGTTCGCTCTTTCGTTCAGCTCCCCGTACGTCTGCTGCTCCCGGCCGTGGACGAGGGCGATGTTCGCCGGATGAAGCCTTGCCTGCTCTTCAAACCATTCGTTCAACACCAGGGTATCCTCCGCATCGCCAACGCTCACGTTGTTGAAAGCAAGCAACTGCGCCTTCTCGGCTTCTGTGAGGCATTCCATGTCCGCAAGCGTCCGGCCGGGCTCCTCCGCCAGCTGCTGCAGCAGCCGGATATAATGAGCGCCCAGTCGTTCCATTGTGGCAGCATCGAACAGGCTGGTCCGGTATTCCAGCGTGAAGGTCAATCCTTCTCCTCCAAGGGAGGCTTCGAGCAGCAGATCGAACTTGGCGTGACCGCTTTGCAAGGGCGATGGTTTCAACGTGAGGCCGCCTGCGGCAATCCCGTCCACATCCAGATTCTGCAGAGCAAATACCGTGTCGAACAACGGATTGCGGCTCGCTTCGCGCTGGAGATGAAGCCGTTGAACCAGCTCCTCGAACGGGTACTCTTCATTCTCGAACGCTAGCAGCGCCGACGCTTTCACCTGCTGCAAGTATTCGGTAAAAGTCAGCTTACCGGAAGGGTAGACTCTTAGCGGCAGCATATTGACGAACATTCCGACGATCGGCTCCAGATCCGGGTGGGATCTGCCGGCGACCGGACATCCGACCACGATGTCTTCTTGACCGCTGTACTTGGCCAGCAGCACCTGGTAAGCCCCCAGCAGCACCATGAACAGCGTTGCCTCCTGCTGTTCCGCCAGCTGCTGAAGTTGTCCGGTTAGGGATGCTCCTGCTGCAAATGTTAGAGAATCTCCCCCGAAGCTCTGAACGGCCGGTCTCGGACGGTCGGTCGGCATATTCAATACCGGAATATCGCGGGAAAATTGCTCCAACCAGTACCGCTCCTGCCTTAACAGACGCTCCTCCTTCAGCAGCCGCTGCTGCCATATGGCATAGTCCTTATACCCCAGCGCCAGCTCGGTCAGCGTCCCTCCTTCGTAGAGAATGGCCAGTTCCTTCATTAATATATTCATCGAGACGCCATCGGAAATCAGATGATGCATGTCGAACAGCAAATAGGACACGCCCGGCTCATTTTTTACCCAGGCCGCACGCAGCAAGGGGGCCATTCTCAAGTCGAAAGGACGGATGAAAGCATCAGCTTGCTGCCTCAGCTCCCCCCCTGCCTCCAGCTTTTCCAGGCGAAACGCCACTCTATCATGAACCCGTTGAACCGGCTCTCCGTCCTCCCAATCGAAGCTTGTCCTTAACGCTTCATGACGGCGAATGAGCTGTGCAAAAGCTCCCTCCAGCCGTTCGGGATCGGCTTCGCCTTCTATCCGGAACACACCTGACATATGGTAAGCCGTTCCCAGATCCTCCATCTGGCTGACAATGAATAATCTTCTTTGCGCGGACGAAAGCGGGTAATTCTCGCTAATCGGCGCAGGTGTCAGCGCAGAGTAGCCAGAACCGCCGGCTAGCGCCACATACTCGCTCAGCTGCTCCAATCTGCTGTGCACGAACAGGATGCGCAGCGGCAGCTCGACGCCCAGCTGCTGATAGACGCGCGCCGCCATCCGCGCCGCCAGAAGAGAATGGCCTCCCAGCTTGAAGAAATCATCCTTTATCCCTACCTGCCGCTGCAGCACCTCCTCCCAGATGGAAGCGAGCTTCGCTTCCACCTCATTGCGGGGCGCCACATAGACGGTACCGCTGGCCACACTTCCGTCCGGCTCGGGCAGTGCCTTGCGGTCCAGCTTGCCGTTTGCCGTGACCGGCATCCCCTCCAGCCGTACGAAGTGGGCCGGGATCATATAGTCCGGCAGCGCATCTGCCAGGAAACCGCGCAGCTCGCTGACCGTCACGTTCTCCTCCATGACGAGATAGGCGCATATATACTTCTCCCCTGCTTCATCCTGACGGTCGATCGCAATCGCTTCTCGGACAGAAGGATGCTTGACCAGCTGTGCCTGTATTTCGCCCAGCTCGATCCGGTATCCCCGGATTTTCACCTGATGGTCGATCCGCCCGAGAAACTCGATATGGCCGTCCGGCATCCACCTTGCCCGGTCGCCTGTCCGGTACATGCGCGGTGGGTGCGCGATGGTTTCGCCTGCAAGCTCCGCCGCAAATGGATCAGGCAGGAATCGCTCCGCCGTCAGCTGCGGGTCATCGTAGCCGACCGCCAGGCAGTCGCCGCCGATATACAGCTCTCCCGGCACGCCGATCGGACACGGCTGCAAGCCCGGGTCGAGGATATAGTAGCGCGCATTCTGAATCGGCTTCCCGTAAGGGATGCTCGCCCACTCCGGGCGCACCTCGTCCACCTCGAACACGTTCGACCATACCGTCGCCTCCGTCGCGCCGCCCAGCGCCAGCACGCGCACGCCTGGGAAGGCTTCCTTCAGCACGCCCGGCAGCTTCAACGGAATCCAGTCGCCGCTGAGCAGCACGAGCCGCAGCCGGCCTCCCGTCGTCCCCGGCTTGGCCTGCAGCAGCGGCGCGAGCTGCTGAAGCGCCGCCGGCGCCGAGTTCCAGCACGTGATCGGCTCCCCGAGCAGCAGCTGCAGCAGCCGGTCCGGCTGCCGCACCTCGTCCGCCCCGGCCAGACGAATCGTCCCTCCGGCCGTCAGCAGGCCGAATACATCATAGACCGACAAGTCGAATGTCGGCGACGTCACGAACAGCAGCCGGTCGTCCGCGCCCATCTCGGTCGTACGGTTCACCCAATCGATCAGATTGGATACCGTCCTGTGAGCGACGATAACTCCCTTCGGCACCCCGGTCGAGCCGGAGGTAAAGATCACATAGGCCGTATGATCCGGCTCCGCCGCCGCAGGCAGGTCTCCTCCTTCGTAGCCTGTAAGCATGGACTCCGCTTCATCGACGAAGAGCACGGCGGAGAGGGCCGGGCAGGACGCGTACAGCGCCGCCGATACCGTCTCCAGCGGGCGTTCGGTCACCAGATGCGTCGCGCCGAGCGTGTTCATGATTCGCTCGATCCGCGCTGTCGGCGTTGACGGCTCCATCGGAACATAAGCGCCTCCCGACTTAGCAATACCGAGCATCGCCGCGATCATCCCGACCGAACGGGAGACGAGCAGCCCGACATGCGTGCCCGGCCCGACGCCGGTCTCCCGCAAGCAGCGGGCGATCCGGTTAGCCCGTTCGTTCAGCTCCCGGTAGGACACCGTTTCATGATCCGTGATAATCGCGGGATGATCCGGCGTCTCAGCCGCCTTCCGCTCGAACCCCTGATGAATCAACCGATCCTTCGGATAATCCCGCGCCGTATCATTGAACGCATGCAAGACCTGCCGGCGCTCTTGCTCGCCAACCATCCGCAGCTCCGTCACTTTCCGGTCCGGATGGGCGATCGCATCCCCGATCAGCTGCAGCAGTCTGCCGCACAGCTGCTCTATTTCGCTTTCGGCATACACTTGGGTGTGGTAATCAAAATCCAGAAGCAATGCGCCTGTCCCGACATGTTCCTTGATGTGAATAGCCATATCCAAAGCCTCTGCTCCGGCAAATAAACCTTCTATCCTGCACTCCATCCCAGGCTTGCGGACAAAATCCATCACCTGGTACTCCATCAGAATATGAAACAGCCGGTCCAGCCCGCTGTTCCGCTCCTTGAGCTCGGTAAACAGCAAGTCGAACGGATAGCGCTGGTGACGGATCAGACGGCTCTGTTCCTTGGCAAGCAATTCGACCCATTGGGCGAAATTCATCCCGGACTCTACTTTCATCCTTACCGGCGTCGTGCTGGTGAACATGCCCAGCGTCTGTTTCTCCTTGCTGTTCGTGCGATTCAGGATATTCGTGCCGACTACCAGATCCTCCATCCCGGTCACCTTATACAGGTACACGTAGAAGGCAGCTAAAAATACGGTTAGCATATTCGTCCGATGCTCTGAGCAAAACAGCTTCAGCTGTTCGAACACCGGCCCGGGCACCTCATAGCTGTATCTGGCTGCCTCAATATCCGGCGTATACAGATCATAGGGCTTCAAGAGGGTCGGCTCCGGCAACTCGCTGAATGTATCCAGCCAAAACCGGCGATCCTTCTCGAATCGGGGAGACGCCTCATACTGCCGCTCGCTATCGAGAAAGTCCAGATAGCTCGGCCCCGGCTCCGTTACCGCCTCCACGCCATGCTGCAGTTCAAGATACGTATCTAGGATCCGATTCACGGTCAATACCATGGAATGGCCATCGGAGATCAGATGATGCTGCTTCAGCAGAAGCATCGCCTGATCGCCTCCGAGCAGACCGAGCTGAAAGGAGCATAGCCGGGAACCGGTAATCGGCAGTGGAATGCGGAATTGTTCTCGGGCCCATGCCATGGCGGCTTCCTTCCCGCTCCCGGTAAAATCTACAACCTCTATAGGCAAGTCAAGCTCGTCCGTTAGGTGCTGATGCGGTATGCCATCCGTCTCTGCAAATCGAAGCCGAAGAGCATCGCTCGTTCGGAATAAGTGTCGGATGGAAGCGATCAGCCGCTGTACGTCCAGCCCTTCTGTTTGGATATGGACGATGCCGCCTATCGTCGCGACACTTGTTCCGGGGAATGTTTTTTCGGTATACCAAATCCTTTTCTGTGGGTGCGTCAAGTCATATGTACCGGAAGTGAAGTCAGTCACCTCAAGCCCTCCCATCCATTCGATTCAAATTTAGTCAAACGATATTCATGTGCAGGCGTAAGTGTTCCATTAAGGCTGGATCCGAGCCTCGAATCGTACATCGGGTCCATGCGGACCGGCGGTTTGCAGCAGATTTGACGGCTCTCCCTTTAGATACTGGTCGAAAAATGCCAGCGTATACCGGTTCATCTCCGCATGGATTTCGCCAGCGGGCCGCTCCAACGCCAGCAGCGGTGAATAAAGCACCGTATCGCTGAAGCTGAGATGATGCGTACCTGGCAAAATTATCCGATAAGCGTCGGTCTTGGCGCCGGTGTACACGCGCTCCACATGCTCCAAGAAATTAGCATAATAAGCCGTGACGGCGTCCCGCTGCTGATTCGCCGTTCCTCCGGATTGTCCTACGTGCTGCTGGATGCCATACCAGGTCCCGGACGCCATCATAAACATGACCGGCCGGGACAATCCCGCTTGCAGCACCTGACCGTATGGAGCGCCGTCCATGTCCAGTCCGGCTTTGATCCGAGGATCGAGAGCGAGCGCCTCCACGGCCGTCGATCCGCCGTCGGAATGTCCCAGGATACCGACCCTATCCAAGTCAAGCCGGCCGCTCCATTGCCCAGCCTCATCCTGCCGGTTCCAGACCTGCAGCTGATCCAGCACCGACTTTGCATCCGCAGCCCGAATCCCGATCAGCTCGGCACTCTCCTCGCTGCTTAGCATGTCGGGGCCCCCGTGGTAGGGGGCGACATGGCCATCGGGAAACACGGTATCCGCAGCCATATACGTATGCTGGATCGATGCTACGACATAACCATGGCTGGCCAGCTCTTCGACCTGGAACAAGCTTTGAAACCGGGACGCGGTAGCTCCGTGCGAGAAGAGAAGCACCGGATAACGCTCCTGGGCCTTCGATAGCGGAAGGTCCTCTCCGGCATGCGTCTGAACGCTATCCAGCTGGGAGAACAGCCACGCGGGGAGCCGGGTGTTCGCCTGCAAGGCGCGCTTCATTTCCTGGGGATACGGCTCCCGGCGGATACGGTCGCCGCCCTCCCCTTCGGCCGGATACCAGAATCGGACGAGGAGCTGCCTCCGATCTGCGGGATCGGAGGAGAACGGTTCCTCGCGATCCGTCAGCACCAGGCGTTCTGTCGTCCCGACTGCAAACGGACCTCCCGGCTTCGGCAGCTCGAAGGCCGGTAATACGATCGGCAGGAGACACCCGAGCACAATCCCCGATCCGGCGCCGAACAGCGACCAAACGGTACTGCTCCTGCCCTTGACCCGCTGCTTATTATGGAGCTTGCGCCCTACCCATCGCCAGAAGCCGTAGCAGGCCAAAGCGGGCAGCACGCCTGCGGCCATCAGCGGAATCACGTCGGTACGGCCACGTAGGAGCCATACGGCTACGACGACGACCGCGACAACGACTGCGGCCGGGAATGTTCGTCTGGCAGCCGTGGTTCTTGTACGTTCAACCTCCATATCGTTTACCTACCTCACTTTCTCCACGAGCAGCTCTTTCTCAAGCTCTTGAACTTTTTGCTCCAATACTTCGATCTTCTCGGCCAGCCGTTTCTCGATCAGCTCCAGTTGGCCGGTCATTTGTTCCAGCTTCTCCCGAGCAGGTCCGAACGGCTTGTCCGCATCAAGATCGGCCGATGAGGAGCGATCGCCTATCTGCTCGCCTCCTCGCCGTACGACCTTCCCGGGAATCCCTACGACCGTACTGTGCGGGGGCACCTCGTGAAGCACGACCGAGCCTGCGCCGATTTTTGAGTAATCGCCTACCGTAAAAGGCCCCAGCACCGTCGCTCCCGAGCTGATGATCACATGATTGCCGATTGTGGGATGACGCTTTCCGACGTCTTTGCCCGTCCCGCCAAGCGTAACCCCTTGGTAGATCGTAACATGATCGCCGATCACCACGGTTTCTCCGATGACGACGCCCATGCCGTGGTCGATGAACACGCCCTCGCCGATTACGGCTCCGGGATGAATCTCGATTCCCGTCAGCGCACGGGAGAGGGCAGCCACGATGCGGGCAGTCAGTCGGAAGTTCCATTTCATCAATCGATGAGCGATACGATGCAGCAGCAGGGCGTGGAAGCCCGAATAGACCAAAACCACTTCGAATGCCGACTTGGCGGCGGGATCCCGGGAGAGGGCGGCCCGGATGTCTTTTTTTATCGCTGCTAGCATAAATGCCTCCTTTCCGTCTAAGAGCTCCATTTGTTAGTATTATGTAATTGAAGAAAATGTTTACATTTCCTATTGTTTTGATATAGTATGAACTTGCAATCCACTATTTTGTCGGGAGGAACATGTATGATTTGGATGTTACTGGTTGGTGTCGGTATTGAAATTTCGGGAGTGGTCTGGGACACGATTTATCACGAGAAGTACGGATATGACGAGCTTTTCTTCATCCCCCCGGCGCATTATATGGACCTGGTCGGCGCGCCTCTTCTCTTCATCACCGCCCTCTTGCTGAAGCGACAAGGCAAGATCCCTTCCTGGCCTTTGTACGGCATTATGCTCGGCGCCGTTCTGCAAACAATCGGCTGGGTATGGGACAACGTCGGCTACCATCTCCGCGGCATTGAGCCAAGTCCGCTGGCCCCTCCGCATCTCGCTTTGAATCTTGGCTTGCTGGCCATGCTGCTATGTACCATCGCGGCCTTCATCGGACGAGCGGTGAGACGGGCCAAGGCCAAATCCAATCCTAAGCTATCCGCTTAAGGGAAGGAGGGTTCCCGATTATGATGCAGGTTCTGAGAAACGCTAACTTTCTTTCCTTCTTCACCTCGCGCACCTTGGCCAACTTTGCGGACAGCATCTACTTCATCGCGCTGCTGTGGATCGTCCAAACGACGTTCCATTCACCGGCCTTTACCGGATTTACGTTCACCGCTTTGTCCCTGGCCGCCGTCTTCAGCTTTGCCTTCGGACCGCTGATCGACCGGATCTCGGCAGCTGCCTTATCCGGTGTCGCACTCCTGGCCCAAGGGATCATCTTGCTCTTCATCCCTGTGCTGACCGGCCAAAGCCTGCTTTCCTTTTCGATCATTCTCGTTCTTGTTCTGGTAGCTTCGCTGTTCGCAGCCGTATTCTACCCGGCCAATATGTCGCTGATTCCGCAAATTTTGGAGGATAAGGACAAGCTCGTCCAGGGCAATGCCCTGGTCTCCTCCTCCGATCAATTGATCAACCTTATCGGTTTTCTCCTCGGGGGAACCCTGGTCGCTTGGATAGGAGCCAGCCAGTCGTTTTACGTGGCTTCGGGCGCCATGCTCGCCGGGTCCATCCTATTTTTTCTCCTCACGCGTCGCATGAAAGCCGGGAAGCCCAGCCGTACAGATGCCAGCAGCGGTTCGTCGTCTTCCTCTCCTGCCTCCTACATGGCCGAGATCAAAGAGGGCCTGCATTTTCTATGGGGGAATCTGTTCCTTCGGGTCTTAATGCTGCTCAATCTAGTCGCCAATTTCTCCATCGCCCTGCTGATCATTGCGCTGCCTTCGCTGGGCGAATCCTACGGTTCCGCCTTCTATTACAGCGCCATTTATGTGGCCTTCTTCTTCGGGATGATTATCGGCGCGCTGATGACGAATTCGATCAAAAAGACCGGCATGAACATATCCTTATTCTGGATCGGCAGCGGCTTGGCTCTCATGCTTTTCTTCGTGCTGCCGCATGCTATCGGCTGGAAGGTCATCTCCATCGCCTTGTTCGGGCTTTGTTCGGGGGTAGTGAATGTGCTTCAGATGAGCTTTATCCAGCTGCTGACCGAGGAGCGGATGATGGGACGGGTCATGTCCTCCGTGACGACCATGTCCAATATCGCGATCCCGCTAGGCAGCTTGATCGGCTCCTCGTTGGCGCTGCAACTGCGGATCGAAACCTTGTTCCTGCTGGCCGGCTCTTTAATCATCGGCTGCGGGGCCGTTATGCTGATGATTCGTTCGGTACGCCGTTTTACCGCCGATAGTATCCAGCCCTCCCATGCGCAATCGACCGAAGTGGCCGTCTAGCCATCGCACAGAACTCGCCCGTTATGCTCCGGTCGACCGACCGGACATAACGGGCTTTTCCGTTAGGCCGGAAGCATGTGCCCGACATTATCCCTTAAAGCTTTATTGACGAAATAAGTAGCGATCGCCACGTCGAAGACAGCCATACCCATCGGATTAAACATAATCGGGGCATCCGCCGGAAATGCTTCCATACAGCCCCCCACGATCAGATCCGTTATCGAGCGAACGGCCGTCTGCTGAAGTCCCTCCTGCAGATGAAACCGTTCGATGTCCGTTTTCTCCCGGCACACCTCCTCCCAGCTGTCGACGACGATCGTATCGCGTACATAGGGGAACACGTCGTTCTTGAAGTCGCGCAGCGAAATATTCAGAAGCAGCGCGCCCTCCTTGGGTCGTCGGTCGATATAAGGCTCCGGGGCAACGGTACACGTCATAAACCAATCAGCGTCTTCATAGGCATCCTGCCAGCTATCCGTTACGACGACCTTATCGCGGTAGGACTCCGGAATAAGCCGGATGTCGATCGGTCTCGGATCGTACAGCTTGACCTTCCCGATGCGTTCTCCCCATAACGACATCGCCATCTGCAGATGCTGCCTCCCGATCGGCCCGAAGCCTGTGATTCCGAGGTTGTACGCAGCCTTGGGCCGATGCCGGACATACTCCCGAATCACACTCCCGGTCACCGAAGCGGTGCGGATGGTGCTGAGCAATGCCGTATGGATGATGGCCTTGGGCTCTCCCGTATCCGCATGGTTCAGGATGACGACGCAGCTGGCCCGCGGCAAATGCTTATCCACATTGCCGGGAAAGCTGGCGATCCACTTGATCCCTGCCGCATTCATCTGTCCCCCGACAAACGCGGGCATCGCAATAATCCGATTGGCCGGATCGCGAAAGCGAAGATAAGGCTTGACGGGCTGCACGCAATCCCCCTGTTCCAGATAGCGGACTGTCTCTTCGATAACGGAGACCGTTTCCTCCCAATCTCCATGCATTTCCATTACATGACCTTCGTTCAAATAGAGCATCCCAGCATCTCCTTCATCTATAGAGCGGGTTTTAGACGGCTCGCTCCGACTGCAGCCTGCAGATTGTTAACTGTTGACTTCGGCTGCTATACCGTTTCCAGCTTGTTTACCTGGTCGTAGATAGAGTCGCACCATGCCTCATTGTAAATCGTACTGGCATAGCGCTCGCCCCTGTCGGGGAAAATCATCACCACATTCGGCGGCTCGGGGAACACGCGTCCCGCGAAATAATGTCTGACCGCCGCATATACGGAGCCCGAGGAGCCTCCCGTGTACATGTAATGTTTAGTTAATAACCGGTGACAATGCTCGATGGTCGCTACCTCGTCAACCAGAATAACGTCGTCATACAGCGCTTGCTTCAAGATATCCGGCACCATACTGGAGCCAATACCGGGGATATGACGCTTGCGGGGTATACCTCCGAATATGACCGAGCCCTGCATATCGACGGCAATGATCTGAGCCTTCGGGTATCGCTCCTTGACCTTCCTTGAAGTGCCTGCCAGGGTCCCTCCCGAGCTGACACCGAGAAACACATAGTCGATCCCCTCAAGCTGCTCGCAAATTTCTGTCCCTAAGGAGTTGTAGTAAGCCTCGGCGTTCAGCGGGTTGCCGTACTGGTTGATCCAGTAACAATTGGGCAGATCCCGTAACAGCCGCTGTATGACGGCGATCCGGGTCAGCAGGTAGCCGCCGCTGTGGTCGGGCTCCGTTACTTTGATCAGATTGTCACTCAGCCGCCGGATGATCATTTCATTTTCCGGTGAAATATTCGGGTCGACGACACACCAGAAGTTCAGGCCCAGGCTCTTGCAATAGGAGGACAAGGCCACCCCGAAATTACCGGAAGACGACTCGATCAAAATGGTATCTTGGTTAATCGTTCCGCTGCGGAGCAGCTTTTCGAGTATGTATGCCGCGCTTCGATCTTTCACGCTTCCTGTCGGATTGAATCCTTCCATTTTTGCGTACAGCTTGACCTGCTCAAGCCCTGCATCCTGCATATGAACCAAGGGGGTGTTCCCCACCTTGCTCAGGATGGATTGGTATACCATACGCTTCACCTCGATTCCGCAATGTGTATGACGTTAACCTAGCCGGAGGTCGTCCCCCGAAGGTGGCCGGGAACCGCACGGAAGGTTCAGCTGAACGTGCGATTCCCGGACTATCTTGCGGTCAGCTCCAGACTTGCTCTATCCTTGGGTGCCTCCTTGCAGCTGCAGCCCGTTGCCGGATGAGCAAGCCAGGCTTAGGAGGGACAGCGGTTCGTCCGGATTTCCGCACAGCTGCTCCAGCAGCTGGGTGAATTGATGCAGCAGAAGCTGAATGTCCTCTTCTGCCAACAAGTCCTGCGCATACTCCATGATGAGTTCAAGCCCCTGCTCTCCCCGATCGACCGCTCCGGCAGCCAGAAGAGAGAGAACCATCCCGTTATTTTCGGGATACGGAAGGAGCGTCAAGTCGCCGGAGCTCATGAGCTCCGCCGGTTCGTTCTGCATCTGGAACGTGACGTCAAACGGGGGTCTTTGGTAGGTCGGCCAGCCCGCATCGCGCAAGGACTCCAGAAGCCACAGGAACGGATACTCCTGATGCTCCAGCGCCTGAAGGGCCGTTTCCTTTACTTGCTCAAGCAACTCGTTAAAGGAAACCGTGCTGGCGGGCCGCACCCGAATGGCAAGCGCGTTCTCAAGCGGCGCTATCATCGGGGAAACGGCCGGATGGCTGCGGCCTCCGCTCGGCGAACCGATAACCAGATCGTTTTGGCCGGTTCTTCGATAAAGCAGGGCGCTGAAGGCGGACAACAGGACCATGTAGAGTGTGGCCCCCCGGCGTACCGCCAGCTCCCTGAGCTGCCTGGAGAGCTGAGGCTCCAGCCGAACCGCCAGCTGAGCGCTTTCGGCTCCGCGTAAGACGGGTGCACCGCTCCGCACAGGAAGCTCTACGTTCGGAAGCGCACCTGATAGCTGCCGCAGCCAATATTCCTCCTGGGCCATCATTCCCGGCTCCTGCAAGGCCGATTGCTGCCAGCATGCATAGTCCTTATACTGTGCCGTTAACTTTGGAAGCGCGTCGCCTTGGTACAAACCGAACAGCTCCGCCATCAACTGACCGGTTGACAACCCGTCGGCGACGGACCGGTGCAGGTCAGTAAGCAGCATGTGGCGATTCTCTGCCAAGCTGACCAGCTCGGCGCGCAGCAGCGGAGCTTGCTCCAGGTCGAACGGCCTTACAAACGCTCTTAAGATTTGGTCCATATCCTCTTCGCCCGCCGTCGATTCGGCGACTTCAAAGCAGACGGAATCATGTACCTGCTGATCGGCTCCCTCATCATGAAGAATGAAAGAGGTACGAAGCGTTTCATGGCGGCTCAGCAGTTCTCCGAAGGCAGCCCGGAGCATTACCTTATCCAGCGGACCTTCAAGCAACATCGCTCGGGTAAGGTGACCGCCAGCAAGGTTCGTTCCATTCCTGTAGCAGCGGATGTGTTCGGTCTGGGCATAGGAAGCCGGATAAGCGTCCCTGCTCCCTGCCTCGGGAATGGCTGCCCACAAGCTTCCGATCGTTTCGGACTCCAGGTACGCAGCCATCATCCGTACAGTCGGATGCGTAAACACCGTGCGCAGCTGCACTTCCATTCGGAATTCCCGCTCGATCGCCTGGATCAAACGGATGGCCAGCAGCGAGTGGCCGCCCAGTTCAAAGAAATGGCCGTCCATGCCGAAGCTGCTTGTGCCGAGTACATCATGCCAGACGCGCAGCAGGCGGGATTCCCATCCATTCTTGGGCGGAGCCCAGGCGCTGGCAGATACGGATTCGGAGTTAGATAGCTCCGGCAGCGGCAAGGCCTTACGGTCGATCTTGCCGTTGGCCGTCACAGGCATGCGCTCCAGACGGATGAACTGCGCCGGGATCATGTAGGACGGCAGGCTTTCGGCGAGGAAAGCCGCCAGCTCCGCAGCTTCCGGTGGCTGACGCTTACCGGATTCGCGGGGGCGCTCGGATTCACCCGCCCCGTCGGAGCTCTCTGATGGCCCGGCTTCCTGAGAAGTCGTAAAGTACGCGCACAGCATACGCTCCCCGGCAGCGTCATCCAGATCGATGACGACCGCTTCGGTCACCTGCGGATGATCAGCCAGCTTGTTATCGATCTCGCCCAGCTCGATCCGGTAGCCTCTCACCTTTACCTGATGGTCCTTCCGCCCGAAAAACTCGAGGACGCCGCCTTCCTGCCACCGTCCGAGGTCGCCCGTCCGGTACAGCCTTCTTCCCGGCTCCTTCACAAACGGATCGACCCCGAAGGTCGCCTGCGTACGGGCCGCATCGTTCAAGTACCCCCGACCGACGCCGATGCCCGACACCCAGATCTCGCCCTTCACCCCGACTGGACATGGCTGGCCCCACGCATCCACCACATAGATGCGGAAGTTGCGCAGAGGCTTGCCGACCGGCACCGTACCGGCTTCGGGTGTCCGCTCCATTCGGTAGTGGGTAATATCGTCTGAAGCTTCCGTCGGCCCGTAGGCGTTGACGACCGGAATGTCCGGGTACAGGCCGAACCATCGCTTCACCGCATTCTGCTTCAGCGCTTCCCCGGTCGCCACCAGATAGGCCAGCTGAGGCAGCGGCACAGGCGCAGGGCCGGCCTCCAGCCCATCCAGCAACACCGCCAGATAAGACGGCACAACCTCCAGAATCGTCACGCCATCGGCGATCACCTGCCGGAGCAGCGCTTCCGGCTGCAGGATCAGCTCATTCGGATAGATCGCCGTCGTGCCTCCGAGCGTCAGCGCGGTGAAGAACTGCCACACCGAAATGTCGAAGCAGTGCGAAGCGTTCTGCGCGATCACGCTGCCGCCGGTCACCTGCAGATCCTCGACCTTCGCGGTCAAATGATTCATCATGCCGCGATGCTCCACCATCGCTCCCTTGGGCCGGCCCGTCGAGCCCGACGTGTAGATCACGTAGGCCAGACGGTCCGGATCATGCGGCAATCCCAGGTCGGAGCCTTCCTCCGCAGCGAGCTGCTCCGCGTGACGGTCCAGCTTGACAACTGCGCAGCCGAGCTGATCCGTCAGCTCCTGGGCCGCATACTCCGACAGCGTAAGCAGGACCGCCGCTTCGGCATCGCCGAGCATGCCCGCGTTCCGGCTTGCCGGCGCTTCCGGGTCGATCGGCACATAGGCGGCGCCTGCTTTCCAGACGGCCAGGATGCAGGCCACCATCTCCGGCGAGCGGTGCATCAGGATGCCGACGCGATCCTCGCTTCGGATTCCTTGCCGCAGCAGCAACCGGGCGATTCGATTGGCCCGGGCGTTGAGTCCGGCATAAGACACCCGCTCCTCACCGAAGATGAGCGCCGTCCTGTCCGGCTGCTGCCGCTCGATCAGCTGATGGAGCGCGCGCTCCGCAGCCTGATCCCCGGGCCGCTCGTCATAGAAGCCCTCCAGCTGCTCCCGCTCCTGACTCGTCAACAGGCAGATGCTGCCTATCTTGGCCTCAGGAGTGCCGGTCATCTGCTCCAGCACCCGGATGAAGTGTCCGGACATCCGCTCGATGGTGCTACGGTCGAACAGGCTTGTCCGGTATCCCCAGCTTAGCCTCAGCCCGTCTTCCCCCTCAGAGGTCTCCAGGTTGATATCGAATTGGGCCGCCGGGTTCTCGATGGGATAGGGGACGCAGCGGACGCCATCCAGCTCAAGCTCGGTGGAGCCTATATTCTGATGAGCAAACATCACGTCAAACAACGGATTCCGGCTCAAATCACGCTCCAGACGAAGGTCCTCGACCAAGTCCTCGAACGGATAATCCTGATGCTCGAAGGCCTCCAGTACATGCGTACGAGTCTCCTCGAGGAAATCTTCGATACGCTTGTCGCCATCCGGCGCACAGCGCAGCGCCAACGTACCGACAAACATGCCCAGAACGTTCTCCAGCTCCGGAGCGGTTCTCCCGGCTATGGGCGAGCCGATGACGATATCTCGCTGTCCGGCATATTTGGACAAAAGAATGCTGTATGCGGCAAGCATTATCATGTAGACGGTCGTTTGCGACTTCTTGGCCAGCTCGCCCACTCGTTGTGCCAGTTCAGGTTCGAGCTTAGTCACGAATAAGTCCCCTGCGTAATCCAGCACCGCAGGGCGGAGCCGATCGGTCGGCAGCTCCAGCACAGGCAGCTCGCCGCTGAAGCGATCCAGCCAATACCCGCGCTGTTCCGATATCCGGCTGCGGACCGCTTCGGATTGCTGCCATTCGCTGTAGTCCCTATATTGCAGGGTAAGCTCCGGCAGCGGATCGCCCCCGTAAAGCTGCTGAAGCTCTTGAATGAGCAGCTGAACGGACAGGCCATCGGCAATCATATGGTGCATGTCAAAGAGCAGTAACGCACAATCCGCGTTGAAGGTGATCAGCTTAACCCGCATAAGAGGCGCCAGGCTTAGATCGAAAGGCCGTATGAAGGCTTTCGCCTCAGCCTGCAGCTGCTCCTCAAGAAGCTCCGCGTGCTCAAGCCTGAAATCCGTCGTTGCATGAATCAGCTGAACGGGATTCCCATCTTGAACCTCGAAGGATGTTCGCAGCGCTTCATGTCGCAGGATAAGTGCTTGGAAGGCTTTCTCCAGCTTAGCGCGATCCAGACGGCCTTCGATCCGAAGTGCCGTAGGCAGGTTGTAGCTGGTCTGGCCCCCATCCAATTGATTCAAGATGAACAATCGCTTCTGTGCCGAAGACAACGGGTAAGTCTCCCGCAGCGGCGCTTTCGGAATCGATCGGTAAGCGCCAGTCACGAACTGTCCAAGTAACGGACTCAGCTGCCGGATCGTCGGCCGTTCGAATACGGCTTTAAGCGGAACCTCGACGCCGAGTTCCATATGGATCAGGGCAACGAGGCGAGCCGCCTTGAGCGAATGGCCGCCCAGCTCGAAGAAATGATCGTCGATGCCGATCAATCCCGCCTCTCTACCTAGCAGCTCGCTCCACAGGAGAACCAGCGTCCGTTCGCTTTCATTGCGCGGAGCCGTGTAGACGGCCGCCGTACTTCCGGCTTCCGGTACCGGCAGCGCCCGGAAATCAATTTTGCCGTTTTGAGT
The DNA here is from genome assembly GCF_009846885.1 of Paenibacillus puerhi. Classification (GTDB taxonomy): domain Bacteria; phylum Bacillota; class Bacilli; order Paenibacillales; family NBRC-103111; genus Paenibacillus_G; species Paenibacillus_G puerhi. Next base: position 197,268 of record NZ_WUWM01000006.1, read on the forward strand.
CAGCGGAAGCCGCTCCAGCCGGACGAACGCCTCGGGAATCATATAATCCGGCAAATGCCGGGCCGCATGCGCCTTCAGCTCCCGCGCATCGGCAGGCTGGCTTTGCTCGCCGGTCGTATAATAAGCGCATAAATATTTAGTACCTGCGGACTCGCCCGGACAGTCGACGACGACAATCTCCCGGACAGCCGGATGCTGAAGCAGGACGGCTTCTATCTCGCCAAGCTCGATCCGGTAACCGCGTATTTTCACCTGCTGATCGATACGACCCAAATATTCGAGCTGACCGTTCGGCAGCAAGCGAGCCAGGTCGCCTGTCCGGTACAACCGGCCCCCGGGGACCTGCGCATGATGCGGGAATTTCTCTTCCGTCAGCTCCTGGCGGTTCAAGTAGCCGAGCGCCAATCCCGCTCCGGAGATGCACAGTTCGCCGGCAGCGCCGATCGGCACAAAACGCAGATGCCTGTCCATGAGGTGAACGTGCATGCCTGCCACTGGACGACCGATAGGTACGCTCCCTGCAAGCGGAGTTTCGTCAGGGTCCGGGTCCGGGCGCCACATCGTCGTAATAATCGAAGCCTCGGTCGGTCCATATGCGTTCGCATAAGACGTGTGGCGACGCCATTCGTTGACATGCTCGGCAGGCGCTTCGGAACCGCCTGTAATCAAGAGCCGCAGTGAGGTCACGCGGCCGATCGGCAGCTGGGCTGCATAGGCCGGCGGCAGAAGCGCTGCCGTCACTTGCTGCTCTCCCATAAGCCGCTCCAGTTTGACAGGATGGTGCAGCACTTCTTTGGGAGCGAGCACGAGAGTGGCTCCGCTTAGCAGTGTCATCCACAGCTCCCAGACGGATGCGTCGAAGGACAGACTTGCAAACTGCAGCACCCGGTCGCCAGCAGCAAAGCCGTATTCGGCTTTGAACGTATGCAGCAGATTCAAGATACCGCGATGCGGGATCATAACCCCTTTGGGCTTGCCCGTCGTACCTGATGTATAAATGACGTAGGCCAGATCGTCCGGGGATGAGACCGAGCGTACCCGCGCTTGCGGCCGCTCGGCGGCCGTAGTCATCAGCCTTTCACGCTCATCCAAATAGATGCAGCGGCAGTTCAAGTCCAGAGCAGACATCAGATGCCGTCCGGCGAGAAGCAGCCGGGCCCCGCAATCTTCCAGCATATAACGGATCCGCTCCTGCGGATTGGCCGGGTCGATCGGCAGATAGGCCCCGCCTGCTTTCAATATGCCGAGGGTAGCGGCGACCATCTCGAAGGAGGCATCGGCGAGAAGAGCGACGAGCGAGCCCCGACCGATCCCGGCCGCTGTCAAGACGACAGCCCATTCCTCCGCTTCGCGGTCCAGTTCCTCATACGTCAACATGCTGTGATCGAACGTGACCGCTGCAAGCGTAGGATCGGCGCTTCCGACGACCTCTTCGAACACCTCGCTTATGGTGCCCGCTGATGCAGCTTGTATCGTTTCAGTCTCCGGTAAAATGACGCATTCCTGCAGCATCTGCTCCTCTGCCGTCACCATCTCCAGCTGGCTTACAAGCATATCCGGCTTCGCCGCCGTCTGCTCGATAAGCCGCTCTAGATGAAGCGGAAGCATCGCCAGCACCCGTTCGTCGAACATCCCGCTCTCATAACTGAGCTTCACCGTCAGAACTTGTCTTGGCGCTACGGTTACCGAGAGCGGATAATGCGTGTGCTCGGTCACATCCACGCTCCCGATTCGGAAGCCTAGATCCCAGGCTGAACCGATCGATTCGGCCTCTTCCTCCAGCGGATAATTTTCGAAGGCGATCACATGATCGAACAGATGCTGCTGCAGGGCGCTTTCCGCCTGAATGTCATAGAGCGGGTAATCATCGTACTCTCGAGACTGCTGCGCTTGCGCAGAGACCGCCTGCAGCAGCGCGGAGAAGGTTGCCCCCAAGCTTGTGCGTATACGAACCGGAACGGTGTTGATGAAAAGACCGACCATCCGCTCGATATCCTCGATCTCCGGAGAGCGACCGGATACGACTGCACCGAACAGTACATCATCCGTATCGTTGTACAGCTGAAGCAGAAGACCCCAGAGCGTCTGGAAGACGGTGTTTAGCGTGACTTCCTCGGCGCGGGCAAGCTCGCGCAGCATCGACGTGCGTCGCTCATCGATGACGAATATCTTTTCCTTCCGGAGGGAGCTTGCGAAGGAGTTGTTCCGGTTGCCCGTCTTGGGCAAGCTTGTCTGCGTATCGTAGCCGTCCACATACTGCTTCCAATACCGGGAGGCCGCTGCTTTATCCCGGCGTTCCACCCAAGCGATGTACTGCCCATAGGCTGGAGCCGGCTCCGGTTCCGCAAGCGTGCCCCTTTTCAAGCCGGCGTAAGCTTCGAACCACTCCTTCAGCACGATTCCAAGGCACCAGCCGTCAAGCAGAATATGATGAAAGCTCCAGACCAGTCTGTAGCTGTCCTCCCCCATCTTCACAAGTCCGATCCGCATCGGCGTAGACTCGCTCCAGGCAAACGGACGGGTGCGCTGATCTTCCTCGAAGGTGAGAATCGACGTCTGCCACTCTGTTTCCGGTACTGCGGATAAATCCAAATAGGCCATTGGCTCCATCGAGCTTTCCTGCAGCACAACTTGCAGAGGCGCTTGTACCCCATCGAATAGAAATACGGTACGGAAAATCTCGTATCGGACGATCAGCTCTTCGAAGCTCTGCCTAATCAGCTCCGAATCAACCTTCCCCTGCAGATGCAGGGTCAGCTGTTGAAAGTAGGCGCCCGACTCCGGCTCCAGCAGCAGCTGGAACAGCAGCCCTTCCTGCATGGGAGACAGCGTGTAAACGTCCCGAATCTGGCGCTCAGAACCGATGAGTCCGTATACCTGCTCCAGCTGCTCTAAGCCGATCCGGCCGGAGCTGATGTCGCTCGGGGTCAACTCCCCGTAGGACTGGCCGATACAATGCCCGATCAGCTGCTCCAGTTGAAGCCTCAGGCCTTCGGCAAATGTGCCCATGGCCTCGGCTTCGAATTCCGCCGGATTATAGTCGATGACAAGCGTCAGACGGCCGCCTCGTATCCATCCGTTAATATCGACGGGATGACGGCGCTCCAGATTCGGGCTCACTTCATCTCCCGTCTCATAAGCGGACAACGCGAACGTGGAATCTTCCATCGATCCGTCCAGTTGGCCCAAATAGTTAAAGCTGATATCCGGGCACAAGTCGAAGGTTTGCCCGTCATGGTCCAGGGCGCCGCTCTCGGCCACATATCGCAGAATTCCGTATCCTATCCCTTTGTGTGGAACGGCACGAAGCGTTTCTTTCACCTTTTTCAACCGCCTGCCCGGAGAATCTGCGGCTTCGACGTTCAGCACGACCGGATATAACGCCGTGAACCAGCCGACCGTTCGGGAAAGGTCGAGGTCGCGGGTAATCTCCTCACGTCCGTGGCCTTCCAGCCAGATGCCGATCTGCTCTCCGCCCGTCCATTCCACGGCAGCTCCGCCGAGCGCGGCAAGGAGAACGTCGTTCATATCCGTATGGTAGGCCTGGTGAACGGTAGTCGTAAGCGCAGTCGTCTGCTCGGCGGTGAGCGTTATGGCGATCTGAGCGTTGAGGTCGCGACCGGAGGCGGCATGCCGCCCTTTCCGCGGCAGCTGAGCCGGCAGCTTCTGCTCCATGGAACGCCAGTACTCCCTCTCCTGTAACAGCTGCGGACTGTCCGCATAACGGGTGAGAAATTCCGTCCAGTCCTTATAAGCATGCGATTTGAGAGGCAGCTGCAGCGCTTGGCCCGCTTCCGCCTGCTGATAAAGTTGAAAGAAATCCTCCAGCAAAATGCGCCAGGAAACTCCATCTACGACCAGATGATGAGCCGTCATAAACAGATGGTCCCCATCCGGGGTCCGGAACCAGCCCAGCTGCAGCAGCGGCCCGTGCTCCAGATCCATGCTTCGCTGGATCGCAGCCGTTGCGTCATAGATGCGGGCTTCCGCGTCGGATGCCTCTTCGATGTCTTCGATGTGCAAGCCATATAAGGGCTCCTCCATGCTCCCTACCCGCTGGATAAGACGATCTTCCCGGTAAGTGAAGCGGGTGCGTAGCGCATCATGATGCTCCGCCAGTTTGACCAGTGTACGCTCCAGACTTGCGAGCTCCAGCCTTTCCTTCCGATACAGCAGCACCGATTGGTTAAAATGATGCGCATCGGTAAAGCCCTGCTGGAAAAACCATCGCTGGATCGGAGCTAAAGGCGCCTCACCCGTTACCGGCTCCTGGCTCACCTGACGCTCCAGGTTACGGACGAAGGGGCTTAAGCCCCGGATTGTCGGATGAAGAAACAGCTGCTTCATCTCCAGCTGAAGCCCTTCCTTGTGAAGCCGGGCCGCCGCTTGGATCGCTTTGATGGAATCTCCGCCCATATGGAAGAAGTGATCGTCGATCCCGACCTCCCGGCCAAGCAGCCCGCTCCAGATCCCGGCCAGCTTCCGCTCCAGCTCGTTCCTCGGCTTGGCGGCTGGGGCAAAGGCCAGCTTTGCGGTTCTCAGCGGCAGCGGCAAGGCTTTGCGGTCGATCTTGCCGTTGGCCGTCACAGGCATGCGCTCCAGACGGATGAACTGCGCCGGGATCATGTAGGACGGCAGGCTTTCGGCGAGGAAAGCCGCCAGCTCCGCAGCTTCCGGTGCCTTATGCTTACCGGATTCGCGGGGGCGCTCGGATTCCTCCGCCTCATCGGAGCTCACCGATGGCCCGACTTCCTGGGGACTCGTATAGTACGCGCACAACATACGCTCCCCGGCAGTGTCATCCAGATCGATGACGACCGCTTCGGTCACCTGCGGATGATCCGCCAGCTTGTTATCGATCTCGCCCAGCTCGATCCGGTAGCCCCTCACCTTCACCTGATGGTCCTTCCGCCCGAAAAACTCGAGGACGCCGCCTGCCTGCCACCGTCCGAGGTCGCCCGTCCGGTACAGCCTTCTTCCCGGCTCCTCCACGAACGGATCGACCCCGAAGGCCGCCTGCGTGCGGGCCGCATCGTTCAAGTACCCCCGACCGACGCCGACGCCCGACACCCAGATTTCGCCCTTCACCCCGACCGGACATGGCTGGCCCCACGCGTCCACCACATAGATGCGGAAGTTGCGCAGAGGCTTGCCGACCGGCACCGTACCGGCTTCGGGTGTCCGCTCCATTCGGTAGTGGGTAATATCGTCTGAAGCTTCCGTCGGCCCGTAGGCGTTGACGATCGGAATGTCCGGGTACAGGCCGAACCATCGCTTCACCGCGTTCTGCTTTAGCGCTTCCCCGGTCGCAACCAGATAAGCCAGCTGAGGCAGCGGCACTGGCACAGGGCCGGCCTCCAGCCCATCCAGCAACACCGCCAGATAGGACGGCACAACCTCGAGAATCGTCACGCCATCGGCGATCACCTGCCGGAGCAGCGCTTCCGGCTGCAGGATCAGCTCATTCGGATAGATCGCCGTCATGCCTCCGAGCGTCAGCGCGGTGAAGAACTGCCACACCGAAATATCGAAGCAGTGCGAAGCGTTCTGCGCGATCACGCTGCCGCCGGTCACCTGCAGATCCTCGACCTTCGCGGTCAAATGATTCATCATGCCGCGATGCTCCACCATCGCTCCCTTGGGCCGGCCCGTCGAGCCCGACGTGTAGATCACGTAGGCCAGACGGTCCGGATCATGCGGCAATCCCAGGTCGGAGCCGTCCTCCGCAGCGAGCTGCTCCGCGTGACGGTCCAGCTTGACAACTGCGCAGCCGAGCTGATCCGTCAGCTCCTTGGCCGCATACTCCGACAGCGTAAGCAGGACCGCCGCTTCGGCATCGCCGAGCATGCCCGCGTTCCGGCTTGCCGGCGCTTCCGGGTCGATCGGCACATAGGCGGCGCCGGCTTTCCAGACGGCCAGGATGCAGGCCGCCATCTCCGGAGAGCGGTGCATCAGGATGCCGACGCGATCCTCGCTTCGGATTCCTTGCCGCAGCAGCAGCCGGGCGATTCGATTGGCCCGGGCGTTGAGTCCGGCATAAGTCACCCGCTCCTCAGCGAAGATGAGCGCCGTCCTGTCCGGCTGCTGCCGCGCCTGCCGCTCGATCAGCTGATGGAGCGCGCGCTCCGCAGCCTGATCCCCGGGCCGCTCGTCATAGAAGCCTTCCAGCTGCTCACGCTCTTGGCTCGTCAACAGGCAGATGCTGCCTATCTTGGCCTCAGGAGTGCCGGTCATCTGCTCCAGCACCCGGATGAAGTGCCCGGACATCCGCTCGATGGTGTTACAGTCGAACAAACTCGTCCGGTATTCCCATAGGAAGCGAAGACCTTCCTCATTGTGCGAGGCCTCCAGAGTCAGGTCCAGCTTGGCGGCCCGGTGCTCGAATTCGCTGGAAGCAAGCGTCAACCCGTCAAGCTCCAGCTGTGCGATGTCCATATTTTGATACACAAACATCACATCGAACAAAGGGTTGCGGCTCATATCGCGCTCAAGCCCCAGATTGTCCACCAGCTCCTCGAACGGGTAGTCCTGATGCTCGAAGGCGTTCAGCGCGTCCGTTTTGACTTCCACTAAATAGTCGTTTACCGTCTTCTCCCCTGCAGGCCGGCTTCGCATTGCGAGTGTGCCGACGAACATTCCGATTACGCCCTCCAGCTCAGCGGAAGGCCTCCCGGCCACCGGGGAACCGACAATAATATCCTCCTGACCCGCGTATTTGGCCAGCAAGATGCTATAGGCCGCCAGCAGCACCATATAGACGGTCGTCCCCGTTTCGGCTGCCAGCCGCTCGACGCTCTGGCTCAGCTCGCTTCCCGCCGAATGAACAACACGGCTGCCGATGAATTCCTGGACGGACCTGCGAGGCCGGTCGACAGGCAGCTCTAGCACCGGCAGCTCCCCTTTGAACCGGCCAAGCCAATACAAGCGATCGTCCTCCCGCCGCTTCTGCTCGGTTTCCGAGCTCTGCCACAGGCTGTAGTCGGTATACTGCAGAGGCACGTCCGGCAGCGAATCGCCCCGGTACAACGTCTGGAGCTCCCGGAGCAGGATCTGAACCGAGATACCGTCGGAGATAATATGATGCATGTCGACGAATAGCAATGTTCCACTATAGCCTTGGGCCATGCAGACCCGCAGCAGCGGCGCCCGGCCTAGATCGAAGGGACGAATCAGCGCCTCGGCAAGCTTCTCGGCCTCGACTTCTTCGCTGCCGTCTCCGTGATACAGCTCCAGCTCAAACGGTACGTCCTGATGAATCTGCTGAACCGGCTCCCCATCCCGGAGGATAAACGAGGTGCGCAGCGATTCATGTCTTTGAATCAACGCCTGGAAGGCCGCCTCGAGCCGGACGATGTCCAGCTCCCCTTCGATCCGGTACACCGAAGGCAAATTGTAGCTCGTTTGTCCGCCTTCGATTTGCTCAAGCACGTAGATCCGCTTCTGCCCCGGGGATAACGGATAAGTATCCATACGCCCGGCTCTGGCAATACGTCTGCGACGCGGCCTCCGCTCTTCGTTGCCGGCTGACTCGACGGCAGCGGCAAGCTCGCGGATGGTGGGCTTGTCGAATATGGCCCTTAACGGGATTTCAACGCCAAGCTCTCTATGGATGTGCGCGGCCACCCGGGCCGCCTTGAGCGAATGGCCCCCAAGCTCGAAGAAGTGATCGTCGATGCCGATAACGGCCGCTTCTCTGCCGAGCACCTCGCTCCACAGTTGAACCAGCTGATTTTCCCGGTCCGTGCGAGGTGCCGTATACATCGCGTCGCGGTGGAACGCCAGCTCCGGCTCAGGAAGCGCCGAACGGTTGATCTTGCCGTTGGGCGTTAATGGGAGCCGTTCGAGGAGCAGGAATGCCGAAGGTACCATGTAATCCGGCAGCACCGAGGATAACGCGGCCCGCAGCGCTTGAGGCTTCGCTCCATCGGAAGGCGCATTGCCCGTATCTCCCGTTTCGCCCACTTTGACCGTTTCGACGGTATAATACGCGCACAAGTATTTCACGCCGTCCGAATCGGTCCGGTCCATGACCACCGCTTCCCGAACGCCCGGCTGCTGCAGGAGCGTCGCTTCGATCTCTCCCGGCTCGATACGGAAACCGCGTATCTTCACCTGCTGGTCGATTCGTCCAAGATACTCAAGCTGCCCGTCTGACAACCAGCGAGCCAGATCTCCGGTCCGGTACATGCGCTGCTGAGCGTTCCTGACATGCGGTACAAATCTTTCCGCTGTCAGATCGGGACGGTGCAAGTAGCCGTCCGCAAGCCCCTCGCCAGCGATGCACAGCTCACCGATGGCGCCTGGCGGCACAAGCTGCAGATGGCGGTCGACCAGGAATACCTGGGTATTGGCGATCGGACGGCCGATCGGAATGATCCCGGTGTCGGCCATTCCGTCCGGATCGGCCTCCCAAAGCGACGTACATACCGTTGATTCGGTAGGTCCATACGCATTGAAATAACGGACGTGCGTTCTCCAAGCCTTCACCAGCTCGCCAGACGCCTCCGAGCCGGCCGTTACAAGCAGACGCAAAGCGCTTACTCGCTCCGGCTGCAGCTGCACAGCATAGGTTGGCGGCAGCGTAGCAACTGTAATGCCCTGCTCCTGAATGAACCGCTCCAGCATAACTGGATGATGGAGCACGTCCTTCGATGCCAATACCAGCTCGGCCCCTGTCAGCAAGGCCATGAACATCTCCCATACCGACGCGTCAAAGGACAGACTCGCGAACAGAAGGACACGATCATCCGGCGTCACCTGCAGGGTATCCCTGAATGTGACGAGGAGACTGCTCATGCCGCGATGCGGTACCATAACGCCCTTGGGCTTGCCGGTCGTACCCGATGTATAGATCACATAAGCGAGATCAGAATCCTGTGTCAGGCCGGCGACCCGGTCTATCGGCTGAATCAGCTCACCCGGCCTGCCCGGCTGTAATTCTCCTTCAGTCTCTTTAGTTTTGGCAGTAGCGACGTACTCGCCGTCCAGGCAGAGTACCTTGCCGCTGAAGGCTCCGGGCAGATCCCGGGATGACAGCCCCTGCTCGGTCAGCAGCAGCTTCACGCCGCTGTCCTGCAGCAGATAGGCGATCCGCTCCTCCGGATAATCCGGGTCAATCGGCAGATAAGCGCCCCCAGCCTTGAGTATGCCGAGAATGGCAGAGAGGGTATCGATCGACTTCTCCGCCAGCAGACCGACGATGTCGCCTGGCGTCAAGCCTTGATCGAGCAGCGCCGCAGCCAGCTTGTCTGCGCGGTCGTTGAGCTGCTTGTAGGTCAGCGTCTGTCCGTTCGAAGTGACTGCGCGGGCATGAGGAGTTCGATGGGCCTGCGCCTCGAACAGACCGTGAATCGTTGCCCCTTGCGGATAAGGGGCATGGGTATCGTTGTACCGCTCCAGCAGGCGCAGGTCGTCATCCGTCAACAGCCGCAGTTCGGCTACCGGGCGCTCCGAATCGGCGGCAGCCTGACCGATCAGTCCTTCCAGCTGCGCGGGCAGCCGCTCCAGCATGCATTCCTCATAGACGCCTTGCCGATAGCCGATCCTTACGGTCAGTTTACGGCCCAGGAAGACCGACACCGACAGCGGGTAATGACTTCGCTCGAATACCTCCGCGCCAGTCATCCTCCAGCCTGCTGCTTGCTCTTCCTGCAGCTCGTTCTCATCGAGCGGATAATTCTCAAAGGCTAGGACATGATCGAAGACATGCTGCTTAAGCTCGCACCCGGCTTGGATCTCGGATAGCGGGTAGTATTCGTACATCCGGGACTGATGAGCCTCTTCAGCCGCCCTTCGAACCATGTCTCCGAAGGTGTCCCCTGCTTCCGCCCGGAACCGGACCGGGACGGTATGGATAAACAGGCCGATCATGCGTTCGATCCCGTCAAGCTCCGGCGGTCTTCCGGCAACGACCGTTCCAAAGACCACGTCGTTCGTGTCATTATACTTGTGCAGCAGAACCGCCCAAAGCACCTGGAAGACGGTATTCAACGTTGCCTGATGCCTGTCGGCCACGGCTTGGAGAAGGGCTGTCGTCTGTTCATCCAGTACAAAGCTCAGCTCCCCGTATCCCTCGTTCTGGCGCTTTGAGCTGCCGCTTGCTTGGGGCAGTCCGGCCTGCGTTCCGTAGCCCTTCAGGTATTCGCTCCAATAGGCTGCGGCCTTGCCGCTATCCTGCTGCTCCAGCCAGCGGATGTAGCTTCCGTAGGCAGGAGCCGGTTCCAAAGCTTGCGCCCAAGCATCAAAGCGCCCCTGCTTCAGCGCCGCATACCCCGCAAGCCATTCCTTCAACACGATGCCGAGACACCAGCCGTCAAGCAGCAGATGATGGAAGCTCCAGACGAGCTTGTAAGACTGAGTACCCGTCTTGATCAGACTTACCCGCATCGGAGTTTCCCGGGAAAGGTCGAACCCGCGCTTCCGCTCTGCCTGTTCATAGCGCCGCACGGCGGCATCCGCCGCTTCCGGCTCCAGATGGCTGACATCCAGCTCCGACAGCGCAGGCATCGTGCACTGGGCCAGTACGGCTTGCACAGGCCGCTTGACGGACTCGGACAGGAAGATCGTCCGGAAAATGCCATGCCGCGCAGCCAAATGACGAAGGCTCTGGTCAAGCCATCGGGCATGCACTTCGCCTTCCAGTGCGAGCGTCAGCTGCTGAAAGTACGCCTCCGAGGCTGGCTCCATACGCGCCTGGAAGAGCAGTCCTTCCTGCAGCGGCGATAAGGTATACACGTCCTCTAGCTCCGCTTGCTCAGGCAGCGAGCCGTATACCAGCTCCAGTTCGTCTGCGCCGATCCGTACCGAGCTGATATCGCTGGGCGTCAGCTCGCTTTTTCGTCTTGAGGCGCAATGCTCCGCCAAGTCAAGCAGCTCCTGCTTGAACCGTTCGGCGAAGCCTTCCACAGCCCCCTCCTTCCACTGGGCAGGCACGTAGTCGAGCTCGAACGTGAGCTTCCCGTCCGTGATCCAGCCATTGATATCCAGCGGGTAACGCCGTTCCATCCGCGGGCTAACTTCGTTCCCTACCGGGCCATCGGAGCGTCGAATGCCATTATCCGTCTCGAACGCCCGGTCCAGATCGCCCAAATAATTGAAGCCGATTCCGGGCTGCAGAGAGAAGCTCAGCTCGCCGAGCTGCGCACGATCCGCTGCATACCGCAGCACGCCATAGCCGATTCCTTTGTGCGGGATGGAGCGCAGCGCTTCCTTCACCGCCTTGATCCGTTCTCCGGCACTCTTCCCGAGCCCCTCCGGAAGGACGACAGGATATAGCGAAGTGAACCAGCCGACCGTTCGCGATACATCGAGAGAAGCTCCCGCAGCGGACAGGACTTGATCCCGGCCGTGTCCTTCCAATCCTACCGCGATGCGCCGGCCGCCGGACCATTCGGAAGCCGCATGCGCCAACGCGGTCAACAGCAGATCGTTCATCTCGGTACGGTACGCATGATGCGTGTCCTGGGTCAGCCTGGCCGTCTGCTCGCTCGTAAGCGCGACCGTGAGCTGCGTACCGCTGCCGATCGTATAAGGAGCTTCCTTACCTCTAAGCGGCAGCGGGGCCACGGCACTCCTCTCCTGCTCGAGCCAGTAAGGAATGTCGGCAAGCAGCCGTTCGCTGGTCGCCCATTCGCGAAGCGATTGTGTCCAATCCTTGTAGGTATGCGTTTTTGGGGGGAGCTCTAGCTGTTCCCCGCCTACAGCCATGTCGTACAGCGCTGTAAAGTCGTCCAGCAAAATCCGCCAAGATACACCGTCGACGAGCAGATGATGGATGACGATCAGCAGATGATCTCCTTGCCCGGTACGGAAAAGCTCCAGCTTGACAAGCGGCCCGTCCGTAAGCTTCATGCTCGCTTGCAGCTCATCTGCCTTCCGGCGGATCGCTTCGCGGGCGGCTTCGGGCTGAAGTTCCTGCAGCTCGGTTGTTTCCAGCCTATTAGCAGCCTCACCGACCCCGCGTACATAAGCCGTCAGCTCGCCGTTCGGCGCCGGAAAGACGCAGCGGAGCATATCATGGTGCTCGGTCAGCTTATCCCAGACGAGTCGAATCGCTTCAGGATCCAGGCCCTCGTCCCGGTAGAGCATAACCGCTTGGTTAAAGTGATGCGCATCCGTGAAGCGCTGCCCGGCGAACCAGCTCTGGATCGGCCCCAGCGGAATGCTTCCTTGGACTGGCGCTTGAGAAGCTGTCGTTCCGAGCTGCCTGACATGCGGAGCCAAGTGCCGGATCGTCGGATACAGGAACAGCTGCCTCATCTCGAGCTGGAATCCAGCCTTGTGCAGACGCGCCGATACCTGAATCGCCTTTATCGAATCGCCGCCCGAGTGAAAGAAGGAGTCATCGATCCCGATCTTCGTTCCTAATAGCTGCGACCAGATACCCGCCAGCTTTTGCTCCACATCGTTTCTTGGCGCTACGTATTCCGTTTCGCGGCCTGCTGAGACGTCAGGCGCCGGCAGCGCCTTCCGGTCCAGTTTCCCGTTAGCCGTGATCGGCAGCCGGTCCAATGAGACGAAGTGCCTCGGGATCATATAGTCGGGCAGCTGTTTGCCCAGAAAGTCCCGCAGCTCGGACGGCTGCAGCTCGCGATCGGCCACGATATAAGCGCACAAGGCAGTCTGTCCTTGCCCGTCTTTGCGAGCCGTCAGCGCGGCTTCCCGGATGAGGTCGTGAGATAGCAGCCTGTTTTCGATTTCGCTCATTTCTATGCGATGGCCGCGAATCTTGACCTGCTGGTCCATCCGGTCCAAATATTCCAGCGTTCCGTCTGGCAGCCACCTTACGAGGTCACCCGTCCGGTACATGATCATGCCTGGGGCGAATGGACATTCGATGAATTTCTCCGCCGTTAATTCGGGCTTATTCAAGTAACCGCGGGAAACTCCACGGCCTGCCACATACAGCTCGCCCGGCACAAGCACCGGTTGAAGCGTCTGCTGCGGACCGACTACATACAGCTGCATCCCGCGGACCGGCTTGCCGATCGGCACGGTTTGGGCATGGGTTGCGAGCTCGTTCACCGGATGGTAAGCGGTCAATATCGTCGTCTCGGTCGGTCCGTAAGCATTGATCAGCCTGTTAGGGCCAAGGAACTGCAGCGCTTTGCGGACATGCGGAAGGGAAGCCTTCTCCCCGCCGAAAATAATTTGGCGCATCCCGGATAAGCAGTCGAGTTCCTCATCCACCAACGTATGGAACAAGGCGGTCGTGATCAGACCGACCGTGATCTCCTCGCTCTTCATGATGCCGGACAGCAGACGAAGGTCGCGAACCGCCTCGGCGTCCACCATGACAAGTCTAGCCCCGTTCAGAAGCGCACCGAAAATATCGAATACCGAACCGTCGAACGCATAGTTAGAAAATTGCAGAACCCGGTCTTCCGAGCGAATGTCGATGTAATTCGTCTCTCGGACAATATGAATCACATGATCATGAGTCAATACGGTGCCTTTCGGTTGTCCGGTCGTTCCGGACGTATAGATCACATAAGCCGTATCGTTCGGTCCGTTCACAATCGGCAGGTCAGAGCCGTCCTCCCCATAAACTTCTTCCTGATCGAGGTAGAACCGGATTCCTTCATACGGCCCTATCGCTTCCGAACCTGCTCGCTCATGCGTCAACAGCACCCTTGTACCGCTGTCCGCCAGCATATAAGCGATCCGATCCGGCGGATAGCTTGGATCGATCGGCACATAGGCGCCACCCGCCTTCAGCACGCCCAGGATACCGACGATCATCTCCACCGACCGCTCGAGCATCAGCGCGACGAGCGTATCTGGCTTCACTCCCGTCTCCCGCAGCGTCCTGGCAAGCTTGTTCGCCCGCTCGTTCAACTCGCAGTAGGTCCATCCCTCGCCCCGATACGTCACGGCGATTTGATCCGGTCTTAGCCTTACCTGCTCATCAAAGACGGCGTTCAAGCAGGAGACGCGGGCAGCCGGCTGCTCCTCCGGTACAGGTTTATTAAACACATGCTTGATCTGCGCTTTTTCCCCATCTGTGATCAATTCCAGCTCCCCGAGCCGACGCGTGTCCGGACGGCTTGCGGCAAGCTGATGAAGCAGGTGCAGATAATGGCCGGACAGCCTTTCCACCGTTTCTTTCCGGAATAATCGGACGGCGTATTCGAGCGTGAAGTAAAGCCCGTCGTCGGCAAGGCTGCCTTCGAGCGTCAGATCGAACTTAGCGATCCGGCTCGGGGACGCATAAGGAGTAATGGAAAGCCCGTCCATCGTCGCGGGCCGAATATCGATATTTTGAAGTGCAAATACCGTGTCGAATAAAGGATTGCGGCTTAAGTCCCGCGGCAGCTCAAGCTGATCGATAAGCTCCTCCAGCGGATAGTCCTGGTGCTCGTATGCGCCAAGCACCGCTTCCTTCACTTCGGCTAAATAGATCGCGAAGGTTTTCTCTGCGCCGGGAGACGTACGGATCGGCAGCGTATTGACGAACATGCCGACCAGAGGCTTCAGCTCCTCGCGCTCCCGGCCTGCGAAAGGCGATCCGACCACCATATGCTCCTGGCCGCTGTACTTGGCAAGCAGCAGCTGGAACGCCGCAAGCAGCACCATGTACAAGGTAGCCCCCGCACCGGTAGCGAGCTCCGTCAGCTTCCCGGCCAACTCGGCATCGACCCGGAAGCGGATCTCGTCCCCTTCGAACGAACGGACCGCGGGGCGGGTATAGTCTGCAGGCAGGTCAAGTGAAACAAGCTCGCCTTCTAACCGGGCCAACCAGTAATCCCGCTGTCGTTCCAAGATAGATCCGCTGTGTCTGCTGGCTTGCCACGCTGCATAATCCTTATATTGGATGGCCAGCGGAGCCCGCTTCCGTCCTTCGTACAGCTCGGCAATTTCCTCCAAGACGATGGAGACGGATATCCCGTCCGAAACGATATGATGCATGTCGGCAAGCAGCACATGCTTCCGCTCCCCGGTCCGAACAAGAGCAAACCGCACCAGCGGAGCTCGCGTCAGCTCGAACGGCAAGACGAAATTACTGATCGCTTCTTCCAGCCGGCTCTCTTCGCATTCCGCATAGCCGATAGTCAGCTCAACCTCCTCATGGATGCGCTGCATCGGTATGCCGTTCACGACCTCGAAGGAGGTACGCAGAGCTTCGTGCCGTTTCACGAGCGCCTGCAGCGCCTCTCCCAGCCTCACGCGATCCAGCTCGCCTTCGAGCGTAAGGAATCCGGGCATATTGTAGGACGTGCTTTCCCCCTCAAGCTCCTTGATCATATAGAGCCTTCTCTGTGCGGAAGACAGCTCGTAGAAGTCGCGCTTTTCAAGCGCCGGGATTACGTCCTGCTCCGACTTGTTCATCTTATCGACCAAAGCTGCCAGCTCGCGTACCGTCGTGCGCCTCAGCAGCTCGCGAAGCGGAACCTCCACCTGCAGCTTCTGGTGCATTCGCAGCATCAGCAGCTGGGCCTTGAGGGAATGTCCGCCCAGCTCCAGGAACGAATCGTTCACGCCCACGCGCCTAACCTCCAGCACTTCCTCCCAGACTGCGGCCAGCAGGCGCTCCGTCTCGTTGGCAGGCGCTTCATAGTCCGCAGCGGGGCGGATGCTCTCCGCTGGATCGGGCAGCGCCTTCCGGTCGATCTTCCCGTTGGCTGTGACCGGCAGACGATCCAGCTGCACAAAGTACGAAGGAATCATATAAGAGGGCAGCGTGGCGGATAAGTGCTCTCTCAGCTCCTCCGACCTGACCGGGCGCGCCGCGGTGTAGTAGGCGCACAGTACCTGCTGACCCTGCGCGTCCTTCCGGTCGATGACGATGACATCGGTGACTGCGTCAAAGGCCGACAGTTGTACCTGGACTTCACCCAGCTCGATGCGGTAACCGCGTATTTTAACCTGATGATCGATTCGACCGAGGAATTCGATCACGCCGTCTTCGCGGAACCGCGCCCGATCTCCCGTCTTGTACATACGCGCATCAAGCGACTTACGGAACGGATCGGGCAAGAAGCTGGCCCGGGTAAGCTCCGGGTCGTGATAGCCCGCAGCCAGACACTCGCCGCCGATGTAAAGCTCGCCCGGTACGCCTGCCGGGCACGGCTCGTGCTGTTCATCCAAGATGTAATAACAAGCATTCTGGATGGGACGCCCGTAAGGGATGCTAACCCATTCGGGATCGATGCGGCCAACCTCATGGAAGTTGGACCAGACGGTTGCCTCAGTCGCCCCTCCAAGGGCGATGAAGCGGGCCGAAGGAAAGGCTTTCGACATCGCAGGCGGCAGCGTAAGTGGAATCCAGTCGCCGCTCTGGAAGATTAATCTCAGCTTGCTGTCCCCGGCTGATGGCATCCCGTCCAGGTAAGGTAACAGCTGGCCGAGCGCCGCCGGTGCGGAATCCCAGAAGCTGATCGGCTCGTTGCGCAGCAGTTCAAGAAGAATCCGCGGATCTCTCATCTGCGGTTCAGTCGCGATATGGATCGACCCGCCGGCAGCCAGCAGTCCGAATATATCGAAGACCGATAAGTCGAAGCAGACGGAAGCTACGAGCAGCACCCGGTCTTCTTGATGGAACTGGAAAGTACGCAGCGCCCAGTCGATCAGGTTGAGCACAGGCTTGTGTCGTACGAGCACTCCCTTCGGCGTACCCGTCGAGCCGGATGTGAAGATCGCGTAGGCGTAGTCTTCCACTCCCGATTGCTTGGGCAAATCGGCTGTAGACAGCTCCGTGCTTACATCCCGGTCCAGCAGGATGACGACCGGACCATTTTCCAGCTCCTGGCTCAAGCCCTCCAGCAGAGCCGATTGCGCCGACAGGCTGACCATATGCTTCAGGTCGAGCGTACGGGCAATATGGGCGATCCGCCCAGCCGGGAAAGTAGGCTCGAACGGAACATAAGCGGCGCCGGCCTTCAGGATACCGAGCAAACCGACGATCAACTGCTCGGAGCGTTCCATGACGATTCCGACGAATCGGCCTGCGCCAGCGCCTTGAGCCTTCAACAAATGGGCTAGCCGATTCGCCTGCTCGTTCAGCTCCCGGTAGGTCAGCGAACGGCCTTCGCATACCAGGGCCAATGCTTTAGGCTGCCGGGCGGCCATCTCTTCGAACAAGCCATGCAGCGTCGTGTCATGTCGATAGGCAAGCGCCGTCTGATTCAAATCATAGACCAGCCATTGCCGTTCCGCTTCCGTCGCCAGCCTGATCTCCGACGCGGACATCTCCGGCGCAGCCGCTACCTGCTCCAGCACATGTGTCCAATGCTCGCCAATACGATCCATCACGCCATGCTCATAAGCCCGCGCGTTATAGTTCAGCTTGATCAGAATTTCTTCTCCCGGAATTACGATCACATTCAAGTCATAGTTAGTCTGTTCGAACGAAACGAAATCACTCATCGTAAACCCGATATCCGATTCATCGAACGACCGCTCCAGCTCCTGCTGGTCTATCGTGAAGTTTTCGAGGACGAGTAGATGATCGATCAGTCCCTGCCGAATATCCGTCAACGCCTGGATCTCCGTCAACGGCTCGTTGTCATACTTCCCCCCGGTAGCGACGGCTTGGTCTCTAACTATGCTAAGAAGATCGACAAAGGACGGAGCTCCGGTCATCCGGACCCGGACCGGAACGGTGTTGATAAACAGTCCGACCATGCTGTCCGCGCCTGGCAGGTCTGCGGGCCGTCCGGATACGACATGACCGAATACTACATCTGTCACCTGATTATACTTAGCGAGCAGTACGCCCCAGGCAGTCAACAGCAGATGATGCAGAGTTGAACCTTGCCGATGGGCGAGCTTCTCCAGCTTGGCGGTCAACATGGCGTTTAGCTTGAATGAACGTTCGGCAAGCTCGTACCCTTCCGCGCCGGTATAGCCGGAGCGCTTGGGCACGCCGGTTTGCTGCTCAAAGCCGGCGAGCAGGTTGCGCCAATAGGTATGGGCGTCCAAAGGGTTCTGCTCATCCAGCCAGCGGATGAATCGTTCATACGGCTGAACGGGTTCAAGCTGGGGAGAAACGCCGTTCACCGCTTGCCTGTAGAATTGTAGCCAGTCGCGCATAAGCACGCCGAGGCACCAGCCGTCCATCACAATATGATGATGAGTCCATGCCACCTTCCATGTGCCGTCGTCCATGCGGATGATGAGATACCGGAGCGGCACCTCTCGTGTGAGGTCAAACCCTTTCTTCCGATCCTCCCGGACTAGCTGCACCGCCGCCTCCTCCCGTTCCGCTTCAGGGAGATGGGTAACATCGAGGCATTGGCCCACGGCTTTGCGCTCCTTGAGGACGAGCTGCAAGGGACGATGCACCTCGGTGTCGATGAAGACGGTGCGCAGAATGCCGTACCGGTCGATTAGGGCCTGGACGCCGGCATGGAATGCTTCGACGTCAAGCTCTCCTTGGAGTGTCAGCATGAGCTGCTCCGTGTACATCTCCGAATCCGGATTGAGCTGCTTATAGAACAGCATCGCTTCCTGCATCGGGGTCATCCGAAACAATCTTTCCATCTCGGCCCCGGGCAGCTTTTCCTCCATCTTGAGCCTCACACGAGCAAACTCCGCCGGCAGAAGTCCGTGGCCTCCGAAGTCGGACGGCGTCTGGCGGCGCATGCCCGCTCCCGCGCAATGCTCGGCCACTTGCTGCAAGCTGAGCTTGAACTCGGCGGCAAATGCTTGCAGCGATGCTTCGGTGAAGAAGGCGCCGCTGCCATGCAGGGCGGCTTCCAGCCGTCCCCCTTTACTAGAAACGCGAATTGCCAGCTGGGTGCCGCCTGTATAGTCTGTCCATGGACTTGCTTCCAGATCTGCTTGTCCTACATAAGCGAGCGAGAGGTCCGCTCGTCTACGGGATAAGGCAGCGAGACCCGATTCAGTCTCATTCGCTGCGGCGATCAGTCCCCAGCCAAGTCCGCGGTGAGGCGGCTGAAGCAGCTCCTCCTTCACTTGCACCAGCCATTCGCCAAGATCCTTGGCGTCCTCCATATTTACTACATACGGATAGGTATAGCGGAAGCAGCCGACCGTTCGGGAGGCGTCTACCCGATGGCCCCAGGCCTTTCGTCCGTCTCCTTCCAGCTCCAGCTGCCAACGTGTACGGCCCGTTCGCCGTTTTATCGTCAAGCCTAAGGCGGCCACCAACAGCTCTTCCGGCGCCAGCCCGTAGGCAGAATCGGCAGCTTCAAAGAGATGGTCTGTCTCTTCCTTCGACCATGGAAGCAGGCACGTGACGGAAGCCCCTTCGGATGGGTTGTCCGGTTCTTCCTTCCTCGGATCGGGCAATAACGAAGCTGTCTGCTCTACCGATCGCCAATACGGGAGCTCCCTCTGCTGCATGATGTCCGAAGCATACCACTGGCCAACCGTTTCCGCCCATTCCAGAAAGGAGGCGGTCTTCGCTTCCCAGACGACAGGCTCGCCTTGTGCCGATTGAAACAATCCTTGACGGATATCCGACGTCAGGATGCGCCAAGAACGGTCGTCTGCCAGCAAACGGTGAATTTGCACCAGCAAGCCGCTCTCCTCAGAAGCTTGAAGCAGCGTCACGCGAACTAGCGGCTCCGTCATAGACTCTGAAGCTGAGCGTTCATGACTGTGGAGGTTCTGAAGGATGTGATCCGCTTCACGTCCGTCTAAGCTATGATTCAACTCCTTTACTTCAAAGCGATAGAACGAATCCCGGTTTCTTACCAGCTCCTCCGCTGCCCGATTATGTTGAACCATCACGCCATTCTCCTGATGGAATGCCATACGCAGAGCATCATGGTGCTCCAACAGAGCGTCCATCACGGCAGCAACCCGTTCCTCCTCCAAACGATGACCGAATTTCAAGAGACGGCAATCATACGGCGGGAGTTTGCGAGCATTGGAATCAGCGAGCCACTGCCGCTGACCCGGGCTAAGACAGGCATGTCCTTCGATAGCGGGCCCGGCGACCATGGCGTCTGTTAGGACAAGACGGTCCGCCAGCCGGGCTAGCGTCGGATACTGGAATATATCCTTGAGCTCCAGCTTCCAGCCTTGACGCTGCAGACGGGCGACAACTTTGATCGCCTTGATCGAATCTCCGCCCAGCTCGAAGAAATGGTCCGTCGCCGATAGCTCCGCGATTCCCATCACCTCGGACCACACGTCGGCGAGCAGTCTTTCTTGCTGCGTACGCGGCTCGATCCGGGCTTGGTCGATCCGGCTTACTTCCCTTAGGTCCGGCCTGGGCAGCGCCTTCCGGTCGATTTTTCCATTGGGCGTAACCGGCATCGCAGTCAACTGGACGAGCGAGGCAGGAAGCATATACGCCGGCATGCTTTGCGCCAGAAACAACTTCAGTTCGGCTGGCATAAGCTCGGCTCCTTGAGCCGTCGTGTAATACGCGCAAAGTGTCGTGTTTCCCTGTTCGTCCGTATAATCGAGCGTAACCGCCTCGGTAACCGACGGATGATTGACGAGCGCATTATCGATTTCCCCGAGCTCAATCCGGTAGCCTCTAACCTTGACCTGGTGATCGATGCGTCCGTAAAACTCAATAGCTCCCTCCGGGAGCCATCTGCCCAGGTCCCCCGTCTTATACAGCCTGCGACCCTGCTCCGGCGCAAAAGGGTCTTCCATAAACGCGGCCCGGGTTCGTTCCGGATCGTGCAAATACCCTCTTCCGACCCCGGCGCCGGACACCCAAATCTCGCCTTTTGCGCCGATCGGACACAGCCGGCCGTAAGCGTCGACGATATATATCCGAAACCCCCGGACCGGGAAGCCTACCGGAATCGTCTCATAGGGCGGCGCCTCGTGCATGACATAATGCGTGATATCATCGGATGCCTCCGTAGGACCGTACGCATTCATAAGCGGGATATGCGGATATTGCCGGATCCAGCGCTCCGCCAGATTCCGTTTCAATGCTTCGCCGGTCGAAATAAGCGCTAGCAGCGACGGAAGCTTCCATTCCCCAGAAACGTCCAGCATGACGGCCAGATACGAGGGAACGACCTCGAGTATTGTAATGCCGTCGCGGGCGATCTGAGCAAGAAACGCATCCGGCTTCCATATCTCCTCATTGCTGTAGATTACGGTCCTGCCGCCTGTGCAGAGCGCCGCAAACATTTGCCACACCGATATATCAAAGCAATGCGACGCATTTTGAGCTACGACGCTTTCCTCTGTGATGGGCAGATCCTCGATCTTGGCGAGCATATGGTTCATCATCCCCAAATGCTCGACCATCGCCCCCTTCGGTCGTCCCGTAGAGCCGGATGTATAGATCACATAGGCCAAGCGTCCGAGCTCGGCGGGAATGCCGGGATGCTCGTCAGTTATGCCTTCGATGCGATCTTCAAGCTCATCCAGTTGCAGTACGAGCGTGTGTCGGACGGCATGCCTTGTATCCTCCGTCAACAAGCCTGATTCAGTCAGAAGGATCGTCATCCCGGCATCGAGGGCGATTTGCTCGATACGCTTGGCCGGATATGCGGCTTCGATCGGAATATAGGCCCCGCCTGCCTTCCAAATGGCGAGCATACAGGCGGCCATTTGGGGCGAGCGATGCAGCAGGATCCCCACGCGGTCCTCCGGCCTTAATCCATTCGCGAGCAGGATATGCGCCAGCCGATTGGCCTGTCTGTCAAGCTCCTGATAACTTGTACGGCTGCCTTGGAACACGAGTGCCGTACGGTCCGGATAACGCTGCGCGAGCTGCTCGAAGCGCTCGTGAAAGACCGTATCGATGTCATCGGGCGCGGGCTTCTGTTGAAGAAGCTGAAGCTGTGCCATTTCCTCCTGATCGCAAAGCTCATAACGGGATAGAGGCAGGTCCGCGCGATGAACCGCCTGACTGAATAGATGGAAGACCCGCCGGTGCATAAGCTGAATCTCTTCATCCGTAAATACATCGGTTCGAAATTCATAATTGATGTCGATTTCTCCGGTTTCTTGCCATTCCTTGATATTGATTACGAGATCGTCCGCCTCATGACCGGAAAAGATATAATCGCTTTCGTTGCGCAAGACTTCGAAATAGTTGGTTTCAATGAATTGATACTGGATCGATATCGAGAAAATCCGGCTCAGATCGGGGTCCTGCTCTCTGACATGCTGCATGATGAGGTTGTAAGGGTACCTTTGATGCCGAATGACACTCATCTGCTGCCGATGCACGTCATCGAGCAGCGTCACGAAGTCGGTTTCGCCGGAAATCTCAAGCCGAAGCGGCGTCGTGCTCGTGAACATGCCCATGGTCTGCTTCTCTTTGGTGTTCGTCCGGTTCGTAAAGTTGGTTCCTACAACGACTGACTCATTGTCGGTCATCTGCCGGATATACATGCTGTAAAGCGCTAGAAATAGAGTAAACAGACTCCGGTTCCGTTCCTTGCCGAATGCCTTTACCTTCTCCCGCAGATCATGAGACAGCCTGTATCTCACCTGTTTCGCAGCCGAGCTGCCCGCAAACGGTTGCAAAGGTTTTAGATCGGATGGTTCGGGGATCGAACGAAACGTCTGCATCCAGTACTGCCGATCTTTGCGGAACCGTTCGGATGCTTCATAGTCCCTCTCGGAGACTGCATATTCCATATAAGAAGGCTTCAGCTGTACTGGATCATCCGAGCCTTGGACAAGCTGCGTGTAGACAGACATGATTTCATTCAAGGTAGTCGCAAGCGAATAGCCGTCGGTGATCAGATGATGCAGCTTGATGACCAGACGGTACTGCTCGTCCGCAACCTGGAGGAGGGAGATGGCATAAAGCTTGGTATCAAAAAGTGGGAATACGTGAGAGATATGCTCCGTTATCCAATCCTGGGCAGCGGTCTCGGGAGACGGGGCTTCCCTTACATCCAGGAGGGGGAGCACATAGGGTTCATGAGGAACGAAAGCCTGCTGCGGTTCGCCGGTCTCGCTTTCGTATATTCGAATTCGAAGAGCATCATTAGCCTGGAGGATCCGATTGACGGCCTCTTGCATCCGGGATACGTCGATCTTCGCACGGAAGGTAGACGTAGCAATCAGATTCGCGATCGGGGAGTTCGGATAAATCTGTACCGTGTACCATATCCTTCGCTGGGCATAGGTGAGCGGAAATAAAGCCAATTCATTCATCAAATAAGCAGCCTCCATTCGAATGGTCAAAATGCTTACGTCTATGTAATTGTTACTTGCGGCAGAAGATTACGAGGACCTGGTTCCCCTTGTTCTTTCGTGGGTCCGCTGAATCATTCGGTTGACCGAAATGACAAGTGCTGTCAACAGCCAAAGAATCCCGCCGATCCCTTCCATCGTGTGGGGAATTTCCTGCAAGGGAGCTCCGTATATCCCTCTGGAGTGATAAACGAGATTATCCCAAAGCGAACCCGACAGCTCGAGAGCGATCATTACGGCGCCGAACCACCATAATCGCTTGCGGCCCTCCGTCAATCGGAGCATGCTCACACAACTGGCAAGCGACATTACGATTCCCGTCATGACGATATAATGCGGATATGGAATTCCTTGTTCGGCCGGGAAGCCATAGGTGAGATGCCACACCGAGTCAGCGGTCGTACCCCCCAGCGTAATTGCAATACCTAACCAAACCCATATCATGGTATTTTCACCTTATCTTTATGTTTTTTATAATTCCTTCACCTAATTTAGCAAAAAATAGTGAACAAATTGTGAATACATGGTGATTTTATTAAAAGTTTTACTTGTTTAAGACCTAAAAATAATGATAGTATACCCTGAGGGGATATACCTAATATATGGAAGGAAAGGTATTATGAGGAGTGCCAACGATTCTACTCATTTTTGAAGACAAGGCAACTAAGCATACCGTAGGGGATTTTTTGGCAAAGGAAGGGCATAAGCTTCTGGACGCAAGGAGCCTGGAGGATGCGATCGACCTGCTGTATAACGGAGTTCAGGTAGATTTGGTGCTGATGGATATACTCTTGCTCAGCAATCATCGTATCTGTGAAGAGATTCGCGCGATCGACGATATCCCGGTCATGGTTACTGGGCGTCCCGAACAAATGGTCAAAGGCTTCGCGCTCGGAGCCGACGATTATATCGCAACGCCCGTCAACCTTATGGAGTTTATGATGCGAACGCGCGCCATCCTGCGCCGGTACAAAAAATCCATGTCCGACACGTTGACCTTGTCCAATATGGTATTGAAGCGCACGAGTCAGGAGGTTCAAATCGAGGACAAGCAGCTGGTCCTTCCTCTGAAGGAATTCGAGATTTTGTTTAAGCTCGCCAGCTATCCGAAACAGCCATTCAGCCGAAATCAACTGATCGAGCAAATATGGGGAACCGAGTTCGACGGGAACTACCGGACGGTCGATGTCCACATCAAGCGGCTTCGCTATCGGTTCGAGCCGATCACAGACATCTTCCGCATTGTGACGATCTGGGGAGTAGGCTATAAGCTGGAAATGAAGGCGGAGCTAGAGGAGAAAACCAAAGAAAAATTATATTTAGGGAAGGAGGAATTAACGCTTTAGCAATAATAAGTAGAATCCAGAAGCTTAAGGAACGGGTACGGTGCTGGAGCCACTTGCGACAGTTGACCGTACTCCTCTTGTAAGCGCAGCACGTAAGCGCGAATGATCGAGTCCTCCGAACGACCGCAGCTTCAAGATCTTGAAGTAGCCATGCTCCCCCCGCCCTTCCCTTTTCCCGGAACGTTCAATTTATGAGAAACCCTTCTTATATATTGTTTACATAACGAAAGTTATGTAAACTCTATTATTTGATGCATGAATGCCGCCTTCATATAAAAATAACAAAATATTCTATTAGAGTTATTGAATCCCATACACCTCCTCTCTATAATAGAGAAGTACCAACATTTGAAGGAGGAGAATAATGCTTAAGAAACTACCCACCGCAGTAACCGCACTTGTTTTGGCTTTATCATTGACCGTCGCTCCGGTACATGCAGGCATTCCCACGAATCCGAACACCGGAGGTATTCCGGGCTCCTGGACGTCAGGTACGTCCCCTGCCGCTATTGACCCGAACAAGCCCGCTATTCTTTTCGTGCATGGACTGAACGGCAGCGCCAAGACCTGGTACGACGGCAATGATATGTATCAGAAGGCTTATGACGCCGGCTATCAAACCGCTTTTATCAATCTTCATGACATTACGGGAACGTCCCAGAGCATGTGGGATAATGGCGAGCTGCTCGCCGGGAAAATCAAGGAGATCAGTCAGCATTTCGGCAAAAAGCTGGTCATCGTCGCCCACAGCAAAGGCGGAGTCGATACCCAGTCCGCGCTTGTCCATTATAACGCCTACCCCTACGTGTCCAACGTCATAACCTTGGGCAGCCCGCATCACGGTTCCCAATTGGCCGATCTGGCCTACAGCGACTGGGCCGGCTGGCTCGCCACCGCCATCGGCTATCAAAGCCCTGGAACGGCATCCGTCCAGACGTCGTATATGAGCTATTTCCG
Source organism: Paenibacillus puerhi (assembly GCF_009846885.1). Taxonomy (GTDB): domain Bacteria; phylum Bacillota; class Bacilli; order Paenibacillales; family NBRC-103111; genus Paenibacillus_G; species Paenibacillus_G puerhi. The sequence continues at coordinate 222,665 of NZ_WUWM01000006.1, forward strand.
GTCTGTCACGGACAATCATGTCAATGCCGGCAAAAACAAGGTGTACACATTCGCAGGCAATAACTTCTCGAACGGCAGCTTCACTCATTTCCTCGGCGGATTGTATCTGGAGGATTTCGGTCCCAATGACGGCGTCGTTACCGTCAGCAGCGCTCATTTGCCCGGCGGTAAGATGGTCAATGTAGGAAATTGGAATCATACGAGCATTAAAACCGGAACAGCCACGTTTAATCTGCTTAAGCCCTATCTCGTCCTTCAGACGGCAAATGCGAAGCAAAATCTAGTTGAAATCGCTTCGCCTCCTAAGAAGGTCCTGGATGGCGACCAGTCCGGAGTTTCCAGCTTTATTCGCGGAGGCCAGCATTCGGGTTCCGCCTCGGAAACGTTCACCGTGGAAAATGCGGTTTACTCGGTCAAGCTTGACTGGATCGGAAGCACGCCGCTTACCAAGCTGGATATCGTTGCGCCGGACGGATCGGTGGAAAGCGTACCCGTTCAACCGGTCGAGGATACGGGAATATTTGCAGGCGCTTGGCATCATACAGCAACCTTATCGAATCCAAGTCCGGGCGAGTGGACAATAACGGCGGGAAGCGATGGCCCGGCAGCGTATCTTTTCACTGCCGCGTATGAGGCCGGGGGTCCATCCAAGGTGAAAGTCAAACGCGGATCAGACGGCAAAAAGCTGAAGGTGGAGGCCGATGGTTTGAAAAACGGCCGTACACAGGTTCAATACAGCGTAGATTTTGTAGAAACCGATGCGAAGTCGGACAAGCTGAAGAAAAAAGCTCCCAAGATTAGCAAGCCGAAGCGGATTAAGCAAAAAGAACGACTCGTCTCCCCTGCCGAGGAGCTAGCGATTCCGACGGTTGAAGGCGCGGGCATTTACAATGTAACGGCAGAAATCGAAGGCGAAACGGAAAGCGGCCACAAGTTCCGCCGTACGTTGGTCAAATCGATCTATGTCGACGAGCAAGGCAATACGTATTCCAACTAAGGTACACCTAGAGAGAGCGGCTGTGCAAGCGGATATACCGCGAGCACAGCCGCT
>NZ_WUWM01000006.1:223725-246157 GCF_009846885.1 Paenibacillus puerhi
TCGATGGGCTTCAAGAATAGTGGACAGGGAGGAAATTCCAGTAAAATAAATATCCCGTAACGGCGAGCGTCATGACGGACATCCCCGCCCTTCCCCAATCCGGCCATCCGCCCGAAGCTTTCCGCAGGTCCCTCTTTATTAATAAGAACACCGCGATGACGGCCGAAACAAGTGGCAGCGCGCTGATGCCCCATGCATACCAAAGCGGATAGCCATATGTGACCTGGGAATTGCCGTATGTGAATTGCATGTAAAAAAATATCGTATTCAGCAGCGCGATGACGGCAAACCCTGGCCTCAGCCGGCCGGAGTCTTTTTTGAAGAGGCGGACGACGCTCTGAAACAGCCATACGACCAGCAAAACTACGAAGAAAGCCGCTGACGCGATATACAGCCCAAGCAGGGTGTAGGTTTGTTGCCAGAACGTGACTTTCGGTATCGTCACATTCTCCGAATTCGTCAAGCTCCAGTTCCCGTCCAGCTTGGAGAAGAATAGCGTCTCCTCCCCCTTCTTAGCTTGAAACAATCCATCTTCCAGGTGGGTGAAGGATAGGCTCTGCTTCTCGTCCCGGCCCGGGAAGTATCCTTTCACCTCCAGCGTGCGGGAATCCACCGCCGTCACCCGATAGCTGAAGCCTCCCAGCATACGGAGCCATTTCCCCCATCCATGACGGGGGTTGATACCGGCCTGATAATCGCCTTCCAGCTCCTTGATAGGGCCGTAGTCTTGCCCCGACTTGCTGAGCTCAAGCTTCGACGTCTGGATGAAGGAGGCTGACTGCCCTCCGCCAGAGCCAAGCGTCAGCGGCTGTGGCTGTAGCTGTGGCTTCGCAGGCGGCACGGGCAGAAAAGCGCTTATGGATTCAATGAGCAGGTCATGAAGCTGAAGCCCGGAATTGGAAGCATTCGCCACGACAAAGATACCCAGCTTCTCGGAAGGCACGATCACCATTTTCGATATAAAGCTGTCAATCTCCCCTGTGTGCCATAGCATAGGCACCCCTTCTTTCAGCTCTCCTCGGAAGAAGCCATAGCCAAGTCCATCAAGCCGCGGATGCGCGGCGAACTGCTGCTTGTGCATCTCGGCTGCAGTATCCTTAGCGAGGACCTGGACTCCGTTGAATTCTCCTTGATTCGCATGAAGGATCAGATAATGAGCGAATTCCTGCGGGATAACGCTTATGGCTCCCGCTCCCTCCAGATTAATGTAGGAATACGGAACTGGGGTAAACCCCGATTTATCATACGAGTACGATTTGGCCAGATTAGGGTTATGATCCGGCAGGCCCAAGCTTGCGCTCGGCATGCTCAACGGCTGGAAGACATGCTGCGTGAGATATTCATTCAGCGTTTGACCGGATGACTGCTCGATCACATAGCCTACTGTCCCGAGACCGACATTGCTGTACTCATACTTCACCCCGGGCTCGCGCACCGGAGGCTGCTTATGATAGTAGGTTTGCAAGTACTCCCCGGTGCTAACCGTTTGCTCCTTCGAGGATCCATTGACCGAATAGACGGCTTGGTCCAGCCCGGCTGTATGCGTCAGCAAGTGGTGTAGGGTGATCGGCTCTTGGCCGTGAGGAGAAATTTTAAAGGCGGTCAAATAATCGTTAACATTCCTGCGAAGCTCCAACTGATTACGTTCGACAAGCTGCATAGCGGCCGTAGCCGTAATCGATTTTGTCAGCGACCCGATAGGTATGATCGTCCGGGCCGGGTCCATAGGGGTCTGGTCCTCAAGATCCGCAAAGCCATATCCCTTGCTGAACAGAATGGAAGAACCCTTGGTCACAGCAACAGCGGCCCCGGGGATATGAAGCCGGTTCAGTTGCTCCTGCATCGTCGCATCGACGTTACGCTCCAGATCCATCGCCGACAAGCGGGATTCAGCTTGCGCGGTACGGGTGTGCGGCAGCGCCAGCCCCATGAGCAGGCAAGCCGCCAGTAATACGTTTCGGATCAGGCTAAGGGTATTGTTCATCCTCGATCACCTCTGTTGGTAAAGAGTGTAAGTTCTCATATGTTGTATACCCTTATCTGCCTGCAAACAATCCTTAATTTCTGTTAATAATTCAATTTTTTGAGCTGCAAAGGCTGCGTAAGATGGTCATACCCTGTTCATCTACGAATGCTAATGTCGAAATCCATATTCCTTTATTCTTACATTTAACTTTACTTGTACGTTTAAGTTCGGGTACTTATCATGCCAGCTTGTTTCCTTCCAGCCGCTGTATGTCATGCTATTTCTTACATATGTTCCTATGCCAAGACTATCGGTTTTTTTGTCTTGCAGGTACTTTATGATTCTTTCTGCCCGTTGGGTTATGATGTCGGAGATCTCACGTTCCAATTTACGTCTGCTGGCATCATCACTCAGCTTTAATTCTCCGACATATTCCAGTATCGAAGCCGTTACATTTGCATGAATAATAACTTTCGTTTGCCCGCTCTCTTCGTGTTTAACGTCGACCTTCTTTGAGCTATTCAAGGAGCTTAACATGACGGTTTTACTATCTTGCAATTCTTCCTCTTTCAGATCGATACTCAATTCGCCATGCTTAAAACTGTGATAAATAAAACTGAATATCAAGGCATCTTCCGATTTAATCTTGCCTACATATTTGTCATCTTTAAATAGAGCAATTCCATCTATAGCAAGGGTTTCCCCGGCATTTTTAATAATGGGAACGATGGGATCAATCCCATCATCATAATAATCTCGTACAAACGTATATATCGTGGTAAGCGGTATGGCATGGCCCTTTGCTTCCTTTTGTATGAGACGATCAATGTATCTCCCTGTTCGCGGATAAGATCTGTAGTTTCTTTCAAGGAGACTTTTTGCATCCCCATTTACAACTATAATCTTGGCTTGCTCAGATATGGTAGGATCTCTCATCAACGTATCCATGTAATCCCAAATCCCTTTTTTGGCCAAGGATAATCCGAACAGGGCGGTTCGTAATTGCCCGCTGACTAACGTCAGGTTGGTCTGTTTGGCCAGATTTATTCGACCTTCTTTGCTGCTTTTGGCCACGGTGGATAGAAATTCTCTCGATGTTTTTATTTCTGGGTTTGCAATGGGAACGCTTATCGCATAGTTAATTTTACCATCTGGTAACAGATCAAAGCTTGTGGAATGAATGAAACCTGTCTTCTCCAGAATCCGCTGGTCATCACAGCCTGCAAGCAGAACGAACGTGACAAAAATCCAAAGATATGCTCGGTTGTTAATCACTTGTCGTCTCACCTCTTGTCCTTTGTGCCAGCAGAAGAAGAATCAGACCTAGCGGCAAACCAAAAGCAATGACCACCTCGATATACCCAAGTATGGTCAGCCATTGCTGGATTTCACTCATCACATCGAAAATATAGGAAATACAATAGGACAATGCGAGGATAACTAGCATTAATAGCTTCTGGCTTATTGAAAAAATCCTTGAAATGGCCTCTTTAGCCGCCCACCAGAACATGACTGACGTCACAATGATGGAAAACATAAAGAAAGCATAGAATAAATTTTCTGTCCCCTGAATAAACGGAAATTGCATATACGCGAGTATATTCAAAAGTGGAAACTCAAGGTCTTTTAAATATCTATGACCGTAGAAACCAAATGAGATAAAACTGACATACAGATAATTCAGGAACAGCAGGAGATTCCCAATCCAAACCCCTTTCATTAATCTCGTTTTTTGAGTCGTGTATGGGAATAGAAGCAAACAGAGCTCATACCCCAAAAATGCCAAATAAATACTCGCCGTTCCTTGCATAGTTATTTTACTGTCTTGAAAAAAAAATGGGGTCAACCGAGACCATTGAAAATCGACATAAAAATAGAAAAGTAAAAGTAATATCCACATGGTGCCCCAAAAGAAGACCGTCGATGCTTTCGAAATATTGTATATCCCTTGTATAACCAAGAGAAAGGCAAGCACATCGAAGACCAGTTTAAATATCATAGGATTCGTTGTCGGGAAAGCAATCATTTGAAAAACCATCACGTACTGCTTGGCAAGTAAACAGCCGATCATCGTCCATATGAAGACGATCGACAGATAGAAAGGGAAAAGAATGAATTTAGGTATGGATTGCTCCATGATCTCGAAGATGGATCTCCCTTTACCAAGACGGTGTACAACATGAATGAAATAAATATTTATAGAAACAATCGTGAATATAAAAACAAGCGCTAGCCATCCGTTTGTTCCAAAATGTTGGGCTAAAAGCCGAGGAAGAGTAAAGATGACCATTCCCGACTGTGTCATGAAAAAAAGAAGGGTCACATGAAAGTACGATAACTTTTCCTTCATTTGGGACTCCTCCCTCATTTCCTCATCTTGTTCCTAACCTTGTTGGGCGACTTGCTTTGTGTTGGTCTTTCTGTAAGGAAGCTGAATGGCGCAACAATAAAAACATCCTTCCAATCCTTTGGTTTGAATGGAGCAACGGGAGTCAGATAAGAAGATCCAAGACTCGTGAGTCCGCTTAAATGAATCACAATGGCAGCAAGTCCGGCAACTAATCCAAAATTGCCCAATAACCCTGCTCCTATTATCAAACCAAATCGGAGCAATCGGATGGAATTACTCATGACATAGGCTGGGGTAACAAAGGATGCTATCGCCGAGGAAGCTACGGAAATGATGAGAATGTTGCTTGTTAACCCTGCTTGAACGGCGGCCTGTCCGATGACAATACCGCCGACGATGCCAATCGTTTGACCGATTTTGGATGGCAATCGAGCGCCGGCCTCTCGGAGGAGCTCGATCGTTGCTTCCATGAATAACGCCTCGATAAGAGGAGGAAACGGGACCTTGTACCTGGATTCTGTCAGCGTCAGCAACAGGTTCTCGGGGATCATTTCGTAATGATAGGTTGTCACGGAGACATACAAAGAAGTAAAGGACAAAGTGATGATGAGCGCCAGAAATCTTAATAACCGGCTTGCTGTCCCGAGTAGCCAGCGTTGATTATAATCATCCGAAGATGAGAAGTATTCGAAGAATGAAGTAGGCGCGCTGAATGCCGAGGGACTGCCATCCACAAGGCCTACGATTCTGCCAGCCACCAGATTGGAGGCTATGGCTTCCGGGCGCTCAGAGGTATGGAATTGTGGAAAAATGGAGTAAGGGGAATCGTCAATGAGTTGAAGCAGCATATGCGTGTCGAATACGGCATCGATTTCTATATTGCTAATTCTGCGTTTCGCCTCATTCAGATAATCCATATTGGCGATATCCTTGATATATAGAAGGTAGACATCTGTTTTGGTTATTTCCCCAACGGTTAATTTAATCACTTTCAGATGGGAGCTTTTTATACGCTGACGAATCAAAGCTAAATTGATTCCGGCTTGTTCAGTGAACGCGTCATGCGGACCTGTAATCACTGATTCGGTTTCAGATTCGGTCACCGTACGCGCTTGCAAGCCAAACACATCGATGAGAAAAGCATCGTTCTTGTAAAAAATCGCAACGCTTCCCGATAAGATTCCGGTAATTAAATCTTTGGCATCTGTTACTGAGGAAAACGGAGATTGCCCTAATAATGGGGAAGCCTCCTCTGTACGCGCTTGTAAAAGAGGTTCTATTACTTCCCGATGCAGCTTTTCATGATCAACCAGATGACTAAAATAGACCAGATCCATTTTAGTTTCCGGGTAAGACCTGTGGGTAAGATCTACGCAGTCATCGAATTCATGTAGTGTATGTAAAAGAGAAGGTTTTCCAGAATGATCGTTAGATTCCGCGACGGGCACATCAGGACAATCCATAATAGAAAAGCACATCCCTATCCATTATTAATATCCAATAATATGACCTTTCTTTAGAAAATTTAGTCATTAAATGTTGCAAATCATGAGGTCAAGAACAACAAACAGGGGCACATCGAAGTGTCCCTGTTTGTTGAGGTGTTTGTTTCCGTTCAGATGCCGCTTCAGTCCCGGTTGGATGCCGCGACTTCGGCTTTCGCCTCGTCGGTCCCTCCGATGATTTGCTGCACAATCTGCTTGATTTTTGCCGCATTCTCTTGGATATGCTGGGCATCCAGCAATTCATCATGAGAGCCGATCAGTTTCCCCCGGTTATAGTAGCCGGTTGTGGACTCGCTCCATGACTTTTGCTTATCCGATGCTGCCTTGGAAGCATCCGCTTCTGGCGAGAACAAGGCATGAATATTCGCCTGGATGACGCCCTTATTGACCAGTTCATTGCCAAACTGCGCATAGGCGTAGATTTTCTCGCGATACTTGCCGCTAAGCATCTCGTTATAGCCGTTCGGCGACTCATCCAGAGATCGATCGATCTGCTTCCTGATCTTCTCCCGAGAGACCGCCGTCGACTTGACGGCTTTCAAGGAGTCCACCATAATGACGTCCGATACCTGGTACCCCTTCCTCTCCATAGCCTTCGTCAGCTGGAACGCCAGATTGCCCCCCATCGAATAGCCAAGGAACACATAAGGACCTTGCGGCTGGATACCCGTGATCAGCTTCATGTATTGCTCGATAAGATCGTCTTCACTCTCATAGTCCTCGATAAAATCAAGTCCGTACACGATGGCCTGATGCTCGAGCTGCTCAGCTAGCCCGGCAAAGCCAAGGCCATATCCAAGCATAGGCGGGAAGCAGAACATACGCAGAGAACCGTGCTCATTCAGCTTCGTGATAGAGGAGGACTCGGGCTGTCCAGACCCGGAGCCGTTGTCGGCGTACAGCTTCCGTGCCAGCTCCTCAATCGTAGGCGCATCGTAGATGAGCCGCAGTGGAAGATCCCGGCCCAGCTGCTTCTCAAGCTTGCGTACAAGCTCCAGTACCTTCAGGGAATGCCCCCCGATGTGGAAGAAATGATCGGTTACGCCGATGCCGGACTGCCCGAGCACCTCCTCCCAGATCCGGACAAGCTGCTCCTCCGCATCATTTCTCGGTGCCTGGAAGCCCGCTTCAGCTTCGAGTCTGGAAGTCGGCTCCGGCAGCGCCTTTCGGTCCACCTTGCCGTTCGGCGTCAGAGGAAGCCGATCTAGAACAACGAGACGGGCTGGCACCATATGAGCCGGCAAAGCTTGCCGCAAGTACGCGAGCAGCGCCTCGGCTTCGATGGCCTCGCCCGCGGCATAGCCGCACAGATAGCTCTGCCCTCTCTCATCCTTGCGCTCCACCACAACGGCTTGCCGGATTCCGGAATAGTGCAGCATCGCCGTCTCGATCTCGCCTAGCTCGACGCGGAACCCGCGGATTTTCACCTGGAAGTCGGACCGGCCCAGGAAATCGACATTCCCATCCTTCATCCAGCGAGCCAGATCCCCCGTACGGTACAGCCGTTCTCCCGGCACAAAGGGATTCGGTATGAATTTCTGGGCGGTAAGTTCCGGTTGATTCCGATAGCCGCGCGCTACGCCAGCCCCGCCGATATACAGCTCGCCGACCACACCTACCGGAACAGGACGGAAGTGATCGTTCAAGATATAGAAGCGGTTGTTAATCCGCGGCTTCCCTATTGGCACATGACCGGCAGCCGACAGCAGCCGGACAGGCTCGTCATAGAAGCTGGAATCGATCGCAGCCTCGGTTACTCCATACCCGTTCATGACCCGCATTTGTGACCCGAACCTTTCCAGCAGCCACTTGTAATCCGTGACCCCGATGCTGTCGGATCCCGTAACCAGCAGCTTCATAGACGGTACCTTCAACTCGTGGCTATCGATATGCGACATGAGCGGAAGCAGCAGTGCCGGCGTTGATTCCAGCACCGTGATGTCATAATCGCGAATCCACCCGTACAGCAGCTCCGGATCGATGCGATCCTCAGCCGGGCAGATGACTAGCATGCCGCCATGTAGCAAGGACCTTGCCAGATCGAGCACGAAGACATCGAAGGAGAAGCTGGCAAGCTGCAACACCCGTACCGGGAACTCGGTAAACCGGCATTCCCGGCGGCTGGCGAGGGCTGTATTCATCAAGCTGCGATGCTCGATCATGACGCCCTTGGGGCGTCCGGTCGTACCCGAGGTATAGATGACGTACGCCAGGTCTTGCGGCTCATTGATGAACGGCGGATTATCCGGGGAAGTTCCGGCATACAGGCGTTCGTCATCCAGCTCAAGCACGGTGACCTCCGCCAGCTCCATCCCTGTTCTTCCGCTCAGTAACGGTGTGAGCCAGGATTGGGTCAGCAGCACCTCCGCGCCGCTATCCTCCAGCATCAGCTGAATCCGCTCTGCCGGATAACCCGGATCGACCGGCACATAAGCCCCCCCGGCCTTCCATACGGCCAGTACGCTGACGATTAGTTCCGCGCAGCGGTCCGCAAGAATACACACGAGCGATTCGCGCCCTACGCCGTATCCCCGCAGCTTGGCTGCCAGCTGATTCGCTTTCTCATTCAACTCCCGGTAGGACAAGCGCTGATCTTTGTACACGACTGCCGTCTGATCGGGATAAAGCTCGGCATTCCGTTCAAACTCCTGATGGAACGTAAGCTCGGGCGCCGGCTCCCAGTTCAGACTGCTGAAGTCCTCGAGGAGCAGCTTCCTTTCCTGCGGCGTTGCCAGCTCAAGCTCCCCGACGAGGATGTTCGGATTATCCGCGATTTGTTCCAGCATATGGAACAGATGCCCTTGGATGCGTTCGATATCCTCCAACTCGAAAGAGCGGGAGTGGTACTCGAAGCTGAACCCCATTTCCTCACCCGGAGTAACGCTCAGACTGAAGTCATAGTTCGTTTGTTCGCTAATGTCCACATGGGTAATGGAAAATGCCGATTCGTCCTCACCGCCAAGCTGCTCCACCTGCTGTTCGACGGGAAAGTTTTCGAAAACCAGGATATGGTTGATCAGATCCTGCTTCTGCTCCGTCAGCGCTTGGACCTCGAACAGCGGGTAATAGTCGTACGCCTGCGAAGCGACCGCTTGCGCCTGTGTCCGGCGCATCGTCTCGGCGAATGAAGCATCCTTATCGGAGCGGATACGTACGGGAATCGTATTGATAAACAAGCCGATCATATTCTCGACACCCGGAATATGGGCAGGTCTTCCGGAGACGACGCTGCCGAAGACGACATCTTGCGCGTTGTTATAGCCTTGCAGCAGGAGACCCCATGCCGTCTGGACCAGCGTATTGATCGTCACTTGCTGCTCCCGGGCTATCCGGTTTAGCTTGGCGGTCTGCTCGCGGCCCAAGACGGCGCGAAGCGGTTCGACCGGCTGATGCTCATCGGCTTCGCCGGCAAGTCGGACCGTAGCGTTCGCGACGGACGGGAGCCGCGTCTGCTGATCATATCCCTCCAGGTACTCGCTCCAATAGCGGACCGCTTCCTCCTTCGACTGCATCTCCAGCCACTTGATATACTCGCTATAAGGAGTGACCTCTTGAAGTCGCGGTTCCCTGTTCTCCTTGAGAGCATAGTAATGCTCGAACACTTCGCTGTTCAGAAGCGGCAGGCACCAGCCGTCCATGATGATATGGTGGAAGCTCCAGATCATCCGGTACGCATCGTCGGCGATGCGCAGCACCGATACGCGCAGCAGCGGGTCCCGGCTGAGGTCGAAGCCCCGTTTTTTATCCTCGGTCTGGAACGTGTCGACGTAAGCCTGACGCTCGCCGCCTTCCAGTCCTCGTACATCCTCATACAGGAATCCGCCCGTTCTGCTTTGGAAAACAATCTGCAGCGGTCTGTCCCCGGGCCCGAAGCAGAAGTTGGAACGCAAGGCTTCGTGACGCCGGACTAAGCCGGACAAGCTTTCCTGGAATATCGTCGGATCGAAACGGCCGTGCAGCTCATAGGAAACCTGCTCGAAGTAGGCGGGCGATTGCGGATCGAACCTGGCATGAAAGAGCATCCCCTGCTGCATCGGCGTAAGCGTATAGACGTCGGCCAGTACCCCGATATCGTTTGCTTGCTTCTGCAATTCCTCCAGATCGTCCATGGACAACCCTTTGATCGTCAGATCGCTCGGCGTGACCTGCGTTTGCTCCTGGGCGACGCAATGCGCGATGACCTCGGACAAGCTTTTCTCCAGCATTTCAGCCAGACGCTCTATCGTATCCCGGTCATACTCGTAACGGTTGTAGCCGATCGTCAGCCCGAGCTCGCCGCCGGAGATCATGCCGTTCACCTCAAGGTCACAAATCCGCTTCGTCTCTTCGCTGAGTGGCATCCCATAGGAATAAATAGACGGCTGGATAGCATTGCTTTGCAGGTCCTGATCAAACTGTCCCAAATAGTTAAAGCTGATGTGCGGCTTCGCAGCGAGCGATGGGTCCCCTTGCTCTCCGGATAAGTAACGCAGCAGTCCATAGCCGATTCCTTTGTTCGGAATCTGGCGCAGCCGCTCCTTCACTCTCTTGATCCGGCCGGCGATCGATTGCTCGCGGCCCAAGTCGAGCACAACCGGATATTGACTCGTGAACCAGCCGATCGTACGCGTCACGTCCAGGTTCGGCAGAAGCTGTTCTCTTCCGTGACCCTCCATATTGATCTGAACGGCACTCATCCCGGCCCAAGCCTCCAGCGCCATGCCCAGAGCCGTGAGCAGCAGGTCGTTCACCTCCGTCGAGTACGCCCGATGGGCTTGCTTGAGCAGCCTTGCGGTGTCCTCTTGGCTCCAGTGCGCCGTCACCGTGTCGCTGTCTCTAAGCAGATTTCCTCCTTGCGCGCGATCCTTGGGCAGTGGCTTCAAGGAAACGGAGGCGACGCTTTGCCAGTATGCGCGTTCCTTCTCCAGCTGCTCGCTATTAGCATACCGGATAAGCTGTTCGGCCCATTTCCGATACGAATCCGTTTTGAGCGGAAGCTGGATACGTTGCCCGGTCACGGCTTGCTCATAGGCCGTAGCCAGATCCTCGAACAGAATACGCCAGGATACACCGTCGATCGCCGCATGGTGAATGGTGATCATCAGATGGTCGCCGTCATCCATACGGAATAGTCCAAGCTTGACCAGCGGTCCCTGCTCCAGATTCATGCTTCCCTGAAGCTCCTCGCACTTAAGCTCGATAGCCTGCGCTTTATTCTCGACATCCGACATGCGATAAGTTTCCAGCGTGAATAGTTCTCCCTCACCGATTCCCCGATTCCATGCGGTATAGCCGGCTTCGGTAGAACGGAATACAAGCCGCAATGCATCATGGTGCTCCGCGATGGCTTGCATCGCCTGGCGAAGTGCGCCTTCTTCAAAGCCCTCCTCCCGATACAGCATGACCGACTGGTTAAAGTAATGCGGCTGGGCCTGATCTTGTTCAAAATACCACCGCAATACCGGCGTAAGCGGTACGGCTCCGCTGACCGTACCCTGATCAGCCGTTCGGACAGCGGCTTGAATATGAGGACTCAGGGCGGCAATGGTCGGATGCTGGAACAAATCCTTCATTTCAACCCGGTATCCCGCCTGCAGCATGCGGGAGGATACCTGGATCGACTTGATCGAGTCTCCCCCAAGGTCGAAGAAGTTGTCGGTAATGCCTACCGTCCCGGCTCCCAATACTTGCTGCCAGATCGTGGCAAGCTGCTGTTCCACCTCGGTCCGCGGCGGGACATAGGCCGCGCCGGATTGCCCCGCTTCAGGCGCCGGCAGAGCCTGGCGGTCGATTTTCCCGTTTGGCGTCAGCGGCATCTTCTCCAGCTGTACGAAGAAGGAGGGAATCATGTAGCCTGGCAGCTCCCGCTCCATACCGGCCCTCAACTCGGAGGCCGGCAGGACGCGCTCTGCTATGAAATAGGCGACAAGCTGCTTCTGTCCCTGCTCGTCTTCGCGGGCGATGACGATGGCCTCTTGCATAGCGTCAGCCTTCATCAGCTGGGCTTCCACTTCCGCGGGCTCAATCCGGTAACCGCGTATTTTGACCTGATGATCGGCGCGCCCCAGGTATTCGATCCGGCCGTCCGGCAGCCAGCGGGCCAAGTCCCCGGTTCGGTACATCCTCTCCCCGGGCTCGACCGGACTCGTTACGAAGGTCTCCGCCGTCAGCTCGGGACGGTTCAAATAGCCGCGGGCCAGCCCTATTCCCGCAAGGCATAGCTCGCCCGCTACGCCTACCGGCAGCAGCGAATGATCCTCCCCGACAATGTACATGCGATGATTGTAGATAGGACGACCGATGGTAACGGGTGCTGCATCCTGCTCCAGCTCCTGCTCCTGCTCCTCAGCATCGTCATAGATCCAGGCGGAGGAGCAGATCGAATCCTCGGTTGGACCATATGCATTGATATAGGTAACGGACGTTCTCCAGCGCTGAATCAGCTCCTTGGTCGGAGCCGATCCGGCGGTGATCAGCTTCGCCAAGCCGGGAACCTGCTCCGGCTCCAGGTAGAGGGCATAAGTCGGCGGCAGGGTTGCGACCGTAACGCCGTTCTCCCGGATAAACTGTTCGAACAGCCGGTAGTTATGAATCGTTTGGAGAGAAGGAATGACTAAAGCGGCGCCGGTAAAGAGCGCCATCACGATTTCCCAGGTCGCTGCGTCGAAGGAGAAGCTGGCGAATTGCGCCACTTTGTCCTCGGCGTTCACCTTCAGCTCCCGCTCGAAGTAGGAACGCAGATTGCACAGTCCCCGATGCTCGACCATCACTCCCTTAGGCTTGCCTGTCGTACCCGAGGTATAGATGACATAAGCAAGATCGCCTGAACCTGCCGCTGCTTCCAGATTCGTAGCATCCGGATGGTACGACTGCTCGTCGCCCAGGAAAAACGTACGGACTTCCGCATGAAGCTTGTGCTGCAGGCGCTTCTGCAGAAGAAGCCGCTGCGCGCCCGAGTCCTCCAGCATATAATGGATGCGCTCATCCGGATACTCCGGGTCGATCGGCATATAAGCTCCGCCCGCTTTGAGCACGCCGAGCATGGCTACGATCAATTCAACCGAGCGCTCGGCCATGATCCCGACGAGCTGATCGGGGCGAACCCCGTCTTGCCGCAGCGTCCGGGCCAGCCGATTGGCCCGCTCGTTGAGCTCGCGGTACGTAAGCCGCTCGTTGCCAAAGACGACAGCTGTCCGCTCGGGTGTACGTGCCGCCTGCTCCTCGATTAGCTCATGAATCGTGCTGTCCTGTGGAAAGTCGGCCGCTGTGTTGTTGAAGCGGGTCAAGATGAGCTCCCGCTCCTTGGGAGTCAGAAACTCAAGCGCCGCCAGCTTGATCAGCGGACGGTCCACGATCGAACGAATCAGCTGTCGAAAGTGCTCCCCCATGCGCTCTACCGTTTCAGGCTTGAAGAGCGAGGTGGCGTATTCAAAGCTGCAGGCAATCCCGTGTTCGCCCACGGTCGCAAACAAGGTCAGATCGAACTTGGCGACGGTGTGCTCGGTCGGGTATGTGCTGGCCTTCAAGCCGCTAGACTCGCCCAGTACGGGCTCCGCCTCCTCATTGTGCAGCACAAATGCGGCGTCAAACAACGGATTGCGGCTTAAATCCCGATGAAGGCCCAGCTTCCCGATCAGCTCCTCCAGCGGGTAGTCTTGCTGCTCGAACGCTTGCAGGGTTCTCGACTTCACCTGCTGTACGTAATCCAGGAACGGCGCGCTGCCGTTCGGGTTCGTACGGATAGCCAGCGTGTTGACGAACATCCCGATCAAGCCTTGCAGATCCGGATGCTCCCTACCGGCTACCGGCGTACCGACGATCAGATCCTCTTGTCCGCTATACTTGTACAGAAGAGACGAATAAGCGGCAAGCAGCACCATATATAACGTAGAGCCGGTCTGGGCAGCTATGCGTTGAAGTCCGGCACTCTGCTCGGGATCGAGAAGGAATTCGCAGGTGCGTCCCTGAAAGCTTTTGACCGCAGGTCTCGGAAAGTCGGTCGGCAGGTCGAGCACCGGAATTTCGCCGGCAAATGTGCGGAGCCATTCCTCCTCTTGCAGCCTATACCGGTCCGTCTGCCCCCGCTTCTGCTGCCAGGCCGAATAATCTTTATATTGAATGGGAAGCGGCTGCAGGTCCTCTCCCTGATACAAGCGCATGATCTCTTGTACCAGCACCTGGACCGAGGCTCCATCCGAGATGATGTGATGCATATCCGTCAGCAGAATATGACGTTCCGGTGCAACCCGGATCAGCATGGCCCGCATAAGCGGCGCCTGGCTCAGATCGAACGGACGGACAAAGCGGCTGAACACCGCGGGAATGTCGGCTTCAAGAGCTTGCAGGCATTCCACAGAAAACCCCGCTTCAGGATGAACGCGCTGAATCGGCTCGCCATCCGCCGTCTCAAAGCTTGTGCGCAGCGTTTCGTGACGGGCGATCAGCAGGGAGAAGGCCTGCTCCAGCCTCTCGAAGTCCATCTCGCCCTCCAGCACGACAGCGCCGGGCATATTGTAGCTGACCTCGGCTCCCGCAAGCTGGCTCACCATAAACATCCGTTTTTGCGCAGGCGATACGGCATAGGATTCACGTACGTCAGTGGCAGGAATAGCGGTGTATTCCGTATGCTCCCGATCCCCTATAGCTTGCGCCATCGATTCGATGGTCGGGTACTGGAATACATCCTTCAGCCGAATCGCTTTGTTCAGTTTTTGATGCACGGCGGACACAAGCGCAGTAGCCCGCAGGGAGTGTCCTCCGATCTCGAAGAAATGATCCCGGATGCCGACCCTAGGAAGCTTCAAGATATCTTCCCAGATCGACTGAAGCTCCGCTTCGAGCTCCGTACGCGGCGCTGCGTACGTTTCGCCTGCCTCACCCGCGGCATTCGGAGCGGGCAGCGCGCGACGGTCTACCTTCCCGTTGGGGGTTAGCGGAAGACGCTCCAGCTGGACGAAGAAGGAGGGAATCATAAAGGCGGGAAGCGTCTGCTGCATCGTCTGCCGCAGCTTGCCAGGGGAGAGCTCTCCATCCGATGAGTAATAGGCGCATAAATATTTCTGCCCGCCCTCATCTTCCCTCACGATGACGACGGCTTCCCTTACCGAGTCTGCCTTCAGCAGCTCAGCCTCGACTTCCTTCGGTTCAATCCGGAAGCCGCGGATTTTGACCTGCTCGTCGATTCTGCCCTTAAATTCCAAGGTGCCGTCAGGCCGCCATTTTACGAAATCTCCGGTTCGATAGCAGCGCTTGCCAGGCTCGAAGGGATGTTCGATAAACATCTTCTCCGTCAGCTCGGGCCTGTTCAAATAACCGCGCGCTACCCCGTCGCCTCCCACGAGCAGCTCCCCCCAAGCCCCAACGGGAACGAGCTTCTGCTGTCGGTCTACGACATAAGCGGTAGAATGGGCGATCGGCCTGCCGATCGGCACGGCTCCGGCCTGCTCGCCTTCGATGCGATAAGTGGTCGAGAACGTCGTATTTTCCGTAGGTCCGTAGCCGTTCACGATGCGAAGCGAAGGGTTATGGCGCAAGGCCATATTAATATGAGGCACGGAAAGCGCGTCTCCGCCGACGATAAGCGTGTCGAGTGCGCTGAACAGCCGGCTTTCCTGCTGCAGCAGCTGATTGAATAAGGGCGCGGTCAGCCACATGGTCGTAATGTCGTACCGCTCGATCGCTTCCTTAAGCCTCGGTCCATTCAGCAGGACCTCCGCATCGGTCAGAACCAATTGACCGCCATTAAGCAGCGCTCCCCAGATCTCAAAGGTCGTCGCATCAAAAACAATGGCGCCCGTCTGCAGAATACGCGTCTGTTCGCCGAGTTCGACATAATTGGTAGACTTTACGAGGCGTATGATATTGCGGTGTTCGACCATAACGCCCTTGGGCTTGCCCGTCGACCCCGAGGTATACATCACGTAGGCCAGGTTGTCCGGTCCTGCGGAGACAGCCTGCTTGCCCATGTCGCCCGACACCTCTTGCGCCCTCCATGGAGCATGCTCCAGATCCAGGATCGTGACCTGATCGCCCACAATCGCCGCCGCCCGCCCGCGGTAGAGGGCGCTCGTCAGCAGCAGCTTCATGCCCGAATCCTCCTGGATAAACTGGATACGATCCTCGGGATAGTCGGGATCGATCGGCACGAAGGCGGCGCCGGCCTTCAGGATGCCCAGCAGACCGGCTATCATCTCCAGCGAACGATCCGCCATGATGCCGATGAGCTGCTCCTGCCCGGCTCCCTCCTCCAGCAGACGCTGGGCCAAGGCGTCCGCTCGCTCATTCAATTCTATGTAAGTGAGTGACTGATCTCCGTAAGTAACAGCTGGCGCATGAGGATGAAGCGATGCCTGCTGCTCGAATAGCCCATGGACGGTTTGCTCGCTTGGATAATCGGTTTGGGGCGGATTGAACTCGCACAGCAGCTTCCGCTTCTCCTGCTCGGATAGCACTTCGATGTCGGTAAGCAACCGTTCGGGTTGAAATAAAGCGACGCTCAGAAAGCTTTGCAGATGCCCGATCAGTTGGCTGATAAAGACAAGATCATAACGGGACTCCTGATAGACAACCTCTAATGAAAGGCTCCTCGGCTCGGCATCCCAATCGAAATGGAACGCAAGTTCGGGCTTCGCGCGCTCCTGATAATCCAACGAATGGAGCTGCTTCAAGGCGGCCACAGTAGGAATGACAGGCACACCGCTGGGCAGCCGCGGAATAGGAAGAGCTTCCGTATAATTCCAAAAAGGCGTTTGTTGATGCGCAAGCGCTTCGGATAAAGAGGACTTCAACTCATTCAACAGGGAACGGAAGGTGCAGCTTTCCTCGATATGGCTTTTCACTAGCAGCAGAGGGTTCATCCCCGGAGCTGCCCCTCCCGGGCTCGGAACGGTTGGCGTACCGACGATAAGCCGCTCTTCCCGGGTATAGGCATGCAGCAGCCCTTTCACGCCGGCCAACAGCACCATAAACACGGTCAACGGCGAGCCCCCCGTGATAGCGGCGATCCGGTTAGACAGCTCCTGCGGCAAGCTACCCGTAACAACGGCAAAGCTATCCGAAACGCCAGCGCCGGTCGGCACGCGGCTATACGCGAGGCCTGTAAGCTGATCTTCGCTATCGAACTTGCCCTGCCAGTAAGCCATTTCCTTTTCGAACATCGAATGCATATGGTCCACTCCCGATCTTATCAAGTTCGAATCTCTTACTTTGAGAGCGGGTGTGCGTCTGCACACCCGCAACAGGTTCAACCTGTAAACCTAGAAAGACCTAGAACGAAAAATGTATCGTTTCCTGCAGAAGCCCGGATTGTTCCTGGCTATCCCAGGCGGCAAGCTCCCTTACGGTACGCTGGGGATGATGGGCGATATCGGCCAGCAGCGTTAGCCAATGCTGAGTCAAGGACTCCATCACTTGTCGGCTGAACAGCTTGGTGCCGTATTCGAACGATCCCTGCAGCTGCGTGCCGCGAAGGCTCATCGATAAGGTGATATCGAATTTCGCAATCCGATGCTCCTGAGCGTAAGGCTCGAAGCTGAGCGAGCTGCGCGAGGCAGACTGGTCATCCGCCACGTCCACGGTTTCCATCACAAACATGGTGTCGAACAACGGATTGCGGCTGGGATCCCGCGGGATATCGAGCTTTTCTACAAGCTCCTCCAGCGGGTATTCCTGATGCTCGAACGCCAGCAGCATCCGTTCCTTCACATCCTGGATATACTCGAGGAACACCTTCTCCCGTGCCGGAGATGTTCGGATGGCCAACGTATTGACGAACATGCCGATGAGCGGTTCAAGCTCGGCGGACAAACGTCCGGCTACCGGTGTGCCTACGATGATGTCCTCCTGACCGCTATAGGAGGAAAGCAGGACGGTATAAGCTGCCAGGAGCACCATATACAAAGTACTGCCGGTTTCGGCCGCTAGCGCCCTCAGCCGTTCCGCCGTTTCCGGCTCGACCGCAAATTCGAGCAGCTCGCCCTCGAAGCTGCGAAGCTCGGGTCTCGGGTAAGCAATCGGCAGATGGAGCACGGGCAGCTCGCCCTTCAAGGAGTCCAGCCAGAACGCTTCAAGCTTGCCGTAACGCTCATCTTCTCTTGCCTTGCTCTGCCATGCGGCAAAGTCCTTGTATTGGAGCTGCAGCGGAGGCAAGGCATGACCGTCATAAAGCTGTGCCAGCTCGCCGACCATATTCTCAGCCGATACGCCGTCGGAAATGATATGGTGCATGTCATAGAGCAAAATATGCCTGGACGCCTCAAGCTCGATCAGTCGCACTCGCAGCAGCGGCGCCAGCTCCAGATCGAAGGGACGAACAAAGGACTTGATGTGGCTAGTCGCATCTTCCTCCTGGCACTTCACGTATTCCATCCTGAAATCGGTCCGTGCATAGATGCGCTGCACCACTTCGCCTTCGATGGTGTCAAAGCTGGTCCGCAGCGTCTCATGCCGGTCGATAAGCTTCAGGAAGGCTTGCTCGAGCCGCTCCCGGTCCAGGAGCCCGCTGACCGTCAGGACAGTCGGCATGTTGTAGCTGACCTCCCCGCCCTCGAGATGACTCAAGATGTACAGCCGTTTTTGAGCGGAGGAAACCGGATAATAATCCATGTCGCCTGCTCGCGGAATAGCGGAATAAGGCGACGGCTGCATACGGTCGACAACCTTGGCGAGCTGTTCGACGGTCGGAGACAGGAAGATTTCGCGAAGCGGCACATTGACGTGAAGCTCCTTGAAAATTCGGGACACGAGAGTCGTAGCTCTCAAGGAGTGTCCGCCTATGTCGAAAAAGTTCTCGGTGATGCCGACACTCGGAAGACGAAGCACCTCCTGCCAGATTTGGACCAGCTTCAGCTCGGTCAACGAACGAGGCGCGATATAGTCGGCGGCCCGTACGGCTTGCTCCGGCGCGGGCAGCGCCTTGCGGTCGATCTTGCCATTGGGCGACAGCGGCATCCGCTCCAGCTGTACGAAGTACGACGGCACCATGTAGCTAGGCAGGCTGTCCGCCAGCCGGCTGCGCAGTTCGCTTGCGCCAAGCTCCGACTCCGCGACGTAGTACGCGCACAGCAGCTTGTTGCCCTGGCCGTCGTCGCGTGCCATCACGACCGCTTCCACGACGCCCTCGACATGCAGCAGCTGCGTCTCCACCTCGCCCAGCTCGATCCGGTACCCCCGGATCTTCACCTGATGGTCGATCCGGCCCAGGTACTCGATGTTGCCGTCCGGCAGCCAGCGCGCCAGGTCTCCGGTCCGGTACATCCGGCTTTGACCTGCATCTGCGCCAGACTCCAGCGCTGCGAACGGATCCAGCGTAAACTTCTCCGCCGTCAGCTCCGGACGGTTCAGATACCCCCGTCCTACCCCGACGCCCGCGATGCATAGCTCCCCGGCCACGCCGACCGGCTGTAGCTGCGTCGTCCCTTCCTTCAGGATATACAGCCTTGTATTATGGATCGGCTTGCCGATCGGGATGACCGGGTACGGCACGTCCGGCTCGCAGTCGAAGTACGAGACATCGACCGTCGCCTCCGTCGGGCCGTACAGGTTGATCAGCCGGCAGCGATTCACCCAAGCCACCGTCTGCTGGAAGCGCGCCACATGCTGCGGCGGCAGCGCCTCGCCGCTGGCGAAGACGTGGCGCAGCGTGCCGAGCTGCTCGGCGAGCAGCCGCTCCGGCTGCTGCTCCGCGTCCTCGAGGAACGCGTGCAGCATCGCAGGCACGAAGTGCATCGTCGTCACGCCATAGCGCCGGATCGTCTCCCGGATGCGCTCGGGGCTCTTCTCGCCTCCCGGCGTCAGCAGGCAGACGCTCGCACCGACCATCGCCCACCAGAACAGCTCCCACACCGAGACGTCGAAGGTGAACGCCGTCTTCTGCAGGATTACGTCGCTTGCGCCGATCGGATAGCGCTCGTGCATCCACAGGATGCGGTTGAGCACGGAGTGATGCTCGATCATGACGCCCTTCGGCTTGCCCGTCGAGCCAGACGTGTAGATCACGTACGCCACGTCCTGCGGTCCGGCGGCCGGCTCCAGATCGGACCCGTCGGCGTCGTACACCGCCGCGTCGTTCAGGCTGAGGCTCCGGATGCCGCTCAGTTCAAGATCGGCCGGCACGCGCGGGAGCAGGCGCTCCTGCCCGAGCAGCATCCTCGCTCCCGAGTCCTCGGCGATGAAGCGGATCCGCTCCTCCGGAAAGTCCGGATCGATCGGCACGTACGCGCCGCCGGCCTTGAGGATCGCGTAGATGCCGACGAGCATCTCCAGCGACCGCTCGGTCAGCACGGCGACCATGTCCCCGGGCTTTACTCCCTCGGCGCGCAGCCTGCGCGCCAGCCGGTTCGCCTGCTCGTTCAGCTCGCGATAGGTGAGCTGCTCGTCCTCGAAGCGCACGGCGATCTGCTCCGGCGTCCGCCGCGCCTGCTCCTCGAACAGGCCGTGGATCGTCTTCTCCCGCGGATAGTCCGCCGCGGTGTCGTTGAACCCGTGCAGGATCTGCTCCTTCTCCTGCGGAGTGACAAGCTCCAGTTCGCCGAGCTTGATCTGCGGATTGTCCCCGATCAGATCAAGAAGCCGCAGGAAATGCCGGACCATTCTCCAAGCCGTCTCGCGGGTATAGAGCGCATCTGTATACTGGAGGCTGCAGGCCAGAGTCTCCCCTTCCTCCATAGCCTCCAGCGTCAGATCGAATTGGACCGCCTTCGGTCCGCCGTCCGAATATGGCTCCAGGCGAAGTCCGTCAAAGCCCGCTTGATTAGACTGGGCATGCTGCATGACAAACATCGTGTCGAACAACGGGTTGCGGCTTAAATCCCGCTTCACGTCCAGCCGCTCGATCAGCTCTTCCAATGGATAATCCTGATGCTCGAACGCCTCCAGCACGCGGGACTTCACTTCGTGCAGGTAAGCTTCAAAGGATAGACTTGCGGCCGGGTAGCTGCGCAGCGCAAGCGTATTGACAAACATCCCGATGATCGGCTCCAGATCGGCATGCGGCCGGCCTGAGACCGGAGAGCCGACCACGATGTCCTCCTGTCCGGTATACGCATGCAGCAGCGTCTTATAGGCAGCCAGCAGTACCATGTACAAGGTTGAGCCGGTTTGCGAGCCTATCCGTCTAAGGGCGTCCGTACGCTTCTCATCGATCAGGAAAGTGACGGCGTCGCCGCGGAAGCTTCGAACGGCCGGCCTTGCATAATCGGCGGGCAGATCCAGCACAGGAAGCTCGCCGGCGAACAAGTCCAGCCAGTAGGATTCCTGCTTGCTTGCCCATTCGCGATGGGCCTCAGACTGCTGCCATGCCGCGAAGTCTTTATATTGAATACGCAGCGGAGGAAGCTCCTCGCCGTGGTAGAGCCGGATGATGTCATCGATGAAGATGCTCATGGACACGCCGTCTGAAATGATATGGTGCATATCCAGGAGCAGCAGATGACGATTCGCTTCCTGCTCGATCAGCTCGACCCGGATCAACGGGGCGCGGCTCAAGTCGAAGTCAGTCATAAACTCGCGAATATGCTCCTCCGCGCTCGCCGCACCGGCAGGCCGGATCGCAAGCTCGAACGGCACTTCCGGATAAATCCGCTGCACAGGAACCCCTTCTACAAGCTCGAAGCCCGTACGCAATGCTTCATGCCTCGCTATCAGTTGTCCCAGCGCTCGTCCGAAGCGCTCACGATCCAGTTGGCCTTCCAGCGTGATGAAGGCCGGCATATGATAAGCGAGCTGACCGCCTTCCAGCTGGCTCAGGATATATAGCCTTTTTTGCGCGGAGGACACCGGATAGTACTCGCTCTTCCCTGCCGGAGGGATGGAAGCGAACACCGATATCTCCAAACCGCCCATAGCTTCGGCGAACTGAGCGATCGTCGGATATTCGAATACCGCCTTCAGCGGAACGTTCCGGTTGAACTCCTTGTGAATGCGCGTGATCAGCGCCGCAGCTCTCAAAGAATGTCCGCCCAGCTCGAAGAAATGGTCATGAATGCCCACGGCGTCGACGCCGAGCACCTCTTGCCAGATGCGAACCAGCTTCGCCTCCATCAAGCTTCGAGGAGCGGTGACCTCCGTCTCGCGTGACATGAGGCCTTCCGGCGCAGGCAGCGCCTTGCGGTCGATCTTGCCGTTGGGCGTCAGCGGCATCTGCGGCAGCTGGACGAAGTGGGCCGGCACCATATAGCCCGGCAGCTCCGAGCCGAGCGCGCCGCGCAGCGCGCTTGCCGCCAGCTCCCTGGCCGCGACGAAGTAGGCGCACAGCTGGCTTTGGCCTGCCGAGTCTTCTCTCGCGATAACGATCGCTTCCTGCATCTCTTCGACCTGCAGCAGCTTCGCTTCGATCTCGCCCAGCTCGATCCGGTACCCCCGGATCTTCACCTGGTGGTCGATCCGGCCGAGGTAATCCAGCCGCCCGTCCGGCAGCCATCTCGCCAGGTCGCCCGTCCGGTACATCCGCTCTCCGCTGAACCGGCTGATGACGAACTTCTCCGCCGTCAGCTCCGGACGGTCCAGATACCCCCGGGCCAGACCCGCGCCCGCCACGCACAGCTCTCCCGGCACGCCGACCGGCGCCAGATGCCCTTGCGGGTCGACGATATATACCCGGTGATTCGGCACCGGACGTCCGATCGAGATCAGACG
>NZ_WUWM01000060.1 GCF_009846885.1 Paenibacillus puerhi
TAGATCCTTTTCGGTGGATTATGGACAGTACTACCTGCCATTCCATTGTAAGGGATCTTTTTTCTGTTCAGATAGTTAAATGATAGAAAATTGTGAAGATTCAGAGAAGATTAATGCAACGCTAGTGGTCTGATATATATTATTTTGCACCGAGATTAATTGTTTTTTGGAGAACGGTTTGCATCAATTTATTGCATTTATGCATTATTCAGCAAGCCTTAATTTATATAAATATATCCATATCAATATCTTTAAATTTTATTTGGGGGTGTTAAAAATGATGACTAATTTTCCATAGTTTTGTATCTGTCGAGTTTTATAACAGAAGTTAGTAATGGAGGGGACAACATCTATGTTTATTAATCGGAAATGGTTATTATGTTCTATATTATTTGCATGTTTCAGTTTTTTTCTTTTTTTTCAAGGATTTTTAGTTCAAGCAACTAATCAATATTCATCTTTAGAAGGGAACATTATTCCGATCATGACAGCAGACGAGTCGGCGTCAGGTGTGGCGAGTGCAAGCAGCGACTTCGGTGCTAATTACAAACCGTACAAGGCATTTGACCATCAGGATTTGGAGCAAGCATGGGTAACTAATGGTGTAACAGAAGGATGGTTATCCTTTGAATTTCCGACGCAGCGTCATGTGGTAGCCTATCGATTGTGGCCCCGAAATGAAATCAGCGCGATAGCAGCGTCGCCGAAGAATTGGACATTTGAGGGCTACGACGGAACAAGTTGGAAAGTACTGGATACGAGAATCGAGATTAGTAATTGGACAATAGGCGAGCCCAAGTCATTCACGATAGCGTCATACAGCGCCGGCTATAAGGCCTATCGCATTAACATAACGGCCAACAACGGACATTGGTATACGAGTGTTGGAGAGCTGGAGATGATCGAAGGTGAAAGTGGAACCACACTGCCAATTGAGAATCCTGCTTCAGGCAATGTTACAGTGCCAGGAACGCTGGAAGCCAGCAATTATTTCAAAATGTTTGGCGTTAACGTCACTAATGATACTTACCAATCAGGACATTTACAGTGGACAATGGACAATGGTTGGGTTGAATACAAAGTGGATGTTAAAATCAGTGGAGAATATTTGGTGGAATTCCATTCGGCAGCTGAAGCCCATGGAACTACACTTCAATTAAGCACATTCTCTAATGTGCTATCAGCAGTGTATGTACCTCTTGAAGAGCTCAACCCGGAAGGGTGGAGAACAGTGACATCGCAAGTATATATGCAAGCAGGGGAGCAAACAATCAGAATTTCAGCGAATCTACAAGGTACCCTAGTTAAATCACTTAACTTTGTGAGAGTTAATAATATACAACTTCCATCAAAGCCGGAGGGTTTGTTCTCAAATTATCAAACTAGTAATTCCATCTCGTTATCTTGGCAGCCATCAGTTGGTAGCAACAGGATTGTTCATTACAATGTATACAAGGATGGAGCACTGATCACTACAGTAAGTGGAGTGACTTACTCAATTGTCATTGAAGGATTGTTACCAAAGAAGAATTATACTTTTAATGTAATAGCACAAGATTCAGCAGGATACCATTCGGAACCAAGCACTCCTTTGATCGTCGTTACACTACGACCAGTTGTGAGTAAAATGATATATGAATATGACCAACTTAATCAGTTAAAGAAAATTAAATATGAAGATGGCTCTGTCATTGAGTATGTTTACGATGATGGGGGAAACCTCCTGCGAATTTTACGTGACTAACATCTTTACAATAAATTTGAGGTATGCACATAGAGTTTTTCATTCTAACTTAAGTACATTTGAAAGATATTTAGTAAATTGTTTTCGATTAAATTAAAGAAAAGGTTGGATAAAATGTCGGCATTCAAAAAAACTGTTTATTCATTACTTCTGTGTCTGGTCTTTGCTGCACTGTTTATTGGTATTAATAAAGCAGAGGCTACTGTTTCAATTGACCAGCAGGAGTTTTTGTTTACCGTAGATCCAGGACAAACTGTGAAGATAACGGCTCTCTCTGCCCAATCCAACGGAACCTACATCTTATTGAATGTAACAGGTGGAAACTATGAATATGAGATGAATCAGGCTTATTCATCTACTCACAAACAAGTTGGGGCTCAATCAGCATATGAAGATAATATGGTTTGTCAAACGTGCTATTCTCCTAAGTGGCATAAAAGTATTGTCAATGATCTATGGTACAGACATGCATTTGAGAGATCTGGTTCATACTTAATCATAAGAAATAAAGATAAGATACCACTTGAATTAAAGACACCTATCGGAGAATCTAAATATTTGTCTGTGAGTAAAAATTACCATCTACCTACGACAGATAACAGTTTTAAAAAAGAGAAAACAGTAACTGTTAGTTCTTCGAGCAACTCAGAAATATTGAAAAAAATTACTTTGAATCCAGGAGAGACTTTGAAAATAGTTGATGGTGGGAGTTATTCATCGGCTCAATATGCCGGTATGCTTGAAATTGCAATGTATTCTGTTTGGGATAATGAACAGCAAGTATATGTGTATAAAGACGATGGTTTTAATAATGAAGGTGGATTCGGAACGTACGATGGAGTATCAAGCACAATATATGCTACCAATGCTTCGAGGTATGATTCTGCTGAAATTTTGCTGCCCAATCATAATCTGCTCACTTATGCAATTTCTGATGAACCAGCTTTTAGGAAGGTCGCAGTTTCTCCTGGAAGTACATATGCAGTAGAAATAGCAGAAAATCAAAGACGTGGCCAGGACTTCTATTTGTTCGGCGACAAGTATGATCTGACTGTATATGAAAAAGTGAATGGGGAAATAAGGAATCAATATTGGGGATATTATGTTTCTCCTGATGAGTCTTATAATTCATGGCTGCTTCCTCAGGGAAGAGGGGGTTTGTATTATGATGGCTTTCATATCACAAATAAATCTTCGTCTTATTTGAACATATGGACACCATATCAATTATTTAGTAAGCAATATTTTATTAGTCAACCAGTATACACTTATGTTGAATTACAAAAAGGAGAAAGCATTTTATTTGATCATTTTTTAGATTGGTACGGATGGATGGTTAGGTGGCAAGGAGACGTATTTTCGTACATTTCCGATCAGTTAAATTATGACG
Source organism: Paenibacillus puerhi (assembly GCF_009846885.1). Lineage (GTDB taxonomy): Bacteria > Bacillota > Bacilli > Paenibacillales > NBRC-103111 > Paenibacillus_G > Paenibacillus_G puerhi. The sequence goes on from NZ_WUWM01000060.1 coordinate 3,135, forward strand.
GTACTTTATCTACCTATGCCTATTATAAAACAAATTGGATAGGTTCTTACGAATCCCTAGTCAATCTTACGAATGAAAGCGAGGTCCCGTTTCGTTTAAGTTTTCCAAGTTTAATACCTTACAAATTATCTTTAGAATCTGTATTTGATTATATTAAAGTAAACCCTAAACAAACTCTTGCTTTGTTTAACGATACCCAGCAAAGTTTGCTTGATTTGTCATATTCCTCTAAAGATCCATATAGTTTTGATCTGGTCAATGGAGTAAATGAAAATCAACATACTTTAATGTTTGAGGATTTGGAAAATGATGAGGAGTATTTTGGAAGAACGTATATTCAAGGGCTTGCTTGCCTTTATAATAAGGGAGACAACTCTCTAACAGTTATTGTTCCTAGAGGAAAAATGCTAGCTGAGGTAACAAATTCTGGAGAATGTCTTAAAGAAGAAGTTAAGATTAAAAAACAAGGAGTTTTTGATGGCGCAGTTGATACTGCTTCAGGAGAAATCACATATCCTATCAATCTGTTGGCTCTACAAGGGGCACTTCCCTTTAGCTTTGGAATTATTAACTCCCTCCTACTCAAATAAGGAATCCATTGTCGGCAAAGGATGGAGGCATTCGTTTGATGCAAAAGTTGATCACTCCAATGATATCCAGATTCAGTGGCCAAATAATAAAGTATCTGCCTTCGAAGAGAAGGATGGAGGCGAGGTACAACCGAAAAACATGCCTGCTGCCTACCAAAAATACGTAAAACAACAAGGACTCCCAGAGACACTTAGCCTACCGGATCAAAGTCAGCACATCTTTGATGGCGATAAATTGAAAAAAACGGTAACCACTAATGGTCAAACGCTAATTTATGAATATGACGAAAATACAGGATATCTTAAAAAGGTTAGTGACGAGATTTCCGATAAGTCTCTTTATCTCAATTATAATTTCAACGGGTTGCTTGATTCCGTACGAGATGAGCTGGGTCGTATCGTAAAATTTAATTATTCTGATAGTCACTTTCTAACTCGGATAACTGATCCCGATGGCAATGACTTCTCCTTCACATATAATGATCAAAACAAGTTGACAAGCGTTGCTGATAAACTTGGAAATTCAATTGTCCATTTTACCTATGATAATTATGGGAGAGTAGTCAAACAAACAGATGCAAACGACAACGACATATCCTATAAATATGGGTCACCCAAGGATGACGGTGGTTTTGAGACTCAAAAAATTAACAGGGAAGGCGCGAAAAGTGTCTATGAATATGACTCTGACTACTTATTGCGTAGCTTCACGGATGAGCAGGGGAATAAAACAAGTTATATTTACGATAGTAAGGGGAACGTGCTTACTAGAACAGATGTGAGTGGACGAGTTACCAAATACACGTATGATGAAAGAGGTAACCTAGTCAATGTTGAGGATGCCTTAGGTCGAAGTTCCCACATGACATATGATGATAAAAATAATTTGTTAACGTCAACCGATCCGCTACTGCGTCAAGTTAGCAATAATTATGATACTAAAAATAACCTTACTTCAACTACAGATGCCGAAGGGAACACTACTCATTATACTTACAATACTGATGGTTTGTTAGTGAAAAAAGAGGACCCTAAGGGAGAAGTAACACAGTATATTTATAACAAAGGAGTTCTTCAAACTATTATTGATCCCTTGGGTTACAGTACAACACTTACGAAAGATGCGGCTGGGAGAATCATTGGTGTCGAAAATGGAGCCGGGTTCACCACCAGATATGATTATGATGGTAATGATCATGTGCTAAGTAAGACGAATCCTCTTGGCCACAGCTTCACGTATACCTATAATCATTTTGGCAGAAAAATATCCGAAACTGATCCTCGAAACGGGATAATTATCTATAACTATGATAGAAAAGGACAGCTCTTGTCAGTACAGGATGCAATGGGTGGATTGCAGCAATTTGAATACGACAAGGAAGGGCGATTAATCAAACGGGTGGATCAACTCGGACAAATTACATCGTATAATTACGATAGCGTCGGCAATTTGTTAAAAATTACCGATCCAACTTTAGTATCACAAAGTTTTGAATATGATGATTTAAATCGATTAATCAAGAAGAAAGCTCCAGATGGGACAACAATTGAAACATACACCTATGATGGAGCCGATAATTTACTAACACAGATGGATGCATTAGGATATATTAATAGAAATGAATATGATGTATTGGATCGCGTGACCAGAGTCAGTGACGCTCTTAATCGAACAAATATTTACTCTTATGATGCCGGTGGAAGACTTAAATCTGTGCAGGATGCAAGTGGAAAAACAAGCGTTCTTGAGTTTGATGCAGTTGGAAACTTACTGAAAGTCACTAATACTAACCAGAATCAAACATCGTTTACTTATGATGCACTCGGCCAACTTCTAACACATACACTAGAGACCGGAGATAGGGCTCAGTTTCAGTACGAATCTCGAGGACTTGTCAGTCTAGAAAAGAACAGACGAGGTCAAATTCGCTCATACACTTATGACAGCAATGGTCAACTGCTTTCTTCTACAGACGAGGTAGGAACAGTTGAGTACGAGTATGATGCTAATGGGAACACAATAACTGTCCGAGACCAGTTAGGTTCTGTTGAACGTAATTTCGATGCTAACAATAGGATGATCTATTACAAGGATGTGTTTGGTAACGCCATTAACTATAGTTATGATGCTAAAGGACAGTTAATTGGTTTGACATATCCAGGAAATAAACAAATATCATACTCATACAATGAGTTGGGATATTTGTCAGAGGTTAAAGATTGGAACAACCGTGTGACTCGTTATACCTACAACGAACGTGGCTGGCTTGTCCAGACATTGCGTCCAGACAATTCAGAAGAGAGCAGGGAATACGATTCTATTGGGCGAGTTATTGCATTATGGGATAGAACTGCTGACGGTACAGAGATTTCAAGATATCATTATACTTACGATTCAGTTGGCAATATTACCAAAGAAGAACGAAGCTATGAAGAGCAATCTGTTCTACCACCTTCTGTCGATATGACATATACAAAAGCAAATCGTTTGTCTACGTTTAATGGAAATTCTGTTATATTTGATGCGGATGGTAATATGGTAGAAGGTCCGTTGAATGGGAATATGCTTACCTACATTTATGATTCAAGAAACCAATTGAAACAGGTTGGTACGACCGTTTATACTTATGATGCAGAAGGCCATCGGGTGGCTATAGATCAGGCTGGTGTGACAACCCGTTATGTCGTTAGCCCTGCTGGGCTAGGATACACAATTATGGAAACCGACAATAATGGGAATCCAAAAGCGTATTATATCTATGGTATCGGACTAATCGGCAGAGAAAATGCAGATGGTGAGTATCAAAATTATCATTTCAATTCCCAAGGAAGTACGGTTGCCCTAACTAATCAGACTGGGGAAATAATTGATCAATTTATTTACGGGCCTTTTGGTGAACTCCAAAGAGTAAGTGGAACAACTGAGCAGCCATTTTTGTATAACGCCTCTGATGGTGTCATGACCGATTTAAACGGGTTGTATTATATGCGAGCTAGATATTATAATCCTGATATAAAAAGATTTATCAATAAGGATACGTATGAAGGAGATATTACGAATCCGCTGAGTTTGAATCTATATACGTATGTTGAAAATAATCCATTATATAAACCGCAATTAAGATCATAACCGAACAAGTAGACGATCGATGGTATCCATTGGATGCTTATTGATCCGCTTCATGAATTGGCTCACATGAAGTCTGATCTTATAGAACTTTTCAAAGAAAA
>NZ_WUWM01000061.1 GCF_009846885.1 Paenibacillus puerhi
GAAGTTGCAGCAAAGGCAGGAAAGAGAATCTCAAAACTGATTCATCGTCAACTTCAAGGTTGGATTGCCGGTTTGCCTAGCTACATCAAGGTTTATTTGCCAATTTCAAGCTGCGAAAGTTGAGTTATTAATTAAATTATTTCCGTTCTTTTGGATAACGTTCTTACATTCACGAAGTCCCATCACTTTAAGTGATCCATGATCCGTGGGACAACCCTGGATCGGAACCGCCGCAATGCAGTTCGGTGACGCGGATGTGTCCGCCTGATTCCCTTTCCTGCTGGCGCAAGCCTCGATACGTGAATGCGGAGTTATTTTAAGTACCTGAGTCAGCTAACTTCTTCTTGAGATTTGTATTTAATCGCATCAAAGAATGAAACCACACTATCTTCAGGCCCATTTATTAGCCTCTTAATCACCTTATCAATTGGGAAGGCTTTCATTTCTCCAATCTTCAAATGAAGTAATTCCCCATCTCCCCATACATTCTCGTAATACCAGTTGCATTTATCCGAATTATGAATTCTTATGACCTCACCTATATATGCTCCCCAAATAGTTGCCATCGAGTGTATCTGGTTCGTCGTAGGTTTCTTTCCTGTTATTGATCTAACTATTGAGTTAAAAAATCCTGGTTTTAAATCCTTTGAGTAATAATCTAGTATCTCCTCAACATCACTAATGCTAGACTCAGAATAATCTAAACTCTTTCCAAAAGACTTCGCATATCGAATAGCTGTTAAGCAATTATTTATAATGACTTTTTCGTTAGGGTTAATTAACACCATATTTTCACCTTCCATAAGGGTTTTAAGATACTTGGGGGATTTTACTTAACGTTCTCGCATTCACGACGTCCCGCCACCTTAAGTGATCCATAATCCGGGCGACAGCCAAGGATCGTAACGACCGCGACTGGGTAAGGTGGTGCGGATGTGTCCGACTTAATAATCTCCTCTGAGGATACTTCGGGCAGACCTAGGGGCTTGTCCCCCGATGCGTGAATACGATGTTATAAGATGTCATAATCATTACTGAAATGCATTCAAATATCACTATTTGTAATTAACTCTAATTCCTTTAACATTTATTTCCTGTTTAAACACTTGTCCTCCGGCATATTCAATATCAAAATCATTGTACTTAGACCACGATACACTAACAGGTTCATAAGCAATAAATACATTCCCTGTATCAGTATCATCTATATTACTGCCCTTTCTAATAATCGAAACTTGATAACTTTCACGTGTTGTCGCCCCGCAATCCCTAATAAAAACAACGGCTTTTAAAGCGCCACCTGGCTGAGGAATTTCATTTACAATTTCATTTCCGCAGGCAGATGCAACTAATCGAAATAAACCGTACACGCCAAGCGCTACCACAAACAAAAGTATACCTAAAAAAATACCTATCGTTCTGAGCATTTTTATAATTATGGTTTTTTTCAACCTCTTTTCATCGTGATTCCAACCTTCATTTATATCATTCATTCTCAGTTTATATCCCCAGTATTAGTTTGCAATGATTTCTGATAACGTTTTTACATTCACGACGTCCCACTACTTTAAGACCTTAGGGCCGGCCGCGATGCGGTTAGGTGGTGCAGGTGTGTAAGTGAGAAGTGAGTACGATTCTTCGAAATGCCTCTTGCAAACCACGGCTCCTTAGGAGCCGCAGCGAAACACGTTTTTGGTGATGTTATTGTCTTCTTCGAACATTTTAAAAATCACTTAATTCCTAAGCTTATAACATGTACTCTTTCGTCTATTGATAAATTCTCACACTGATCCAATATGTACGTTATACTAGTATTCATTACTTCTCTCTTCATGTTCTTGCAAGTAATGCTTTGTTTTAGTTGATTTGAGTAAGTATCTCCTGAATTATCGATATTTAGTTTAATATTCTTTCCTGTAGTATAAAGCTCTGATTCTACATATCCACCTTCAATTGTAGATTGAACTATTAAAACTCTATCCATCTTCTCTTTATTAAATCTATCTATGAATTTTTCAAGTCGAATGGCTCTGATATATTTATCATCTGGGATTACAAAACCGTCTGATATCGATAAGTAACTGGTATAAAAAAAAATAATAATAGTAACAAGTAGTATACGTATCCTGTAAATACGACGTATATTTCTTCGATTGTTTTTCATGGTTTTCCTCTACATAATAATTCTTTGCGATAGTTTCACCTAAAGTTCTTGTATTCACGACATCCCACCACTCTGGGAGACCGAACAGGACTTCACTTATATTCCTTCCTCTTAATAAAGGTCAGGCATTACAACTGACCTATATGAATTTTTTTGTTTCCGAGTATTTTCCTCTTACGTTCTTTGCATTCACGAAGTTGAGAACCTTGAGGACAGTAGGGCCGGATGGCACCGCCATTTAGGTTTGCAGATGTCTCCGCCTTCAAAGATTTACTTAAATGCCTCTCTTATGCTTCCTGTTTCAATCTGCCTCCATTTGTTACCAACCATTCACCAGTTTCCCAGTCTGTAAGTTCATTCGCTGTAGATTTATAATACAAATCAAAACGAATAGCCACTTCATGTTCCCAAGGATTCTGGATAAATATTGATCTAAAAATATTTTCCAATCCCGGTATCGCGAATCCGATTGGATCAGGGAAAATTCTTTCCATATCTTCTTTAGAAATATTAGTTTCCAAAGCAAATTGAAAAATCGGTCTATCAGCATAAGAGTCATAAACGAATTCAAACTTTGGAGTTCTTTTTACAGCAAACCTGGTTATATCTGTCAAATACTCAGTTTCATCAGCCGGAATGATGAATGGCCAGTCTTCCCCTGGGTATTTATATAAATTACTGATTTTAGACATCTTTGTAATTAATTCATCCCACTTTGATTTTTGTAACTTGGTAACAGGGATATTTATTCCCGTATGATCTATTCCAGTTAATCTACCCTTCAACTGGTGAAATAGATTTGAAATCGTATTAGCATCCGTGACATAATTATTTACTGAATTAATTCCATCAACCATCAAACTCGAAAATTTAATACTTTTTGAATTTTTATCACAAATTGACAAATTAGCAACATTCATATCTATCTTCTCATGTGTATTAAAAATAATCATGGGAGTTGTAGTATTTCCTGTCCGAAATTCTGTTGAAGGTAAAGCAGTCTCCGAGAACGATGAACAAAAAATCTCTTCCTTATTGAATGAGGGAATCTCTTTTAGAAGTTTATAGAAGAAATAACTCCATTCTCTTTCTGTTTCATTTGAAGTTGGAAACACGTACGTAATCATGTGAAAACGATCCATTCTTCATACTCCCTTATCATTCTTTTTTAAGGGGATTTCTTAAAACGTCTCTCGCATTCACGAATTCCCGCACTCAGTGAGTTGCTCGCTGCGCCGTATTTTACATTAATACGCCTGGGGATTGAGGCCGCATTATTAGTATTCTTCATTCTCATCGCCAACTACTATTGCATTTAACTTGTTCGCGATTGCTTTCATTTTCACAATCTGGAAATCATCCATATATTTAGCTGATATTTCATCGTTCTTGTACATAAAGGTAATTTCTATTTCCTCTCCTCGATACTCTGTCTTCCAAATTGCCAGTCCTTCGCCAGACATTCCTAGGATCATTCCATTTGGCAATGTGATTTCAATATTATTCGTATAAGTTAGCTCTTCATCATTCTCAATATAATGAAGCCATTCTTCCATCTGTATTGGATAGTCATCGCCTTTTCTTCTAATATGAATCTCGTATCCCAAAATTATCTCTCCTCTAAATTTTTAAGTTACTATATTATGTTCGCAGGTGTGTCCCTCCTGGTCCGCTTCCCTGCTACACTTCGGGCGGACCTAGGTTCTAAATTTGATATTCAGTTCTTTATTTATTCTTTATTTTCTTTAGTAACCCTCATCTTTCAACAGGGCTGTCTCAAAAGAATATATCCAGTAACCAATCCATTAAGTTATTACAAACCTAGTTCCGATTTGGCATGTTGGGATTGGGACGCGATGAATTAAGTAATCCACTAATAAAAAAGACGAATTCCCTAATCTATCAGATCTAAGGTTTCGTCCTGTTTGCGTTTCTATTGTTTCTTCTATAATTTAACATATTTCAACTTGAATGGATATCAAATTTTTATTAATAATGATTTTATCTCAATAGCCAGTCCAAAGTTATGAAAACCTATCATCTTCATTGAGTAGTCCTTATAAATCAAGTCGGGTTATGTCGTCTAACTCACGCATTCCCGAACCTTCATTGCCTTAAGCCCCGGAGGGCAGCCGTGATGCGGTTGGCTTGTAGCCACTTCCTCGAAATTCTTGTGGCGACCTAGGGACTCGAAGAGCCAGCTGAGTGAATGCATTGTTATGTGCTGCTGTCCACTTCTTCGAGATACTTTCATTACTTATAGTTAGGTTTCTTTGAATGTGCTATACCAATGATATGGTTGGATTTCGCTGAGTTCTTTGAAAACTAATTCACCATTATCGTTGCTGATTGCTGCTTTGACTTTCCTTCCCCAGTAGAACAATCTCTCTTGACAGATACCACATGGAGTAAGCACCCTAAAGCTAGAGCTATCATTGTCACGTACGACACAAATCGAATGGGTTACTTGTTCATTTATTTTATGGGCTTCACAGATAGCTCCCGTTTCTATACACAGTTCCGAAGATGCGTTAATAACCTCTGGAGCAATACTTGTTAAAATAGAACCTCTATCTGTATACATTGCAGCTGCTCCTCCCCATCCAGAAGGATACCTCGATCTGATCAAGCTAACAGCTGCTTCATAGAGTTTGTCTTCTATATTCATTGTATTTCCCTTCTTTAACTGGTTTTGGTCAATTTCACATAACGTTCTTGTATTCACGAACCCTCACTGGCTTAAGGGCGCTTTAGCCCGGGTCCGAAGGACTTACCAAGTGCAGGGGTAACGTGTTATATGAAGGCCCCTATCTCGGTGCATATACCCTCAAATATAAAAGATAGATCCATTATTATTTAAGAAGGCACCTTTTCCAATATTTTAACTACCAATTCCTCCACACCAAGTTTCTCAGCATCAATTACTAAATCAGCATATGATTCATACAAAGAATATCTTTCTTGATATAATTGGAATAATGATTGGTTCTCCCTTAAAACAACGCCTCTTTGTTTTGCATTTCATAATCGTTCCTGTATCGTTTCATAACTTAACTTTAAATAAACCACAGTACCATTATCTTTTAAGTGTGCCATAGCCTCCTTGCCATAAACCACACTTCTTCCTGTAGCAATAATCGTATTGTCGACACATAAAGATGCATTTACCCGGTTTTCAATAGAAATGAAGCCTTCAATACCTATTGTGCTATGATATGCGTGAACGCAATGTTAGATGATGCCACCACTTCTTCTAATTCACTTACATAGATCTTTCATCTTCATAATAAATCCTGTTTTTACTCCTTTAATAAATCCAACACTTCCGTAAAAATTATGTACTTCTTCTCTTTTGGAGCCAGTCAGAAGCATAAGTTTATAACAATTACTTTCTTGGGCAATCTCGATTGCTTTCTTTAACGCTCTTCTTCCATACCCCTGTCTCCTAAAATCCTTATGCGTCACTACATTCTCTATTAATCCGTATGGCCGAGCATTCCTCGTCAGGTTCTTAACAATGACTAATACGCAAGACGCAACGATAATCCCATTTCTCTCCACAACAATAATTTTCATGTTCCCATCGTTCAAAATATCCTTCCAATGTCTAACCAAATCATCGTTTCTTACAAGTTCTGGATCATCGGGCTGTAAATGCTTATATAATAATAAAAGATCTTCAAGTTCATCTTCTCTGATCAGCCTACTAAAACCATTCATCTTCTTTGCACCGTCTTTCATAATAACTTTGGCGGGTTCATCTAACGTTTTTGCATTCTCGACATCGAGAACCTTAAGGTCCTTAGGGCCGGGTGGACCCGCCAATTAGGTTCACAGATGTGTCTGCTTGATACAACTTCTGCGCATTACACTGTGGGCGGATTGAGGGGAGAACACGGTAATGCGTGAATGCGGAGTTATGCAAAATCTGTGTCTTCCATCATTAATCTTGCATACTTATTGCATTCTTTATGATCCGTATTTATTTCTTTGGTCGGAATAAATGAATTTCTAAATTTCCCTTGGTTCGTATGCTCCCAATTCATTACCGAATGGGTCTACAAACTTGATTACCCAACCAAATCCATGATCTTCATAAGGTCTTATAAGTACTTCGTAGTTTTGAAGGGTAGAATTCAGTAATTTGATATTTCTTGTTAAAAACATAAATGATGGCATTGGAATGTAATGCTCCCCATTGTCAAGACACGAATTTCTGAGGAATAAGTTATGTCCTCCTTCTCGTGGGCCTAGTTTTTAGGATGCGATTTCTTCGATACAATGGGCGTAAAATTGATCGGGTTTCGCTTCATTAAGAGATTGATGAGGGCGTTCCTGGTTGTAAAAGTGGACATAGCGAGCTATCCCTTTTCGTAGC
>NZ_WUWM01000062.1 GCF_009846885.1 Paenibacillus puerhi
TCTCCTTCGTCAGTTCTCGCAAACCTTACGATAGGAGTTTAATAGGATGCTGGCAAGTGTCTCTTTTGCATTTAACTTAGCATTTTTACGCTGCAATATTCGGCACTTTTATTATGCAATAAACACACGGGTCCACCATGCAAACGAGTTAAAGCCGTTTCTGCAGGAGAATGAGAGACTGAGACTGGCCTTCCTGCCAAAGTATAGTCCAGAGCTTAATCCGGTCGAAGGACTATGGAAATGGTTGAAGCATGATGTGGTGAATAACGTTTTTTTTAGTGAGTTTTACCATATCCGTACACATGTCACTGCTTTTATGAAACTGATTAACCAGAACCCTCTTCAAGTCATCGACCGCCTGCTGTTAGGAGTATAAGATTCTTCAGTTCATCTTATATAACAATTTTATTTTCACTCCACCCGTACTTTAAGCTGAAATGATAATGGATAGGTGCCATGCGAAACATGCGAAACTTAGTTTTTTTATAGTACCAAACCTGTAATATCACGGATAGTTTCTCGATCACATATATAAAGAATACAAGGGGGATTAAGATCTCAACCTTTTCAATTATAGCCATAAAAGCTAATGAACCGCCGATAGCGGCGAACCGGTGTCCCCCATAAAGGCTCTGGCCGGATACCTATTATAGAAAAACAAACCTAACAAACAACCGATCATGACTAGCGAGAAGGTGTTAATAATAGATTCTCAAAGTTATTATTAGAAGCGTTGATTGTCCAGTTATATGAGCCTACCAATGCTGCACTATCATCAATTACACAAAATTTATGATGCATATATTGCTTGCCACCAGGCATTTTTAAACGCTTAAGTACCATGCCAAGTTTCTCAAGTTCTTTAATTTTTTCATGATATCTTTGATGAAGAACATCAGAGTTTATGACGACTTCCAGCTTCACTTTTCTTTCTAAGATATCGCGAAATATATCAAAATAAATTTCAAAATTGATCCACGCAACAGCAACTCTTACTTTTATTTCCGATTTTTGAAGTTCTTTTTTAATTACATTTTTAAAATTGTCAAAAAATATATCATTCATCCTCAAATCACCTCTCTTGCTATCAATTCAAATTACTCTTGATGCTAATTGATAATTTATCACTCAAGAGTAAAAAATCCTGAACATACTTTCTTGAGAGTAGCTTAAATGGAATATGATCCATATAATTTATATGATTAATCATCTGGACATTATTATATTTTCCGATTTCCTCATCTTTTAGTGTAGCAGTAAAAATCACTTGATTATCAAATTCTTTAAATAAGTCCAATACCTTCTTTTCTTTCACTGTAGATAACTCACCATCTCTGAAATAATCAATTATAATTGGAAAACGATGCTTTAATACCGACAAGAGTGCATATAGCTTTGATAAATAAAATTCGGTTTCTTCAACGCCTGAATACACTGACTGCCTACGAGAAAACAAATCATCAAAAAATAAATTTCCATTGGGTTCGATCGTTTTGTAGAATTCATTCATTTTTTCAAAAATTTGATCCCGCAATTCTTTTCGTTCTATTTGATTTTCTTTTTCTTTATTCATACTGCTCGTTAAGGATCGTTCCAACTCTTTTAGTTCTTTTGAAATTGAGAGTATTCGAGAGTCAGCCTCTCCAGCACTTATCAGTTCGGATTTATATAATAATAGTGATTGCAAACTAACTTCATCAATAGAAAGCAGTGACTGTAATTCATCCTGATACTTATTAATATCAAATGTCAATCTCTCAATTTCTTCAGAATAGATGTTAATTTTCTCTTCAATTGAAATCAGTATTTGACTGCGTATTTCGTTACTCGAGATATCAAATGTATATGACTTATCTGAAGTAGAATAGCCAATATTTTTGGAACCGCAGTCTAAACAATGTAATATTCCGGCAGATAGACTTTGATTTAAAGAACGCAATTCTTTTAAAGTAATTTCATTTTTTATTTTTCTTGAAAGTGCATTATTTCTTTGGGAATTTAAACCTATTATGTTAGTTTTTATTTTCTCGGTACTTGATAACTTTTCTTCAAATTTCATCCTATCGTTAGACTTGCTTGCTAATCCAATTACAGATAGAGTAGATTTAAGAATTTTGTTTTGTTTCTGGAGTTCTTTTTTCTCCGCCTTTAATTTTTGTATCCTTTCCTTAATTTGATTTTCATCAAGATCACTATAAAAGTGGGTTTCAATTCCAGCGTAACTATATATCATATTAAAAAAATCGGTTTTATTATAATACCCTGCTTGAAATATGTTTGAAGTGTTTTTGCTGTCTTGTCCAACAAAGAATATTTGATAAAACAAAACAGGATCAACGATTTTTTTAAAACCATCTTTGAGGATCATCGGTAATTTAAAAAGATTATTATTTATGTAGTGTTTAAACTCCGTTTGATTATCAAATGTAGAAAGATTACTTTTATAAAGCACAACAAACGAATTTAACTTTCTAGAAATGGTAACGGGAATATTGTCGAGTTCGAATTCAATAATGTAATAATATTCTTTGAAATTAAATGAAGAGGGGAATATGGGTTCGTTGCCTAATGCGTACATCATAGATTGTATTACGATAGTCTTCCCTTTATTATTATCATCACTAGAGATTATATTTAACCCCTCTGAAAATTTGTTTTCAATGAACGCTTCTTCTGAGTTACCAACCGCTACTTTTTTAATCTTCATATATACCATCCTTAAGTACAGCCATAAAATATTTAACCGACATTATATTCAAAAAATTTAATTTACTTAATAATGTATGATCCAGTTTCCTATACGCCTCTTCAATTGACAAATTTTTATCAATCGTAATCACTTGGTAAATATTATTGAACAGATCCCAGAAATTCTCCGCGTTATTTTTATCAAACAAGGTCTTCGCAATATCATGCTGGCAATCCTCAAGTACATCCTTTTGAATAGCAGCAGGCATTTTGGAATATATAGGTATAAAAGAATGGGTAATTCCTCTCTGCATTATATTGTTATTAATAATCCGATTTAAAACCATCATTTTTATCTCATTTGCTGTCAAATGTCGATTATAATAAATAAACTCATCCATAGCACTAATGATGGTACCTTCAACATTATTGTTGTTTTTTTTCGTCGACTGCGCATCTCTAATCTGATCAAAGATATGTTCAAGAACTATATCATTTGGAATTATTCGTGGGTTAACTTTAACTATATCCCTGATGTAGTCACTTTTACTCTTATCATCAATTACAAAAACTACTGTATTTAGAAAATCAGTAGCGACCTGTTCATTGACCTTCGAGTTGTCAATGTATACTTTCGAGTGACTTTCTTTTACTAGAGCTTTTATTATTTTATTTTGCGACTTGGATTCAATATTATTCACATCGAAAATATTCTTTGTGTTGTCAATTCTAATTGAATCCGCAATACCTCCCATAAAGAGAATATAATGATCAAAATTGAATCCTGAAAGATAGTTTTTAAATAAAGTAACCAGTTCTTTACCGATATTTGCTTGATGATTAACCTTAGCTGCTTTCGATTGTAGATCCCATGATTTTTGAGAGAATCTATCTATTGCAGTTAGGTCGTTAAAAAAATCTATGACAAAATAATATATTTCATTACTATCGTCTCTAAAGTTCATTAAATACAATAGTGCCTTAGTTTCAAATTCAGACCCTTTTGCCTTTGTTTTTTCGCTTGCCTGTATAACATATTGCATTGGTAACCTCCCTTCTAATTGCAAAATCGTGCTTAGAGAGCAGCAAAATTACTATGCTTATTTAGGAAAATTGTACCATATGGCCTGATCAAATATCTATCTGAACATTTGATATCTTGCAGCATAGCCAAACAACGAAATATTCAAAGGGCTATTCCAAAAGTCATTTTGTATTTATCTATGTCCTATATTGAACCGATTTCCTTCGTGAAAAAGGACCACAATCTCCACTTTCCAGTGGAATTTGAGGTCCTTTTGCTTGTAAATTGGATTGTTCCCATATCATGCGAACAATTTTCCGACAGCATCGCAAGCTCACATAATTTTTTCCTTAGTGAATCTTACACAATCACTTTATCCGCACCTACCTGATCCCAACATCTACGCCCATCGTACTGATGAACTGGATGATCCGCAGCTCGAAGTGAATCTTAATTCCGTCTTTACAAACCTCAATCCCTTCAATGATCGTGCGGAGCATCATTTTCTGTTGTTGAATCGAAGCCTAATTGAACACCTTGCGCCAGTTTGGGATATACTGCTTCAAGGTCTCTAATTCTTTCATTTCAATCCGATAACTCCACAAACAAAAATCCCGGGCACTTAATACTTCTGAGCTTCATCAGACAGGTAAATGCGGCTCTCAAAAATGCTAATTCCTCACGAGCGACACACAGCACTCCACATGTGTTGAGACCGTGAAAGGGATATATTGATCTGAAAGGTATTGTCTAATGAGTTTAAAGTAATCTGGCGCAGTTGCTTCACATTTAGTAAAACAAATTACACTCACTAAACTTATTTTTTAATTTAAACACTTTCGAAATTGTTCTAAACAAATTATGGTTATTTTTCCTTAGAAAATGTGCAAAATAATAAAAATCTTCTTTTTCAAAATCTCTAAGATTGTCCCAAAATTTCGGGTTTAAAGCTATATTAGGATCATATAAAATCACAATTTTAGTTAAGTACTTAATAAATTTCAATTCATTATCTTCAGCACATTTTTCCAACATTTTACAGTAATTTTCTATTGTTTTGCTTAATTGAGATTTATATGACAATAAAATAACTGTATATTCATTTTCAGGAAAAATATTAAAAGAAATTTGATCGGTTGAAAGTAAATACCTTTTGTTTATATCCCATATTGGACGCGTACAAAAACATGATACAAAATCTATCTTTTTCTTAATTCTTATTACTATCGTTTTAATACTATCCCAATTTTCTTTTTCATAATTAATTTTAAAAAACTCTAAATTTCGAGATGAATATTTAAAATGGGCGTCTCCTACTTTGTTAAACAAAGAATGGGTTAAATTATTAAAATTTTGTTTTATTTCTAAATGTGAGTGTTGGAAAATAAAGGATTTCAAGGCGAATTGAAATAACTGTTTTTTGTTTGATTCATCAAACTCGTTTCCATTTTCAATTTCATTAAATAACAATTTATCATGGGCTCCGCAAAGCACTCTGTAAACATTAGCATTTTTGATATTTCTTTTTGATAAACGCCCTTTATTTTTTTCAAATTCTTGTTCTTCCCATGCAAAAACCATAACTTGGTTATTACGGGATATTCTTTTTAGATAGGACGACTTGGAAATTATGTGATTTTTTTCATTCTTATATTTACCGTTGCTGTTACATTCACATATCAAACCTGTAAATGTACAATCACTCTGGTTTCTATAGTGTTTTACTTCCCCAAAAACTTTACTCATTTTTTATTAACTCAACTTTCGCAGCTTGAAATTGGCAAATAAACCTTGATGTAGCTAGGCAAACCGGCAATCCAACCTTGAAGTTGACGATGAATCAGTTTTGAGATTCTCTTTCCTGCCTTTGCTGCAACTTCGTTCATCAGTTCAACCAGTTGTTGAAGCGCAATGACCCAATCCATCGTGCCAACTTCGTCGCACAACAA
>NZ_WUWM01000063.1 GCF_009846885.1 Paenibacillus puerhi
TTCCATAAGTTTTATGTGATTCGTTCTCATGTCGCTGCTTTCATGAAACGGATCAATAAATCGCCTCTTGAAGTCATAGACCGTCTGCTTGTTCAGGTATGAAGTTTTTCAGTTCAATCTATATAGTTAAATATAAGCAATCGGCTAAATCATCAAAAAAGCTGAAACCTGAAGATAGTAAGCTGAGGAAAACTAACAAAGTCAAGCAACTTAATGAGCATGTGGTAACTTCCCTGACCGCCGAAGAGGCAGAACAATTAAAGTTTGATCCTGAGATCGAATATGTCGAAGAAGACAGTTTTATATCGAAAGCATCGGATACGATTACGCAGAACGTTTATCAGATCCATGCACCAGAGGTATGGTCGACGAACGTAACCGGAACAGGCGTAAAGGTAGCAGTCATGGATACGGGGATTAATGCTTCTTCAGATTTATATGTGGCGGGAGGAGTCTCATTCGTGGCTCAAGAGTCTACTCTTGAGGATCTGAATGGTCATGGCACTATGGTTGCCAGTATTTTGGCTGCCATGAGAAATAATGAGGGTATTGTTGGGGTATCACCTGGAGTTCAACTTTACAATATTAAAGTCATGGATACTAATGGACTTGGCAATTATAGTAACGTCATACAAGGAATAGAGTGGGCGATTGACCACGACATAGATATCATATCGATGAGTTTTGTAGGGCAAACCTTCTCTAGGGCGCTTGAAGAAGCCATGCAAATGGCTAGCGATCATGGTATCTTGTTGCTGGCAGCCACGGGTAATGAAGGGAAAGAGCAGGTGATGTACCCTGCTAAATATTCCTCAGTAATAGGGGTAGGGGCAATCGATAGTAACAACCATATTGCTCTATTTTCAAACTTTGGGCCGGAAGTAGACTTTGTGGCTCCTGGCGTTATGATTAAAGGAATCTCCCACGACGGTGGGGGATATATAACTATGAGTGGTACTTCTATGGCGGTTCCACATGTAGCGGGTGTGGCTGCCTTGGTTAAGCAGGCGAATCCAAATTACAGCAACGAAATGATCAAGCAACGGTTGATTCAAACCGCAACCGGCCTTGGAGATCAAATTAAATATGGTCATGGAATGGTTAGTGGTGCAAAGGCATTAGGTTATGAGGAACAGGCCTATACAATTACAGAAAGTACAGATCCAACTTATATTCCTCCAAAAACTTTGAAAGTTCGAGCACCAAAGGTAGGTATCGAATATTCGGTGGGGGAATCTGTTTATGAATCTGTTTATGAATCTGTATACGCGGCCAGCAGTGAATATCCGAGAACATATGATCATATCGCATTAAATAATGTGAATCTAAAACCGGACCAGGCTCCATTCAGCATAAACGGGTATGGGGAAAATGTGTCTACATTATCAGGTGGACTATCGTTGCAATCGACAGATCTGACTTTGCCGGGACGAAATGGACTCTCGTTCGCATTAACACGCTCATATGATAGCAGTTCCGCACAGCTGTATGATATGAATGTCGCTTATAAAGATGTCTTTTACTATAGAGTATATGGTACACAATGGCTTACGTATGATCGAAAAGATAGTTATGGGAATGAGTACTACGCAATTGCAACAGAAAGAATGAATCAAGTAGAAGTTGGATTTAATCCTATCGAAGCGGGGCAAGTTGCACCGAGTCCCAAACCATATTACCGTTATTTCCCAGATAATTTTTATCTTTATTATACTTCAGGATATAGATATTGCGGCAGCGGGTATTTGCTAGCCGAAGAATTCAGTTCCTGTTATGCTAGTGCATTAAATGCTTTAAGGTCCCTTAAAGGGCAAATAGATTATTGGGGTTCTTATTATGGACCGAGTTACCAAGGGAATTATTATAAGATGTGGTCATATTATGCAGATCCTGATATCTACACCCCTGTGGCTAATTTTACCCGTGTTTACTCAGCATACTTCAACGAGACGATTGAGAAAACGTATGAAGAAAAAAGGTTTCCTATTGGGAAGGGCTGGTCTTGGAATATCAGTTCTATTGAAAATAAGAATAACAAAAAGTACTTGCATTTGGCGGGAAAAGGGACATATGAAATTGGTGCAGATAATAAACTGATAGGCTACCCATGGAAGGATCTTATCTTTAGCAGCAATAGCTCCGTTATCGTTAATAATGAATACTCGAGCTATGAACTTAGGACGCTGGATGGACACCGTCAATATTTTAATAGTGAGGGATTGCTCCTCAGAATTAGTGATATCTATAATAATACGATAGATTTTTCCTACACTTATGTTAATCCGTATGGTAAAGTTTTGACCACCGTCACGGATGTTTTAGGAAACACGATAACAATAGCTTATACGCCAAGTAACGTAGTTTTAACTCAAGGTAAAAAGACTGTAACCTATACCAAAGGGCAATTATGGAACAAGGAGTTTCTGACCTCCGTTCAAGATGCAGAAAATCGGACCACTAAGTATTCTTACGAGTACAAGGATGCTTATTTTAATTTCCCATTCAACACGAGTGCCAATCAACCCAAGAGCAATCCTTACGGTTTGCTTTCTGGTGTTACACATCACACAGGAGCGTCTACGTATTATCAATATGAAGGTTATCCTGTCACCCGTTACTTTGGTACATCCGGCTACAACCAAGCATATCGCTTAAAAAAGAGGTACGATACCGCTTGGGAAGCCAGTACCTATCGTACGTTTAATACGACTTCCTTCTCATATTTCGGTGATATGGGAGCGTCATACAACAGCAGCTATAATTTTAGTACGACAATAGATAATGGGTTAAATCAAACAACTTACAAGAATTACAAGCAGTATGTGAACGATACTACACCTGCAGCATACTACACGACCAACGTTACTTCGGTAGCTGGATCAGAATCATTCGTTAGGGATCAGACATTTGACTATACTCGTCGGTTGCCGGTACCGTTAACGACAACGAGTAAATACGTCAAAAACGGCATATCTTCCGCATCAACTGTGGAATCCCGGACGTATGATGACTATGGGAATGTCTTGGATGACACCAATGCTAAAGGAGTAACTACCAAGTATGTATATGATCCGGTGACTCATTTGCTTACGTCTGTCAGCAGCCCGATAAACACGGTTCAGAAAAGTTTGGTTACTCTTACTCGAAATCCACAGAAATATCATCCGGAGAAAGTGACATTACATGACCAGTCGGTAACTGGGGTAACAGGCGAGTTAAAATCACAGCTCGAATTTTTTTACGATGGCTATGGAAACATCAATACGATTAAGATTAAGGATGATAGCCGGGATATCAGTATTAACCAGAAATACGATTCTGCGTTAAACTACGGATTCCTGACCGAGCGTTCTGTTCAAGTTTGGAATGCAGCTGGACAGCTCTCGACCATTATAGAGTCACTGGATTACGATAAATCTACCGGACTTATTAAGCAATATACCGACGGTAGGGGCTATAAAACCAATTATGAGTACGACAATTTGGGAAGGGTAACGAAGGCCATCTTTCCAGACAATAGCATGTACCGACTAGAGTACAATAACCAGAGCAATAAGATCACAGCAACGGATCAAACTGGCCTTGTAATCGTTGATAGCTGGAATCCGATTGGACTAAAGACATCGTCCGGTATTAGCGGTGGTGGAAGTACGACTTATCGATATGACGATTATGGTCGACTGGAATGGATGAAAGATGCCCTGGGGAATCAGACCTCTTATGCATACGATAACTGGGGACGTTTAAAAAAGGAGATAGCTCCCGGAGCCGCGGTTACGGAAATCGAGTATGATGACATTGAACGGACCAAAACCACAACTGATCCGGAACTGGTCAAAACGAAAGAAAAGTATGATGTTTTAGGCAGACTGGAGCAAAAAGATTGGATAAAGAATACAAATACTACGATTCGTCTCTTGCTTAATCAGTATGATCAAGCCGGGAATATTGTGAATGCGACAGATGGCAATTCCAATACGATCGAATATGAATACGACACATTAAGTCGTCTGATTGCAGTTAAAAATCCTTACCAGGAATTGACTCAGTATCAGTATAGCTTAGCGGGGCACTTAACCAAGACGATCTACCCAGATGGCTCTTTTGTACAAAAGCAGTATGATGAGCTAGGGAGAGTAATCCGGAAGACAGACCCAAGCGGGCAAAGCGAGACATATGCCTACGATGCAAACGGAAATTTAACAAATCATAAGGACAGAAAGGGTCAGTTGCAGTCATTTGTCTATAACGCAAGGAACTTTCTCACAACTAGCACTACGGCTTCAGAAACGATAACCTACACCTATGATCAAGCTGGAAGAAAAATGAGCATGACAGATTCCAGTGGCTTAACGTCATATGATTATTATCCTGTAACAAAATATTTGAAAAGTGTAACCTATCCGGATCTAAAAAAAATCCAGTACGTGTATGATATTCAAGGGAATCGCACCCAGATGACAGATCCTTTTAACTTAGTGACCATGTACAAGTATGATACGCGGAATCGGTTAAAAGAATTGGGGCCCACTCTGAATACAGTAGACCTGGAGGCTGCTTATACGTATAAGAACAATAGCTTGTTGTCAACTATTAAGCAAAAGAATGGAGTGGAGTCTGCATATACGTATAGCGGACCTTATCTTGAAAACTTGCTTCAGAAAAAGAGCAATCAATCTGTATTGAATAGCTATACTTACAGCTATGATAATAACGGGAACCAACTCAAGAAGACAGAAAATGGAGTATCTTATGATTTCCTATATGACAAAGTAGATCGCATCTCTACATCTAGTCAATTTACTGAAACTTACGGATATGATTCCAGAGGGAATCGTCAAACTTTGACAAGCAATCAACCGCTGAATTTAAGCGGAGCATCGTATGAGTACGATGATCGCAATCGATTGAGCAAAGTTACGCAAGATAATGGGAAAACCGTAACCTACAAGTATAGTGGAAACGGAATGCTCTATGAAAGAACTGAAGATGGGCAAACGGTTCGTTATTACTATGATGGAGCGAATATGATAGCAGAAGGTATCGTAGGCAGCGGGGGAGTGACACTGAAGGCCAGGTATATACGCGGAAATGCGTTAGTTGCACGCATAAATGCCAGCGGTATCAAGCACTGTTTATTGCATAATAAAAGTGCCGAATATTGCAGCGTAAAAATGCTAAGTTAAATGCAAAAGAGACACTTGCCAGCATCCTATTAAACTCCTATCGTAAGGTTTGCGAGAACTGACGAAGGAGACT
>NZ_WUWM01000064.1 GCF_009846885.1 Paenibacillus puerhi
AGTCTCCTTCGTCAGTTCTCGCAAACCTTACGATAGGAGTTTAATAGGATGCTGGCAAGTGTCTCTTTTGCATTTAACTTAGCATTTTTACGCTGCAATATTCGGCACTTTTATTATGCAATAAACAAGCTTTTATAGAATACGTCTTATACTCACAATACTCGCTAATTTATAAGCAATTCAGTTGTTTCCCGTAAGCACACCCACCATCAATGCCTATCTTTCCATCACCAAACCATACATCCGATGATCCATGTATATCACTTGTTTGGGTGTGTCCAAATATGACAATCTTAGCTACGTTCGTCGGGTTTTTAATAAATTCTTCCTTTATGTATAAGAAGTCACTCTTTGGCTGATTTGACGCCCACCACCCTAAGCCCGAAGGCCAGCTGAGCTTTAGCCAATGCGTGAACATATTGTTATATGAAGTGACTGACTTCCTGGAGTTTTCTCACACAAATATTTAACTTATTTCTACTGGTCTTTCAAATATGATCTCGTAACGAGTTGGCTTTCCATGACCATTATAATTTGTGGGAAGCACTTGAACTAACCGCCAGCCCTCTCTTGCATAATCAATAATTGTCTTTTGATGTGTTGCTTCTGAGAAAAATCCACCCAATGAAGTTTCAACAAAGGTATACTCGTACATATTATCCTCCTCCGTTTTCAGTTTCTTTAGTACTGTGGTTTGTAGATATGATCAGTGTCTGTATCAATTACTATGTCAATTCTAAGCCCGTCGAATTATCCTTAAATTTCTAGTCGCATATAAATGCTTCTTTCTTTAAAACCCAACGTTTTCCAAAAATCACTTCCTCTATTATTCCAATACATAACTTCAATATCTATTCTGTCTGTGTTTAATATCTTCAATAGTTCATTGAAGTATTGACGACCATATCCGTTTCTTCTACTATCTCGACAAATAAAAAAATGCCTTAAATATACTGGTTCTTTACAATGATTTACTAGAGCATATCCTCTGATCTTTTCTTCATCTTTGAAAATATAAGCTTTGTATTCTGTTTGAATAAATGATCTCATTCTTTCCTTCAACTGTTCTAGATTCATCTTATTATCGTGTTGTTCATCCTCAATCAATTGTTTGTTCATATGAGCGAGCAATCTCAAATCATCATCGGACGCTTCTTGTATAAGTAAATTATCCATGTGACACCCGCTTAGAAATATTCATTTGTCGCATTGCATCTAACGTCTTGCATTCACGAGCCGAAAACCATTAGGTCCCGTAGGCGACCTGCCTTCTCTGAGTTACCAGTTATACCGCGAAACCTAATCTAAGCCAGGTAAAGCATTTGGTGACCTTGTCAGGCTCATTTAAAAGTGAATAAAATCCTAATCATTTTCAATAACACTAAAATAAGTATAAATAACCTTTGTTACACAAATAATAAACATGTCAGTTGATTTAAAATCATTTTAACGGAGGTATGTATGGACAACAATGTCAATAAAGAAATCGAAGCAGAACAGCCAAACATAAATTCTGACTCTCTGGTTTTTACTGAGGGTGTCAGAGAATTCGTAGATATTATTGGAGATGAGAATATTGATTCACATGGAAACACTCCCTCTGATACACATTGACTCAAAATTAAATACCAAGGTAGATGTCCATGATTAACAAGGATAGGACTGAGAACAAGGATAAACTATCGATTGACCAAGATCTCAACGTCACAGCAGATAAAGATAATGTTAACAAGAACACGGCTATCGATGTAGATAAAACCTCAGCTAAAACATGCAGAGCTGGTCTGGATGGGTAGTTCAATGTTGGGGATGAAAGGAGGGAACATTAAATTGGATGAGTTAAGTAAAGAAACGAAAAAGGTTCAAGCCATTGCTGATTCAACAGACGTATTAAATACTGCTGAAGAAATAAAGAATTACAATAATCTAATTGAGAAATCGGAAATGACAACACCAGAAGCACGTCTTCCAAGTGTTGATGGTAATTAAATTTTACAAGCCACCTTTAATAAGGTGGTTCTTTATTGTACTTGCTTCAAGAAAATTATGGAAACCTAATCCACTCCCTCGAAATACCTCGGGCGGACCAAGGAGCCGACTGGCTCCGTAGCGAGAAAACGATGTTATCCGAAGTTAATGCCTTCCTTGAACAACCTATATACGCTTTTAATCTGTTCCTTCAATTACCGGGTACCACTTTAGATCTTCTATCCTTATGTAATTAGACTTCGCAAAGCGATATTCATAGATTAATTCGCCCTCCCTGTTAAATGCTCGGGGATCCAAATCATTCCAATAAATAATTTCTTCCCAATAGAAAGTTACCGGTTCTCCTAATTTTACTTCTTTGGATTGCCTGCTTAATTCAGGCCCCACTTCCAAATATACCACTTTAGGATCGTTAACAATGATGCTTATAACGGTCGCTTTCTCCCTCTCGTTATTGAAAGATATTCCACCGACTGTCTTGACTGGATCTTCATTATGAAAGTAATAGGAAGAAATTCTAGAGACCCAAAACAAACCAAATTTCTTATTACTTACAGCAGTTATCGGTTTTTCCTGAGAATCAAATATGTAAATGGAACCCCATTCATAGTTTACTTGATCAAGGAGTATTGAATCTTGAGGGACAAAACTATTTGCTCTAGCGGCAGATAAACCATCAAGTCTGTATCCACCTAGATACCCAAAGATCAAAAACACAATTATAAAAAATAGAATTGAAATTAATTTCTTTTTCATTTTTCCTCCAATGCATTTTTTTCGGACAACGTTCGTGTAATCACAAACCCTCAATCGCTTTAAGCTGCGCAGCGGCGGGTCCGAAGGACTTAGCCAGTGAAGGATGCTGATTCCGCTTCCCCGAGAAGCCTTTGCAGACCAATGGCCGTAAGGTCACAGCGTGAATACGGTGTTAGATGAAGTTACCTTGAACTATTTTCGAAATCACTTAAACCATCCCTCAGATTGTTAATCCCTTCAATTACGAATTTCATATTCTCTTCATTGTTCATGTTCTTCCTTGCATGTAATAATACAGGTCTTAGTGATTCTACCGAGTTTCCAAATTCTTTCATCCACTCATATCTCGGAACCATCCATAAATGAAAATGATGTGTCGTGTCTTCATTATAAAAATAATAAACCTGATCTATTCCTAGTCGCTTTCTTTGTTCCTTTCTAATCTTATGAATCAATGAAATATACTCTGCTTGTTCTTCATCCGTTAATTCATCCATACCATAAAAATGTCGCTTGGATGCAAGTATGACTAATCCCCTTATTGGATATGCAACATCTTGGTGAACGTGAAAATGTTTGGATTCAAAAATCACTCCACCAGTTGGCGTAATTACTCCACTTGTTAATGCACAGCTCAAACATTCAACTTCTACTGTTCTTCCATCAGCAAGAATAATTTGTCTAGACATATGCACCTCGAGGTTTAAAATTTTGCTTACTTCGTAATTTCAGCTAACGTTCCCGCATTCACGAACCTGAGATCCTTATGCCCCCGACGGGGCGGCCGCGATGCGGTTAGCTTCACAGTGGTTGTCGCCTGAAACCCGGGATACATTCAATCATCAATGACTATTCTCAACAAAACTTCGAGCAATACTATTTGCTTCTTCAATATTTTTAGCGGGTCCTGACACGTATCCATCATTTAAGTTATATTTTGAATTAATTTCGTCCAATTGAATCCACGTTTTATCCAAGTTATTTGATATCAAAATGGATCCTGTCGTTTTTAAAATTCCTAAATATCTTTCTTCTGAAGTAAATAAACCAAAATAACTATTGTCCCCATGGAGTAATTTAATATCGTATACAATATCATTATCCATGTTCAGCTTTCCAAGAAATACATTCCTGTTAAGAAACTTTTTATGTAAGGTACCTTGAATATTAATGGATGTTTCCCTTTCCAACTTTGTTTCATTCGAATATACTAAACCAGAAATTTCATTATCAATTTCAATCGACTTTTTATAGTCATAAATATAAAATACGGCTGTTAGAAAAATCACACCTATTATCGCCCATATGCCTTTATTCATTTACTTATCCTTTCATAGAAATGCGCTGATTTCAGATAACGTTCTTGTATTCACCACGCCCCATCACCTTAAGTGACCCATGACCCGGGCGCAGCCCTGGATCGTAGCGGCCGCGACGCGGCTAGGTGGTGCGGATGTGTCTGCCTGATTCCACTTCCCTGCTTACCACTTCCATCATTAAAGCTCTATTACCATATGTATATCTTTCGGTTCTTTATCAAACAGCTCTTGATCAATCTCTCTAGTTAAATAACTACTGTGGCTTCTATAGAAGGAAACAGCTGATCTAGTCTCTGTTGATGAAATATAAAGATACTTTGCCCCTCTTCTTCGAGCTTCATTGCTTAATGATTCCATAATCCGACTACCAATCCCTTGTCTTCTGTATTCCCTTGATACATACATCAGATCTATTTGAAGATGATCTTTACGCATTCCCCTAAACTTATGAGATAAAACTCCGAAACCAACCAGTCTTGAATCATTAAATGCTCCGACTGCCGTTCCCCCATGTCGCAATTCGAATCTAAATCGATCCTGTATTTCTTTCAAGGTAACTTTATCCCAATTTGGACACTCATGACCTACTTGGATTTCTACAATGTTTCCATCCTGCATTTCATAAATGAGATCGATGAATTCCGATCGGTCAATATCACTAAGCTTTTGTACTTGTTCTTCGTTCAATTTTTGAATTTCAATCATGATACCACCCAAGAATATGTATTTGTTTTTATAGAAGTATTTCACATAACGTCTCCGTGTTCACGACATCACTCACCACCTTGAGGTCCGTAAGACCGGCCGCGATGCGGTTAGGTGAGGCAGGTGTATCCCGGCAATCACTTCCTCGGATATGTGCTTAATTTCAACTTCATGGTAATTGAAGAACCGACCATTCCTACTTCGATAAATCCAAAGCGTTTATACAGCCGAATTGCTGGATTTCTAGGATCAACACTTAATGAAGCAGCATCTATTCCCTGATTTTTTAGTTCTGCTAGGATCGAATTTAACAATTCTGACCCAATTCCTTTTCCACGATGTTCAGGCATCATGACCTATGCAGTTGAAGTAAATTATTAGGAATTGATTATCGAAAAAAGACTTGACATTTCGGAAGAGCCCCAATAATTGCGAAGGATACCTTTTAAACGAGGTATATCTTCGAAATTATAGGT
>NZ_WUWM01000065.1 GCF_009846885.1 Paenibacillus puerhi
GCTCCTCCCGGAGGACCTCCAGCACAACCTTTGTTTTAAACTCTGAGGTATATCGGTTCCGTTTTTCCATGCTCTTATTATAACTTATTTTTTTCCCTCCTGTGTCTCAACCTATGGGAGCATTATACAGGATTGTCCGCGCTCCTGCTTCTCCCAAAGTCATCTTCATAATCATCATACATCCCCATTACTACATAGGGCTCTAAATACTCCTCATTATTAAAAAGAGTTATTATAAGTTCAAGGGTTGGTCCAAGTCCTTCTTGTCCTAATTCAATTTGTAGCCCTGGTTCTTGTAAGATTCCCTTCATGTTTATAGATAAAGCTTTTCTTCCAAGCAACATTCGATTTACCGGTTCACATCCTACACTACCGGAATGATCCGTCCAACTTCCAAGATATTTATTGATTTCATCGAACATAGAGACAACCTCCATGTTGTTAATGTGCATTTATATGATTATTGCGAATCTTTCATCTAACGTCGTTGTATTCACGAACCCGAGAGGCTTAAGGCGCGTCAGCGCCGGGTGGCTCCTCCACTTAGCCTCGCAGGGTTGTCGCCTGAATCCGCTTCCCCGAAAAGCCTCGCGGCGACCAAGGGCCGTAAGGCCCGAAGCGTGAATAGGGTGTTAGGTGATGTACCTGACCGCTTCGATGCCCACGCCTTCTCGAGTTGCTCACACTATCAATTAATTCTGTACTTGAGTAAAGCCAGTTTTATATTCTTATCTATGACTGACTCGGTACTACCTATGTTAATGGCTCCATTCTTTAAGTAAAATCCTTCTGCATTGGGATCACTCTTAATAATAAACTGCTTTACCCCTAATGCCTTGATCCTCAATACAAGATTCTTCCAAAGTAAACTTCCTAATCCCTTACCAATACTCTCTCTTGCTGTAAAAAACCAAACTAATTCTGATCGATCTTCCCGAATATTAAATTGATAAAACCCTAAAATTCTCTCTCCATCTTCCATTAAGTAAACTAGTTCCTCAATTATATCTTTCTTATTTATCACCATATGCCTTTTTGCTTCTTGAAGATATCTCTCTTCGTAATTCCAATGCGATTTTGACTCGAAAGCGAGGGCTGTCAATATTTCGCTTTCATTGGGATATGCTCTTCTGATCTTAATGATTAATCACCCTTTCTGATTTCGCGTGGGTTTCAGAAAACGTTCTTGTATTCACGAACCCGAGAGGCTTAAAGGAGCGGAGCGACTGGGTCGAAGACTTAGCCTCGCAGGAGTTGTCTGCCTGAATCGCTTCTCCGAAATCCCTCGGGCAGACCAAGGGGCGTAGCCCCGTAGCGTGAATACGGTGTTATACGACGGACCCCTTGAGTTATGTTTAATCATTATTTCTTCCGTTTAATTTTGTTTAACTCTTCCTTTAATTTAAAGCTTTTTTCAAGGTCTATATCGTATACATTGGCGAGTGCCGCAACGTAATAAAGCACATCATACAATTCTTCTTCTATTGTTCCTTTTATTGTTTGCTCTTCACTATCTTCTAATCGTTTATTCTTGCGAATTACCTCAGATAATTCTCCTACTTCTTCTATTAGTTTGTAAAAATAATGTTCTTTCTTGTCCGGATTGTAATCGGTCTGTTTGATATATTCTTGTAAATACTTGATTGTCAAAGAGTCATCCAAAGTAACCAGTCCTTTAAAATTTTATATTTTATCTGTTTTTGCTTTTATAATATTATTGCTTCGGTCTGTCGCATAACGTCTCTTGTATTCACGAACCCGAGAACATTAAGGCCTGAAAGGCCGGCCGCTGAGCGGTTAGGTTCGCAGGGTTGTCCGCCTGAGCCCGCTTCTCGAAATGCCTCGGGCGGACCGAGCAGCCGTTAGGCTGGGATGCGTGAATACGATGTTATGTAATGCCTCGGCCTTCATCATGCCTACTTTCACCATATGCCTTTACCAATTTCTTTGGAGCTATGCTTCCCCAAGCCTTTAACAGTAATCCCTTAATTTCTTCTGGTTCTACAGTATTTAAATTTACATGCATATATTTCATGTTTGAAAATGACTCTGGGATTGCATACGTCTCTGAATCCATTGTTGTATAAATTGTTCGATCTTCTTCTATTGTCTTTATTGTTAGGGTAATCCCGTCTTCTTGTAATACTGCAAATATCTTATTGTTGATCCGATATGAAGATTTGCCCCAATGACTAACTTCTTTAGATTCTGGTAAAGACAAAATATATTCTTGAACCTCATTTATACTTATCAAGCAAGATTCCCCTCCTAACTTAAGAGATTTTAGTTTTTTATGCCTTGCCGAGGTTTCACATAACGTTGTTGTATTCTTCACCGGCATCGAAGATCAAATTACAGCTTTATACGCCAAGGGTGTCAGCACGCGGGACACGAACCCTCACTGGCTTAAGGGGCGTTAGCCCCGGGTCCGACGGACTTAGCCAGTGCAGGGTTGTCTGCTGAATCCGCATCTCCGAAAAGCCTCTTGCAGACCAAGGGCCGTCAGGCACGATGCGTGAATACGGTGTTATATGTTGTCGGGGCCTTCTTCGAATTTACTATCTCAATATTTGTATTTTGTTAATATGTAACCAGTCCCTTAAATTCTTTTAGTTTTTCAAGTTCACTTACATTATTTGTATCTATCCATCCCATCTTCTCATGTGATACGGTAATCAACCATGGCTTTTTATCCTTGAAAAAGCATAAATCCTCTAGTATATGTGGCTGCATCCATGAATAAAGACTTTCTGTATGTTCAGTAAAGACATCGACTAGATCTTCTCGGCATTCAAAATAATAAACATCTGCGAAATGACCCATTAAACAAGTCCCTGGCCAGCTTTCTTGTTTTTTTACTTCTTTTAAAAAGGGGTTTAGAGTCTTCAAAATATCATTCCCGTTTTCGAATAAAGGTATTTGATCTCTCTTAACTAGGATAAATTCATCACAAACATTCAATGCTAGTTTTAATAATGATTTATATGTATTCCCGTATGGTTCTTCTAATATTTGAATCATTATGAACTCCTTTTATTATTTTTGTTTTTATAGTCTTTGCCCCGATTGCATATAACGTCCCTCGTATTCACAAACCCGAGAACCTTAAGGTCACGAAGTGACCGGCCCGCGATGTGGTTAGGTTCGCAGGGTTGTCCGCCTGATCCGGCCTCTTCGAAACTCCTCGGGCGGACCGAGAGACGGCAAATCCCGGCTCGATGTGTGAGTACGATGTTATGTGAAGTATCGGCCCCACTTCTTCGAATAAAGACAGGACGTCGACCCGCAAATCGCTCTTTTTAATAAAGTCCTTTCATATTGCTTATTCATATACTAAAACCCAATACTTCTCCCCCGGCTTTCCTTCTTCAACAACTTTCTTCCATCCATTTTTTTCATAGAAAATCAATGCTCTATGATTTTCAGATACACACTTTAATCTTACTGGCTTGCTCATTTTTTCTAGAGCTTTATTAACCAACTGAGTACCAACACCATTACCGATAACATCGGGGTATACAAATAAGTTATGAATAAAATTTTCAGGCAAATATATAGATGTAAATCCAAGGATGCGCGAATTTTCTTCTGCTAACAATATGTATTCATCAATTGTATCCCTGTCAAAATCATCTAAAGTCATCTCTTTTGTATTCGCCCAATGAAAGCCCTTACGACGAGATTCGAGATATATTTGTCTTAACTCTGGATAGTCAAATTTATTTGCTTCTCTGATAATAATGATATCAATCCCCTATCAACAAAAAATTATGAGTTACAGGATTTGAACATCTTCAAGCAACAGGACGTTGCGAATGAGTTACCCGCAAAATAGTCTTTGGGCCGATATTTCACATAACGTTCTTGCATTCACGACGTCGAGAACCTTAAGGCCAGCTTGCTGTCCGGGTGGCTCCGCCACTTAGGTTCGCAGATGTGTCCGCCTGATTTAGCTTCCCTACTTTCCACTTCGGCCGGACCGAGGGGCGTAAGCCCCGATGCGTGAATGCGGTGTTATCTGAAGTAACCGACTTCTTTTGAAATACTTACATTATTCTTTAAATAGATTGTTTAGTATTTCTAGTTCAAGATTTGTATTAGTTTTTCTATACTCGTTCCATTCTCCCTCATTAGCTATATCAACATTGATCGGTTGACGGTGTATGACGAAATGCTTTAACTTTAAATACCGCCCAATTGGAAAATCAGCTCCACTCCAATTCTCCCTGTAACCAACCAAACCATATTTAGTTATCAATAAATCGAGGCTACTAACAATTTCACGGATAAATTCTATTAGATCACACTGTTCTGAAAGCAACTGTTCACCTAATCTCTTTCCTTCTAAAACCTTTACTCCGTCGCGGAATATTTCAATTGTCACTAATAGTTCATCGTCATTCAGTCTTTTTAACTTCCAATCTACAATTGCAGGTTCAAAATCCCATTCAAATGAAGTTAAAGACTTCACCTCATCATCTGGAGTAAATTCCTTCATTAAAGTCATTACAGCATCTAATAAATCAATAAGGGGTTCAGTAACGTAACTTGGGCTAAAATACTCTTCCTTTTCATTTATTTTGAGATGTACGTTTGCCCAACCGACACTATCAAGGTCATATGAGAACTTCATCGGAATCTCCCTCATACATGTTTTACGGTTATTTCAGCTAACGTTTTTGCATTCACGACGTCGAGAACCTTAAGGCCAGCTTGCTGGCCGGGTGGCTCCGCCACTTAGGTTCGCAGATGTGTCCGCCTGATTTAGCTTCCCTACTTTCCACTTCGGCCGGACCAAGGGGCGTAAGCCCCGATGCGTGAATGCGGTGTTATCTGATGCCGCCACTTCTTTGTGCTACTTAAAAAATCTTAATCCAGTAACGACAAATGCCATTTGCTACAGAGTCAAGTATTCCATTATTCCCTTCTACTACCCTTCTGGACCGCGAATTGACTTCATCGCAAGTTATTAATAATTGATCAATTCCTAATTCTCTTGCTTTGTTCATTATCTCACTTAGAAATCTCTTGCCATAACCTTTTCCTCTCTCACTAGGCCTAACAATATATCCAACGTGGCCACCATATATAAGTAGGGCTTGCTGAACAACTCAATTCATAAAGCGCAATGTGTTAAATCGAAAAAGGGTGAAAAAAACGAAAAAGAGACTCCGAAGTCGCTTCTCCAGATTCATGACTAAGAATTGGATGGCGATTACG
>NZ_WUWM01000066.1 GCF_009846885.1 Paenibacillus puerhi
ACCTATAATTTCGAAGATATACCTCGTTTAAAAGGTATCCTTCGCAATTATTGGGGCTCTTCCGAAATGTCAAGTCTTTTTTCGATAATCAATTCCTAATAATTTACTTCAACTGCATAGGTCATGAGTTATTATCCGGGATTAACGACAAGGCTTTATTATAAACATGGCGAGGCGCCTGTAGATCCCAAAGCTGGAAGCAGCGGTGATTTTTACTTTTTGCCTAAGTTTTTTGTCTACTACTACCTTACTTCAATTCAATATATGGGGAGCCTTAAATACTGGGAATTTCCCTGGACAAACCCTAAGGTTTATGAATTTGATAATGAAGAATATAGGAAACTACAGAAAACCTGGGCGAAGCAAGACCCTGATCTTCCTGGCAGTTCCGCATTTATGATTAATGACAGTCTCAGCTTTAATAACACGTATCTTACAGTCAAAGCTTTTACAAACGGGAATGTACTAGAGGAACCGGGAAGTCGTGTGGCTGTATGTAGAGATTTTAAAGCGCCAAATCCACAATATGGATGTCTATTAGACAATCCATATTTATACGCGTATGGGAACAAACTAGTGGATAGAGCAACCGAGGAGAACAGATTCCCACTAGGCAAGGGTTGGAGTTGGGACATACCATTTATCGAAACAAAGCCGAATAATAAGCGATACATCACATTATTTGGAGGGGAGACTTATGAGTTAGTAGGTACTAGTTTGAAGGGATATCCATGGAAAGACCTTAAACTCGAATACGATAACTCAATAGTAAATAATATGTACTCCCAATATGTTCTAACAACGCTAGACGGAACAAAACAATACTTTTCATCCACGGGCAAGCTCATTCAGATATCAGATGCTTATAAAAATACAATTCAATTTGAATATTCAGACATCGCCCCTTATGGGAATGTTTTGACCAAGGTGAGAGATGCGCTGAATAATGAAATCAATATCACATATTCGACCACTGAGGTGAGGATTACTCAAGGCGACCGGAACGTTACGTATACCAAGACTAAGGATCCGCAGCAAAACAAAGAACTGCTTGCACAAGTGAAGGATGCTCAAGGCCGTAATACTTCATACGTGTATGAGATAGGGCGAGTTCCTTTTGATCTAGTTGGCTATGGGAAATCCAAAGATAATTATGTTGCTCTGTTGAAGCAAGTCTATCACCCTACACAAGCGAGAACTGAGTATGCTTACGAGAGCTTCACGAGGTCGTTGGGGGATAAAGCATCGGAAACAGCATTCCGTGTCGGAAGTCGAGAAGATATTGTTACCTATATGAATGGTAGTGAAAGCAAGTCTAATCACATCGATTATACATATATGGGTGACGGTGCCAAGGTTCAAACGACAAACTTGACCTTTAGCACTACTGTCAAAAATGGCCGCGTAAACACAACGTACACCTATGATAAAGTTTATATCGACGACACAACTCCTGAAGTCATTTATAATACGCAAATCAAGCAGGATGATGGAACGACTCAGCGTATTCAAGATATGGAATATGACAGAAACAATAGGCGATCTGTACCCATAAAGACAACATCTTATGTAAAACGAGGAGCCGAACAATCCAGCAGCTTAATAACGTCTAGGGTGTATGATGAGTACGGCAATGTGGTCTCAGAGACTAACCCCGAGCAGGTAACAACTACTTTCACTTACGACGATCAAACACACTTGCTCCGAACAACCCAAACCCCTATGGGAGATGGATTGTCGATATTTACCGAAATTGAACGTAATCCGATCTATCATAGTGTCAAGAAAGCTTCGATACGGGAGAATGGCGCTACGGGTAAGCTACTTGGACAAGCAGAATACAGCTATGATGCGGTAGGAAATCCAAAAACTGTTACTCTCAAGGATGATGCCCGAGATATTCAAGTAGTGTATCAATACGGGACAGCGTACGGGCAAGGATTTCCAACGCAACAGTCTATAGAAACAACGAATGCGGACGGTCAAAAGTCAACAATTGTACAAAACTATCAGTACAACAAACAGACGGGACAAATGACCACGTTTACTGATGGTAACAGACATGCGACAACATACACATACGATAAGCTAGGAAGAATGTTGTCTATTAAAAATCCGGATGGTACCCTTCAGACGTTGATATACAATGACAGCGAGAACACGGTGACAGAAACAGATCCTACAAATGTTAAGGTAATAACGAGATGGAATCCTCTCGGACTGAAAACTCATACGGGGATTGAAGGGAAGAGTGCAGCGACGTATGGATATGATGCATACGGAAGGCTGGAATGGGTAGAAGACGGGGCAGGACATCGCACGACTTATCAATACGATAAATGGGGAAGGCTGATCCACACGCTGTTGCCTGGTGGAGCAAGCTCGATCACTCAATATGATGATGTGAATCGGACGGTTTTGGAAACAGATCCGGAAGGATACTCGACCAAGCAATGGTTAGATCTGATGGGAAGAGTAGTAAAGAAGGAGTCCTATTCACCAACAGGCGTACTGACTAGTTCGATCCAGATGAGCTACACCCTCGCAGGACAGGTTAAAGTAGTGGACGAGGGCGTGGCTTCGGAGGCAAGCGGAATCACACGGACTCAATACGAGTACGATGCGATGGGGCGAGTGAAGTCAGTACTTAATGGAATGCAAGAAAAAACAGCGTATAAGTATAGTTTAGCGGGGCAATTGACGGAAGTTCAATATCCAGATGGCAACAAGTTAACCAAGCATTATGATGAAATGGGAAGGTTGGTTCGCCGTATTGACCCCGCGGGACAAGCTGAGCGCTACTATTATGATAGTAACAGCAATATGTCAAAAAAGATCGATCGCAATGGTCATGCCACGACTTACCTGTATGATAACCGAAATTTTATGGACAACATCACGACAACTGACGAAGTCATTCGGTCACCCAGGATGCGGCAGGAAGACGGTTATCGATGCAAGATGGTACTGGAACCACATCTTATTCCTATGAACCAGGAAGTGGCTGGCTGACGGAAGTCAAGCATCCGGATCAGAAACGCATCACCTATACGTATGATACTCAAGGTAACCGGAACAAGATGACAGACCCTTTTGGTCAAGTAACGGAATATAGGTATGATGAAAGAAACCGATTGAAGCACGTGGGGACGAATCCGGCTCAATGGGATGCGACATATGCCTACAAAAAGAACAATCAGCCAGCAACTATCCAATTGCTCCAAGGGCTGACAACGACTTGGAACTATGAAACCTTGAAAAGTAGTCTATCTCATGTTCAAGCGGGACGAGGGACACTGCATAGCTATCAGTATAGGTATGATATTAAAGGGAACCAGACAGGACGAACGGAGGATGCTCAATCCTATAACTTTAGCTACGATAAGCTTAGTCGGATACAAACCTCTAGTGAGTATCAGGAGAATTATACGTATGACAGCCGCGGGAATCGTCAAACCTTGCAAAGTGTGAAGCCACTGATGCTAACCGACCAAAGTTACACGTATGATAAGAAGAATCGGCTGACCATGGCAAGTGGAAGTTCGGGAAGCCCAGTATCCTACAAGTATAATGGAGACGGCTTGTTGACAGAGCGGACGGAGAACGGAAGCACAACCCGCTACTATTATGATGGAACAAATATCATCGCAGAAGGTCAGGTAAGCGGAGGCGTAGTTACACGCAAAGCCAGTTATATTCGCGGCAACCAGCTTGTAGCCCGAGTAGATGCAACCGGTACAAAGTCATATTACATGCATAATGGACATGGCGATGTGGTAGGACTTGTGAATGCAGCAGGTCAGGTATTGAACACCTATTCATATGATATTTGGGGCAATCCGGTGACCACACAAGAACAAGTACCACAACCCTTCCGCTACAGCGGCGAGTACTGGGACAGTAGCACAGGATTGCAGTATCTGCGGGCAAGGTGGTATGATCCTGGCATCGGGCGGTTTATTAATGAGGATACGTATGAAGGGGAGCTTACGAATCCGCTGAGTCTTAATCTCTACACTTATGTTCATAATAATCCGTTGAGATATACGGACCCAAGTGGGAATAGACCTCAGTATTATAAGGTTGGGGACATGTTTAGATTTGCAGCATCTAGTAGATTTCAAGATTCGGCCAATGCTGCAGCAGGTTTCTTGCCTCTTGGTCAATGGCTTTATGAAAAATATGCTGAACAATTCGATATAGAGCCACGGGAAGAGTTTAGGGATGAAACATTGAAATCTGCATTAAAAATTACTGGTAATGTAGCAACAATAGCTGACTTTGTTGGTGGTCTAATTAAAAATGACGATACTGCTGCAAAAAGGGCAATAAAAACAATAGGAAAATTTGCTAAGATAGTGGACGGTGCATTGATATTAGGTGACTATGGTTTTAAAATTATGGAGACCAATGACAGTTATTATTTGGATATTATTACGGACAAGTTAATGACAATTACCTCAAATGATGTAACAACTCTTGCTCATAAAACCGCTTATGCAAAAAGTAGGATCAAAGAGTTAATAGATGAAGGTAAACTAACTTACGAAACTGATTTCATAGATAAGATTGCTCAATCCATTCAATCGTATAACATTAAATATGACAAAAAAGATTTAGAACAACTGAAAGAGGAGTTGAAATCTATTTATGGAGGAAATTAATAGATTGGGTGAAAACAATTGAGTATATTTGTGGTTTTGGGTTGGATAGTAATTAATATATTTTTATACTTAAGGTTAAAATTCTTTTTTACAAGAATGAACGATAGAGATTCTCTAATTGCTTTAGTTATTATCACTAGCGTTGCATAAAAGTTAGCTGAGCTAATTATCACATTATTCTGAATAGGATATTCCGTTCATGGACCAAAAGGTCGATGACCTATCAAAAGGTAGCCTTTGTCCATTTGGTAATTATATGG
>NZ_WUWM01000067.1 GCF_009846885.1 Paenibacillus puerhi
CTAACCATAACCGGGCTCATTTCGTACTTGGCAGCTATTTCGTTCACGGTCTGCTCCTCCCGGAGGACCTCCAGCACAACCTTTGTTTTAAACTCTGAGGTATATCGGTTCCGTTTTTCCATGCTCTCATTATAACTTATTTTTTCCCCTCCTGTGTCTCAACCTATGGGAGCATTATACATCCGCACCACCTAACTGCGCAAGCGCAGCCGGCCTACGGCCTTAAGGTGGTGGGACGTCGTGAATGCAACATATATGAAACCAATGCGTAAGGGTATAAGGAGAAGAAGATATGTTTATCGAACCAACCATATTAGAAATTAATGAGTTATTTCATTTACATCAAATAAATGATGAAATTGTCGGAATTCAAAGATTGTCAGGTACAACATCTGGGCTTGTTTTTCGTTTGGAATCAAATCAAGCCAATAAGTATATTTTGAAGTTTGATTATCCAAATCAAATTGAATTGGTACAAAAATTGCTGGAAGCTTATAAGAACTCTATGTTATTACCAAAGATTCTGTTTACTGCTCAAGATAACACATATTTTGTCTACACATTTATTGAGGGTACGACTCATTTTAATCGTGGCTTAAAGAGGATTTGGTTAACTTCACTAGTTAAAGATTTATTCAACAAATATTCGAGTTATCGAGATAATGATTTTTGGGGGAGAATTGAATCCCCACGAAAGACATGGAAGGAATTTAATGAAATAAGTATTGAAGAAGCAAGAATCAATATCGGAGATATATTATCAATCGATGACTATAATTTCGTTAAGTCAAAAGCAAATAAATTATTTGATAATGATTTAGAACAAGGAGATAAGTTCTTATTACATGGAGATACAGGCGTTCATAATTTTGTATATAATCAATTTACTCTTATCGGTGTAATTGATCCTTCTCCTATGGTAGGACCAATAATTTATGATTTCCTATATGCGTTTTGTTCTTCGCCTGATGATATTAATATTGAAACTTTATTTTCCTCCTATGATCTTCTCGAACATGGGTGTATAGATAAATCAAGATTGATTGAAGAAGTACTAATTCATCTTTACTGCCGAATTGGCTTAAGTGTAAAGCATCACCCAAATGATTTACCTGAATATTTAATAGCGTGGGAAGAATGGAAACAATTGTGTAGGCAGCTCGAAGAGGGCATTGGCATCATATAACACCGTATTCACGCTACGGGTCATACGGCCCTTGGTCTGCCAGAGGCTTTTCGAGGAAGTTGATTCATGTAGACAACCCTGCACTGGCTAAGTCCGTTGGACCCGGCGCTAACGCGCCTTAAGCCAGTGAGGGTTCGTGAATACAACAACGTTATCGGAAATCTTCGTAAATATATTTTTATTGTAAGGAGATTCATAGATGGCTGCGAAACCAGTAATTATAGAGGATTACAATTACGATTGGCCTGGCATGTTTGAGGAACTGGCTTTGATTCTGAAATGTCGGTTAGGTAAATTAATAATCGATGTTCAGCATGTCGGAAGTACATCTGTTCCTGGTCTCGCAGCAAAACCAATTATAGATATGGATATTGTGATTAGTTCAATGTCATTACTCCCTGAGGTAATAATTAAGTTAAGTGAATTAGGGTATTATCATGAAGGTAATCTTGGGGTCGAGGGCAGAGAAGCATTTGGAAGGAAGGATGCTAAGGTTCCGTATAATGAAGACAATCAACAAAAACCTGAACATCATCTTTATGTGTGCAATCAAGAAAGTGAAGCATTTATCAACCATGTTATGTTAAGGGATATATTAAGACGTCATACTCATCTTGTAGATGAATATGGAGAATTGAAGAAAAAACTTGCCATCAAATATAGAGATAATCGGCAAGCCTACACGGAGGGGAAAACTCAATTTGTAAGTAAGGTAATGAAAGAGTATAAGATCGATTTGTAAGTATCTCAAGAAGACGAAGACTTCCGATAACACCATATTCACGCTGCGGAGCCTGACGGCTCCTTGGTCTGCCCGAGGCATTTCGGGGAAGTGGATTCAGGCAGACAACCCTGCGAACCTAACCGCGTCGCGGCCGACCCTATCGGGCCTTAAGGTTCTCGGGTTCGTGAATACAAGAACGTTATAAGAAATGGGGGCAAACCATAATAAAGAGAGGTAGAGCATATATGTCAAATCCGTTT
Organism: Paenibacillus puerhi; assembly: GCF_009846885.1. Taxonomy (GTDB): domain Bacteria; phylum Bacillota; class Bacilli; order Paenibacillales; family NBRC-103111; genus Paenibacillus_G; species Paenibacillus_G puerhi. The sequence goes on from NZ_WUWM01000067.1 coordinate 2,171, forward strand.
GATTGCATTACGGAATTCATGTTTTTTGAAACCACTATAGAAATGGCAGATGTAATATTAATCCCCGGTGGGAGTCATCCTCAATTAATGGAAAGAGCAGCTGAGTTATTTCATCAAGGGATGGCTCCATATATTTTGCCATCAGGAGGACAAACCAAAAATGTATTGTCAACAGAATGGGAATTTCTTCGTGATGTCGGTATAAGCCTTGGTGTTCCTGAAGAAGCGATATTACGAGAAGATAAGGCAACAAATACATTTGAGAATTCTAGATACTCTTGGAACGTTCTTAAACAACAAAGGATTGACCCACAGAAGGCAATATTAGTATGTAAATCATATCATGCTCGAAGGGCATTACTTACATATAAAATTGATTTTCCTAGAACAACAACTTTTTTTGTAAGTCCTGTAACTGATAAAACAGGCACAACAAAAGACAATTGGTACCTTGAAGAGCAGAATATAAAATATGTAATGAACGAATTGACTAAGGTAGGACAATATTTTTCACATCATATTCCTAATTGGGTTAAAAGCTAAGCAATACATTTTTGAAAGCAATTCAGGAAGGCCCCCACATCTTATAACACTGTATTCACACTTCAGGCCTGGCGGCCCTTGGTCTGCAGAAGCTCTTCGAGGAAGCGGAATCAGCAGACAACCCTGCACTGGCTAAGTCCATCGGACCCGGGGCTAACGCCCCTTATGCCAGTGAGGGTTCGTGAATACAAGAACGTTAGGCGAAATGCACATTTAGTTAATCGGAGGAGCGTATGAAAACAACAAAACAAGTCAAACTTGAGGATCTAAGTAACATCCAACATGAGGTATACATTGGGACTTCAAAAGAAGTAGACTATTTGGAGATCATGATTATAAAATTCGTTGGAAATTATGGTTATGGATCGGATGGGAACAGTGATGCAACTTTTATGAGAGCAATTAGAAGTGCTGTCTTAGAAGCTTGGGAACCTGGTGGATTAATATTAGATTTAAGTGATTTTTCGTATGAATGGGGGGATAGAATTGAAACAGTGTTTTTTGTTGGAGACGATAAATATAGAGATATACCATTTCCTGTAGCATTAATTGTAGGGAACAAATCTGAAGAAGCAATTAGAACATTATTACTAGGGTTAGAAAGCAAAAAAACAATTGAAGAGATTGGATGGGTATTTAAAGATCTAAAAAGTGCCTGGCAATATATTGAAATTAAATTAAAGGAATATAAGTCCCAGAATCTTTTATAGAGCATGCACTTCGCCTAACACCGCATTCACGCATCGGGGCTAACGCCCCTCGGTCCGCCCGAAGGTAAGCAGGGGAGCGGATTCAGGCGGACAACATCTGCGAACCTAAGTGGCGGAGCCACCCGGCCAGCAAGCTGGCCTTAAGGTTCTCGACGTCGTGAATGCAAAAACGATATATGTAATTGGGGTAAAGATGATAATTCCAATGCCTTTGTTAAAGGCATGATTGGAGAAAGAAATGACAAGATTTCAAAAGATACTACTATGATTATTAATTTTTCTATTTGTAACGCCTGTGGTTTTAGTAGCGTTATTGTTTGTTTTTGTTTATTTTAAATCGACCTACTATGTTGAAGCTTATAAACCAGAAGAGATCATTCGGCAGGGTATACAGAGTGAATTGAGAAGTCGATCAAACGAGATTGATATGATAGATTATGTTTTACATTTGGAATGGTATACGTATGATAACGAGGTTATAAATGAAGCACCATATAAGTTATTCGTTGTAGTAGAACCTAAAAACAACAACATCAGGATGGTTTCCATGGATAAGATAGAAGTGGCATCAAATTTTAATGGTAAGTATCCCTTTAGTTCAATTTTAATTCCAGTACCTATATATAATAGAGTTGATGGTCATTTAAAACGGCAATCTTATAAGTTTTCAGAACTATTTAATTTTGACTTTGATAATAAGGAAGAGGTAATACTAAATTTTACTATCATCAGTGAATATGAGAATGAAGTTAAAAATAAAGAAGTTAAAATTAATTATTTACCAATAAAAGTAAAACATGCAGCGCCAATCGTATAAAAAGGGCCATTGAAAGGAATGGTTTTGAATGAATTAACAAGGAGGGCCCCAACTACATATAACACCGCATTCACGCATCGGGGCTACGCCCCTCGGTCCGCTAGGAGTGTTAAGCAGGAAGTAGAATCAGGCGGACACATCCGCATCTCCTAACTGCGCAAGCGCAGCCGGCCTACGGCCTTAAGGTGATGGAACGTCGTGAATGCAAGAACGTTATCGGAAACCTCTAGACCTGAATAAAATCTAACTCTAATAATTAAATAACATTATTCGTAAAGGGGTAGATTGAAACTGCGATATATTTACTTAATTCTCATTTTCCTGCTATTAGTATCGTGCGCTAAAGAAGAAGAACCGCATAGTGGTATCAGTAAAGAATTGTATATGTCAACAAAGGAAGTTATAACGATTTTCGAAAAAGCAATAAAAAATGAAGCTTATTTAAGTGATGAAGACATGAAGAAAGTAGCAACTTATTATAAAAAACATCTAAGTCAATATGAGAATGAAGTCGATGGTACAGACAAGGAATTAATACAACAAATGATACTTAGGGCTTGCTGAATGCGAATAAATCCATATTTCACAAGGGTTACCGGGCATTTCCGTCGAATATATCTGCAAGGAAAACGTGGCAAAACGCTCAAAAACCTTGCAGATGGAGTGACGAAACA
>NZ_WUWM01000068.1 GCF_009846885.1 Paenibacillus puerhi
TCGACCGTCGCCTCCGTCGGGCCGTACAGGTTGATCAGACGGCAGCGGTTGATCCAGGCCACCGTCTGCTGGAAGCGCGCCACATGCTGCGGCGGCAATGCTTCGCCACTGGCGAAGACGTGGCGCAGCGTGCCGAGCTGCTCGGCGAGCAGCCGCTCCGGCTGCTGCTCCGCGTCCTCCAGGAACGCGTGCAGCATGGCGGGCACGAAGTGCATCGTCGTCACGCCATAGCGCTGGATCGTCTCCCGGATGCGCTCGGGGCTCTTCTCGCCTCCCGGCGTCAGCAGGCAGACGCTCGCGCCGACCATCGCCCACCAGAACAGCTCCCACACCGATACGTCGAAGGTGAACGCCGTTTTCTGCAGGATTACGTCGCTTGCGCCAATCGGATACCGCTCGTGCATCCACAGAATGCGGTTGAGCACCGAATGATGCTCGATCATGACGCCCTTCGGATTGCCCGTCGAGCCGGACGTGTAGATCACGTAAGCCACGTCCTGCGGCCCGGCGGCCGGCTCCAGATCGGACCCGTCGGCGTCGTACACCGCCGCGTCGTTCAGGCTGAGCCGCTTCAAGCCGCTCAGCTCCAGATCAGCCGGCAAGCGCGGGAGCAGGCGCTCCTGCCCGAGCAGCAGCCTCGCGCCCGAGTCCTCGGCGATGAAGCGGATCCGCTCCTCCGGGTAGTCCGGATCGATCGGCACGTACGCCCCGCCGGCCTTGAGGATCGCGTAGATGCCGATGAGCATCTCCAGCGACCGCTCGGTCAGCACGGCGACCATGTCCCCGGGCTTCACGCCTTCGGCTCTCAGGGTACGCGCCAGCCGGTTCGCCCGCTCGTTCAGCTCGCCGTAGGTCAGCTGTTCGTCCTCGAAGCGCACGGCAATCTGCTCCGGCGTCCGCTGCGCCTGTTCCTCGAACAGGCCGTAGATCGTCTTCTCCCGCGGATAGTCCGCCGCGGTGTCGTTGAACCCGTGCAGGATCAGCTCCTTCTCCTGCGGAGTGACAAGCTCCAGTTCGGCGAGCAGCATCCCCGGGTTGTCCGACAGCTGGCTGATCAGACGGACGAAATGATGCTGCAGCTGCTCGATCATGTCGCGGTCGTAGACCGAGGCATTGTAGCCGAAATCGATAAGCGTGTCGTCGCCTGGCATGATCGTCAGCGTGAAATCATAGTTCGTCTGTTCATTCATCTCGGCGTTCTGGATGGTAAACGACTCTTCGGAGCCTTCGCCAATGCTTTCGATTTGCTTGTCGAGCGGATAGTTCTCAAAAATGACGATATGATGAATCAAATCTTGCTTTTGAACGGTTTGCGCCTGAATCTCATAGAGCGGATACGTGTCGTATGCATGAGTAGCGATCGCCTGCTCTTGATTGCGCTTGAGCAGTTGAGCGAAGCTCTCATGGTCGTCCGCCCGGACGCGAACCGGCACGGTATTGATAAACAAGCCGATCATTTGCTCCACGCCCGGAATTTCCGCCGGACGGCCGGATACGACGCTGCCGAACACCACATCGCGGCAGTTGTTATAGCGGTGAAGCAGAACGCCCCAAGCCGCCTGCATGAATGTATTGATCGTCACCTGATGCTGCTTCGCCGCCTGATTCAGCTTCCGGCTCAGCTCCTTGCCAAGCGCGCAGCTGAGCTTCTCCGCCGTATAACCAAGCGCACTGGCGGATGGCTTGCCGCGAGGCAGCGTCGTCTGCTGCTCGTAGCCCTCCAGATAGCCGCTCCAGTATCCGGCCGCTTCCTCGACCTTCTGCTCGCCCAGCCACTCGATATACCGGCTGTATGGCGTGACCGGCTGGAACTCCGGCTCACGCTTCTCGCGAAGGGCGAAGTAGGCGCCGAACACATCGCTGCTGATCAGCGACAAGCACCAGCCGTCCATGATGATGTGATGGAAGCTCCAGATCAAGGAGTAGGACCGGTCTCCCGTACGAAGTACAGTTACTCGCATCAGCGGGTCCGAAGCCAGATCGAAGCCTCTGGACTTGTCTCGTGCGGCGAAGGAGGCTACGTGCGCTTCCAGCTCCGTTTCTTTGACACCGCGCACATCCTCATAATGAAGCTCGCTGCGCTTGTGGCGGAACACCACCTGTACCGGCTCCTGCCGCCAATCTGCGATGATATTCGTTCTAAGCACCGCATGCCTTTGTACGAGGAGCTCCAGACTATGGGCGAAGTCGTCCACATCAAAGCTGCCTTCCAGATCGAAAGTCGCTTGCTCCAGGTAAGCCGGGGATTGCGGGTCCATCAAGGAATGGAACAGCATCCCTTTTTGCATCGGCGTGAGCGGGTACACATTCTCGATCTCGCCCAGACTGCGGGTTTGCTCCCTTAACTGCTCAAGCTCGTCTATCGAGAGGCCTTCCAATAAAACATCGCTAGGCGTCACTTCGACGCTATCCTGAGCAGCGCAGTGATCGATCACGTCGCGAAGGCTGGCCTGCAGCAGTCCGGCGAAGCGCTGCATCGTTTCTCTGCGGTACGCCTTGCCATTGTAAAGCAGCGTGAACTCCAGCTTACCCTCCGAGATCATTCCGCTAAGGTTCAGCGCTTGCCGCAGGACGGTTTGACCGCTTACGGACAAACCCGTAGCATACGGCGATATTCCCGTTGAACCGCTCTGCAAGTCCTGATCGAATTGGCCCAGATAGTTGAAGCTGATCTGCGGCTCCCTGCCGAAGGCTTCTGCATCCTGCCGGGCGGACATATAGCGAAGCAGTCCGTATCCGATGCCTTTGCGCGGCACGCGGCGCAGATCTTCCTTCACCCGCTTGATCTTGCTCGAGAGGTCGTCCCCGGCCTCCATGCTCAGCAGTACCGGATATTGGCTGGTGAACCAGCCTACGGTGCGCGAGATGTCGATATCCGGGTGGATCGCCTCGCGTCCGTGGCCTTCGAGACTGACGAGCGCGCGATCCTCTCCCGTCCATGCTTGAAGAGCCAATCCAAGCGCGGTGAGAAGCAGGTCGTTAACGTCCGTTTGATAAGCTCGTCCGGCCTGCTTCAACAGACGCTCGGTCTCCAGTTCCGTCCAGACCACCGTAACCGTGTCGCTATCGGCGAGGACGAGCGCGTCCGCCGGCTGGTCGAAGTCTTGGGGCAGCGGACGTACTTGCGCCTGCTCCACCTGAAGCCAATAAGCTCTCTCCTGCTCGGTTGATTCCCGGCTCGCTTCCGTGAGCAGCGCCTCCGTCCATGTACGGACCGAATCCGTCTTATGCGGCAGGCGGATAGGGACGCCCCTTACGGCCTGATCGTAGGCCGCCGACAGATCCTCCAGCAGAATACGCCATGAAATACCGTCCACCGCCAGGTGATGGATAACGATCAGCAGATGATCGCCATCCGGGCAGCGGAATAGTCCGGCCTTGATTAGCGGTCCGGCGGTCAGATCGATGCTGGCCTGCAGCTCGCCCGCCAGCGTCTCGATCCGCTCGGCGACATTCGCTTCGCTGCTCAGATCATGCAGGATCAGCTCGTAGCGCCGTCCCTCCTGAAGGTCGCGTATCCAGGCCGTATATCCGGTCTCTGTGCGGCGGACTACGGTCCGTAAAGCATCATGATGCTCGGTAAGCTTGTCCAGTGCCTGTCTTAGCGGCGTTTCCTCAAATGCTTCCTGGCGGAACAGCATAACCGCTTGGTTGAAGTGATGAGGCTCGGCATGGTCTTGCTCGAAGAACCAGTGCTGAATCGGCGTCCAGCCCGATTCTCCCGTCAACACGCCCTGCTCGGCAAGCTTGCCGGAGAGCTTTACATACGGACTCAGCTCGGCAATCGTCGGATTCGCGAACAAATCCTTCATCTCCAGCCTGTAGCCTTCCTGCAGCAGCCTGGAGGACACCTGGATGGACTTGATCGAATCGCCGCCGAGCTCGAAGAAGTTATCGTGAATGCCTAGCGATGGTATGCCGAGTACGCCTTGCCAGATGGCGGTTAGCGTTTGCTCAACCTTATTGCGCGGAGCGGCGAATACCGCATCCGATCCTCCGCTTCCATCTGGCGCAGGCAGCGCCTTGCGGTCGATCTTGCCATTGGGCGTCAGCGGCATCTGCGGCAGCTGGACGAAGTGGGCCGGCACCATATAGCCCGGCAGCTCCGAGCCGAGCGCGCTGCGCAGCGCGCTTGCCGCCAGCTCCCTGGCCGCGACGAAGTAGGCGCACAGCTGGCTTTGGCCTGCCGAGTCTTCTCTCGCGATGACGATCGCTTCCTGCATCTGTTCGACCTGCAGCAGCTTCGCTTCGATCTCGCCCAGCTCGATCCGGTACCCACGGATCTTCACCTGGTGGTCGATCCGGCCGAGGTAATCCAGCCGCCCGTCCGGCAGCCATCTCGCCAGGTCGCCCGTCCGGTACATCCGCTCTCCGCTGAACCGGCTGATGACGAACTTCTCCGCCGTCAGCTCCGGACGGTCCAGATACCCCCGGGCCAGACCCGCACCCGCCACGCACAGCTCTCCCGGCACGCCGACCGGCGCCAGATGCCCTTGCGGGTCGACGATATATACCCGGTGATTCGGCACCGGACGTCCGATCGAGATCAGACG
>NZ_WUWM01000069.1 GCF_009846885.1 Paenibacillus puerhi
GGACGGGGGTATCTGAACCGTCCGGAGCTGACGGCGGAGAAGTTTACGCTGGATCCGTTCGCAGCGCTGGAGTCTGGCGCAGCTGCCGGTCAAAGCCGGATGTACCGCACCGGAGACCTGGCGCGCTGGCTGCCGGACGGCAACATCGAGTACCTGGGCCGGATCGACCACCAGGTGAAGATCCGGGGGTACCGGATCGAGCTGGGCGAGGTGGAGACGCAGCTGCTGCATGTCGAGGGCGTCGTGGAAGCGGTCGTGATGGCGCGCGACGACGGCCAGGGCAACAAGCTGCTGTGCGCGTACTACGTCGCGGAGTCGGAGCTTGGCGCAAGCGAGCTGCGCAGCCGGCTGGCGGACAGCCTGCCTAGCTACATGGTGCCGTCGTACTTCGTACAGCTGGAGCGGATGCCTCTTAGTCCGAACGGCAAGATCGACCGCAAGGCGCTGCCGGTTCCTCACGGCATTATTCGCACCGGCATGGAGTACGCAGCTCCGCGGACGCAGACCGAGCGGACGCTTGTAGCCGTATGGCAGGGCGTACTCGGGGTGCCGACGCTCGGCATTCACGATAATTTCTTCGATCTGGGCGGAGATTCCATCAAGTCGATTCAAGTCTCCTCCCGCATGCTGCAAGCCGGCTACAAGCTGGAGATGAAAGACTTGTTCGAGCATCCGACGGTTGCCGCTTTGAGCCCGCATGTGCGAGAAGTGACCCGTATCGCGGATCAAAGCGAAGTGACGGGGGAAGCGGAGCTCACGCCGATCCAGCACTGGTTCTTCGAGCATAAGCAAACCGACGCCCATCATGTGAACCAGTCCGTCATGCTTTACCGCGCGGAAGGATTCGATGTGACGGCTCTGCGCCAAACGATGACAAGCATCGCCGTGCATCACGATGCGCTGCGGATGGTTGTGAAGGAGGAAGGCGGCAGTTATAAAATCCGGTATAGAGGCGTGGATGAAGGCGAGCTCTTCGAGCTGACTGTGCTTGACCTTCAGGATGCGGTCAGCCCGGGAGAAGTCATCGAGACGATCTCTACGGTCATTCAAAGCTCGATGTCGCTGACCGAAGGTCCTCTGGTGAAGCTGGGTCTGTTCCGCTGCGCAGATGGCGACCATCTGTTGATCGCGGTTCATCATCTGGCTATCGACGCCGTATCGTGGAGAATTTTGTTCGAGGATATTACGACGGCTTATGAACAATCCGTTCGTGGAGAACCGGTTCGCCTTCCTTACAAAACAGACTCATACAAGGCTTGGGCCGAGCAGCTTCCAGCCTATGCGCAGCGGTCGTCGGCCATCCAGGAGCTTGCGTATTGGCAGGAGCTGGAGTCAGCGCCTTGCCGCCAGCTGCCGACGGATTACGAGACGCATGGACGCTCGCTCGTTCGGGAAAGCGCGGTTGTCGAGGCGGTGTGGACGAGGGAGGAAACCGAGCGGCTGCTGAAGCAGGCGCATCGGGCATACAACACGGACATTAACGACCTGCTGCTTACGGCGCTCGGGATGGCCATCCATCGATGGAGCGGCCTGACCGACATGCTGGTAAGCCTGGAAGGACACGGCCGCGAGGCGGTTGTGCCGGAGCTGGATATAACGCGCACGGTTGGCTGGTTCACCAGCGTGTTCCCTGTGCTGCTGCAGTCCTCGACGGAGCTGACTCTGCCTCAGCAGATCAAACAGACCAAGGAACGGCTGCACAGCGTGCCTCATAAGGGAGCCGGCTATGGCATTCTGCGATATCTGGGCCAAACAGGGCTTGAAGGGGACCGCAGCGAACTGAAGGCCGCCCCGGAGATCAGCTTCAATTACTTGGGGCAGTTGGATCAGGATTTGCAAGGGTCTGGTATTCAGGTATCCCCGTATACTGGCGGAGATTCGACAAGCGAGCAGGCCGAGCTGCGCTTCAAGCTGGATGTGAACGGGATGATCCAGGGCGGAGAGCTGCGGATCACGGCCCGTTACAGCAGCAAGCAATACCGCAAGGAAACGATAGAGCGGCTAGCCGCCTGCCTGGAGGCTTGCCTGCGCGAGATCATCAGCCATTGCGCGGAGAAGGAGTACGGGGAGCTGACTCCAAGCGACCTTGCCTTCCGCGGCTTTACGATCGAAGAACTGGAGCGGCTGTCCGAGCACACGGTGCCGGCCGGAGGACTGGAGAACGTCTACGCGCTTTCGCCTATGCAAAAGGGCATTATGTTCCACACCTTGCTGGATACCGGCTCCGGCGCGTATTTCGAGCAATCCTCCTTTGACTTGAAAGGGGAATTTGAGGTTCAAGCTTTTGAGCAAAGCCTGGACTTGCTGATTCAACGCCATGAGGCGCTGCGCACGAATTTCTATACCGGCTGGAAGAAGGACCCGATCCAGGTGGTGCTCCGCCGCAGAGCGGGCAAGCTGACGTATGCCGATGTGAGCGGCATGAGCGAGGAGGAGCGCGAAGACTATGTCCGCCGGTTTACGGCCGAGGATAAGGCGCGTGGCTTCGATCTGGCGCGCGATTCGCTGCTGAGGGTCGCGATTCTGCGTACGGGCACGGATGTATACCGTTTTATCTGGAGCTTTCATCATATTGTGATGGACGGCTGGTGCTTGTCGCTCGTAGCCAAGGAAGTGTTCGAAGCGTACTTCGCCATTCTGGAGCGCAAACAGCCGCAGCTTCCGGACGTCATGCCTTATCGGGCATATATCGAGTGGCTGGAACGTCAGGACAGCCAGGAAGCTTCGGCCTACTGGAGCGGCTACCTGGCGGGCTACGAGCAGCAGACGGCGCTCCCGGGCGGGAAGCAGCTTGGCAAGGAAGCCGCCTCCTATGTATCGGAGCGTCTCGACTCAACCCTAGGGGCTGAGCTGACGGAGCTTATTCACCAGACGGCCAAGCAGCAGCAGGTAACGGTCAACACGTTGATTCAAACGGTCTGGGGCTTGCTCCTGCAGCGGTATAACGGAAGCGGCGACGTCGTGTTCGGCAGTGTGGTGTCCGGCCGGCCGGAGGAAATTCCAGGCGTAGAGAACATCGTCGGCTTGTTCATCAACACGATTCCGGTACGAATACAAGCCGGTCCGGATGACATCTTCACCGATGTTCTCAAGCGGACGCAGGAGCAGGCGATCGCTTCCCATGCTTACGATACGTACCCGCTATACGAAATCCAGTCGTTGACCGAGCAGAAGCAGGATCTGGTCAATCATATCGTGATCTTTGAAAATTATCCGGTGGAGGAGCAGATCGAGCAGCTGGGAGAAGGACGCGCGCCTTTCCAAACGACAGCAGTCGAGATGGTCGAACAGACCAACTACGACTTCAATCTGGTCGTTCTTCCCGGCCGGGCGATGGGCTTGTGCTTCGGTTATAATGCCGCCGTATTCGAACGGGCAAGCGTGGAGCGTATTCAGAGGCATCTGGTCCACCTGCTGGAGCAGGCCGTCGCGAATCCGTCGATTCCGGTCAGCGAGCTGGAGGTCGTCACCGCAGAGGAGAAAGCGGAGATCTTCGAGGCGTTCAACGCCACGAGCCTCAGCTCCCCGCAGGACAAGACGATTTACCGGCTGCTGGAGGAGCAGGCGGAGAAGACGCCGGAGCAGCTCGCGGTGTATGCCGAGGACGGACAGCTGACGTACCGCGAGCTCAACGAGCGGGCCAACCGTCTCGCTCGCACGCTGCGCCGTCACGGGGCAGGCCGGGACAAGCTCGTCGGCCTGATGGTCGAGCGGTCGCTCGAAATGATCGTCGGCGTGTTCGGCATCCTGAAGGCGGGCGCCGCCTACGTGCCGATCGATCCGGAGTATCCGGAGGACCGTATCCGGTACATGCTGGAGGACTCGGGGGCCGGGCTTCTGCTGACCCAGGAGCGCCTGCGCCATCGTCTTGCCGGCGATGCCGACAAGGGCATTCGGACTGTGTGCCTGGACGACCCTGCCGCCTATGACGCGGACGGCGCGAATCTTGCGCCCGTATCCGGCGCAGACGACCTCGCTTATGTCATCTACACGTCGGGCACGACCGGCAAGCCCAAAGGGGTCATGGTCGAGCATCACGGCCTGACGAATCTGAAGGCGTACTACGACGAGACGCTGCGGATCGGGACGGAGGACCGAACGCTGCTGTTCGCGAGCCTGTCCTTCGATGCCGCCTGCTGGGAGATGTTCCAGGCGCTCTTCTGCGGAGCGACGTTGTACGTGCCGGTATCGGACACGATTCTGAATTACCAGCAGTTCGAGCAGTATATGGCCGATCACCGGATCACGGTCGCGGCGCTGCCGCCGACCTATGCGGTGTATCTGGAGCCGGAGCGCATGCCGGAGCTGCGGATTTTGTTCACGGCCG
>NZ_WUWM01000007.1 GCF_009846885.1 Paenibacillus puerhi
AGTCTCCTTCGTCAGTTCTCGCAAACCTTACGATAGGAGTTTAATAGGATGCTGGCAAGTGTCTCTTTTGCATTTAACTTAGCATTTTTACGCTGCAATATTCGGCACTTTTATTATGCAATAAACACCCGGTCAACACGTATTTCGGATAACCGCTGAAACGGGTCCTGTACGTCTCCGGCGACTTGATCAGATGGACTCCATCGTTGAAGATGTCCCATTTTCGACATTCCTGGAAATCGTAGCCTTCAACATGCTGACAGACAATTGTTCAATGATGCGATGGCCGCATCAAAGTAAAGAGAGCTGCTTGCCCATTCCACGACGCAGAGCCCGGAAATCTAAGCCGATGCTTCTTCGCAAGGAGAAAATACGCACGCCGCTCTTTCTTCCGAATATCTGAGAAGACGTTTTGCCTAGATGGGTGCATGTGACTTATACTTGCTGTCATCCTCTTTGCGCAGTAGTCTTCAAACCAATTCCTGTAATCTCCACATTTTTCTTTTTCGATTTGTTTAATCACTCTTACTTTTAATCATTGTTAGTATACTTTCAAAAGAATTGGTAATATCTTTTCTTTTAATTAATAAATATATCAGGTAAGCTAAAATATAGATTATGACAGTTATCCAAGAGTCAAAACACCATCCCACAATTATAAAAACTGATGTGACTAGGAACTCTAATATAATATCTTTGTAAACAAGTATTCTTAGAACTTTAGATAAATAAATTTCTGCCATGATACTACGTAATACTAAAAGGAAAACAATTGATAAAATAGCTAGATCCAAATTTACGAATAATTGAGTAACAATTATTGTAATGAGTAAACTAATAGCTAATGATATTAAATTAATTTTTAACATTAACTTTTCTTTTCTAAGTGTTTTAAGATATGTATTTACTAAAATAGCCATTTTTCCCTCATAAACAAATATCGGAAATACTATTGCCATATACATAAAGCTATCTGTATATTGCGGTAACCAAATTGTTAAACCAACCTTAAGTGGGTAATATGTAATCAACATCCCAAGTAAAAAAAACAAAATGAAGTCCCGTAGTGTTATGTAGATGTCTGGTAAGTTCTTTTTATCAGTCCTTCTTAAAATAGGGAACATAATAAGTCCTAATGCGTTAATAAATATCATCATAAAGTTTGATATACTTAGAGCTAATGATACTTTTCCAAAAGTAGCAACGTCCCATGAATTTTCAATTCCGAACCTGACACTGCCAATGATTAGCATGCTAGCAAGGTTTGCTATCATTAATTTTATTCCAACATTAATGTTTTCTATAGTTTCACTCAGACTATAATAAAAATCCGATATTTTACGAAAAATAATATCTTTAAGACATATCATAGCGTATATTAAAGATATAAATTTCGCAATCAAATCAGAAATAATAACTAACTTATAGTCTTTAAAGCTAAACATCAATATAACTGTAACTACAAGTACGTATAGTACTTTTTCAAGTATTGCAATTTTAGAAAAATCTTTAATTTTATTAGTAGCTTGTAATATATACAATAACATAAATTTTGTATTAACTAATATTAAAGCAAGTGCAACCATCCTATAAATGAATATTTTATCAATATTATTAATTAAAACACTAGTGGTGATAATTACTAGTATTGCAATTACTATTTGTGAAAAAAATAGCATCCAAAATTGAGAATAGAATAACCGTTTATCGAGCTGACTATACTCTACTCCCCCATATCTTAAGTATATCCCATCATTCCAACCAAAATGCAAAAATCCAACATAGGTAGAAAGAAATATATACAATTGCAAATAACCATACTCCGTTATACCAATTAACTTTGGAACAACAAGTACTATAAGTGTGGAAACAAATAAGGTTACTAAATTTGATGAAAATGTGTAGGAAAAATTTTTCATAAAACTAATTGCTTTAATATTCAAAATTTTCAACCTCGATATCTATTTTTATACAATATATAACAAGCCATCATGACCTATTATTTCCTTTTTTCCAATTTTCATAGTATAAAATGAAGGACTGTCTACTGTAACTAGCCATTTTTTCATTCTCTAGTCCTACGCTACCATCTTCTTTATGAAGGACCCTAATTTCAGGTGTCATATACGTTTTAATTTTTTTCTCTAAAGCTAGTCTAGCCAGATGATTCTCTTCTGAAAATAGAAACATTTTTTCATTATAAACTTCCCCAAGTATATCAAGGGCCTCACAGCCAAATATCACAAAGCTTCCATGACATGCATAAATTTCTCTTCTTTTTATATTTAAAACTCTGTCTAGACTGAGACCTATTATTCTATAAATTTTATTAATCGCAAAACCAATATAGGCTGGTAACTTTCTTTCTTTTATATATGAAAAATATCTAATCCATTCTACAAACTCTATTTTTGAATAGTAATATGGATTTTGGTCTTTTCCACTTAATGTTTTAATTGTAGGAGCAACTATACATTTTTGCATTCCTTCTAAATTTTTTAGAGAGAAACTTTGTATTTGTACATCTGGATTACTAGTGATTAGATACCTAAATGAATATCTTTCTTTTGCTATTTCAATCCCACGATTATTACCATATCCGTATCCTTTATTCTCAATATTAATAAAATCACAATCATTATCTAAAGCAATTTTCTGAATCTGCAAATGTGTTGTCTCATCAAAATAACTATTTACAACAATTATTTTATATAAACATTCTACCGCTTTCTTCGTATCCATAATAAAGTTTTTCAAATCTTCTATATTTCTGTAAGTTAGAACCACAAAGATTAAGTCATAGTTCACTTTATATTGATTCAACCTCTTAATCCTCCTTTACAACAATCTCGTTTTCATTCTGCTTCTGATAAGAAATAGATACATAAATATAGATAAAAAATAGAATAAACGCAAGTGTATAACTCATATAGGCCCATACACTTGTAATAAATCCATATAAGACGTAAAAATAAAAACTCGACAGTACAAGTAAACTAGCGGCTCTAACTTTGCTGATACTAACTATTTTCTTGAAAGTAAAGCTCATGACGACTCCCATAAAAAACATTAAAAATACCCCAAGATATGGTCCAAAATCTTCAATGAAAGGTCTAAATGCTGTAAAAACATTTGTACTCCAATTCCCCCAACTTACACGATCATCGTATATCCCCTGCATCCTCTCGGAAATACCAATAAAGTCAGCAATTCCATAAAATGTTCTCGTGCCGAAATAATAATTAATAGAGTCCATACTATTAGTAAACCAAATATCAAAGGCAGGTATATGTCCTAGTGCGTACAGAACGAACTTCTCATTTATCGTTCTAACTAACTTTATATCAAATACCCCAACTCTCATCATCATAGATAAATAGTTTATTCCCAAAAAAAGCAGTAATACTGTACAAAGATATAAAACAGGCTTCAATTTAAACTTCGCAAACTTGTGGTTTAACTTAACATAAGAGGTTACATAGCCACTAATAAATAAAAATAAACTTCCAATTAGGATTGCTTTTGTATTCTGTGTTAGAATGACGAGAAGTGCAGGGAAAATAGAAGACAAACAGAGTATTCTTAATTTCTTCTCCTTAAAAAAATTAAAATTATACCCTCCAACGAGAGGAGAAAAGTATACTGACACTAGAAATAATCTACTGATTTGACTCGATCCTTCGCTACTTCCGGAATAACGTTCAATTGCAGCAGTATTATTTAATTCTAGAAGTGAAGCGGTGTTCAGTAATTGATTTAAAGATATTCCATGCTGAAAAAAGTAATCAAATGAATAACAACTTCCTAAGAAAATAGATAAAAAAAGTGTTATTTGAGCTACATTAGGATTAACAGTATAACTACTTTCCTTGACTACTTGAGTCGCTTTTATATACTTTTTAGTATAGGGTAATAGTCCTCCTAACGAAAATGAAAACATTGCAATTAACATCCAAAAAACCCCATACAAACTAAAATCATAATCTCCAAATATCATCAATGCTGCTACAATATGTATTGTGAAGTAAGTTTGTAAAAACATTGTCGGATGGGCTAATGTCTTATGAATACTATAAAAAAATGTTATAATAAATAATTGAATTAAAATCATTAAAAATATCATGACATGCTACTCCTGATCCTCTTTAATCTTATTGCTATAAGACTACCTAGTACTCTCTGCTTTTTCCCAAAAAGGTCTTGCCTTACCTGTCAAAATATTATAGACTCCGACCCACTGTGCGATAATTGTAACGCTGTAGTAATAAATTAATGTCATATACTTATTTTTTATTTTAAATATTGCTCTAACTAATGCCAATAAATAAAACATTAATTGCCCAATAAAAGTAAATAGAAAAAACCAAGAATTGTTCACCAATAATGCATTTGATACAAATAAAATAAGATGTGAAATCCACAATAAATATCTACATGTTCTATGGCCAAAATAAAAGTAAGAAAACCACTTATACCTAAATATATTAAGGATCCTCAGATCAGGTAGGATATGTTTGAGAATAAGTCTATTCATCCTTACCTTTCGACTAAACTCGTCTTCAATAACTTCTCCAGCCTTTTCAAAAGCTATGGCATCATGGTTAGCAATTGCTCTTTTTCCTTGCAATGCATACAATTGTGGCATTGCTGTATCATGACTTTGGATCGGGTCAAATTCCCAGTAATCCTTTGTTCTACAAGCATACAATGCTCCGTTACCTGCTGTAATTGTTTGTATCCTTCCTTCTATTTCTCTAATAGTCAAATCACTATCCCAATAGCTAGCTTCTGCACTACTTATTTCACTAGATTCCTGATTAATAATAGATAATCTTCCCGAAACATACGCAATATCTTCTGATGTAAATGCAGCCATAAGTTCTTTTATAGAATCTTTATGCATTATGGAATTAGCATCAGTCATTACCAAATAGTCAGTCGTAACTGTTTTTTGTGCTTCATTTTGAGCATTTGTTTTTCCTTTTCGATCTTTTGTTTGATAAAGTCGAATCTTTCTATTGGGGTACTCTTTTATAAACTTTTTAATAATATCATTTGTATTATCTGTACTATTATCAGAGGTTACTAGATATTGTAATTTATCTTGAGGATAATTTAACTCTAACACATTATGAAGTTTGTCCAATATTACTTTTTCTTCATTATGTGCAACTATCAAAACTGTTACTTCAGGACAATGAGAATAGTCTTTTTCTAAAGTTTTACCTTTGTATATGCGTTCAATTAACTTGAGAGATGCTGGATACCCTATCATAGCCCAAATTATAATAAAACCACTTGTATAAAATAAGATCAGATAAAATAGTTCCATATAATTCTCCTTCTTAACATTAATCCACAGACTTTTTGTAAAAGTACTCTTTTTTGACCCTCAATTAATCTAGTATAAATAGGTTTTAAGGTATTAACTTTTATATATATTAATTATTTCCTCTGCCATTTTCCTAGATGTTAAATTATCTTTATAGAAATGGTAAGCTTTATTTACCATATCCGTCGCCCTACTATTATCAGTTAAAACATCATATATAGATACACTGAGCGCCTTAATATCACCATAATCTACTCCGATACAATAATCCTTCATATCAGAATATCCCCCAGTTTTCGTACGAATAACGGGTACATGCATGGCAAAAGCTTCTATACAAACAATTCCGAATCCCTCGTTCTTACTTGGCAAAACCATTAAATCGGAAATATTTAGCATGTCCACTGGATTCACGTATCCTGTGAAATCAATATTATCCTTTAAACCATGAAGTTCAGCTCTTTGAATAATTTTGCTTTTATACTCGTCTGCACCATTGCCAGTCAATAATACTTTACATTCAAATTTGGGATTAAAATTTTTCAACATTTCTCCCAGAGCGTCCATAAGATATAGATGGCCTTTTATTTCAGTTAGTCGACCTAATAAGCAAATTACCTTTTCATTTTTCACATTAAACTGTTCTCTTAATTTCTGTTTTTTTTCCTCTGAGTATTTAATATAACTGTCAGATTCAATACCATTATAAACGACTTTTAATTTATTCTTAGGTATACCTAGCTTTTCATTCAACATAGGTAACATATCACTCGAAACAGTCAATGTTTTTTTTCCGCAAAAAGTGAAAGTTTTATAAATCAGGTTGGATGGAATATGATTAGAATGGTTGGTCCATATAAATTCAATCCCTGTGAGTAATGATAATAATTTAGTATAGATTCCCGTAGAACGCCAATGTGTGTGTATTATATCAATGTTATTCTTGTGAACTAGTCTTATAAGAAAAATAAGATTCATTAATTGTATAAAAGGGTTTTTAGACATAAGTGGGATTTCAATATGCTCAATCCCTATCTTTTCTAATTTCCTTTTATGTGGTCCACCAGAAGACACAACAATGACATAATTCCCCTCTAAAGATAACGTATGAGATAATTGAATAATGTGCGAGTTTACACCTGAATCGTTCATATGTTTTGACAATTGCAATATATTCATTTTATTCTCCTACATCATTTTGAATCAATTTATTCAGATCTAGCAAAGAAGTAACCTTTAATGATTCCCTAATATTTTCATAATATAATTCATATTTATAAATGGAGTACTCTCTAGCAATTCTCACAGTTCTTATTGGATAGATGCTATTGATATAAAAATCCTTTTTAGGATTATCACCGACATAAATCATCTCATCAAATTCAAAATTCATCCGTTCTTTCATTATTTCAAATGCTTTAGGATGTGGCTTCCAATACTCTCTTCCCAATTCATCCGTTACGATAATTTCATCAAAATAATCAAATGCTTTTACTGCATCCAATTTTTTATATTGAGAATTAGCATAACCATCGGTTATAATCCCTACCTTTAATCCTCTCTTTTTTAAGTTAATCAAGCAAGGTACTACATCATCAAAAAAATCAATAGACGGCAAATGATTCCGATAATGTTCTACAAGTTCCAGTATCTCATTTTTCGTATACGCAATTTGCAAAGTGTCAAATAGCCTGTTAAATACGTTCACAGAGCTTTGGTTAAA
The DNA here is from genome assembly GCF_009846885.1 of Paenibacillus puerhi. Classification (GTDB taxonomy): domain Bacteria; phylum Bacillota; class Bacilli; order Paenibacillales; family NBRC-103111; genus Paenibacillus_G; species Paenibacillus_G puerhi. The sequence continues at coordinate 7,056 of NZ_WUWM01000007.1, forward strand.
TAATTCTACTAATAGTCGATAAAGTTCTTTTTCGCTTATTTGAAGTTTCAAACTTAATAGGTTAGATATATAATGATAACCACTTTCAATGTATTTTCTTTCAGAAATTAGCGTATCATCTAAATCAAATATAACTGCTTTTATCATTTTACTAACTCCACGTTAGGATCTATGCAAATACTACTGTCGAATCTTAAAAATATAAGATTATCTTTAAAATTTTCGTTATATTCTAATTTTTCTCCCATCAATAATAGAAAAAGATATTCACAAGAGTCTGCACCACTCATAATACTCATTGGTGCTCCCCCTCCAAATCTTGGATTAATTTCTATATACTCAATGCCCCTGTTAGTTTTCATAAGTTGAACAGTTACATGCCCAATCGGCTTGAGTAAATCAATTAATTTAATAACATCATCAATGATCTCTCTGTCTCTTATGATCTTCCCTTTAGATATCTCACCACTACGGGTGGCTATCCTTAATCTAGGAACGATCGAAATGATATTACCATCGAAATCTGAAAATACATCAATGGTAAACTCTTCGCCTTCCATAAAATCTTGAATTATAGCGTTATTAACAATTCCTTTATAGATGTTTAACTCATCTTTATTATTAACTTTAAAGGTATTTATACTTGAACTTCCAGATTTAGGTTTTATAAACAGCGGAAACTTAAGATCACCATTCTCAATCTCTTCGTCTGTGTACATCTTAGGGACTCCAAAATTATTTGCTTCTAAAAATTTTTGGGTTCTTGTTTTATCTCTACAGATTTCTATAACTTTCTCATCTGATATTAAAATCTTGGCATTAGTTTTTTCTTCAATATTTTTTTTGTTTTCTGCAAGCAAAAGTAAATCAGTATCGATTGTTGGAACGACTAATGAAATTTTTTCTATGCTACATGCTTCAATGATAGAATCAACATAGTTAGGCTCATCAATACGCGGCAATATACACGTTTTATCTGCAAAGTATAAAGCTGGTGCTGTGTCAGAACAGTCAGCAGCCACAATATTACTTTTAATTTCCAACCTTTTTGCCGCTCTTTGAAAACACTGCACTAGTTCTACGCGTCTTCCCGCACTTAGAATTAAAACATTAATCTCTTTCATCTATTCCCCTCCGCCTTACTACCTTCAAAATACTCCATCGTCACAGCAGTCTCTGAATGGATACCCTCTCTGACAAACACTTTCTTAATCGTCAGAAAAATAATCTTCCAATCTTCAATAAAACTAACATTGTCTATATACTGTACATCTAGGTTAAACTTATCTTCCCATCCAATAGCATTCCTACCACTAATCTGTGCCAAACCCGACAGCCCAGGTCTTACTTCGTGACGTCGCTTTTGTTGTTCGTTATAGAGAGGTAAATATTGCACCAACAATGGTCTTGGCCCAACAATGGACATGTCACCCTTTAGAATATTAAACAACTCGGGAAGCTCATCCAGTGATGTAGAGCGCAAGAATCGGCCGAATCTGGTCAGCCGTACCGCATCCGGCAGCAGTTCTCCGTTGCCGTCCCGCACATCCGTCATGGTCCTAAATTTATACATCATAAAAATTTTCTCATTTAAACCTGGTCTTTGTTGCTTAAAAATTACAGGACTACCCAACTTCATTCTTACTAATAATCCAACTACCAGAAACACGGGAATAAGTACTAAAATAGCACTCAATGATAAGACAATATCCATTGGTCTTTTTATTACTTTTCTATATAAACAACCTTTGGATTGAACCATCATTCCCACCACAATCTTTTAATAATATCTACAACCGTCCCCAAATCCTCATCAGTCATCTTCGTATCGGAAGGTAAACAGACGCCATTCTCAAACAATTTTTCCGACACGTCTGTTCCAACAAAATCGTACTTTTCAAAGAATGGCTGCCTATGCATCGGCTTCCAAACCGGTCTAGATTCGATATTTTCCTTTTCAAGGGCATCCATAATATCTATCGGTCTGATCTTGCCGCTTAGAGTCACAGAGCTTAACCAATAATTAGGCTCATCCCATGTATTGCTGGGCATAAATTCAATTCCGTTGAGTGCACTTAGTTGTTTCTTGTAAAACTCAAAGATATATCGCTTCTTTTCAACTCGCCTATCTAAAACTTTCAGTTGCCCTCTTCCGATTCCCGCAACGACATTGCTCATTCGATAATTAAAGCCTAATTCGCTGTGCTGATAGTGTCTTGCCTGATCTCTGGACTGAGTTGCCCAAAACCTGGCCTTTGCAATGCCTTCTTCGTTATCCGAAACCAACATCCCGCCGCCTGAAGTGGTAATAATTTTGTTTCCATTAAAGGAGAAAATCCCATAGTCTCCAAAGGTTCCGGTATGTTTCCCTTTATAATAAGTACCTAGGCTTTCCGCGGCATCTTCTATTAATATAACGTTATGTTTCCTGCAAAGGTCTACGATCTGATCGATTTGTGCCGATATGCCGTAAAGATGTACGACAATCACTGCCTTAACATTTGGATACTTGTCAAATGCCCTCTCCAAAGCCTGCGGACACATATTCCAAGTTTCATAATCGCTATCAATAAAAACAGGTATCGCATTCTGATAGATTATAGGATTGGCTGTAGCTGAGAAGGTTAAGGTCGGGCAAAACACTATGTCGCCTTCCCCCACTCCTGCCGCTTTAAGTGCAAGGTGAATTGCGGCCGTCCCTGAGGATAAGGCTGCAGCAGCTTTAGAACCAACCTTAGCCGCTAATTCATGTTCAAATTGATTTACATTCTCGCCAAGAGGTGCAATCCAGTTCGTATCAAATGCTTCCTGTATGTACTGCATCTCATAGCCCTCATCACTCATATGTGGCGATGAAAGAAATATTCGCTCTCTCATTACTTGAGGACTTCCTTCCTGTATGAATAATCATATTCTCAAAAAAACAAAGTCCCCGACCCGCCTTTCCCCAAAGGAACAGACTCTATCTGAGACTTTATCCTACTCTCCCCACGACGACCAACAATTTGCAAGCAGAAAGTATGTATTATTACTATGTACTTTCAACAATCACTATCTAGAATCAACTCACATTCAAAAACGTAGGCACCATACTCTTCAAGCTCTCGCGAATCTTAGCCCGGTCCCCACACAAGCTCTTCTCCAGCATCTTCAGCTCTAGCTCGAACTGCCCTTGGTTCACCAATGTCGGCTTTCCGATAAAAATCCGGTCATGCGTCGTCGAGCCGATCCCCTCTTCATCGGTGAGCAGTTCCTCATACAACTTCTCCCCCGGTCGAATCCCGCTGAACTTGATCTCGATCTCCTCATACGGTTCAAAGCCGGACAATCGGATCAAATCTTCGGCCAGTTGTACGATCCGTACAGGTTCCCCCATATCGAGGATGAAGATCTCTCCGCCCTTCGCGAAGGCTCCTGCCTGGATGACCAGCTGCACGGCTTCCGGGATGGTCATAAAGTAGCGGATCATATCCGGGTGAGTGACAGTGACAGGGCCGCCCAATGCGATCTGCCGCTTGAAGTGCGGGATGACGCTGCCCCGGCTCCCAAGCACATTACCGAAGCGGACCGCAACGAACTTAGTCTTGCTGGTTTTGCCCAGCGACTGGACGATCATCTCGGCGATACGCTTCGTCGTCCCCATGATGCTGGTCGGGTTGACGGCCTTGTCGGTCGAGATGAGTACGAAGCGCTCGCTGCTGTACCGGTCGGCGGCTTCGGCGACGTTCTTCGTACCGAACACGTTGTTCTTGATCGCCTCAGCCGGGTTGCGCTCCATCAGCGGTACATGCTTGTGGGCAGCCGCGTGAAAGACAACCTCCGGCCGGTACATCTGGAACACTTCATCGATTCTCTCTCTATCTTGTATATCTGCGATTATAGTCTCGATCAGGAGATCTGGGTATTTCCTTCGCATCTCCATCTCGATATTGTAGATGCTGTTCTCCCCATGCCCGAGTAAGACTAGACATTTGGGCCGGAAGGGGGCAATCTGACGGCACAGCTCGGAGCCTATAGAACCTCCGGCACCCGTCACGAGTACGGTTTTATGTTCAACGTAATTGGCAATACCCTCCAAGTCGACATTGATCGGATCGCGTCCAAGCAGGTCTTCGACTTCCACGTCCCGGATTTGCCTGACGGTTACCTTCCCGTTAATAAGATCATTCAGATTGGGAATGATTCTCAGTTTGGCCTTTGTCCCCTTGCACACCTCGATAATCTCGGCTGTCGCTTTCTTGGATAGGGATGGAATGGCTATAATGATCTCATCAATTTTCATTGAAGCAGTGAGGGAAACAATCTGTTTTCGCGAACCGACGACAGGCAGATCATGAATGCGCTGCTTATGCTTCAAACGGTCGTCATCGATAAAGGCCACCGGGTAGATATCAGCGTCCAGTTGACTGAGCATTTCCTTAGCGATCAGTGCACCGCAATCCCCTGCACCGAAGATCAAAGCATTTTTTTGCGTAGCGGGCTTCTTGATGAGGAATTTATCCCGCACAACCCGCCAAGCAAAGCGCGAGCCGCCTACGAAAAGAAGCAATGTTTCGTAGTGCCTCAGCAGAATGGATAATGGCACTCTCTCCAAAGTAACTACGTAGGTCACCGTATAGGAGAGCAGCACGCCGAGCGTCACTGATTTGAAGATCGCTATGATCTCCCCGATACTGGCATACTGCCACACCCGGTTATAAAGCTTGAAGTACCGCATGACGAGGAAACAGATGACACAGGAGACAGCTCCATAGATCAATGCCTGAACGATAAAAGAGGATGGAATGCTGCCATCAAAACGTAGCGCATATGCGGTTAAAATGCTGAACCATACGATCGCCATGTCCAGAAACACCAGCAGCGAAAGCCGTTTTTCGTAACTCATCTCCATCCTCCAGTACCTATATGCTTATTTTTTGGACTCGTCGGCCCCATAGTAGTAATAATAGTAGGATTCCGCATTTTTTCGGTCCATATTGTTCAATACGACGCCAAGGATGCGGGCCTTGACATGGTCCAGATTGGCCTTGGCCTTAATCGCCATGTCGCGCTTGACTTTGCCCGAATCGACTACCAAGAGAACCCCATCGCATTTCGTTGCTACAATCTGGGAGTCCGTTACTGCGAGCGTTGGAGGAGCATCTACAAGAATGATATCGAAGACCTTCTTAAGCTCTTCCAGCAAGGCCGTCATCCGCTTGGATGCCAGCATTTCAGATGGATTGGGCGGGATCGGTCCGGAGGTGATTAGCGACAGGTTGTTCACATACGTATGCTGGACAACTTCGCTTAGCTGCGCCTGTCCCGAAAGTATGGAGGTCAGTCCCCAGCGGTTCGTGACGGCAAACGTATGATGCATGGTAGGCTTACGCAGATCCGCGTCGATCACGACGACCTTCATATCGGCCTGCGCATAGGCGACAGCAAGGTTTGTCAACGTCGTTGATTTTCCTTCACCTGGACCTGCGGAGGTCACCATGATGACCCGCAGCTCATCGTCAATCGCGGAAAATTGAATATTCGTGCGCAGCGTACGATAGGCCTCGGAGATCGGAGACTTCGGATTTTCGTGTGTGATGATCGGCCTGCGATTATTGGTTGATGGTAGCACGGGTCGTTTCACCTACTTGTCCGGGTTTATGGGTAGAGGGGGCCGCCTTTGTACCGAGCATATCCTCTTCCTTGATTCTCGCAATCATCGCAACCGTAGGAAGATCCAGGAACTGCTTGATGTCGTCCTCCGTCTTAATGGAGTCGTCAAGATATTCCATCAGGAAGGCCAGTCCGATCGCGATCATCAGGGAAACGACCAGGCTGATGGCTATATTCAGCTTTGGGTTAGGCTTAACAGGAGACGGATTGTCCAGATAGGTCGCCTCGTTCAGAAGCGAAACATTATCTACTTTCATAATAGATGGAATCTCATCCTGGAATACCTTGGACACCGCATTCACGATATCCGCTGCTTTATTGTAAGAGTTGTCTTGTACGATAAGTGTCATGACCTGGGTGTTATTGACAGAACTAACTCGAACTTTCTTAATCAGTTGATCCGAATTGAGATTAAATTGCGGATAATCCTTGGCTACTTTATCCATAATCCGCGGTGTCTTGATAACTTCCTTGTACGTATCGATCAATCGGATATTCAAGTTAACCGAGTTGATATCTACCTGCTGCAGGCCTTGCTGTTCATTGGACTTGTTCACAATCAATTTCGTAGAAGCCTCATAGACCGGCTCCATGAAAAAATAACTGACAATACCTGTTGCCAGCGTGCACAACAATACAAAGGCAAGGATTAGCCAGATCCGCTTGCGAATGATCTTGATATAATCCTTCAAATCGAGTTCCATTATGTTCCCCCATCCCTAGAAAGACAGCGTTTAAAAATCCTCACGTAAACAAAAAAATCGAGTTAATTCCACATTTTTCGCAAATAAGCATTGAAATTGGATACCTTCTCTCACTATGAGAGAAGGTATCCAACCTGAGCTTAACTATTTGTTCAACAAACGATAGATCACTACCGCAGCTTGTGCACGGGTAGAGTTAGCGTTTGGATTGAACTTGTCGCCCTCTTCCCCGATGATGATACCAGCGGAAGCGGACAAGGCAACTCCGGCTTTCAGGGAGGCATGGATATCCTCGCTGTCTACGAAGCCTTTCAGAGCAGCATCTGCATCCTTCACGGCAGCAATATCCTTGACGGAAGTCAGGGCTCTTGCAGCGATCGTAGCCATCTCGGCACGTGTGATCTTGCCATTCGGCTCGAACTGACCTTCAGAACGGCCGTTGACCAGGCCATGCTTCACAGCTGCAGCTACATAAGGCTGGAACCAGTCGGAGTCATTGACATCGTCAAAGCTTTCCGACGCATTCGGTGCTTGAAGACCGAACGTATTGACGATCATTTTGGCGAACTCGGCGCGGGTAACCGTCTCGTTCGGCACGAACTGCTTCTCGGCGCGTCCTTCAACGATACCCTTGGCAGCTGCTACTTCAATCTGACGGCCGGCCCATGCCTGAACGGAAGCCGTATCGTCGAACGTCACATGGTTCTCAACAACGGTGTAAGACGAGAACGAGCTGCGGTTCTGTGACACTTGTCCTGTTGTCGGATCGTACATGCCGCCGTAGTTCTCCAGCGCGCCGTCAACGATCTTCACCAGCGTAAGCTTCTCCTTGTCGAACTTGCTTGCATCTTCAACCGGCAGGCTCAAGACGATCGGTTGGGAGAAGACCGTTACGGTTTTACCGTCCACGGTAATATTGAATTCATATACTTTGGAGGCAAGCGGAAGATCCGTTACGTCTTTGGCCGCCGAAGCATCGCGAGTTTGGATCGACAAGTTCGTGTCACCGTTGAAAGCAACAGGGTTCAGCGCTACGCCAACGCCGTTCACCAGAATCGCGACTTGATCGATTTTGCCGGTTTTCGCAGCTTCCAGGACCGACTTCGCCAGTGGGATAGCGATGGAGCCGGCATCGACTTTACCCAGATTCAGCTTAAGCACAAGCTTCTCCGTCAGGTTTGCTTTCACGCCCAGCTTATCCAGCTTGTCGCTGAGAAGCTTCGCTTGATCCAGCACGTTCTGGATCTGCTTAACCAGGTCAGCAGCGTCAATCTTCAATTCGGCTTTGCCATCCGTTACGCTTACTTTGCCGGAAAGATCGAGCGTAGCTGCCTTGGCAATCGCTTCGAAAGCTTTATCAACTAGCTTGTCGAGGAACTCCTGCTTAGCTGCGCCTTCCAGCTTGGCCAGCTCGGCTGCAGCTTGATCAAGCTCCTTGCTCACGGCGTCAACAGCCGGGTCGTTTGTCGTCGCAGATCCGCCACCGCCGCCACCGCCGCCGTTGCCAGATTTCTGCTCTTCCTCTTTGGATACGGTGATGGTTTTCTTAAACACAAGCTTGTTCAGCTTCTCGTTCTCAATACCAAGCGCAAGTCGTCCGTACACTTCGCCGGTTACCGAAGCGCCTGCACCGTAAACACTTGCGGTAACTCTGCCAAGTGATTCATCATAGCTGACGGTAACGCCGCGATCTGCAGGGGTAAAGCCTACCTCCAGCAGTTTAGCCGGCACCTTGATACCAGCTACATTAAAGTTAAACTTGTATGTACCGTTTACGCTAGAGCTTTCCACGTTAGAAATGGACTTGTCTACTTTGTAGCGAAGAGCCGCAAGCCCCAGGCTGTAGACTGCTTGATGTTCCGGATCCACTTCGTCGATAAATTTCAACGAAGTTTCGGCGATTTCTTCCGCTCCGATGCCCAGCCCAGCTAGCAATTTGTTGAACTTGTTGGACTCACTCAATACCGCTTCTGCAGCTTCCTTGACAATCTTCTTCAGCTCGGCTTTATCCTGAGCCGCCAGCTTACCCAGGCTAATAAAATCTGCATCCTGCAGCTTCTCAAGCAGCTTGGATTGGAAAGAGTAGGCATAGCTCAGCACATCGTTGGTCGATACCTCGGATTGTTTCAGGTCGACGCCGGCAGCTTCCTGCAGCTTCTGCAAGGTAGCACGAACTTCCGACTTATTCAGATAAGCAATCAGCGTATCCTTGTTCGTTCCAAAGAACGGGTCTAGCTGGGTAAACAGCTTCAGAACGGCTTCCTTATCTTCCTTTTCGTTTAGCTCGGTAGTCAGCAAGGAAACCAGGCTTACATCACTCAAGCCTTTCAATTTTGCATCGGCAGCCTCTACAGCGGCCTTCTCGCCCGGCTCCCAATCCAGGTACGATTGCAGCTTTTGAAGCTTAGCTGCAACATCATCCAACGTAGCGGCATGCGCCGCGTTGCTGAAGCCCAATTTCTCAAACAGACCCTTTTGGCTTAGCGGCAATCCAGCGAAGGATGCAACAGCCAAGCTAGCAGCTACAGTTGTGGCAAGTATTTTTTTCTTCACTATTTACATTCCTCTCCTTGTCCTGCAATAATTTATAAAGAAAATATGTAGAAGAAACGCCTTCTGCTGCTTGCTGTAAGTTATAGCGAACAGGGGGGCGCTCCCTCCACTTCTTTATCGGCGGAATCTCTCATTATGTATAGCAACATCTATAAAACTATACAAAAACTATACAGATAGAAATCTTACATGAAGATCAAGAAATGGTCAATTCATTTAAATCGTTTTCATTCAAAATAAAGAATATTTTATTTTCCCAGATATCCCCAGGCGACCTACCAAATTTTCCACCACTGCTTACGTCGGCCTTGGGGCGCGGCGAGGAACTTGATCTCCTCCTGATGAAGCAGCCGGTGAGCATTGTCGCTCAAGTAAGCAGCCATCGTCGCCCCGCATTCCTGAGCAATCAGGGAGTAGGACTGCTTGAGTCCGAAGGCTCGGTTCTCGAGATTATGCGCATCCGAGGAAATGAACTGGGCAAGCCCCTGCGCGCACCAGTCCAGACACAGCTTCTGCAGCTTGCGGCCGAATGCGCCGTTGACCGAGTGGGAGGTCAGCTGGGACAGCGCACCGACTTCAATCAGGCGAGCGAGCTTGTCCGGATCGGCAGCGAGGACGGCATTGCGTTCAGGATGAGCGATGATCGGTATGCGATTCAGCAGGCGCAGCTCGTGAATCATCTCTTCCGCATAGGCGGGAACGTCCGAGCTCGGCAGCTCCAGCAGCAGATAAGGCGTATCGTGAAGCCCGATCGTCCCGCCGGCCTGCAGATCTTCCAGCAGCTCCCGATTGAGACGAACCTCTTGTCCGGCCAGCACCTTCACCCCCACCCCGCGTGCCTCTAGCAGATGGTTCAAGGTGTCCACATCTTGACGGATATGAGCTCCCGGATTCGAGTATTTGCCGTTGGCATGATGCGGCGTGGCGATCAGCGTGCTTATGCCTTCCTGTTCAGCGGCCTGAGCCATGCGGACTGCCTGCTCCTCATCAACAGCTCCGTCGTCGATCCCGGGAAGGATATGAGTATGTATGTCTATCAATATTCCGTCTCCTATCTTAGCAAACTTAGCAAACTCTATTGTTCTCTTGTTACTTATAATTATAATGAATAGCATGTGATTTGTCATGACCGGATTATGTGAACTTTGCCACTGAAAAAAATAGTTGTCCGTTAATGTCAACGCGCATTTACTTCGGATTTGGCGAGGCGCTATAATGATTTCATCTGACGATTCGGCGCGGCGCGGGCTTCCGTCCCTGTACTTGGGAAGCCCTCCGAAATCCGTTCATCCCAGCACGGATCAGCTTTCCATATACTTGCAATTTTAGCTAGGATACTGGATATCTTCCGTGATATAATGAATCGAATTGGAACAGGCAGGTGATTTCATTTCATGCAAAAAATACCAGTCATCCGAGACAAGAAAAGCTCGGACATCCTCATCATTCCATCGGATGAAGTGGTGAAAATCGAATGTATTCGCGATAAAGAATATATCATTCATACGGTAACCGATAAGTACTACTGGGCGGCGTCTCTTGAGGCTTTCGAGGAATGGCTGTTCGAGGAGGGCTTCCGACTCATCGATCAGATGAATGTGGTCAATATGAATCACGTGACCGAATACGAAGCGCGCAAGGGCACGGTCAAGCTGCAAACCGGTTCGGCACCGACTTATAAGACCGCATCGGCAGCGTGGATTCACAGTGAGCATATCATCAATGTGATGAGTCTGCTGCGTAAGATGAAGGATCTCGATCATGGCATCCCCGAAGAAGAAGACGATATTTTCGAGACGATTCTTGCACAGGAAGAGGACCACCGGTTCGCCCGCTCCTACGCCATGATTAAGGCGCTCTACGAGAAGCGCAAAGCCGAAATCCTGCTGGAGGAAAGCGAGCTTCGCTATAAGTCGCTGTTCGAGCACAATCCGGACCCGATATGCTCCTTCAATCTGAACGGACAGATCACCAGCATGAATCCGGTGATGTACGCGGCTACCGGGTACATGGAGCAGGAACTGCTGAACAAAACGATCGACGCCCTGCTGTTTCCCGAGCATTATGCCGTCTGGTCGGCTAATTTTCTGAACACGCTGAACGGCTCGCCGTCTCATTGCGAGATCGCCTTACGTCACAAGGACGGCCACCGGATCGAGTTGAGCATGCATGGCTTCCCGATTCTTGTGGGCAAGCAGATCGCCGGGGTGTTTATGATCGGCCAGGACATCAGCGAACGCAAGCGCGCCGAGGAAATGCTGCTCCGCTCCGAGAAGCTGTCGATCGTCGGCCAGATGGCTGCCGGGGTCGCTCATGAAATTCGCAATCCGCTGACCTCGCTCAAAGGTTTCGTCCAGCTCATGCAGTCGCGGGTGGACGGTTTCGATCATTATTTCAACATCATGCTGGAGGAGCTCGAGCGGATCAATTTCATCGTCAGCGAGTTCCTGGTTATCGCGAAGCCCCAGTCAGTGGTCTTCCAGCCCAAGGACCCCGTTACGATCTTGCAAAATACAATCCTGCTGACAGGCTCGCAGGCGATTATTCATAACGTTCACATCGATACTCATGCCGAACCCGACCTGCCGTACATCAATTGCGACGAAAATCAAATCAAGCAGGTGTTCATTAACATTTTGAACAACTCGGTCGATTCGATGAAGGACGGCGGTACGATCACGACGGAATTCAAGCTGCATGAGGACGGCCGGGTACTGATGCGGTTTACGGATCAGGGCTGCGGCATCCCGCAGGACCGGCTTCCCCGCCTCGGCGAACCGTTCTATACAACGAAGGAAAAAGGAACGGGGCTTGGCCTGATGGTGACGTTCAAGATTATCGAGAATCATGGCGGAGAGATGAAAATACGGAGCGAGCTAGGGAAGGGCACGACGGTAGAAATCTATATGCCGGCCGTCAAGCCTCCCGCCGCCGACTGAGGAATATAGCTGCAAGCGCGCAAAAAGCCTGCCGAGCCGCATGAACGGTTCCGCAGGCTTTCGCTTTGCGCGTTGGCGGGTGCTCTCCCGCCTCCTAACCTCCTAGGATAGCTAGAGGATGCAGGACATAAGCTAAGGCTGCCTGCCCGACAGGCCTTACCTGTTCAGCAGACTGCCCACGTACCGCAGAAGCTCATTGGCGGATGCGGTCGTATACCCGTGCTCCTCCACAAGCCGCTTGATCACCTCATTGATCCGCTTCAGCTGATTCTCATCAGGCGTCTTCGTGGACGTCGTAATTTTAACGATATCCTTCAGATCGGTAAACAGCTTCTTTTCGATCGCTTCCCGCAGCCGCTCATGACTGCTATAGTCGAATCGTCGGCCTTTGCGGGAATAGGACGACATGCGGATCAGAATTTCTTCGCGGAAGGCCTTCTTCGCATTTTCGGATATGCCGATCTGCTCTTCGATGGAGCGCATCAGCCTCTCGTCCGGGTCCATCTCCTCGCCGGTCAGCGGGTCTTTGATTTTCGTCCAGTTGCAGTAAGCCTCGATATTGTCCAGATAGTTGTTGAACAGCGTCTTGGCCGATTCATCGAATGAATACACGAATGCCTTCTGCACCTCCTTCTTGGCCAGCTCGTCATATTCCTTGCGCGCGATTGATATAAAATTGAGATAACGCTCCCTCTCATCCTTCGTAATCGACGGATGCTGGTCCAGACCGTCCTTCAACGCCCGTAGCACATCAAGCGCATTGATGAACTCCAGGTCGTGGCGAATCAGCGCGCTCGATATGCGGTTGATGACATAACGCGGGTCGATGCCGGTCATGCCTTCCTCCAGAAACTCGCTCTGCATTTCCTTCAGATCCGCTTCCTTGTAGCCCTCCACTTCCTGACCGTCATACATGCGCATCTTCTTCACCAGATCCATCCCTTGCTTCTTCGACTCCTTCAACCGGGTGAGTATGGAGAAGATGGCCGCCGCCCGGAGCGAATGGGGAGCGATATGTACATGCTTCATGTCACTTTGACCGATGAGCTTGGTATAGATCCGTTCTTCCTCCGATACCTTGAGGTTATATGGAATCGGCATCACAATCATACGCGACTGCAGCGCTTCATTTTTCTTGTTGGCAATAAAGGACTTATACTCGGATTCGTTCGTATGGGCGATAATCAGCTCATCCGCGCTGATCAAGGCAAACCGCCCGGCCTTAAAATTGCCCTCCTGGGTCAGCGACAGCAGATTCCACAGGAATTTCTCGTCGCATTTAAGCATTTCCTGAAACTCCATAAGTCCCCGGTTGGCCTTGTTCAGCTCTCCGTCGAAGCGGTAAGCGCGCGGATCGGACTCCGAACCGTATTCCGTAATGGTCGAAAAGTCGATGCTGCCGGTCAAATCGGCGATATCCTGCGACTTCGGATCCGATGGGCTGAAGGTCCCGATGCCCGTCCGGCTATCCTCGGAAATAAATACGCGCTCGATCAGGACATCCTCGATCCGTCCGGCGTATTCCTCGCGAAGCCGGATCTGGCAGGAAGGGCATAGATTTCCTTCGATCTTCACGCTGAACTCCTTTTCCACCTCCGGACGCAGCTCGTGGGGGATCAGATGCAGCGGCTCTTCATGCATAGGGCATCCCTTGATCGCATACACGGCGCCTGCATCCGTACGAGAGAATTGCTCCAGCCCCCGCTTGAGCATCGTGACGAGCGTCGACTTGCCGCCGCTTACCGGCCCCATCAGCAGCAGGATACGCTTGCGCACGTCAAGCCGCCTTGCCGCCGAATGAAAATATTCCTCGACCAGCTTCTCCACGGCAGAGTTCAGACCGAAGATCTCCTTCTCGAAAAACTGATACTTCCGATGCCCGCCCTCTTCGATGATGCCGTGAGAGGCGATCATTTCGTATACGCGCGCATGCGCCGTCATGGCAAGGCGAGGCTGGTCGCGAAGCTTCTGCATATAGTCGGCAAAGGTTCCGGCCCAGGCCAGCCTTTCCGTCTCCGTGCGATAATCGGCGATTTTCTTGAATATATTCATGTTTCTTACCTCCTCCGGGCTTTGCGCAGCAGGCAAAACCAGCTTTCAAGAATGTCGGCACTAGCTAAGGGCGGTCTTGGCGTTATCCCTGGCTTATTCGTTCGCTCATCTGAAATCTGAAGTGTATTAAATACCTATGCTGGAACTCGTACGAAGTTGCCCGATATTTTAAGGCCGGTTCAAAAAGGTCAGCGCGCCATGACAAATGGATGAAAATCACCTATAATGTTGGTACTTAACAGGATCGTGTAAGGGGGGGAAACGAAGGTGCCGATCAAAAGCGAGACGGAGCTCTACGCCCCGGTCAAGGCCTATCTGGAGCAGCAGGGGTATGAAGTACGGGGGGAAGTCAGACACTGCGATCTGGTCGCCATACGGGGGGAAGAGCCGCCGCTGATCGTAGAGCTGAAGCGCGGCTTCTCGATCCCGCTCCTCCTGCAGGGGATTGACCGACTGCGCCTGTCGCGGACCGTCTACGTCGCCTTCGAGCGCCCCAATAAAGGACGCGCCCCGCACGGCGCGAGCTGGCCTGAGCTTCGGCGGCTGTGCGGCATGCTCGGGATCGGCATGATGACCGTGCAGTTCTACCGCACGCGCAAGCCCCGCGTAGAGGTCGAGTGCCATCCGCCCGACCTCTCTGTGGCGGCAGGCGTATCGCCGGCGCGGACGCCGCGGCGAAGCAAGTATGCGGCCGGCAAGCTGGAGCAGGAGTTCCGCGAGCGGCTGGGCGATTATAATGTAGGGGGAAGCTCCAGACGCAAGCTTGTGACGGCTTACCGGGAGAAGTCGCTTCAGCTTGCCGCTATGCTTGCGCAGCATGGCCCGTTATCGCCGCGCAGGCTGCGTGAGCTGTGCGGCAACAGCCGGGCCGCGGGGATGCTGCAGAGAAATGTATACCTCTGGTTCCAGCGGGTGGAGCGCGGTATATACCGCTTGACGCCCCAAGGCGAGGAGGCGCTGATTACCTATGCCCATGTAGTGGAGGCACAGCGCTCCCGGCTCCCGGGAGACTCTTCGGAGGACGCAACAGATCTCGATGATCATCGCGCGGCACCCGGGACCTAAGAGCCCGCCCCGCTTCCTTCCGGACATCAGGGGCAAGGTGACTCCTTATCAGTAAATCGCGCAGCTCATCTGCTTTGTTTCGATAGCTCCTTATGCATCCAGATCGCAGCCTGCGCGCCCTCTCCCATCGCGATGACCGATTGCTCGGCATGAACCCCGATATCCCCCGCTGCCCAGACGCCGGGCACATGCGTCATCTTCGTCCGGGGATCGGTCACGATATGCCGGTTCTCCATCCGCTCAATACCGAGCTTCCGTGCCCATTCGGAGTGAACCTCATTGCCTCCGAATGCGATAAAGCCTCTATCCGCCTGAATCCTTCTTCCGTCCTTCAGCAGCACGCCTCCAAACGGTGCAGGTGCCGGCCTCTCTTCGTCCCCCTGCGGCGCGCCCTTTTCTTCCTTGTTCGGACCTTGGTCCGTGCCCTCGAGAATCTGAACAATTTCCATTTCGATATAGTCGATTCCCTCTCTGTGCAGCCTCTCCAGCTCGTCGCTTCCGACAGCATGCCGTTCATGGTTGATGTAGACGAGATCATCGCACCAATGCCGAAGAGTAAGCGCCATCCTCGCGCCCGGGACCCCGGAGCCGAGCACGGCCGTCCGTTTGCCAACCGTTTCATATCCGTCGCAATCCGGGCAAACAAACACGCTGTACCCGAGCTTATCCTCCAGTCCGGGAAGCGACGGATAACGGTCCGAGATCCCGGTGGCGATCAACAGCGTCCTCCCCCGGAGGCTGCCTCCACTCGATCGCAAGGCCAGCTCAAAGCCCTCCTCGTGCCGCGCAGCGGCCACCACCTCGTCCTGTCGAAAATGTACCCCGTAGCTCTCCGCCTGCATGCGCCCCAGTCTCCTGAGCTCCTGACCGGACACCCCCTGCGGCCACCCAATGATATTACGATAGCTGCCGCAGAGCGTCGAACGGCCATAGCCCTTATCCACGACCAGCACCGAGTACCGGTAACGCCCTAGCTGAATCGCTGCCTGCAAACCGGCAAAGCCGCCCCCGACGATCAGACAATCATACATGTACACGCCTCCTTTTGAAGCAGTTAGAGCTAAGCGAAAACGATTATTACCAGTGTCCCCCTTCTTTAGAAGGAAAGATACCTGTCCAGCAAAAATAAAAACCCAGGAATATATGCCTACTATTTTCGAAAGATATGTAGGAAATTTGACCTATATCCAAATATTAGTTATACTTTACTTATACGATTTCAATCCGAGGTGCTGTCATGCTCCGATGTATTCTGATTTTGTATCATCGTATGATGAAGAGCTTCTATAAGAAAGATGGCGCTTGGCAAAACCAAAGCTATGTGCGCCATCACCGCAAAGAGCGTATGTATATAGAAAAAAAGAGAAGGTGAGCTCTCTCACCTTCTCCCGCATGCTTCTTTATTCCCCACGTATACCTCGTTGTCCCTATCCTTCCGCGCTGGCGCTAGCCCTCGCTCCCGCTTCTACGCTCGCGTCCCGCTCGATCAACCGCACCATCAGAAACTGCAGCAGCGCTCCAACCAGTACGATCCAAGGCAGGATCTCGAAGCCAAACCGTTCCGATATGAGCACAAAGGAAAATATCGACACCACGCGCCCTGCGTTCATGAAAATTTCCCTTAACACGACCGATTCGACCCGAAGCTCTCCTCGCAGCGGGAGATCCCCGATCAGCCGGTAGAAATACGAGCTGACGGTATTGCCCTGCACCGGCGCGCACAGCGAGTAAATAACCATAAAGATAAGCACGGTTGTCAAAGAGATGTCCGCTTGCAAGCATAGGGCCCCGATGACAAACCCGACGGCTGTGTACGCGATAAAAGACTTGGAGCGCTCCTCTGTGCCAAAGCGGGAAATAAAGAAGCCTGCCACGATGCTGAGTCCCGCAAACAGCACGCCCAAATAACCGACAACATCCTCGCGGCCGACGATCCGATAAAGCAGGATGTTCGGCAGAAACAGCATGATTCCCTGCTGCAGCCCCATGGTAAAAAAGGATAGCAGCGACTTGGTCCACCTCGGGTGCTTGCGCAGCAGCAGACTCGTAAACTTTAAATAATAGGTTTTGTGATGGGAGTTCTTCGTCCTAATCCGCAGACTTCCGATACTTGCAATCAAAAACATGAAGCAAGCGGTCCCAAATACAAGCGTGTAGCCTTGAAGTCCATCGTTGGAGCGGATCAGAAAGCCGGCCAGCGCCGGTCCGATCAGCCCTCCGAGCGTAAAAGTAATCGTATTTACTGCCAGATAACGGATGCGGTTGCGGTCCGTGGAAACATCATACATCAGGGTCAAATAACCGACCCAATAGAAGGCGCTTGCAATTCCGTTGCATACCGCGAATAGCAAATAATACGTGACGACTCGTTCGCCAGCGAAGACGACAGCCAGATAAAAGATGGCGTTCATCGCGATCCCGATCCGGTAGACGACCATCCGGTCCTTGCGCTTGATCAGCCATCCGCCCAACACAAAGGCGCCTGCCACCGCCACGTAGTTCACAGCATAGTAGATGCCATTGATAGCCATACTTTGCGTCAATCTCCACAAATACAGCGTAAGGAACACACCGGACATCGAAGCTCCGAATTGAAAGCAAAAATGAATAAACAGCGACACGCTCGCCTCCCTGGACAATCGCTTGTCCGGAGGGATCACCGTCCTTCTTGAATCCAGCCAATCCGCGAGCCCTGCCCCGAATTTCGAACCCATCCGCCACCATTCCGCCTCTCTCGTCGCTCAAGCTGCTTGTATACTTGTAGTTAGGTTCATTGTATCAACGCCCCTCATGCTTGGGAAACGGTAAAAACCCGCTTTTGACACGTATCCGACCAAATTCGGGCATTCAGCACGATCTCCGCCGGAGAATGTGATTATCTCCTTGATTTTCTAACGGAAGGCAAGCAAAAACGCCGCCCTCTTCAACCGGGCGGCGTTCCTTATGCCGTTCTTATTTTTTCTTCAAGCTATCCCAGGTTTCCTGGAACTCGGCGAACATTTGATCCTTCGTTTTTTGCTTCGCTACATAAGCTTGCATCGTAGCGGCAAACTTCTTGCTGGAAGCTTCGCCTCCAGGGAATTTGAACCAGTTCCAGCTGAGCGTCTTGTTCTCTTTGCTATATTTCATCAGATCGGCAGCCAGCGTACCGAGGATTTTTTCATCGGCCGTGATCGTAGTGAACGCCGGGATGAATTTGAACTCTTCCACCATGTACTTTTTGCCGATATCAGAAGTGACGAGCCAGTTAAGGAACTTTTTAGCCTCTTCCTTGTTGGCCGAGTTTTTGTTGATCGCCCAGTTATTCGGTACGCCTACTGGCAGCTTGTCGTTCGCTGCAGGATCATCGCTGATCGGCATTGGCAGGAACCCGACTTTCAGATCCGGATTCGTCTGCGTCAGCTGCAGCTGCGTCCAGTTCCCTTGCTGGGTCATAGCGGCCTTGCCTGTTGCGAAGTCCGTGACTTGCGTCTTGTAGTCCGTCTGCAGCGGGTTCTTGTTGCCGTATTGCAGCTGAAGATCGAACAGCTTCACCCAGTTGTCGAATGTAGCGTTTCCGGGAATCTTGGCAGAGCCGTCGTTCAGTCCCGCGATGAATTTGTTCGGATCAGGCTGATAGGCGAACGGCAGATTCACAAAGTGATTGCCCAGCACCCACCACTCGCCGTAGCCGTTGACGAAAGGAGTAACGCCCTTGGCTTGAAGCTTCTTCGCAGCATCCTCGAGCTGCGAGAGCGTCTTCGGCAATTCGGTAATACCGGCTTGCGCGAACAAATCCTTATTGTACAGGAAGCCGTAGCCTTCCAGGTTAAGCGGCTGGCCATACAGCTTGCCATCCTTCGTCATAGGCTCCTTGGCCACCTCGACCAAGTCTTTGACCCATGGCTCTGCAGATAAGTCTTCCAGATGCTCGATCCATTTGTCGAGGTCGGAGAAGCCGCCATTGTTGAAGATATCCGGCTTGTCCCCGGAGTTGAACTTAGCCATCAGCGCCGCGCCGTAGTCGGCACCGCCTCCGACCGTATCGATCTGGATCTTAACGCCAGGATTCGCCTTCTCATATTCGGCCGCCAGCTTGGCAAGCGGCTCGGCGATTTCTACTTTGAACTGAAACATTTTCAAGGTAACGTTTTTGGCTCCGCCGGCAGCCCCGCCAGTAGCGCCTCCGCCTTCAGCAGGCTTTTCCGTTTTCTGCGCACATCCTGCAGCAGCTGTCATAGCGAGTGCGGCAACCAGTCCCAAGCTTACGATTTTCTTTGCTTTCATGTTCAGATAACCTCCCTTATTCTATGAAAACGTTTTTTTCTTATACAACTTTATTGTATACAATGCCCAGTCTTCCCTACACCGATTAAATTGATCGAAATAGTGGAAGATCTTGACATTGGGTTTACCCTTTTACCGAGCCTGCCGTGATGCCTTCGATAATATATTTCTGCATCGACAGGAAGAAGATAATGATCGGAATAACGCCCAGGACCAGGGCGGCTAGTGCCAGATCCCATTGCTTCGTATATTGACCGAAGAAGGAATACGTCGCCAGCGGAATGGTCCGCAGATCCGGGCTGTTCAAGACAAGCAGCGGCAGCAGGAAGTCATTCCAGATCCACAGGCTGTTAAGCAGTACGATCGTAACCGACATCGGCTTCAGCAGCGGGAACACGATCCGCCAGAACACCCCGTACGGCGAGCAGCCGTCTACCCGGGCCGACTCCTCGATTTCTTTGGGAATCGACTTGATGAAGCCGTGATACAGAAATACGTTAAGCGACACCCCGAAGCCGAAGTAACAGATGATCAGACCGAGGCGGCTGTCCATTAGTCCGACCTGGCTGGCTACCTTAACCAGCGGAATCATGATCGACTGAAACGGAATGACCATCGCCGCGACAAAGGCCAGAAACAGCAGGTTATTGAAACGCGACGGATAGCGAACCAGGCGGTAGGCTGCCATCGAGCTGATGACGACCAATCCGATGTTGCTGATCAGGGTGATGAGCAGGGAGTTGCTGAACACCCTTGGAAATTTCATGATCGTCCACACCTTGCTATAGTTCGCCAGGTTAAAGGATTGTGGCAGGTTAGACGAGTTGACAAGCAGCTCCCCGAACGTTTTCATCGAGTTCACGATAACGAAGTAGAAAGGAACCAGGAACAGCAGACCGAGGATGATGGCCAGCACTTCCAGCGAGAACAAGCGGAAATTGTAGCTCTTGGTCGTCTCCATCAGGCTTCCACCTCCTTGCTCTTCGTAACTCTCACCTGAATCATAGTAATGATTGCGACCACGATGAAGAAGAGAAATGCTTTGGCCGTTCCAAGACCGTATCTGTTGTTACGGAACGCTTCTTCATAAATATTCAGCGCGACCGACTGGGTCGAGTTGAACGGTCCGCCTTGCGTCAGCGAGACGTTCAGGTCATACATCTTGAACGCCCACGAAATCGTGAGGAACAAGCAGACGGTGACCGATGGCATGATCAGAGGCAGTGTGATGTTCCGCAGGGACTGCCAGCGAGTGGCACCGTCGATGTAGGCCGCTTCCTGCAGCTCCTTCGGAACGTTGGCCAAGCCCGCGATATAGATGACCATCAGGTAGCCCGCGTGCTGCCAGACGCTGACGATAATAAGCGCCCAGAAAGCCGTCGGCGCATCTCCGAGCCAGGGAAGCTGGAAAAATCCAAGTCCGGTCAGCTCTCCGATGTTCGCGAAGCCTTTGACAAAAATAAATTGCCAGATAAACCCGAGCAGCAGACCCCCGATCACGTTCGGCATAAAAAATACCGTGCGGAGCGCGTTTCTGGTTTTCAGCGCCTGCGTCAGCAGCAGGGCCAGCCCGAAGCCGACCACATTGGAGATCACCACTTCGGTCACGGTAAATCTAGTCGTGAACCAGAACGATTTATGAAAATCCTTATCGTTCACCATAATCTGCTTAAAGTTATCGAAACCGACCCATTTCACATGAGAGGTTACCCCATTCCATTCGGTGAACGAGTAGTACATGCTCATGAGGAAGGGCACTAGCACAATGATGCTAAAAAAAACGAAAGCCGGCCCGACGAACACGAGCTGCTGCAGCGCTGTAGAAAACCGCTGGTTTGCCTTCATGGGAACCTCCTCCTTTTCTTCTGTATTAAACTCTGCATTCCATTAATAAACTATACCTTAAGTATAAAAAACCTAGAGTGCCTTGAACACGCAATCTCGTGACGTAACAGGTGGAATTTATTGATTATTGTTGATACAATTAATGCTTGAATGTTGATGCCTGGGACGAGCCTTCCTTCGGAAATGCACCGGCCCTGCGCTTACGACGCCGCTTTCCTTCGGAAAGCATGGAGGAGGTTTCCCTTGATCCGCAACAGTATCCGCAACAAGCTGATCTTGTTCCTGCTGGCCGCTACGCTGCTGCCGCTCTCCACTTCTATCATCGTGACCTATCTCGTAACCGAGCGTCAGGTGATCAAGGAAACCATTCAGACGAACTCCAACCTGATCTATCAGGGCAAGACCAATCTGGTCAATTACCTGGAAGGGATCAAGCAGGCCTCCCTGCTCATCTATAACGACACCTCTCTTTACGGGGTAGTGGAGGAAGGTGCGGTCTCCTATATCAGCCGGAGCGAGATTGTGCGGGGTCTTCAAAGCATCACCAACACGATCAAGGAAATTCATCAAGCCTATCTATATATCAAGAAGACCGACAAATCCTATTTATATACGAAAGGCAATCTGAACGCCCGCGTGGAAGGGGAGACCAAGTACATCCCCGACATCGGGAAGGGCGATCTTAGTATCGAGCCGACGCATCCGAGCCATACTTACGGCATTCAGCCCGTCAATGTGCTGCCAAGCTCCGTCGTCTTCACTTTGCATCGCTCCATCCTGAACTCTCTGACGATGGAGGAGCTGGGCACGATTTCGCTCGATGTCAGTATCGGCTTTATCAATTCGATCGGCGATCAGCTCTATTCCCAAGGCGAGGAGCTGTACGTGCTGGACGGCCAAGGGACGGTCGTCTATGGGTCTAGGCCCGTCTTCCGCGGGAAAAAGCTGGACGAGCCCTGGGTAAGGGAGCTGCTTGCCCGAGAAGACACGAGCGGCAGCTATGAATGGAGCGACTCGGCCTTCAAGGGCATTCAGATCTACGAACGCATCGAAGACCCCTCTGTGACTTGGACGATCGTCAAACGAATCCCCTATGAACTGCTCTATCAGCATGCCCGGCAGCTCACCTTCGCCAACGCCTTGATATTGGTGCTGTTCATGGTCATCGTCATAGCGGGCACCGTGTTTATTTCGTTCAAGTTCACCGCTCCGATCAAGAAGCTGCTCGGCTACATCGGCAAGATCCAGACCGGCAACATGGAGGTCGATATCGACGTCAAAGGCAATGACGAGTTCGCCATCCTCGCGCATCGGTTCCGGATCATGATGCAGACGATTAACCAATTGATCACCAAGGAGTACAAGCTGGAGATCGCCAATAAGACCAATCAACTGAAAGCTCTTCAGGCCCAGATCAACCCGCACTTTCTGTATAATGCCCTGCAATCCATCGGAACGCTGGCTCTTCAGCACGAGGCGCCGAAGGTCTATTCGCTGTTGTCCTCGCTCGCCAAAATGATGCGGTACGGGATGAATACGAACGAATCGATCGTTCCGTTAAAAAAAGAACTGGATTATGTCCGCTCTTACTTGCAGCTGCAGCAGCAGCGGTTCGCAAGCGAGCTGGACGTGGACTATAGCATCCAGGAGGAGGCCGCCCATATCCTGGTGCCCAAGATGATCGTGCAGCCGCTCGTTGAAAATTATTTCAAGCATGGCTTTGACCCCCGCACTCAGACGGGGCGCATCGCCATCCGGGCCAGCTGCGACGACTCCGGACAGCTTATCCTGGATGTGTCGGACAATGGGAGAAGCATCGATGAAGAGCAATTGGCTGCGCTGCGGCTCAATCTCAAGCAGCCGACCGACTCCGTCGGAGAGATGGACGGCATCGGACTGCAAAATGTGCTGGCCAGGTTAAAGCTTTATTACGACAACGAGGCTCATATGCGTCTAGAACGGAAAGGCCCGCTCGGCGGATTTCAGGTTACGCTCGTAATCCCCGGCAAGCGAAAGGAAGAGGATATGCATGATCGCGATGATCGTTGACGATGAGAAGCATGTGCGGGATGCCATCAAGCTGCTCGTGCCATGGTCCAAATTCAATATTAACAAGGTGTACGAAGCCCAGGACGGCGAGGAAGCCGTCAGGCTGATGCAGGTTCATCGCCCGAACCTGGTGTTTACCGATATGATGATGCCGCTGATGGACGGCAAGGAGCTGATGGTTTGGCTTCATGAACATCTACCCGCGGCCAAAACCATCGTGATCAGCGGACATGAAGAATTCGATCTGCTGCGTCATGCGATCAAGTACGGCGGCGTGGACTACATCTTGAAGCCGATAGACGCCGAGCAGCTGACGGAGACGGTATCCCGAGCCGTCGAGCTGCTGCGCAAAGAGGAAGCCCAACGGCAGCAGCAGCAGGATCAAACGATCGAAATGAACCAGATCAAGCCCGTTTACTGGGACACCATCTGGTCCAACCTGGTGACGGAGCCCAAAGCCTTTGACAAATATGCCAAGGAAATCGCTGAAGAATACGGACTCGGGCCTCAGACGAGGCCGTGCCGTCTGGCCGTGCTCAGTCTCGATACCATTAGCGGCAAGCTGAAGAACAGCTTCTGGTCCCAGTGGGATCTTGTTTTCTTCTCTCTGATGAACGTATGCAACGAAGTGCTTACGGAGAGCCGTGACGAGCGGATCGGCGTCGCTTTCCGATACTGGAACAATGACCAGGAAATCGTGCTGCTGCTGTGGGACGGGCTGGAGCAATCGAACGCCCTGCTGCAGCATATTCAGACCTGCATCCGTACCACGTTCCAAAGCTCGCTGGATATGGGGGTGAGCGGTCAGCTGGCCTTCCCCGATGCGCTTCGCGAAGCTTATACGGAGGCCAAGCTTGCCCTTCGGCGGCGTAATCTGCTTGTTAAGGATAAGCGGATACATGAATACAAGGACAGCGTCGCGCATGCTCCCGCCTTGCTGTCGATGAACGAGCATGCCGAGGGCATCCGCCTCGCCGTTCGAAGCGGGAGTGAGAAGCAGGTCCGCAAGGCGGTCGGGGAATGGATGCAGACCGTCCGCGGACTGCAGACCATTGACAGCGAGCAGCTTGAACAGTGGTGGCATGAATACAACGGCTACAAAAAGCGTTGGTTGAACGAATGGTTTGGAGATAACCTGCCCGCCGGGCGTCCTGAGGACGAGCCCCGCTTCCATGTGCCAACCGATGACGAAGGTAGGCTCGCGCTAGAGCTGTGGGAGCAGCAGCTTGTACGAAGCCTGACCGAGCTGTCCAAGCAGCTGCTCCAATCCCAGCGGCAGGAAAGCAATGTCATTTTTGAAATAGCTGCCTATATCCGCAATCATTATCACCAGGATATAACCCTGCAGGAGATCGCTAACCACTTTTACTTGAGCCGTGAATATATTTCCCGCAAATTCAAACAGGAATTCGGTGAAAACTTATCTGACTATTTGAGCGGCATTCGCATGGAGAAAGCTAAATTGCTACTGCTTAACCCCCATCTGCGCATTTCTCAGATTGCTGCTATGGTGGGGTACGACGATGAGAAATATTTCAGCAAAGTGTTCAAGAAAATGGAAGGCGTCTCTCCGAACGAATACAGGAAGGGGAGAGAGTCTTGAATACTCCGATTGAACCATCGATGGACCGAGGGCGGGAGCTTCCCGTCCGCAAGGGAAAGCCGCGAGCCTCGCGCGCGCGGACCTATATCTTGCTGCTAGTGATCTGGGGAGCTCTCGTCGTTCTGGGCGGCTGGGGGGCCAAGGTGTATACCGACCGCTTGCAGCAGCAGATGAAGGCGGACATCTCGGCGCAAACCGAGGCTCAGCTTGCCCAAATCTCCCAGCAATATCAGAATCAGATCGGCGATCTGCAAACTCAGGTAAGCTCGGAGATGAAGCAGCTCCAAACGAAGATTGATGCGGTCAATGAGCTGCTTTCCTTCACGAAGGACAGCGCCAGCAGCAAGACGGATAACAGCAACCAGCTGTATACCCAGCTCGCCGAGGTGACCAAAAAATTGGACGAGCTGAAAAAGCAGCTCGATGCGCTTCAGTAGGGGGGATAAGGATGACTCTCAATCCTATTCAGCGTATTAACCGGCTTATGCTGCTTGCCCTCGCTCCCTTTCTGGGGGCTCTGGGGCTTCTGCTCTGGAGTCAGCCCTCCGTACAGCTCGATAAGCCGCAGGATCGCCCGGCCGTTAGCCTGCAGCAGCAAGAACTCGTAAGGGAGGCGCTATCCAAGCTGGACCTCGCGGCCAGCGATGCCACCCTGACGCGCTCCACGATTCAGAAGTACTACGAGCTGTACGCCAAGAGCGCGGAGGAAGCCGCCCGCATGTCGAAGCTGGCAGATAGCGCGGCTGCGCGGCCTGCCGCGGTCTTCGACTCCCGCATAGCAGCCAAGCTTGGGGGCAAGGTGACCCGTTCCGCCAGCTCCGGCAACATTGACCTGAAGCTGTATACCTTCTCCGAGGAACGCTATCGGGGCTATGCGTTGAAAGTCAACCTGAAGTCAGACAAAGGCATGAAGATGGTGCTTGGGGAAGATAAGGTCGGAGGCAGTGAAACCACGATGCAAGCCGTTAGCCGCTACGGCGCCATTGCCGGCGTCAATGCAGGTGGCTTCGCCGATGACAATCGTACAGGCAAACGGTATCCGCTGAGCACGACCGTACTCGGCGGCAAATACGTATATGGATTTGAACCGACCTTCGATAACCTGACCTTTATTGGGCTAAGCACCGACCGCAAGCTGATCGGCGGAAAATTTGACAAGCAGGAGGATTTGGACAAGTTAAAGCCGGCCTTCGGAGCTACGTTCGTACCTATCCTGCTGCAAGGCGGCAAGAAACAAATTATTCCCTCCCAGTGGGTGAACTCTCCTGCACGTGCGCCCCGTACGGTCGTAGGCAGCTTTAAGAACGATCAGCTGTTGTTTGTTGTTACGGATGGATATGACGAAAACGGCAACTCGGGGGCAACCCTTGCCGAGCTGCAGGACAAGCTGGCCGCTCTCGGGATCAAGGATGCGTACAATCTGGATGGCGGAGGGTCCTCCAGTCTGATCTTCGACGGACAGGTCATCAACCGGCCGTCAGACAAAGGCAAGCTGCGGAAACTTTCTACTCATTTTTTATTTTTTAAATAACGGTTCCGTGTTCACAGATTTATTCGTTTTCTTTTGAATTATACGTTTTCTTTTGAGGGCGGGTTGGTTATAATACGGGGTGGGAGGTGCTGAACATGTCCGCTACATTTTGGTTAGTCTTGACTGTATTCGTGTTGTTCATCACTGCGATGCTTACAGCTTCCTACAATGAAGACAAAACAAAGGGCCTGTAAGCCGATGCATCAAACGACGGGTTGGACGGAACGATCTTCAGCGTAACTGATCGTTTCGTCCAACCCGTCTCTGATCTTCATGGCCAGATCTAACTCACTCCTAATGGATACATTTCGTATCACACTCCGGCGCTTTTAAAGGATTTCCTCTACGTTGCATCTCCACAACTATCGACCTTAATCTCATCCTCAGGCTTGTCTCTGACAATGTCATTCGAACTCAAGCTTCTCCATCGTTCAGCGTCCAAGCCCAATTGCTCGATCAACACATAGATATCCAGCTCAACAAGTTTCCGATTTCCCGTTGTCATTGACGTTAGTCCCATCCTTTTTTAAAGCGGTTGATTTACTCCATTTCCCTTTATTGTGAATATTACCATATTCTCCGTTACAAAAAGGTTACAGTTTACTCTTATTTACGCTCAAAAAGTTAGCTTTATTATTAGTTGGACAAATTTTCTGATATACTTGCTTAACATATAAGCCTTTTATCCTATTTTATTCTTTGCACTGGCTGGCTATAGGAGGACTTTGGGCTTATGTTTTTTTCATCACATGGCTATCCTATGTACTATGAATGGAGCGTTAACGAAAATCCCGAGGCCAAGACGATTGTACTCCTGCACGGAGCAGGGTTATCCTCTGCCATCTGGCAGCCGGTCACTCGGTACTTAACCAGCCTCTATTCCATCCTGGCTTATGATTTGGCCGGTCACGGACAAAGCGGCGATGATACCCGTCCGCTGTCTTTTGAAGCAATGGCAAAGGACCTGCACTTGCTGGTGAGATCGCTGGGGCAACAGCGTGTTGTCCTCGTCGCGCACGATACCGGTGCCTGCATAGCGGAAAGATATGCAGCTTTGTATCCGGCGGAGCTTGAATGCGTCGTTATGCTCGCGCCTGTATGGCCGATACCGCTTGCGTCTATTCAGCAGCAGCTCCTAGCGAAACTTAATCAGTTGGAGCGTGCCGCCTCCATGAAAGAATATGCGACTCTGCTGATTCCCTCGCTCAGCGCTGTACTCCCGGAGGCGGGAGGCGATGTCTACCGCGGCGTACAAGCGGCCATTGCCCGGGTTGCCAAGGACCTGTACCGCCGTCTGGTCGAACTGTCCGCCTCGGATACTGGCATGCCGATGCCGGCATCTTTCCAGCGGCCGCTGCTGCTGATAGCGGGAGAACTGGACCCCTTCTTTCCTCCGGTTCTCGCCCATTTGATCGCTCAACTGGTCGGGGCCGCCTCGGTTCTTATCCTGCCCGATGCTTCCAATCTTGTTTTTGCCGATCAACCCCTCTACACGGCGGATTTCATTCACCGCTTTATTCAGAGGCAGACATCTGAGACTATCCGGAAAGCGAACCCGATAGAGCTGGAGCTCAGATCAACGTTCCGCTCATACTGGGAGGACAGACAGCCCCATGAGGTAACCAAGCGCCAGCATCTCCGTATTCGCTGCGTTGGCACCTTCGAGGTAAGCGTCGGCAATCGGATGATCCAACAAGGCTGGAACACCAGACATGCGAAGAGTCTGTTGATCTACCTTGCCTTCCACCGTAGCGCCACCCGCGAGCAGCTGTGCGACGCGCTGTTCTCGGAGAAGGATTCCCCTAAAGCGATGAGCAACCTCCGCGTCTACTTGAGCCACTTTGCCAAGCTGCTCGAATCCGCAGAATCGGATATCCCTTGTGTGACGATCGAACGAGATACCGTCAAGCTGAACTATGAGGTTGATTGCGATCTGATCGGTTTGTTGAAACAGCTCCATTTTGCTATGGATATGGGAGATAACGCTTACAGGCATTCTATGTGCCAGCTGCTGCTGGAAAAGCTCCAGGGCAATATATTGCCGGGATGCTATGATCCCTTCTCGCTGCAGCAAAAAGAAACAATCGAACATTTATGGGAGATCTTGTCTCTCTGGGCTGCAGACTACACCTGCAGACAGGGCTTGTATGCGGAAGCCGTATCGTTCTTGCACAGCGGGCTTCAGTACTGTACAGGGGACGAACTCCAGTTCTACGACCGGCTGATCGAGATTTACAGACGCACGGGAAACGGAAAGGAATTGCGGAAGTGGAAGCGGATGAGGGATAAATCCGTATAAGGGAAACGGGCTTGCCAATATGAGTACTGCAAGCCCGTTTGTTAGGATCGAAATACTTAAGCTTGCGAATTGCTTGGTCTCATGTGATACATTTCACCCAGGCATTCGGAGCAAATATGTCTCTCCTTAAAATCGCTAACTTGTTCCATTGAACCGCAAAAAACACATCGCGGGCGGAATCGTTCCAGAATGATATGGTCGCCGCTTACGAGAATTTCGACCGGATCTCCTTCATTCATCTGATATCGCTTGCGCAGCGATTTTGGAAGCACAATACGGCCAAGCTGGTCGACCTTTCGTACGACACCTGCAGGTTTCATCATTAATTCACCTCACTTTTTACACACTGTGAAACAGAATCCACTTCGTAAGGATTCGACATCCGTGTAAAAATTCCTTCCGCCCGTTGTTCCTTTCTTTCTGCATGCAACCGATCTTCCTCATTTTGTATACCCGGTTCCTAGCCATCCGAAACAGCGGACGAAAATTCTTCTGGATATTGGCTACTTTAAGCCTGGAAATCCGGTTTGCCTGAGTCCTTCGTAGAGAATAACAGCCGCCGCGTTGGATAGATTCAAGGAACGGACAGCGTCCGTCATCGGCATTCTCATCCAAGCGTCAGGATGCGCGGCAAGCAGCTCGGGGTCAAGCCCCTTCGTCTCTTTTCCGAAGACCAGAAAGTCCCCGTCACGAAATTCCCATTCGGTGTAAAGCTTCTCCGCCTTCGTCGTAGCGAAAATAAATCGGCCTTCGGGATAGAGCTCCTTCACCTCTTGGAACGAATCGTGATACTCCAGCTTGACCGAATCCCAGTAATCAAGACCTGCCCGTTTGAGGGTTCGATCATCCGTCTGGAAGCCTAGCGGCCGCACCAGATGCAGCCACGTACCGGTTGCTGCGCATGTACGGGATATATTTCCGGTATTAGCCGGGATTTCCGGCTCGACGAGCACGATATGAAACGCCATACGGTAACATTCCTTTCAATTTTTACACTCGTTTTACTTCATCTTAATATAAGGTTGATAGTCGCTTGAGATAATAACAGAGTAGAACGCGACATAGACCAGACTATAAAATCATAATTACATTCAAGAGGATTATCAAGCTTTCATCAGCCAAAATCGGCAAGGACCTCTGCACAGTAACCCGTAAAGGAGAGCTTTGGAAATGATGAAGAAGAAAATTCTTGTCGTAGACGATGAACCCTCGATTTCGATGCTCATAGAATTCAATTTGAAACTAGTCGGCTTCGAAGTCCACTGCGTCTATGATGGAGAAGAAGTGTTCAACGCGATTCGCCACTTCAGACCCGATGTCATCGTATTGGATCTCATGCTTCCGAAGATGGACGGTATTCAAGTATGCCGCAAGCTTCGCAGTCAGAATAACATGGTACCGATCGTCATGCTTACGGCCATGCAGGACTTATCCGACAAAATCGCCGGGCTCGATAACGGAGCGGACGATTATATGACCAAGCCTTTCAGTCCGCAAGAGCTAATCTCCCGTATTCAAGCTATTTTGCGGCGGATCCAAATCTTGCCCTCCGTTACCGAAAACACCCCGGTCGAGATCGGGCCCATCGTCATTCAACCGGATCAGAGAGAAGTTAAGGTCAAAGGGGAGCCTATAGAGCTTACTCCAAAGGAGTTTGACCTCCTCCTCTTCCTCTGTAAGCATCGCGGGAAGGTACTCAGCCGTCAGCAGCTGCTTCATGGCGTTTGGGACTACCACTTCCTGGGCGATACCCGGATTGTAGACGTGCATATCAGTCATCTTCGCGATAAGATTGAAACGAATGCCCGCACTCCCGAATTTATTGTCACCATCCGCAACGTCGGCTATAAGCTGGCAGAGCCGAGCGTGAAGGAATCGCTTGCCTAGTTGATTGATAATAAGGATAACAACCTTAAAAAGCAGCTCCGCCAGGAACGCGTACGCGTTCCTGGCGGAGCTGCTTTCGGCTGAGGCCGTATCTTAACCGTTACGCTGCTGGAAGTCGTTCATGAAGGCTGCCAGCGCCTGACAAGCCTCCAGCGGAACCGCATTGTAAGTCGAAGCGCGCAGTCCCCCTACATCGCGGTGACCCTTCAGTCCGACGAATCCGTTCTGTTCCGATTCTTTGACGAACTTCTTCTCCAGCTCTTCGCTCTCCATACGGAAAGTAATGTTCATAAGCGAACGATAGTCCGGCTGGACGACGCCGCGGTAGAAGCCGCCGCTGCGGTCAATGGTTTCATAGATCAGGCTTGTTTTCTCCTTGTTGCGCTTCTCCATAACGGCAACCCCGCCATTGTCCCGGATCCACTTCAGAACCAGATTGACCATATAAACGGAATATACCGGCGGTGTATTGTACAGAGAGTTCCCTTTGGCATGGGTATCATAGCGAAGCATCGTTGCGATGTTCTTCGGCGATTCCTGCACGAGCTCGTCGCGTACGATAACTACGGTTACGCCCGATGGTCCCAGGTTCTTCTGTGCACCGGCATAAATCATCCCAAACTTCGACACATCGACCGGCCGACACAAAATATCGCTGGACATATCTCCGATCAGCGGTACGTTTCCGGTATCCGGGTATTGTGCATACTGTGTGCCTTCGATCGTCTCATTGGAGGTGATGTGCAAATAAGCCGCATTATCACCGAGACGAAGCTGGCTAACATCCGGAATTTTTGAGAATTTGTCGCCTTCGGAGCTAGCCGCGATCGCAGTCTCTCCATAAAGCTTCGCTTCCTTGATCGCCTTGTTGGCCCAAGCTCCGGTCTGTACGTAGTACGCGGTTTGGCCGGCACTCAAAAAATTCATCGGAATCATAGCGAACTGGGTGCTGGCGCCGCCTTGAAGGAACATGACTTTATAGCCATCAGGAATGGCGTACAGTTCCTTCAAGAGGCTTTGTGTTTCTTCATTCAGCTGTTCGTACTGGGAGCTGCGGTGCGAAATTTCCATGATGGACATGCCGATGCCCTGATATTCTACAAATTGTTCCTGCGCCTTCTGGAGAACTTCCAGGGGCAGCGCTGCCGGGCCTGCGTTGAAATTATAAGCGCGCTTTGTCACTAGCTTCACACCTTTGCTTTTCATAGGATATCGCTATGATAGCAAAGGTTGAGGCGTCGATTCAAGTATTAGTTTCTTTAATAGACTGAACTTGCTTCCACTTGTCTTGGGGGACCGGTCGCTAGAGAATAAAAACGTAGAGGGAATGGTGAGGTAGCGGACTAGCGCTCCATCTCGCTTGCGTGATACGCATGGTTACTTTCAGGGAGAGCGGTCTTAGGGGGGGACTCCATTCCGGCAGTCGCATGGACCGCTGTTTCAAAGGCTAATAATTCCATGGCTTTGATCGGATTTATTCCCATTTGCCGCAATGCGTGCTTAATGTCCAAAGATATGGCTGTTTCCATATATACCTCTCTCTCTGTTCATATTCACAAAACTGAATATACTCCTTATCCCTGTTACGTATTTTATCGGGTAATCCGCATTTTTTTGATAGTCTAAAATAGCTATTTTCTTGGTTATAAAGATTTTTTTAGAATATCAAAATTCCCTGGATAGCCTCAGCATTTGTCACGTATTGTCACACAAAAAAGCAGCAAGCCATTACTGGGCTTGCTCGTAAGTGAGAGCTTCCCGGGATTTGAGCTGTCTGACCATCCGGCGAAGGGTATCCTTGCTCAGGCCTAGCTCGTTCAGCTCCTGTATAATCTGAACCCATTCCTGATCGATAGGCTCCGTTTTATTATCCGAAGTTTCATGCAGTATGAGGGATTGCACCGTAACGCCCAGCACCGGCGCCAGCTTGCGCAAAAATTGGATGGATGGATTGGATTGAAGATCCCGCTCGATGGAGCTAAGGTACGATTTGGCGACGCCTGCCCGCGCAGCAAGTTCCGTTATGGACATACGCTTCTGATGACGAAGATTTTGAATACGTGTACCGATCATTCGAGGATTCCTCCTAAATAGATATGGAATGGCAAGACGTCTTCCTCACAATCATATACTCATTGTATCATAAAAAAGATACTATTTGTATCATTCATAAAAATTTTAACAAAAATAATACCAAAGTCCCTATTGATTTCCATTTCTAGTTCTTCACAAACCTTGCTACGTAATGTATAATCAAAACGTAAATGACTCCAACACAATTCGACAATTTCAATATTTAGGTACAATAGCAGTTTGGAGGGACAGACAAAATGAATATGATCGGGGAAAGGATCGCTCTTCTTCGGGAGAAAATGGGTATGACGCAAGAGGAACTTTCCAAGAAGATCGATATTTCCCGTGCTTCACTATGCCATTACGAGAAAAGCCGCAGGGAACCGGACTATGAGACCCTCATGAAGATTGCGGATCTCTTTAGAGTTTCAGCCGACTATCTCATGGGCAGGACGAATGACCCCCACCAAACTTTAGACCCAAATATTCGGTCGTTTGTCGATCAGCTCGAATTGTCGGATGAACTCTTGGTGGATAAATTTGCTTTGATGGTGGACGGCACCAAGTTATCCTTCGAAGAAGCCAAACGCTTTATTGCCTTTGTAAGAGCAGAACGGGCCATCAGGTAAAGATAGCTGGAAAAGATGTATAGAAAGAAGAAGGCCCGCATACAATACTTATTGTAACATAGATAAGATACATATTGTATCACTTAATGGAAATTTTATACTCTAAAATTTCCTTTGTAGGAATGTGGATCTATTCTTCACAAACGCCGATACGTAATGTATAATTTACTTATTCGCAAGCAATAATGATCTGTAGATCCCCCCCTGTTCTTAATGGCTAACGTTTTGACGTCATTATTTCAGAAAGCATTTACATCACGCCAGCGGTTCGGCGTTCGGGGTGTTTGTCGAGGTATATTCCCCCCCGGCGCCTCACTTGAATCATGACGTATGATCCGAAAGGCATAGGAAAGGTGCTACGGAACTCATAACCTCTATCTTACGATCAGGTATATTTTAACAACCGATTGGGGTGATCACTGTTGGGGCAAATAGGAAATAGAATCGCTGCTCTGCGCGAGAAACAAGCCATGACCCAAGAAGAACTATCGATTAAGCTTGATATTTCCAGAGCATCCTTGTCGCATTACGAGAAGAATCGAAGAGAACCAGACTATGACACGCTGGTAAAGATTGCGAATTTCTTCAAAGTTTCCATTGATTTTTTACTTGGCCGCACGGAAGATCCGGATATGGTGCTGGATTCAGAGGTCCGCTTGTTCGTGGACAGCCTGGAGCTTTCCGATGAACGTATAATGCAGAACTTTGCGCTAACGATTGACGGCAAGGAATTAACGCCCGAGGAAGCCAAACGTTTTATCGCCTTTGTACGGGCAGAACGCTCCTTCTAACGGCAAAACGCCCCCGACCCAAGGTCGGGGGCTTCATTGTGTCTGCTGACCGAGAGCATTAGCCTACGACAGCGCAATAACCGCATATTTCTTCCCAGGACATGCAAAGCCGGATAATATCCTCTTCTACCAGTTCGCTTCCCCGTTGTACTTCGATGATCTCCAGATCGGTTGTCGCACGGATGCTGTGCTTCGTTTCCGCCGGTATTTTTAGCACGTCTCCAGCCTGGACCGGAACAAACGCGCCATTCACGACCACTTCGCCTTCTCCTGCTATAATCGTCCATACCTCACTGCGCTTGTAATGGATCTGATAGCTCAGATTTTTACCGGCGGCTACAAAAATCCGCTTGGTCAGCACTTCGCTGCCGTCGGATTGCTTCTTATAGTCCAGCACCCGGTAGGATCCCCAGCGGCGCTCTTCGTACATCGGCCGCTGCTCGAATGCCTGGATCAGATCCTTGACTCGCGGACTCGCTTCTTTCTCCGCTACCAATATCCCGTCCGGACTTGTGGATACGATAATATTCGACAAGCCGAGCACGGCTACCGGTATATCCAGCTCATTGATCAGATGCGTGTTTTTCGAATCCGGGCATACGCTGCCGCGACCGATAATAGTCGTCTCGATTTCCTCGGTCAGCGTATTCCAGGTCCCCAGGTCCTTCCAGTACCCGTCGTAAGGGACTACCGCGATATGCTCGGCCTTCTCTACGACCTCGTAATCGAAGCTGATCTTCTTCATCTTCCCGTACTGCTTCAGCATCTCCTCATACTGGATGGGGAGCCCTTGGGCGATCAGAAGCTGAATGATGTAATTCAGTCGGAATGCAAAAACCCCGCAGTTCCAAAGCGCCTGCTGCTCGATCAGCTCTTTCGCTTTGTCCTCACGGGGTTTTTCGGTGAAGTGGCTGACGGTTGCATAGGACCCGCCCTCCCCTTCCTTAGGTACGATATATCCGTATTTCTCCGAAGGATAGGTCGGCTTGACCCCCATCAAGGCCAGATCTGCCCCGGATTCGGCGATGACCTGCTCCAGCTCCTTCACCTTGGCGAAGAAACGGTCCTCCACAAAGGGATCGACAGGCAGTACAGCCACGACCTCATTCAGACTGACGCCAACCATGGAGTAAAGATAGGTCGCCGCCAAGGCGATGGCCGGGAAAGTATCACGGCGTTCCGGCTCGATAATGACTGGAGCTTCGATGCCGACCTGGCTCTGGATCATGTCGATCTGGGACTTGCCGGAAGCGATATAGGAATCCCCGGCCAGCCCTTCGCGATCCAGCTGTCTCCACACCCGCTGCACCATCGATTCAAGCTGCTGCTCGTCGTTTTTCAGCACCTTGAGAAATTGCTTCGAACGGGAATCGTTGGACAAGGGCCATAGTCTTTTTCCTGAACCGCCAGACAAAAGGATCAATTTCATACCAAGCTCACACTCCGCTCTCTATAGGATTTAAGAATTAGGTTTTAGTTACAGCGACGTAAGGATACGCATCGGAGTCTCTTTGCATATGTCGTTCAACCAGCGCCAGCAGTTCTTCCTTGAAGCGCTGCTCGCTGAACTTCTCGGCGTGCTGCCGAATTCGCAGCGGATTCCAGCTCATCAGCTCGAACTCTTCTAAAGCGGCTGCCAGCGAATCGACGGTCTGCTCTGCAAAATAGCAGCCATTGACGCCTGGTATAACGGTATCCAGCGCGCCGCCTCCGCGGTAAGCGATAACCGGACGGCCGCAGGCATTGGCTTCAAGCGGCGTAATGCCGAAATCCTCCAGCCCCGGGAACAGAAAGGCCCGGCAGTTTCTCATATACCGGACGACCTCTTCGTCGGGAAGACGTCCGGTGAATTGAACGCTGTCGCCGGCCAGCGACCGAAGCCGTTCCAGATCGGGTCCGCCTCCGATCACTACCAGCTTCTTGCCGAGTCGGCTGCAGGCTTGAACCGCGAGATCGATTTTTTTATAGGAAACGAGCCGGGATACGACCAGGAAGTAATCGCCCGCCGGCTCAGGGTTCATCTCATACCGCTCTATATCGACCGGCGGATAAATTTTGACCGCCTGTCTGTCGTAGCAGGATTCGATCCGCTGCTGCACGACCGAGGAATTGGCAATCAGGTGATGGACGCGGCGGGTCGAGCGAATGTCCCATTGCTTCAGCAGCTTGACGGTATGGCTTGCCAGCCATTTGACCGGAGCGGGCACCTTCATGCCTTCCATGTAAGTGGCGAAATCCCACGCAAAGCGCATCGGCGTATGGCAGTAGCAGATATGTACGGTTTTTCCCGAGATGGGGACGCCTTTGGCATAC
Organism: Paenibacillus puerhi; assembly: GCF_009846885.1. Lineage (GTDB taxonomy): Bacteria > Bacillota > Bacilli > Paenibacillales > NBRC-103111 > Paenibacillus_G > Paenibacillus_G puerhi. Next base: position 43,307 of record NZ_WUWM01000007.1, read on the forward strand.
GCGCTGCTTGAGCTGAGCACCAGATCATACTCCCTCAGATCCATCGATTGGACAGCGAAGGGGTATAGCCAGAAAAACTGTTTAAACCTCTGCAGCACACCAGGGATGCGCTGCATCCAGGTGGTCCGGATATCCGCGTCCTGCAGCTCTTTGAGCAGGATGCCCCGGTCCGCAATGGTCGTATAGATAGGGGCATCGGGGAACATCTTGTGGAAGACCGCCACAACCCGCTCCGCTCCCCCCATCTGATTCAAGTAATCATGTACGATCGCTACCTTCAAAGGCTTCATCGAGAAAACTCCTTCCCCCCGCCTGTCTCGAGAACGTAGGCGGCTTCGGCGCTGCCGGCGGTTTGACCTTGGCGGCCGGGAACGATTTTCTCGTACAGCGCCTCTACCTTCCGCGCCGTATCCTGTATCGTGAAATTCTCCCTCACCCTTGCCGCAGCGCGACGCCCCATCGAAATCCGCAAAGCAGGCGACTGCAGCAGCTTATTCACATGCAGCGTCAAGGCGTTGACGTCACCGACCGGATAGAGCAGGCCGCAGGAATCATGCACCACGATCTCGGGCACGCCTCCCGCATTCGTTCCGACCACGGGGATCGACTGGGACATCGCTTCGATCAGCACGCGGCCGAAGGGCTCTTGATCCGAGCACAGCAGCAGCAGATCGGCCGCACTGCAGATCTCCATGACATCCTCGCGGAAGCCTGTGAACTTGATATAGGGCGCCAGCTCGAATTCGTCTGCCAGCTTGTGCAGGTAGTCCCAGTAATCCTTGTTCTCCTGGCGGAATTTCGCTTCGCCAACAATCCAGAGCTGGGCCTGATGTCCGCTTTTACGCAAATGCTTCAGCGCATGGATCGCGTCCTCCTGACGCTTCCATGGAGCAATTTGCCCGATAATGGCCAGTACCGGAGCTTCCTGCGGCGTGTTCAGCTCTTCGCGGATACGCCGGCGGTGCTCTTTCTTGGCAGCTTCATCGAACTCCTTCAACGCTACGCCGTTATGAATGAGATGCAGACGGTCCGCCAGCCGGCTCCCCTGGAAGCCCTGCTTCACCGCCTCGGAGATGCAGATCAAGGCTGCGGTCGTTCGCCTTGCCACAAGCCCGATAGCCCGGCCGAACATCCCTTGGGGCGGATTGTCCCGGACATGCCAGACGAGAGGCTTCCGGTGCAGCCAGACGAACAGTGCCGCCATAAGGCCCGCACGCAGCGAATTAGCGTGGACGAGATCGATCCGATGAGCCTTCAGCGCCCTTGCAAAGGCATGACCGGCCCACAGCATGCCGATCATATCCTTAAACAGCCTCAGCGGGTTCTTGGACAAGCGTGCCCGATAGCCGGGAATCCGGACAACCTGAATCCCCATCGTCTCGGCACGCTCGGTCAGCTCTCCCTCGGGCGCGAACAGAATCGCATGGGAGTCCTTCAGATGCGCAGCCGTCAACAGCAAGCTGATCTCTGCTCCGCTGACCACGCTCGTATGGTTATAGAACGCTATATTCATCGAATCGCTTGCCCCTTCCCTAATTCGCTTGCCTGCTCAAACACTTGCGTTACGGCACTGGCCACACGGTCCCATGTATAATGACGCTGAACATAATCCAGGCATTCCAGCCGGGAAGGAATGGCGGTGCGTCCTTGCAGGACGGAGCAGAGCTTCTCGGCCATAGCCTCCGGCGTACTGTCGGCGAACAGCAGCTCCTTAGACAGTCCGTCCAGGATCTCCTTCGTCCCGCCATACGGGGTGCCGATGACCGGCGTCCCGCAGGCCATGGCCTCCACGGTTACGAGACCGAATCCTTCCAGCGTAAGAGTGGGCACGATACTGAGATCGGCCGCTTGATACCAGCGTACGAGGTCTTCATTGGAGACGCGCCCAAGAAAGTGAACCGTCCCTTCCAGTTGAAGCTCGGAAGCGAGCTGCTCCAGCTGCTTGCCCATCGCGCCGCTGCCTGCAATATAGAGCACGGCATCGGGCACTTCCCGCTTCACTCGTACCATCGCCCGGATCAAATGGTCGATCCCCATCCTCGGGACCAGGCGCCGGGCGCAGAACAGCACCGGCTGGTCCTCTCTCAGACCGAGCTCCTCGCGGATCAGACGACGATCGGCTGCAGGTTTAAACCGTCCTGTGTCCACGGCTCCGGGTATGACGTGGATACGCCTGGCATCCATGCCGTAATCATGAGCCAGAATATCGCGGAAATAGCGGCTCAGCACGATGAAATGATCAGAGCGCCGGTAAGAGAGCAGCTCGACATTTTTCTTGAGCTGGTACCGGATCTTCTGAGCCAGCTTCTGGCCCCGATCCTCGACCATGCCCTCCTGCGCCCAGGGACCGTGAAAATGCGTCACGATCGGGACCCCGTCCGGCACCAGATTGCGGGTGATCAGCGAGGCGTACAGAGCAAAATGCGGATTATAAACATCGGGGCGCTTGCGCCTCATCTCTGCGGCAAACGCCTGTCTGAAGGCACGTGATCTGGTGAGTGTGCCGACCGGAGCTTGCTCGCGGATCACATCCTCCATATAACCCGGAGCCGTCGTGCTCTCTCCGCTGGCGGTCATCAAGCCCTTCACCTCATGACCGTAATCACTCATCGCTTTCAAGTAATCGGCAAAGTAGCGGTTCAACCCGCCCGGCGTATGCTCGATCCAACCCATTCCCGTTGCTAAGATATTCATGGCTCCTCAACTTCCTTATATATGATGGCTTATCGCGACTAATCGTCCCGCCCGCTAAGCGCCTTTATCACGACTTACTCTCATGCCAGTCCGGCGGGCGGCATGCTCTTGATAAAACTCCAGCAATTGTTGGACATGCTGCTCCAGACTATGGCGGGTCTTCACCAAGCGATATCCCGTCATCCCCATCGACTCTGCCAAAGCCGCATCCGCCGCGAGGGCTTGTATCGCTTCGGCCAGCGCAGCCGTGTCATTGACTTCAACGAGCAGCCCGTTGCTTCCATGCTGGACGGACTCCTGCAGCCCGCCGATGCGGCTCGCGATCACCGCTCGGCTTTGAGCCATCGCCTCAAACGGCGTAAAGCCGGCCGGCTCTGGCCAGAGGGAAGGGGCGATCACCGCCCGGCTTCCACGGATCAGGCGGCTCGACTCTTCGCTGGTGAGCCAGCCGTGAAAAACGACCCGGCCTGATAAACCCAGGCTCTCGCTCAGCGTCTTAAGTCGGGGAAGGTCATAGCCTTCGCCTGCCACATCGAGGCAAATCTCCGTGTCCGTCAGCGCCATAGCGCGTATCAGCCATTCCAATCCCTTTAAGCGAGTAATCCGTCCCAGAAATACGAACCGCGGCGGACCTTCCTGCTGTAAGGGCAGCGGAGGCGCATCGCTCTTGCCCTGCATCGGCAGATGCAGCGTCCGGACCGCCTCCGGGGCAAAGCCGGCGTCGATCACTTGGCTCCGCAAATAATCGCTAACCGCCAGGATCGGAATATCCGCCATTACTTTTTTCTCCGTGAACAAGCTCTGGAAGTTTTCCAGTATTTTATTGGGCCGTCTGCTGCCGCATTGATTTACCATATGGCCCCAAAGGCAGCCCATATAGCTGAAGCCGCGCTCGCAAACCTTCTCCCCGTTTTTGAAAAACTTGCTGCCGCTTGGGCAATGCAGGCCGTGATTATGAATCGTTCGGACCACCAGGGTGCCGAGTGCCTGCACGTCGGACAGCGAGACGGGAAAATAATCATGCAGGTGCAGCACATCGATACCCAGCCGTTCGCATAAGGAGATGATGTCGCGCGGAGCCGAAAAGCCATGATAGGCGCCAAAGGGCTCCTCATAGGGTTTGCGCGGCATCTCCGGCGTCAAATAATCGAATAAAAAGATTTCATGTCCCTGCTCGGCCTGTGCTCGGGAGATCGTGCGGACATAAGTCTGAATGCCGCCCTCCCGGAAATAACCGTAGCAATAATGAGCAATACGCATTAGGAAACCCCCATCCGGCTTTGCTTCAATCGCCGGGCTATATAATAAAAGGATTCCGGAAAATAAGTAAGCAGCAAGCCGCCGATTGCCTTCTTATTGGTCCGCTCAAGCGAGCAGGCCTGAGCGAATGCCCTCCTGGATTCCTTGTACCGCTTCGCTTCCAGCAGTGCCGAGCCGTAGCTGACATAGCTGCCGGCCAGCTTCCGGTGCAAAAACGGACGATGCGAGGCATATGCCGGATCCTGCAGCAGCTGTCGGTACATCCAGATGTAGCCCGGGCAGGTACGAAGACGCCCAGTCGACGTTTCCGAGCCAGGGTGTATCCGGTAGCGGCTTAATCGCTCAGGCACGTAATAAGCTCCCCGCCCCCCCAGAGCAAGCTGAACCACCATCCAATAATCGATGACGCTGCCGCTCTCCAGGCCTCCCTGCAGCGAGGACAGAACGCTTTTCCGAAACATCATCGCTACAATATGTATCGGTCTGACCACAAGAGCCAAGTCACCGAACGGTTGATGCAAACCGGGCTTCAGTTTTTCCCTGCCCCAAACCCTGCTGTTGACGTGGCTTTCCTCGACAAGCACGTTCCCGTCCTTATCCATCAGCCAGTGGTCGGTAAAGGCTACGGAAGCTTCCGGTTCGCAGTCAAGCGCCTGTACCATTGCGTTCAAAAACCCGGGCTCCCATTCATCGTCATCATGAAGAAAGGCGATATATCTCCCCCGACTGTGCTCAACTCCGAAATTCCAGTTCGATGCCATGCCTAGCCGCACCCGGTGGCGAAAATACCGGATCCGCGGATCCTCATACCTTTCAACCAGCTTCTGGGTGCGGTCTGTACTTCCGTCATCCAGCACCAGCAGCTCAAAATCACCATACGTCTGAGCAAGCACGCTCTCGATCGCAAGACGCAAGTAGCGCGCCCGATTATAGGTTGGCATAACGACAGTAACTGCCGCCATATACGACACTCTCCCTATGATGATTTCGACTGTCCCCATACAGGCGACAGAAGGCTGGCGTACTCGGCCACTTTATTCGTTACTTCATAGCCCAGGGCGGTTTCGCGAGCTGCCTGCCCCATAGCGATACGCAAGGACTGATCCGCCTTCAGCTCGGCCAGCCTCCCGGCCAGCTGCACGGCATCCCTTCTAGGCACGACAAATCCGTTTCTCCCGTTATCAATGACATCCTTCATGCCCGTGCCCTCGGTCACGATGACGGGAAGTCCGGTCGCCATCGCCTCAAGCGGAGCCAGCCCGAAGCCGTCGGAGACGGAAGCATGGACGCACAAATGGGACTCACGAAGCGCAGGCAGGGGGTCTCCGACCCCGATCCTAATGTTCAGCCCCCGCTGCCTGTACTCGTCCACAAGCTTGCGGATTCCTCTCCAGCCCACGCCTCCGAACAAGGTAATCTCCAGCTCCGGATCGTTCAGGGACTTCACCGCTTCCAGCAAATAGGGAAAGCCCTTGAGCAGCGATACTTGCCCGACCGCAATGATGCGGAAAGGCTCGCCCTCCTTCCGGATTCGCCTGCTCGGTTGATGCTCTACCGGCGAGAAGCGGGTCGTATCGACGCCTAGGGGCGCGAAAAGCAGCTTTTTCTCCGAAACGCCGTGCCGGACAAAGGTTTCCCACTGCAGCCTAGAGGCTACCGTGATATAGTCGGCCAGCTCGTATTCGCGCAATACCCGGTTCACCCAGGGCTTGGAGAATGGCTCCCCGCTCATCCGGAATTTCCGATGCTCCTGCATCGTCGACTCATACAACTCACTGACATGCGTCGTAGCCGCCTCCAGCACATTCACTCCGCCGTTGAGTCGAACGCGCTGGAAGCTTTCCTCGGCAAACGCCGGAAACGAATGGTAGACTGCCTGAGTACCCGGCATGGCAGCCGCGACCGCCTTATCAAATTGTACGGCTCCCATATACACATGGGCCGACGGCTTCCATCTCAGCGGCGTATACTTGATGTAACGCTGCCACCCGGGAGAGGAAATGCTTGTAAATCCTGCACGGGCGGGCGCCTCCCGGCAATACACGTGAGGGTTAACCCCGCCTTCCAGTGCGGCCCGGTACACAAAGTCGAGATGACCTCCGAGCCCGCCGCTGCCAAGTCCGGCGCTGCAGCCTAGCCATACGTTGCTCACGATCCACCGTTCTCCTTCCTTTTTCCGAGATTCGAAGTCCGATGAATACATCGCGGAGGGACCATTTTCAGCAAATGGTCGCCGCAGCGCCCGTACTCACCGGATTTCTACACGCCTTCTATCACCTGTGTAAGCTTATGTAAAATAGCCTTGTCGGAATACGACTCCATGTAAAGCTGTTTAGCGCCTTGCTCCAGACTTCGGCGCAATCCGTTGTCCGCGCATACGCGGGACATGGCCTCCGATAAGGCAGACACATCCTGGTCGGGGACCAGATAAGCATTCTCCCGATGCCGGAAGTCCGCATCCGTCTCGGAGCCGTTAATCGCGATAATCGGCCGGCCGCTTCGCAGATAGGCCGCTACGATCCCCCGCCTTCCGGACGGGCCGCTTGCTTCCACATACACGTTGGCCAAGCTTCCGTGCAGCGTATCGCTCAATTCGTCATCGTCTACAAAGCCGCGGATTACAAGCCGATCCTCGATCCCGTGAGCTGCTGCGAGCTTGCGCAGTGCCTCCATCCGAGGGGAAGCCGTATCGAAGCCTCCGATCAGCACGAGCCGGATCTCCGGCTGTTCCGCCGCGAGCCTCGCGAAGGCCAGTACGAGCTGATCCAGCCGCTGCAGCTCCGAAATGGTGCCGAACCATGTGATATACGGGTAAGTATAGTGAGGCTTGCGCAGATGGTCTTCCTTCCGGCCGCTGACATTGCCTGCCGGGATCCGGTGCACCTTATGCGTCCAGGGCCCCCGCTTCAGAAGCCGCTCCCGCTTGTTATTCGTAATGATGAGGGAACGGCTGGATGCGCCGATCATGGCGAGCTGCAAGCGGTGGCATAAGGCAAGCACGAATCCTTTGGGCTTTCGGCTCCAATCCACGAAAAGCTCATGCAGGTAGGCGATAACGGGAACCCGGTAGCGCAGCCCTATCCATAACGGAAGCAGCGAAGCGACGGGAGCGACTCCCCCTTGTCCCCACATATGCGGGACATACTGGAACAAGACGACATCCGGCCTCTCCGCCCGGCATACCCGGTTGAATACCCGGAACAGCTCCGGATATCCCCGGTACACATGCACCGAAGCGCGGTCTGCGCCGCCCTCTTCCTCCAGGCGGCCGCTTCCCGCTTCCTCGCAGATAACGGACACCTTGTAGCTGCCTTCTCGGAGCAGCTGCTCCATAAAAACCGTATGATCCGATAGTCCGTTGCGGATTGGATGATAATATTTGGTCAAAACCAGTACTTTTTTCATACCCCTACACCTTTCCTTCCGTCTCTCCCGCCACGCGGACCGGCTTGGAAGCTCTTCGGCCGATACGCTGGCCAGCCTGGAGCAGCGTACGGAACAACGCCCGGAACGAATCGGGATACACGTACAAGAGACTGCGGAAGGAGAGCCCCATCCGGGTGCATCTATGAACCATGAAGCTCCATTTCACAAGAGCCATGGTCACGACCCCCAGCGCCGCTCCTACGCCCTGAAGCGGCTGAACCAGCAGCAGTGTCATCCCCACCCCCGAAGCAAGGCCCAGGATTTCCGACAATGACACATAATGGAACTTGCCCTCCGTAGAGACATAGTTGGTCAGTACCGAGTAAGCAATATTAATCGGCGTGCAGATCAGAAGCACTTGCCCCATAAGCACGGACTCCTTAAACTCCGCCCCATAGACAAGCGGAATGGCGAACGGAATGACGCAGGCAGCTGCTCCAGCCATCAGCAGCGTGGCGTAGAACAAAGTGCCATGCATGCGTTCCACCTGCTTCTGACGGTTGTTCAGCGCCAGGTCCATCAGCTTGGGAAATAAAAAGGTGCCCAAAGCACCGGTGATGATGGAAGGCAGCATGGAGGCTATACTCGATGAAACCGTGTATAACCCGAGCATATAGGTCGTTAGGAACAGGGAGATGATCAGCTGGTCCAGGTTACCCCCGAAGGCCGAGACTAGCCCGACCGAATAAATCTGAATGCCTTTGTTAAAGAGCTCCTTGCCCGTTTGCCAAACCCGGGTCACCTTAGGCCGCACACTGGTGTATACCCATGTGAAGGTCATCAGGAATAACAGAAAAGACCAGGTCAGACTGCCTATGATGAAATTCCGCACCGTATAAAGGTCAAAGATCAGGAGCCCGGTAATCACGAGCAGCACCCCGACCGGATTCAAAATGCGGAGCGCCAGTACCCTCTTGAACATATTGAGCGTCTGTAAAGTCCCGATCAGCCCGTCGGCCAGAAGGCCGAACGGGACAGCCAGCATCGAGATTTGGGCGAATCGGACTACATGCTCGGCATGCCCCGAAAGCAGCACCGGCAGCATCGTTTCACCGACGACCAGGGCGATCAGCCCCATACTGACGCCCAGCACGAGATAGACTCCAAAAAACTCGCGCTGCCGGTCCGGATTCTTTTTGCCCAGAAAGATGACGGCTCCGGGCAAACCGAGCGTAAAGAGCATCGTCAGCAGCATACTCCAGCGGGTGGCGGTGGCCAATTCTCCGCGTCCTTCCGGACCGAGATAACGGGCGCTGATGATGCCCGTTACCAGATTGATCACGATGACCAGTACATTAATGGAAAGACTTGAGAGAAATAAGCGCTTCATGCGTGCCTACCTTTGATTTAGTGTTTTCACAAGCCGTTTGGCTTCGCCCAGCGGCGTGTCGATCGATTCGTAAATTTTGACTACGAGCGGGGTCTCAATCTGATCGGTATACAGGTCGTTGAACGTAAAGCTTTGCTGCGCGCTGACCAGACGCTTCGTTCCGGTGAAGGACAACGTCTCCGACCCGAGCGTACGGCCGAGCTGATCCTCCAGCTCCACCTTCATCTTGGAGAAGTTCTGGTTGACTACGATATTATCCTCGCGGCTAATATCCAGCGTCATGTTCATTTTGTAGCTGTACGTACCCGCATTGTAAAGCGGAGCGACTCTCCAGTCCGCCAGCTTCACGTTGAACGGATAGAAGCGCATGACATCATCGTCCGTCTGCTCCTGAGTCTTCGTCTGGAAGGAAGCGATCGGCACATAGTAAGGCGCGGCCGTCTTGCTGTCCAGGATATTCATGACCAGGTCATCGCCCTGCTCCTTGCTCGGTACGTTGAAGGAATAGCTGACCACATATCCAAGGTTGGAGATCAGATTCTGATCGACCGTCGCCTGGCGTGTTCCCAGATAGCTGTAGCCGTCCTTCGTGCGCAGCTCCGCCTGGAATTCCGGAAGCGCGACAGGACCCTCCAGCTTATTGCGCAGCTTGAACTTGGCGACAACAGTCTGATAGCCGTCGCCTTCCGCTCCGTGCATGTGCAGCTCGACCAGCGAAATATCGATCCCTTGGCGGATCAGTTTATTGAGCGGATCGAACGTAATCGCAGCGCCAGGCTGGTACGCCTGTACCTTCTGGATATCGTGCTTCTTGCCGCTGACGTCCTGCAGGTCGATGACCATTCTGCCGATGGTGTAGTCGATGCTTGTTTTATCCGCATGGACGAAGCTTTCCGGCGTCAATACGACGAGCCGATTCAGCTCAACCTCATTGTCCACCGGGATGGCGAAATACACATATTGCTTAGCGCCCGGCTCCAGCGTGCCGGCCGAGGCCTCCTGCTTCTGACCCTTGAACCAGCCGCTCTCCGCTTGACCATCCAGCTGGAGCAGCGGAATCGCTTCTTTTTTCTTGCCTTTGTTTTCAGCAAGCAGCGTGACGAACGCTACCGGACCCTCCGGCTGATTCTGGTAGAACAGGCTTACCGGCGTATATTCGATCGAAGACGAGAATACGGGCAGCGTGAAGGCTTCGGTCCACGGCTTGATCAGCGCGCTTTCGGGGATAACCGAGCCCTCTCCCTTCCACTGCAAGCCTTCAAGCGGAATGCTCAGCACCGTCTTTTCCTTTTGCGGATACTCGAATTCATCGATCTCGATCCAGTTGAGCGACGACAATACCACATTGTCGCTGCGCTCGATCGTGATCAAGTAGCTGAGCTCTACTTTCTCCTGCGACTGAATAGAGGTTGTATTCGCCGCACTCGGACGAAGCGTATAGTGCGTGCCATCGGCCGTCTGCATGCGCAGTTCGTAATCAGGCACCCGCCGCATCCGGTCCGACGTATTATGGAGCCTTACCACCACGCCGATTCTCGTCTCGCTTCCCGCGTTTTCGTTAAGCACGCTCTTGATCTCGGCCTTGATCGCATCGGTCAGGTTATAAGAGACAGCAACAGGCGCAGCGACCGGTGCGGCAGGCGCAGCGGGTTCAGCCTCGGCTGCGGATACCATAGTCGCAGTCGGAACACATAGGGCGGCAGACAACATCCATACAGTCATGCTTCTCTTCCAAGTCTTGTTCACAGATAGATACCTCACTTTGTAGTTTGTCTGGGCTTAGGGGGTCAGTTGTACCTTATCCTTGTCGTTGAGATGATTTTGACCGGAGATGACGAGCTGTTCGCCTTCCTTCACTCCGACGAGCACTTCCTGGTTCAGCTCATCCTGGCTCATGCGGCCCAGCTCAACCCGGCGGCGCTCCACCGTATCTCCATTCAGCACGAATACGAAGGTATCCTCCGCCTTCCGGACAATGCTGGATACCGGGATCGCAAGAGCGATTTGCTGCTGTTCATCCAGCAGCTGTACCCGGGTTTTCGTGCCCGGCATCAGCTTCAAGGCTTCGTTCGACGCCTCCAGATTCAATTCATACCCCTTGGATTGGGCGTCGATAACGGGAGATAGATACGTGACTTGTCCCTTCACTTTATCCGTTGTTCCCGGAACGTTGAAGGTCATCTCCGTCTTCTCTCTTACCGCTTTGACGTAGGCTTCCGGAATAAAGGCTTTGATTTTGACCGGATCCATCTTTTGAATGACGCCAATTCGTTTGCTGCCATCCGCAAGCATGCCCTTCTCCAGTGTTTGTTCGGTTAAGATGCCCGAAGTGGGGGCCTTGATTTCCATGTTGCCCATGGCCGCATCCAGCTTTTCCACAGCCATCTGGGCGTCCTGCAGCTGGAGATTCAACGCAGACAAGTTGTCTTGACTGTTCAAGGACTTTAACTGCTGTCTCAGCAGGTCCAGATCCAGCTGGGCGTTTTTCAGCTTCACTTCGGCTTCCTGCACAGGAGTTTTATTGATGCGTCCGGCATCGTAGTCATTTTTCAATTTATTGGTATTGCGCGTCAGATCAACCAAGGCTTGCTCCGCTTTCAATATCGAGTTCTGCAGGCCCGTCTTGGTAATCTCGCGTTCCTTCTTGGCCGAGTTAATCGCTTCGATCGCATTCTGGACGTTCATGGCCGCCTTGCTGCGCTCGTAGCTTGCGTCCTGGGAGAATAGCTTGGCAATCACCTCGCCCTCCTGAACCGAGTCGCCGCGCTTTTTGAATACTTCCGTCACTTCCCCCTTTGCTTTAGCGAATAGCTCGATTTGTACTGAGGAGATAATTTCCGCTGTCAGCTCAGGAGGCTCGCCCAGTTTGATTTTCTGCAGCTTGGCAACCTTCACGGCCTTCGTTTGTTGTTCATTGACAGCCGTGGCTGCAGTGGACCCCAGCATATTCGTGCAGCCCGTAATCAGGCTGAAGCTGACTCCGACTGCGACCACTGCCGTCATACCATGACGGGTAAGATGCGTCTGTTTCTGCCGTTTTTTTCTCATGTCTGCCGATTTCCTCCCTGAGTAAGCGTCAATTTATCCAAAAACCCGATACTGAGCCAAATAAGAGCGCACACCGAATAGTTCCCTCCATTCGACCAAGCACCGATCGTTGCTATCAAAATACCTAATATGATGAGGACCGTCGTCTGGCTGTGTGCCATCTTGAAGGCTCTGCGCAGTGTCTCCAGCAAAATCAACCCATACACCAAACCGCCCAGAATGCCGGTTGAGATCATCATATTGCTTAAATCTACCTCGGAGCTGTCTCCCGAGTCGGAGAGCTTGGCCCCTGCCAGCGTTGTGGAGCCAAGACCGTGGCCGATGGGGTTCATGACCCCCTTAATCATGCCATTGACAAACATGGCCGCGTGAATCCCGGCTGTGGAATGCTCCTCATCCAGCGGATTCGCTAGACCGTTCACCTGATGGGCAATCAGCTCGTTGCTGCTTTCGATGCGGCTGATCCCCATAAAAGCAGCCATCAGCACGCCAGCCATAATAAGCAGGGACAGCAGCCGGCCTGCCGTTGTCTTGGCATGCACAACGGTGACGACCGCGAGCGCCAGAGCTGTCAGAAACACCGGCGTACGACTGGATTGCATAAAGATGCTATAGAGGAGCAAGGGCAGGATCAGCACCGCGCAGAGCCTCTGGACCACATGGCCCCGCAGCAGATAAACCCATAGGATGACCACGGAAACGACCAGAAACGACGTATACTCGGCCGCATTGGTGAAAAACGAGAACGCCCTTGATCCATCGCCGATAATTAGCGCTGCGTATCCCGCAATTTCGATCCATATCCGCTCGAATTGAGCGAACCCGTATGTAATCTGCTTCAAGCCGTATAAGCTTGCGATGACGGCAATCCCGCATATGGTTCCATAGATGCGCTTCAGCCAAACCTCTGTCATATACAGCCGGCTGAGCACCATCCAGAAGAGAGGCACCACATAGAACATAATGCCGCCGAACCCGGTAAGAATGCTGCCTTGCAGCGGGTTGACCACCTGAATCAAGTCGATGATGATCATCCAGCGTACGAGCTTGAACAGGTACGTATCGTCTTCCTTTGGAATGCCTTGCCGACCGATATAAGTACGGTACATCCAGAAGAAGCCCATCATCAAGATCACGACCGGAGCGAAAATAACCAGCGGATCATAAGAACTCCATCCCGATACGGGAATCAGCATCCGGCGGAAAAATCCGAGAAACGGCAAGTAGACCAGTAAGCTAAACATCAGCACTCTTGGATTTCGAACCGCAAGCGGAAGGGCAAGCAGCAGCAGCCCGAGAAAAATCAGCAAGCGGATTTTGCCGGGCTCCAGAGACCACTTCCCGAGTAAATATCCGCCGAAGATGACTGACAACAGCACCAGCGTCCATTTGAGCACGCGGTGATCTTGGATTCTATGGATGAGTACGCTCAATTTCGAAGCCCCTACTTCCGTGTCGATGTTCGTGCATATTGCGATAAATCTCGTTCATCAGGCTGTACGTATGATCCCAGGTTAAGGAGGATACCCTCTGCCTCGCCTGTTCCCTTATAGCGAGCTGCTTGGCCGGATCGGCCAATATGCTGCGGATTCGCTCTGCGATGAGCCCGCCATCGCGTTCGATCCAATACCCGTTTACCCCATCCTCGATCAGATCCTCAACGCCGCCTACGCGAGTCGACAGCACGACCAGCCCGGCCGCCGCCGCTTCATGCACGACAAGCGAGAAGGTTTCGTAGCTGGAAGGGAAAATAAAAAGATCGCTGAGGCCAAACCATTCCTCGGGGTTCGGCCGTTTACCGGCGAAGACGACACGCTTCCGGGCCGACTCTGCGATCTTGGGCAAGTACGCCTCCTTATCTCCCTTTCCGACAACGATCAGATGCAGATTGGGAAACTCAGCCGCTGTCCGGTTAAAAGCATCGATGACAAAATCCAATCCCTTCAGCGGCCAATCGCCGCCCATAAACAATGCGAAGTCGCCTTGCTCCGGCAAGCCGTGCTTCCTTCGAAGCGCACGCTTCTCTTCTTCGGCGAACGGCCTGAAGCAATTCGTATCGACGCCATTGGGCACTACATCAACCTCATCCCCGTCATAAGGAAACGAAGTTAACAGCTCTTGGCGCACGCGGCTTGATACCGCGATCAGCCGCCGGGTGCGCTTCGGCTTGTAAATCAGTCTTTCCATGCTCAGGGCAAGGAATGAAGCAAACGAGCTATTCCACCTGCGAAGCAAGGAGCGGTTCAGCTTGGAGCGGGTATTCCCCGTAGCCGCCACATAGCCGGCGTGGCAAAAGTGCACCGTCGAGACATCCGCCCGATTCGCCACAATCGCTCCTGTCGTATGCAGAATATCGCGTTTGATGAACAACAAACGCAGAGTAGCCATTATAGCGAACACGATCATCTTGAGCGGTACAGGCTTTGCCATGACCGGAATCCGGATAAACCGGACGCCCGAAGGATCGGCCAGCTTCATAGAAGCGGCAACCACCGTCACGTCCGCATCCCGCTTCAAGCGCATGATCACTTCCTCAAGGTGACGCTCCATACCGCCGCCGCCGCCCACATCATGAGCGACGACTACGATTTTTTTTCTTGTCGTCATCGTGCCGCCTTCCCGGACAGCTCACCCGGCCGTCCTTCCACTAATGCCTGCTCGAACGCCTTGGCAAGGCCCTTCTTGCTGTAGCTGCTGCTGACCGCAGCCAGCCCGATCTCCGCCCGGCGATCCCGCTCTTCCGGATGCTCCATCAGGGACCGGATCATGCCGGCCAGCTCTTCCGCGTTGCGCTCCGGCACGACCCAGCCGCCGCCGGTCTCCCGGATCAGCACGGGAATTTCGCCGCTATCGCTCCCCAGGACGGGAACGCCGCAAGCCATAGCCTCCACAATGACCCGGCCGAACTGTTCTTTCCAATTGGGCATGGTTAGCGACGGCAGCGCCAGGATATCCATCGTGTTCATCCACCGGTGAACATCGTTATGCTTGACCGAATCGAGAATCCGGATATGTTCCGGATAACGGGTCTGGGCGCTTCGGATTTCCTCCTGCAGCTCGCCTTTGCCCACGAAGAGGAAGCACACCGGCTGCCCGGCCAGCTTCTCCACGGCCTCAAGCAAATATCGAATGCCCTTCTCCTCGACAAATCGGCCGACATAGCCTACGACAAACCGGTTCTCTATATTCAGCTCCTGCCGCAGCTGCCGGCCCTCTTCGCGCATCGGCTTGAATTGCCCCGTATCGACCCCGAGCGGGAAGGGCAGCAGACCGCCTGAATAGTTCTTCTTGCGCAG
Organism: Paenibacillus puerhi; assembly: GCF_009846885.1. GTDB lineage: Bacteria > Bacillota > Bacilli > Paenibacillales > NBRC-103111 > Paenibacillus_G > Paenibacillus_G puerhi. The sequence continues at coordinate 58,361 of NZ_WUWM01000007.1, forward strand.
CACCGCCCCTACATCCCGGCTGACGACGGCAGCAAGGTCCGTACGGGCCAGGACATATTGTTCCATCCAGCGGAACGGCAAAGGATATTGTTTGAGTATATTCTGCGCGGAATAGACGACTCGCTTCATCGGAATGTCTCTGGAAGCGTAGAAAGCCTGCCAGGCGCTGGCGGAGTAAGGCTCCTCTTCCACGAACAGCACATCGGGACGGAACCCTGCGATCGAGGGACGGAGGTTGGATTGATAGTAATGGAGCGGAATGCTGCGGGAAAGTCCGACCTTGCGCTGCTCGATCGTTCCGGCAAAGTCAGGCCATCTGGATACTTCAACAGCATCCGCTGAATAGGTCGTACGGAAATTGGAAGGCACGATCAATTGAACCGTATGACCGAGTGCCTCCAGCTCCGCATAAAATTGCTGATTCACATCAGTAACGCAAGGATGGCTGATCGCCATGATTTTCATCGTCATCTCTCCACCTTACGGATGAACGTGAACCGGCTCGCGGCTTGCACCGCCCCTGATCCCCACGCCCGTATATTCCATCTCTTGCCCGTAACGGTCCACAAAGGCATTGCGCCCGTCGATCCAGATCGGCCGGGCCATCCAAGCCTTCAGATTGTCCGCACCGATCTCCGCATACTCGGGCCATTCCGTTACCAGCAGCGCGGCATCCGCGCCCAGCAGCGCTTCTTGCACGCTTTCGCAAGGCAGAACCTCGGATGGCAGAAGCTGCCGGGTTTTATCCAGGGCGATCGGATCATGAACCCGCACCTCGGCACCCTCACGAATGAGAGCCTCGATAATCGGCAGGCTTGGCGCCTCGCGAATATCGTCTGTTCCCGGCTTGAACGTCAAGCCGAGCACCGTGATTTTTTTTCCATAGAGCGTTCCGAGACTTGCTCTCGCTTTCTCGATCAGCTTGAACTTCTGGGCCCCGTTTACTTCGATAACGGCTGCCAGCAGCTTGAAGTCATATCCATTGGTGTCCGCAATATGGTGGAGAGCGCGCGTATCCTTCGGAAAGCAGCTCCCTCCGTACCCGATGCCCGCATGCAGGAAGGCTTTGCCGATTCGCGCATCGGTCCCGATAATATCGGCTACCCGCCTGACGTCCGCACCCACCGCATCGCACACATTGGCAATTTCGTTAATGAAGCTGATCTTCATCGCCAGAAACGCATTGGCTGCATACTTGGCCAGCTCCGCGCTGCGCAGGTCCACAGCCAGGAAGGGTACGGCCTTCAGGCCATCCGGCCTTGGCGCGAACGTCGGCGCCTGGAAGCTTTGATTCGTCAAGCCCTCGTACATCTCACGCAGAGTCGTTATCGCTTCCTCTTCTCCCCCCACGACGATACGCTCCGGATACAGCGTATCCGGAACGGCGCGTCCCTGGCGCAGGAACTCAGGATTCGAAGCGATGCTAACCCGCTCCTGCAGGCCGAAAGCCTTGATCTTGTCGGCGATGAAGTCGGCCGTACCGACAGGAACCGTGCTTTTATTGACCAGAACGGTCGGCGTCTCCTTACCGATCAGATGAGAGATGACGTCATCGGCCGCTCCGTACAAATAAGCTAGATTAGGCGATCCGTCTTCGTTCGCCGGCGTGCCGACGGCAAAAATGAGCACCTCGGCTTCGGATACTGCCAATTCGATAGAGGTCGTGAAGCTGATCCGCTCCTCCGACTCCTTCAGCAGCTCCTCAAGACCCGGCTCATAGATCGGCATCAGTCCGGCCTTCAGCCCGTCGATCTTTCGCTCGTCGATATCAACGCAGGTAACCCGGTGGCCGAGGAAGGCCAGCGAAATGCCTGTCGTCAGTCCAACGTACCCCGTTCCAATGACACTTACGTTCATCATCAATATCTCCTTACCAGGCTTATAATTGTATATTTAGTACGAGTTTTTCGGGAAGAACATGATCCACACCGTTCTGAAAATCAGCTTCACGTCAAACCACAGGCTTTGGTTGCGGATATAATACAAATCCAGCTCGACCATCTGCTCGAAAGAAAGACCGTTGCGGCCGCTGACCTGCCACAGCCCTGTGCACCCCGGTACGACCAGCAGACGCTGCTTGTCATAGCCGGTATATTGATCGACCTCGCGCTGCAGAGGCGGACGAGGCCCGACCAAGCTCATCTCGCCCTTCAATACATTCCACAGCTGTGGAAGCTCATCCAGGCTTGTGATACGCAGGATACGCCCGACCTTCGTGATCCGGGGATCGTTTTTCATTTTGAACATGGCGCCCTGTACTTCGTTTTTGTCAAGCAGGTCTTTGAGCAGCGACTCGGCATTCCATACCATCGATCTGAACTTGTACATGGCGAACGGCTTGCCGTTTTTTCCAACCCGCATTTGCCTAAAGAAAATGGACCCTTTCGGGTCCTCGAGCTTGATCAATACCGAGATGACAGCAAACACCGGCAGCAGCAGGAGCAGTCCCGCGAGCGATCCGACAACGTCCATCGTGCGTTTGGCCCACAAATATAATTTGCGCTGTTCAGTGTTCGCATGAATACTGCTTTCCTTATAGTAGTGCCGCGGGCTCAATGCTTCCGCTTTATTGGTGTCCGACATCGTAGGTTGCGCCTCCTCTAGCCGATAGCCTGCGGCAGGGTGCTTTCTTCGACAATTTGTCCCATTGCATGGAGCAGCGGGGTGCGAAGCTCAGGATTGCGCATCGCAAACTCCAGCGTTGTCAGAATAAAGCCCAATTTCTCGCCGACATCATATCGCTTGCCCGCAAAGTGGTAGGCGAATACGCGTTGCGCCTCGTTCAGCTTTTGAATCGCATCCGTCAGCTGAATTTCTCCTCCGGCTCCCTCCAGCTGCAGATCCAGGAAAGGGAAAATTTCCGGCGTCAGCACGTAGCGGCCCATAATAGCCAGATTCGACGGCGCCGTCCCCAGCGCCGGCTTCTCCACAAACGACTTGACCTCGTACAGGTCGCCGGCCTTGCTGACCGGATCGATAATTCCGTAACGCTGCGTCTCTTGATCGGATACCGGCTGTACGCCGATGACCGACGAGCCCGTCTTATCGTACTGATCGATCAACTGCTTCAGGCAAGGCTCCTTGTCGCTCATTACAATATCGTCGCCAAGCAGTACGGCGAACGGCTCATCGCCGATAAAGCGCCTTGCGCACCATACGGCATGCCCGAGACCCTTCGGTTCCTTCTGCCGAATGTAATGAATATCCACCCGGGATGAACGCTGCACTTCTTCGAGCAGCTTCAGCTTGCCCTTCTCTGCCAAATTGCTTTCAAGCTCAAAGGCGTGATCGAAGTGATCCTCAATCGCGCGTTTCCCTTTACCGGTTACGATGATAATATCCTCGATTCCCGATGCTACCGCCTCTTCGACGATATATTGGATGGTAGGCTTGTCGATGATAGGAAGCATTTCCTTGGGCATCGCCTTAGTGGCAGGAAGGAATCTGGTTCCGAGTCCCGCTGCCGGGATGATTGCTTTTCTTACTTTCTTCATCACTAATTCCTCCATGTCATATAGGATAGGTATGATATATACAAAAACGAAAACCGTTACTCTTAGATGAAGGAACGCGCAACAGTCGGCCGGGTTTTCGCAGTACAACATCTTCGCTAAAAAAACTAACTATGCCGTCTTTGTCCGCCTGCCATTTTATTTAACATGCGGCAAACATGGCCGCAGCAAAACGGCATAAGTAGAATTTCTATAAATCTTATATGAAAATATCGGGGCATCGAACCCCTCCTCACGCCACACCCTTGACAATTGATGTCTAAGGCGTTTCCACCCACAGCATGGCCGAGTGCCTACAGTGATAAAGGTACAGTAGGCATTACCTGTTCCCGCGACAGCAGGAATGCGTTTTTTCGTCAATCTGTTCGATTTCCGGGACACAAGGGACTTGCGGCCCGGGCCTCTTCTATTTAGACCGATACCGTCTTATCCTTATTCATGAGCACACCCAATAAATTGGCCTTGACACGCTCCAACTCTTCTTTGGATCGCTTGGCCAACGCACGCTTCACCTTGCCTTGCTGCACGACGAAGACAACCCCGTCGCATTTGGCGCTAATAATTTTCGAATCGATATGTCCGATAACCGGAGGCGCATCAACCACGACCATATCGAATTCCTGCTTCAGCCTTGCAAGCAGCTCATCCATCTCCTGCGAGGAGAGCAGATCTGAGATTTGAGAGGCGCCCGTTCCCGCAAAGAGCAGGGACAAATTCCTCATGTCGGAAGCTGATAAAACCTCGGACAGCTCGCTCGACTTGTTCAGTACATTCGTCAAACCGCGCGCATTGGGCTCCCCATAAAACGTATGAACGCCGGGATTTCGAACATCGGCATCGACAAGGATCGTCCTTTTGCCCGACTGGGCATAGGCGCTCGCCAAGTTGACAGCCGTTGTCGTCCTTCCTTCCCCTCGTCCCGCCGATGTGACGGCTACGGTCCGGATGGCCGGATCCGACGAAGATTTGAAATCGATATTCACCCTTAGCTCGACATAGGCCTCCGGAAGACCCTGCTGTTCTTCTCTAGTTTTCGACTGTCGCATAGGCGATTTCCCCTCCTTGGCTGCGCGGTCTGGCCTGCTTCAACGACTTCATCTGATTTTTCTTCATGACCGGCACCGCTGCCAGCATCTCCAGCCCCATCACCTGGGCTACGTCTTGCTCTGACTTCAGCGTATCATCCAAGAACTCCAGAAGGAGCACGACTCCGAGCGCAAACACCAAAGCAACAAACGCGCTGATAAACACGTACATATTGGATTTCTGATTGATCGGCACCGGACGCTCTTTCATTTCGGCCGTGTGCAAGATCTCAATATTGTTCACCTTCATAATTTCCGGAATCTCGGTCTGGAAGACCGCCGTGACCGCATTCACCACGTTCATCGCTCGTTCGTATGAGAAATCCCTGACGCTGATCGTCATGACCTGCGTGTTGTTAATGGATTGAACATTGATAATCTGGCTTAACTCCGCTGTCGTTAGATTCAAGTCCGGATATCGTTGAACCACCTTTCCCATAACGGCAGGAGTCCTGATTATTTCCTTATAGGTGTCTATTAATCGGATACTATAGGCCATCGAACCCAGATCCATTTGCTTATTGCCCAACTCCTCCAATTCGACGGTTTTATTGACGATAACTTTTGTCGAGGCTTGGTAAATAGGGTGATAATTGTACTGGTTGTACACGGCCGTCGTGATCGTCGCGATAATAACTACTAGAAGAACAATCCATGAACGTTTTTTAAGCACTCGCACGAGTTCTTTGGGTTCCATACTAACCTCCGCACTTGAGATAATGACTAAATCCTAAGGAAAGAACATGAAAAGATACACAATGTATCGGGTTTATATCCTTACTCTATGATACAATATGTATCTTGTCAACCACTTTTTTTGTTAAGGTTGTCATGAAAAAGCGCAGTTTTTTGTAAATTCCTCTAAAGACGGGCGTTGGTATCGCTACCAAATAACGATTAGAAAAATTTTAAAATGTAGGTCTAGACAACGAGGATACGAAGCGTATATAATCCACCTAGGATACACAGCGTATCTGAAATAGAGAGAATCATAGGAGGTGAGTATTTTGGAGAAGAAACGTTACGCAAAACCTGAAGTAACCAATCATGAAATGATCAGTTTCGAAACCGGTTTGTCCAGCTGCATTAAAGTTGCGACAATCGACGGCACGAATCCCGTTCAACGCGTGTGCTTGAAGTCGGATAACACTTGGCACAATCTGTAAGAGAGCGGCCACCAACACCAGGAACGAAGTCCGTTCCTGGTGTTTTCTATTTTCAGCTATGAAAATGGGTGTCTAAATCCCTATTTTCGGTTAATGAGGGGCATAGCTCCGCAAGCAATTTGAGGAACCAGTCCGATTTTTTTTTCATATCCTAAATGGTACAGTATCCTGAGTTGTGAAATTTTACGAAGGAGGGGCAAGGATGAAAAAACCAGGATGGAAGCGATTATCTGTGCTTACCTTGATCGTCGCTGCTATGAGCTTGACCGGGGCCGCACCATTCGGTGATTCAAACAACCCCGGCTTCAATGCCGCGGCACAGGGACAGTCTTATGAGGATTGGCGGGAGCAGGAGGTACCTTTCGGCTATCGCTCATTCTATCATGCGCCCTGGAAAGCGTACATGGACACATGGGATGCGAACCGTTTTCTGGAAACCCCCGGTATTGTCTTCAATGTAAGCGCACAAGAGGCCGATGCCACAGCCCAGGTTCTGGCGGAATCGGGAATACGCAGGGCACGTATCGAGATCGGCTGGGGAAGCTTGTCCTACGCGGATGAAACGAAGCTGAGGCCTATTGCCGATGAGAGCTTTACCCAAATTTTGCAGGCGTTAAAAAAACATAAGATTAGACCTCTGATCCTGCTCAATGCCAATGCCGGCATGCCGGTCCCATCGGAGGATCTCAAGTTTACGTTAAAGGAAAACGCCCCATCCGGCGCCAAGGAAATCTATCTGACTTCAACGGCAGGGATCGTGCCCCGCTATACCGGACTGATCAATATGGCCTATCAATCCATGTATCCGGTCATCACCAGTGTTGACCCCGTAACCGGCCGGTGCGAATTGTCAGCGCCGCTGCCCCGTGCCATTGCTAAGGGAGACCTTATGCTCCGCCTATTCAAGTACCAGCCATTCTCCGGAGCGACCTTCCAGGACGGCACTCCTAACCCCGCCGCTCAGGAAACTTTAGACGGTTGGGTCAGATATGTGAAGACGGTTACGAACTATGTAAAGAAGAACCTCGGCACGGCCGGTGCAGCGGATGCCGGCTTCGATCTTGAAGTATGGAATGAGTATACCTTTGGCAGCCAGTTCTTGAATATCAATAATTATTATAAGCCCGGCTTCACCTTCGGCTCACCCATCAGCTACTCAGCCGGAGAGAATACGATGACGGGACCGGAGATCATTCTTCCGCTAACTGTGAATGTCGTAAAGGACAAAGCTAACCAATTGCCTGGCGTAAAAGTCATCAGCGGCTTCTCCAATCAACGCCCCTGGGAAAACGGTACCGAAAATTGGTTCGGTATGGATGGATTCAGCCGGCATCCCTATACCGGTTACGATCTGATCAACCCTGAAGCCTTCAACATACAGCAGGATAAAATACTGGACGATTCCCGGGCTCCAAGCACCTTTGTCCCGGAATATATTTCGTTTTTCCCTGAAAAATGGTTCTATGCGGTACAAACCGAATTTATTGTAAGGGATGTACAGCCATTTCCCGGTCCTTGGAGCCTGCATGGCCGCTACTCCAATCCCGGAAACGGCAAAACGGCGGAGGTTTGGATGTCTGAGGTAAATATGGCCCGGCTGAACTTTGCCCGCGAGCTTATGCGACAGACGGGGGCGACGAATCAAGACCCTGCCCTGCTCAATGTCATGCATCGGATAGGAGCCAAATCCACTCTGCGGCATTATACGTTCTTCAGCAATAAAGGTGTCAAGGCAGTTACCCTTTTCTCCGCAAAGGATAGCGATATGTCCAACGGAGTGATTCCTCTAGCCTTCTTTGACGAGCTGCGCAAGAACAAGTATGTGCTGACTCCAGCCATTCGGGAGAAAGCAGGTCCGCAGCTTCGGGCTCTTGCCAATACCGTTAATCTTTTGAAAACAGGCGATTCCATAGACAACCCGCGGGACCTGCAGGTGACTGCGATCCAGGACCCTGCTCCCAAGCTGGAATTTAAAGGCGCGGGCAGCACCCAGAATCCGGATCGTTTTGAGGATCTGGCCATACTGCCCACACAGCTGAAAGCTAATAAATTTGCCGTCGGTTACTATGCCGTAACCCGTAACTTGGCCGAAACGCGGGATGCCGGCAAGGATCTTCTGGACGCCGCCCGTTATGATATGGCTCCGAAGATGTACGAGGTCACCTTCTCCAATGTCCAGGGTCAAGGCGCCAAAGTAAGCTCTTACGATCCGATTGAAAACCGGACGATACCGGTTACCGTGACAAAAGCAACTGCCGGAACCATCACCGTTCAGCTGGAGACGGTAGACTATCCCAGGTTTCTTATTATAGAAGAATTAGCGAAGGGCCCTCTGCTTCAGGATATTAAGCTGGATAGGAAAGCGTCGGGAGGAGCCGTCCTGTCCTTCACCCCGAACACCACAGGGCAAGCCTCTATTTCCTGGGGGCCCTATCCGGTAAGATCCTCGACTTCATTCCGGGAAATTACGTACGTCGATGAACAATTCAAGAAGGAAGAGTCGGCGAGGGATGTCCGAATGATTAATTTCGATACAACCGATCAGGTGCTGCCCGCCAAGAAAGGCTCATGGAAGTGGGTTGGGACCATCGTACCGAAATATTCCGAGACCTACACCTTCTTGATCGAATCGCCGAATTGCCGTATCGAGCTATGGGTAGGAGACCAGAAGCTGGTGAACTGGTGCGAGACGAAGCGAAGCGGCTCCATAGAATTGAAAGCCGGGCAGCCCTATACCTTGACCTTGGCCTACTCCTCTCCCTACCAATCCGCGCAGACGGTAAAGCTGTTCTGGGCTAGCACCAACCAGCCCCGCGAGCTGGTAACGGCAGGGAAGAACAATCAGGCTGCCGTAGTCAATGTGACCCAAAACCAGCGCAAGTCCATTGATCTGCCGCAGCTGAAAGACGGAGACAGTGTTCGCATCCAGATGACTTCCGGATCTACGACGGTCACCTTCCCGCAGTGGAACTACGATGTGCGAGGCGTTCTCTGGAAAAACCAGCCTCGATAACGATAACAGGAAAGGCTGCTGTTCAAGCTTACTCAGCTTGGACAGCAGCCTTTTTCTCATTCGCAAGGTCACGCCTTCGCGTTGACCAGCAGGCTCAGGTTATTCTCGAAGCGCTCCGCCATCTTATGGGCGGTGAAGCGGGATTCCACGGTGGATCTTGCGTTTTGGCCCATGGCCTGCACGGATATTTTCCCTTCGACGATGCTGGTCATCAGTTCTACAAGCTGATCTTCCGTGCCGTCGTACAGCAGTCCGTCGAATCCGCTGTTAATGATCTCCTTGGGCCCTCCCCTTCCGACAGCCAGTACCGCTTTGCCCAGTGCCATCGACTCGGTAATGACCATGCCGAAGGGCTCGAGCAGGGAAGCGTGTACCACTACATCGGTGACGGCCAGTATGGGGGCGACCTGTTTCTGATGCCCAAGGAAAATCACACGTTCCGGATGGCCTTCCTTTGCGATCGCCTTAAGCTCGTCCTCATATTCCGTCTCGAGGCCGAACAACGCACCGCCGATCACCAGCATATAGACGGGATGCTGTCGGCTGACCCGATTGAAGGCCCGAATGACGACATCAGGCCGTTTCCAGCGCTGCAGTCTTCCCAGAAAGGCAAAAATGATGGCATCCTCTGGTATTCCATGTACGGCTCGGAAGTCGTTACCCTCAGCGGCTGCCGCTACTGGAAATTCGTTTAAATCGACGCCCAGATTGTTTAACAGCACCGGTGCTTTGGGCTTCAGTTTTTCTTGATAGTGCTTCGATATAAGGGAGGGGCAAAGCACACCGGTTGCGGGAATTCGCGATACAAGCCGGTCCAGCCAATGCTTGTCGGGGACTCCATGCTGCCACCAAACGGCCGGCTTACGTTCCAGGCGCGCCGCCACTCCTCCATACAAGTGGGCCTTCGGCATCCAGTTGACGACCAGATCGATCCCTCTGCTTCGGATCAGGCTCCGCAGCTGGCTAATGACCCGGAAATAGGAGGTCACATTGCGCAATCTGGCTGCATCCAGCACATGGGTGCGGCAGCCTAGCTGCTCGACTTCCTCCACCAGGCTCCCCTGCTGGAAGAATACAACCTCGGCCTGGAACTTGTCGGCATTCAGATGCTTGAGAATATCGACCATGACCCGCTCAGCGCCGCCTCGCTCTGCCACCGGACTAATGATCAGCAGCTTCATCTTCTTTATCATGCTTCGTCCTCCTGAATCTCAATACGCTTATACGAGTCCGCCCGCCAGCTTCCTCACACCCTGATTGCCGAATTGGAGCTGATACAGCCGCGCATAAAGCCCTTTTTTGGCTAGAAGCTCATGGTGGGTGCCCTGCTCTACGATCCTGCCCTCTTCCACTGCGACGATCAAATCGGCGTTCATGATGGTAGACAGCCTGTGGGCAATGACCATAGTCGTTCTGCCGCGCATTAACCGCTCCAGCGCTTCCTGCACCTGCTGCTCGGTCTCGCTATCCAGCGCTGAGGTCGCCTCGTCCAGCAGCAGAATCGGAGCGTTCTTGAGGATGGCCCGCGCAATTGCCAGGCGCTGCCTTTGACCGCCGGACAGCTTGGCGCCCCGCTCGCCGATCTCCGTGTCATAGCCGTTCGGCAGCTCGGAGATGAAGGAATGCGCATTGGCCTCCTTTGCCGCCTTAATGATCTCCAGCTCGCTGGCTTCCGCTTTGCCGAAGGCAATGTTCTCCCGGATCGTCCCGGCGAATAAATACGTTTCCTGCGGGACATAGGCCGTATAGCTGCGAAGCTCGGAGAAAGAGAACGAATCAATCGTCGCCCGATCGATCAGGATCTGACCGGAATCCGGGGGATAGAAGCCCATCATTAGATTGAAAATCGTACTCTTGCCCGCTCCGCTCGGGCCGACCAGAGCTACAACCTTACCGGCAGGCACCGTTAGTCCAAACTCCGCTACAGCCGGCTTGCTTCCATCATAGCTGAACGATACGTCCCGCAGCTCGACGCCTTGCTCCAGCTTGGGCGCTGTTGTCTGAGCTAACAGCTCCGCACTCTCGGGCGGTATATCCAGCACCTGTTGAATACGCTCAACGGCAGCGATGGAGCGCTGGAAGGCACCCCATATGGCGGCAAGTCCGGTCAAGGGCGCTACGAGGTGATTCATCAGATTAATAAAGGCGAGCAGCGCGCCGACCGTCATCCGGTCCTGCATGATGAAGTATGCCCCGATGCCCAGAGTCACGATGAACGCTATCGTTCCGGCTGCGCTCGCTCCTACCTGGAAGAAGCCGCGGAGCTTGGCTAGCTTCAGCTCAAGCCCGAGCAGACTGTTGTTCTGTTCCGTGTACTTGCTATGAACGAGCTTCTCCAGGGTGAACGAACGAATGATCGTCTGTCCGGCAAAGCTGTCGTTCAGAAAGCTAAGCACCCCCGCCAGCTTCTCATGCAGCAGCTTGGAGTTGGAGCGGAGAAGCTTCCCGAATACGATCCCCGATACAGCCGCTATCGGACCGAGCAGGACGCAGACCATCGTCAGCTGCCAGTTGATATTAGCCAGATATATGAAGGCAGCCAGGCCCATCAAGGGCAGACGGATCATACCGATCAGATTGCCGCCAATCGCCCCGTCAATGCTGTTCGCATCATTGGTCAGGTGCGAAACCAGCTCTCCCGAATGCTTGTTGCCATAATACCGGCTCGGCAGCCGAAGCATATGGGCGAATAAATCATTTTTCAGATCACGACGGATCTTTTGTACGGCCGACGTTTCCAGATAGGTGCCGAAAAAATACATCAGGCTTGTTACGGCGATGAAGCCCACGCCATACAGAAGCATCCGGGTAACCCGGGCCGCATCTTTGGCGATTGCCGCATCCGTTACATGCTGCATAAACCATGTAAAGAACAGCGTGACTCCGATATTCGCGAGCATAAATACGGCCAGCCAAAAGTAAGTTTCCCAGTATCTGGATACATAGCGAAGCAAAAAGGCCATCGGCTTGCGAAATTCACCGATTTCCAGAAGCTTCTTCACTTTTCGTTGCACCTTGCCTGCGATAGTCATGTGACAGCCTTCATTCCCCGTAGTTTTCTCACCGCTCTTAGGTACAAGTGGATGCAGGTGGAGACGAACGGCAGCCGGATCATGATTTTGCCCCAGCCTGCCAGAAGCAGGCCGTCTACCCGAAGCTCTACGCTACCTTTACGGATAGAAATCATTCTGCCGATCAGCTGTTCCTTCCTTAGCGGAGGATCGTCCTGTTCCTGGGAATCGCCCTTGCAGATGAACCGCACTTGCCCGCGATCCTCGACTTGACGGTGGTAGCGATGTCCGACAAGCACTCCGTTATCCGATACATACAGCAAAATGTCGCCGACTCGGAGGTATTCCGGCGAGAACGGCTCGAACCGGCATATATTGCCGGTCCGGATCAGCGGGAACATACTCACCCCGTGGGATGGAATATCGACATATCCTTGGGAGGCAAGCACTCTGCGGATTGCCAATACCGTTTGCCCGCTAGCTTGCATGCTCGACCAAACCAAGCTTCAGCAATTGCGCCAGGAACGCTTCCACATCCTGCTCCGCTTCTTGCTCCGTGATCTCGTATACTTCCCTGATCGCACCGACCAGAAGCTCAGGAGTCTGCTCCTGCGCCAGATTAGACCAGATGAGGCCTCCGACTTCATTCAGCTTCGTTATTGTATATTGGTCTGCATGCATAATGACCCATTGTCCTTCCACTTCAAAAGCTTCGGCATTCGCTGCACGGCGGTAGGCGGTTGAAAGAACCGGATTTGTCATGATATTTCCTCCCAGAATGAATCGTTCTTCTGAAAATGCAAGTCAAAAGCAGGTACATGCTCGATAAGTCTTCGGCATAATCGAAGTACTTTTTTCGTTTCCTCCGGGTCATGCGCCCAATAGAACACCCGGTTCATGACACCTACGACACCCTCGATTTTATTAACGGGAACACGCTGGTTTTCCAGCGACTGGCGCAGAAACTGAATCGCGGCCAGCGGATAGGGCCCCTTCAGCTCCGGCATCCGGGTATCGCTTCGAAAAGGCGACGTGTACACCTCCACGCCGGTATCCGTTATACGAATTAAGGTAGCCTCGTCAGATAAAATAGGTCTAGGGAAGGATAATTGGGCAACCGTTGATTTGCCTGCACCCGAATGTCCAGCGAATAAATAGGAGCGTCCGCTTTGCAGCATGCAGGACGAATGGACTAGCAGCCCCCATTCCCGATGGGTCAGAAATGCGCTGAAGACGTTGACAAGCGCATGCTTCAAAGCGAAATCATCATAGACCCCAACGCGGGCGCTCCCGTAGGCCCGGTCCATCTCGATCCGGTAGTCCGTGCGTTTGTATACGACGTGTTCTCCTTCCGTCCCTGCTTCAACCTCATAATCGACGAACGGTTCGCCGTATCCCTCCTCCACAGCCACATATAGATCGGCGATGGTCTCTGAGCCTTCGGCAATCAGCTCCGCGAATTTATCGAGGAGATAAGCGGCAATCCACTCGGATTGCGTCTCGAAGGCTACATGATGATCCGCGATCTTAGCTTCGATTATAGTCATGCCTCTCATCGGCTCCTTTATCAAGGTGAATATCTGTTAATACGCTTTGCGAACGGATTTCATCTGATGCTTGAGCGTATCAAATATAAAATGTCTAAAGAATAGCTTATACCTATAATATTTATTCGATTTTACTCCAAGCTTGGCATTTCTTATCATCTCATAATCCCAATGCGTATCCATGATTTCAAAAGGAAGCGGGCGTATGGATTGCAGAAGCGGAAACTGGGCATAGACGACGGACAACACGGCTTGTATTCTCCGGGATGTCTTATCCTTACGAGCCAGCTCCATCAAGGCATCGAACGAAATCTCGTCACCGACTGTATACAGCATATGGGAGATGTCCATCACATAGCGAACCGAATCCATCTGATGCCGTGCCCCGTGCAGGCATATAAAGTAGAACGTGTGCAGCGTGGAAAGCTGCTTGACATACTCGAACTCCTCAAGCGGCTCGGCGTCGTTCCAGAAGGGCTCGGTACGCAGCTCGGACCACTGCAGCTTGTCGAGGGTCCAATGAAGCTCTACCATAAGACCGTCTTTCTTTTGCAGCCGGGCATGATGATCCTTAATAATCTCAAACTCATAGCCCAGCGTCTCGACCAGGGCGATCGCTTGCTGCAGTTCGGCCGCCGGCACAAATAAATCGATATCGCTTGTCACTCTTGCCGCGAAGTTGCCAAAATAGCGCTTGGCAAACTGGATGCCCTTTAATGGAATAACCCGGCGTCCCTGCCGCTCAAACAACTGCAGGATTTCTTCTTCCTTGTGCTTCATAAACATGTTATGATAGCTGGCCTGCGCCGTTCTTTCCTTCAATTTCTGTTGAAACCATACCGGCGTCTCTTCAAGACGCCCGCCTGCTTTGAGCAAGTGGTATACCTGCGTAGATAGAACAAATAAATCGATCTCTTCCATAAGCTGCCGATACTCTTCCTCTGTTCGCGGGAAGGGCATATGAAGATGATACAAAGCCTGTAAAAAAGGGATGATCATGATACCCTCCAATTGTTTTCTCGCCAAGCCGCCTCGTTACTGAGTGCTCAAAAAAGATACAATTCGTATCCTTCAAAGCTTACTTTAGTACACGTTTTGTATCATGTCAAGAAAATCTTGCCGTTGAATCTCTTCTATTAAGAAAGCGCATTCAACCGCTATTATTTATCCTAATCTGTTTGCAGCGATTTCCATTTAATTACTTTGGACTTACTTGCTTTCCACTTCTTCCATAACATACTCTACACTAACAGAAAAATACTGAGCTATTTTTTTCAACGTGTCATAGGCCGGCTGCCGGCGATCGTTCTCATAATGAGAAAGCGCTGCGCGGGTAACCCCGAGTATTTGTGCCAGCTCTCCCTGCGTCAATTGCCTTGTTTCCCTAAGCTGGGAAATTCTCTTTCCTAACTTCATGAATGCCGATCCTTCCTCTCCCATGTACTGGTTAACATTTCCGTCCCCCAAACTATTTTTTTGCGGTTATGTTATATTATACACACTTTTACCCCTTGATACAATTTGTATCTTATATTTTTTTCCCGTATTAGGGAAAAGCCTTGATGAGAGCCGATCCTTGATCCTACGGGGTCCCCGGCTTTCCGTCGATTTTCACGATGCCAGGATTCTTTTTTATTCGATAAAATGCGTCAAAATTCCTATAAATTAATTTTTAATCAACCACTGGAATTATTTTTGGGCTTATAGTATAATCATCCCAGATACAATTTGTATCATAAATTTAATGAGCTTAAGGAGCTGACAATATGGGAACAAAGTTGTACAACAAGCCGGAAGTTATTAGCCATGAGTCCATCGTGTTCGAAACAGGTTTATCCAGCTGCATCAAAATTGCTACAGTAGAGCACTCCAATCCTCCTGAGAAGGTATGCTTGCGCCCCAACCATACCTGGGGTCCGCTTCCAAAATAATAGGTATTGGGCTCCCAATCGCGCTGTGCCCAGTCAGACCTGATATTCTGCTCTTGCAACACAGGCAGAGTACAGGTCTTTCTGCCGTTGGGAAGTTTTCTTCTACTTGCCCGCGTGATACAATTAGTAACGGAAATGAGTTCGCAAGGAAGGTGATCCTTATCCCCCTTACTCCTATTGCCGCCGCAGGCTTAATCTTGCTTGCCATCGCTGCTCTCGTCTATGCTCTGCTGATCCTGCCAACCCAATGGCTGAAGCTGGAGCGTATCCGATTTGACGCGGGACTTGGAATCAAGGCGCTGCAGCTCAGCGACCTGCATGTAGAAAGACTACGGATTGCCCCTGACAAAATCAAACGTATACTGGAGCGGGAGAAGCCGGATTATATCTTCATCACCGGGGACTTCACCAAGCTTCCGGAGCAGTTGCCACGGCTTGGACGTTACTTGGCCGTTCTCCGAGAGAGCGCGGTACCGGTCTATGCCGTTCTGGGCAATCACGATTATCAGCAGCCCAAAGTGCGAAGGCTTATTCGTTTTATCGAACAGTACGGGATAAGGCTGCTGCGTAACGAATCCGTCGTTTTGCCGAATTTTCAACTGGTCGGCATCGATGATCTAAGCAGCGGCAAAAGCAATCCGGCTCTAGCTTTCTCCAAGGTTTTGGAGGATAAGCCGGTGATTGTGATTACCCACGATCCGAATGTCGTGCTGAAGCTGAGACGCCCCTTCGGCTACTTAATGGCAGGTCATCTGCATGGCAGGCAGCTCATTGTACCGCTGTTCTTTCAGTTCAGACCGATGGGACCGCTACCCGCTATGGGCATATTCAAAGGGCTGCATACTACAGTCAATGGGGTTTATTACATCTCGAAGGGAATGGGACAAACAGCCTTCAATGCCAGATTTCTGGTGCGGAGCGAGGTTACGATCCATGAGTTATAAGCATGCCGGATTAGGCAAGCTTGTCGATGAGGGTTCTCTTCGTATTGGCCGGATGGAAGGATAAGTAGCTGTCGGCTGCCTTATCGCGCTGCAGCTCCCTGTATTCGTTTCGTTGACGAATCAGCTGCAGCAGCTCCCTCCGGCTTGATTCATCCATCCGGTGTATCGCCGTGTAGCGATGTACGCCGCCTGCGCTTATTCTCCCGGCCAAAGTCCCCGTAAAAACAACCGTGCGCCAAGGCAGCGCAAGCTCCAGCGATACGATGATGCGACGGTGCGTTGGAAGCGAAAGCTGGCTGACGAAACGGATCGCTTCCCCATCCAGATGAGTAAGCCGGACTTTCGCTTGCTTGGTTTGAACCCGGCGTCCGTCTATGCTTGTGACAGATAGCTTGCACTCCATCGTCAAAAGATCCGGAATCCACTGCATGTCCATCTTCCTTTCCTAAGCAGGTATGATGCTTCTGCGTGCCAAAAGACACAATTTGTATCATTAATAATATAAGATACAAATTGTATCATGTCAATGGGTACGGAAGAACCATTACATCGGCTACTGCAACAATGATATAATTGTTACAAATTGTATCACATGGGGAAGGATGAAATAATGAATAAGAACAGCGTAAACGAAATCTTTTTACTGAGAAGTCTTGCCTGTCTGGCTATCGTGTTTTTGCATGCTATCACCTTCAGCAAATACGATTCATTGACGCTTCCTGATAGCATGTCTGCAGTCCTAGAGTCCAGCCAAATGCTGCTCATGTTCGGCACGCCTATGTTTGTGTTTATCTCTGAATTTCTTCTTTCTTACTCTTATCCGAATCGTCTGCCTGCCGGATTTTTTACGAAGCGGCTGAAGTTCATCGCCATTCCCTTTCTTATGATGGCTCTGATCTATGCCCTCTTCTTTGCCTTGGCCAATTATCGCGGGAACATTCCTGGCGCCTTTTTGACACAGAGCGTGCGCAATATCTTTCTTGCCGATTTCCACGGTTACTTCATTCTGATCATCTTTCAATTTTATGTGCTGCACGGCTTATTTCAAAAGTTCAGGATGGAGCGGGTATCTGCCAAGGTCATGATCCCCATCGCCTTGGGCATTAACCTCGCCTATCTCGGCCTGTTCAATTTCTCAGAGCCGCTATTTACCGAATATTATTGGAAGAGACTCTTTCCGCTCGCTTTCCCCGCTTGGTTGGCTTACTTTACCGTGGCCTACTATTGCGGCAGAAACTACGAAAAGTTCAAAGCTATCTGCGCTTCCTACAGGTATGTATGGCTGGTACTCGTCATCGGCTTCGCAGGCATCATGCTCTACTTCAATAACAGTGCAATCATCGATGCGGTTCATTCCAAACGGATTGATGTCCTGTTCTATACCCTAGGCATGATCATGCTGCTGTTCGGCCTGGCCTCTAGGCTGAAACGGGTTCCTGCGCCGCTGCTGGTCGTCAGCAATTATTCCTTTGCGATTTATTGGATTCATATCTCGATTCAGATTTATGTCATGCCGTATCTCATAACTCCGGCCACTCCGGCATCCGTCCTCTTGTTTATCCCGACCGCCTTTGTCATCGGCTTGCTGGGCTCGCTGGGTATCGCCTATTTGCTCAGTAAGAGCACGCTGGGCGTGTATCTGATCGGCAGAACCGGGGCCAGCGCTTCAAGAT
Organism: Paenibacillus puerhi; assembly: GCF_009846885.1. Lineage (GTDB taxonomy): Bacteria > Bacillota > Bacilli > Paenibacillales > NBRC-103111 > Paenibacillus_G > Paenibacillus_G puerhi. The sequence continues at coordinate 76,243 of NZ_WUWM01000007.1, forward strand.
CCAGGAGACTGGACATTGGCCAAACCGCAACGCTGCCAAAATCAACTCCATAAGCGGCAATATGGCCCGTGACATTCTCTAATCAAAACAAACAGTCCCCGGATCCAATCGGACCCCGCGGGACTGTTTGTTTGTCTGTTTGTTGGTATGGCAGGTTGTTACAGATCGAAGTACAGGGAGTACTCGTGCGGATGAATGCGAATCGATACCGCTTTGGCCTCCTCGCGCTTCAACGAAACGTAGTTATCGATGAAATCCTTGGAGAATACGCCGCCCTCGGTCAAAAATTCATAGTCAGCCTCAAGTGCGCGGAGCGCTTCTTCGAGCGTGCCGGGAACGCTGCGGATTTCTTTCTTCTCGGCGTCAGACAGCTCGTAGATGTTTTTATCGAAAGGACCGTAGCCCAGCTCGCTCGGATCGATCTTCTTCTTGATGCCGTCCAGTCCTGCGAGCAGCATAGCGGCAAAGGCGAGATAAGGGTTAGCCGTGCTATCCGGTGTGCGGAACTCAATACGACAGCCTTTAGGCGTAACAGCTGCAATCGGAATACGGACAGCAGCCGAACGGTTGCCTTTGGAGAATACCAGGTTGACCGGAGCTTCGTAGCCAGGTACCAGACGCTTGAACGAATTCGTGCTTGGGTTCGTCAACGCGATCAGCGCAGGAGCGTGATAGAGAATACCGCCAATATAGTGCAGCGCCATCTCGCTTAGGTAGCCATAGCCGTTTTTGTCATAGAATAAAGGCTCGTCGCCGTTGAAAATGGATTGGTGAACGTGCATGCCGCTGCCATTGTCGCCGAAGAGAGGCTTGGGCATGAAGGTAGCCACTTTGCCGTATTGGCGGGCTGTGTTTTGTACGATATACTTGTATTTCATCAGATTGTCGGCCGATTTGGTCAACGTGTCAAAACGGAAGTTGATCTCGCCCTGGCCCGCCGTCGCTACTTCATGATGATGGCGCTCGATCCGAAGACCGGCTTCCATCAGCAGACGACACATTTCAGAACGAATATCCTGCTGTGTATCGGTAGGAGCAACAGGCACATAGCCGCCTTTATGACCGACTTTGAAGCCAAGGTTACCGCCTTCTTCTTTCCGGTTGGAGTTCCAATGAGCCTCTTCGGAATCCACGAAGTAGGAGGACGAGTTTTGCTTGCTCTCGAAACGAACCTCGTCGAAAATAAAGAATTCGGATTCCGGAGCAAAGAATGCCGTCGTGCCGACTCCGGCTTTCTGCAAATATTGTTCAGCCTTTTGAGCGATACCGCGGGGATCGCGCTCGTAAGGCTCGCCATCCGGTGTATGAATGCTGCACATAATGATCAATGTCGGGTGAGCCGTGAATGGATCGATATAGGAGGTTTCGGTATCGGGAAGCATAACCATGTCGGACTCTTCGATGCCGCGGAAACCGGCGATGGACGACCCGTCAAATGCTACTCCGTTCTCGAACGTCCCCTCATCCACTTCAACCGCCGGCAACGAAATATGATGCGCTCTGCCATTCAGATCGACAAAACGGAAGTCTACCCATTCGATACCTTTTTCTTTAATGGTGTTTAACACATTTTGAACTGACATAGACTTACTTACCTCCTAAATTCCGAACATTATCCGTTGTTCGATCGCTCATTGTTCAAGTTTTGTCTTGAATATGTGGTTATTATAAAACTTAACGGCGAGAATCGTCAATACTTATGTCAGGTATTTTTTATGGATGTGTCAGCTATTCTCACACAACAAACGGATAATTTCACATTTCCGACAAAAAAAGAACTTGACGCTGCACCTTTACTTGGTAGCGTCAAGTTCCGACCCTTTAATATACGAATAATACCGGCGGCTTTCTTCTTAAACAGGTTGCTTCTGCGTATCGAAACGCTTGCCGCAGAGCGGTGCCAATTTCTCCAAATCCTGCATCAGACGGGCAAACTGATCCGGGAATAGCGACTGCACGCCGTCTCCGGTCATCGAGTTGTCGGGATCGGTGTGCATCTCAACGATCAGTCCGTTAGCCCCTGCCGCGACCGACGCCTTGCTCATCGGTTCGACGAGCTCCCGCCGTCCGGTGCCATGACTTGGATCGGAGATAACCGGCAAATGGCTAAGCGATTGCAGCACCGGAATGGCCGCAAGATCCAGCGTATTGCGCGTGTAGGACTCGAACGTTCGGATTCCCCGCTCGCAAAGCATAACGTTCGGATTTCCGCCCGCTAGAATATATTCTGCCGCATTGAGGAATTCGTCGTATGTCGAGCTGAACCCTCTCTTCAGCAGCACCGGCGTCTGGATCGTGCCCAGCTTGCGAAGCAAATCAAAGTTCTGCATATTGCGCGTGCCTACCTGAAGGATATCGGCATACTCGGCGCACACCTCTACGTACTCCGGCGTCATGACTTCGGTAATGGTCAGCACTCCGTGCTTCCGTCCGGCTTCCGCCATCATAACAAGCCCTTCCACGCCAACGCCCTGGAAGCTGTAAGGCCCGGTTCTTGGCTTGAACGCCCCGCCGCGCAGCACCTGCGCCCCGCTTGCCTTCACCAGCCTGGCAATCTCGTCGATCTGTTCCGGAGATTCCACGGCACAAGGTCCTCCCATAACAACCAGCTGATCCCCGCCAATCTCCACATCCTTAATCTTGATCACGGTCGGATCCGGATGAAAATCACGGCTCGCCAGCTTATAGGACTTGGAAATTTTTACGACCTGCTCGACCCCTGACAACTGACGGATCGATTCGGCCAGTACAGGGTTGGCATTCCCGATGATGCCAACCACCGTACGATCGACACCCCGCGACACGTGAGCCTGCACGCCCTGCTTTTCGATATAATGGACAATTTCCAGAATGCGTTCTTCCGGCGTTTTATTGGATATAATTGCGATCATCAGTATCCACCCTTTCTACTGGGACAATCATTCAACACTTAGACGCTTCGACGCTTATTCGCTTTTAAGCTTTTAATCACTAAAGCGATTATATAACGACTCCCGCTTAGCGTCAAGCGTCTCTTAAAATCGCCTCTTAAAATCGAATTCTCACCGGGCAGCCATTCGAGCTTATGAGCTCCATCCTTAGAGTCATGCCCCGCCATCGAAAGTCGCCGTAATACTACAGCAAAGGGACGACAAGCGCCTGCGCTTGTCGTCCCTTCAGCCGGACCAGCCGCCTATTCATGTGTATGGGATTTCAGAATTTCACAGGATCAATCGCCCTGTATCCCTGTATTCCCTGCTCAGTCTGCTTTGCCCGCTTTCGACCGGACGGCCGGTATTAACCGCTCCATATTGACGGTTCTGCGTATTTCCCAGGTGGAGGAATCCCCCTCTTGGTACCGCTCCAGATAATCGATAACTTCCTTCGTAATCGGAGTCGGCGTCGAAGCTCCCGAAGTGACGCCCACACGACGGACCGGAGCCAGCCATTCGCGCTTCAGCTCGGAGATGTCGCCGATCCGGTAAGCCTTGACGCCGGCAATTTCCTCGGATACCTGTGCCAGCCGGTTGGAGTTATTACTGCGCGGATCGCCGACGACGATAACCAAGTCCGCATCCTTGGCCTGTTCGGCTACCGCCTCCTGACGCACCTGCGTCGCCAGACATATCTCGTTATGAATCTCGGCATGCGGGAACTTCTCTAGCAGTCGGTTCATGATATGCTTGATATCCCATTGGGACATCGTCGTCTGATTGGTGATCACGATATTCTCCGACGACAATCCAAGCAGCTCGACTTCCTCGAGCTTCTCGATCAGATGCACCCGCTCCGGGGCCACGCCGATCGCACCCTCTGGCTCAGGATGCCCCTTCTTTCCGATATAAATAATATGGTAGCCCTCAGCCGTCTTCTCCCGGATCAGATCATGAGTTCTAGTCACGTCCGGACAAGTCGCATCCACCACGGACAGCCCGCGCTCACGGGCCCGCTTGCGCACCTCAGGGGACACGCCATGGGCGGTAAAAATAACCGTCCCTTCGGTCACCTGCTCCAGAATCTCAAGACGATTAGGTCCGTCCAGCGTAATGATGCCTTCCTTCTCGAAAAATTCGGTAACATGCGCGTTATGAACAATCATGCCCAATATATAAACCGGCCTTGGCAAATTAAAATTTTGGGCCGTCTGCATAGCCAGCTTCATCGCATCTACGACCCCATAGCAATAGCCTCTGGGAGAAATTCGGATCACGTCCATGCCTCGCACCGCCTGTCGAAAGTAATCTATTGATCCATTATACCCGATTCCCGTCGGTGAGGGAATGGGAGGAAGCTTTCGTCTCTTCGCCTCCGGTTTCCCGCGCAAGCGGAAGCCAAATAACGAAGGCCGATCCTTCGCCTTTGCCGGTCATCACCTCGATCGAGCCTTCATGCTCATCAATGATCCATTTGGCGATGGATAGCCCAAGTCCGGTCCCCGCTTTCTGGCCGCGAGACACATCGGCACGGTAGAAACGTTCAAAGATATGGGGGACCTCGTCCTTATCCATCCCGATGCCCGTATCCTTGATGCTTATCCCGATCATCTTGCCTCCGTAGCGTCTGACCTCCATACTCACATAGCCCGATTCCGTATACTTGAATGCATTCTCGATGAAAATGAACAGCAGCTGCTGCAAGTAATCCGAATTCCCGTATACATAGGTCGCTTCGGCCTCAGACAGATCTCCTACGACCCAGTCCGACGTACGAGGAAGCAAGGAGGCCTTGCGAGCCACATCCTCCAGCAGAGTTTTGATCTCCAGCTCTTTCTTGTCCATCCTAAAGCCCGCATCCGCCCTCGCCAGAGCGAGCAGATCGTTCACTAGGCGGGACATGCGCTCCGCTTCATCGGAAATGTCGCGCATCGCTTCCAGGCTCAGCTCGATCGCCGGCAAAGTTCGATCCTCCTGAAGCTGGCGCTGGCTCTGCTTCCACATCTTCTGTAGCAGCTCCACATTGCCGCGGATCGTCGTCAGCGGCGTTCTCAGCTCGTGAGAAGCGTCGGAGACGAATCTGCGTTGAGCGGCATAGGCCTCCTCCATCTCCCGGTAAGCCGCCTGAAGCCGCCCCAGCATGCCGTTGATCGTCTCGGTCAGCACGCCGATCTCGTCCCCCGGTCCCTGGTACTCGATCCGGCGCTGCAGGTCGGCGCCCTTCTCGATCTGATTGGTTGCCAAGATGACCTGCTCGATTGGCCTAAGCGCCTTACGGGCGAGAAACCACCCGATCGAAGCGGCAAGCACGATGCCGAGCAGCATGGTTAAGGTCAGGATCAGACGAAGCTGTCCGAATAACTGTTCGTAGGAGCCTGTGAAAAAGGCGGCCTGCATCATCCCGATCGGCTCCTGTCCGCTGAACAGCGGCGAAATATAGACGGGGGCATTATAGATCAAAAAATCATACCCCTTAATCTTGACCCTTTCATACAGGCATTCACTTTTTTCCGCCAAGATGCAAGCAACTTTCTTCTCGTTCACGCCCGGGAACTCAAGTCCGGCCTCGATCAGATCGTCCGAGCGGAACTTCCTGCCATCCTGCAGGTTGACGACCTGCAGGAACAGCTTGCTGCTGCGGATCGAGTTGCGCCCGGACAGCTCGAAGTTGAAGCTGAAGCCCTGCGAGGAGACGATGGGCATCGCCTTGATCCTAGGCAGTACATAATTAGCCTCATCCTTAAGATCGGGCTTAAGCCCCGTGAAAATAATATAATTCATATAGAAATACAACCCAAGCGCCAGCACAAAGAGGGTGGCTGTCAAAATCCCTGTGTACCAAAGTGTCAGGCGCAAGCGAATCGACATGTCAAGTCTCTCCTCTTAGCACGTAACCCGCGCCGCGAACGGTGATGATGATACGTTTATGTCCGTGCTCTTCTGTTTTTTGCCGCAGCAGCGCTATATAGACCTCAAGCACATTCGATTCTCCGCTGTAATCGTAGCCCCATATTTTTTCCATAATAATATCGCGCGAAAGCACGCGCCGCGGGTTCTGCAGGAAAAGATGGAGCAGATCGAACTCCTTCGTGGTAAGCTCGATACGTTGTCCGCCGCGGAATACCTCCCGCGTATCCAAGTCCATGAACACGTCCTGATACTGAAGCTTGTTCGCCGAAGTCTCCGCCTTATCCGCCGTTTTACGCCTCAGAAGCACGCGGACCCGAGCCAGCAGCTCCTCAAGCGCGAATGGCTTTACGAGATAATCGTCAGCGCCAAGATCCAGTCCTTTTACTCTGTCGCTCACTTCATCCTTCGCCGTAAGCATCAGCACCGGCATGTCGGAGCCGCCCTCTCGTATGCGGCGGACCACCTCCCAGCCGTCAAGCTGCGGCATCATGACGTCCAGAATCACGACATCCGGCTCGTTCTCCAAAATCTGCTTCAGCCCATCCATCCCATGATTGGCCGTCAGTACCGAATAGCCCTCGAACGCCAAGCTCCTCCGAAGCATGGATGTAATTTTCTCATCGTCGTCAATTACCAATATTTTCTCTCGCACGCGCGACTCACCGCCTTTCCCTGCTTTCCCTTATTGTCTTATTGTAACGAAAGTTGCGTCTGGAATCTAATCGCCGATTTCCGCGTGCCTCGGAACAAAAAAAAGCAGGGCGTCCTTTGCGAAAGCCCTGCTTGGATAAGCCGTTTTATTCGGCATTCCGATTGCCAATGGTAACCTCTATCTGCTGCTTCTTGCCGTCGCGCATAATCCCGATCGAAGCTTTGTCGCCGACCTTCAGCTTTTTGATCGCTTCACTCACCTCTGCGGGTGTTTTGATCTTGGCGCCGTTTAATTCAACGATCACGTCGTAAGGACGAATACCTGCCGCAAAGGCCGGGCTCTTGCGCTCGACTTGCGAAACAATCGCACCTTCGTTGTTCTCCAGCTTCAGCTCGGACACCCACTCTTTGTCAATATCAGCCATAGTGATACCGACATAAGGAAGAGGCTCCTTCGGAATTTTTACATTATTCTTCAGATTTTCAAGAACCGATTTGATCGTACTCGTCGGGATAGCGAACCCGATGCCTTGCGCCTGCGAGCTGACTGCGGTGTTGATCCCGATAACTTCCCCATTCAGGTTCAGCAGCGGACCGCCCGAGTTGCCGGGGTTGATGGAAGCGTCCGTTTGCAGCAGATGCTTGTAATTGCGTGTTCCGTTCGCATCCGGAATACTGATCGGACGCTCCTTGGCACTGAGTACGCCGACCGTTACCGTATGATCGAACCCATACGGATTGCCGATCGCCACCACCCAGTCGCCTTCTCTCAGATCGTCTGCGCTGCCGAGAGGCAGTGTAGGGAACTCCTTGCCGCTCTCCGGCGTGATTTTCAAAGCGGCCAGGTCCAGATCATAGCTGTTGCCGAGCAGCTCTGCCTTGTACGGCTCTTTGTGGCCCTGGACATAGACCCAGATCTCGTCAGCTCCGTCGATGACATGCTCATTGGTTAGAATATAGCCTGACTTTTCAAATAAAAATCCGGTTCCCATGCCGCCCGGCTGGAGCTGGCCTTGATTTTGCTGGGAGGAACCGAAGTCGTCGCCGAAGAACTGGCGGAAGAACGGATCGTTGAACAGCGAGCTGCCGCTGCGCGAGCTTCTGGCTTTGACCTTGGTCTCGATCTTAACGACAGCGGGACTGGACTGCTCCACGATCGCAGCGATGTTGTTCGGACGCGTAATGTCCAGCGCTGTAGGCCGAACCGTACCGCTCCCTGCGGACGGAGCCGCTGAAGAAGCTCCTGCCGAGCCATTCCCGGCCATCACCCCTTCGGCACCGGTAAACAAATTCATTTTGTCCGAAGCAAACATCAGGCATCCGACTACGAGAACCCCGGCCATGAACGAAGCAAACAGGCTGCGGAAGCCGCTGCTTTTCTTCTCCGGCTTGGAGACCTGCCATCGCCCCTGGCCTGTGGAGTCCCCGTCTCCGATATGCAGCGGACGAACCGGCTTAGGCGGCGTTACCTCGACCGGAGAGGAGCCTGTGCTATCGCTCGAGCTTGTCGTTTCCGTTGCTTTGGACTGATAGGGCCCGTACGAGAAATAATGGGAGGACCTGGCGTTCCCTTCTCCCGGCCTTTCTTGCGGGCCTTGGGCCTCTTCTCTGGATTCATGCGAGGCATGCGATGCCCCGGCTTCTCCGCTCTCGCGAGCTTCCGGCTGACGGAAGAAATCGTTGAACGGGTTATAAGAATTACCCGAATTATTCGAGTTGTTGTCATTGTTTGAATTATTGTTTTCCATCATGGCTACCTCCCTTTGCTTATTCGGAAATGTCGGTTGGATAAGTGCGTACGCTCCGAGGTTTTTCCTCTTGACTCTATATTGAACTTGTAACCTTAAAACAACCTTAAAGAAACATAAATCGAAGTTAAATCATGCGGCGTATATTCCCCGGCCCAGAAACTGCACAAAAAAAGACCAGGGGGCTTCCCAAGGTCTTAGTACCCGCAGATGTCAGTGCACCCAACGTTCCTCTACTTCCTTAAGCAGCTTTTTGGCCTGCTCCACCCATTTGTCCTCGACTGGCGCATCTTTATCCACAGGCTCCTGAAATTGATCCAACATCGCGCCTACGATGCGAACTTGAGCCTCTTTATCCAGTCCTTCATTATACAGATGCTTAAGCACGAAGGGCGAACCCAAACGAATCACTGTCCCTGTCCCGCCATGCTCCCCCTCCAGCCTCCCGTGGGTAACCTCAAAGGGCATGCGAAGCCACACCTTCTGACCTTCATCCAAGGACCGGTCGAAGCAGCCATGCTCATAATCCCAATTGCCCCCGAGCGAGAACTCCAAGCCTTGTAAAACATCCATAGCTTTATTGTAAGTCTCTTCAACTCCCATAAGCTTCGAATCCAACGGTACCACGCAGCATTCCCCCATCCATAATAGGTCCTATATCTATAGCATGAGCGCCAAGAAGGAAAAATATGCTTCATGGGCGATCGCATCTTCAAATTGATAACGAAACTCGCTCCCTTAGGTCCTATAAATTAAAAAAGAAGCCGCGGCGTACACCGTTCGGCTCCCTTTGGTCGGTTAAGCATTATTTTTGTGCTTGGTTTGCCTCGTCTTCGTTTTGATCAGCGACGTTGAAAGCTTGGTTGTTAAGAGCTTGGTTGTTAGCGGCTTGATTGTTAACATTGTTGTTCGCAGCTACCTCTTCGGAAAACTCAGCATTATACTGCTGATTGTTTTTGTTATTCTTATTGTTCTTTGCCATCGATATCACCTCCCCGTCAACCATTAGTATGGTTGCTCCGAGGAGTTTTTATAATGGAAAAAACTTAATTCATTTCAGCCAATCTTCCTTCAGCTGCTTCCACATGGATTCCGTTATTTTACCGTCGCCACGCTTCACGACGAATACCTTCAAGGTCTTCTTGCCCCATTCTTTGTAGACCTGGTCCTTTGTTTCGAAATACAGATCGATCCGGTTCCCTTTGATGGCCCCACCGGTATCCGCCACTACCCCATAACCGTAGCCTGGAATATAGAGCACGGTCCCGAGCGGGAACACGTTCGGATCTGCGGCGATCGTGGATAAAGACCCGTAGTCGCGGGAAACCTTTAAGCCTGAGAAAGTGACACCGTATTCCGGATGCCCCGGATTTTTCCCTGTTGATTCACGGCCTGCATAGTAACCGGTAGCCGTCACTTCAACAGCGACCAGCTTCGATAAATCCTCATCCTGACGCGGAAACAGCTTATAGTCCTTCTGCCTCTGAGCACTCGCCTCTGTGGACTTTACAGGCGATGACATCTGTTTATCGGGCTGCTGGATAACGGCGGCAACAGCGGTGGCCTGAGTCCTGTCGACAGGCCCGGACATGGCAGGATTCTCATTTTCCTGCGAGAGCTTGGCCGGGGTTTGATTTTCTTCAAGCCACATCAATACGGATAACAGCGTCACAAGCAGACAGATCCATTTTGCATGACTTGCGCTTTTCGTTAACATAGGTTTTGTTAAACCTCCCCTTACTAGAACAGACTCTCCAGGAAGGAAAGATTCTATACACGGCCCCATGTCCGGCAAAGCCAAAAGGCCTTCCCGGAGGAAGGCCGCATATGAGCATTCACTTTCTCTATCTACACTAGGAAATGGTCTTAGTCGTAATATCTTCTTGGATCATCGCGATGACCTGTTCGATGCTTTGAGCCCCTAGATCGCCCTCTCCGCGCTTACGTACGGAAGCTCCCTGGGACTGAACTTCATTCTCGCCGACAACGAGCATATAGGGGATTTTCTCCAGCTGGGCTTCTCGGATTTTATAGCCAAGCTTTTCATTGCGCAGGTCGGCTTCAACCCGGATGCCGGCCAGCTGCAGCTTCTCCTGCAGCTCACGCGCATAGTCGTCGAAGTTGCCCGATACCGGCAGCACCTTCGCCTGAACGGGGCTAAGCCAAGTCGGCAAAGCGCCGGCGAAGTTCTCCAGCAGGAACGCCGTCATCCGTTCCATCGTGGAGATGATCCCGCGATGGATGACGACAGGACGGTGCTTCTGACCGTCGGCACCGACGTATTCTAGCTGGAACCGCTCAGGCAGCAGGAAATCAAGCTGGGCGGTGGATAGCGTTTCTTCTTTTTTGAGCGCAGTCTTGATCTGTACATCAAGCTTCGGTCCGTAGAACGCCGCTTCCCCTTCCGCTTCGAAAAACGGCAGGCCCAGCTCCTCGACTACCTCGCGAAGCATGCGCTGGGACATTTCCCACATCTCATCGTTTTGGAAATATTTCTCCGTATCCTTCGGATCGCGATACGACAGACGGAAGCGGTAATCCTTAATGCCGAAGTCCTCATACACGTGACGGATCAAATTCACTACCCGTGCAAACTCTTCCTTAATCTGATCCGGACGGCAGAAAATATGGGCGTCGTTCAAGGTCATGGCCCGAACGCGGTGAAGGCCTGTCAGCGCACCCGACATCTCGTAGCGATGCATCGTGCCGAGCTCCGCGATCCGTACCGGCAGGTCGCGGTAGCTGCGCATATCGCTCTTATAGACCATCATATGATGCGGACAGTTCATGGGTCTTAGGACAAGCTCCTCATTGTCCATAACCATCTTAGGGAACATATCCTCCTGGTAGTGCTCCCAGTGACCGCTTGTTTTGTACAGCTCCACATTGGCCAATACCGGCGTGTACACGTGCTGATAGCCAAGGCGTTCCTCCAGATCGACGATATAGCGCTCCATCGTCCGACGGATTTTGGCGCCGTTCGGCAGCCAAAGCGGGAGCCCTTGTCCCACCTCGCTGGAGAAGCCGAACACCTTCAGCTCCTTGCCAAGCTTGCGGTGGTCGCGTTTCTTGGCTTCCTCGAGCAGATGAAGATGCTCCTCAAGCTCCGCTTTTTTGGGGAAGGCAGTACCATAGATGCGCTGCAGCATCTTGTTCTTGGAGTCCCCGCGCCAATAAGCGCCTGCTACGCTAAGCAGCTTGAATGCCTTTATCCGTCCTGTGGATGGCAAGTGAGGCCCCCGGCAAAGGTCAAAAAACTCACCCTGATCATAGATAGTGATGACGGAATCCGCAGGCAGATCGTTGATCAGCTCCAGCTTTAACGGGTCCTCCAGATCGCCGAAAATGCGCAGCGCCTCGCCGCGGCTCACCACACGGCGGCGGATCGGCAGATTCTCCTGTACGATACGCTCCATTTCCTTCTCGATCTTAAGCAAATCCTCAGGGGTGATGGAGGTTTCCAGATCGATATCATAGTAAAAACCATCCTCGATGACAGGACCGATACCGAGCTTAACCGTTTTTTCCCCAAATATCCGCTTAATGGCCTGTGCCATCAGATGAGCCGTGCTGTGACGGTATACCTCAAGACCCGCCTCACTATCGAGCGTAACGATCTCAAGAGCAGCATCCTTATCCAATTCCGTGCTCAAGTCGACAGGTTGTCCGTCAACTTTTCCAATCACCGCATTTTTCTTCAAGCCGCTGCTGATCGACCCTGCGACTTCCTCAATGGTAATTCCCTTCTCGTACTCCCGGACCGCTCCGTCTGGAAAAGTTACTTTGACTGACATGCTTAAACGACCTCCGTATTCAACTAAAATAAGCGCATTCCTCCCGTAAAGGGACGAGTGCGCTTGGCTCGTGGTTCCACCCTAATTCAATCCGTGTCCAGGCAGCCAGGCTGCGTAAGTCATGGCCAACGGATCCTCCAGCATTCGCTAACGGGAATGACTCGGCGGCCTATACTTGACTTCCCGGAAGGAGAAGCGTTCCATGCCGCGGCTACAAAGGGGTAAACGACAGATGCATAAACCGAAGGGGCTTGCAGCCGGGTCCCCTCTCTCTGGACGGCGCCTCAGTCATTCATATCTTTGATCATGGCCTTAAATCTTATTATATTCGGCTGCGGTCGAGCGGTCAAGATTTTGGCACAGCCTGCAGTAGCCGCATACCTCCACCCGATTTTCGAAGATTTGCCGGATCGTTTTGATCACCTGGACATCGGGCTCGCGCGTATGCATATAGATCGTTTGCGGCGACACCGAAATCAGCGTGCTCACGATCATATCCTCGAAGTTCATATCCTTCTCAAGCATCTCCACCGTAACGATGGCTTCCGCGTCATCCGTCTCGATCCTTTCCATGCGATTATTCAAAAGAAGGAACTCATTCCCTCCCTTATGTATCAGATGGACGAATGGGGTCTTCGCTTCCTGAATATACACAAAGTACTGCAGCAGCGAAATAAATTCCTGATACTGGCGGTCCATCATAAATTCATCGATCGCATATTCGACCACGTCCCGCAGCTCCTGCTTGTACCCCCGCAAGCGAAAGCGGATCAGGCCATCCATATGAAGCATCGTTTCCTCGCTGATATAAGCTTCGATCTCGCCGGCCAGCTTCTCCTTGCGACGTTTCAGAGCGCCTCGCTCCCCTTCCTCGCCTCCCTCTCCTGTGCCGTCCAAAATCTGCCTGCAGTAGGATAGAATTTGTTCGATGTCGGCTTCCAGCCGGTAGTGGAAATCGTTCCGGATCAGCTTGCCGAGAAGCCCCCGCTCCTCCTCCAACATAACATACTCCGCCAACGCCTCCGCTGCTTCCGCATACAATAGCGGTCCATCCTTATGCAGCTGGAAGCCGGGAAGCCGGCCGATAAGGTCAATTCTGTTCATGCCAGCTTGCTTGTCGGTTAGGATTTGTATCTTCTCTTCCGTATGTAAAAGGTCGCCTGTTCGTGCAAAGGCGCGTCCCAAATGCTCTGCTTGCGCTTCCGAACGCACCGTGGCTAGTACGGTTAACAGCCTCATCACGGGTCCAACTCCTTTCGGTGCCGTTGCTTTCGTCCTTTTCCTTTAAAGTATATGGCCCACGAGTACCATATATACAAATAACAAGCGGCCATGGTATAGTAATAAATGAGATTTACACAGAATTGTGGAGTGAGTCCTATGGTTTTTGATGTGGTTAATCAAGCCAAGTTGCCGCGTTGGAACCGGAGGTTCTTAAACGGTTATTGGATTATAGCTGTAATAAGTATCGTGGTAAGCGCAGTAATTGCCGGGATCGACAGCTCCAATCATTCACAAGATTACCCGATTGCACTTATCGGTCAGTTTGCAAGCTGGACCTGCATCGGGCTTTTAATCGTTGAAACCGCTCTGAAGCTGCTCAAGCGCTGGAGCGATTATATTGTGATTATGGGCGCTCTGATCCTGTCGCTCAATCTGATTACGGCCTTTCCGTTGGTGGGTCCCACCTTGACAACGTTGTTTTTGCCGATACTGACCTCCGTTTTTTACTTTCAAAAACGTAAGATTTTGTTTGCCTTCGCCGTTAGTATGATTGCCTACTGGTCCGTCTACGGACTGCAGCTGCAGAATATACCGGGTTACTCCTGGATTGATCTGTTCGTGATGACGAACATTTTGATCATTTGTACGTTTCTGGGCCTGGAAGTCATGAGACGCGGATCGGATTTGATGAAGGATCTTCGTTCCACCATCGCTTCCGAGCAGGATCTTCTGGTAAAAAATATATTGATGGATAAGCTGGCTAAGACGGATGCGCTTACGGGTCTCTACAACCACATGTCCTTTCATGAATATTTGGAGGAGCTGATCCGGCAGGGCGAGCAAAACAACTTGACCTTTCAACTTGCGCTGCTGGATATCGATCACTTCAAAAAAGTTAACGATACGTATGGTCACCGCGCTGGGGATGCCGTCCTCAAGAAAGTCGCCCGTATCTTCCAGGAGCTTGTCTCAGCCAATGATTTTCCTGCGCGTTATGGGGGCGAAGAATTTGCCATTCTTTTTACCGAGACCGATGTTCGAGATGCTATGCATCAGCTGGAGCGTATCCGTCAGCATATCGCCTCGGTACGCCATGAGGAGCTAGACGGCAATCCGATCACCATCAGTATCGGCCTGCATGCGTTTCATAAAAACTGTACAAAAGAGGAACTGTTCGGAGGTGCGGACACCGCGCTATATCGCGCCAAGCATAAAGGCCGTAACCGGATAGAACTGTATCAGGAGCCCGTAACCTTGACATCTTAGGGTGCAAGGTTTTTTTCATCCCTAAAATGATACATATTGTATTATTATTGAAGTACTTCGTCTATTATGATACTATTTGTATCATAATAGAGTCGCAAGGAGGATTGTGATGCAGCCTGTACGAGGTCGGTTCCCTTCCCCACAAGCAGTCCAATTGGTGCGCTTGCGCAAAAACTTGTATGTGAATCGCTTTGACCCTCTTTACCATGAGAAAGTCATCCGCTATTTGGACCCTCATTCGCCTGAGGCGCATTTTCGCTTAGGGCAGCACTATGAGCTGAAGGACATGAGAAATAAAGCTATCCAGCACTACAAGCAAGCCATGCATGCCTACCCCTCCGAATTTTACTATCCGGCCGCCGCCTCCATCCGCCGTCTGAGCAAGCAAGAAGAGGAAAGTCTGCTGAACAAGGAACGGACCTTTGTTCCGGACAACTCAAGCGCAAGCAAACGGGCTCTTCCCTTATTTTTAAAGGTTTTGCTGCTTACGCTGCTACTAGCCAATGTTCTTCTGCTGCTTCTGTTTTTTACGCCGCCGGACGTGTCCAAGGTTGTGACATTCCTAAAACCCTGGCCGGTCGTCGGTAAATCAGTCACTTACGAAAGTCTAGAGAGTCCCTTTATGCTGCCTATCCCTTACGGGCAATCGGAGCAGGACGTCGAGAACCTTCTGCACAAGAAGACGCTGAGCCTCGCCAACACTTATCCGAGCGCGACGATTGTTTTGTACGGAGTCGCTACACCGGCCAAGAACACCGAATTGAATGCCGTTCCGTTAACCGAAAATGCATGGAAAGACCAAGCATTCGTGGTAGCCGAATATAATCCTGCCATTGATCGGGCGGTAAAAATCCGGTTTCTTCAACCGGAGCTGCTCAAAGCGCACAATCAGGCTTCCGCCAGTCTTGTACGGACGGCCTTGCTTTCGTATAAGCAACAATATGGATATGCTCCGGCTCTCGTTTCTGATTTGCTTCATGCCTATCCGCATAATTATTTAAGCTTTCTCCCTGAGGAAGCCGGATCGGGTTCGGACGTTGTCCGGACCTTTTTTGATGGAAGCGGGGGGTGGGTGTATGATCGTGAGGCCAAGTCAGCGGAGGCCATGTTTTTTCCGAACACGGAATACGGGTTGGGAGGAGATAACGGGGAGATCCATGCTGCACAGTCCATCCCTTTCGAGCCTTTGCGCCTCTGGGTGAATCTGTCCGAGCATACGGTAGAGCTGTGGAGCGGCAAGCTAACTATCGCTCGTTACAAGGTGGGGCTGGGAGCGGATAACTCCACGCCCGCAGGCCGCTTCCAAGTAAATCAGCGAGTATGGGCACCGCTAGGCCGCACTCCCGGCGTATACGGCACAGTGGCGCTTGGCTTGGGCGACATCGCGCTTCACGGCACTTCGGACGAGGACTCCGTCGGGGCCAATCGCTCCCTTGGCTGTATACGGCTGAACAATACGGACATGGCCGCGCTATTTCAGCTTGTGCCTTTGGGAACCGAGGTCATCATCCATCATGGGGATGAGAAGAGCATAGCAGACGCAAGCTTGGAGGATACACGCGGACGGGCCGGCGGAGCTTATGGCGATTGGCTATTTCCCACTGAGCCTCCGATCATGGATGAGTCCCGAGAGCGGGCGGATAACACCCTCTTTCATTGGCTGGGTTAGCCCTGATAAGGCAGCGCCGCCCCTTCTTTCTTTCCGTCATAGCCTGCCAAGCGGAGCAGTTCCTCGGCATCGCTCTGTTGAAGAGCTCGGGCCAACGAGAAAACGGCTTCCGGACTGGGAACCAGCTCGTCCTTCTCGATCGCATGGCTTAAAGAATAGCTGATGCCTGCTTTCTCGGAGAGCTTCCGAAGCGTAAGCTCTTGCTGCTGGCGTAATTGTTGGATACGCTTGCCAAAGGTCATGGAATCACCTGCTTTCCTGATTTAAAATCAGCCTGGCCGGCCCTCCGTAGCAAGAACTGCTGCGGAAGGCATGTTCCGATCGGTACAGGCACGGCCTCAAGGATGGGTCCGACATCATCCAAGGCCTGCGCAAGCTGTTGGAAGTTTACGCTAATGGATTAACCCGCCTGATTCTGTTCATAGCTGAGCTGCCATTCAATCCCGAATTTATCCGTCAGCTTGCCGTAACACGGGCTCCAGAAGGTTTCCTGAAGGTCCATGCTTACCTGGCCGCCTTCCTTCAGACCATGGAAATAAGATTTGATGTCATCCATGTTCTTACTGACGACGGCTAGACTTATGTTATTTCCCGTCGAAAAAGGCATACCCGGGAAGCAATCGGAAAACATCACGTTGCTTCCGTTAATCGTAAGCCTGGCATGCATAACTAACGATTTTGCCGCTTCGGGCAGCGTGTATTCCGGATTAGGCGGCGCCTCGCCGAAGGTCATGATCTTGGGCTCCTCCGTCCCGAAAACCTTTGCATACAGCTCTATGGCTTCCCGACAGTTTCCATTGAAGGTCAGATAAATATCAACGGCCATCTCAAACACTCCCTTTGCGATATTGGATACCACTTTTATTATACACGGATCGGGACAACCTACATACGCAAAAAACGTACCGGCCATGCAGGCGGACTAATCATTATATTTTATTATTTTTTATCCAACCCATTATTCTTAGAGTACCTAGAACAGAAATAAGAAAAAGTCCTAGAACAATAGTAACCCATCTTCCCAACATTCCATTATCCATCTCAGAAATGTTCCAAATGAGAAACACCCCAGAGCCCAAAAAAGCCAGATACATAAAGACAGTAGGAATAATCCAAGCAATCCGCAATTTAATATTTTTGTTAGACATGTATGCCTCCTCAATACGGGATGAACAGCAAAAGCTCCCTCCCTTCGTATTATCCACCGTGTTCGGTTTTATCGGAAAGTGCTTAATTGTTGCTGATTCCACGAGTTGAGCCTGGCTCGCGAGACGACAAAGAACGCTTATCCATACTAATCCCTCCGATTGGATTAAGAATAGACAAGCGTCGTCGTTATTACGGTCGGATGTATAGCATATCCGATATTAAAGCCTTATTATTTGAAATGCCCGGTCAATATCGCCTAGGCTTCCATCCTAATTCTGCATCACAAAATCGTTCTCAACCTTCGCGTTCACATCGTCAAACACTCGCAAAATCTCGTATTTCGTATTCCGCTGGGCTGGAATCTTGCCGGCCTGACGGATCAGGTCCAGCGTCGAGCCGATGTTGACCTTATGCGTCGTGCCTGCGGCCGAAACCACGTTCTCTTCAATCATCGTCGAGCCGAAGTCGTTACAGCCGAAGTGCAAAGACTGCTTGCCTACCTCCGGCCCCATCGTTACCCAGGAGGACTGGAAGTTCTTGATATTGTCCAGCATGATTCGGCTGATGGCCACATTCTTCAAATAATCCTCGGCGCCAAGCTTCTCGGCCTTCAGGTTCGTATTATCCGGCTGGAACGTCCAGGAAATAAACGCCAGGAAGCCTTCGGACGAATATCCGGCCCGGATGCACTCATCCTGCGCTTCGCGTATGCGCAGCAGATGCATCGCCCTCTCCTCATGCGTCTCGCCGAAACCGATAACCATCGTAGCCGTGGTGTTCATGCCAATGCGATGGGCTGTCTTCATGACATCCATCCATTCGGTCCAGGAGCCCTTCTTCCGGCTAATCTTCCGGCGTGTCCGGTCATCGAGGATTTCGGCGCCCCCACCGGGCAGCGAATCCAGACCAGCTTCATGCAGCGCACGAACGACTTCCTCCAAAGACAGTCCTTCGGACACTTCCTTCATCTTCATGATCTCTGCTGGCGAGAAGGAGTGCATCGTAATCTGCGGGAACCGTTTCTTAATCTCACGGAGAATATTCGTATAATAGGTAAATGGAAGATCCGGATTGGTCCCGCCCTGCATCAAAATCTCGGTACCGTTCACATCAAGCGTTTCCTGAATCTTCTGGAAAATCGTCTCGTCCGGCAGTACGTAGCCTTCCTTCGAGCCGGGGGCTCGGTAGAATGCGCAAAACCGGCAATATACATCGCAAATATTCGTATAATTTACATTACGGCCGATGACGAAAGTCGTAATCGGGTCCGGATGGTGCCTTAGCATCAACTGATTGGCCACATGGCCCATTTTCTCAATCTGGTCCGATTCATATAAGGCTATGCAATCTTCTACGCCCAACCGGTTGCCGGCAAGCGCTTGTTCCAAAATACGGTCGACGGAACTCATCGCAGTCATCTCCTTTATCCTTTCCATCCTACCACAATTCGCCCGTATTTCGCTAGAACCAAACCATTCCGAACGAACGAACGTACGTGCGACGCAGAGGCATTTGTTAAAAAACGTTCAAATGCATACAGAAAAACCGCCGACACACATGGGCCGGCAGTCGTTGCTTGCTTCAGGCAGGAAGTATCCTTCGGTGATGATCCATCTTTTCCTTCATTTGCTTCAGCTGCTGCACCCGCTCCTGATCGGGCACAAGCGGCTGCGGACGTGCAAAATAAAATCCTTGGACCATATTGACTCTCATCTCGACTAAAGTGTCTGCTTCCTCCTTGCGCTCGACGCCTTCCGCAATAACTTCGCAGTTGATATGCTCGGCCACATGCAAAAGCGCCTTTAGCATCGATTGCTTCACAGAGATTTGATCAATATTCGAGATGACGGAACGATCGATTTTGATCATGTCAGGGATCAGCTCCGAGATCGACTGCAGACTGGAGTACCCCGCGCCGGCATCATCCACGGCAAACCGGAAGCCATGTGCCCGGAACGCCTTCATAACGGCACCCAGATGCTCGAAGTCCCGGATCGCGTGTCGTTCCGTAATCTCCAGCACCACCTGGGAGGAGGATACCTCCGGGTAAGTGTTCAGAAGCTCGAGCAGTTGATTCAGAAACAAGGGATGCCCCAAGGATACGGGGGTGACGTTGATAAATACTTGTTCCCGGATTCGCCGTTCGGAAATTTCACGAAATGCTTTCTTCAGCACAACGAACTCCATCCTGCTGAGCAGATCGGCCTGATAGGCCAAATCGAACAGTTCGGCAGGCGTGTGAAAAGGCGTATTTTGCGGACCCCGGGTCAAAATCTCCCAGCCAAAAATATCGCCGCTGGACAAGTTCATGATCGGCTGCGCCAGCACGCTAATCTTCTCATGCTTCACGATCTCCAGAAGCTGGTTTCGAGCTTCGCTGAAATGAGCCGGCAGCTTCTTGGTGGCGATGGAACGAGCATAATGATAAGCATGCTGCACGGCGGCCGCCGTATTCTCGATATCCGGCCCAATGACGTAACAGCCGGAGACGAACTGGGCGGACTCGCAGCGGATACCGGCAGCTTGTCCTTGATGCTGAAGACGCCGTTCGAGCTCCCTTTGGAGCAATTGGCTTTTTCGCTGCAGCTCGCCGAACTCTGTTCCCGGATTGACTTTCACGAATAGGCAAAACTCATCATCCCCGCATCGCTTCACTCCGATGAGGTCAGAAGGACTGTAATAAGTAGGGAGAATCGTTAGCAGCGACTGCTTTATGCACGCTTGAAGCGCCGCTAAGGCTTCGTAGGAAGATGATGCGAAGAGATGATGATAATTTTCCAGATGCAGTAAAATTAACGCGCATGAATTTCCTGATTTTCTATACGCCTTCACCAAAGAAAGAACCGGATCACGGAATATAAATTCCGGGGGAAAATACCGAAGGGAGTGGCTGGAGAAGGGCAGTCGGCAAATCATTCTGATTCTCTGTATCCAGTCACTGCCCAAAAAAGAAAGCCTCATAAAGTCTCCCCTATCCGCGCAAGTTGTGTTATCAACCTTCATCATAGCATGAGTTCATTAAAGTGAACAGAGTCCCTTTTCCCAAAAAAAACCGCTGCAGCCTCAGCGGGCGCAGCGGTTCACTGGATCAAGGAAGAAGCCATGATCTATCACGATGTAGACATACAAGAACGGACTGCCCTTCGGCCTAAACCCGGCGTCGTGGCATTAACCAGGCAGGGTTACCCCTTCCCCGACTTCCTGTTTAGCAAGCTCGATCGCCTGAGATAGGTCAGCGATCAAATCTTCAACATGCTCGATCCCGACGGAATACCTCAGCAGCTTGTCATCCACGCCGACCTTGAGCCGGATTTCTTCGGGAATGTCTGCGTGCGTCTGCACCGCCGGGTAAGTCATCAGCGATTCTACGCCCCCGAGGCTCTCAGCGAAGGCGATCAGGCGGATATGCCGCAGGATGGGCTCGATATAGCGGGCATCCTTCATTTTAAAGGAAAAGATACCTGTATTGCCGGAGGACTGGCGGTTCTGAACTTCATATCCCGGATGAGTAGGAAGCGCCGGATAGTACACCGCCTCCACGTCGGGATGCTGCTGCAAATATTCCGCTATACGGGTCGCATTAAGCTGATGCCGCTCCATGCGGATCGCGAGCGTCTTCATGCCGCGCATCAGCAGCCAGCTGTCCTGCGGGTTCAGCACGGCGCCGATCGAATTGTGCAGGAAAGCTATTTCTTCCGACAGCTCCTTGCCCTTCGTCACAATCAACCCGGCTAGCACGTCATTATGGCCGCCCAAATATTTGGTCGCGCTATGTACCACGATATCGGCTCCAAGCTCGATCGGACGCTGGAAGAACGGCGTCAGCAGCGTATTGTCCACGATGGAGAGAATCCCTTTCGCCCGGGCCCATGCACAAACCTTCTCGATATCGGTGATCATCATCAGCGGGTTAGTCGGCGTCTCGATCACAATCGCCTTGGTGTTAGGCTGCGCCAGCTGCTCCAGCGCCTCCAGGTCGTTCGTATCTACATAGGAGGCGGTGACTCCGTATCTCGACATCACCTTCTCGATTAACCGATACGTACCGCCGTACAGATCCAGCGAGACGATAAGATGGTCGCCTTGGCCGAACTTGGCGAACACCGTCTGCAAAGCGGCCATCCCGGAGCTGCAGGCAAATCCTGCATCCCCGGATTCGAGCTCGGCGATCGCATCCTCAAGCACCTTGCGCGTTGGACTCTTCGTTCTGGCATAGTCGAAGCCTGTGCTTTTTCCAAGCTGCGGATGGCGAAAAGCTGTCGCCTGATAGATCGGAAAGCTGACCGCACCTGTGACAGGCTCCTCCAGCGAACCGATTTGAGCTAAGCGGCTTTCTATTTTTAACTGCTCCCGGTTTTCATTTGAACTCATATCACGTAATCCCCCTTATATAGATCGTAAGGCGTCTCTTGGTACACATAGTAGTTCAACCAGTTGGAGAACAGCAGGTTAGCATGGGCGCGCCACGTGTTGAGCGGTGTTTTAGTCGGGTCGTCGCCTGGGTAATAATTTTTCGGTACGGCAATATCCATCCCTTTGTTGATATCGCGGTCGTATTCCGCTTTCAAGGTACACGCATCATACTCGGAATGTCCCGTTACGAAAATTTGGCGTCCGTCTCGAGTTGCGACGATGTACACGCCCGCCTCCTCCGATTCGGACAGGATCTCCAGCTCCGGCACTGCCTCGATGTCCTCGCGGCGAACCTCTGTATGACGGGACTGGGGGGCCTGGAACATCTCGTCGAACCCGCGCACCAGCTTAACGTTAGGTCTCGTAACCGAGTGTGGGAATACGCCGAACACCTTCTCGCTGAGCCCATACTTGCGTATCCCGAAGTGATGATACAGACCGGCTTGGGCGGCCCAGCAAATATGAAGCGTCGAGGTAACATTCGTCTTGCTCCACTCCATGATTTGACGAAGTTCATTCCAGTAGGTGACCTCTTCGAAATCCATCGTTTCGACCGGAGCGCCGGTGATAATCATTCCGTCCATCCGGTCATACTTGATGTCGTCGAACGTTTTGTAGAACTGCTGCAAATGCTCTACAGAGGTATTCTTGGATGTATGGGTCTTCGGGTGCAGCAGGACGAATTCGACTTGCAGCGGCGTATTGCCGATCAGACGAAGCAACTGCGTTTCCGTCGTTTCCTTCGTCGGCATCAGATTCAGGATAACGATACGAAGCGGGCGGATGTCCTGTTGAAACGCGACGCTTTCATCCATAACGAAAATATTTTCGTTGCTCAGTACTTCTTTGGCGGGAAGATGGTCCGGAATTTTGATTGGCACCTGGATTCACTCCTTTTCTTCTTAGGATTCGAATGTTCTCGCACTCTGTGCTGGAGACTGCCCCTCGCCTGCAGTTGAGCAAACGAAAAAGACCTTCTTCGCACGCACGAGAGAAAGGCCTTTGTATAATACATCGTCCTCTCTCATCTGTCAGAGTCTTCCGGGGAATGAAGCATTCCCATAAAGGCTCCGCAAGAATTAGCACCGTGCATAGCTTGACTGCCAGCCGGTGGTGCTGACTGTTCGCCAAGACATGTCGGTTGCCGGGTATCATCGGGCTAGTCCCTCAACCTGCTCTTGATAAGAGTGTGAAACCGAATCTATTCAGTTGGGTTTGGTTAAAGCTTATCGTACTACCTACTGTAATCGAAAAAAACCGTTGCGTCAAGCGGAATCATGCACCAAGTACAGGCTTCCTCCATAGCATAGTATACGGGGATTTTCTCATACAAAGTGATTGTATTCTCATTTTTGAAGGGGTATACTAGACAAGTATTCGACAAACTTCTGCCTAAAGGGGTGCAGCTTTCGAATGGACGGAGACCCGATAAGTCGTTCCAATCATTCAATACAACAATTGAATACTTCGATCGGAACCCGGCTGCTATCCGCCTGTTTTCTGCCCGCCTGACGCTTGCTGGCGTCGAAAGAATCCTCGGAATTCGCCTCTAGATACAGCGGACTGCAGCATTCGGATGTAACAGCTGCGCAGCCGCGCGTTCCGCTCGGATAAACACGGAGGGGTGGAACCTATGAAGGCACGCTTGGTTCAAGATGGAATTTTTACGCTTGTAGACGATATTGCACAGACCGTGGAGGCTCCTCAACACGGTTTTTATTGGATTGACGCCGAGCCGGAGGATCTGGAGCTGCTTCAGCCCCTGTTTCATCTCCATGAGCTCGCTGTAGAAGATGTGCTGACCGAGGAGGAACAGCGGCCGAAGATCGAGCTGTACGATACCCACTATTTTATCGTAGTCAACAGCATTCGGTTTGATGACGAAGAAATTTTTCTTCGCGCGCTCAACATCTTTCTCGGCAAGCATTACATTATCACGATCACCAGACAGAAGATAAACGAGATTCGTGCGTTAAAGCCTGTTCTATGGGAAGAGGAAGTAACGGCCCCCGATCAGTTTCTTTATCACTTGATGGACCTGATCGTGGATAATTATACGATAGTCGGCGACCGGATCGAGGCCAAGATCGAGAAGCTCGAAGAGGATATTTTGATGCACACCAAGAAATCTCATCTGAATGAGATCATCGGGCTGCGCAGCGAAATTTTGTGGCTGAAGAAGGTGCTCGTTCCCCAGAAGGAAGTACTTAATACTCTGAATAAGAAAGACCTGAAGCTAATCAGCGAACCGCTGCGTAAATATTTTGGCGATATCTTTGAAAACGCCGTGAAAATCTCCGAAACCTTTGACACGTTCCGCGATTTGATGGGCAACTTGCGCGAAGCGTACCAGTCGAGTCTGGCCAGCCGTGCGAATGAAATTATGCGTGTGTTTACCGCTTTGACGACAATCTTCATGCCGCTTACCTTTATTACCGGTATCTACGGAATGAATTTCGATTATATTCCGGGGCTGCACTGGCAGTATGGCGGGATGATCGCCGTTATTACGATGGTTTGCCTAGGACTGTTTATGTTGTTATTCTTCCGCAAAAAAGACTGGCTCTGAGCCAGTCTTTTTTGTGCTGCCTGAAGAGGTTCCGCTGTTCAAAAGGGGGCTCCTGCGGTAATCCGCTACCGGCAGCGTCCCAAGAGAGCAGTCAATGATAGCTCGACAGACATGCAGCTATTGGCGTGCTCTCAGCTTGCCTCCTCGTTCTGGCGGCTTCGGGCTTCCTGCCGGAACTTTAATCTCAGTAAGCGCAGCCATTCGTATGCAAGCTCCGTTTCCTTCGGCGTCAGGCTGTCCGGTCTGCTAATCTTCTGTAAAATCGGCTTCAGGTACCGGTCGCCTTGCTGTTCAAAGGCCTGCCATGCCAGCTCGCGCTCTGCGGACGGAACGCGCTCAAGAGCCAGGTCGATATAAGGGGCCAGATCGTATCCTTCCCGGTCCAGCTCTTCGACCCAGCCGACCAGCACGCGGCGCTGCACCTGCAACGTCGCCTGCAGCTCATCCAGCATTTCCCCCCGGGCAACGGCCTCCAGCAGCTTTCGCTTATTTTCAAGCTTGTCCGATTCCGCCTTACGCTTGCGTTCCTTCTCCTCCAGCAGCCAGCCATTAATTTCCGCCGGATGGACCTGCTCCGCGACCCAATCCAGCGGGAAGGCCGTGCTTCGTTCAACCTGGACGGTAAGGGCGAGAATTTCCTTAGCAAACTTTTCGGCTCTTGACTTGCCCATCCCCGGAAGCTGGCGCAGCTCTTCTTCCGTATGGGGGATGAACGCGCTGATCATCTTGAGAAGCCGATTCGTCGCGACGATAAAAGGAGCCTTGCCCTCCTGCGCCGCTTGTTTGAGTCTCCATTGTCTCAGCGCTTCATACAGCACTTCATCGGCATTCCGCTCGCTGTAATAGTTCAGCAGTTGGGTATGAGCCGTCCGCTCGTCAAGAGTATCCAGTTCACTGACACGAACCTCCAGCAGAGGCTTGTATCCGTCACATTGCTTAGCGAAAACTTGTTCCCGGAACGTCTTCAGCATCTCCTCCCATTGAAGCCCCTCATACCAAGTTTCCTGAAGGCTTGTTCCATCCTCCTGGGCTTCACTCCACATGACATACCATACCCCGAGCTCCTCTCCTACGGAAACCTGTCCGGTCCGAACGCTCCCAGACTCCTCCACCTTCTCCATGCTGTTTAAAAACATCAGATTCATTCCAAAACCCTCCCTATGAGCTGAATTTGGCATCAAACGCAAAAAAGACACCGCTCTTCCCGCTAAGGGAAAAGAGGTGCCTCCTCTATAGATTGCGTTTGAAATTATTCCCATAATACCATAAACCAACTTGAAGCGTCAATCTGATCCAATGACTTGCCCTTATCTTCAATTTCTGATGGATAAACCTGAGCCTACTCGGTTACATTAACAAAAATAATCCATGCAAGAATAAGGGAAGGGGATTCGTACAAATGACAGATTCCGATCGCGCAAATGAAGGCTTCGTTGAGGAAGCACCTGAGCGAAAATATACAGACTTTGAAACGGTGGAATCCGCCCGCAACGATCTGACTGCCGAGGAATTTCCCGAGGGACCTTACGGAAGCGACCTCTTGACCGAATCTTTGGGCAAAAGCAGTCCATGGCGAGCGGATCAAAGGTCTCAGAACCGCTTCTCCTACGAGAATCGCCAGCTTCACGCCGGCTTGCCGCGGGATTATCCCGGCGATCATCGTATGCATGACTCCAGCGAGGAAGACGAAGGCTAGACTCCTTATAGAGTTCCGCTCCGCTTCGGAAGCGGACTCTATCTCCAAACACCCATTACGACAATGGGCGCAGGGAACGAATTTCCGCCTCCGTCAATCCCGTGGCTTTGGCAATCGTCTGGATGTCGATACCCATAGATAGCAAATTAATAGCGGTTTCTGCTTTGCCTTGCGCCTTTCCTTCTTCCCTCCCTTCCTCTCTTGCCCCTTCCATCCGGGAAACCTCGTCACGCAAAGCTTTCATCCGTGCCTGATAAGCTAGTCTTGTCGCTTCATCCTGACTTAAAAATTCCAGCGTATCCATCGCTTTCTTCAGCATCGGCTCATTCACCTGCAACGCCTCCCAGCTCAGTTTGTCAACTCCCTTTAGAAAAAGCAGCCAGTTTACCAAGCCGCCTCCGACCGGCACCCGCTGCTCTTGAAGCTTGGTCAGCTCCAAAACGTGCACCTCGATATCGTCAATTAACGGAATTAGCGTATGATCTTCCCGCAAATGAAACACACTATGATAACGGTCATGTGGCAAGCATGAATAATTAAGGATATTAATTGTTACGCATTTTTTCAAGAGGTTATAGTTATCGCCCTTCCGAATCTGGTGATAATACATCTCGCTCCAGTAGAATAGCGTACGCTTCTCCATATTATACGGATTAAACAGCTGCATCTCGATATTAATCAGCTTGCCTGTCGTTGTTCGAGCCTTGATATCAAGTATCGATTGCTTTTCCTCCGGCTATCCCGGTCCGTGAACGTGTTGACCAGTATAATTTCGGTCAGTGGAGGCTCTCCCGCTTCCAGAAAGGTGCTGTTGAGAAAAGCAAGAAGTACATCCTTATTGCTCTCGCTGCCAAAAATACGCTTGAACACAAAATCTACTCTGGGGTCGAGCAATTCATTCATCCAACGCTCACTCCGTTTCATTCATTATACCACGCATCTGTGCTTTCATACACGTAGGATGGGATGCAAGCTGTCTAACTACTAAGTGTAGTATACAGGAACATATGTTCCTAAATCAAATAAAAAAAGCCGCTTCGGGTTCTAAATCCCGAAACGGCTTTAAAGTGAAATCCTATCTAAACTTTCATAACGCCGCCTGTGCTGGCAGAAGTAACAAGCTTGGAGTAGCGGGCCAAGTAGCCCGTCTTTACCTTCGGCTCGAAGCCTTTCCAGTTGGCTTTGCGTTTTTCCATTTCTTCATCGCTGATTTCCAGTTGAATGGTGCGGTTTTTGAGATCCAGCTCAATGATATCGCCATCCTCGACGAATGCGATCGGACCGCCCTCAGCCGCTTCCGGCGAAATATGGCCGATGCTGATGCCGCGGGATGCGCCTGAGAAACGACCGTCGGTAATCAGACCGACTTTTGCGCCAAGCCCCATTCCGACAATTTGGGATGTCGGAGCGAGCATTTCCGGCATACCCGGTCCGCCCTTCGGACCTTCGTAGCGTATGACGACGACATGACCTTCTTTGACTTTACCGTTCGCGATACCTTCGAGCGCCGTTTCCTGCGAATCGAAGCAGATCGCAGGCCCTCTGTGGTATCCGCCGACCGACTTATCTACTGCGCCGACCTTGATGATCGAGCCGTTAGGAGCCAGGTTGCCGAACAATACGGCGAGGCCGCCTTCTTCAGAATGCGGATTGTCGAGCGGACGAATAACGTCTGTGTTCAAAATCTCGCAGCCCGCCACATTTTCAGCCAGCGTTTTCGCAGTTACCGTGATACGAGTGCCATCGATAGCGCCCGGCTTTTTCAGCAGCTCGTTGAGGATCGCGCTTACGCCGCCGGCATTGTGCACATCCTCGATGTGATAATCAGAGGCCGGTGCAATTTTAGCAAGATGCGGAACGCGCTTAGCCACTTCGTTGATCCGCTCGATCGGGTATTCGAAGCCTGCTTCATGCGCTAAAGCGAGCGTATGCAGCACGGTGTTGGTCGAACCGCCCATCGCCATGTCCAGCGCGAACGCATTGTCGATCGCCTCGATCGTCACGATATCGCGAGGCTTGATGTCCAGCTTGATCAATTCCATCAGCTGTGTCGCAGAACGCTTAACAAACTCTCTCCGTTCCGGAGCGACAGCCAGAATCGTGCCGTTGCCCGGCAGTGCCAAGCCAAGACCTTCAGCCAGACAGTTCATCGAGTTGGCTGTGAACATACCCGAACAGGAACCGCAAGTCGGACATCCGTACTGCTCCAGCTCCTGCAGACCCTTCTCGTCGATTTTACCCGCTTGAAAAGCGCCTACGCCTTCGAATACGGAAGACAGCGAGATCGAACGGCCATCGCTTGTTTTACCGGCCTTCATCGGGCCCCCGCTGACGAACAGCGTTGGAATATTGACGCGCAGCGCGCCCATCATCATGCCCGGGGTGATCTTGTCGCAGTTCGGGATACAAACCATGCCGTCGAACCAATGCGCGGAGACCACCGTCTCCAGCGAGTCTGCGATAATCTCGCGGCTGGGCAGCGAGTAGCGCATACCAATGTGCCCCATCGCGATGCCATCGTCGACGCCGATGGTATTAAACTCGAACGGAACGCCGCCCGCTTCGCGAATGGCCTCCTTAACCAGCTTGCCGAACTCCTGCAGGTGGACGTGACCCGGTACGATATCGATATAAGAGTTGCAAACCGCTATAAACGGCTTATCGAAATCTTCTTCCTTGACTCCTGCGGCACGCAGCAAGCTGCGGTGCGGTGCGCGGTCGAAGCCTTTTTTGATCATATCACTTCTCATCTTTGTCTTGGCCATCTCGGGTGTTAGCCTCCGTTTCTATCCATCGCTTCCGATCAGGTTGCCTCCCGTTCCTGGTAGACTCCGATCGGTTGACTATTAAATTTGCTCTATCGATTGTACCATGTTTCGTCCCAAATGGGAACGAACGGCTGAGCGGAAAATCAGACCGCTGACAGATTTCCCGGAGCCTTTTGCCGCCTCGCGCTCAAATCTGGTATAATGCGTGTGACTGTGGATCGATGGATAAAAGAAAGCGGTGGACATCTGATATGACGGAATTCGATTATTTATATGACGGCACGGAAGAAACCAAGACGCGCTTCGTTTGCTTCGTAGGCGATACGATGCGGCGCTTTGATCTCGCCATTACGACGACGAACCGGTTCTACGGCAAGAAGCTCGTCACGGATATGCAGAGCGGCCGAACGGCGGTACTCGGCCCCGACGATCTCGAAGCCGAAGGGTATCTGGAGCATGCTTATAAACTGACCGAGGAAGAAGCCGCCGAATTGGGCGAGTTTCTTAGCGCGATTCTTGGTCCGGTACATTTTACGGATCTATAGGTTTTTCTAGCCGAAGCCGACACGACAACCGTCACCGGACGGACATGTCATCGCCAATAACCGTCTCATCGCGTACCCGGATGTTCCGGGCACCATGAGACGGTTTATTCGCATGCCGGTTATTTCGAACGCTCAACGCGCGCCCTCAGCTACCTTTTCACTAAATCCTCACGTACCGGCGTAAAGGAGTCCAGCAGCTTGCTCGGTGAAAGCGCCCGACAGCCATGCATGGCTCCGCTTGGGATATAAATCGTTTCACCGGCCGCGATCGTCTGCTTCTCACCATCCACGGTAAATTCGAGCTTGCCCTCCAGACAATAAGAAAGCTGCTCATGGGGATGGCTGTGCTGGTAACCCTCGGCCCCTTCCTCGAAATGAACCTCCATCATCATGATCCCTGCTCCGGGCTCGAATATTTTACGCTTCACTCCAGGTTCAGCATTTTCCCATACATTGATATTGCTCATCTTGGCACACGCCTTTCGCTCTAGGGTAGCTGCGCCTCGCATGGCGCGGTCGCTTCCATTATATCGAAAACTCCGCAGCCTGTCGCAGTGGATTCTTCAGATGAGGTATGGTTTTTTTCGGCTGGGCTACTCCCACGCGAACCGCGTCGTCAGCACATCGGCGAACTTCTTGCTCTGCTCTCTCCGCTGCCTGCGCATCTCGGCGCGGTGCTCCGCCGTCTCATGCAGTCGAATTTCCTCGGCCGTCTCGGGCACGACTCTGGGCACCTTCACCGGATGGTTCTGCTCGTCCAGCGCGACGAAGGTCAGGAACGAAGTGGCGGCGATATCCCGCTCACCGGTGCGCAGATCCTCCTTGATCACCTTAACGAATACCTCCATAGAGCTTCTACCCGTCCACGTGACGAAGGATTCGAAGCACACGGAATCCGTAGGGCGGATCGGCGTCAGGAAGTCGACGGAATCGGTAGAAGCCGTTACGACGCTGCACCGGCAGTGCTTGTAGGCGGCGATGGACGCAATATCGTCGATATAGGCCATCAGCTTGCCTCCGAACAGCGTATTGTGATTGTTCACATCGGTAGGAAATACCCGGTTTGTTTTGTAACATCGGGTTTCTTTGACATAGCGTTGCTCCATAACGGCAGGCTCCTCCTCGGGATGCTCAGGCTTGGCAAGATTTTTGCCCATCCGGCCTCAAGACCGGCGGCTTGTGTGCCCACATTATACATCGCGTCCTTCCTTCCAGGCTAGAAGCAAATCGCTGTCTGTCTGCCGCATCGCCTCTTGGTCCCCCCCTCTGCCGCCTTCTATATTGCTACCGGCCGCTCCATCAGGTACACTTCTTAACGAAGGGGACATGTACGCTTGTTCACCCGCCTACAAAGGAGTTGGAACCGAGTGGCCCAAAATCGACGCCTGCTCACCGATCAGGATTTTCAGGAAGCGGCTGACCGCCAGAGACCTATCCGCGTATTCAAGGACGACCATGTCGTCGATTTCGGCGGAATTATCGTCCGTTTTACCGAGGAGACGGTCGTGATTCAGACGGGCGTCAGCGACTTGACCTATCATTCGCGCACAGCCTGTGAATTTTTCGAGACGCGCAAGTAACGTCTATGAGACCTGGCCCTCTAGGGGTCAGGCCTCTTCGTTTCCACCCTATCGAACGTTCGGCTCCCGCAGCTGCTGCAGCCCTGGTTTTTGAGCTGTTCAATGGTTTGGACATCACCCTGTGCACCTACAAAGACCGTATCACCGCATTGTTTGCAGCAGTACGTGCGCAGCGTTTGTCTCACTTCGCCCGTATACAAGGCATCTGTGAAAATACCGGCGCACTCCGGGGCTGTCTGGTCTGTCGTACGCAGGAGGAACATCTGGCTCCGGTTAGCAATCATCTCCGCGCCTTCATAGGTGTTAAATCGCGGATAATTGGCACAGACCGTCAGCCCCATGCGAATGAAATCACGCTGTATATCCAGCATAAACTCAGGTGATTTATGGGCAAAAGACAGGAAGATCGGCAGCCCTTTCTTGGTTTTCAGTGCGCGAATGCCTCGTGAGACAAAAAGGTTCATTCCAGATAGCGTATATGGCGGATCGGTATAGAAGCAATCATAGCTTGCATGCAATGCAGCCGGCAGCGGCTGGCGCAAATCATGTCTATAGAACCGAATAGGGAGCTTTTCGCGCTCGGCGATCCCCCCGATAAACGCCAGGAACCGCTCGTCAATATCCACTACATCAATGGTCGTCCCGGTATGCCCGCCCTCTGGAAACAAGCGCTTCATGAGAAGGGCTATGGAAACGCTGACCAGATCGTCGTCGCCAACGCACAGGATCCGCTTGCCGATAAGCGCATGCTGCCTCAGTCCAAGTATCGCGCGGCGCAAGCTGGTCTCGGCCGTACATTGAGACTGATCGATCCGAACATCCGCCTGGGGACGAAGCGAAAAATAATGCTTCAAATCCGACAGCACATTCTTAAGCTCGCAGATCCAATCCTTATCGTCGTCCATGAGCGTTTGATGCAGCGGCTTATTTAACGCGTGGTAGCCCCATTCCTCCTCAATCCATCTTGTTCCTTCTGCTGTGCATCGTACTCCGCGGTCCTGTCTGATAGCTCCGGTCTTGATCAATTCCCTCTTAATCGCAGCGGCTACCGGAATAGGGAGCAGCGCCTTGCGCGCCAGCTCCTTCGTAGATATGCCAGGGTGTAAGTAACATTCGAGCAGCAGCTGTTCGATGGCAGCCGTGCCTTCATTCAGACGAACATGCCTGCTTGCTTGGTCGATAAAATGGTTCATCCTATCCCTCCGTGTGCTTTGATGGCAATAAAAAAAGGACAGAGAATGAACATACGTCATTCCCTGCCCTTTAATATCGCGACCTAAAAAGAACCCAAATAAACAAAAATCCGCGCTGAAAACAGCACGGATGTGGGCGCAAATATAGGCATCCCCTTTAGGCTTGGTTGATATCCGTTGTTCTTAACTAATTCCGAGACTTCCAAACGCCCATAACAAATAACCCTTGCCAAAACGGCAATCGGCTCAAGCGATCAGAAACTCAAGTATGGAATTTGATTAGTTAAGAACGAACCCCGACATTAAACTCTCTCCTTAGTATGGAAGATCGCTCCTATAATAACCTAAACCATCAGCACAAGTCAACATTTTCCATCCGCCATCCTCATCTCGTGAAGGAACAAGCTATTGACCTTTGCCATCCTCGCTCCTCGTAGTTTCAGCCTTCACTCCGCCAGAAGATCCCACTTGTGCAGCGACTCCAGCCGGCATTCGCCTACCGAATACACCTGGATCCCTAACGATGCCAATCCCGGATAGATTCGTGCCGTCATTACTTTCTCTCCGTCCTGCAGGAACACTTCCACCGAGCTCTTATCCACAAAAACCCGTAGGGCCAGTCTTCCCTGCCGGAGCTCCACCTTCGTTCTGCGTTCGCCCTTAGGTCCAATACCGGAGCGATCCCGGTTGAGACGGAACAACCGCTCCGCCGGATGGTAAGCGAGCTCTGTCTCCTCTTCTCCTCCGACGCGAAGCTTCAACCCGAACTCAACGGCCTCCTTTGCTTCAAAAACAGCCTGTAGCTCATAGCTGTCACCGGTGATCGGGAGATCCAGGACTCCGTCAAGACGAAGCTCCGAGGCTTCATAGCCGTTTACCCGGTACTGTTCTAGCTCCTCCACGGGCTGGAACCGAAGCCGCTCGCCCTCAAGCAGCACCTCACGAGGCAGCGTCATCGCACCTGCCCATCCGTGGCCCTGCTGCGTAGGCATCTCGGATTCCCACATGTCCATCCATCCGATCATGATTCGGCGGCCCTTGCTGTCCAGCGTTGTTTGCGGCGCATAGAAGTCGAAGCCGTAATCGATCGGATGATAGCTGTCGTAATCGAATACCCCCGTCTCTTCATTCCATTGTCCGACCATGTAAGTGGTTGAATGCAGATTCCGGTAATTGTCCCCTTGCGCCGGAACCCTTTGCGGAGACATCACCAGGACGGCTCTACCGTCTAGAGAAAACAAGTCCGGGCATTCCCAGTTGTCACCCAAATCCCCATGACTTTCCGCCGCTATATTGACGAATTCCCAGTGCAGCAAATCTGTCGAACGATACAGCAAAATTTGTCCGTTTCCTTGCTCGTCATTCGAGCCAAGCACCGTATAGAAGCGGCCTCCGTGCTCGAATACCTTCGGATCGCGGAAGTCCATTTTGCTGGATCCGGCTGGAATCTGATCCGTTCCAATGACAGGATTCTGCGGCGCCTTGGCAAACCGCACGCCATCCTCCGAAACGGCGATTGCTTGAGTCTGGATATAATTAACCTCCGGCACGATAACCACATGGCCGGTATACATCAGATACAGCTTGCCGTCCTTTTCGATTGCACTGCCTGAGAAGCAGCCGCCGCTATCATAGCTTTCATCCGGCGCCAGTGCAATCGGGAGGTACTCCCATTGAATAAGATCCCGACTAATAGCATGTCCCCAATGCATGGGCCCCCATCTGGAGTCGTAGGGATAATGCTGATAGAACAAATGATACTGTCCCTGAAATTCGATAAACCCGTTCGGATCGTTCATCCACCCGTACTCCGCCATCAGATGATAGGTAAGCCGGAAATCAGGTACCAGATTCACTTGGTTTTTCTGAATGTATTGGTCCGCTTGCTCTTTGGTATAATTCACGTAGGCACTTCCTTTACAAGCTATTTGATGGAGCCCTGCATGACCCCTTGAATAATATATTTTTGTGCAAAAAGATAAACCAGCATAACCGGCAGGATTGTTAACAGCAAGCCTGCCATAAGCGGACCGTAGTCCACGGAATAAGATCCATAGAAATAGTAGGTAGATAAGGGAAGCGTCCTTGTTCCCTTCTCGATTAATACGAGGAAAGGCAGAAGGAAGTCGTTCCATATCCATAAGACATTAAGGATCGCGATCGTCACGGTGGTCGGCATTAAGACGGGCAGTACGATGCGGAAGAAAGATTGCAGCCGAGTACAGCCGTCCATCATAGCTGCTTCCTCCAGCTCTGTAGGAATGCCTTTAATAAATCCATGGTAGATAAACACCGCCAGTGGGCTGCCGAAGCCAAGGTACATATAGATGAGTGCGGCTTTGCTGCTTAGCATCCCCAAGGAGCCGTATATTTTTACCAGCGGAATCATAAGCGCCTGGAACGGAATGATCATCGAAGCGACCATGAGAAAAAACGTGATCTGATTAGACTTCGTCTGATTACGAACGAAATAATGCGCAGTCATAGCGGCACACACGGCAATCAGAAGCACACTGCACACCGTAATGATGAATGAATTCATAAAGCTATCGATATAATTCATCTTTTCGAACGCCTTGACAAAATTGGCGGTAGTCCATGATTCAGGGAGCGCTAAAGGATCGGAGGTAATCTCCTTGTTTGCTTTGAATGCATTATTTATGAGCATCAGGAAGGGCCCGACAAATAGCAGCAGGATAACAGATAGAATGGATAGCTTGAGCCATTGAAGGGGTTGTCTCGTCGGGAACATTAGGCCTCCACCTCCATCTTCTTACTGAAATACACTTGAAGCAGAGTAATGGCGGCAACCATGAGGAAGAGTACGAGCGCCTCGGCCTGACCGACCCCATAGTCTCTGGATAGAAATGCCTTCCCATACACATGCATGGAGACGAGCTCTGTGCTCTTAAATGGGCCTCCCTTGGTCAAGGTCAAATTAAGATCATATGCCATAAAGCCCCGCTGCAGGGATAAAAACACACATACGATAAACGATGGGACCATGAGCGGCAGTACCATACGGCGCATACGTCTCCACCCCGAAGCTCCGTCGATGCTCGCAGCCTCAAGGATCTCCTTCGGCACATTCATCAGCCCGGCGATATAGATGACCATCATATAGCCGGCATATTGCCATACCGTAACAATCACAAGGGCCCATAGAGCCTGATCAGGCGTAGACAGCCAAGAACCCTGAAGGAAGGGAATGGCCCATTCCTTTCCCAGCTTTACCAGTACATGGTTAAACACGAATTGCCAGATGAAACCTAGTACGATCCCTCCTACCAGATTCGGAAGAAAGAACCCGGCACGAAACAGATGACTCCCCCGAATACCGCTTGTGAGCACATACGCCATGGCAAAAGCAACCGTATTGATGAGTACCACAGAAAAAAACACATATTTCAGCGTAAGCAGAAAGGATCTCCAAAATTCCTTATCCCTGAACACTGCTACATAGTTATCGAAGGCAACAAAGGTCTGCGTGGTAGAGATGCCGTCCCAGTTTGTGAATGTTAAATAAATTCCATATAGAAACGGAGCTACGACTACCGTCACAAAAGCCAAAAGCGTCGGACCGGTGAACAATAGACGGGTCCGGAGTCTGGCCCAGCTCCCTTTTTCCGCGATCATGTCAAATCCCTCTCTTCTTACGTATCCATAAATGGGAGCAGTAACAGATCAGCGCTTGCTTGCGCTCATCCGTTACGGCCCCCGTCAAATACGAACCGTCATTGCTCGCACTATCTTGATCGTCAGGTTACTTAACCGCTTTCCAGTAATCCTCAATTTCCTTGGCCAGCGCTGAGCGATCGCCGGTTTTACTTAAATACTTCTGCATAGCCGCCCCCGCCTTAGCCCAATGATCTGCAGGCAGTGTAGTCATGCCGACAACCATCTGGCCTTTTGCCATGTAGTCCTTGATCGACTTCGCAAGCGGATCCTGCGGCTCCAAGGTAACCGTCTTGAATGCAGGGATAATATTCGCCTTGTTCACCAGGAAGTCCTGACCATTCTTCTCATATACAAGCCACTCCAGGAACTTCTTGGCAGCGTCCTGCTGCTCAGGCGTGCTGCGCTCCTTGTCCACGACAAGACGCTTCGTGACCGCTGTGGCAATTTGCGAATTGCCATAATCGTTGGCATTGTTGCTAATCGGAACCGGAAGGAACCCGTATTGTCCGTTGGCCGTATCAAAGCCCTTAATGTTCGGCCAAGCCCAGTTCCCCATGAACCAGAGGCCGACCTCGCCCTTCGCTACAGCTTCTGCCCCCTTCTCATAAGGAGGCGTTAATGGGCTTGCCTTTTCCTTGTTGTATTTCATCATGATATCGAAGGTATCGATAAGCCCATTAAAGATGGTATTGTTAGACAGCTTGACATGGCCTGCGCGAAGATCGGCAATGAACTTCTCCACCTGAGCATAATCCTTCGACTGATCGGCATACAGGAAGTTGAGATAGTGAGCACCGAGCGACCAATCCATAGGGGAGATGTGAAGCGCCCCTTTTCCGGAGGCTTCGATCTGCTTGAACAGGCTCTCCAGATCGTCTCTTGTCTTTATCGATGCCGGATCGAAGCTGCCTCCTACAGCTTTATCAAGCACCTGCTTGTTGTAGATGAAGGCAAAGCCTTCCACAGCGAAAGGAAAATCCAGGACTTTGCCGTCCTCTTTCGTCAAACTGTTATCAATTGCATCGGCAACCCATTTCTCCTTGGATAAGTCCAGAATGCGGTCCTTAAACTTCGTCACATCGGACGGATCAAGCATCGTGATGGTCGGCGGATTGCCTGAAGCATACAGCGTAGATGCTCGTTCGAATGGAGAATTTCCGGCAGCGGTGGTAAGGATTTCAACGGAAATGCCAGGATTATCTTTCTTAAAGGTGTTCGCTGCCTCCTCCAACTGCTCTTGAATTTCACCCTTCGAGTTTAACAGTGTAATCTCGACAGCCTTGCTGGCAGCAGCGCCGCCTTCACTACCTTTGGACACGGTTCCTTTATCTTGGCTGCATGCTGTTGCCGTGACAGCCAGTGAAAGTGCCAGTGCAATGGAAGTTAACTTACGTTTCATTCGAATCCATCCCCTCAGGATAATTAAATCGCTTTCATGTGTCGTATTATATATGTTAAAGGTTTGACATGTCAATCGTTTGACATATGTTTTTTCAGAAGAAAAAAGTGAGCTCGGAAATCAATTCGCTCCGGGCTCACTCTCTTTTTCATATATCCTTACGTGGTTTCCCGCTCTATCAGCTCAACGGGTAACATCCTTGCAGGCTCCACCGCCTCTTCTTCCGCTTGCTTTCTAATCGATTCGACGGCCAGACGAGCCATTTCCTTGAGTGGTTGTCTCACAGTCGTAAGCGCCGGAGTGAACCAACTGGCATTGTTGACGTCATCATACCCCACAACCCGAACATCCTCCGGAATTCTACGCCCCAGCTTGCGGCAAACCTTGACCACAAAAGCAGCAATAATGTCACTCGTTGCAAAAACACCATCAACATCCGCATGATCCGCAAATAGTCGGTTAACGTACGCTTCATATTGATTCTGGTCGAATACGTTCATATCCGTTTCTATGATCACATGCTCGATCCCGTGTTTGTGTACTTCATGCCGAAACGCATCCGTCCGCCGGTTCGCAAGCAGCTGGAGCTGAAGATTCCCGCAAATATGGGCGATCTTCCTGCAGCCCTTATCGATGAGCAGACGCGTAGCCAGCCGTCCTCCTTCATAGTTATCGGAGCATACGTAGGGAATATGCTCATCGATCTGCCTATCGAACGTGACAATTCCCTTCAAATTACTATAAACATCCACTTCCAACGTATGGCTGCCCATAATAATGCCGTCTACCCGATTCCGCTTCATCATGTCAATATAATCCCGTTCCTTGACCGGATCAAGCTGAGAGTTGCACAGCAGCACCTTGCTTCCTAGCTCATAAGCATAATATTCAATATGACTCGTCAGCTCGCTGAAGAACGGATGGGCCACATCCGGGACAATCAGTCCGATCAGGTTAGACTGCTTGCGAAGCAGCGAACGTGCAATTTCGTTGGGCTGATAGTTCAGCGCCTCCATGCAGGAATACACCTTGCGTCGTGTATCCTCGCTAATATAGCCTCGGTTATTCAGAACTCTGGAAACTGTGGTTACCGAGACCCCCGCCATCGCCGCTACATCATGAATCGTCGCCATAAGGTCTCCCTCTTAAGAACATTTATAGGAATACTATACCTCATTTGTCACCACTTAAACAAAAAGGGCTGAGCGGAAACCTCGCTCAACCCCTGCAAGCTCCATATTTCTTTTCTACCATAAAGGAATTATCCCTGATCACATATCCCGGCATGAGCTCGGTTTCTATGAAGCCCGCCATATGACGGGCTTGGTAACCGATCGGCCGATCGCTTCCCATGAGCAGGATATTTTGCATATCGCGGGATCCTTCCGCAGGCAGGACAAACGATTGGGTGTAGGCGTACACTTCACCGATCGTCGTATGAATGGCTTGCACCCGCTTGTCAAGCACGCCTTTGCCCATCAGGTTCATGATGATAGCGCCGCCCGAACCCAGCTTGTCCCGGGTTGTTAGAAAAAATTCCCTAGAGGATAGATGCGCCGGGGTCCCCTGTTCGGTAAAAGCATCGACGATAAGATAATCATAGGCTTGGGAGGGTTCCTTCTCCAGAAGCCGGCGACCGTCGCCAATCCGTACATTGTCCTGGGCATAACCGAACCATTCCCTGCTTAATTCCACTATCTTCTGGTCAATCTCCGCCACCTTGCACCGTTTCTCCTCCAAATAGCCGGCCAGCGTCCCTATCCCGTGCCCGATGATGAATACATCTTCGAAGGAGGGGTCGTTAAACTCCATCAAGTGGATGATAGCCCTCGGGTATTCAAACAGGATACGCTCCGGATGGCCGACATCCATCGCACCCTGGACAGCCCCGTCAGCGAACTGCAGAACCCGGAAGCTTCCCCTCTCGCCGTATAACTCCTCCGTATCGTACACCGTAACTTCACGGGTCTGGCTGGTTTCCTTGTATCGTACGTACAAGTCATTCGTCTCCTTTATTGGTCGAAAGGGCATCGCTGGCCGATTCATCACCGTTCGGAGTTCTCTACGATACGGCCGTCAGCCGCTCGATATCCTTAACCAGGCTGTTGAACTCCAGCTCGGTGAATTTCTCATGAATCTTCCGGTAGTCGGGACTCCACACACAGTCCTCGATGGCGCAATCGACCGGCGCCTCGCAATGAATGGTCGCCAGCTCGCGGCATAGATGCAGCATCTCCAGATCGGCCTCGATCTTCGCCTTGACCGACTTGGTAAGCAGCCCCAGGTTGGCGATAATCCCGTCGATGGAGCCGTGCTCCAGCAAAAGCTTGACCGCCGTCTTCTCGCCGATTCCCTTCACGCCCGGGTAGTTGTCGCTGGTGTCGCCGATCAACCCTTTCAGATCGATGAACTGGAGAGCGGTCAGCTGCTTCTCGGCCAGCAGCAGGGCCGGGTCATATACGGCGTAGTTCGAAGCGCCTTTTTTCATAATGATGACCTTGACGCGTTCCGTTACCAGCTGCAGCATGTCATGGTCGCCGGTCAGCACATGCACATCCATATCGGCCCCGAACTTGCGGGAAAGCGTTCCGATACAGTCGTCCGCCTCGTAGCCGGCGATCCCTACGTTCGGGATGCCGAAGCTGGCGACCACGTCCTTCACCAGATCGAATTGCGGAATGAGCTCAAGCGGCGCCTCCGGCCGGTTAGCCTTATAGTTCGTAAACTTCTCCGTACGGAAGGTCTTGCTTCCCATATCCCAGCAGCAGATCACATGCGTCGGCTTGAAGGTCTTGATGGCGTCCAGCAAATATTTCACGAAGCCGAACACGGCATTGGTCGGAAGTCCGTCACGGGTCTTGCGGATATAGCCCCCGTACGAGTTGGCGTAAAATCCGCGGAACAGCAGGGCCATCCCATCGACAAGCAGTACATTGTTAGAGCCTCTTGCCTCTGTGGCAGTCGTTGCAAATGCTTCCATATCGGTTATCGCTCCATTGGTTTTTATCCCAGTATACCATAGCTTGCCCATGGGCTCGACCTTCGAGGACAACATCCAGGCATTGTTCACATTGTTCATACCCGGCTCGGATCTTTCGCCTGGAACGATCCGCTCGCCTTTTTTTGCCGTACTTGAAGTATGGTTTGTTCACTGCCTTCGTCTTTTTTCACTAGCTGAAGCCTCGTACGATATGATAGTATTCGCTGTAGAAAACTCCCAAGACGAGTAAAAAATGAGGTGCCCGTGGTGCAGATCCGCTATGTTGTCAAAAATCGCAGGCTCTTCACGAGCTTCCTGCTCAGCATCACCTTGTGTATTGTGGTCACGCTGCTCAGCTCTTCCTATCTGTATTATCGTAATTATAACGGTATTGCCTTGAAGCAGGCGTTCCAGTCGGACCTGAACAGTCTGAACCTGACGAGCAAAGCGATAAACGGGATGACCGACAGCGCCCAATCCGTAGCTTTTCAGATTTACCGCAACAGCAGTATTGCCAAGCTTTTGTATTATTCGGTTCCCAACATATATGACGTAACGGCGGGGATGAGCGAGATTACCAACCACCTCAGCTCCATGCCGTTTATCGAATCCATTCTTGTCTATAACTCGGCTTCAGAGACGTTCTACATGGCTGCCCGCACGGGTCAAAATGGGATATTTGCGAAAAGCGAGCTGGCGGATACCGATATTCTGCGAGTGTTGGATCGCTTCCGAGACTACAAGCCGTTTACTCCTATACCGAGAACCTATAACACGGAGCCAGGCATGTCCGAAATGATAAGCGCTTACACGTTTCTCTGCTATGACGCTATCAATAAGAATCAAACCATTAACTCAGCCGTAATTGTAAACATATCCGCCTCATGGATTCATAAAGAAATTTCGCCCGATCTGGGGCAAACCTATATTGTGGACGACCAAAGCCGGATGCTGTCTACGAGCACGCTGCTGCCGCCCGTCTGGTCGGATACCGAAACCCGGCTGATGCTGGACAGTGTGAGGGATAACCCGTCCGGTTACTTCACTCATTCCTTCCAGAACGAAAAATCCTTGATTTCCTTCACCGAAAGGGACTCTCTGGGTTGGCAATATGTTAGAGTCACGCCATATCTAACCATAACGGACAGCATCAGCACGATCCGCAATACGACGATTACGATAGCCGCTTTCATTTTGTTTGCAGGACTTCTGATCTCTTCCCTGCTCTCCGGCTTCCTGTACGTCCCAATCAGGCGAATCCTTCACAAGATGAACTCCCTGGAAACGGAGAAGCGGAACCACTCTCAGACGATCAGGCAAAACGCCCTCCGAAGTCTCCTGCTCGGTACGCGCACCTTATCCGGCGGCACGAAGCTGGACAGTCTGAAAAGCATCGGCATCACGTTTCCCTTCCAGCAAGATTACCGGGTCGTTCTGCTCAAAATCGACCGGTTTCAAGAATTAAGAACGACTCGAGGCAGCGATCTTCCTATTTACAAATTTGCGATTATGAACATCAGCTCGGAGGTATTATCGGATTCCTGTCAGGTGGAGACGGTAGATATGGACGACGACAGCGTTGCCTTGCTTGTCAGTGTTCATACAGCAGGAGAACCCGTCGATGACAAGCTGTTCCTTCGGCGGCTCCGGCAAACCCAGAAAGCGGTCCAAGAGTTTCTGACCATCAGCGTATCCGCCGCCTACAGCCCGATTACCAACCAGCCTCATCATCTTCATCCGCTCTACGAGCAGGTTAAGGAGGCGACGCTGCATCGGATGTTTTACGGTCACGGCTGCTTGATCGATTCGGAGGATATTCTCGCGCTCAAATCGAAGGAATATGTATATCCGGCGGAGAAGGAGAAGCGGCTCTCGGATGCCATCCGGGCAGGTAAAACGGAGGAGGCCATGCAAGTATTTACGGAAATCGTGCAAGAAACCTCCTCCTACCCCATTCATGTGATGAGGCTGGCTATTTCACACTTAACGATGACGATCAACAACTTGATCTATTCCATCCAGAAGAACGGTGCGTTGGAATTTCGCGGCGGCCTCGACATTTACATGCCTTCCGCTGATGCCGTTGAGACGATTACAGAGCTGACCGCTTCTTTCCGTACCTTCCTGGAAGAGGTGCACAGCAAGCTGGTAGAGAAACGAAGCATGAAGCAGGCGGATCTCGTGCGAAGCATCAACGAGATGATCGAGAAGCATTATGCCGATCCCGGTCTTTGTCTGAACTGGATGGCGGAGCGTCTCGATCTGTCCTCCATCTATGTAAGCCGTGTCTATAAACAGCAGACGCTAACGGCGATCGTCGATGTCATCAACGATTATCGGCTGGAGAGGGCGAAGGAGCATCTGGAGCAAAGCGACAGCTCCGTCACCGAAATTGCCGAGAAAGCAGGCTATACGAGCAGTTCCTACTTCCACCGGATGTTCAAGAAGCGCTTCGGCGTAACTCCGTCGGAGTACCGGAAAGCCAAGCTCCGTTAATCCGAAAACGGCAGGCCCGCTCCCGCCATGCAGAAAACCCGGTGCGTTCACGCGATATGGTGAATGAACCGGGTTTTCTGCTTCTGCCTCACAGCTATTTATTTAATTCCTTGGCTCTTCGTGTATTCAAGCCACTGCTTCTTATACTCGCTCTGAACCTTCTCCAGTCCGGCTGTTTTGGCCTTGCTCAGGAAGGTGTTCAAGCCTTCGTCCACATTAGCGACCTGACCGGCCAGTAATGGATATAAATACTGCTTCTCT
This sequence comes from Paenibacillus puerhi, assembly GCF_009846885.1. Classification (GTDB taxonomy): domain Bacteria; phylum Bacillota; class Bacilli; order Paenibacillales; family NBRC-103111; genus Paenibacillus_G; species Paenibacillus_G puerhi. The sequence goes on from NZ_WUWM01000007.1 coordinate 119,144, forward strand.
ACCTGCTCCAATGCCGCCCGCTCCGCCTGGTAAGAGGTATAATCTTCGGCGAAGCCCATGAAGATGTCCGGCTTCTGAATCTTATCCAGCTCGTCGAAGATCGCCTTCACGTTGTCATACCCTTTATCGAACAGCATGAATTCCGGATTTCTCCATGCCCATCCCTGCATGCCTTCGCGTGCAAAGCCATTGGACGTGTTGTCGCCCAGCATTTTGTAGTAGCCGTTCTCTACTTCAAAGTTTTTACCCTCGATCCCATACTGCGTCAGCCAGTTATAACGTTTGTCCGTCACAAGCTTCTCATAGAAAGCTAACGCCCGGTCGGCATTCTTGCTGCTCTTGGGGACGGCGAAGCCGTTATGAATCGGATGAACCGGCGTGGCGTATCCAATCGTCAGTCCATACGGATGGTACCCCAATTCCCAGTCCGGATGCGTGGACTTCATTTTGCTGAGCGAATCATTATACCGCGTCGGATTGTCGCCAATAATAGCCGTCGCTTTTCCATGGACGATTTGATCTGGGATCGTATCTTTGACGTTCAGCACGTTTTTAGGAAAATATCCGTTGTCGGCCCAGCGCTTGATCAAGGTCAGATCCTGTTTCTGTTCGTCGGAGCCCCAGTAGGAGTACACCACATTGGGCTTATCATAGGCAATGCCTACCCCGTAAGGGATTGGCCCGCCGACCCATTTGTGAAACTCCCGAATGCGATCAATCAGCCCCCCGCTAATATCCGAATTGGCAGCAAGCGGCATAAGGCTGGATTCATTCTTTTTGATGCCCTCCAGATAAGCCTCGAACGTGGCCAGGTCTACAGGCTTCGGCAGGTTATGTTTCTTCCGCAGATCCTCCCGCCATACAAAGCCGTTGGTTACATACTCCTTGTACGTAGCGGGAACGGTATAAATCTTGTTATCGATTTTAACGGCCTCCCACATGTCCTTGGGGACGAAGGCATGAAGCTTGGGAGCCGCCTTCGGCAAAAGCTCGTCAAGGGGCAGGAACGCCCCGCTCTTCGCATAGGCCTGGAACTTTGTCCATTCGGCGGTATAGATCAAGTCGACCGACTGCCCCGAGGACAATAAGAGCTTATATTTCTGCTCCCAATCCGTCCAGGTGGTAAAGTTGAATTTTACAGTTGCATTGAGCTCCGCTTGCGTCAGCTTGTTGACCTCCGCTTCGATGATAGGAAGGTCCTTGGGAGCGCTGCCCAGCATGTAGAACTGCAGCTCCACCTTCTTCGAGGTATCGATACCCGATGGCGCAGTCGCCTGAGGGCTGCTGCCGGGAGCAGGGGCGGCTGGATCGGGAGCGGGCTTGGATGGTTGGTCGCCTCCGCAGCCGGCCAGTGCCGTAAGCAGCAGACTCGACGTAACCAGCGTTGAAACGACCTTTCCCTTTTTAAGCTTCATGAAAATCCTCCTTATCAATGTTCGGTAGAATATGTTATCCGGCCAGGGCGTTACCCTGATAACCGGTTCTAACCTTTCACTGCGCCAATCGTCAAGCCCTTCACAAAGTACCTCTGAATAAAGGGATACAAGAGTACCATTGGCCCGGTTACAATAAGCGCCATGGCCATTTTCGTGGATTCGGTCGGTATGTCTTCGGTCAAGGTCACTCCGGTCCCCGCCCCCATGTTCGTAATGAAAGCGATCGTGTTGATAATATTGTATAAGTAGTACTGCAGCTGGTAGAGCTTCTGGTCATTAATGAACAGAGAAGAGGTGAACCAGTCGTTCCAATAATGCAGGGCAAGGAATAACCCCACCGTGGCGATCCCCGGCATAGACAGATGCAGCACGATCCTCCAATAGATGGTGAAATCATTAGCCCCGTCGATCTTGGCCGACTCGATGATTTCATCGGGAACCGCTGAGCGGATAAAATTCTTCATAAGAATAATGAGAAACGGCGACATCAAGCCTGGCAGCACCAGAACGGCGTATGTGTCCATCAGATTAAAATATTTCGTCAGCATGATGTACCAGGGAATCAGTCCTCCCCCAAACAACGTCGTAAAGTAAATGTAAAAGGCGAGCTGGTTCCGATACTTAAAGTCCTTGCGCTGAAGAACATAACCGGCCATGGTCATAAAAAACAATCCCAGTATCGTACCAACCACCGTCGTCGACGTGGTCACCCAATAGGCTTGAAGCACCTCCTTTGGAAATTGGAACACCATCTTATAGCCTTCCAAGGAAAACTTGGGCGGGATCAGATGGTAGCCCTCCCGGATAATGCTGGCATTATCCGTAACCGAAGCGGAGATAATGAGCAAAAACGGAAACAGACAGGCCAGCGTGACCAGTGTGACCACGAGGTAGGCCATCGTTTGGAATAAACCGTAGTACTTCTCCTCTTTGATCTTCATACAATCCTCTCCCTTGATTAAAACAACGCGTACTCGTCGTTAATTTTCCGAATGATGGCATTGACCGACATGATCAAGATAAAGCCGAAGACCGACTGATACACTCCTGCCGCCGTCGCCATGCCGATCTCGAAGGTAACCTTCAAGGAGCGGTATACATACGTATCCAGAATATCCGTCGTGTTATAGAGCAGGCCATTATTGCCCACGAGCTGGTAGAACAGATCGAATTGCCCCTTCATGATGCTGCCGAGCGCGAACAACAGAAGCATAATAAAGGTCGTCTTCAACATGGGGATTGTAATATGGCGGATACGTTGAAAAATATGGGCACCGTCAATTTTTGCCGCCTCATAATACTCGTCGCTGATGCCGGTAATGGCAGCCAAATAAATGACCATGCTATACCCTATATTTTTCCAAAGATAAAAGAGGATGATCAGTACAATCCAAACAACCGGCTTGCTGTACACATCCACAGGCTCCATGCCCACACTCTTGAGCGTCGTGTTCATAAATCCGGTCTCGAAATTAAATACGTTGTACACAATGACGCTCAGGATAACAAAGGATACGAAGTAGGGGAGAAACAGGAACGATTGGGTGATTTTCTTAAACCATCTGATCTTCAGCTCGCTGATCATAACGGCCAGGACCACCGCACCTATATTGCCCAGCAAAATAAAAGCAAGATTATACCCAAAGGTATTGAGCGTCAGCCTGAGCAAAATCCCGGATTTCCACAAAAACTCAAAGTTTTTTAGTCCGACGAATTCACTATTGAACAGGCTCGTGTTGAAATCGAATTTGGTGAAGGCGTAGTAAATGCCGACCATCGGAAAGTAAGAATTAATGAGGAAAAACAAGAGCGCCGGCAAAATCATCAGAAACAGGATGCGGTTGGTCACTAGCTCATACCAGAGGCCTCGCTTGTTTCTGGAGACGGATGCGGGTGTAACGAGACCCGGACCACTGGAATGATGTTGGTTATCCTTGAGCGTGCGCGCATTCAATCTTTATCACCTTCCTTAAAGTTAGCTTGTATGCTTGAAGTATAGGGTGGGACTCATGCAGAGGGAAGTGAAGCTTTCTTAAGTTAGTGAACAATGCTGTCATGGGCCTAATGAACAATTCACTTAGAAGTGCACTTAGCATGGTATAGAGGGCAAACCGCACCTGCGAAAAAAACAGTTTACAATTTTGCCAATCCCTTGCTATAGTAGAAATAAGTTAAAGGCAATGTTACCGGAAGGTACAACCTCGGGATTTCTCCGCGGCTGTGCCTTTTTTTCATGCCTATTTTCCATTCTAAGGAGGTTTATTCCATGACCATCGTATTGGAAGCCATCTATCATCGAGCCAAGCAAAACTGGTCGTATGCCTACGACCGAGCCACCCTGCACATCCGCATTCGTACCAAAAGGGACAACGTAGAGCAGGTGCACCTATTCGCCGGAGACAAATACATCTGGGAGGAGTCTTCGGCATATATCCCTATGATCAAGTTTGCCAGCGACTCGCTGTTCGACTACTGGCAGGCGGAGATAAAGCCCCCTTTTCGCCGTCTGAGGTACGGCTTCCGGCTGCAAAGCGGAACCGAACGAATCTGGATGACCGAGGTCGGGTTTCATCAAGGAGAACCGGAGGACTCCACAGGGATGTTCGAGTTTCCCTTCATCAATCCGGCCGATGTATTCACTCCGCCGGCCTGGGTGAAGGATGCGGTGTTTTATCAGATCTTCCCGGAACGCTTCGCGAACGGGGACCCCGCCAATGACCCGGCGGATGTTGAACCATGGGGCGGCGACCCGACGCCGACCAATTATTTCGGCGGAGATTTGCAGGGTGTCATCGACCACTTAGATCACCTGACGGACCTCGGCATTAACGCTGTTTACTTCAATCCGCTGTTCGAGGCGGAAACCAACCATAAGTACGATACGACGGATTACAAGAAGATTGATCCGCACTTCGGCACGAACGATACGTTGAAACGGCTTGTGGAGGCTTGTCATAAACGGGGCATTCGTGTGCTGCTGGACGCGGTATTCAATCACAGCGGAAGCTCGTTCGCTCCCTTCGTCGACGTCGTGGAGAAAGGAGCAGCTTCCGTCTATGCCGACTGGTTCCATATCCGGGAGTTTCCGGTCGGACTGAAGGACGGAATTCCTACCTTCGATACGTTCGCCTTCGATACAAGCATGCCGAAGCTGAATACGGAGAACCCCGGCGTTCAGGACTATCTCTTGGACGTGGCCGAGTATTGGATCAAGGAGGTGGGCATCGACGGTTGGAGAATCGATGTAGCCAATGAAGTGGATCATCGCTTCTGGAGGCTGTTACGCGACCGCGTGAAGGCCCTCAGACCGGACGCTTATTTGCTCGGAGAGATCTGGCATGATTCCATGCCGTGGCTGCAAGGGGACCAGTTCGATGCCGTCATGAACTATCCCTTCACCGGCGCCGTGCTGGACTTCGCCGCTAAGGGAAAACTCGACGCCGCCGGCTTCGCGAACACGGTCGGCGCCCAATTGGCCAGTTACCCTTGGCAGATCAATGAAACGACCTTCAACCTGCTGGGCAGCCACGATACGCCCCGCCTGCTGACCATTTGCGGCGAAGACAAGCGGATGATGAAGCTGGCCACCGCGCTGCAATTCGTCTTCCCCGGCGCTCCCTGCATCTATTACGGCGATGAAGTCGGGATGGCCGGGGACGGCGACCCGGATTGCCGCAGATGCATGATCTGGGATACGGGGGAGCAGGACCGCGAGCTGTTCGCCTTCTTCCAGCGCATTATCCGGCTGCGTCTCAGCCACGAGGCGCTGCGCTCCGGCAGTCTCCGCTTCCTGTCGGCCCAGCCCGGCGGGCATCAGCTCGTCATCGAGCGTGCTACGGCCCGCGAGAGGCTGCTCATCCTCTTCAACGCCGCCTCTAAGAACGCGGTTCTCAGCGTTCCGGCGGATACGGCTCAGTGGAATGACCTCTGGTCCAGCCGCATGCTGGCTGCCGAGGACGGCCTCCTGCACGTAGAGCTTCCGGCCTACGGCTTCGCTATACTTCAGGCGGCGGCCCCCGCAGACGGAGTCTAAAACGCGGATAAGAGAAAGCGACGCAGAAGGAAACGCAATAAGAAATGCAATAAAAAATGCAATAAGAAACGCAAGAGAAGATGAGGTCTCGCCTCGTACTTCTCTTGCGTTTTTCTGCTTGTTCGTAGAAGATCCCCGCTCATGTGAATGCTTCAGGGCATCTTCCGTTATTCAATTGAAGCAGCGGGATTAGGCAGGTACGGGCTGCGTTATTGACGTTAAAACGGCACTGCCTTTCTTTCCTCCGCCGCTCCGACGATGCTCATCCGCTCCCAGGCGCGCGTTCTCCACCTCCAGTAGAACAGCGCCCCCCTCACCCATTCGTCCACGACGAATGCGATGACGACGCCGAGCAGACCCAGCTTGCCGTACACGCCCAGCATATACGCGAGCGGAAGGCAGATAAGCCACATCGAGCCGACTCCGAGATACATCGGTACCTTGGCGTCCCCGGCTGCCCGCAGCGCATTGATCAGGACGAGATTAACCGCACGGCCCGGTTCGAGCAGGATGCCGAGCAGCAGCACCTGAACGCCCAGTGACAGGATCGATGCGTTGTCCGTGAATAGGCCAAGCAGAGGACGCGAGCCGACAGCCATCACCGTAGCCGCACCGACCGTCACGATCACGGCAATGCGCACGCTGCGCATGCCCCGCGCGTACGCTTCATCGAACCGGCCCGCCCCCACCATCCGGCCGAGCAGAATTTCCGTGCCGATCGCCAGGGATACCGTAAACAGCATATTGAACATGCCGATGCTTTGCGCATAGATTTTGGCGGTCAATGCGTCCGCTCCCGCGATTGCAATGAACGAGGTAATCGCCATCTGGGCCAGAGTGGTGAAGAAGCTTTCTCCGGCCGTCGGAACCCCGATCCGCAGCAGCTGCTTCACGTAGGTCTTCTGTGCCGACCACCAGCCCTCGGGGACGAACCGGTGCTTTACCTTGCGGTAGAGCAGAAGGAGCAATATGCCGATCCCGATCAGACGGGAGACGTTAGTCGATAGCGCTATTCCTTCGATGCCGAGAACCGGCAGGCCGAAGGGGCCGTACAGAAACAAATAATTGCCGAGCAGGTGCAGCAGATTCATGCCGACGGCTACATACATCGTACTCGAGGTGTAGCCGTAGCTGCGCAGGATCGTGGCGAGCGTAAGCCGGACGGCTTCCAGGAAACAAAAGCCCCCTACCAGCTTCAAATATGTCCAAGCGGAATCCATCAGCTCGGCCGGAATCCCCATTAAGCGAAACACCTGCGCTCCCGAAGCGAGCAGCAGCACGGCAAGCAGCAGGCCAAATGCAAGGTTGAGCGCGATAGCCGTCAGCCCGATCGCGCCCGCCTCTTGATTTCGCCCGGCCCCTAAATACTGGGAGATCACCACACTAGTCCCTGCGGCCACGACCCCGAACATCAGATTCACCAGAAACAGGACCTGATTGGCCACGCCCACCGCGGCAACCGCTCCATCTGAATAGTGACTCAACATCAGCGTATCCGCATTGCCCATCAGCATTGAGAGCAGCATCTCCACAAATATGGGCCATGTGAGCGCTGCTAAGGTTAACTTTTTGCCATCTTTCAACATTATACCTCCTAAAGCGCCGCGGTAATTGCAAAAACCCCGTATCTCCTGGACGGGAGAATACGGGGTTGTTACGGACGCGAGCATAGTGATGCGTCTCATAAAGCATAGCCCTTCACTTGTAAGCAAACCAAACGGACGAACCGCTTCACAATGAGCATGATAGCATCATTATAGAGGAAAGCTTACATGTTGTGAACAATTTTCAATTGTTTACCTTAATACTTGGCATCTCTGCCTCCTGCGCTTCCTCAGCTTCCTGCAGCAGAAGCGCCGAAGGGGAGCAAAGCCGGTTAACAAACGCTTCCAATCGGGCATTGTAGGCTTCGACGCCTGACCAATCCCTTGCTGCCGTTAATGTAAACAGGCGGCCGGCATAAGCCGTTGACGCCCCGTCCCCCTCAGCGACCGGTATGGACAGCGTGCCTGATGTATAGACCAAAACCCCTTTGCCCGTTTCCCGGTTATACAGCAATCCTTCACGCTCCATAGCCGTACACAGCCGGGCGTAGTCATGCGGCTGCCGCGTCAGCAGTTTGAAGTAACGTGCATAAAGCTTTACATCCCCCAGCACATCTCCTGCAAATGAAAGATACGTGGACAGCGTGAACCGGCCGTTGATCTCAATGACCGGAATGATCGTCCCGTCCTTCGTGATGATCGAATCAACGCCTGCCACTCCCGTATAGCCATACTCTTCATATAAATGCTTGCCGATGAGCACGCCGTATTCCCGGTAGGCGGACAAGGTGCGCTCATCCAGATCGGCGGGCATCGCCGAGCCGATATAGACCGTATCTCTCAGCACCTGCCGCTTGATGGAGAACACCTGGGCCTCCCCTTGCGGCGACACATAGAGCTGGAAGCTGATATCGGCCTGTGTCGGGTACCAGCCCTCGACCAGCCACTGCGCATCCTCTCTGCCCCTGGAGAAGCGGGCCAGGCGGCTCAGCAGAGGCGCCAGCTTCTCGGCGCTATCGACCCGGTACAAGCCTTTGCCGGACGCGCCATGCGGCTCCTTCACGATGACCATCCCGAACTGCTCCCGTTCGGTCAGCCGCTCGTACTCGTCGCGAATCTCTGCCGTGCTCAGGCATACCTTGCCCTGACTGACCGGCAGACCGAGCGCCTCTGCGATGCGGCGGTTGCCGATCTTATCGTTCACAGCGGCGTTCACGCCAGCCGGCGCACCGACAAGCGTGAGCCCGCATTCCTCGGCGATCCTCTCCTCCAGCCGGGTCACCGCGTAGGGGACGAAGTACACTCCCGCCGGACGGCGCCCGGCTTCCTCCACACCGCTGCCATCCGCCTGGGCCGTTCTCCCTGCCCCTGCCGCCTCTGCCTCAGCTGCTGCCTCAGCCGCTGCAGCAGCCAGTTCCCGCTTCAGCCCTTCATCCTGCAGCACCAGCTCGGAGATCGGCAGCAGCGCATCGGCGCCGCGAGGCACCAGGATGCGGCGCGGCACCTCGAAGCCCCACTCCCGCAGTTTGGCCAGATAGGCCTCATCCGGCCGCTCGCGGACGATTAGAATATCCTGCTCCCGGCAGAGCAGGAGGTTCATCTCCTCGACTCTGGCGACGATGCGGTCTTCCGTTCGGTCGATGACCCCGGCGTGTACCGGATGCCAATATTTCTCCGCTCCGATATTGAGCAGCCAGATCAGCACATGCTCGCGCTTGTGTGTCGTCAAGCATCGGATCAGGTCAAATTGTTCGTCCATTTGCACTTCCACTCCCCTTATTTGCCTTCGCCGCAAGATGTCCAAACAGGGGGCTCTCCGCCCCCAGCCGTTCCTTCACATACCGTTCCACCCGGACTTCGGCGGGATCATCGCCGGAGATATCCGCTCCGGTTGTGACGACCTCGACCTCCACAAACGTGCCGCCGTTCGGGGTCAAGCCGCCGAACAGGCAAATATAGGCCTCCCGCATCCTTCGCAGGTAAGTCAGATCGTCGCCCTTCAGCCGTTTATTCGGGTGGAACAGCCGCTTGCCCCGGACTCTGATCCGGTCGTAGCACAGCTCGGGCGGCGTGTCCAGGAAGATGACCCGGTCCGGAGGGCGGACGAGCCGCGCAAGCTTGCTTCCAAGCCGGGTGCCCGCACCGTTCGTCGCGTCGCGGGTGAGCGCCGTATGCACGTACCTGTCCGCGATGACGATACGCCCCTTTCTCAGCGAGGGTGCTATGATCAGGGCATAGTCGAGAAGGAAGCCGAGCCACTGCAGCAGGCTGTAGACGCGAGGGACAAGCAGTCCCGCGCGGTTCAGCCCCGCTGCCAGCATGCGGATTGCCCGGTTGGCATTCCATTCGACCAGGACCGCTTCAAAGCCTGCGGCCTCCAGACGGGCCAGCAGCCGCTTCATGCTTTCGCTTTTGCCCGAGCCGCTGATTCCTTCATAAGCTACCAGCACTCCCTTTACCCGGCTACCAGCCGCGCCGCTCTTCATGGCACAGCCGGGCGGTCAGATCGTTTCCAGGCTGGGCAGACGCTCCAGACTCCGGTAACGCTTGAGATCAAAGAAGCGGGTGAGCAGGTCTTCCTTCCAGGTATAGACGATAGAGGAATCCGCACCGTCAATGACCTGTTCCAGATAGTCCGTATTCGCAGGGCGGATGCGCTCCAGCGCTGAGGCGAAGGCCTCGATATCGCCCAGTACCGGAAAGAACGTCCGGGCGTATTCCAGCGCGTAGTAGCATTCCTCCACAATGTTGTTGGCGCGGATGATCTCTTCGAATCTTACCCAGTCGATCTCCAGCTGCGGGTCGGTAAGAAAGCCGTAAATATCGACGAACTTATACAGTCCGAGGTCGCGCTGCCACTCGACCCAAGTAATAACTCGGGCCTCCTTGTACAGATGAACGCACAAGTGGGCAAGGAAGTATTCCTTCGGCAGCGAGCTGACCCGCTGGCCCTCCGAAAACAAGTACGTCTCCGACTCCCGGATGAAATTATCGACCGCCTGCTCGGTGCCATGCGGCATCCAATCCAGCGAGAAGTTGATATCGATCTCGATCAGATTGATCCCGGGCTCATCGACAACCTTGCGGAACGGTACGACCTCGCCGTAGTTCATCCGGTAGTTTACCAGTTCGCGGCGTGTAGCCGGAACGACCACGTTCTCATTCTCGTCATGGAAGCCCTGGACAAAGCCAAGCTCCCGGAACACGTCTCCGCAAGCCGTCAGATCCCCGGCATTCAGCAAAATATCGATGTCGCTGGAGATGCGGCAGCCAGCCGGATACGTCGAGTTGGCCAGGATGGAGCCTTTGAGAAACGCATGAGGGATTCCGCTGTCATTCATCGCTTCGGCGATGCGGGCAACCGCATGCTTGTGCGAATTGGTGCGCAAGGCCTGAATCTGATGAATCAGGTATAGCGCCATTTCGAATTCGCGGTTAAAGAACGGGGCGCTGATCTTGCGCAGCACATGGTAGGCGATGCCCGCCGTCCGGTTATACGTCATATGCCCGAGCACTTCCGACAGATCCAGCTTCTGGCCGAGCAGCTCCAGAATCTTCTCCTTGTTCGGGGTTCTGTATTGGGCCAGCTCCAGGACCAGCTGCTGTTCCGGGGTAATCGTCATCTCGCATTCCTCCAGTTAATTGAAATGTAGACTAACAAGCATTATTGATAACGCTGGTTGATGATCTTGATCCGCTCTTCCTCCAGCTCCTCGGGCAGCTTGCCTCCCTGGCTCTTCAGGTAAGCGGCGACCTCTTGACTAAGCAGGCCTCCCCGCTGCACGACCTTGGCGTCCTTGAACACGTCATGATCGTCGCCGCCAGCTATCAAGAAGTCGGTGATCGCAACCTTGTACATGGCGTTCTTATCCAGCGGCTGCCCGTTTCGGGTGACACTGGAGAGCCGCTTGCCTGCGGGCTTTGAACCGTCGATCTCGTAGGTGATGCCCGATACCTGCAGGAAGCCGCCGTTGCTCGCTCCGCTCGGCCAGTTGATCATCCCGTGCTCCAGCGCCTTGTAGATCGCTTCGCCCTTCAGCTCGACCGTGACCAGATTGTTAACGAAGGGAAGCACGTTGTCGAGCTTATACAGCGTCACATCGCCGCCCGGAATGCTCTCTCGGATCCCCCCGCTGTTGTACAGCGTAAGGTCCGCATTTCCCCGCACCCTCATCGCATCGGCGACCAGATTGCCGAGGTTGGTCGATTTGGTCCGCACATGCGAGCGGATGCCGTCCAGGCCCGACTCCGAGGTGGCCACGACCTCCTTGCCGTTCTCCAGTGCCATCGCGTGATAACGCCCCACGATCTCGGCGATCTTCGGGTCCTCCTTCTTCCGGTCCAGCGTCTTCCGGACGCCCCAGGCGACCTTGGCCACCTTGCCCTGCCGGAAATACAGATCGGCGACTCCGACATGCGTAGAATAGCCGCCGGACTCCACGACCGGGACGCCGCTGGCGATAAGCGGTTTCTCGTACAGAAAATGGCCGTGCGCGCTGAGGATCAGGTCGATGCCGCTAACATTCGCCGCGATCAGATGGCGGTCCAGATCGTCGCCCAGATGGGACAGCAGTATGATCGAGTCCACCTGCTGCTCCCGCAGCTCGGCTACAGCCTTCTGGGCCGCAGGCAGCGGGTCTTCGTAACGGACATCGCCGATGCCGTGCACCTGAAGATCCTGGAGGAACTGGGCCGTCGTCAGCCCGAATACGCCGATCCGCTTGCCGCCAACCTCGAAAATCCGGTAAGCCTCGAAGACCGGTTGGCCGCCCTTCGTAATATTGGCGCTCAGAATCGGGAAGTTGAGCTTGTCCTTAAGCTCCATCGTACGCTCCCAGCCCCAGTCGAACTCATGGTTGCCGGCCGTCAGCGCATCGTAGCCCATCAGATTGGCGATCTCAAGGATCCCTTCCCCCTCATTCACCGCCGCCTCCGGCGTACCATGGAACATATCGCCGCCATCCAGCATCAGCGTATGGGGGTTGTCCTTGCGGATCTCATCGGCGATTCCCTTGATCAGAGCCATCCCCATTTCGGGATGCTGATCCGTCCCCGGCAGAAGCCCGCCGGTATCATACTCCTTGAACGTAATATGACCGTGCAGATCCGCCGTATTGATGATCGTAATTCGCTTTTCGTAATAGCCCGCCGCCAGCAGCATGCGGTTGAAATCGACCTGGGTCGCCACCGCATAAACAGCCGCCCCCAGCAGCAGAACGCCCAGCACAAGTAACGTGGTGTACTTTTTCAAAGCAAGTTCCTCTCTCCTGATTCGGTATTAATACATAGAGTTGCCTGAGCTCGTATAGCTCCGCACGCCCCGCTTCCACAGCCGGTACACCAGCAGAAACATCGCCAGCCCGACAAGCGGGGTCACATACAAGTATCCGCCCCCGTACAGCTGCAGATCATCCTTCCGTAGGAAAAACTGCGCCGGAAAATAACTGACGAACGAAAAGGGCACGAGAAAGATCAGCATCTTCTGAATGAGCCCCGGATAAAAGCTGATCGGGTAACCGGCAATTCGTCGTGCATTGAAGAAAATCAGATTGCGCAGATTTTCCGTCTTGATCGTCCAGAAGCTGAAGCAGGCCGACAGCATGAAGATCGAAGCTTGAATCATCGCTCCTCCGATTAGCGCTGTCACATAATAGAAAATGTTGACCGCATCCCAGACGATGCCCACCGAGAACGCCGTCTTCATGAACAGAATCACGCCTACGACGCCATGGCCAAGCGTGGCCGGCAGATCGATCTTCGAAGCGACTGTTTGGAACAAGAGACCCAGCGGACGGATCAGGAACCGGTCGAACTCCCCGGAATGCACCATCCCGTCAAAGTCGCGGACGCCGGCAAACAAAAACACGAAAAGACTGTAGGATAAAAACAGGAAGCTGTACAGGAAGAACAGCTCATTCATCTCCCAGCCTCGAATGTGCAGAAACCGGGCCAAGATCAACAGCATCACGATGACGCTGATCATCTCCCGGCAGAAGATGGCGAAGGCGAGGAACGAGCGGTCCAGCTTATATTCCAGCGTCGTTTTCAGGTTCAGCTTCGCGTAGCGAAGGAACAGCCCGGCCAGCTCGGCCGTCGAATATCCTCCCACAATTGTCAGCCTCCTTGTACGACCAGTCTTTTTTGGGCCAGCGTCCACAGCAGCTGCCCCGCTCCGAACAGTACGGCCACCCATATGCATTGGCGCAGCATGCTCATGAGGATCTGATCCTCCGGCACCATGCCCAGATAGATGCGGATAGGGATATAGAAGATCGAATCGAAAGGCGTCATCTCGATAAATCGTACGAGCTGCGGGGGCATAAGCCAGATCGGCACCAGAGCGCCCGAGAAGATCATGACCGCCGCATCCTTAATCGTGACAAGACTGAAGGTCCAGTAAAACCAGAATGAACTGACCCAGACGATAAAGTTCAGATTGTACAGCACGAGAAAGCCAAGCGCCGCACTGAGCATAAAATAAGCCAGCATCATCCCGGAGAACGGGGGCAGCAGCTTGAATACGACAATCGAGACCACCAGCACAGGCGCAAATTGCATGACGACCCGGAACGCTACCGAGCCCAGATTGTAGAAAAACACATAGAGCCTGAAGTTGATCGGCTTTAGCAAGTCCGACGATATAAGCCCGCTGCGAATCTTCGCTTCGATGAAATATTCATCCATGACATAGACGAGCTGAAGGAGAAACGACAGCACCACGTACGTGACGAGAATTTTGAACTGAACGCCCTCCAGCATATCCCCTTCCTCGTAGATCGCCCGCCAGATTGCAATATTGACGAAGATCATCACGATCGCATTGAGCACGCCCGCGAGAAAATCAACCCGGTACACGATGCTGTTCTGAAACGACTTCTTAGCAAACTCCAGGTAAACTCTCATCGAGGCTGATACCCCCTTGGTAAATTTCCCGGATGATGCCGTCGATATCGGGCTCCTGTACCGTGAAGTCGAGTAGCGGATACTTCTGCATCAGAATTTGCAGGATAGCGGACGCCTGGATCTCGTCCCGGGAAAACCGGAACCGCTTCTTCGTCCCCTTGTCCTCGATCAGCTCGACGCCGGGGATGAACACATGACCGACAGGCTCGGCAAATTCAACGGCTAGCGTCCGGTCCTTGCCATATTGGTCCTTAATCTCCTCTACCGTACCGTCATAAATCTTATGTCCCTTGTCGATAATGATCATCCGCTCGCAGGTCTTCTCGATATCGACCATATCATGCGTGGTGAACAGCATCGTCGTTCCCTTCTCCTTATTCATCTGCCGGATGAAGGCCCGGATGTTCTCCTTGGCGACCACATCCAGACCGATCGTCGGCTCATCGAAGAAAATGATCTCGGGGTCGTGCAGCATAGCGGCGGCAATATCCGCCCGCATCTTCTGCCCGAGGCTGAGCTGCCTGACCGGCTGCCGGATGAACTCCTGAAGGCCTAGCAGCTCGCTGAACAGCTCCATATTGCGCTTATAGCGCTGCTCGGGTATCCGGTACACATACCGCAGCAGATCGAAGGTATCGGCCACAGGCAAATCCCACCACAGCTGCGTCCGCTGGCCGAAGACGACGCCGATCCGCTGAGCGTTCAGCTTGCGGTCCTTATGCGGAGAGAGCCCCCCGATCGAGATCGAGCCCGACGTGGGCACGAGAATGCCCGTCAGCATCTTGACCGTCGTGGATTTGCCTGCCCCGTTCGGTCCGATGAATCCGACCGTCTCGCCCTGCGCGATCGAGAAGTCGATCGAATCGACGGCCCGCTTCTTGACGTACTCCGGCATCAGCAAACTGCTGATGGAGCCCAGCAAGCCTTTCTTTCTGACGCTGATCTCATATTCCTTGACCAGTTCCTTGACTTCGATAAATGCCACTTCCAGCCCCTCCTAGATCGGCTGCTGCAGGCCGAGCTTCTGTCCGATGATCGAGCTTAATTTGCCAATCGTATTCAGGTTGTCCAGCAGCAGCTCCTCATCGCCAAATACGACGTCGAACTGTTCTTCCAGACTGAGTACAATATCGACGCAGTTGATCGAATCCATCCCCTCGGCAGTCAGCGAATGCTCATCAGACAAGCTCTCCTGGCGCTCATCCCCGAGCTTTAAGGTATCCGCTACGATTCTCTTTACTTGCAGGCAAATCTCCATCCTGATCATCTCTCCCTCATAAGCTGCCGGTACTGCCGGAAGAATCTGGTGTTTTTGCCGTCTGACGTCGAGTCTCCCGCTTCGCTATCCGGCAGCAGCCGTTTGTACATGCGAAAGGCCTCCTCGGCCTCTCCCTCCTCGAACTCGATCTCAAGCTCATAATCCGTGATGCCTAAATAGCTGCTCCGGTCTAGCTCCACCCGGGTTCCCCCGGATATGCGGAAGCTCGACCGTTCCGTAATCAGAGGTAGGGTAAGATGCGCCTCCCCCCGGATGCCGAGCTCGGGGAATTCCCGCTCCAGCTCGAAGCGGAGCGGCAGCGCATCGACTGGCCGGCTCAGCTCTTGCTTGATCCGGTAACCGGCCGATTCCCCGGCGCCCCGGGCGGGATACTTCACCTCCAGCGTAAGCGCCGCTTCTTTCTGCCTGACCCGGACGGTAATCCCGTGCTCATGCAGCCCCTGATCATCCGTTTCGTAGTAATAATTGATCTGAAGCTGATGACGGACGGGAAAAGGGAGCAGCTCCGGATGCGACAGCAGCCGGGCGTAATCCTCCTTGGTCAGCAATCGTTTGATCTCGCGTTCCAGCGTCATCGCTTCAACACCATCTATTCTTGACCGATACGACGCCGAGCGTTTTCTTGGCCAGCAGCTCTTTCAGCAGGTCATCTCCCGGCTGATGATAGGTCGCCGCTCTCACGTCCCGGTAGAGCCGCTCCAGCAGCTCGCCTTCGTTCAAGGCGCTCATTCCATCGAGCTGCATCGCCTGCCAGACGATCTCATTGGCCATATGGGTCACGTAATATTTCGTAATGAGCGACTGCTGAAACAAGTCATCCGTGAATCTGCCCTGCTCACGCTCCCGGTCGGCCCTTCTAGCGAACATCCGGAGCTGATTCGCAGCCGTTTCCAGCTTGATGCGCATCTCCGCCAGCGTGAATTGGGAGCCCGGCATGAAAGCGAGCGGCGTCTGCGAGTACATATCCCGTTTCTTGCCGAGCACAGACACCACATGATCGAAGGCCGCTTGTGCGATGCCCTGGTAGACCGAGGAGATGGCCAGCCTCGACCAGTGGGACAGCTCGTTCGTATCCTCGATGGCATGTCCCTCCCGGCCGATCAGCCTATCCTCCGGAATGAAAACCTCATCCAGGGTGACATGATGACTCTTCGTTCCCTTCATCGCCGTAGAACGCCATGCCTCGTCGATCGTAACGCCCGAATCGTCCCGCGTGACCATCAATGCCGTCATGCCGAGCCTCGTCCCCGTATCCTCCTGGTAGCCGTATATAGGGAGATACTTGAACCGTTCGCAGCCGGAGACGAACGCCTTCCGTCCGTTCACGATATAACCGCCGTTCGTTCGCCGGACCTCGATCTTGACCATGTCCTTCGGCGCTACCCGGGCCGTCAGAAGCATGACATTCGGCTGGTTGAACGACGACATGTACTCGCCATTGTGCTGGATATCCCGGAATACGCCGGCCAGCATGGCATTGTCTGTCATGGTCCCGAGTCCCGCCAGCGTATAATAGTGCATAGCTAGACATAGTGCCGTAGATCCGCAGCCCGCTGCCAGCTCCGAGATCAACTCGAACGTGTTCTCGAAGCCGATGCTATGGCCCCCGTAGGCTTCCCCCAGCGTAAGCGTATGGAGCCCCTTCTGAGCCAGCTCTGTAAAATTTTCATGAGGAAACCGGGATGTCGCGTCGGCGTGAGCCGCACGGCCCGCCATAGCCAGTTTCATTTCACCCGCGATTTCCCGCCACTCTTGGACAGCCGTCAATCCGCTCATCCGGCCACCCCTCTCTCCGCCGCCGTGTCACCGGACAGATTCGGCCGCAGCCGAATCGACCCCAGCAGCTCGTCATACAGCTGCCGCTCTTCTTCCCGCATCCGCTCTACCGTTCCAACGATCGAAGTCAGATGCTCGGGCTTGCGCGAGCGAGAGAACTTAATGAAGCTGTTGCGGGCCGCCTCCGCCGTCTTCTCAAGCTGCGCGAATCTGCCTTCCAGACCCCTAGAGGTATCGATAAATCCCCGCTCCGTCATGTATGCGACCCGTAAGGCCATCAGATGCTTATGCTCCCAAAGCATGTGCATATAGCGCATATCCACCCACGGGTTCTTATTGGCGCTCTGCGCTTCGATAAACTGCCGCAGGATCGAGTAGGAATCAAGCCCGAAGATCAGATCGTCTTCCGGCTCGGCGAGCAGCTGGTATTTCAGTGCCGTATTGCGCGAGTACAGATAGTCCTCCAGACTTTCCGCAACAAGATCGATATTGAACGCATAGCTGGCCCGTTCATTGAGCCGGTACAGGAAAATCTGCCGGCACGGATTAGGAAACGTATCCAGACTGGCATAGGCCTGCTCAAATTCGGTGAAGCTGATCGTCGAGCTCCCGAACATCAGCCTTTCATTGTACCCGAGCAGGTCGAAGACGCCCTGTTCCTCGTCGAAGCCGTACACAAGCACGTCATGCGAATAATTGCGCACGCCATAATGCATGCGGCTGGGGACATGATACTCATTCAGATTGAGGTATACCGAGTAGCCTTGGCCGATGCAGTCCTTGACGAAATCTACGATTCCTCTGCGGAAGAGGGGGAACAGGTCCCTGTCCATGCGCTGCACCGAGAGCAACGGATTGCAGGCATAATCGTACTCGTAGAAGCCGAAAGGGACGGGCGCCGTTGCGAAACGCTCATGAATACTGACCTGGATGTAATTGCTGAAGATCCAGCCCCAACTTCGCTCATCCGTCCCGATGACAGCGAGCGGATACGCCGAGAACTGCCAGCACTTCACAGGCGGTATGCTGATGGGCAATTGTATTTTCGTCACGCAGAACCCCCCTTGGAAAATTAACTTTTATCTAACCTCATTTCACTTGCTACCGTAAGTATGCCTCACCCTGTTCGCACCGTGCCAGATGCCCTGCGTCATGAACCGGACAGCGATACAGCTATAAAAAAAGGACGTGCGGTTATAAAGAATTGTCCGCGCTTCCTTTTTTTCATGTGCATTCGTCGGACACAAAAAACCCATGATCGCAGGGCCTGCCTGTCATTCATGGGTGATGAGTCCTGTATTCATGCCAGCCCGTTGCGAATGGCAAACACCACGAGTTGGATGCGGTCGCGAAGGTCAAGCTTTCTAAGAATGCCGGATACCGTATTTTTAATCGTCCCCTCCGACATGAAAAGACTGCGCGCAATCTCGCGATTTTCCATGCCCTCCACAATATGCCTGATGATGCTGACCTCCCGATCGGTTAGCCCGGGATCAGGCGAGATCTGACGCTCATAGGCGGCAGCCAGGCTGATGCCCGCCTGCTCCGTGAAGCTGTGCATGGCCTGCTTATCCATAATGCTTAGCCCCGCCGCCACACTTTTGACCGTCAGCACCAGCTCTGGAGGATGGATGTCCTTCAGAATATATCCGCTCGCCCCGCTTTGGATCGCTTGCAGCATGCAGCCCGCATCCGTGCAACTGGTGAAGATGATGACTTTCGTGCTCGGATGCTTGCTGCGGACCTGCCTGACGACCTCTATGCCACCTTCCTTCAGGACGAACGCGTCTACCAGCGCAATGCAAGGCTGCAATCGGTCGCACAGCTCGATCAGCTCCTGCGAGGTCGCCGCGTACCCGGCTACCTCAATCTCCCCCTCCCGCTCCAGGATAAGCTTGATTCCCTCATTGACGATCCGGTGAGCATCTGCTACAACAACTTTGATCATAGCTCCTCCTTTGTTCGCAACCGAGTATTTCCGATTCAGGTGCGAAATGTAACGAGTGAAAGCTTCAATTGCTCGGATAATTCCTCCAATCTTGACGACAGCCCCACAAGTCTTTCACTAACAGCCAACTGACTTGCCGATAAGGAGGCCACCTCCTCCGTCGAAGCCGTCGTTTCCTCGACGACCGAGCTTACGCAGCCCATCGCTTCGGACAGCTTGTGCTGGGATAATACCAATTGCTCGACAGAAGCGGAGGATGCCCTAAGCTGCTCCATATACCGGGTCGTTTCCTCCATAACCTGGCCGAAGATGGCCGCCGCTTCCTTTACCGCGTTCCGCTGATCCTCGAACATCGGGTTGGCCGTCAACAGGAATTGGACGGTTTCTTCCATCTCTTGCCGGATGGTCTCCGTGATGCCGGACACAACCTGTATGGAGTTCTTCGACTGGTCCGCCAGCTTGCGGATTTCTTCGGCGACGACCATGAACCCCTTGCCGGCAGCACCTGCGCGTGCAGCCTCAATGGTCGCGTTCAACGATAATATATTGGTTTGCTTAGTCAGGTTGTTCAAGACATCGAGAATTTTCCGCATGGATGAAGCGCTCGCCTTAAGCCGGTCGACCTTGTCGACGATCGTATGGGTCAGCCTGGCGTTCTCATCCGTTTTCTCGACCAATACGTTCATGCAAGCAGTCCCCTGAACGCTGACCTGCTGCACACGGCCGGAAGCTTCTCCCATCCGGTCATTGGAGAGGGCGACCTCCGTCGTCGTCAGGCCGATCCGCTCGGTCAGCAGGGTGCCCTTCTCAGCTACCGCTGCCGTACTGCTGGCCCCATGGGCGATCTCTCCTGTCGCCGCCGCAATCTCCCGCGCAGACAATGCGGTGTTCTTGGAAACCTCAGAGAGCTCGGCTGCCGTACGCAGCACCTCTTGAGCCGAACGATTCGTTTGCTCGACAAGCGTCCGGATTTGCTGCATCATGCGGTTGAAGCTCTGGCCGAGCCGTCCGATCTCGTCCTGTGAACGGAAGTCGGTGCGCACCGTCAGATTGCCGCGCTCCCCTTCTTCCATCAGCTTGCACAGCAACGTTAGCGGCCTGCCTACAAGCCTTACAACCAGATAGCCGAGGGCAGCGGCCAGTACGATCGCCAACAGCGTCATGGCCACTGTGATCGTTAGCAGCTTGTCCGTATCCTGAACGAACTCGCTTACAGGGGTACGGCCGGCCAGCTGCCACTTGGCCGTCTGCAGCCGCTTGTGGACAACGAGCCGTTCTACGCCGTCCTCCTCTCGGGCATGGAAGGCCCCTTCCTCCTGTTCGCCTGCCTCGCCCAGAATGTTCGATACCTGCTCCAGCGCTGCCGGCTCCGCCGTATATGCTACCTTCCCATCGTTCGTCACAAGCCATATTTCCCCCGTTTGCCCCAGTCTGACATTCGATAAGATCTCGGTAAGCGCCTGGCTCTTGATCTCCAGGGTGAGGATGAATTCAGCCTCCGGACGTTGAGCATTTTTGAGCAGCCTCCCCATCGTCAGGGTAGGCTCGGTATTCAGCGTGTACAGCCCCTTCTTCTGAACTGGCAGCCAGCGAATATCCCCGTCCGCCTCCATGATCGCTTTCAGCGCTCCCGCGTTAGCTTCGTTGATCATAATCGAGCTGCTTCCGGACGTCCGGTACGTCTTCGCGATGTCCAGCGTCCTTGGAATGAGCATGACGCGCAGCAGCCTCTTGTCCGAGCTGACGATCGCATCCAGCTTCCGGCGGATCCGGTTCTCCGCCTGGTTTTTAAGACCATAGTCCGCATCCGGCTTGCTCACCAGCTGCAGGTCCTCCCTCAGCTCCTGATCGATAAGCAGCTGTCTGGACAACGATTCGTATTGGGCAAATAAAAAATCGAGCTTGTCTGCCGCCTGTACAATCGTTTGCGATGACGCACCGGCCACCTGGTCAATGATCAGTCCTTTGGCCACTGTATATGAGACCCAGCCGAGCGCGGCCGTGAGACCGGCCGTTGTGACGAACAGCAGAAGAAACAGCTTTCCTCCTACGGATTGAAGCGGGCTTTGCAGCCGAGCTTTGAAGTTTGCGTTCAACGAGATGGCCTCCTGTTTTGTAGTTTCTGTGTTGAACAAAAAGCACAATCTCGGGCCGATGACTTGAGATTGCACCTAGGCGGATCCAAGCTATGAGAGCGTGTATTCGCATTCCGTCCGGAAGCGGTACGCTTATTGCAAAACGACCGAGCTGTAGGCCGGAATCGACAGTATTCCCGCTTCGATCCTTGTGGAACCCTCCGTAGACAGCAGAATCCGTCCGAACCTTTCGGGCTCTCGCTTGCGTACATCCAGCTCCAGCGGCTTGCTTGTCAGATTGTGTACGACGAGCACTTCCCGTTCGGCCGTTCTCCGAATGAAAGCAGACAGGCCCGGATCCTCAGCAGCGAAAGGGGCGATGTCTCCATCCCTCAGCGCCGGCTCGCGCTTGCGCCAGTCGATCAGCTGCTTATAGCGGTTTAGAAGGGAGTTCGGGTCTTTCAGCTGCGCCTCCACCGAAGGCGCGTCAGCCCCGCTATTGGAACGTGCCGGCTTCCAGGTCGTCTGCCCTTCACCCTTGCCGGCGGCATGCCACAGCATAGGCTCGCGCTTGTTTTCATCCGCTCCGCTGCCCTTCATGCCGATCTCATCCCCGTAATAGAGGAACGGATGACCGGGCAGTGTCAGCAGCAGCGCCGCAGCCATGCGGGCATGCTCCCCGCTGCCCCGCAGCACACTCATTAGACGGTCTGCATCGTGATTGCCGATAAAAGAAGCATCGACAAACCGACCGCCGGATTCCTTCCGGAATATCTCATACTGACGGCTAAGCATCGCTCCGAGATCGGGTGCTTTCTCAGCATGAACGGCGCTTCGCAGGGTGGTGTTCAGCGTAAAGTTAAAGGCCGACTGGAAAGCCTGATTCAGGTAAGGAGCGATCACGGCTTCACTATCCCATACCTCCCCGACGAGAAAGACATCGGGATCCGCTTCATTCAGTCCGCGCCGGAACTCCTGCCACCAGTTCTGGTTGCTTGCTGCCGTCTCCTTGCTGCCTTTGGACGACTGAAAGTCCTCGTAAACATGCTTTGCCGCATCAAGCCGGAACCCGTCCGCGCCCTGCTTCAGCCAGAAGTTTCCGACCCGGATCATCTCCTCGCGTACAGCCGGATTGTCGAAGTTCAAGTCCGGCATCCCCTCCCAGAACGTGCCCACATAACGAGCGCCCCCGCTCAGATGCCAGGCGTTACCGCTGCCTGTCGCGCTAAGCACATGCGCATTCCGGTTCGGGTCCTCCGACCAGTTGTACCAGCTGCGGTACTTGCTGTCCGGACCCGAGGACGAGTCGATAAACCAAGGATGGCTGGAGCTGGTGTGATTGACGACCAGATCAAGAATCAGCTGGATTCCCCGCTTGCGCGCCTCCGCCGATAAGTATCGGAAGTCCTCCAGCGTACCGAGCTCCGGGCTTACGTCATAGTAATCCGTAACGTCATACCCGTGATAGCTCGACGACGGGTGAATGGGGGTTAGCCATAGCCCCTCGATGCCGAGCTCCTGCAAGTAATCGAGTTTGGCTGCGACCCCCTGCAAGTCCCCGATCCCGTCGCCATTGGAATCATAGAAGGAACGGACAAAAATTTCATAGAATACCCTCGAAGGCTGTTCGTAGACCGGGGGCTTTTCTTTCGTCTCTTGCAAAGAAGCGAAGGGCAGGTAGGTTTCTACAGCTGTCGAGGGCATATCCTGTACCTCGGAGGGCGCGGAATCGCTGCAGCCTGAGGATGAGGAGAGCACAAGCGCTGCAGCGAGCAGCAGCGCGGCTGGGCGACGAGATGCACTCATCCCTTGCTGGCTCCTGCTGTCAAGCCCTCGACGAGGAAGCGCTGCAGGAAAATAAACAGAATCGTGATCGGCACCGCGATCAGCACCGAGGCTGCGGCGAACAAAGTGAAGTTCGTCGATTGGTTAGAGCGGGCAACCTGATCGAAGAGCCCGACCGCGAGCGTCCATTTATCCCGAGAGCGAAGCACGAGCGCGGCGAAAATATAATCGACCCAGGGTCCGACGAACGTCGTAAGTGCCACGTAAGTGACCAGCGGCTTGGATAGCGGCAGCATAATACGGGCGAATATCGTCAGATTGCTTGCCCCGTCGATCCGAGCGGCCTCATCCAGGCTTCGCGGTACGGCGTCGAAAAAACCCTTGACCAGCAGAGTCGAAAACAGTGGTGCCCCAGCGGCGTAGACCAGAATAACGGCCATATGCGTATTCAACAGGTTCATTTCCTTCAGGAGGATGAAGACCGCGATCAGGCTCAGGAAGCCCGGGAACATATTGAGCACGAGAATCGTTGACAAGGCGGTTTTGCGCATCTTGAAGCGATATCGGGACACCGCATATCCGCACAGCAGCGCCAGCAGCGTACCCAGGATCATCGAGATCACCGCAATTTTCAGCGTGTTGATGTACCAGGGGCCGAACAGAAAGCTTTTGGATGTAAACAAAGCTTTGTAGTTATCGAGCGTATAGCTCTCCGGGAACAACGTCTTGCTGTAGAGGGACCTCCCCGGGCGGAATGAGCCCAAAACAATCCAAAGTGCCGGGTACAGGCTGCACACCGATAACAAAATCAGTGTGATATAGCTCAAGGTTAGTCGTATTCTAGTACGCAAGCGTCGGCCTATCATTGGATCATATCCTCCTCTCGGAACGAACGGGATCGGCTGAAATTCCAGATCGAGAACGATGCAATGATAAAAAATACGATAATGCCGATGGCAGAAGCGATATTATATTTCAATTGGCTCAGCGTAAGATTGAACAGCCAGGTTACCAGCAGATCCGTCGCTCCGGCAAATTGATAGCTGCCGACTGTCGGCCCGCCTCCCGTAAGCAGGAAGATCGCGTTAAAGTTATTAAAGTTGCCCGCGAACTGGCCGATCAGAACGGGAGCCGTCGTAAACAAGACAAGCGGCAGCGTCACAATCCGGAATTTTTGGAAGGCCGATGCGCCGTCCACCTCCGCAGCTTCGTACAGATCCTTCGATATGGTCGTCAATACGCCCATGATGAGAATCATCGAGACTGGGATACCGATCCACATATTGACGATGACTACCGTAATCTTCGCCCAGGTCGGGTCTGTCAGCCATTGCGGCTGGTAGATCCCCAAGCTGCCCAGATACTGGTTGATCGGTCCGAACTGCGCATTGAACATATTCCTCATCATAAGCAGGGAAATCAATGCGGGGATTGCATAAGGAATAATCAGAATCGTCCTCCAGAACCCTTTGAACCGGATCTCCTTCTGCTGAACGAGCAGCGCGACCAGGAAGCCCCCGAAGTACGTCGTAACCGTTGCCGATATCGCCCAGATTATCGTCCATTTCAAGACACCGAAGAAAGTCCCGCTCCATGTCTTGAGCAGCAGCAGATCCTTGAAGGTCTGAAAGCCGACCCAGTTGACCAGCTTGGCCGGGGGCACGTGATCGGGAGAAGAAAAATTCGTGAACGCCAGCAGCACCATGAACACGATCGGCAGCACCGTGAAGAACAAGATGCCTATGGCCGGAAGCAGCAGAAACAATTGTGCGAATTTTTTGTCCGATAAATACTTCAGAGTCGAGGCGAACCCGTTCGGCAGAACCCCCTCCTCACGCTGTTTGCCAATCTGATAAGCGTCCTTGACGTTCACGATATAGGCTGCTAAAAAGAGCAGGAAGGCAAATACGGTTATCAAACCGTTAATCATCAGAAAAATCGAATGGTCTCCCGGTACGTTCTGGAAAACCTCCCCCACCTTGATCTGCTTGGTTGGCGTTTCCCCCAGGGTAACCAGTCCCCAGACAGCTCTACCCAGATTGTTGATAAAGTAGATCAGACCGGCAGCCTCCAGCGCGAGCAGGAGCACCCCCTTTATGTACTGGCGGTTGTACAATTGCCCAAGGCCGCATGCCATAGCTGAAAGGACTGCTGCGATGATCCCGTGCTTGGGCGATTGTTTGCCACCCGCAATGTCAACGGTTGTGCGAAGTTGACCCATTTCCTGTCCTCTCCCCCTCTCCTGCAAATAATCGTCTCACCCGCCCGCCACGCGGAGGGTGAGACGCACAAGCTGTTTTCGTTACTGCTTTCCGTTATTCGCATCCTTGATCTGCTTCACGGCATTGTCGAGCGCAGCCTTAGGATCCTTGCCCGAGTTCCAGATGTCGCCAAGCGCTGCGCCTACCGGATTCCATACATTTTCCATCTCCGGAATCGACGGCATCGGAACCGAGTGTACCGATTGCTCTACGAAAGCGGCGACGAGCGGGTCGCTTTTGATCTGCTGATCGTTCTGGGCTTCGTTGTTCGTCGGTACGGAGCCGATCATTTTGTGCAGCAGCAGTTGGGATTCTTTGCTGGTAGCAAAGCGTGCGAAAAGCTTCGCCGCGTTCGGGTACTTCGTATAGGCGTTGACCGCCAGCTCCTGGACCCCGGAGAAGGTAACGGCCGGCTTGCCGTTAATGGCCGGGATCGGCGCGATGCCCAGATTGTCGCCCAGCGCCTCCTTGTAGACGCCCAGCTCCCAAGGTCCGGTTATGCTGATCGCCGCATCGCCGCCTGTAAAGAGCGAGCGCTGGATATCCGGGTTCACGTCGCCGGTATTGATCGGCAGCACCGCGTTCTTCAGCTCCGCAAAAACCTTCATCCCGGCTACGGCACCGTCGGTGTTCAAGCCGACATCGTTTTTGTCGGTGCCGTTTTTGCCGTATACATAACCTCCTGCAAAAAAGGGATAGGCGACATAGAAGTTGCCGCTCTCAAAGATGAGCCCATATTTATTTTTACTTTTGTCCGTAAGCGGCTTCCCGACTTTGATAACATCCTCGAATGTCTTGGGAGCCTCCTTGACCAGGCTCTTGTTGTAATACAGCGCGATCGTCTCCGAGGACCTCGGATAGGCGTACAGCATGTCACCGCTAGTCGCGGCAATAATCGAGCTCTCTGTGTTTTCTTTCTTGACCGCCTCTCCGAAGATATCGTTGGGCAGCAGCAGGCCGGCTGCCACCGCTCTTCCCAAGTGATTGTGCGGCATGACCACGACGTCCGCCCCGATGCCGGCCGGTCCGTCGTTGGTCAGTCTGCCGACCTGATCCGGGGGTCCTACCTCATCGATCGTCACTTCCACGTTGTAGACTTCCTTGAAGCGCTTCACGATCTCCTCCGTATAGGGGCGCTCCTTGGCTCCTTCCCAAATCACCAGCTTGGCGCCCGGCTCAGGCTTGATTCCCTTGTCATCGGCTCCGGTTGGCAGCGCGTCACCAGACTTCGTCGCGGAAGGCGTCTCTACCGGCTGCGGATCGGATCCGGCCCCTGGCTGTGTTCCCTGCGAGCAGGCGGCGACAGAAAACGCCATCGATAATGCGGCAATCAACGAGAGTGCTTTGTTTCTTTTCATTTTTGGTACATACCCCTTTCGATGCTTGGTTTATTCAGCTTTCAGAGCGTCTGGAACAGGAGGACTGCGCAAACGTTTGCTCAACTTCAGAAAAAAAAGGGTGATCTCTTGATTTCATCCGTTATTTTCGCATAAGCTTTAACATTCCACCCATTGGAAACGCTTCATTCCCAGATCATCATACACGATGGGATCTATTTTGTAAAAACGTTTGCGCATATCTTATTTGCATAATTTCCAATTATTTCTGCACTTTATCTCTGTTTTTCTCCATATTTCTAATTATTTCGCTTTTTTTACAAATCACGCTTCCCATCTTTCGGTTTTCTTATTTCCCTTGAAGCTGTTTACATTTGAGAGCAGGGTACGCTAATATAGATAACGATAAGCTATTTACATTTTGCTCTCCTGAAAAGAAAAGCGTTTGCACAAACCGCTACCAGACTATAAATGCCGGAGGAATATCGCATGAACGTTACAATCATTGATGTTGCTAAAAAGGCCGGCGTTTCTCCTTCTACCGTCTCCCGCGTGCTGTCCGGTCATTCCCGTATCAGCCCGGCTACTGTTCGGAAGGTGAAGGAAATCATGGAGGAGCTCGGCTACCATCCGAATGCCATGGCCAAAAGCCTGGTGTCCAAGACAACGCAAACACTCGGTCTGCTGCTTCCCCGCTCGGCGGAGGAATTGTTTCTGAACCAATTTTTCTCCGAGGTCGTCCGCGGAGTCATCTCCCAGGCTACCCGCTCCGGGTACGATCTGATGATGACGACCGGCATTAGCGAGCGCGAAGAGGTCGAGGCCGTTACGAAGCTGGTCCGGGGTCGGCGAGTCGATGGAGTCATCCTGCTTTATTCGCGAAATTCCGACCCGGTCATTGATTTTCTTAAAGAACAGAATTTCCCTTTCGTCCTGATCGGACGAAGCGAAGATCATCCTGATATTCTGTCGGTCGATAATGATAACGTGCAGGCTGCTTATGATGTCGCCAAGCATCTGATCGCACAGGGGCATAAGCGGATCGGCTTCGTAAGCGGTCCTCCCAACCTGATCGTGTCGAGAGACCGGCTGACCGGATATAAGAAGGCCATTGACGATGCCGGACTTGATTTTCATAACGAGTGGATTGTGGAAGGGGATTTTTTGCAAGAGAGCGGCTATCGGGCGATGTCGTTCTTCATGGCTCTGCCCGAAAGACCTACGGCTCTGGTTGTCATGGACGATCTGGTCGCTTTCGGCGTGCTTCGCGGGCTAACGGAGCTTGGCTACAAAGTGCCGAGGGATCTTGCTGTTATCGGCTTTAACAATATTCCGATGTCCGAGCTCTCCTCCCCGCCGATCAGTTCGGTCGATATCGGGATTTACCAGCTTGGATATACCGCGTCCCAAACGTTAATTCGTTCTGTCAAGGGAGAGGCGATTCATCACAACAGAACCCTTATTCCTCATCGACTGGTATTGCGGGAGTCGTCCTTGTATACCGATCCCTCGTAAAGATGTCTTGTCCCGGAACAAGAGACCCTTGTGATGAAGTCATCCAAGGATCGGCAGCCGCCGTCGTTTAGTTTCGACACGAGCATAGGACAGGACGGCTAGCGTCAGAAGGCTCTCGGCTCTCGGCTCTCAGCTCTCAGCTCTCGGCCGCCCACGATCCCGACTGCTACGGGAACAGCTTCTTTGACGGCCCTCCGGCTTTGCTTACAGCTAATCACAGGAGACCCCTGTATGAAAGCTATCCCTAGCCAAATAGGGACCGCTTCCTACTGGAAGCAGCCCCTGGGTCACAGTCGCATCGTCGACGTATATTATGAACACGCGGATGGGTAGACAGAAGCTTTATGAAACGCTCCAGCCCCGCTACATTTCCCCTGTCCCTTGAGCAGTGAGCGTGCTGTCCTTCACTTGGCTAATGGAGCGCATGAATTCACCCATTCGCAGAACTGCCTCCTTCAATCGAGCCTCTTCCTGAACCAGCGCAATTCTGACATATCCTTCGCCTTCTTGACCGAATGCGTCGCCCGGTATGACAACAACGCCGGCAGAGTACAGCATTTCCCGGGAAATTTGTCGAGATGTCCAGCCCTTCGGAATCGAGGCCCAAATGAACATCGAAGCCTTGGGCTTGCGGATTTCCCAGCCGAATTCCCGTAAGCCATCAATGACAATATCCCGGCGGCGCTCGTAAAGCGCGGCTACGGATTGGCTGCCCGGCTCCATATCCTCTCTCATCGCCTCGATCCCCGCGCGTTGCACGGCAAGAAAGACGCCATAATCGATATTCGACTTGAGTGTGCGCAGTGCGCGCACTACATCCGGCTGGCCGACCATAAAAGCAATCCGGCACCCTGCCATATTAAAGCTTTTCGACAGCGAATGAAATTCGACAGCAACGTCCTTAGCTCCTTCGACTTCAAGCACGCTTGGAGGCCTGAAGCCGTCAAAGGCCATTTCCGAATAGGCGACATCATGTACGAGCAGAATCCCATAGCGACGGGCAAAATCGACCAGCCGTTCGAAGAAAGGAATCGTCGCCACCGCCGATAGCGGGTTGCTCGGATAGTTCAGCAGCATGAACTTGGCCTGCCTCAGCACAGACTCCGGAATCTGTTCCAGCTGGGGCAAAAAATCATGCTCTTCCCGGAGCGGTATCCGGTAAGGCTTCACCCCGGCCAGCACAAGACTGGCCGAATAAATCGGATAGCCCGGATCGGGCACGATCGCCACATCGCCCGGATCGGTAACCGCCATCGCCAGATGGGCCAGCCCGTCCTGGGAGCCCATCAGAGCAACAACCTCGGAATCCGGGTCCAGCGAGACGCCGAATCGGTAGCGATACCAATCCGCTACCGTTTGACGGAATTCCGGTGTTCCTTCCGTACCCGGATACCCATACTGCATCGGATCGAGCGCCGTTTCGCTCAGCGCCTTCCGGACTCTGTCAGACGGCCCCCTGTCAGGACTTCCGATTCCCAGGTCGATGACGTCGACTCCCCGGGCTATCACTTCCTGCTTCCACTGCGCCACCTCAGAAAAAATAGCCGAACCGAGCTCGGCCAAACGTTTGGACTCCCAGCGCTTCATCGCATCCCTCTCCCCTTACCTCTGCATCGCCCGGTTTACCGGACCCTCGGGTTTTGTCCCATCTTTCTCTGCAGTCATCCCGGATGGATCCGGCCGGCCTAGAGGTTCCTTTGTTCTAATCCGAACGGCATGCCTTCATTCGTTAACTCCATACATGCTTAGCGGCCCATGAAGCTTATGCCCGACAATTCATGAACCCCGAACATCAGAAGCAGCAGCGCCGCAGCCAGCGACATATAGCCGATCCCGAATTTCCACCTGGTGGCAGGCAGCACCTCGTAGTACTTATCGTTCACATAAGGCGAATAATCGACCTGACAATGAATGGCCAGCTGCAAGCCCTCATCTTTCTGAATCCTTTCGAGACCCGTAACGTGGGCCCGGTGGATCAAACCCTGCTGGGTCATGGGCACGGTCCCGTGAAAGTTGAGCCCTTCCCAGAATAAATCGACGCGCTGGGTTTCGTCCTTCAGGTCCGTATACGTAGTGAACGGCAGCTCCCGCTTATGCTCAGGCCCGGGCAGGATGTAGCCTTGCTCGATCAGAGGCTCCGCAGGCACCATGAAAGTCAGGGATACCGAGCGGATATCCGTTGGTTTTCCCCCCTTCCGGTTCTTCACGTATTTCACATACAAGTCATAAGCAAACATGGCCCAGATAAGAAAGAACAGCCAGCTCTTCAAATACACGATCACTACAAGCCCGCCTATCAAGCCGACCAGCCACAGCCATCGGGTAACCGCCGTCGCAATCCGCCCCCCGTCCAGCGGATGAATGGGCAGCAGATTGATCAGATTAAGGAAAAAGCCGGTATAGGCCAAGCTGTACAGCAGCCCGCTGTCCCATATATAAGCGGCGGCCAAGACAAGGACCGCCCCCAGCGTGCCGACCAAGGGACCGCCCATCGCGACGTAAGCTTCTGTGGCGGCATCGCGCGGATGACGCTTCATATTGATCATCGCGCCCAGGAACGGTATGAATACCGGCGCGCTGACCGGAAGACCCTTGCGCTTGGAGGCCCACACATGGCCCATCTCATGAACGAAGATGAGCAGGACGAACCCCACCGCGAATTGCCACGGAAATCGTAGAGCATAAGCCCAGATGGAGACAGCCATCGTGATGATCGCGCCCCCGGCTTTGCCCAGCTTAAGCAGAGGGAGCAGAACTTTCAGCTGCGACAGTATGAACATGGCCGCAGCTCCGATATACCAAAACGGATTTTGCTTTTTACGCTTTGTTTGCCCCAAGTTGGTTCCACGCCCCTTAGATTCTGATTTACCGGCTCCAGGCCTCGTCATAAGCTTCAGGCTTGAAGCCGATGGTCACACGCTTCCCATCCGTTGCGATCGGCCGTTTGATCAGCATGCCATGCGCGGAGAGCAGCTGCAGCTTTTCCTCCAGCGACATACCGGCCAGCTTGTCTTTGAGCTGCAGCTCCTTGTAGACTTCGCCTGACGTATTAAAAAATTTTTTGATGTCCAGACCGCTTAACGCGATCAGCTCCTGCAGCACGGCGACGCTTGGCGGCGTCTCCTTGATGTGAATTCGCTCCAGGGACCAGCCCTCGTTCTGCAGCCATTTTACGGCACTGCGGCAAGTTCCGCAGGGAGGATACTCATAGATCGTTATGTGATCAGTCGATTCGTTCACGCACCTCATCCTCTTCTATGAAAATAATCGGTCATTGACGCCCTACTCATTATACCGATGAACGTCAGCAAGCTGCAAATGACGGCTCTAGTCCTTCCGGGGGGTTGAAAAACAACGGACTTGCCTCCATAATGGGTACGCATGGAAATCGCTAGACGGTAAAGGAGTCCGACCGGTCATGATCTATTTCTTAAAGGCCCTGTACAGCTTCCTGCTGCCTCCCGGAATATTCATCCTCCTGCTGCTGCTAGCGGCGGCAGCCTTCCTCCGTTTCAACCGTAAGGCGGCCTTGTTCATCGGCGGCTCAGCGCTGCTTCTGTACGCCCTGTCGACTCCCGCCTGGGCCGATGCCGTTATGGGCGGGCTGGAGAGACGGTATGCCCCTCCCCCCTCCATCGAAGGAGATGCTTATGTCGTGCTTGGCGGCGGCTCCCTCTCAGGAGTACCGAGCCCGGCAGGCGAAGGCCAGCTGTCGGGGCCGACGCTGCAGCGGGTCGTAACCGCCGTCCAGCTATATGCGCGCAAGCCGCTGCCTATTGTATTCTCAGGCGGGCAGGTGTACGCCGCCTCCGGCAACGAGGGGCATCTTGCCAAGCGGATGCTGATCGAGCTGGGCATCCCCGAAGAGCAGATCCTGGTGGACGATACAAGCCGCAATACCCAGGAGAATGCCCGTAACACGCAAGCCATTTTGACGAAACAAAGGCTGAACGAGCCGGTGCTGATTACCTCGGCCTTTCATATGGCGCGTGCGGTGAAGCATTTCGAAGCTCAGGGAGTTGACGTCATTCCATATCCCACAGATTTTCGCACAAGGCTCAGCGGGCCGCCCCGGGCCTTTACCCAGCTTTGGACGCCGCAGGCAGGCGCGCTGGAAAATCTGTCGGTTGCCATGAAGGAATATTTGGGCATGCTGCAATGACCGCTTAAGAAATGTACGTAAAAAAACGCAAGCCGTTCCGGCTAGACAGCGGAATGCTTGCGTTTTGACTTGCGGAAAGATACAGCGCCGCAAGACCTTCTATAGCGTTATGCGTCCTCTTTTATCCGCCTCCGGCCAGTCCGGCTTGTCCGGCTTGTCCGGCTGTCCCGCCCTGCTCCAGTCTCCGCGCGCACTCCAGCATATCCTCCGGAACCGGCGCCTCGAACTCCATCCACCGCTTCAGGATAGGGTGCGTCAGACCCAGCGTGGCCGCATGAAGCGCCTGTCTGCCGATCAGGCCGCCGTCTGCTTCAGGTAGACCGTACATGCTGTCGCCGACCAGCGGATGCCCCAGATGCTTCATGTGCACGCGAATCTGGTGAGTACGTCCGGTTTCCAGGCGCAGTCTGACCAAGGTAGCGGCCCCGTAGCGCCGCTCTACCCGGTAATGGGTCACAGCCCGGTATCCGGTCTCCGTCACGATGCGCACATGGGGAGAGTCGGGATCGCGGTCGATAGGGGCATCGATCGTACCCACCTGTGCCTGGACATCCCCATGCACGAGCGCCACATACTCCTTTTTCAGGCCATTCGCTTGCATTTGCTCCGAGATTTGTTGATGGACATACGGGTTTTTGGCGATCGCCAGAGCCCCCGACGTTTCCTGATCCAGCCGGTGAACCGGTCGAAAGCGGAAGCTTGCTCCCTGCTCTCTCCAATAATGAATGACGCCGTTGGCGATAGTCCCGGTATAGTGGCCGTGGGTCGGGTGAACGATCACGCCGGCCTGCTTGTTCAGCACGAGCAGCTCATCATCCTCATACAGAATGCTCAGAGGCATCGGCTGCGGCAGGATGTCCTCCGAATCCTCCTCGGCCATGCGGGCCGCTACCAGGTCGCCCGTTTTTACAGCCACATCGATATATTTGCGCTCGCCATTAACCGTGATCCCTTCCTCGGTCAGCTTCAGACGGGAGATCAGCTTGCGGGACAGGCCCATCCGCTTCTGCAGCACCGTCCGCAGCAGCAGACCTTCATCATCAGGCGGCACTTTATACTCCAAAGGTTTGTAGTAAGTTGTCATCACTTCCGGCGGAACACCTCGGCGCTCCGTACGTATTCCACGTCGGGCACGCCTGCCCGGTGATTGGCCGTTCTGGCGATCGTGAAGAACAGGTCCGACAGCCGGTTCAAATACCGCCGCACCTCCTCATTGATCGGTTGAGTACGGGCCAGCGTGACCACCCGGCGCTCCGCCCTCCGGCATACGGTACGGCACACATGCAGCGTTGAGGACGCCAGGCTGCCTCCCGGCAGGATGAAGCGCTTGATATCGGGCGTCTCCGCATCGTATTTATCGATCCAAGTCTCCAGACGCTCCACCATCTCCGCCTTCACCTTATACGGACGAAGCTCCTGCTTCAACAGCGCGAGATCCGATCCGCAGTCGAACAGCTCATGCTGAATCTCCAGCAGATCGGCCAGCAGATCCGAGTCACGCTCCGGGTCCAGGAAGCCCATAGCCTGGCCTACATAGCAATTGAGCTCGTCGGTCGTTCCGTAGGCTTCCACCCGGTCATCGTCCTTGTCCACACGTCCGCCGATCACTCCCGTCTGACCGGCATCACCAGTTCGAGTATAAATTCGCATACCTAGCCCTCCTAGATTTGACTTAGCTCTTACCGCTTACCTGATCATCTCATATAAACGAGTCATATCCAAGCTGCTTCTCACGTGCTCGGCCAGCCGTTCGAATGCGGCCTCCCGCTGCTCCTGGAAACGCAGCTCGGCATCCAGCGGCTCCCAGCCCTTATCTGTCCGGATTCGGTTCAGGAAGGCGCGCCGAAAATCATCATTATGCAGCACGCCATGAAGGTAAGTCCCCCATATGCGTCCGTTCGCCGTCACGACACCATCTCGGATGCCCCCATCCCCTCGACTGGAGGATGGTCTGCCGCTCCGCGTTGGCCCGTCTTCCGTGCCAGCTGCGCCTGTATACGCGATATTATCGGTTTTCAAAGTAAAAGCATGCTCGACCGGCTCGAGAAAGGACGTACGTCCCATGTGGATCTCGTACCCCGTTATCGGGTAATGTCCGTTTGGCTCGGCATAAAGCGTCGTGCTTCCTTCCACCCGGACGGTGCGCTTGTCCGCGACGAATACCGTTTCTGTAGGCAGTAAGCCCAGACCCGATAGTTCAGGACGGTCGGATTCGACCAGTTCGGGATCGAGCAGCCGCATGCCCAGCATCTGGTAGCCGGCGCAAATACCGACTACATGCCCGCCCTCTGAAGCGAGCTGTACGACCTTTCCGTCCAGTCCGGCTTCGCGCAGGTAGACCAGATCGTCCACCGTATTTTTGCTGCCTGGTACGATAACCGCATCCGGTCGCCCGAATTCGGCCGCCTTCGTCACGAATCGTACGCGGACATCCGGCTCCTGAAGCAGCGGATCGATATCGGTAAAGTTGGATAGCCGCGGATGGCGGATCACGACGATATCCAGCTTGCGACGCTCGGCCGCCTCATCAATGACCGCTTCCGGCGGGGCCCCCGCCTCTGTCAGCCTGCGCTCCAGCGAAGCCGAATCCTCATCCTCCAGACCGAGATCGGGCAGATAGGGAATTACCCCCAGCACAGGCTTGCCCGTACGGGCCTCCAGCCAGTCCAGGCCCGGCTTCAGCAGCGTGACATCGCCGCGGAACTTATTGATCACGAACCCTTTAACCCGGGCCCGTTCCTCTTCAGTCAATATTTCCAGCGTGCCGACTAGCGATGCAAATACGCCCCCGCGGTCAATATCCGCGATGAGCAGCACCGGAGCATCCGCCCAGCCGGCTAGCCGCATATTGACGATATCCCGGTTTTTCAGGTTCACCTCCGCCGGACTGCCCGCCCCCTCGATCACCACGACATCAACCGAATGCCGCAGCCTGTGGAGCGCTTCCTTCACCACGGCCTCCGCCTCAGGCAAATACTTCTCCCTGTAGGTGCGGGCGTCCAGATCGCGGTAAGGCTTGCCATGGACGACGACCTGCGACACCATGTCCTTCTTGGGCTTCAGCAGAATCGGGTTCATATCGGTCGTCGCCGCGATTCGGCAAGCATCGGCCTGCATCCCCTGCGCCCGGCCGATTTCTTTGCCGTCCGGGGTGACATAGGAGTTCAGCGACATGTTCTGTGACTTAAACGGAGCAACCCGATAGCCGTCCTGGAGCAGGATACGGCACAACGCCGCCGTCAGCAGGCTTTTGCCTACATCCGAGGCGGTGCCCTGCAGCATAATCGTCTTCGCATAGCCGCTTGCCCGAGTTGCCGAAGCGCGGCTTTCTGTCCAGGAAGCTAAGCTTGTCCCGTTTGAACCCGGGCGAGCCTCCGCCGACAAGGGCAGCGTGTGCGAAGATGGATCCAAGACACTCGCGCTGGTCTCCGACCGCTCGCTCGTCTTGCTCCCTTGCAGGGCATCCAAGGCTTCCCCCAGCACTTGCAGCAGGGCAAGGTTGCCTGCTTCGTCCTTCACGGCCAGCCGTCCGAAGGTATCGTCCAGTCCCGCGAAGGTGGACGCATCGCGCAGTAGCACGCCTCTGCGGCCCATCTCCCGCTGCAGCCCGGCGATCTTCAGGCCGAGCGGCTTGACCGAGAATAAAATAAAATTCACGTCGCTGTCGTACACCTTAAGCCCCAGCCTGCGCAGCCCGGCGATCAGCTTCTCCCGGGCCGGAGCCAGCCAGGCCAGCGTCCGGCGAGCATACTCGCGGTCGTCGAGCGCTGCCAGACCGATCCACTGGGCGAGCGCATTGACGCTCCACTGCACCTGAAGCCGTCTTAGCCGGGCTATGACGTCCGGATGCGCGATTGCGTAGCCCAGCCTGATCCCCGGCACGGCATAGAACTTCGTCATCGACCGGATGACGATCAGATGAGGGCTCTTTGCCGCTTGTCGAGCAAGCGTCAACTCCTCCTCGTCCTCGGTAAAGTCGAGGAACGCCTCGTCTACAATCACATCCGTGCCGTTCGCTCCATCGGCCAGCCAGCCCCGTACCGGCTTCGGCAGCACCTGGCCGGTCGGATTGTTCGGATGCCCCAGAATCAGGGCGTCGCAGCGGACCGCGGCTTCCCGGACGGCATCCAGCGTTAGCTGAAAGCCGTCCGGCTCGCTCGTCGGGATGCCATATACGCTGCCTCCCGCCCGCTCCACCGCCTCGCCATACTCGCCGAACGACGGGCAAACAAGCCCCGTCACCCGAGGGCTGAGTACGCGGACCGCCAGATCGATCAGCTCTGCCGCCCCATTGCCGACCAGCACGCTGGCTGGAGGTACGCCATGCTTGGCAGCCAGTCTGGCGGTCAGCTCCCGCACTGCCGGATCGGGGTAGTGAATAAGCTCCCGCCAGCGCTCTGTCATAATCGTCCTTACCGCATCCGGAGGACCCAGCGGATTCATATTGGAGCTGTAGTCGATAAACCCGTCCTTAGGTCTACCAAACAGCTCCGCAGCGGTCCATAGATCGCCGCCATGTCCATAACGTTCCAGCATTGTTTTCCGCTCCCCTCTACCACTGAGCCGCCAGCACCAGCAATACCAGCAGAAGCACGGCCTCCAGCAGCTCATTTATCGCACCATACGTATCGCCCGTCAGTCCCCCCAGCTTGCCGTGCAAGTATGCCGCCATCGCTGTGCCGGCAACAACCGTCGTCGCGACCGTCGCCAAGGCCAGGAACAACCCTTGCCCCGCTGTGAGAGACAGCCAGCCCAGGCTCATAGGCAGACCCAGCCCGGCCGCTGTCAGCACAACCGCCAGCCCTGTCGAAGCTCCTACATGCGGAAGACCAACGCCGCGGAAAAACCCGCCTATCCCGCCACTGGCAGATGAACCTCCAGCCCCGGAAGAGGTCGAATCCGGCTGGACGCTGCCGGCTCGGGCATAGGGCCAGCCCCAGATCGCAACGACCATAAACCAGCGGCTCCACAGCGTAACGAGCGGCAGCAGCAGCCAAGGCGATGCGCCTGCGCCGCCTGAATCTGGCGCTAGTTCCGTGAGCAGCGTCCATTTGGCCAGCAGCAGTAGAACGCACACGATCACCCCCATCGCGCCGACCCGGCTGTCTTTCATAATCTCCAGCATGCGCTTCCTGGAACGGTGGCTCAGCACGCCATCGGCCGTATCCATCAAGCCGTCGAGATGAAGCGCTCCGCTTAGCGCGACCCAGCAGCCAAGCGTAAGCGCAGCCGTTACGGTCGCCGGCAGCCCCAGCCCATCGGCAAGCAGTACGCCGAACGCTGCTGTCAGAGAACCGAGCAGCCAGCCCGCGAGCGGGTAAAAAATGACGCTCCGTCGAAACAAAGCGTCATCATAATGCAGCCGAACCGGTACCGGCAGCCGGGTCAAAAACTGCAGAGCCGCCGCACAAGCGGCGCCGGCCTCTCTTATAACACGAGCAGTCCCCACACGAGCAGCCCCCCCGCCATCATATAACTGACTCCGTATAAGATACGGACAGTAGCCTTGATATCGCTCCGCTGCCGTTCTCGCAGCGGCCAGCCCATCCTCGCCCGTTCGCTGGTGCGGCCATGGTACACATTGACCCCGCCAAGCTCAATCCCGAGCGCTCCGGCCACCGCCGATTCCGGAATACCGCTGTTCGGACTCGGATGCAGCTTCGCGAAGCGATGCACCGCACGAGCCGAGCGCGGGCCCGACAGTCCCGGCACCGCATATGCCCAGCCGATCAGCAGCAGTCCGGCGAGCCGCGCCGGGATATAATTGAGCACGTCGTCCCAGCGGGCCGACGCCCAGCCGAAGTCGGCGTACTTGTCATTCTTGTAGCCGACCATCGAATCAAGCGTATTCGCCGCGCGATACAGCATCGCGAGCGGCGCGGCTCCAAGCAGCGCGTAGCATAACGGGGAAACGAAGGCGTCGACTATATTCTCCGCCACCGTCTCCACGGTCGCCCGCGTCAGCTCCGGCTCCTCCAGCTTCGTCGTATCCCGCCCGACGATGTAACCGGTATATTGCCGGGCCTCATCGAGCCGTCCCTCGCTCAGCGGCGTATACACCGCCATCGCCGCCTCCTTCAGGCCCTTCACGGCCAATGCCGTAGACATGAACCAGACGTTGACGGCATAGCCGAGCCACGGGTGGATCCAGTCCGCCGCCAGTACGACAGCGGTCATCGCCAGAAAAACCGGCAGCAGGGTAAGCAGGACGAGCAGAATGCCGCGCAGGCGAAGCGACGCCGATGACAGCGGCTGATCTGCAGGTCGCAGGCGTCTCTCCAGCAGCCCGATCCATTGCCCGATCCGCACAACCGGATGAGTCAGCCAGCGCCAGGCCGGATCGCCGATCACCCAATCTACGACGATCGCGGCAAGCGCCATCCAGAGCGCCTCCTCCAAGCTATACATCCCTAACAAATCTTGTCCCTCGCCATCTGTTGTATAAGTTTCAGAACGAAAAGGCCCGGCTCTTCAGCTCTACCGGAACGCCGGCGGTTACAAGAAAAAGCTGATCCGCTTCCTGGGCCAGCCGCTGGTTCATCCGGCCCGACGCATCGCGAAAAAGCCGTCCCAGCTTATATTCCGGCACCAAGCCGCTGCCGACCTCGTTGGTCACAAGCACGACGGGCTGCCTGGCCGCGCGGAAGGCCTCCACCAGCTCGTCTACCTGCTCTTCCAGCAGGCGAGCTGCCTCCTGCTCCGATTCCAGCCGAAGCAGCCAGTTGGACAGCCACAGGGTCAGACAGTCCACCAGGACGACCGGAGCCTGCGCCTTGCGGATCGCCTCGGCGAGCCCGTACGGCGTCTCGGCCGTGCTCCAGAGATAACCGCGAAGCTCGCGGTCCCGCCGATGCAGCGCGATGCGCTCCTCCATCTCTTCGTCATAAGCCTGGGCCGTGGCGATATACAAGCCATTCTCACCGAGCGTAGCCGCGTATCGCTCCGCGAAGGAGCTCTTGCCGCTGCGTGCGCCGCCCGTCACGAGCACCTTTCTGCCTGCCGTCCTATTCTCCTTAGCGTACATCTCACCCGCCTTCAAGCTTGGCGTGCCTCCCCGCTTTGCGACACACCGGCATCGGCGAAAGTCGCCATTTCCTTCATAATCAGCACCGACGCCTCAATAATAGGAAAGGCCAGCACAGCCCCCGTTCCTTCTCCAAGCCGCATGTCCATGCGCAGCATCGGCTGGAGGCCGATCCGTTCCAACAGACGGGCGTGGCCCAGCTCTTGCGACAGATGCGACGCAATCATATACGACGCGCTGAGCGGAGCGATCCGGGCTGCCAATAAAGCCGCAGCCGACGAGATAAAGCCGTCGATAACGACCGGGCAGCGGTGACGGGCGGCTCCCAGAATAACGCCGACTAGGCCAGCGATTTCTAGTCCTCCGACCTTGGCCAGCACATCGATAGGGTCCTGTGCATCCGGTCGATTGACGGCGATAGCCCGGGCGATTACGTCCCGCTTATGCTTCAGACGCTCATCGTCGATCCCGGTTCCCCGCCCGGTAGCATCCACCGGATCGGTATCCCCAAGTACCGTAAGGATCGCCGAGCTCGCCGTCGTATTGCCGATCCCCATCTCTCCGGTAGCGAACATCCGATAGCCTTGGCCGACCATCTCCCCGACCAGCTCGATGCCCACGGCTATCGCGTCCTCCGCTTCGGATCTTGTCATCG
The DNA here is from genome assembly GCF_009846885.1 of Paenibacillus puerhi. Taxonomy (GTDB): domain Bacteria; phylum Bacillota; class Bacilli; order Paenibacillales; family NBRC-103111; genus Paenibacillus_G; species Paenibacillus_G puerhi. The sequence continues at coordinate 158,877 of NZ_WUWM01000007.1, forward strand.
CAGGACCTACCGCCATATTAGCGGTTCCCATCCGTATCTTGCGCGACACAAGAGCCGGATGGCTCAGGTCCGCATTCACGCCTATATCCACGCAGACGACGTCCGCCCCGGTCTGACGGGAAAGCACATTGACCGCCGCCCCGCCGCTCAGGAAATTCAGCACCATCTGGGGTGTCACAGCGGCCGGGAAGGCACTCACGCCTTCCTCGCATACTCCGTGATCGCCCGCCATCACGATGACTGCCTTACGCGACAAGTCCGGCGTCAGCTGCCCCGTCATTCCAGCTAGCTGCCTTGCGGTTTCCTCCAGACGGCCAAGGCTGCCCGGGGGCTTGGTCAGACTGTCCAGCCGTTCGGACGCTTTGGACACCCAGGCTTCATCCAGCGGTGCAATCTCCGATACAGCCTCCTGCCAAACACGCTTACTCATCCTGATCTCCTCCTGCCAATAATATTTGCGGTACGCCATTCGCCGGGTGGGCCAGCACATGGGGCCGGGTTCCGTATACTTCCTCCAGCAGCCCGGCCTGCAGCACCTCCTGCGGGGTTCCGCTAGCCGCCACAACTCCTTGATGAAGCAGCAGCAGCCGGTCGCAATACTGGGCGGCCAGATTCAAATCATGCAAGACGGAAATGACCGTCATGCCGCATTCCTTCTGCCAGCGGCGAACTCGATCCATCATCTCCACTTGATAGCCGATATCGAGAAACGTCGTCGGCTCGTCCAGCAGCAGCAGCCGGGGCTCCTGCGCCATCGCCTTGCCTAGCGCCACGCGCTGCCGTTCCCCCCCGCTCAGCTGCTCCACGGAACGGTCCCGGAGCGGCTCCAGCTTCAGCCATTGGATCACCCGTTCGACGAGAGCGCCCGTATCCCCCGCTTCATCCCCCAGCCAGTTCTGATACGGGTATCGCCCCATCTCGATCACTTCCTGTACGGTGAAGCCGATCGGCGGAAGCGCATCCTGCTGCAGGACCGCAACCTGACGGGCCAATGCCTTTCGAGGGTAGCTTTCGACGGGCTGCCCCCCCAGCCTGATACTTCCGGCATCAACCGGCTCGACGCCCGACAAAGCCTGCAGCAGCGTCGTTTTGCCGCTGCCGTTGGGACCGAGGATGCAGAACCATTCCCCGGGCTGCACCTGAAATTGCACCGAGTCCAGCACGACCCGCGTTCCATATCGCTTATGCAGTCCCTCTACCGCAACCTCGATCATGTTGTTGTCTCCTCCTTCGATATCCGGCGAATCGAACCGCTGCCGGGCCCGTCAAGCTCCTTGTCCGCCGGCGAGCCGCTTGCGCCGCTTTAACAAGTAGGCGAAGAACGGCGCCCCCATGAAGGCCGTCACGACGCCTAGCGGTATTTCGGTCGGCGCTAGCAGCGTACGGGCCAGCGTATCGGCCATGAGCACATAGATCGCGCCTCCTATGACGGATAAAGGGAGCAGCAGCCGGTAATCGGGACCCACAAGCAGTCGAATCAGATGGGGAACCAGCAAGCCTACAAAGCCGACGACCCCCGTCACCGAGACCGCCGCCGCCGTGATCAAGGTGGCGGCGACCAGAACGACGAGCTTGGTGCGCTCGACATGCACGCCCAGGTGCGCCGCCTGCCGCTCGCCGAGAGCGAACAGGTTCATCGCCCGGCCATAGCCGAGCAAAATAATCGCTCCTACCGCCAGATAAGGCAGCATGACCAGGGAGTAAGACCAGCCTCGAAGCGCCAGACTGCCCATCAGCCAGAAAATGATTTCATTGATCACCTGCTTCGACATGGAGACCATCAGCGATACCATCGCCGACAGAAAGGCCTGCAGCACGACACCGGACAAAATGACCGTTTCGATTCGCAGCTTCCCGTCCGTTCGGGCCAGCAGCAGCACCAGCAGCAGCGAAACCGCACCCGTACAGAACGCTATGGCGGGCACGCTCCATTCGCCGAACATGTATTGCAGTCCGAATAAAATAAGAAAGGAAGCGCCTACCGACGCTCCCGATGACACACCGAGCGTATAAGGATCGGCCAGCGGATTGCGCAGCACGCCCTGGAAGGCAGCCCCTGCCAGACCAAGTGCGGCGCCTACGAGCATGCCGAGGACAATCCTCGGCAGACGTACCTTCCATACGATCTGCTCCGAAGAGGTTGGCCAATTCACGTCGATCCGCCCCTCCATCCCCGGCAGGTGATGAAACAGGATGCTCCAGACATGGATAAACGGCACCCGCACCGAACCGACCGAGAGCGCTACGGTCACGGCCAGCAAGAGCAGCCCGAGAGCCGCTCCGCCCCATACCATGAGCTTACGCTTCATTTATTGCACCAGTTCGGGATAGATCCCCTTGGCGATTTCCTTCATGCCCTCTACGATCCGTGGCCCCGGACGACTCGTCGTATCTTTATCGATCCCGGCCAGCTTGCCTTCCTTCACCGCATCGATCTGATCCCAGCCGCTGCGCTCGCGGATGATCTGATCCAATGTTTTTTTCGATTTATCGTCAATCAGATTATTCGGATACAGGATAACCTTCGGATTCTCCGCAATTACCTTTTCTTCACTCAGCTTGACATAGCCCTTCTCGGACGCGTAGACATTGATGCCGCCTGCGGTTTCGATCAGCTCGCTCAGAAACTCGCCGGAGCCGACGGTCCAGCCCGGATTGAATTCGATGAATACCTTCTTCTTCTCTTCCGGCTTCAATCCTTTCACCGCATCGACAATCTTCTGACGGTCCGCCTTCATATGCTCGACCAGCTTCTCGGCCTCGGCCTGACGGTCGAAGATCTCGCCCATCATCAACAGATTGGCCAGCACGTCGTCCACCGTCTTCGGCTGAACCTGGAACAGATTGACCTTCAGCTCGCGAAGCTTCTCCACCGTCGGCGTCTTCATCGATACGCCCGTTAGCGCCAAGTCGGCGCCCGCTGCAATGATCGCTTCTTCGTTTGGCTTAGTAATGCTGCCGAGCTTTGGCTTCGACTTTGCCTCAGCCGGATAATCGCAGTAGTCCGACACACCTACTACCTTATCGCCTAGTCCCAGGGCGAACAGCATTTCCGTTTCGCTCGGGGACGTGGAGGCGATCCGTTCCGGGGCTTTCTCGAAGACGAACTCTTTGCCGGTTCCGTCCTTCACCTTAAGCGGGTACGTCGTGCGCTTCGCCTGCGACTCGCCTGGCTTCGAGCCGCTCTCCGCCTTCGGCGGGTCCACAAGCTGTCCCTGGTTGGGCGTCTTAGCCGTTTCGCCGCAAGCCGCGAGCGTTCCCGCCAGCGCCAGACTCAAAATAACCGTCAATAGTTTCCTCGCCGTTCTCTTCCTCATCTTGTTTCTCATGATCATTTCTCTCCCCTATTCTATATTTGTCTCCAAACGAAAAAAACTCTGCCTACGGACACCGGTCCGGAGCAGAGGACAGACTTAGGCCGACCGATAGGCGCATCCTTCCCGCCGCTTCGCCGGTCGTCGTCTTGCCGCTGCCGCTCCTTTATCCTCGAAAGGAATCAGCTGTGACGGTTGCAGGCAGGTTTCCTGGCTTCCGGGCTCCTTACGGCGCACTCCGACCTTCCCATTGCTCGCGCAGCGAATCAACAGTGGCCATGCTCGGAGGCTTATCGCCCGGTTACAGTGGCGGGACCGCGCCGGAGTTCCACCGGCTTCCCTTTTAACCCGAGGGGCGTAGATAACGCCGAATCGTCGGGCACCTGAACCGTTTTCACCCCGGATGGTCCGGGGCCGCTTGCTCATAACTTCTTCTTCTACCAACTGGCTTACAGTTTCTCACGCTTTCAGCTAAATGGTCAAGCGCGCAGGCTTCCCTATCGCCGCCTTATCGTTACTTCTGTGCGATATGCTTCATGACCTGCTTCGCCTTCTCGATATCCTTTGCATTCTGAGGGATAAATGCATACAAGTCTTTCCCGTTGAGCTTCAGCTCTGTGAACCACTTGGTTTGCTCCAAGGGAATGCCGTAAAGATGCTTCTCCAGCTTGGGATTCGCCTTGTCCGCAGCCTTGCCGTTCTCCTCCTCAACAGGCAGCTCAAGCACACCTTCAGGGAAATCAGCCGGGCTTGCCACATCATCCAGCGGAACGAAGCCTCCTTGCCTGCTCATACCCTCAAATTGCTCGCCGGGGACGACCAAAATACCATTGCCGCCTGCGGCTATCTCGACAATCAACTTTTCCATAGAGAACATCGGCGATGACGATATGGAAACCGTTGGAGCCTCTCCCACCTTCTCGATGAGCGCCGCCTCCAGCTTCTGGGCAACTTCGCCAGGAACACCGGTTTTAGACATCATGAAGATCGGCACATCCGCCTTCGGGCCGCCCCCGCATCCCGCCAGAATCAGCACTAAAAAGGTACAGATGAGCCAGCTACCTTTCCTCAAAACCTTTCCCTCCATCCGATAAGTTCATCAGCTAAATAGGCAATCTGTTTAACCTTCTCATCGTCATATCTTACCATACCGGAAACTTTGTATCAAAAACTATTTACTTCATTAAATGGTTCGCCTTTTGTTTTACATGATTAACCAGCCACGCTGCCTTAAGAAGATATCAGATGCCCTGGATTTTGGGGTCATGGATCAACGGCTAAGAATCGCCAAAGCAGATCAGTACCCTTGGAAATCCCGATCCGCTTCGTTTTTACAGTGGTCAGGTTCCGTTCCTTTTGCAGCCATGTCATGCAATTGTTTGGATCGGCAAGAAGGTCATACCCATTCATGTCCTTCGTGATATTCAGTCCTTGGGTAAGCTTCGCCGGACCGTTTAATAGCGTCTTGTCCGATTGGTTAGGCCGGTTAGCGCGAATCAGATCCATACCTTCTACAGGTCTGGCGCCACGTATTAGCACCGCACCTACCATTCCAGGCTCATGGGCTACAACATTCATGCAGAAGTACTTCCCGTAAATAAAATAAATATACAACCGCCCCACCTCTCCAAACATCAATCGGGACCGTGGAGTCATTCCTCGATAGGCGTGGCTTGCAGGATCTTCAGCGCCCTTATAGGCTTCCGTTTCGGTGATTTGTACGCGAATTATGCCTTCGTCTGTTTGCCTGACAAGGTAGCAGCCGATCAACTGCTCCGCCACCCAAACCGTATCTTGTTCGAAAAAATGTCTGTTCATAGGCTTGCTTTTCTCCCTCGCATTGGGCATTCTATATGGCTCTTAAATTTTTCTTATAGTAAAGGTTTACGGCGGGCACAATGGATACATCATGACGTGCAAGAGGAGGAAGTCCGCGATGACACCTAATAGGAATGAATCACTCGTGATCCTGCCTGAAGAATCGGCGCCACAAGCTGTTAAAGATTGTACACGCTGCGAACTTGCTAACCAGCGGACTCGAGTGATCTGGGGCGAAGGAAACCCCGCCGCTCCGATCCTGCTGATTCTGGATAATCCGGGAGCAAGGGAAGACCGGCATGGCAGCTCGTTTCTGTGCGGCACTCGAGAGACGCTCCAACGCGGCATAAAGGAAGCAGGCTTAGAAACTGATTCGATTTATATCACGTATCTGCTCAAATGCAGACCGATCCGCGCCTACGATAAACCAGCCGCCCGAGAAGCTTGTTCGCCCCATCTGCGGCTGCAGCTTCAGGAGAAGCGGCCGTTACTGCTGTTCGGATTCGGTAATGTTGTGGCCGAAGCTTTGCTCCCTTGGATGGAGAATGCCAGCGTAAAGGATCTAAGAGGGACCTGGCATGAATTTCAAGGGATCCCTATCGGGTTTACCTACCACCCTCTTGCAGTAAGAAGGCGTCCCAATTTACTCAAGTTTTTCGTAAATGACCTGGTTGCTCTGAAGGAGAGATGGAGAAGCACTGATTCCCAGTAACCAAGCCATACAAGCATGCAAGCCATGCCTAACGAGTCCCCGGACCTTCCCCTTGACCCCGCGCGCAAACACTTCCAGATGAGAAAAGAAGCCGCTTCTCAGCGGCCTCTCGGGTTACGATTCATGTATTCATTAATTTTGATATCCAATTCCATACTGATCTCAACAACGCGAGGGGAGGTCAAGCTGCTACCGCTTTGGACCAGCGCCTCCAGCTCCTGACGCAAGCCGTAGATTTCATCTTCTAAAGACGCAGATGACGAGATTGCTCTTCGTTTCCCAAAAATCCACTTGGCCTTATCGTCGTTTTCATGAATCCATCCGACTTGAAGGTTTTGCCGAAGCCGATATTCCGGAAAAGCCATTGTTCATCCCTCCCTGTTCCCGATCTTTAGACCCACAGATGAAAAGCTTCATAAAAGGTTAAAACTGTGAAACTTCCATGTATCTAACATACCAGTTTTAGGAGAACTTGAAAATGGCTTTTTTTGTCGAAATTACAACTTTTTCATGAAATTCCCTATCCGATCGAACGCTTCGGTCAATTGGCTCACGGAATAAGCGTAAGAACACCGCAAAAAGCCCTCTCCGCCTAGCCCGAATACATTGCCGGGGACCGCCGCGACCTTCCCTTCGAATAACAGCCGGGTGGCAAACTCATCGGAACTAAGACCTGTTGCCTGTATGGACGGGAAAGCGTAGAACGCTCCCTGAGGCTCATGACATGGAAGACCGACTTCCCGGAAGCCCTGAACAACGAGACGCCTGCGCTGATTGTAGGATTCCACCATCCGGTCCTTCTCTTCCATCCCGTTGCGCAGCGCTTCGATAGCGGCTATTTGACCCATTGACGGAGCGCACATGATGGTGTACTGATGAATTTTGAGCATGCCCGCGATCAGTTCGCGGTGCGCGCACACATAACCCATCCGCCAGCCCGTCATTGCGAATGACTTGGAGAACCCGCTCACCAGGATGGTTCGATCGCGCATACCCGGGATCGAGGCGAAGCTGACATGCTTCTGCTCGTAAGTCAGCTCGGCATAGATCTCATCGGAAATGACGATCAAATCGTTCTCTTCGACGATCCTGGCGATAGGGAGCCAGTCGTCATAGGTCATGATGCCCCCCGTCGGATTGCTCGGATAGCATAGAATCAGGACTTTGGAGCGCGGCGTAATGGCAGCCTGCAGCGCTTCCGGGGTCAGCTTGAACTTATCCTTCGCGAAGGTCTCGATGCCGACAGGCTTGCCGCCGCTCAGCTTGGCTATAGGACCGTACGTAACATAGGTGGGCTCGGGAACAAGAATCTCATCGCCAGGCGAGACGAGCGCGCGCAAGGCCAGATCGATCGCTTCACTGCCGCCGACCGTCACCAGCACTTCATCGGACGGCTCGTAGGGAACCTGGAAGGAATCATACAAATATTCCGCTATCGCCTCGCGAAGCTCCGGCAGCCCGGAGTTCGGCGTATATTTCGTATTGCCGCGCTCTAGCGCATACACACAGGCTTCTCTGACATGCCAGGGCGTACTGAAGTCAGGCTCGCCCACGCCGAGTGAGATGATATCCTTGCTGCCGACGGCAAGGTCAAAAAACTTGCGAATGCCCGAAGGGGGAATATCCCTTACGACCGGTGTCAGATAGCTGCCCATGGATCTGGGCGTCTGTCCGGTGCTTTGTTGCTGCTCAATCATCGTCCTCAGCGTCCTTTACGGTGAGATTAAGAGACGGCGATCATCCTCGTGATCCTCGAAGCTTATTCCGTCCTGCTTATATTTTTTTAGAATAAAATGCGTTTTGGTCGACAGCACGCGATCGATCGGAGACAGCCGGTTCGATACGAACGAGGCCACTTCCTTCAGCGTCTTGCCTTCGATTTCGACGAGAAGATCGTACGCTCCCGACATCAGGTACACGGATTTAACCTCCGGATATAAATAGATCCGTTCCGCGATGGCGTCGAAGCCGCGTCCGCGTTCCGGAGTGATTTGTACTTCAATCAAGGCGGTTACCTTCTCGCTGTCCACTTTGGCCCAATTCACGACCGTCGCATATTTCACGATAACGTTCGCTTCCTCAAGCTCCTTGATCGCCCCCGCCACCTCCGCCTCGGACGCCCCCAGCAAGGTTGCGATCAGCGCAGGGCTACGGCGCGCGTCTTCTTTCAGCAGATCAATGATCTTCATTTTGAATTGTTCCATGATTTCATCCTCCTGATCAAGGTCATGCATGCCAGCATAAAGCTATCGAGCTTTTGCTTATCTCTCCATATTACACCTATCGATCTTGCTTGGCAAAGAAAAAAAAGCCCTTGCGGGCGTAGGCTGTAACGGGCATGTCTGCCGTTCATCCGCAAACCGTTGCGGCCGTCTTGCGGGGAGCTGCGTTCAGCAGCTTGCTCATGTACGTTTCGATTTCGCGATTGCGGTAAGCGGGAAGTATAGCGAACTCCGGCTCTGAACAGCCTTCGTCCCACTTGCCCAGACCGATCAGCCGATCCCGGTCATAGGCTGCAAGGATGCGGCTTGAGCTGCCGCGTAGCGTTTCATATTCAAAGGCCTGCAAAGCTGAAGCCGGGCCTGTCAATGCATCAATGAGCTGCCGAACGTGCGCCTCGCACGGTAATTCGTTATGCAAAGCAATTTTCATGATCACATGTCCCTCCCAGTATACTGCTTATAGTCGCTGTAACGACTCGTTACTTATTATTATACATTATAATGAATAAATATTCAAACTATATGTTGACCGGCTTGTACACAATCTCCTGCACTCTTCGAGACCGATCCGCCACCCCTAACAAGAACGGGCAAGCCCCGTTATTTTACGCTTTTCCATCCCTTTTCATCTTATGCTGGAGCACTGGCAAAAGGAATCGTACCGTTCTGGCAGAGGTTACAACTTTCGAAGCTGCTACCGGCAAAGTTACAGCTTTCCACGCTACTTTCTTTCGCATTAGCACCAATTCCTACAAAACCCTCCGCCTACTAGCGGACTTCGTTGATCCGCATAACAACCTTACCTGACCTTCCGCGAAAAAGAGAAATACCCGGGTTCCGTGGGCGGAAGCCGGGTTTCGCTTCAAAAAATATTCATGCTCAAATACCGCTCTCCGGTATCCGGCGCTATGCACAGCACCCGCTTGCCGGGTCCCAGCTTGCGCGCAACCTGCAGTCCGGTCCATACCGATGCGCCTGCCGAGGGGCCCACCAGGATCCCCTCCTGCTTGGCGAGCTCACGCATCGTATGCAGAGCATCGTCATCGGCTACCTGAACAATCTCATCGTAGATGTCTGTGTTTAGAATCGCAGGGACAAATCCTGGGCTCGTGCCCACAAGCTTATGGGGCCCCGGCTCGCCACCGGACAGCACCGGCGATCCCTTAGGCTCTACCACATAGACTCTAAGGTCCGGGAGGGTCTTGCGCAGCTCCTCGCCTGTACCCGTAATCGTCCCCCCTGTCCCGGAGGTGGCCACGAAAGCGTCAAGTCTGCCTTCCATCTGCTCGAGAATTTCAGGCGCTGTCGTCATCCGGTGTATGTCGGGATTAGCCTTATTCTCGAACTGCTGCGGGATGAAGCTGTCGGGAATCCCGTCGCGTAGCTCCTCAGCCTTCTTGATCGCTCCCGGCATCCGCTCGGCCGCCGGCGTAAGAACGACCTCAGCGCCGTAAGCTTTCAGCAGGTTAATGCGTTCCTTGCTCATATTATCAGGCATGACAAGAATCGCCTTATATCCCTTGGCCGCGGCATTCATCGCCAAGCCGATCCCCGTATTGCCGCTAGTCGGCTCGATGATGGTCGCCCCGGGCTTCAGCTTGCCCTCAAGCTCGGCCTGAGCGATCAAATTATACGCGGCCCGATCCTTCACGCTGCCGCTTGGATTAAAATATTCCAGCTTTACATACAGCTCTGCATCCTGTTCGCCGGTCAACCGGCGAATTTTTACCGCCGGCGTTCCGCCAATAAGCTCCGTCACGCTGTTAACCATCAAAGTTCGTCTGTCCATTCTTAAAGGCAGCTCCTTCCGCATCCTGACCCTTGGCTATTTACGACTAATGCTATGGCCTTAATTGTTATAGACCCGAGGGAACTTGTCAAGGGAAAATGGGGACCCCCCACAGGCGCGGGGAACCGATTCAAGCCGCATGCGCCTTGCGCATAAAGTAATAAGCGATCAAGGGAGAGCTGCCTAACCCGAGCAGAAGCACGTTCATCGCGGCCGGGGAGCTGGTTAAGGAAACGACAAGAATGAAGATGGCCGTGCCAAGCAGCCGCCCTGCGTTAAGGGCCAGCTCGCGCATAACGATGTATTCTTCCCGCCGTTTGACGCTTTCCTCGTCCTGGCCGATCAGATCGAAGACGATCGTCGTCATTGGGATTCCGTATAGCGGGTAAAATATCGCCGCCCCAATACCGAATATAAGCAGAGTGACGAAGGTAACCTTCCAGAAAAACGGCAAAATAATGGCGACCAGCATGACAACGCCGATCAGCATCGCCTTCGGGCGGTACCTCGGCTTCAGGAATCTTCCTGCCAGCATAAAGCACACAAGGGCCACTGCCGAGGAAATCAGGGCGAAATTACCCAGCTTCATCTCGCTGCCCGTATGTACGTAAACGAGCAGACCGATCATAAATCCGAACACCCCTTCCCGTACCCCTTGAGCCATCAAGGCCAAGCCGACCTTGCGCCAGGCCGTATCCTCTTGCCGCAGGCACGTCCAGGTCAGCATCCATTCGTAGGAACCGGAGGTCTTCCTTTTCTTCAGGAAAAAGCTGACGGCCGCTCCGATCAAAAAAACAATCAGCGAAATCGTAAAGATCAGCCGATAGCCGGTCTGCGCCTCCATCCGAACGATCAGAAATCCCGAAATCCATGGGGCGACCATACCCGCCCCGGAGCCCAGCAGCCCGGCCCATCCGTTGAAGCGATCACGATTACCGGGGCCTGTTACTTCGAAGTAAACAACGTTGAAGGCCAGCCAAAAGAAACCGGCCGCCATCCCCTGCACGACTGCAAGCAGCACAAAAAAATCCGCGGTCCGTACGCCGAACCAGAGCACAAGGATGTAGAATAGCGCGGATACCGCTACACCCGCGCGCAGGCAGTTCATTTTGTTATGCTCTTTCACCCATTTGCCCGCCACCCAAAATGTCAGGGCCATCGCTACGTAATGAACCAGCGTGAACCACCCAATGAGCGTAAAGTCATGCTTGGCTTTCCAAAGGTATACGTTGACGAAGGTACCCGAGAGAGCATTTCCTGCCGCGAACAGCCCATTGACCGCCAACAGCAGACGGGATTGTCCATCTAGCGGCTCTCCCTTCTTCCGGTCCTTCCCCGCGCCGGCTTGGCCACTCCGGCTTTCCATGGCTATCCCTTGCTGCTGTTTGCTTTCGGCCTCGTGCCGGGTGCGTACGCCATGATGCGGAAACTGCTTCGATCCGGTATGCATGCCCTCAATCCTATCCTTGGAATGTGTTAGTTAACGTTCCCCATTCTCCAGGAAAGCATGACTGTATAGCAAAAAAAAGAAACCGTCTGCCGCAAGCGGCTTTTAGTTTCTTGCCCTTTCCTTCATCGGCGTCGCATCCACAGCGTAGCAGCGTCCTCGGCCGTACGCTCTACCCTTCACGTTATCCGGCCTTCCGACTTCGGGCCTTCCGCTTTACTGGCTTCCTACCTGTTTGAGCAGCTGCGCAAGCTTCAGGCGGTCCTTCTCTGCCAAAATATGCTCCACCCTCAAGCAGGACGGGCAAACGAATACCTCCGTGGAATAGCCCTCCGACAGTATAGGTGCCCCAGCGGTTTTCTGTACGACAGGGATGAACGCGCTCCCTGCGGTCTGTGTCCCGGCCAACAGCATGAAGCTTTGGCAGGATGAACATTCAGGAGCTGTCTCCTGGTGGTCCAGCACCCGCTGAGCACCCTCCTCGTATTCATCCATCGCTTGCAGCTCGTTCTCGTCAAACTCGTCGTACGACTCGTAGTCCTCATCTTCATCGTCCGTGTCATCGAACTCAATCGGCTGTCCGGTCTGCTTGACCGTTAGCTGAATGCTGCGGTACCCTCCCAGTTCATTAAAGCAATGAGGGCATTCTGGTTCCGGACCAATCTCCGGATCCCACACGATTTCAGTTTGACACCACGGACAAATCTGTTCCTCCGAATGCGACAACTTCATTCCTCCTCGAGACCCGTCCGCTCCACTACTTGGGAAGGCCGGAACTGGAATCCTTACGCATAATTAATAAAATAGTAAACGCCCGCGCCCAAAAAAACAAGCGCAAGCGCAAGCAAAATTCCCCATAAATATTTCAATGGCTGTGGCACCTCACCTGTGATATAAGGAATGCGGAAAGACCCTGAACAATTTAGGTTACGCTAGCGCCGATGACATAGGATAGCGACACGGATATCATCATGGAGAGCAGCCCTACGGCCCGGTTGTCCTGTTGAATTTGCTCGTCGATCTTGAAGTAAGGCGTCAGGAACTCGAATATGAAATACGCGGCCAAAAGCAGGACGAACCCGTATGCCGCCCAGGTTAAGGAGAGCAGCAGCGAATCGTTGTTCAAAATGGCAAACCGGAATATATTGCATATCCCGAAAATTTTCCCGCTGGTTGCCATGCCCACCGCTAAGTTGCCCTTCTTGATTTCATCCCAATCCTTGTATTTGGTTACCAGCTCAAATACCGCCAAGAACACGACAAGCGCCAGCACTGCCACCGAGAAAAATGCCAATGTCTCCACGAATGGATTGCCCATTATCAGGTCCACCTCTTCATTCCACATATTCAAACTTCACCATGCCCTTCTGGTAGTCTTCGGAAACAATCGAAGAGACTGAAGGCTCTGGAACCTTCAGTCTCCTGGAATCCTTTTGTCTCCTGCAAGAACTAGGCTTCGGGTTGTTTCTTAGCGGCTAATCTGGCCCTCAAGGCTGCCAGCTCATCATCGACTCCATCGTTTTTGGCAAGAGCGTTCAGCTCATCGTCCAGACTCTTGTCCTTCGAACGAAGCTCATTGCTTGCTTCCGCTTCCGCTTCGAGCTGCAGAACCTTCTCGCTCATCCGATCGAAGCCCTTAGCCGCGTTGTCTGTGCCGAAGCCGGACATCGCCTGGTTGATCTGCTTCTGCGCTTTGGCCGCTTCAGCGCGGGCGATCAGCAGATCCTTTTTGTTTTTCATCTTGCCGAACTCATCCTTCATCTCGGAGAGCTGGTTGCGCAGACGATCCGCATTGGTCTTGGCCGTCTCGTATTGGACCTTCATCTCATCATGGCGGGCTTGATGCTCTTTCTTATCCTGAAGAGCGCGTCTGGCCAGATCCTCGTTGCCGGCCTCAAGCGCCTTAAGTGCTTGCTCCTCGCGCTTCTGGACCATTTCCAGCGCTTCTTCATATTGCTGCTTGAACTTTTTCTCGATGGCAATCTGCTTTGCGACGGCGATCTCAGCTTCCTGAATATCCGCCTCCATGTCGCGAAGGAATTGGTTCAGCATTTTGACAGGGTCTTCCGCTTTATCCAGCAAGTCATTGATCGAAGCCATCGTCAAGTCGCGAAAACGTTTAAAAATTCCCATTGTCCATCCTCCCAAATTAGGAAATATCGTACACGCAGCCTGCAGAGCCAGTGACCTTCGTGTTTATATCTATTCATACGGAGCCGGAGCCGAGACGTTTCAACCAATCCGAGAAAATTTCAAAATGACTTGCATCAGCATCACTTCAGTTCCGCTACCGTGACACCGGCCCCGCCTTCGTTATAATTACCCAGCCGCTGGCTTTTCACATGCTTATGCCTGCGCAAATACTCCTGTACGCCTGTGCGAAGGACGCCAGTCCCCTTGCCGTGAATGATATAGACATGAGCAAAATTCGCCAGATACGATTCGTCTAGAAAACGATCGATTTCCAGGATCGCTTCCTCGACATTGGCTCCCCGCAGATCCAGCTCCATCTTGGCATTCTCATCGCGGGTCCGCTTCAGGCTGGAGGTTGCCTTGGGCGGCTGCTGTACCTTCGGCTGGGAAGCCGCTGCCTTGAACAGCTGCACATCCGCTTTGTTCACCTTCATCTTGAGGATGCCGAGCTGTACGGTTACTTCATGCTCGCCCGCCAACTCAACGATATGCCCCCGCTGACCTACCGTCGTCACGAGCACCTCATCGCCCGGCTCAAGCCGATCGGGCTTACGCTTGACCGTCGAGGTCTGCTTCGCTTTAAGCTCGGGCACCGCATCGTTCAGCTTGCGCTTGAGCTCGCTGATCTTGTGATCCTTAACGCCTCCGCCTTCTTCACGCTGCAGGCGGCGCAGCTCGGTGACAACCTCCTCGGCCTCGCGCCGAGCCTTCGCGACCGCCTCGCGGGCTTCGCGCTCGGCCCGCTCCATCAGCTTGCCGCGCTGCTCTTCGAAGCGTTCGCGCTCGCGGCGCAGCTCTTCTCGCAGCCGCTCCACTTCTTCGCGCAGCTGAGCCGCGGTCGTCCGCTCCGCTTCCGCCTGGATCGTGTTCTCCTCCAGCGTCGCGATCATCGACTCCACGCGCTGTTCTTCTTCATCGACCTGGCCGCGGGCGTGATCAATGATCGGCTTTGGCAGACCGAGACGCGAAGCGATGGCAAATGCATTGCTTCGGCCCGGAACGCCCACGAGCAGCCGGTAAGTAGGCCGGAGCGTCTGTACATCGAATTCCATGCTTGCATTGATAACGCCAGGGCGGTCGTAGGCATACGCCTTAAGCTCGGAATAATGCGTAGTCGCCAGAATCCGGCAGCCCATCCGATGAATATAATCGAGAATAGAGATGGCCAAAGCCGAGCCTTCGGCCGGATCCGTACCCGCTCCCAGCTCATCGAGCAGGACGAGGCTTTTCGGCGTCATTTCCTTTAGGATGCGGATAATATTCGTCATGTGGCTGGAGAATGTACTCAGGTTCTGCTCGATGCTCTGCTCGTCTCCGATATCTGCGTATATCGCGTCAAACACACAGAGCTGGCTGCCATCCTCGGCCGGCACGAACAAGCCCGACATAGCCATGAGCGACAGCAGTCCGACCGTCTTGAGCGATACCGTCTTGCCCCCTGTATTGGGGCCGGTGACGATGATGGATGAAAATTTGTTGCCCAGCTCCACATCGAGCGGTACAACCTGTTCCGGGGCGATCAACGGATGTCTGCCTCGCTTGAGCTTGATGAACCCTCGGTCGTTCAAGATCGGCAGCGTCGCCTTCATTTCCCGGGCCATACCGGCCTTCGCGAATATAAAGTCCAGCTCGGCCAGCGCCTCTACATTCGCCAGAAGCGTATCCGCCGATTCGGCGACCAGCGAGGAAAGCAGCCGAAGAATCTTCTCTACCTCAACCTCTTCCTTCAGCTTCAGCTCTCGGACCCGGTTATTCATCTGAACTACCGCTTCAGGCTCGATAAACAGCGTCGCGCCCGATGCCGACTGGTCATGGATCATCCCGCCGAAGTGGCCGCGGTACTCCTGCTTAACCGGAATCACATAACGGTCATTGCGAAGGGTCACCAGATTATCTTGGAGCATCTTCTGGATGGAGGGAGTGCGCACCATCTGCTCGAGCCGCTCGCGGGCTTTCGACTCGCTGCCCCGCAGCTCCTGTCGGACGCGCGCCAGCTCCGGACTTGCGGAATCGACCACGGTCGCGTTCTCATCGATGCATTGGCGGATCTTATCCTCCATCGACTTATGATCGGTCATGCGGGCGGTTAACTCCAGGAGCAGAGGGATCGGATAGTCTCCGTTCACATCATCCAAGAACTTGCCGAGCCTGCGTCCCCCCTGGCTGGTCATGGATACGTCCAGCAGCTCGGTCGTATTCAGCATGCCGCCGATCCGGGCGCGATGAACCGCGCTGCGGATGTTGCGAATGCCGCCGAAAGGAGCGCCCCCCTTGAGGCGGTCTACATTCACGGCCTCTTCGGTCGCCTGGAGACGGATCTTGACCGCCTGGAATTCGCCGCTCGGCTGCAGCTCCATCACCCGTTCCTGCCCCAGCGAGGTTGAGGCGTGATGGGCGCATTTCTCCAGTACCGCGTGGAAATCAAGCGTATTCAATATTTTCTGATTGTAAATTGTCGTTGTTTTCATCGGTTTCTATAAGGAACCTGCCTTTCGTAGCCTTAACCCGTTTACACCTGCTATTATATCCAACTTGTCGTTCCAAAGCGAATGATTTTGCCTGTACCTCCCACTTATATCGGCTCGCGCGGCGGGCAAACCTATTGAGTGTACCGGTGTGCAAACTGCCATCCAAGAAAGCGAAGGAGGAATCGTCTGATGCACATTCTAGGACATATTGTCCGATTTATCGTGTCCGCCTTAATCCTGCTGGTCGTTAGCTGGATCGTTCCCGGTTTTTCCGTTGGCGGGTTCTGGAGCGCATTTTTCCTGGCCTTGGTCATCGCAGTGGCCGCATGGATCATCGAGGGCGTCTTCGGCAGGCGAATTACCCCGTTCGGTCGGGGGATTGTCGGATTTCTGGTCAGTGCGCTGGTCATCTGGGCGGCTCAGTTTATCGTCAGCGGCGTATCGACCAGTATTATCGGTGCTATCCTGGCCGCTCTCGTCATCGGGATCATCGACTTGTTCATCCCGGTGAAAACTCCATTCGAGCAAGGAAACAACAAGCGAGAACGCGCAAAGTAATCCCATCCGGCCAATCAGCCAGGTCAGCCAGCTATTCTGGCAGATCTGGCTGATTTTGTCATGCCTCGATCCTATTAATATACGTCAGCGCATGCGGCTTTTGTAAGGGAGACTTTATTTATAAGCATTTACGACAGGCGGGTCCCCTACCTGGGGAGTAGGAAAATTTCACCGCTTATTCATAGGGTTGTCACCCATTTGACACAGCAATAGAGGCAGAAATGGGTTATGCTGAGAGTACTGGGCTTGATGAGGGGCCTTATCATGCACGGAAATATATATATACGGAGGGGATTTTGTAATGAAAAAATGGATCGTATCACTATCGGCGATTGCTCTGATCGCTGTCATGACAGGTTGCGGCGCCAAGTCGGAGCCAGCAGCGACTCCCGCTTCCGGGGGCCAAGCAAGCAGCGGCGCAGGCCAGGAGGTTAAGCTGATCGCCTCGAACTTTGAATTCGATCAGAAGGAATATAAAGTGAAGAAAGGTGAAGAAGTCACCTTTACCCTGGAGAACAAAGCAGGATTGCATGGCGTAGCCATCACCGGCTTGAAGGTAGATTTGAAAGGCGACAAGCTATCTGCCACGGTCACGCCTGATAAAGCGGGCACTTATGACATCATCTGCAATATCCCTTGCGGCTCTGGTCATGTCAGCATGAAATCCAAGCTGATTGTCGAATAATCGGTAGCCCTTCACATACAGGACGTCCTCGGAAGAGGACGTTTTTTTATTTGCCCTCGTCCATATAGACGCTCACTTCCGCTCTTTTCCCCGGCTTTGCCTTGGCCGACAGCGTAAGATAAGTTCCCATCCTTAGCAGTCTTTCTACCGGCCCGGTTCTAAAATGAAGCAGGTACCAGGAGCTGGCCGCGACCTGAAGGGAATAAAGAGCAAGCCCGATCGCACAGCCGGCCAAAACGCCCAGTTGACCGAACCATCCGAGGCCATAACCGTAAAACAAGGTTGTACAGACTGCCGTTTGCAGCAAATAATTCGTTAGCGACAGCCGGCCCACCGCCTCCAAGCGGACAAGCCAGACGGATGTACGCTTCATCGAAGCATAGAGGAGGGCAAAGGCGAAAAGATAACCGAGCGCAAGCAAATTCGGCCCTAGTATCGTCCCGGCGTCCCCCCATGCCATACAGAAGGTGATACATTCGGAACCGGACTTGGTATGAATATTGCCCGATCGATTGTTCTGGCCCACCACGGCAGCATTGAGGTTGAATCCAGGCTAGGCGAAGGTACGACGATCCTGCTGCAATTCCCTCTAGCCGACCGCGCTCATCATACTACCCTTCCGAGGCAGCGGGCGACATAAACGCAAAAACGTCACACTTCGGTCTGAACCGGACGTGTGACGTTTTGGGCGTTTTGGACTTCCTGGCCGTAGTCCTTGCGACTTTTAGCAGCTTCGTTACTTTCTTTCCGATTTTCCCATAATTGCTTGAGCTTATCCGCCCATACCGGCGTATGCTCTACGACATAAGGGGCGGAAGTCGAGGTGGACAGCAGCCTTTGAGCCGTGTCGCTTGGCCACACCGTCATCACGTGAACCACGAGCAGCGCAAGCAGTGCCGCTTCAAGCAGTCCGAGCAGAGCGCCGCCCCATTTGTTGAAGGTCTTGATGCCTGGGGCGGCCGCAAGCCAGTTGAGCACTCTCCCCGCTATCGCGAAAGCCAGCTTTGTCCCGAGCAGTAACAAGCCGAAGGCCAATACATTATACACGTAGGTGTCCACGCGCAGCTCCTGGGCCAGCAGCTCGTAGCGGCTGAACGTTTCGTGACCGGACAGATTCATCACGCTCTTGATCCAGGGCGCAACTTGGGAATAGCCAAGAATGGCGACGATACAGGCTACGAAAAAACCGGTAAATGAAACCAACTGTCCGATGAAGCCCCGGGCGTAGCCTAGCGCCAGACCCAGCGCGAGAATAACAAGCAAGCCGTAATCCAACCCATTCATGGCTAATCCTTCTCGACCAGCTCGATCCATTCGTTATACTCAACCTGCAGCTTCTCATACTCCGTTTGCAGCAGCCCCAGCTCCCGGAATATCCGTTCGGCCTTCTCCTGCTGCTCATCGTATTCGGCCTGCAAGGCTTTGTGCAGCTGGACCTGCTGCTTCAGCTCAAGCTGCAGCTCCTGGTACAATTCATGCTGCAAGCCCAGCTCTTCCCTATTGGCTTCCAGCTCCTTCTGCATGCGGCTTGATTCGATAGCTACCGCCTCCAGCTCTTGCAGCCGGGCGGCTTGAGAAGCAAGGCGCGCTGTCAGCACGTTATGCTCATCCAGCGAATGCTTCTGCTTATGCTCCCATGCTGCGCATTGCTCCTGAAGAGCGCGGCCGAGCTCGCGAGCTTGTCGCAGCTCCGTTTGCAAGGAAGCCAGTTGACGCTCCTTCTCTTCCAAGGCGCCTGACAGCTCGTCCTGCCTGCCCCTCAGCTGCTCGCCTTCAAGCTTACTCCGGGCTTCCAGCTCGGCAAATCGAGCCGCCAATTCGTCATGCTGCTTCTGAAGCTCTTCATACAGCTCCTGCTGGAGATGCAGCTCTTCCTGCCGCGCCAGCAGTCCCACCCGCAGCTCGTCGGCTTGGGCCGCCTGGCTCTCGCTGCGCTGCTGCCACTGACTGCTGCTTTCCTGAAGCTGCAGGTTATAGGCCTGCTGCTGAGCGAGCTGGCGCTCAAGCTGCTGGGATCGCTGCTCGCGCTCGTTCAGCTCGGCTTGGAGCTCGGCACTGCGCGCGCTGAGCGATTCCGTTTCTTGGCGGGCGCGTGCCTGCGCTTGCGCCAGCTCCTCCTGATTACGCTGCTCGGCTTGAGCCAGCTCGGCTCGCAGAGTCGACTCGATCTGCTCCAGCTCGGCCTGGCGACGCGATTCGGCTTGCTCCAGCTCGGCCCGCAGGCCCGCCTCCAATTCGGCCAATTCTGTCAAGCGACGCGCTTCCGTTTGGTCTTGCTCCGCCTGCAGTCGTGCTTCGGCTTGCTCGAGTTCCGCTGTTCGTCTTGCTTCGGCCTGTTCCAGATCGGCTCGACTCCGCGCCTCCGCCTGTTCCAGATCGGCCTGCCTCCGCGCTTCCGCCTGCTCCAGCTCGCGCGCATGCCTCTCCCGAAGCTCCGCCTCGGCTTGCTTCCAGGCCTCCATCTCGGCATGTCCGGTATCCACATGCTGCTGCAGCTCCGCCTCGCGCGCCGCGCTGGCCTGCTTCAGTTCCGCAAGCTCTCTCTCCAGCTCCCGGTACAGCTCCAGCTGCATCTCAAGCTCTTCCGACTGCTCCTGCCGCTTCTGACGTTCCGCCTCGAGCTCTTCCCGCGCCATCTCCGCCTGGAGCAGCAGGTCGCGGCCCTGCTCCAGTTGCTCGCCGAGCTGAATCTGCAGTCTGCGCTGCTTCTCTTGATGCTCGGCAAGCTCGGCCTGCCTTCTCTGCTCCGCCTCTTCGACTTGTCGGGTATAGTAGGCCTCGCGTTCGTCCGAGCGCTCCGCCGCCGCGGCTGCGCTGTCTTCCGCTTCCTGGAGCAAACGCGCTATCCGCTGCTCCAAGGCTGCCTGGCGCTCCGCTTCCGCTTCGAGTGCGATACGTGAACGCTCGGCCGCCACTTCAAGCTCCGCTTGAAGCTCGGTTTCCCTTACGCCGCTTTGCTCCAACAGTTCATTATACAGTGCGATCTGCAGCTCTACCTCTTGCTGCTGTGCCGTAAGTTCTTCCTGGAGCTGGTCATGCTGCTCGCTCAGCTCCGCTATTCGACGCTCCCGATCGGCAAGCTGTCTCGCGTATTCTTCACTCTCGGCCGTCAGCCTGCTTTCGAGCTCAGCGCGCCGACGCTCCTGCTCGGCACGCTCTGCCGTCAGCTTGCTGTCGAACTCGGCACGCAGCTGCTCCTGTACCTCCAGCTCAGCGGTCAGCATCTCCTCCAGCTCGGCGAGCTGACGCTCATGCTCCGCTCGCTCGGCAGCCAGCTTGCCTTCCAGCTCCGCACGCTCGCGCTCCTGCTCCTCAAGCCCTGCCGCCAGGCGGCTCTCCAGCTCGGCGCGCTGTCGCTCCTGCTCCGCTCGCTCGGCGGCCAGCTTGCCTTCCAGCTCCGCACGCTCGCGCTCATGCTCCTCATGCCCTGCCGCCAGACGGCTCTCCAGCTCGGCGCGCTGACGCTCATGCTCCGCTCGCTCGGCGGCCAGCTTGCCTTCCAGCTCCGCACGCTCGCGCTCATGCTCCTCAAGACCCGCCGCCAGACGGCTCTCCAGCTCGGCGCGCTGACGCTCCTGCTCCGCTCGCTCGGCGGCCAGCTTGCCTTCCAGCTCCGCACGCTCGCGCTCATGCTCCTCATGCCCTGCCGCCAGGCGGCTCTCCAGCTCAGCGCGCTGACGCTCCTGCTCCGCTCGCTCGGCGGCCAGCTTGCCTTCCAGCTCCGCACGCTCGCGCTCATGCTCCTCATGCCCTGCCGCCAGGCGGCTCTCCAGCTCAGCGCGCTGACGCTCCTGCTCCGCTCGCTCGGCGGCCAGCTTGCCTTCCAGCTCATCCCGCTGGCGTTCCCCCTCGAGCAGCAGCTGGCCCAGTCGCTCAGCTTCGCGGGACAGCTCCGCACTTCGCCCTTCATACTCGCGGGCACGCTCCAGCGCAGCGGCCAGCTTCCCCTCTAGTTCCTCCTGGAGCGCAAGCTGACGGTCCAGACGCTCGGCCGTTTCAGCAAACTCCGATTCAATCGCCTGCTTGTGCTCGGCTAGCGCTTCCATTTCCTTGACAAGCGCCGCTTCTCTTTCCTCCAGCGCATCCTTACGCGTTTGCAGCCCGTTCCGCTCCGCAGTAACCTCCGCCAACTGCTCCCTTTCCTTGATCAACTCCTGCTGCAGCTGCTCCAGCAGCTCTGCGGCTGCCGTCACATCTGCCAGTGCCTTATCCAGCTCTCGCTTCTGCTGCTGCGAATCTTCGATTTGTTCCTGCATCCTCGTCCACTCATCGGCCATATTCACCGCTGCCAATACAGCAATCTTGGGAAGATCCAGCCGAGGACTTCCCGAAGCTATGCGATGCATCTGATCATTGACCAAGGCGACGACTCGCTTTATATAGGAAGGACTGGACCTTGAAACCAATTTATATTGGGTGCCGTAGATGTCGACGGTCAAACGCACTTTCTCTTCACCGTTCACGCAGGTTGTCCCCTTTCCATAAAACAAAAAAATTCTCCGTATCCTCAACTATTCGATACGGAGAATCGCTTTTCCTGCTGCCTCTGGCCATGAATTGTCAAGGGAAGCGATATACAAATGACGGAAATTATTACCAAGCCCTCAGTGTCTGAATTGAACGAATTAAAGGCCGTCGCTCAAGTCACATCGATGACTTGAGCGACGGCCCCGTCTTCTTCCGTTATCGCACCTTTTATGGCGAAACGTTGTTAGGTTATGATGTCGGGAGCTCTTCCCCCTGCTCATCGACGCCAAGAGCGTTTCTGGCCATAACCATATACTCCTCCAACCCGGACTTCAAGGCAAAGGCCGCGATAAGCAAAGGATAGGCCGCCGTCATCTCGACGATATGCTCCTGCATTCTCGGCCAGACCTGTCCGCCGGCTTCTTTATACTTGTCAATTAAGTCGGCCAGCCCGGAATCTCCGAATAAGGTGTATTGGATGGTAAAGTCGATTGCCGGATCGGCTACCTCTGCCTCCGTCCAATCCAGCAGGCCGGTTACCTCCCCGGCTGAGTTTACTACGATATGGCCCGGATGAAGGTCGCCGTGTACGAGCGACGAATGCTGCGGCCAATACGTTTCATCCGCAAGCCATCGCTGCCAGCGGTCCCATAACGCTGCCGAAACCCCCACGCTTCGTTTTATTTCATTCATCCTGTCCGATAGCGATCTTCGCACCTGATCCGGCTGCTTAACGCGCACCCCGGCTCTAGAAGCTTCCTTATGGTCAACAGCGTGCAGCGCGGCCATAGCTTCAGCTAAGGTTTGGAAGAAACGTTCAGGCAGAGCTTTGGGGTCAATATACCAATCGTAATTGCTCTTCTCTGCATTTATAGTAGCAACCGGAGAGCCTTCCAGTCTCCGATAAGCGATCAATTCAGGCGTATGCACCTGCCAGTTCGGCACGGCTACAGGCAATTTGCCAGCAATCAGGTCCAGTACCTTTTTCTCATAAGCAGCCGATTCCACTACATCATCGCGGCGTGGAGCCCGCAGCACCCATGGGATCCCATCCTTGGCTCGAGCGAATACGGCGTAAAAATCCAAACCCGATTCGTTGATCTTTACGTCGGCCGGGTCCGCCTCGATCCCATGGTCACTTGCAAGCGAGAGCAAGCTGTCTACTTTATTCGTTATACTCTTATCCACCATGAACCTTCCACCTCATTCATCGTATTCGTTAATACAAGCAGCACAAATAAACTTGAATCATCCTGAATTTTCGAACAGACTGAAAAAAAAGGACTCGCTTGAATTAACGTAAACGCATGAAATGGATGCCCATAACGAAAACCCTCCCAGCAAGAAAACATACCCTAGTATAACACTGACTATTTTGAATAATCAATGGATACAACCTTCCGTCAATAGGCCATGGGCGTACAAAAAAAGCGAAGGATAAGTTCTAATCTTGAACCTATCTTCCGCTTTCTATAAGGGTCTAGGAGGGCCTTCCTACTTGCGCAGCTCCGCCCCGTAGGTGGCCTCGAGCGCCGCTACAACCCGGCCATGCAGCTCGCTTACTTCCTCGTCGGTCAACGTGCGGTCGGCCGTCCGGTACACCAGGGCGATCGCCACGCTCTTCTTGGCTTCGCCGACCCGCTCTCCCGTGTAAATATCGAATACCTGGATCGACTCCAGCAGCTCGCCGGCCGTCTCCTGGGCCTTGGCGATCAGATCGCCGACCGCGATCCCGCGATCAACTACCAAAGCCATATCGCGTGAGATCGCAGGGAACCGGGGCAGCGGGCTGTAAGTGAAGCGGGCGGCGGCCAGCTTCGTCAGCGCATCCATCTCGACCTCCAGCACATACGTATCGTCCAGATCCTTGGATTGCTGCAGGGCAGGATGCAGTTGGCCGATCGTGCCGATCACACGGCGCGCACCGTCCAGCTCGACCTCGATCGCAGCCGTCCGGCCCGGGTGAAAGCCTTCTACCTGCGCCTGCACATAACGAAGGCCCTCAATGCCGAGATAAGAGATGACGCTCTCGAATAGGCCCTTCAGATCGTAGAAGTCCACATTCCCCGGCTTGCCCGTCCAGTGCAGCTCGCTTCGCTTCCCGGTCAACAGAGCGGAGAGCAGCAGCTTTTCCTCCGGCTGCCGGGTCAATCTCGATTCGTCCGTTAAAAATACAGGAGCAATTTCAAACAAGGCTACATCGTCGTTATTCCGATTGCGGTTATACACCGCCGCATCGATCAGATGCGGAACGAGGCTGGTCCGCAGCACGCTGCGCTCCTCGCTCATCGGCATAGCAAGCGCCACCGGCTTGGCATCGCGGTAGATGCCGGGAAACGCTGCGATGTGGTCGGGATGCGTGTAGGAGTAGGTAATCGCCTCATGCAGCCCGCTGCCGTTCAGCAGACGGCGCACCGTCCGGCGGATCGCTTGCTCCCGCGTCAGCGAGCCCGGCGTCGTCTCCGTGTTCATGAGCGTCGTCGGGATGTTGTCGTAGCCGTACAGACGGGCCACTTCCTCGATCAGATCGACAGCGAGCGTAATATCGCCGCGGCGGCTCGGCACATGAGCGAGCAATCCATCATGCTCCAGCGGCTCTACCGTAAAGTTCAGGCGTCCGAGGATGGAGGTGATCTCTTCCACCGACAGGCTCGTACCCAGATACGTGTTGATCCGGCTGGCTGTGATTTCAATTTGCACAGGGCGATGCTCGCTTGCGACTGCCTCGACCAAGCCGGAAGCGACCTGTCCGCCGCCCAGCTCCGCGATCAGAGCAGCAGCACGATCCAGCGCCGGGATAACGGCTTCGGGATTCACTTCCTTCTCGAAGCGAAGCGAGGCTTCGGAGCGCAGACCAAGCTGACGGCTTGTTTTGCGGACCGTCACTCCGTCAAACTTCGCAGATTCCAGCAAAATGCGGGACGTCCCGTCCGTAACCTCGGAGTTCGCGCCGCCCATCACTCCGGCCAGTGCGACCGGCTTCGTGCCATCCGTGATCAGCAGCATATGTGGCTCCAGCTTGCGCTCGATATGATCCAGCGTCTCAAGCGTCTCGCCTTCCCGCGCATAGCGAACGTCGATGTGGCCGTTCTCCAGCCGGTCCGCGTCAAATGCGTGCAGCGGCTGTCCATACTCCAGCATGACGTAATTCGTAATATCGACGATATTGCTGATCGGGCGAATTCCGGCCGCCATCAGCCGGTTTTGCAGCCAGAGCGGAGACGGACCTACCTTCACGCCTTCGATCAAGCGGGCAGCGTAGTGAGAGCAAGCATCCTTGGCGGTAATCTCTACCGAAATCCGGTCTGCCGCCTTCACCGAAGCCTCTGCGTCACGAAGTCCCGACTCGCTGTCCGGCAAACGAACCTCCCGGCCCAAGATGGCCGCTATCTCATAAGCGGTCCCCAGCATGCTGAGACAGTCGGAGCGGTTGGGCGTCAGGTCGAGATCCATCACTTCATCGTTGATCGCGAGCACATCCAGAATGCTCTCGCCTACCTGCGTATCGGCCGGCAGCACGAGAATCCCCTCCTGAATTTCCTTCGGCAGCAGCTTGTCGTTCAGGCCCAGCTCCTTGGCGGAGCAGATCATGCCCTGGGATTCCACGCCGCGCAGCTTTGCGCGTTTGATCACAAGCCCGTCCGGAAGCTTCGCTCCGACCGTCGCCACAGGCACCTTCTGACCTGCGTCCACATTTTTCGCCCCGCACACGATCTGCAGCTCTTCGCCTGTGCCTACATCCACCTTGCACACGCTCAGCTTATCCGCATCCGGATGCTTTTCTCTGGAAGTGACGTAGCCGACGACAACGCCGGTCACGCCTTTGTTGCGGCTTTCCACGATATCGACCTCGATGCCGCTGCGTGTCAGCTTCTCCGCCAGTTCCCCAGCCGTATAATCCGCTATGTCCACATACTGAGCCAACCATTGATAAGATACATTCATCGCTTGTTCTCGCCCCTTCCCTTACAAGTGAACGAACTGCTTCAGGAAGCGCAGATCGTTCGTATAGAAATGCCGAATATCTTCGATATCGTATTTGAGCATCGCAATCCGCTCGACTCCAAGACCGAATGCGAAGCCGTTATATTCCTCCGGATCGTACCCGGCCATCTCCAGCACGCGCGGATGCACCATCCCGGAGCCGAGAATCTCCAGCCAGCCCGTATGCTTGCACACCCGGCAGCCGCTGCCGCCGCACATGGCACAAGTCACATCGACCTCCGCGCTAGGCTCGGTGAAGGGGAAGAAGCTCGGACGCATCCGAATTTTCGTCTGCTCGCCGAACAGCTCCTGCATAAAGCGAAGCAACGTCCCCTTGAGATCGCTCATGCGGATGTTGCGGTCGATGACCAAGCCTTCGATCTGAGTGAACATGTGGGAATGCGTAGCGTCGTCGTCATCGCGGCGATATACGCGGCCCGGGCAAATAATTTTAATCGGCACGCGGCCCTTGCTCTTCTCAAGCGTCCGTACCTGCACGGGCGAGGTTTGCGTGCGCATCAGGATATCCTCCGTGATGTAGAACGAATCCTGCATATCCCGCGCCGGGTGATTTTTGGGCAAATTCAACGCTTCAAAGTTGTAGTAATCCTGCTCCACCTCGGGTCCTTCGGCGACCGTATAGCCCATCCCGATGAAAATATCCTCGATCTCCTGGATCACCTTGTTGATCGGGTGCTGCGCCCCCTGTGCCGCCGGGCGGCCTGGCAACGTGACATCGATCGTCTCGGAGGCTAGTCTGGCTTCCGTCTCAGCCTGGTTGTAGGCAGCCTGCTTAGCCTCGATCACTTCCTCGATCGCCCCGCGCACCTCATTGACCACCAGGCCGATAGCCGGGCGCTCCTCCGCGCTCAAAGCCCCCATGCCGCGTAAAATCTCGGTAAGCGGGCCCTTCTTGCCCAAATATTTAATCCGCAGCTCACTCAGCTGCTGCTGGCTTTGAACACCCGCCAGCTCGCCGAGGGCTTCTTCCTTCAACTGCAACAAACGTTCCTTCATGTTCCTGCTCCCTTCATAAAGTCGTAAGTAGACAGCGGCAAGCCCCATTCCCGAAGCCCGCCCCGTCCCTGATGCGAAACAAGGCCGCCTCTTCAGCCTGGACAACGCAAAAAAGGCTCCTTCCTCCCGGATAAGGGACGAAAAAGCCGTGGTACCACCCTTGTTAGAAAGCCTTATAGACACGCACAATCGCTGTCCGCTTTCTTACTTCATTGAACATAACGGTTCGAAAACCGGGACCCTCTACTTGCCGCAGCGCGCAACCTGACAAGATCGCCCGCGGTTTCAAGGGACTGCTCGGGAGCGAACTTCGGCAGCCTGATTCCATCGGTCCCGCTCTCAGTCTCCGGCGGTTCCTCCCTGTGAAGAAGCACTGCTTACTTTTCTCCGTCCATGCATTTGGTCGGTATGGATTTATCAAGTATTATATGCAATCCCCGCCAAGGATGCAAGAGGCGGCAAGCTCAGGTGACGAGCAGGCTCGCGCGCACGGCTTCCAGCACCTTGGCCGCAGTGGCCTCCAGCTCCAGGTTCTCCACCACAATTTCACAGGACTTTCGGTAAGAGACCTCGTCGGGGTATTGGGCCATGTAACGCTCCAGCACTTCGAAAGGAGTACCTCTCGCTGTCAGCCTCTCCAGAATCGACTGCTTGCTTACATAAATGAAAATCCGCACGGCCTGGGCTCCGAACATGCGTTTGAACAGTTCCGTTCCTTCCTTGTTCAACACAAGATAAGCGCCGTACTCGGAGGAGAGGGCAGCCTCCAGATCGGCCCGCTTGATCCCATAGCGATACCGGTTGATCTTGGCCGTTTGGATAAACTCGCCGTCCTGCTCCGCCTTCTCGAAATCGCTTTCATGGATAAACCGGTAAAAATCCGTGTTAGTCTCTTTCTTCCTCGGCTCGCGGGTCGTATAGGAAGCAACCGCCGTCAGCTGCAAGGCTTCCCCGACACGACGGGCCACCGATTTGCGTCCTGAGCCGCCGGTGCCGGTAAAAAGAAGTAGAATGGGCCGTCCGTTCATATGCCATCACTCCCTTTATAGAAAGCTACTGGATAATTCTATTATAGTACGAATATTCAGACAATTAAAGCGGTTACCGTAAATTTTCTTGCGGCCCGCTTCTTGCCCGACCATTTTTGAGAACCCGAGTCTCTATGGTATAATCAACCAAACCCTAATTGTCTACGAAAAGCGAGGTTCTTCCATGTTAAGCTACGAACAGAAAAAAGCGGTGATCGAATCCTTCTCCGAGCTGACGCGCAAAGAGGTATCGCTCGGTCGCGCCAATTATCATTATGAAAACAGCGGTTACGATAAGAAAATCGTCGTTTATCATCTTCATCCCAACGGAAATGGTTTCGTCTATGCCGGCCACTTGGCCGAAGCGGAGACCGACGACCGGGGGCTTGTCAATATTCGCGATTATGGCGAAGACGAGCTGCGCGCCCTGATCAAAGCTTCTATCTTATCGCTCGCCCCGAAGTCGGCTGCAGAGCTGGCCGTCAGTGGCACGGCGGACGACGAAGAACGCTGGCACGGCCCGGATAACCAAACCCTGCTGCTCGTTCATGAGGATGAGCTGTGGTACGTGTATGCCGGCCTTAATCTCGAGTCGGCTTTCGAAACTTATGAAGAAGCCGTGCACTATTTGCAGGAGGAAGGGTTTCGCCGTCCTTAGAATGGCCGTAGGATTTCGTCATTCGGCACAAGAAGATACAGCAGGAAGGAGTGCAGAGGATGAATAAAGCCGGACAGCAGCGCAGCCAGATTCGCCCCGGACTCGAGGTGGATATTGTGCTGAAGCAGGACCAGCGAACCGGGAAAACGACACGGGGAATCGTCAAGGATATTTTGACCAATTCTCCTACACACCCGCATGGTATAAAGGTAAGGCTGCAGAACGGACAGGTTGGTCGAGTCCAGTCCGTAATTAGCACAGATACAAGCACAGGCGCAGGCGGCAGCTCAAGCTGATCTGCGTCTTTTCTGTACTTCCGCTCTTGCTATATGCCTTCCGCACGCCTTATAATGGGAACATACATTCTTATTTCAACTTAGAATCCATTGCGACGACAGGTGATACCCATGGAATCCAACAATTTGTTCGAAGATTTACGTGTAAAGTTCAAGGACGAGGACCGCGCCAAGCTGGTCATGCAGCAGCTGCGGACTTACCAGGAAAGCAAGCAAAGACGCAAGTGGTGGCAGAAGCTCACGCCGTCCCGCAGGCCCAGAACCAAGCCAAAGCCCTGGGAGTGAGCCTCTCCGTTGCAGGTTCATTGCCAAAGCGAGGACGTTCCCTGCAGCTGCCGGTTTTCTATGCGCTATCTCCGCTCCAGCGGTATCCCATGCCGATCGGCCCATCTCTGCATGGCCGTCATGACGACGGGAGTTTGGGAACGGGCAAACGCCATTTCGCTCCAGCCCCAACCATGCCTGCTCTTCACCGCTATCCTTCTCCGATTTTCCTCCAGACGGATCGCGGTAATGTCCGCTTGCTTGTATGCCCTCCGTCCGGCCAGGATCATGTCGTCTCCGATCAGCAGCGTATATCGCCTCCCGGCCAGCAGGACGAACAGCCCCGCGGAAGCGATTAGCAGGCTCGACAGCATCAGGAATAGAAGCGTCCGCTCATACAAGATCGCCGACTGCTTGATCCCGTTTATCAGCCAAATTCCCGTCACTGCGGTAACCCCGCTTAACCAGGAGGCGAACCTTCCCGGCCTCGTAACCTTTATCCAAGTCGTATCCTTCATTCCCTAATCCTCCTGTCCTGCCATTAGGACTCTCTCCTTCTCGGTACGATTCTCGCGATTATCGTCATTTAGCCTATTATCTTGATATATATGCGGAGCATGACGAGCTATGCATTGCCTGCGCAGAGGTAGGTACGGACGGCGCAGCAGGAAAAACCGTCTGTCCATTTACCTGGAAAGACGGTTTACCTGCTTTCTTTTTCCTTTATCCTTTTTCCGGCTAGAGCCCTTCCTCCTGCTTCCGCTCTCCCTGATACATCAAGCATAGCTCCAGCCAGCGCGGGACCAGACCGGGATTGGAGGCAAAGTGAAGATGCGTATAACCGGCGACTAACCGGTCGCGCAGGCTCCCTTCCGTTTTAAGTCCCCGCATCCCCTGGGTTTCGTAGGCCTGAGGCAGCTTCTCCTCCCCTGGCTCATAGACGGAATAATGAAACTCATGTCCGCGGGCCCGTTCGCCGTCCGGCAGCAGATAGTTGCCCCGCAATCCCGTCACCTCGCGCAATCCGAGCGCGGCCAGCTTTGTCTGCATCGACACCTGTCCGGGTACGATGCCTACCATCGGGTAGCTCTGTCCCTTCGTATCCCGGATCGACTCGGTCAAGTACATATAACCGCCGCATTCGGCAAATGTAGGCATGCCCGAGGAGATGGCGCGGCGGATCGACTCAGCCACCTCGGTCTGTTCGGCAAGACGCCCGGCAAACTCCTCCGGGAAGCCCCCTCCGATATAAAGCCCGTCGGCATCGGATGGAACCTGCTCGCCGGCGAGCGGCGAGAAGAAGGCCAGCTCGGCGCCATGCAGTTGGAGCAGCTCCAGGTTTTCCTCGTAGTAGAAATGAAATGCCGGGTCTCTCGCCACTGCCAGCTTAACGGAGAAACGCCTTGCCGGCTCCGCAAACAATACAGGCTTGCCTGAGCGGACTGAAGACGCAGGGCGTTTGACAACCATCGAGCCCGTCGCAGGACCGGTACCCGATGGTATCCCGGACGTCTCCGCAAGCGGTCCGTCCGCCGGTACGCCGGCCAGCTCCAGCAAACGGTCCAGATCCGAGCACGTCTCCAGGCGGTCAGCCAACGCCGTGTAGAAGCTGTCCAGCTCGCCCCGCTCGATGGATGGCACGAGTCCGAGATGCCGCTCCGGCACGGACAGCTCGTCGCTGCGCAGCATATACCCCACGACAGGTATGCCACATTCCTGCTCAATCGCTTCCTTCACGATCCGGTAATGATTTTCGCTTCCGACCTTGTTGGCAAAGACGGCTGCGATCTTCACCTGCGGGTCCAACAGCTGGAAGCCCTTCACGATAGCGGCGGCGCTGCGCGCCATGCTCTGACAGTTGACGACCAGCAGCACCGCGCTGTCCAGCAGCACGCTGATCTCGGCCGTACTTCCCGTATTCGACTTCGGGTCCTTGCCGTCATAAAGCCCCATCACACCCTCGATGACGGCCAGATCCGCATCGGCCGAGGCCCGGTCATAAATCTCCCGTACGACCTCCGCACCCATCATCCACGCGTCCAGGTTTCGGGATGGCCGTGAGGTGACCGCTTTATGATAGGTCGGATCGATATAGTCAGGTCCGCATTTGAAGCCTTGAACGACTAAGCCTCTTCGCCGCAGAGCCGCCATGATGCCCAGCGTGACCGTCGTCTTGCCGACGCCGCTGCCGGTTCCGGCAATAACGAGACTGCGGGCCGCCCCCGATTGCCTGTTGTCCATTTGCGGGATTCCTCCTGTGTCTAAGTGTCTAAGTATGTATGTTACGAATAGGTCATCAACGCGACGGAGATGGTAACATTGCCGCTCTTTTTCTTGGTCAGGACAAGCCGGTCATTGCCGGAATACCGCTTGGCGGCAGGTTCGCTGACTCCGTAAGCGCCCGTAAACC
Source organism: Paenibacillus puerhi (assembly GCF_009846885.1). Lineage (GTDB taxonomy): Bacteria > Bacillota > Bacilli > Paenibacillales > NBRC-103111 > Paenibacillus_G > Paenibacillus_G puerhi. The sequence continues at coordinate 190,207 of NZ_WUWM01000007.1, forward strand.
GGAAGACGGTTTCGGACGGCTCCTCGATGGCGATCTCATTCAGCTCCTGCGCCGTATAGCAGACCAGCGGCCAGCCGTTCCGTTCACATACGGAGAGCAGTCCGGCCTCGTCCTTCTTCAGGTCGATCGTGCAAACGGCCCTCACACTGCGGATCGAGAAGCGCAGCTCCTCCAGCGTTCGGCGGATGACCGTCTCGAGCTCCGCTTCCTCCGTCCCGCGGTTACAGCCGATCCCCAGCACGATCGACTTGGGGCGATACAGCACGCCATTCGCGAGGATGCCTTCCTCATCGGCTTCCAACAGCCGGTGCGTCACCACCAGAGCGCCTTGCGGATGGTCGGCCTGGGCGGCCCGCACGTGATCGTATACGCGGATACTATCCGGCATCGGCGTATCGTGGAGCCACCAGTTCGGCTCCCCCGATTCCTGCACGACTGCCACCCGCTCTTCATTGACCACCGAGGCGCTCACCGCCGTCAGCTTGTCGGCGCTTTCCCATGTCCAGCCAAACCGCCGGCCGAACAGATCGACGGCAATCGTCTTCTGCACATCCGAAGCCGTCGTAATGACCGCGCGGGCGTTCAGCGCCGCCGCAACCTCGCCCGTCAGCTCATTGGCTCCGCCCAGATGCCCGGACAGCACGCTGATGACATGCTCCCCTTTATCGTCCACGACGACGATCCCGGGGTCGGTCTTTTTATCCACGAGCAGCGGTGCGATCATCCGTACGACCGCACCGAGCGAGATGATGCAGACGATGCCCGAGTACGCCGGAAACAGGGCGGGGAACAGCAGCCTCACGCTCCCGTCGAATAACTGAATACCACGCGCCACTTCGTCTCCCCGGGCGAACTTCGACATGTAGTAGACGTCGGCCACGCCTTCGAAGGAAGTCTGCAGCCGCCTGGCCACCTCTACGCCGTGCTTGGTGATGGCCACGATCGCATAGTCCCCAGTGCGGCGGATGGACGGCACGACGCCCTCCTGCAGCTTGATGCGATTCCCTGAGGCGATTTCACTTGCTTCCGCTGCTTCGACAGGCCGCCCCAACTGCCCTGCGCTTGCGCTGATCGCCGATGTATTTCTTTCCGTCTTGGACTGCACGGCATCCGTCTCCTGCATTATTCCTTCACTCCCTTACGAAAGCGATGAGTGAACGTCTTGTCGTACAGCTTGGAGCGATACTCATCCCGGTCATGAATCTCCGGGTCCAGCGCCCAGCCTGCCAATATCATCGCGTGGGAACGAATGCCATGCGCACGCATATCCTCATCCAGTCGCGCCAGCGTCGAACGCACGATAAGCTGATCGGGCCATGTCGCTCGCTGGACGACGGCTACCGGCGTGTCCGGACTCCAGCCGGCCTCGGTCAGCTCGCTTATGACTTTCTTCGTCAGCGTAGCGCTGAGGAACAACGCCAAGGTGCAGTGATGAGCCGCCAAATCGCGCAGCTGCTCCCTATCCGGCATCGGCGTGCGTCCTTCGACACGCGTCAGGATAAGCGTCTGCGTCAATTCGGGGATCGTCAGCTCAGCCCCGATGGCCGCCGCCGAGGCGAAGACGGAGCTGACGCCCGGGATGACCTCGTAGTCAATCCCTTCCCGCTTCAGCAAAGCGGCCTGCTCCATGATCGCGCCATATATCGAGGGATCGCCCGTGTGAACGCGGACAACCATTTTTCCCGCCTTCACCCGATCGGACATCACGTCTACCATTTCCTCCAAGCTCATGCCCGCGCTCAGCATGACCTCCGCACCGGGCTTGGCCTTCGCGATCAGCTCGGGGTTCACGAGCGAGTCGGTATACAGAACGACATCCGCCTCCTGGAGCAGCTTCAATCCCTTGACGGTAATGAGGTCCGGATCGCCCGGCCCCGCTCCGATCATGTATATTTTCATTTTCTCACCACCATCAAGGTCAAATATTCCAGCTCGCGCCCCGCAAGCTCGGTGACATCACGCCATATCTGCTCCTCTTCCGATGTGACCTTCGTCAATACCGACGCCTTCTCCGTCAACCCAAGGTCGCCCAGCACGCGCAGCATCAGATCGATGACCTTCGCCACCTTGATAAACACGACGGCATCATGCGTCTCCAGCGCCTTCCGCATCGCCTCGTAATCATCCGTTGCCGGCACGATCGCCACCTGCTCGTCTCCATCCGCAAGCGGCAGGCCAAGCCGGGACGCCGAGGCGATCACCGATGAGATGCCCGGGACCGAGACAGCCTCTACTTCGGGATGCTGCTCCTTCATCAGGCGCATAAGGTGAATATAAGTGCTGTACAGCATCGTATCCCCTTCGGTCACAAACGCGACATCCTGTCCCTGGGACAAATATCCCCATACCGTCTCGACCGTTTTGTTCCAATGCTTCTCCAGCGCTTCCCGATCCTTCGTCATGGGGAAGGTCAGTCCGAGCATCACCTTCTCCCGGGTATCCACATAAAGCTCCGTAATCGAGAGCGCGTAGCTCTTGGCTCCCGATTTCTTCCTCGGAAAAGCGATGACGGGGCATTGCTTCAGCAGACGGAATGCCTTTACCGTGATCAGCTCCGGGTCTCCGGGCCCTACCCCCAGTCCATACAACGTGCCTAGCTTTGTCATGCCATAGCTTCCTTTCATAGTCCATATTGAACCTGGATGAGCGGGCTTCATCTGCTCCGTCTTGTCCAGTTATAACGTTAATTCAATTGCGCCGCGCCGCTATGATATAGACCGGATTCAACCCTTCGAATCGGGTCATGTCCAGGATCGGCTTGCTGCGAGCAAGCTGGGCGAGCGTAATATCCGTGGCGAAGCCCTCTTGGGAAAATGCCTGCTGGGCAGCCGATAAATTTTCGATCGTCGCCGCATTCAAGACGATGGTCCCGCCCGGGCGCAGCCGGGAGCAGCAAAGCGCCAGCAGCTCGCGCAGCTCGCCCCCGCTGCCGCCGATAAACACGGCATCCGGGTCGGGAAAGGCTTCTAGTCCTTCCGGCGCCTTGCTATGAACCAGCGTGAGGTCGGCTCTGAACTTGCGGCAGTTTTCCGCCGCATTGGCAAGGTCCCCCTCATTCTTCTCCATCGCATAGACAGCCCCCTCCCTGCATAAACGGGCGGCTTCGATAGCGACCGAGCCGGTGCAGGTGCCGATGTCCCAAACGATGCTGTCCGGCTTGAGCCCGAGCGCCGCCAGACTGAGCACGCGGACCTCCCGCTTTGTAATAAGCCCTTTATCCGGCTTGCGCTGAGCGAATTCGGCATCGTCGATACCCAGCGTCCACTCCGCCGGCTTGTCAGCGTCACGTCTTACACGCAGCACCATGACATTCAGCGCAGCGAAGAAGGCAGCCTCCATACCGGCCAGCTCCTCCACGCCATACCAGCCGGTACGCTCCTGCTCCCCGCCCAGATGCTCCCCGACGAACACCTCATACTCCGTCATGCCGAACTCGAGCAAATAGCCGGCAATAGCCGGGGGATGGTTAACCTCATCGGTCAGCAGCGCCACCTTGCGCTTGCCGTCCAGACGCTGAGCCAATCCTTTGATCGGTCGGCCGTGCAGGCTGACCACCACCGCATCCTGCCAGCTGTCCCCTATTCGGGCAAATGCCAGCTGAAGCGAGCTTACCGCCGGGTATACGCATACCCGTCCGGGCAGCTTGCCGGACAAATATCCGCCTATGCCATAAAATAACGGATCGCCTGAAGCCAGCACGACCGTATCGCGTACCTCCTGCTCCAGCCTTGCAACCAGCCCGGAGAGGCCGTTCTTTATCGATACCTTCTCCGCCGGACTGTCTTCAAAAAAAGACAGCTGCCTCTCCCCTCCGACTAATACTCCGCAGCGCTCGATGCGCTCCAGATAGGAGGCCGGAAGGCCCGCCTTGCCGTCATCGCCCACGCCAATCACGGTAATGGAATGGCTCATGTTTCTTCCTTCTCCTTCCTGTCGGACGATCCTGTCCAGCTCGACCGCCCTAGCAGCTCGGCCTTCATAGAGATAATGACCGTCTCTACCTCTGCCGTTTCCCTCATCTCGTCCCCAGCCCCTCTGCTGTCCAATGTCCCTTCCTGCAGGTCCATCCCCCGTCCGGCCTCTCTCAGCAGAGCGTGGCAGCAATACGAGCCCATTCGCTCAAAAAATGTCCGGTTACCCTGCGTTTGCATCATATCGCCTACCTGAGCGGCCGTATTCGCCTCTCGGATCTCGATCAGCGTCTCTTCAGAGGCGCCCGCCTCCCGGGCCAGCCCGGCTAGAAATCCGAAGTCAACCGGCGCACTCTTGGAGTGCACCATCATCACGCCTTGAGCTACCTTGGAGAACTTGCCCATCATCCCGATCAGCGTAATCCGGCTGATTCCCTGCCGAACGCATTGCTGCACGGCAAAGCCGACGAAGTCGCCCATTTCGACGAATGCTTCCTCGGGCAGCGCCGGGTACAGCTCCATGCCGTATTTCTCGGTCCGGCCTCCTGTAGACAGCACGATATGGCGTACGCCGCTTTTGACCGCAACCCGGATCGCCTGCGCTACACTCGCCTTATAGGCGGCGGTCGAGAAGGGAACGACGGTTCCTCGGGTGCCCAGGATGGATATGCCGCCAAGGATGCCCAATCTGCCATTCAGCGTCTTCTTGGCAATCTCCTCGCCATCCGGCACGGATACGACCACGCGAACCCCCCGATGGAGCATATCGAACCGATGGAGGACCGCCTTCACAGCCTCGCGGATCATCTTGCGCGGGACTGGATTGATCGCCGCCTGTCCCACCTCGACGGGCAAGCCCGGCTTGGTCACGCGCCCTACGCCGACGCCGCCGTCGATCTCGATCCCCGGTTGCTCCGTCCAGAACACCTCGCTTATAATTCTCGCGCCGTGCGTCGCGTCCGGGTCGTCGCCTCCGTCCTTGATAATCTCCGCGCTCGCCCTATCCGTCTCGAAGGCGCAGCGGACGATCGCGAACGTCGCGTCCTGCCCGACCGGCAGCCGAATCGTCGCCTCTTCCACGGGCTCCTGCCTAATCAGCGCCTCCAGCGCCGCTTGGGCGGCGGCGGTTGCGCAGGCTCCCGTCGTGTATCCGTGACGCAGCGGCTTTGCTTCCCCATTGTCTCCAGCAGCCTGCGCCATCGCGGTTAACCTGACCGTTCCGCCATCAGCGACAGCGCGTTGACCGTAGCCACGGCTACCGGACTTCCGCCCTTGCGGCCCACGTTTGTAATGAACGGCACGTCGAGCTTAAGCAGCTCCTCCTTGGACTCGGCGGCCGATACGAACCCGACCGGTACCCCGATGATGAGTCCTGGACGAGCCTCGCCAGCCTTGACCATCCGGATCAGCTCCAGAAGCGCCGTCGGCGCGTTGCCGATCGCATAGATGGCCCCTTCCGCTTCACGCGCGGCCTTGCGGGTGGCGATAATGGCACGCGTCGTATTCAAGCGCTTCGCCTCCTGCATCACATCCGGGTCGGAAATATAAACGCGGACATCGCCGCCGAACTTCTCAAGGCGCGGCTTGCTGATGCCGACCTGCACCATTTGCACATCCGCGATGACCGGGTGTCCCTGACGGATCGCTTCAATCCCGGCACGCACCGCATGGGGATGGAACACCAGACTGCGTCCCAGCTCAAAATCCGCGGACGCGTGTATGACGCGCTGTACCACCTTGTACTGTTCCTCGGGATAATCATGCGGACCGAATTCCTCGGAGATTATATCAAAGCTCTTCTCCTCAATCTCCTGAGGCTGAACGGTCAGCGGTTTGAATTCCGTCTGAAAATCCATTAGCCATGCACCTCCTGCACCTTATTCTTCAACTCGGCGATCACGCCGGCATAATCGGTAAATACAAGCCCGTAGTCCAGCTGCGGACGACCTATGACGATCGTATCGATGCCCATCTCCAGCGCGGCCGACAGCTTCTCCTCGACCGCCCCCACTTGACCGCTCTCCTTGGTAATAAGCACGGTTACGCCATAATGCAGGTAGAACGCCCGGTTGATTTCCTTGGAGAAGGGGCCCTGCATCGCCACAATATATTTTTGCTCGATGCCGAGCTGCTCGCATTTTTCCATATTGTCCTTGCGAGGCAGCATCCTCGCCACCAGCGTCGTATCCGGCAAGCCGATCAGCTTCTCGGCGAACACCTGAAGCGTCTTGCTGCCGGTCGCGAGAAAAATGACGCCGCGCTTCGAAGCGGCTAACTCGGCAGCCTGCTCATAGTCGTCCACGAAGGTCAGCTTGGGATGCGAGGAGTAGCTTCCATGCTCCCTTTCGTAACGGATATAGGGGACGCCGGCTGCTTGTGCCGCCGCCATTGCATTGCGCGAGGCCTCCTCGGCGAATGGATGGGTCGCATCGACGACAGCCCGAACTCCTCTTTCCTGGATAAGGCGGACGAGCGCTGCCTCGGGCAGTCTGCCCACCTGGACAGGCAGCCCGACCTCGGACAAGCTCTTGGCCGCCGTATCGGTTACGACGGTGGTCAGCAGGTCGAAGCCCGCCTTGCTGATCCGGGCAGCTAGCTCCCGGGCGTCGCTCGTTCCCGCCATGACGAGGATCATAAGGATACCTCCTTGGTTGCCGCCGCTTCCCGGCTTGCGTCCGCCGGTCGGGTCGAACCTTCGTTTCCGCCACCCGGCTCGCCCTTCTTGTCCCGCTCGTGATGCTCATGCTCTGAATGCGCGTGGCTGTGCGTATGCTTATGATCGTGGCTATGTACATGCTCGTGACCGTGGCTGTGCGCATGCTCGTGACTGTGCGTATGCTCATGATCGTGGCTATGCGTATGCTCATGATCGTGGCTATGCGCATGCTCGTGTGCATGCTCATGTCCATGATGATGTCCGTGGTCATGGTCGTGGCCGTGATCGTGATCGTGATGGTGGTGATGGTGCTTCATCGCCTCCAGACGGAACTGGCACATGTCGCAATTCATCTTCACCTCGCCCTGAAGCGCCTCCAGCGCCCGCTCGCGCAGAATGTCCTGAAGCTTCGGATGAAACCCGAAATAATCGGCCAGCACGAGCTCCAGCTCCGGATATGCGGCAGCAAACGTTTCTTTCAGCTGCTCCAGCCTTTTGATGAGAACGCCTGTAAACAAAAAGTAAGGCAGCAGCACGATCTTCTTGGCTCCGAGCCGAACACAGCGTTCCACCCCTTCATCGGCGAGCGGCGCCGTGACCCCTATGAAAGCCGTCTCCACCCACCGAACGTTAAGCCGCTCCCACAGCAGCCTAGATATTTTGAACAAATCGCTATTGGCATCCGCATCGCTGCTGCCGCGGCCGATCAGAAGCAAGGCCGTATCCGGCTCCGCTGCCAGTCCGTCGACTCCCGACTCGGCCAACCGCGACTGCAAAATGTCCAGCGACAAGTCATGCACGCCGATAGGCCTACCATAATGAAAGCGGATGGCCGGATAAGCCGCCTTGGCCTCATCGATCGCCGCCGGGATATGCAGCTTTGCATGACCTGCCGCCAGCAGCGTAATCGGTACAACCCCCACGCGGGTAGCCCCCCGCCGGGCACAGGCTGCGAATCCGTCCCGCATGGTCGGACGCTCAAATTCCAGAAAGCATGTTTCGACGATCGGCACGTCCAGCTTCTGCTCGACCGCCTTGACAAACTCGCGTATCTCTTCATTTCCTTCCGGATCGCGGCTTCCATGTCCGACAAACAGTAATGCATCCATATTCCGGTCTCCTTATTAATCGCCACAAAGGGCGTTCTCGATTTGAAAAACAGGCAGTTCGCGGTAACGGTAGCCTTCCAGCTCCTTGACGCGATTGAAAAATTTATGAAACCGCTCGTTCGGATGCGCTTCGTCCGCATACCTGCGCACGATCTTCTCTACGGTTTCCACCAGCTTCTCAGGGTCGATGCCTTCGGCTACGGGAATGCCGGCATGAGCATTTCTCCCGACCGTCTTGCCGCCCAAAAACAGGTCGAACCTTTGGCGACGGTAGACGATCCCAATATCATCCTTGACCGCCCCATAGCAAGCCATGCCGCAGCCGTTGAATCCGATGCGCAGCTCCTTGGACACCTTCATCCCGCCGATGCGGTTGTGCAGCTCCTCCAGATACGGCACCGAATCCACCTTTTCCATATCGCAGAAATCGCAAGCCTTGATTTGCGCGACGTCGCCGACCGGAGCCAGCATCAGCCCGGCTTCCTTCAGCCGACTGACGGCTTCGCCGGGATCTCCGGTGACGATGCGTACGAGCCACTGATGATGAGGCGTATACTCAATCGAACCGTCCTCGCCGACCACATCGGCCAGCAGCGTCAGCTGAGCGCTGGTCAGCTTCTTCTCGGCCAGCCCCGGGCTGACGGCGAACTCCAGAATTTCCTGCCTTCGAAATGCGTTCTGCAGAAGCCAAGGCGCCTCCGTCGTACCCGTTCCTTCTAGCCGTGCGGGCTCTGCCGCTGTTCCACGGCGGGCATCGACCAGCCACAACGCCTCCAGCGCCAGCTCAAGCGGCGATACCGACTCCGCCACAGCTGAGGACGCCACCGCCTGGGTGGCTGCGGAAGCAAGTCCGCTCGCCGCCGACTCGCGTTCCGCTACCGGCACGCTTCCGCCTGCGGATAATAATTCGGCGCCGTCCTCCGTCAAGCTTTGGGCAGGCGAGCCTCCCAGCCGGGCCTCCAGCGACCAAGGCTCCGCTTCCGGACGCAGCCGCTCATGCGGCTTCAGCGGCTGAATATCGTCGCCGAGCGTATATTTGCGCTGGTAGCCCCGCGGCGTGATCATCAGACCGTCGTAGACGACGGTCGCCGAGTTTCCGATGATGACCGTCGTCAGCATGCCGATATCGTGATCCAGCATGCGGCCCAGCGTCGTCACAACGACGTCCTGCCGGTCGCGATAAGCGCTCTTGACGATTCCCACCGGCGTGTCGGCCGAACGGTAGCGCAGCAGCACACGCTGCGTCTCGACGATCTGGCGCGTTCGTCTTCCGCTGCGAGGATTATACAAGGCTACGACGAAATCAGCGGCAGCAGCAGCCTCGACCCGCTTAATGATCAGATCCCAGGGGGTCAGATGATCGCTGAGGCTGATGGTGCAGGCATCATGCATAATCGGCGCACCGAGCAATGAGCCTGTGGAGTTAATGGCCGAGATGCCAGGGATGATCTCCACGGCAACCCCGTCCTCTCGCCTCCAGCCTTTCTCCATCAGCACCTCGTAGATGAGACCGGCCATCCCGTATACCCCTGCGTCTCCGCTGGAGATGACGGCTACCTTTCGTCCGGCCTCCGCCTGCCTGACAGCTTCCTGGGCCCGGCTGACCTCCTCGGTCATGCCGGTTCGCACGATTTGCTGGCCGCTCAGCAGCCCTGCGATCAGATCCACGTACGTGTTGTACCCGATAATCACCTCGCTATCTTGTATCGCATCTCTGGCCGCTTGCGTCATATGCTCGAAGCTGCCTGGACCAAATCCGATGACAGACAATGTTCCTCTCATCCTCTTCTTCCTCCCTCTTTTTCAAATGAATAGATGGCTTGTTTATACTGGAGCGGATGAAACGCAAAAAAAGCGCCTCCCTCTCGGAAAAGAGGAAGACGCTGGACGACAAAGGGAGATTGCCGATGGCACGTCGACTTGCGGCAGAATGTTGCAGACACCTGCATGCGGTCATACGTATCCTGGCACATCCGTTCGGCGTACACCTCCCTATCCTCGTAGGTTTACCGGTGACTGCACGCCATGTCCGCGAAGCTTCGCAGACCATGACGTCAAACAAACAGGCAGGTCTCCTGACTCGCGTCTCTTCGCTTCACCTGCGCCTTCCCATCGTCAGACAGTGGCATCGTGCAGGCGGAAGCTCCTCGCTTACAGTGGCGGGACCGTGCCGGATTTTCACCGGCTTCCCTTTTAATCCGGCAGGGTGCGCAAGTATTTGCACTCCCTGACCGGAACCTGTTTTTTGAACTGATTTTACCTATATGAAATTACTGCTTTATATCCGTCCATGATTCGTTACCATGATAGCATGATCGTTTCGGCAATGTCTACCGTTTCCGGTTTCTATCATTCTCGGCCTTTTCTTATGCAGGCTCTTCGTATATGCTGAACTTACGAACTTTGAGAGGAAGTCGAGACGCTATGAATCACGAGCAATTAACCTCCCGCGGCTTGTCCAAGCCGGGAACGTCCCTGCGTTATCCATTCGACCCGGGGCTCCCGGTGCTGTTCGTGGGCAATAAAATGTTCGCCCTGCTCGGCACAACCGAAGGCATACCGAGCGTCAATCTGAAGGCGGACCCAGACACGGTGTGGCTGACTCGGGAAACCTATCCTGGTACCGTCCTGCCCGGCTATCACATGAATAAAAAGCATTGGAACACAGTCGTACTGAACGGAAAGTTGTCGGACGAGGAAGTTCTCGATATGCTCGAGGAATCGTATCAGCTGACGCGGCGCAAGCTGACAAAAGCGGTGAAGGAAGAGTACGGGCTTTAACCCCCGACGCCCTTCTCAAGTCTGCTCACCCTTGCTGGAATCCGACTCCCGTGCGATTAAAGGCAGACACCGCTGCAAGCAAGCAGAGCATGGAGACGGCCCATAGCACTCCGCCAACGCCAAGCCACAGCGAGTTGGCCTCAGAGGCCATAGCCGGATGCTCGGGGCGGCTCCCTATCGCAATCAGACAGCAGACTACCGCCGCGGTGAACATCAGAAAATGGGCGAGCACCCAGCCGAAAGTGCTGGCGTACACCTCTTTTCGCCCCTTGATCCACAGCAGACTGACGAATACAAAAGCAATCCCCATCACGATGGCATAGCCGATAACCAGCAAACTCATGGTTTCCTGCTCCATAGGCAGCATCCTATCTCTCCTCCCATACGCCGGATTACGTACATGGAGCAACCTCTATTGTTCGTCACTATCGACGCAGGCAGCTGGGGAAATGTTCCATGTCCCTTGCTCGTTTCCAACTGATTGCAGATTGATTTTCTTTAAAAAATGTGCTAGATTTGTTAAGCAGTCTTTCCTATGCGGGTGTAGTTCAATGGTAGAACGCCAGCTTCCCAAGCTTGAGGCGAGGGTTCGATTCCCTTCACCCGCTTATCCTTTTTGTGACTTGAAACCCTGAACTGTGACCCATTAAGAAGGACACTTTGAGAAAAGTGACTCTCTTGTGGTTTTTTTGTGTTTTAATCGAGATACAGGGATGAGGAGTGAGGTCAAGGGAAGGTTGAAACGAATCGTTTTTACGGAGGAGCAGATAAGAAAGTTGGAGGCAAACCCCAACGTGCTAAGGGCGTAGGAATCAGCCATTACTTACACGCCTGCGTTTAAATTGGAGGCTCTTCAAGCTTACAGGGCGGGGCAGCTGCCTTCGGAGATATTTATTCGTGCAGGCTTCGACCTCGATGTAATCGGACATCAAAAGCCGAAATAAAGTTTAAAGCGTTGGCGCGAAACAAACGAACTGTACGGCGAAGAAGGGTTGGCTACTGAACGGCGCGGTAAGGACAGCGCGGGACGAAAGCCGGCTGGAGAGTTGTCGGTGGAAGAAGAGTTAAAGCGAGCCCAGGCCAAGATCAAACTGCTTGAAGCGCAGGTGGACTTGCTAAAAAAAGTCGAAGCGCTCGAGCGGCAGAAGAAGCGCTAACGGCCGCTGAGCGCTTTGAGATCATTAACCGTACAATACGGGTCTATGGCCTAAAACGCATGACGCGATATCTGTGTGAGCTTGTGGATGTAAGTCCGAGCGGTTATTACAGATGGCATGCAGCCGAGGAACAACGCCAAATTCGGGCAGCAGCTGATTCAGAGGACATCGTTCTTATCAGACACCACTTTGAGGCACTGAACGGCAAAGCGGGTATGCTGGCCATAAAAATGCGTCTTGAGCAAATAAGCCATGTCATCATGAATCACAAGAAGATTCGGCTTCTCATGCGTAAGGCAAGGCAACTCACGAACACCAGACTTGCCCTACTGCTAGAGCGCCAGTTTAATCAAGGTGAACCCAAGAAATTATTTCTCACAGACATCACTTGTTTACGTTATGGGGCCGGTCAGTGAGCATACCTTTCCTGTGTAAAGGACGGAGCCACTAGACAGATCCTTGCCGACTGCGTGGCAGCCACGCTTGAACTTCCTATTGTTGAACGGACACTTCAACGCCTTTTAGAGCGAATGGGAGGAAATATCCATCCGGAGGTTATTATACACTCCGATCAAGGGATGCATTGTACACATCCTAAAACCCTTCATTTCATAGCTGAGGCAGGTTTTAAGCAATCGATGTCGCGCAGAGGTAACTGCTGGGACAGTACCGACTCTGTTTGTGATTTATTTGGTTTCGAGTTTCTCTAGTTTAGCAAGTATGTCTTTTAAGACTGTCACTTCTCCCTCGAGGCGCAGCGCTTCAGCTTTAAGCATCTCGTTTTTATCAAGATGCTGACCTGATGCTTCGTTCATCGTTATGATGCCCTTCATGGACTCGATTGCCGATTCCCGACCGGATATTTGATCTTTCAAGAAACTTACATCTTTGGCCGGATCTACTGTATTTTTATCCTTCTGTAGTCCGTTCAACTTCACATCCTCCTCTTTTTTGGAGAGAACGATACCTTGGATTTGGTCGAAAGTTACAGTTAGATCGAGCGCCTCCCCTATTGCCCTCACAGGGAGGTAAGATGTCCCCTCAATAACACCAGCTGAGCTTTCAAGTATTTTGCCATTCAGGGTAACTGGGAATTCTCCGTCAATTTTCTTGCCGACTAACGTCTGGATATTTTCTGCCCCCGCGCTAACTGTTATCGATCCTGCGATTCCAATAATAATACCCAACGAGATATAGGACCATCGTTTCAAAGCGATCACACTCCTGTGCCATTTTGGTATATTATACCACAAAAGGTTCTACCTTCCTAGAGCTGCGATCCGATTCGATAGGGCGTCTAATTCTGCTCCAAGCGTACCACCACTATCAAAAGCTATTGAATATCTATTACTGACTTTTACTTATCTTCCTGGCCATGGTGTAAGTAGAATACCCACCCAGACAATAAATGCATTGATGAGCCTGGGGTTGTGGTTGTATCTACTACAAAATACGTCCCGTTTACCCATTGTCTGGCTTGTGTTGTTACATTGTTGAAAGCCAACGCAGGGGCACCAGCTAAGTTTGGGTTTATACTCAATGTACTACCTGCTGAATTTATCGCCTGCAGAAGATTTCCGAACCGATTGGAGAAGTTCGACCCAAAAAAAGTGGGGGACAAAATGGGGACAAGACACATCGGGTGAGAGCCAAATCACTCCCATCAGTCAGTTCAGAAAAAAGCGGAAAGCCTGATACATCAAGTTTTTTCCGTTCACATAGGGATAGAACGGGTAAGAAAATTAAAATTCCCAAGCTTGAGGCGAGGGTCCGATTCCCTTCACCCGCTTATGAGACTTTTCACGCATTTTGTTTAGTGGTCAAGTTAAAATCGCATTTCAAGTAGCCAACACACCAACCTTGTGACACAAAATCACTTGGAAGGTTTGTTTTTATTTATGCTTACTAAGTTTGCTATAAAGGACTTTATTGCGTGCAAGAAGCACATCATCTTGTCGGCGAAGAAAATTGACGGTTACATAATGGTTCTGGATATGTTTCAAAATTACTGCACCAATAAACAAATCATGAGTGTACAGGATGTTTCACTGCAAACAGTTAATCATTTTCAATGGAACTTCAGCATGAAAAAAGCAACAACCCCACTTCCCGCTACAACAATTTATGTATGTTGAAGAACTTGGAAAGCAGTGATATTTTCATGATTGTATTTCTAAGGAATAAGGAAATAAAGCGTACAATGAAATTTTAGAATAGCTGAGAACCCAAATCTCTTATTTTCAAATGACAAAAATCAATATTATGCAGAAGCCAGTTATAACCTTTATACAATCCAAAAGCTAAACAAAATGATTAAGAACAGCAATATTGCAATAAGAGATTTAGAGAAGGTGTTTAGCTTTATTGAATCGTCCTGGTATGACTATTTGAAAAAGCATTACAAAGGAAAAGTCTTTGTCTTTTATGTATGGGGAGATTATCAGATACCTGCTATTAGGATTTCAATTGCTTCGTTCTACAAAGAATTAGAACTGCCTTTTGTATGTTCATTGAACAAGGTAAATTCCTTAAATGAACTTCTTGTTCAATATAGGGAGAAAGCCCAGTTTAATGGTATCGCTATTATTGAGGTAGATGAAACAGACAATAACATGGATAACAATGATGAAATAGAAAGCCATTACAAACTAACTGTATATTCAAAAATTATAAAATGCTAGGGTTGGTATTATTGCTATTACAGGGATTCATAGATATTACGTGGCATTAACTAAAGAAAATACAACGAAACTCTTGAAACAAAATCAAAAGAATTAGAAGCTGACAAAGCCTTTAGATTAGGCTTGAATCTTGCTTACTTTGATGCCCTGGACATATTAGAATCACAGTTGAAGGTATGGGTCAGAAAGAACAAGAATGAATTAATGATTTTATCAAATAGTAAAGGAACAGTTAGATGACTGAATCAAGATTCGCTGATACAGGTCAAAGTTTGTATGATTTTCTTTTGAAGTCTGATTGTGTACTTATTGAGTGTCCGCATTGCTTGAAATGTGCAAAAGGTATAAAAATACAAGATGCCAACTATGAATATAAGTTTATTTGAAATCGTTGTGGAATACTTATGAATCCAAAGACATGCTCATGGGGTAATGGTACTTTCATGGGACTTAATCTTTGGTTGAGAATTAACTGTTGTGGCAATGTGCTTTGGGCTTATAACAAGGAACACCTAGATTTTTTGGACTATTATATTACTTCTTCCCTGCGAGAACGCATACCCAATAGAAATCAATCTTTGGCAAGCAGACTTCCTAAATGGATAAAGAATAGAAAAAATCGTAAAGAACTAACTAAAGGATTAGAATGGCTCAGAGAGAAGCTTCAATGTTGTAATTTATAGACATAATTTTATTTCGATGGATGGTGTTTTTGAATTGAACATAAAACAGCTATTAATAAAGATAAAAACACTTCCAGATTGCATTGTATATCCTCCTACTGTAAGCCCAATTGTAGAAAGAGAACATGTAGTTCCTTTAGATGTACACGAATTTTATAAAATTTGTGGTGGAATAGAACTGTTCACCAGTAGTGATTATTCTATCTCTATTGTTTCTCCAAAGAAATTTGTTTTGGCTAATCCAGTAATAGTTGGCGAAAGATGCGAAGGGGATATTTCATCAAATTGGTACATAGTTGCGGACGATGGCAATGGTGATTACTTGACCATTGATCTTGCAAAAGAGCGATTAGGGAAATGTTATGACAGCTTTTGGGATAAGCATGGTGTAGCAGGTGATTGCCCGATTATCGCAACTTCATTTACAGATTTGCTATTACGCTTCATGGAGACCAAGGGAAAAAGATGGTATTGGCTACAAGATGATTTTGTATCAATGGGCGATGCTTATGATAACGTATAAAAATGTATCTATAAAAAGAGGTACTACTTAAAATGAATTTATATGAAAAATGCAATGAAGTAAAAACAAAAGATGACCTAGCGGAGTTTATTCAATCATTAAGAATTGACTTGCGAACAAATAACGATGAGTGGCAGAACCTCACGCTCGACCAATATTTAGAATCCATCGAAGCTTGGGTGAAAGATACTTCATCATTGCCAGAAGTGCCTAATTGGAATATTCTCGCTCAAATCATGTATGTTGGTAAAAGCTACGAGTGATTATGCAGAGCCTAGCATGAAAGAATGATTTATTTGAAGTATAGGAGCGTTAACTTGTTTAATTGGTGAAAGCACGATTCTATATAAGGAGCAAAGCATTATGGAAGAAAAGCAGTTTATTTCTTATACAGGGGATTATAGGGTACACGATAGTAGGATTGAATGTATAAAATGGGAATCTTTGCGTATCCTTAAGAAGCTACGACGGAGAGGGGATGGTCGTAAGATTTTACGGCGTGAAAACAATACATTCCAACAGACCAATTGGTATGATGCTTTATGCAATTAGTGAAATGAAGGAAAGTCAAACATTACGTAGATTCATCTTTGGAAATTGGGATGAAAGAGATGATGCTTCATTTGAAATCGTTGCAGAAACAGTAGACTATGAAGTCGATTGCGTTGGGTAAAAGAGCAATTTTAAAAGCATTTCGCTATGGGAGGTTTGTAGGTTTAATAGTCTTCATTTTACTGTTGTTCTTGTTTATTTTACTATTCATGAGCGTGATGGTGTTCAAGTAAAAAAAGATGGATTTCATTTCGTCGCAACCCAAAACAAAATCCTATATTGGGGGCTTACTGTGTCTATAAACTTCTCTAATGATGATCTAAAAAGGATTATCGAAACAAAACCTGTAGGCAACTTTTACCCATATAATATAAAAGAATATAATCATGATGCAGTGAATGAGTATATCTCAAAAGTGGTTGGTTCCTTGGCTAGCGTAAATAATATTAACCACGAAGCTGATTTCAGGAGTTACGGGAGTGGATATGCTTCATATGTAAGTATTTTCTGTTGGAAAAAGAATGGGAGTTCGTCAAAAGAACAAGAGGGCGTATTGTACATTGACGGTATTAGAATTTATGTATGTCGTGTTACCCCTGTAGCCGTGATTGGTAAAGGTCAGGTAACAAAACATGCAAGAGGAGGAAGTAGCGATTACATAGAAAGTAATAAGGTTGATGTTTTACCGTCAGGCGATTGGAATCAAGAGGTTTGGGGAATTAGGGATGTACTTGAATCCTACAATTTCACAGTATTAGACCGTAATTTCGTTAATCAACCGTTCCCCTTTGAAGCGAAGATACCCACAATTCTTGCCGAAGAACCGTATAAATTATTTGATGCCTTTTTCTATTGGGAAGATTAGCATTAGGAACAATTCAATAAAAGAGAAGGGTTCGATTCCCTTCACCCGCTTCCTTTCAGAGCCTTGCCCGGATTTTTTCCGTGCAAGGTTTTTTTGCCGTCGCCCCCATTATGCTCTACAATAGAGCGTGTACCCAGAACTAAGGAGG
Organism: Paenibacillus puerhi; assembly: GCF_009846885.1. Taxonomy (GTDB): domain Bacteria; phylum Bacillota; class Bacilli; order Paenibacillales; family NBRC-103111; genus Paenibacillus_G; species Paenibacillus_G puerhi. The sequence continues at coordinate 207,273 of NZ_WUWM01000007.1, forward strand.
CGTATGACGTGAAGTACAGAGTGCTAGGTAAAACGAATCTGAAAGTATCCGTCATCGGCGTTGGAACATGGCAGCTCGGGGGCGAATGGGGCAAGCCCTATACGCAGCAGGAAGCGGATGCTATTCTGGATCAGGCCCGCGAAAGCGGCATTAATCTGATTGACACGGCCGAATGCTATGGCGACCATACGTCGGAAGCCCTGATCGGCGGCTATTTGTCACGCGGACGCCGGGAGGACTGGATTGTGGCTACGAAATTCGGCCACCATTTTCATGAAAATTTCACACGATCGCAGGAATGGTCGCCCGAGCAGGTGCTCGCCCAGCTGGAAGCATCGCTTAAAGCGCTCCGCACCGATTATATCGATATTTACCAGTTTCACTCCGGGACGAATGAAGACTTCGACCAGGATGCCTTATGGACGCTACTGGACAAGCAGGTGCAGGCGGGGAAAATCCGGCATCTCGGCACGTCGATCGGAAGCAACGCCAACCTGCATCAGGTAGAGGCCTCTTCCCGTGTCGGCTCGGAGGTCATCCAGGTCGTGTACAACCGGTTGGATAGGGTTCCCGAGGAGCATGTATTCCCTTCCTGCCAGCAGCAGCAGCTCGGCGTCCTCGCTCGCGTACCGCTCGCCAGCGGCTATTTGAGCGGTAAGTACAAGCCGGGAGCCGTATTCCCCGATAACGACGTTCGGCACCGCCACGAGGCGGAGCAAACGCGTCTGAAGCTCGAAGAGGTCGAGCGCATCCGCACCCAGGAAATCCCGCCAGGGGTGGACATGTCTGCCTGGGCGCTGGCCTGGTGCCTCAAGCACCCTGCCGTAACCGCCGTTATCCCAGGCTGCAAGAGCCCTGAGCAGGTCAAGGCCAACGCAGCCGCGGTCGCTTATGTCGGCGACGGCCATCCGCAGGCCTGGCAGCAAGCCTAATCCCGTGACAGCCTAGCGGCGGCTGTGGGGGGATTACGCTCCAAGCCGCCTCTCCACCCCCTAGAACTTGCGCCGGAAACGGCGGCATGCCAAAAACCTTCAAAACCACGTAGCGTGGTTTTGAAGGTTTTTGGGGTCCATCGATCCCTAGTAGAGCGATCTGAAATTTATATAATAATGGAGCAACATAGGAGCGGTGGCGGGGTTACGGTTAACGGACATTTGAACTGTTAGCGGTTGGGATTGACACGGATACGAATGTAAGGGACATATTGGACCGTTAGAGCGACAATTTCTTGGTTTTCCGAGCGTTCGAGCCGCTTTAGAGTACGCCATGTCCGTTACATTTTTCATCAAGCCCAAATCTGCTTCTAAGAGTATGCCATGAGGCTGTCGATTCATTGTGAGTAACTGAGTTGAAACGTTCTGCTTTCGCTAACGGACCTCAGAGTCTCTATTTACAGCATTTTCGCGATATTGAAAATCTAACGGACTCAGATGACGCTATTTGGTGCATTTCCGACCATTCTATGCGGTTTTGACGTAAGTAAGGTCGTCTGTGTCCGTTACAATTTGAACAGGCCCCATTTTTGTGAAATAGCGACTGTGGTGTCCGTTACGATCAGCCTTTACTTAACTGCGCTGCCGTCCACAATGAATCGACAGCCTCTGCCATGTCCGTTAGCCGATCCCGATACCCATGCAGGTATTGGGGACAAGTAACGTTACTTCGGGAACGTTCCCCAGTTAAGCCGATAAGCGCTGCAGCAAGCTCGTAAACTCCCTGGCCGGAATCGGCTTGGAGAAAATATAGCCCTGGATTTCGCGGCATTTGACACCGAGCAGGAAAGACAACTGCTCTTCCGTTTCCACGCCCTCTGCGATCACATTCAGCTTCAGACTGTGCGCCATGGCCATGATCGCTTGAATGATCGCCGCATCATCGGGATCATCTGTGATATCGCGGACGAATTGCTGAGCGATCTTGAGCTTGTTGATCGGAAACTTCTTCAGATAGCTGAGCGAAGAGTAACCTGTCCCAAAATCGTCCATCGAAATATGTACGCCCAGATCGCGAAGCGTCTGGAGCTTTTGAATAACCTGATCGACATGAACCATCGCTATACCTTCGGTAATTTCCAGCTCCAGATATTGCGGCTCCAGCCCGCTATCCTGAAGCGCTCTCAGCACGACTTGAACGAAATCCGGCTGATGGAATTGAATCGGCGAAATATTCACCGCCATTTTGATAGGCGTAAAGCCGGCTGCCTGCCAAACCTTGTTCTGCTTGCAGGCTGTGCGCAGCACCCATTCCCCGATCGGGATGATCAGGCCCGTTTCCTCGGCGAGCGGGATAAATTCACCCGGAGAGATGAAGCCAAGACGAGGATGATTCCAGCGAATCAACGCCTCCATCCCGTTCATGCGGCTTGTGAATATATCCACCTGGGGCTGATAGTGCAGGATAAATTCATCATGCTCCAGCGCTTGGTTCAGCCATTCTTCCATAATCAGCTTCTGGATCACCGTCTCATTCATTTCGGCCTGGAAAAATTGGTAGCCGTTCTTCCCCCGGTCCTTGGCCCGGTACAGCGCGGTATCCGCATTTTTCATCAAGGTAACCGAGTCCTCGCCGTCAATCGGATACATCGCGATCCCGATGCTGCAGCCGACACGCAGTACATGCCCCTGTATAGAGAAGGGCTGACCCAGCAGCCTCATAATCTTCTGCGCGATCTTCTCCGCATCGTCGGTCTGACCCGTATCCTTAAGATAAAGCGTGAACTCGTCCCCTCCTTGCCTGGCGACTACATCCCCTGTCCTAAGCCCCGTCTGAAGCCTCCACGCGGCCTCCTTCAGCAATTGGTCTCCGAACTCATGGCCAAAGGTTTCATTGACATTCTTGAACCGGTCGAGGTCGATCAGCATAACCGACAGCTGTTGCTGCGAATGCTTAGCCGCGTCTATCGATAAGGTCAACGTTTCTTGAAACATCTGGCGGTTGGGCAGCCCCGTCAGCTGGTCGTGATAAGCGAGATACGACAGCTGACGAACCGTTTGCTCCCGCTGGTAAATATCCGCGGCTACCAAGTACGTCATGGGAGCAGTCAGTACAATCAGCAGCAAGGTTTCTTTCGTATCTACGAACCAAATCACTTCGCCCGTAAACAGGTACCTTAAGGCCGCATCGAGCGCTTCTACCGTTAAAATGATTGCGGCTGCGATAAGCGGCGTACCCAGCCAATGCCAAAACCATCGCTTCCTGATGGCCGCACACAGGGCCGGCGTCACGATAAGGCTAATGATCAAGGCCCTCAAGTAATCGAACAGATCGTTCGAATACCCCAGAAGTTCCTTTATGGAGAGCAGGACCAATGCGGCCGCGGCAAACGCGCACCACAAGCGCAGCAGCAAACCGTAATAAGCAAGGGCTCTGCTAGTTGTTTCCCACTTCTCCTGACTAGGACCCGGAGGATGATTCCGTTTTTCCATGTTGATCCTCTGCTTCCTCTTAAAAAGGTATATTCCTATTGTAAGGGGATAACGAAGAATCGACAAGCAATATTTGGTCTTAAAGTCCTAATTAGATATAATTCATCCTATTTTTCACAGAATAATGTCGAAAACTTTTTAGTATACGCGAATCTCCTTCACATAGACCGTTTCCTCATCCTGTTGGTCCAGAACACGAACCTCGACCGTCCATCTCCCCGCATAGGGCAGATAAGGGCCTTTCACCTTGTACGTATGCCTCTTCATCCCGAAATCCTCGTCCACACTCGTATCCTCCGCCGGCTCTACAGGCACCTCGATCGGAGCGATATCCGGGCTATCTGGAGACTGCAGCTTCAGCACAACTTGCTTGGGTGGCCCTAGCTGCTCCAGCAGCCAAACCTTCACCGTGAAGTTGTTCACTCCGGGATTGTTAGGGCTGATCTGCGTCGTCATATGAATCTTCTGTCCCATCTCATGCCAGTACAGCGGAGTGTTGGCCGGCATAGGCGTCAAGTAAGTAAAGATTCCGACAATAAACAGAATACAGGCCATCCAAGCAGCATCGACGCGAATGAGCATCCCTGCCGCGCGCTCACGCTTCCTGCGCAGAACCATCCGGGTTGCTGCGCCAGTTGCGATGACCAGCAGAACGAGTCCTGTCTTAGCAAGCAGCCAGCGTCCCCATGCCGTCTCCAGTACATACTCAATATTGGGCAGGAAAATAAAAACCGAGAGCGTTCCCGTTACAACCAGAAGCAGAATGGATAACAAGGCCGCCGTCGAAAATAAGGGAAGCAAAGTGCGGGCAGCCTCTTGTCTGATGCGCCAGGCGTAGAGCAGCATGGAGAGACCCCCGACCCAGATGGCCGAGGCTCCGAGATGCAGCCAATCGAGCAGCAGGGTCTGGCTCTTGGGCTCAAATGCAGCCGCATGCCCGAGCAGGCCTTTGCTCAACCACACTGCCGCCACCCAGCCGTATGCCAGCCAGGGTCCGCGCTGCAAACAGACGAAGGAAAGCAAGGCCAGCACAAGTCCCGCCAGCCAGGCGGGTCCGATCGTCGTCCGCGTAAACAGGCTGACCAGCCCTTCCATGCCGCCGTCTCCTATCAGATCGGCGAGATGGGCGCCCATGAATAAAATGTAAACGACCGTATACACCTGCTGCAGGCCGATCAATACTTTCCTCAGCAGAGACCGCGTCTCCTCCGGCTGGCCAAGCGCGAACCAGCGGTACCATAGCACCCATCCCGTAAGCGTCAGCATGGAGACATAGAACGCTATCCTCGCTGCAAACTGCAGCGCGTCCTTTAGCCCAAGTCCTCCGCCCAGCTCCCCACCATGACGATGAGTATGCTCGAGCGATGCATTCGAGTTCGCAGCGGAAGGAGCATCAAGACTTTGTCCGACGGCGAACATATAACTGCCCTGTACGGGATGGCCGTCCGCCGAAATCACGTGATAGGTGGCCAGATAGGTCCCCCGGCCAAGCTCGGGCAGCTGCAGGCTGAGAGCCGTCCGCGACTCGTTCATGGTTGCCGGACGATCTGTCACCTTCCGTTTATCCTTATCATATACCCGAAGGTAATATATCCCTTCCTCCAGACGTTCGTTGAAGGTCAGCGTCACGTCCGCCGGGGACTGTTCCAGCTCGCTGCCCGCTTCCGGCACCGCCTGCAGCAGGCTGGTGTGTGCATGGACCGTGCCGGCAGGCAGCATCCCGAACACAGTAAGCGCGATCATCCAAACATAAACCCACATCCCCACGCGTGAACGCTGAAACCAAGAACGATTCATTGATTACCCCTCCCCTTCGACCTGTCAGCCTCTAATGTAGCATAAAGCGATTCCCTTAACCACATGACCCGGCAGGTGAAACTTACGATTCTATGACATGTCGTTTCTATCAAATAGATTGACAAATTGTCCGTTCATCATGTAAATTCAACTTATTGTCTTTTTATTGAATAAACTATATATTGTATATACACCCATTAAGATATACGATATATAGTGTGTTTCTGTGAAATGTCAAACTGTATCATGGCCAGGTGCGACTTCCGTCGCCCCCGCTTGTTTTGACACCCTTCGCCCCGTATTTTACACCTTCCTGAGGCGTTAACACCGGCATGCTGCTGCCCGGCAACGGGATGGGCGCGTGCTTTTTATTCGATTGCCGAGGGAACTGCCGATATTATTACTGTAGAGGAGCTGGAATGATGATTATCGTCAAACGCGACGGCACACAGGAAGAGCTTGTTTTTTCCAAAATGAAAAAGGTGATCGATTTCGCCATCGAGGCATACCCGGAATGCGATCCCCTCGAGCTGGAAACGGCTCTGCTGCCTCTATTCCGCAACGGCATCACGACCAAGGAAATCCAACGCCTTTTGATTCAGGTCGCTGTGGAGAAGACGAGCGTGGAGCAGCCGAACTGGCAGTATGTAGCCGCCAAGCTGCTGGCCTATGATCTGTACAAAGAAGCGCGCCTGAACCGCAAATATGGGCATTTCGGCTATGGAGACCTGTATTCGCTTATTACATACCTGACTGATATGGGACTGTACGGTTCCTATATGCTGGAGCATTACAGCCGGGAGGAAATCATGGAGCTCGGGGCTTATATCAAGCCGGAGCGCGATTATTTGCTCAATTATATCGGACTCAAAACCTTGGCTGACCGCTATTTGATCCGCGGACTCGACAAAGAGGTGCTTGAACTGCCGCAGGAGCTGTTCATGGGTGTGGCCATGCATCTGGCCATGAAAGAAACGGACAAGCTGCGCTGGGCCAAGCAGTTCTACGATGTGCTCAGCAGCCTGGAGATGACAGTCGCCACGCCGACTCTTGCCAATGCCCGCAAGCCGCTGCATCAGTTGTCGAGCTGCTTCATCGACACCGTACCGGATAATCTGTGGGGCATCTACAACGTGGACCAAAGCTTCGCGCAGGTATCCAAGCATGGCGGCGGCATGGGCATCTATGTCGGCAAAGTGCGCAGCCGCGGCTCGAACATCCGGGGCTTCAAGGGCGTCGCCGGCGGCGTCGTGCCTTGGATCAAAAACTATAACAATACCGCGATCGCCGTCGACCAGCTCGGTGTGCGCTCCGGCGCTGTCGCCGTCTATCTCGACGTCTGGCATAAAGATATTCTCGACTTCCTGAACTTGAAGACCAACAATGGCGACGACCGGATGAAGGCTCACGATATTTTCCCCGGCGTCTGCATTCCCGATCTGTTCATGCGCACGGTGCAGGAGCGCGGCTCCTGGTATTTGTTCGATCCGCATGAGGTCCGCAAATACAAGGGCTATTCGCTGGAGGATTCGTTCGGCGACGAATGGGAACAACGTTATCTGGATTGCGTAAGCGACGACAAGATCTCCAAGGACGAGATTCCGGCTATCGATATCATGAAGCGGATTTTGACCAGCTCGTTCGAAACTGGCACGCCGTTCATCTTCTTCCGCGATACGGTGAACCGCGCCAACCCGAACAAGCATAAGGGCATGATCTACTGCTCCAATCTGTGTACGGAGATTTGCCAGAATATGAGCGCGACGGAAATCATCCAAACGACTCATGAGGACGGCATCATTACCTCGCAGGTGAAGAGCGGCGACTTCGTCGTCTGCAACCTGTCTTCCACTAACCTCGGCCGAGTTTACTCGAAGGAAGACATCGAGCGCGTGGTCACGACACAGATGCGCATGATGGATAACGTGATCGACCTGAACTACTACCCGATCCCGCAAGCGGAAATTACGAACAAGAAGTACCGGGCTGTGGGGCTCGGCTCCAGCGGCTACCATCAGATGCTGGCACAGCTGGCGATCAACTGGGAATCCGACGAGCATGTGGAAAAAGCCAGCGAAGTGTACGAGTGGATGAACTACTACGCGATCAAGGCTTCCATGGAGATCGCCCGCGAGAAGGGCGCCTACCCGGCCTTCGAGGGCAGCGAGTGGCAGACCGGCGCTTACTTTGAGGCCAGAGGCTACGATAGCCCCGAGTGGCAAGAGTTGAAGGAGCAGGTGGCGAAGCACGGCGTCCGCAACGGCTGGATGTTCGCTATCGCGCCGACTGCTTCGACCTCGCTGATCGCAGGCTCGACGGCGGGCATCGACCCGATCTTCAACAAATTCTTCGTCGAGGAAAAGAAAAATGCCGTCATTCCGCAAACGGCGCCTAACCTGAGTGCCGAAACCATGTGGTACTATAAAGAAGCTCACCGCATCGACCAGCTTTGGAGCATCAAGGCGGCCGGCGCGCGCCAGCGTCATATCGACCAGTCGCAATCCTTCAATCTGTACATCACGCCGGAGCTGTCCGCCCGTGAGTTCCTGGAGCTGTATATGGCAGCCTGGGAGCATGGACTCAAGACCGTTTATTACGTCCGCAACAAAAGCTTGGAGGTCGAGGATTGCGTGAGCTGCAGCGCTTAAGCCGCAGTCGCTTATCCCAAGCCCGTGGAGCGGAATAGCGGGCAGCAGAAATTGAATTTCTACACAGGGGCAGATGCGCCCCTGTTTCCTTTGTCAGCCGCCGAGCACAAACGATATGAGGGCCCGAGGCCCGAACGGGAGGATATGCAAGATGGATCTGCAAAAGAAAAAGCTGTTCAATGAAAACGGGGACCGTGATTGGGGCAAGCGCCGCATGATCGGAGGCAACACGACGAATCTGATCGAGTTGAACAATGTGAAATACGACTGGGCCACGAAGATGTACCGCACCATGATGAACAACTTCTGGATTCCGGAAGAAATCCCTCTTGCCCAGGATGCCAAGGATTATAAGTTCCTCTCACCCGAGGAACGCCAAAGCTATGATAAAATCATCAGCTTCCTGATCTTCCTTGACTCTCTGCAGACGGCCAATCTGCCCAATATTAACGAGTACATCACCGCTTCCGAGGTTAACCTGTGCCTGACCGTCCAAACGTTCCAGGAAGCTGTCCACAGCCAGAGCTACTCCTATATTCTGGACAGCGTCTGCTCGGCCGAGGTCCGCGACGATATCTACAACCAATGGCGGGAAGACAAGCACCTGTTGAAGCGCAACCGGTTCATCACGGATCTGTATGAGCGCTTCATCGAGTCGCCGACGACCGATAACCTGATCCGTACGATCATGGCCAACTATATTCTCGAAGGGCTGTACTTCTATAGCGGCTTCAGCTTCTTCTATGCGCTCGGACGTCAGGGCAAAATGCTCGGGACGGTCTCCGAGATCAAATATATCCAGCGTGATGAGCTGACTCACCTGGCTTTGTTCCAGAATATTTTCCGTGAGATCCGCAAGGAAAATCCGGAGATATTCACCGATGAGCTGATCGAGGATCTGCGGGGCATGATGCAAACGGCCGTGGAGCATGAGATCGAGTGGGGCCAATACATTACCAATAACAAAATCAACGGGCTGAGCAACGAAATCATTGACCAATATATCAAATATTTATCCAATGAGCGTCTGCGCAAGCTTAATCTTGAAATTCTGTATCCCGAAGTCGTCGACCACCCGATGAAGTGGGTCGAAAGCTTCAGCAACATGAACAGCATGAAGACCGACTTCTTCGAGCAGAAGGTAACGAACTATAGCAAGTCGTCCAACCTGAACTGGGACGACTTGTAAGCCGGCTCAAAGAGGGGGCGGCTATCCCTGATCCGTTAATATAATAAGCTGCTCCGAATTAATCAAGAGGCCTCCTGAACCACGGTAAACGTGGTTCAGGAGGCCTCTTGTTTGGTGATAGGGGGGACATCTCGTTGAACCAAGGCGGTGTGACAAGCTCCGTGACTCCAGACGGAAGTCTCTGGATCTTTATTTCACAGCAAAATAAAATTTATTATATGTCCAAGCCCGATGCATCTGGAAACATCACTATTTCTTCAAGTGTTTTGCCTTAACAGCCGCCTTCTCCTTTAAGAAAGAGAATGGCGGCTTGTTATCGCATTAAAAGAACGATGAACGAACTATATATGCTTTCTCGCCTCTTCGTTCAAGCCGGCGCATATGTTCTCCAGCTCATATGCAAGCCGGCTTAGGCCTTCTGTCGCCTCGGATATGGATTCCATCGCCTTCAGCTGCTGCTGGCTCGAGGCAAGCACCCGCTGAGCCCCGCTGGCATTGTTTCCGGACAGACGGGCTACCTCGTTCAACGAAGCCGATACTTCTTCCGTTCCTGCGGACATTTGCTCGGCGGAGGCGGATATCTCCTGAATCTGGTCGCATACCCGATGCGCTTCCTGTACGATCAAGCGAAATACTTGACCTGCCTCGCCAACCGCCTGATGGCTGGATTCGACCTCGGAACTGCCGATTTTCATGATCTCCACGGCTGAAGCAGTCGCCCGCTGGATATCTTCGATCAGCTCGCTGATTTGACCCGCGGAAGCCTCCGACTGCTCGGCCAGCTTGCGCACCTCTGTCGCAACGATGGCAAATCCGCTTCCATGCTCTCCCGCATGTGCCGCTTCAATGGCGGCATTCAGCGCCAGCAGATTCGTTTGTGAAGCGATGCCCGAGATAATCGTGGCGATTTCGCCGATTTGCAGCGACTGCTGCTCCAGGCGCTCCAACGCCTCGCCTACTTCGCGCGAGGTGGTTTGCAGCGAATCCAGCTGCTCCACCGCATGGGTAATCGTCACATTGCCTTTTTCCGCTTCGCGAACCATCCCCATGGAAGCTTCCGTAACGACGCCTGACGATTCCGCCACACGTTGTACGCCAATCGTCATTTCCTCCATGGCACGGGCGCTGTCATCGCTGGTCTGCGCCTGTCCCTCGGTCGCGGCAGCCATACTTTCCATCGACTCCATGATGCTGCGGTTTTCCACGAGCGTGCGATCCGCATTGCCGTTAAGATGTTCGACATAACGAACAAGCTGGCCTGAGCTTGTCTTCAATTGATGCAAAGTCTGCTTCAGCAGCTCCTGCTTCTTCTGCTTGTCCGCTTCGAGCAGAGCGAACGTGGCCTGCTTCTTCGATATTTGCCAAACGGTCGTACCCGCCGTCAACAGCAGGAAGATAAGATGAACCAGCAGCAGCTTCACCCCATACCCGTCGGTCCCGAACACCAGCTCCGGGAAAAAGAGATACGCTGCGATGTACTGGAGCGCAAATACGGCAGTCATGATCCAAATAAGCAGTACGCTTTCATAAAAGGCCATCAGAGCAATGACCATAAAGATCGAGAAAAAGAACTCCACCATTCCACCAGCCACGAAGATCATCGCTACGCTCGAAAGCGTCATTGACAAGGCATTCGCCAACGGGACCAAGCGTTGATGCCCCATAGCAAAGGCGATGCCGCCCCCAATAAGCAACAGAAGCGGAGCTGCCAGCAGCGAATTTAATTCAAAGCTGTAGGCCGCCAGATCGATGTCATGCTGCGAATGAAACACGCCCATCCAGCGGAACAGCGTATGGGTGAGCAGCGCCAGCATAAAAGTTCCCAAGGTTACGGGTAAAGTCATGCGATTTTTTATAGTGAGCATATCGAGCGGTTTTTCGGTCAAATCTCCCACATCCCCTTAATATTTTAAGTGTAATCTCTCGTCTCTCCGCTAGAGCAGGAGGGACTCTCGGGCCCAATCCATCAGCTCCAGCGGTGTTAATTAATAGGCAGGACGGCTAAGGAAGCTCCAACAGTTCCTTAACGCGTAGTTCAAGCTCCACCATAGAGAAGGGCTTGTGCATGTAGCCGTCCGCTCCGTATTGCAGGCCCCGGCTCACATCCTCCTCGCGCCCCCGTCCGGACAGAATCATAATCTTCATCCCGTACGGTCGCTCATCCTTTTCCTGCAGCCGCTTGAGCAGAGCATAGCCATCGAGACGCGGCATGACGCCGTCCAAGATGCATAGATGCACGGGCTGCTCCATCATGATCTGATAAGCCTCCTCCCCATCGACAGCCTCTTGAAAGTCAACGGGCAGATGCTTCAGCTTCGCGATCAGGATCGACCGCAGAATCTTGTCGTCGTCAGCGATCAGCACGCGCTTGCGCACGCTCGTCTGCGCGAGCTGGGTTGCATTGGCCGCAGCCTCTCCATCCATGCGCAATACGACGCGATTGCGGCCGCCTTCCTTTGCCGCGTACATGGCACTATCCGATATTTCTATCCAACTCTGCACATCCATGCCGCTTACCCATTCGGAGATACCCGCTGAGAACGTGATTCGATAAGCCTGCCCTTCGTTTTGAGCGACCGGCTCAACCTGGGCAAGCTTCAGGATATGTTCGATCGTCTTCTTGGCATCGGGGCCGCTCGTATTCGGAAATACGATGACGAATTCCTCTCCTCCGAAGCGGGCTAAGACATCCGTACTCCGCAGATTATCCTGCAGAAGATGGGCAAGGCCCTGCAGGACGAGGTCACCCACATGGTGCCCATAGGTATCGTTAATAGACTTGAATCGGTCAATGTCAATAAACGCAAGGGAAATAGGCCCGGGGTAACGGCCGATTCGTTGTAGCTCTACCTGTATCTGATGATCGAAGAACCGGCGGTTATACACCCCGGTCAATGGATCCCGGAACGCCATCTGCTCGAAGGTTTTCGTTCTCTTGAGCAGGCTGTAAATACGTGCGGCTAGCTCCTCGTATTGAAAAGGCTTCGTCACGTAATCATCCGCCCCTAGATAGAAGCAGCGTACCTTGTCATTTACGTCCTCGCGACCCGACAAGACGATCAGCGGAAGCCACTTCAGTGTGGGGTCTTCCTTCAAACACTCAAATAACTCATAGCCGCTCACCGGATGCATCATCAGATCGAGCGTCACAAGCTGGTAAGACTTCTCGCGAAGCAGCTTCTCCGCCGTAGCGACGTCAGCCGCCTCGTCTACCTCATACCCGTCCAGGCGGAGCCGCCGGACCAGATAGGAACGTAAAACCTCGTCGTCATCGATGACGAGAAGCCGCTCACCGCCCGGTTGCATCAGGGAACGGTGCATGCGTTCCTGTTGCTCGTCAAGCTCAAGCTCTCGCCCGTATATGTCCAGCTCCAGCTCCAGCTCAAGTAAAATAGGGGCAGACTTCTCTACGCAGTGCGAATACGAGCCGATCGCTTCGGAAGCCTGTCCTTTGTTTTCTTCAGACTGCGTCCACTCCCATACTTCCACCAGCTTCTGCGCGGCAGCCCCGACGCGGACAAAGCCGAACATCGGAGCGCTTCCCTTTAAGGTGTGGGCAACGCGGTAGATGCTCTTAGCGGTTTCCTGCCTATCATCCGGTTTAGCCTCCGACGACAGCCACTCCCGGAGCTGAGCCAATTGTTTGGCCAGCTCGGAGACATACTTGCGCTTGCCCTCCTTCATGAGACGCTGTTCCCTATCGCTTCTGTCGTTTCCAGAGCTGTGACGCAACCAAGCTCACTCCCGATCTATGTACATGATAAAGCGCATCGCCTAAGTCGAACGCTGCTGAATAAGTTCCTGAACGGTATCGATCAATTGAAGGGGGCTGAAGGGCTTAACGATATATTGCGTAACCCCGGCCTCTTTCGCGCGCTCGCGATCCTTATCGAGAGCTTTGGCCGTCAGAAGAATTACGGGCGCCTCACGGTTCGCCCCGTCCTGACTTCGCAGCCATTCGCATACTTCGACGCCGGTCTGCTCCGGCATCATATAGTCCAAAATAACCAGATCAAACGACTCGCTCCGCAAGCGTTCGACTGCCTCCCTGCCGTCGGTCGCTTCGGTGATGTCATAGCCTTCGTCTGCAAGCGTCTCCGTAAGTAAAAAACGGAGGGCTTCCTCATCATCGGCAAGCAATATTCTATAGGCGCTCATTCGTATTCTCTCCGCTTCTCATCTGGCAATTTCATCTGTTTCATTATAGCATGAACCGGAAATATTGGGTAAAAAAAAGAAAGAAAAGCCGACAACATCCTACTCAAAAATAAGTTTCATAATCCTTAAGAACTATGTTAATATGTTTATAAAGAGTTCTTTAGAGAACGGTATCGAAAACCTAGGGAAAACGTCCTATAGAAAGGGTGATTTATGATGCAGCCTGTCGAACAATTAATACGCAAGGTGTCCCGGTATATTTCATTCGGCCAGCCCGTCTCCTCGGGTTCGGTGATCAGCCAGCGCCTCTCCGATCCACGCATCCCGATGCAAGCCTATTATCTGTCCCTGAGAACTCAGAACGAGCAGGATCAGTACTACCATGAGGTTTGGTTGAAAAAGGAAGGCTACTTCGCCATCACCGAAGCCTGGTACAAGGAAAGCTCGGTGACCCGGAAGCTTCACCAGGATAACCTGACCTTTGAGCAGCTTGCGTTGTCCATAGGCGAAGAGGATGCCAACGCTATCGTCATGAGGATCAGTGAGATCATCAAGAAATCGGAGAAAGAGGATTGGAGGCCGCTTTCCAGGCGAGCCTAAGCCCCATGCTAATTAAGCGGTCGTTCTCAACTTGGGAACGGCTTCTTTGCGCGCTGTCTCAGCGGCTTCGCCACGAACCCCCTTCAATCTCCGGATAACCGTGCGAATGCTTCCACGCGTAAGTCCAGCCCTCTCTCTCTTCCCGTAAGCCATCGCGTATCCAGACCCGTTCATAGTCATGTCCTTTTTCCGTTCCGTAGTATTCTTCCAGCTCTTCGAGTCTTGGCATTCCTTCCTCGGCAATTACCATCCACTCTCCTTGAACCCTTCCATGTGTTCCTGCTCCGGACAGCACAAGGCCGGGATAGCCTCCGGCGTCAAACAGTCTGCCGTACACGGCGCCTGGCCGTACCGACCATACATAAGGAGCGATGACAGGATGATTCGCTTCCCCCACCAACAAGGTTCCATACACAAACAACGGGATCAAGGCTACTCACTCCTTCTGAGCCAAAGCTTGCGCCTACCCTGCTGCGGCTTTCTTTAAATCATACCATATGCCGCCTGACGCTTCCTCGGGAATACCGGACTATCTTTAAATCACGGCAACCGTTCCCTCGCCAGACATGAATAGCAAAGGCTATCAAAAAATCCGACAGGTTATGAGGGGATTCCTCAGCGATCGCTGCCGGATGTTTTTTTGCATGGAAACTGGCACCAGATCTCTTTACGCCCACATATAGTGGGGGAGAAGGGCACAGCAGGAAAATGTTGAAAAATAATAATTGCACATCGGTTAACTTGGGATTATAATAATGCTGACCGACAAGATAACTTGAGGTGGGAAAAGTAAATGGAGATGAACATTGTTTTGATGGGCGCGCTTGTCGGGCTCTTGGTTGGTTTGACGGGTGTAGGCGGAGCTGCTCTGCTGACTCCTCTGCTTGTATTTCTGGGTATCCAGCCCACCGTTGCGGTAGCCACCGACCTCTTCTATAACTCGATTACCAAGCTGTTCGGCAGCATTCAGCATGTGCGCCAGAAGACGGTGAATGTTACGCTCGTCAAGCACTTGGCTATGGGTAGTGTGCCAAGCGCCGTGTTTGCTATCGTATTGCTAAGGTTTTATCCGCCCCTGCAAGGCTACCAGGATGCGATTATCAAGCATTCGCTTGGCATCGTCCTGATCGTAGTCGCCCTTTTGAGTCTCGCGAAGGTTTGGATTTCGCCCAATAAGACCAACTCCATCCAGGATAAGTCTTTGACCGATAAAAAAGGCCTTTCTATTCTGATCGGCGTGCTGCTCGGCTTTATCGTCGGCCTGACCTCGATCGGCTCCGGTTCTCTCTTTGCACTGGCCATGATGTTTTTCTACCGTTTGAAAGCCGCCGAGCTGGTCGGTACCGACATCGTCCACGCTTTCTTGCTCGTATCGGCTGCCGGTCTGATGCATGCAGGCTTCGGCAATATCGATTACCTGCTCGCCTTCAACTTGCTTGTCGGATCCGTTCCCGGCGTTCTGCTCGGCAGCAGCTTGTCCGCCAGGGTGCCGGCGAAGCCTCTTCGCACGGTTATGGCTGCGATCATCCTGATCAGCGGCATCAAGCTGGCAGGCTTGAACATCCTGTAAGATTTCATCGAAAAAAGCCAAAAGTCATCCGCTTTTGGCTCTTGTCATGATGTTCTGTAAGTTAAGGCTTCCGCTGACAGCTCCGACGGGCGGACCAACACCCCGTGCTATCGCCCCCGCACCGCTCTAGCCTGCCTTGTTAAGGCCTGGCAGCGAGCCCGCGAGTCTTGACTATAATTTTGCGGATGCTGTCTTCGCTTAAGTGGAACTTGCCGATCAGCTCTGTAACGGAGTATCCGTTCTGATATAGCCGGAATATCTCATGGTTCCGCTTTTGTATCGACTGCCGGGTGCCGTTGTTCTCGCCCCAGCCTGCGCGCGTCTGGTCTTTCTTCGGAATATAAATAATCTCACCTTGTATATAGTCCTGCAGCTGCTTGAGCAGGTTAGGTGGCAAAATGTCCCTTCCATTCTTGTACCCCACCGATGAATGCCTCCTTTCGCGCCGTATTGGCGTTACTTCCGAAAGTCGTCAGCATTTTCATCTTCACACCTCCTATGAATGTGCCCTTTGGATACACAGGATTCGCTAGTCTTGAGGGGCATACAAGAAAACCTCTATTGAAGCTTTTCAAGATGGGCGCCCGTACCATTCGACCATGCATGCTTTTTGCTAATCCGCAACTTCCTCCCAAGCATAAGCATGCTCTAAGAGCATCAAAACGCCGGAATGGCCGGAAAAGAAAAAAAACACGATCTGCCGATGCGTGCCCGAATGCCTCTTATGTTCTGTTCCTGTAAAAGACGGGGTTCAGGTGACGGTGATGGAGAAAATGCTTATTCACTTGTAATCAAATCCTCTTGCCATAATCATCATAGTCGCGTTTGTCACTACCAACATCACACGCCACTCCCTTCTTTAGAATGTATTAAACCTTATTAT
Source organism: Paenibacillus puerhi (assembly GCF_009846885.1). GTDB lineage: Bacteria > Bacillota > Bacilli > Paenibacillales > NBRC-103111 > Paenibacillus_G > Paenibacillus_G puerhi. The sequence continues at coordinate 223,543 of NZ_WUWM01000007.1, forward strand.
ACCCATTGTTTCCCAAAATGTCTATTTGCTTATATCCCAGTTAATCCGTATGTAGAGGCGGGGCCCGAAGGCCCCATGAGAAGCTTCCTTCGGACACGCTAGCATCCGCTGGAATCCGAAGCTGAAGCTCCTCACCATCATGCGATCCCTGCTTACGCAGAGATCACCTCAGTTAATGTAATCATCGTTTCCGATCACTCCTTTCGTAGAGTGTTAGCTGGCCGGCTACAGTACTATTAACGCATGGAAGGCCGGATCCCCGCAAGGTGAAGAATCGTTATAGCTATTTTATACCGAGAGGCCGCGAGCCGCGGAGAGCGTGTTAGAGGCGGTCTTCGGCATGCCCCGTCCATATAACCTCCCAGTTCCGGTCAAGCGTCGATTCGATCGTCCCGCGCTCCATAATGTAGCTGGCCAAAAGCTCCGCCATATCGGTCGGTATATCCTTGACGATCGGCTTCCCCCGGAACATCGCATAATTGCCGCCGCCTGCGGCCCGATAGTTATTCATAACCACCTCATACTCGCCCTCGGGATCGAGAGGGGCTCCTTGATAGCGCAGTCCGGAGACACGCTGGCCGACTGGCTTTGAAATGTCTAGCTTGTATTCGATCCCTTCCCACATGTCGTAATTGTAATGCTGCGGCTTCGGATCGCTGAAAGCGGCACTTACCCGGATCTCCCCATGCCCATCATACGTCTCGAAGTACCCGGCCGTTTGCTCCAGCGCAGCTTCAATGTCCTTCCCGCTTACGCGGATGACCTGCAGCGTGTTGGGATAAATATAATTCGACACGATATCTCTCATCGTTATAAGTTCAGGAAATCCCGGCGATATATTGTCGAAAAGCGCCGTATTGGAGATCGGGGCGCCGGAAATCTCCATCTGGACACGATTGATAAACTCGATCAGCGGATGCTCCCTCAAGCGGACCTCCATCGGATCGAGCACCCGCATATCGCCGACCAATCTCCCTATAGGCTGGTCCAGCCAAACCTGGGTCAACCGCTCATGCGGATCGGCGAGCTCCAATATTTGGGCATCCGGCGCCGCACCCTCAGGCGAGAGCAGCTCCGTCTCCACTGCGGCTATATGCCAACGGCCTTCCCGATCCCGCTCTACGCTAAGAACGGCTTTACCCAGCCAGCCGCCTGCGCTGCCGGGCTGCAGAACCGGAACTCCGCACACTCGGGCGCCCGGGATAACCCGATGCTGATGCCCGGTCAATAGCAGATCGATCCCTTCAACCTCGCGGCAAAGCGCAAATCCCTGATTCTCCCCCGTTAGCGGCTCTGTCGGCTCGCCCGTCTCCAGATGACATTCGAAGCCCCCGTGATAAGAGACAATAACGATATCCGCTCCTTCCCTCTCACGCAGTTCTTTTACCCACCGCTTGGCCGATTGGACGGCATCCTCGAAGACAAGACCGGCTATATGCTCCGCTTTCTCCCAGTTAGGGATATACGGAGTAGTCAGTCCGAGCACCGCAACCTTTACTCCGCCAAACCTCCTGAGGATATAGGGCTGTCCCAAAAAAGGCTCCTTGTCGGCTTCCCGAACAATATTGGCGCACAGCCACGGGAATGACGATTCGGCAACTGCTTTGCTTAGCAGCTCCATCCCATAGTTGAACTCATGATTCCCGACGACGGCTGCATCGTATCCCAGTTCATTGAGACAAGAGATCATCGGATTCGGCTCTTCCCGGTTCAAGCGCGCATGATGATAAGCCAAGGGCGTGCCCTGGATCAGGTCCCCATTGTCCACAAGAAGCACATAATCCTGCTTTCGGCGCTCTTCGCGAATCAACGTCGCCAGCTTGGCGAGCCCGCTTTCGATCGGGTTATGATTTGCATATTGGATGGGCATGATATTCCCGTGAATGTCGGATGTTTCCAGCACAGTAATCTTGAGCGAGTCTTGGGGAGATTGGGTCACAGCAGCGGTCAACTCCATTGTCCAAATTTTGACTTTTATTATCCATTCGCACCCCAATTGCACCGGAGGGAATGATGTATCTATCTTAGCAAAATCAATAAAAAAGAGCCACAGTGTAAGTAATGGGTCAGATTTACTCACACATAAGCCGGCTTTCACAATATTTTAATTATTCAATTCTCCATTTTGTGGTATAGTGTAATTGTTTGACAAATAAACAGAATTTACTGGAGGTCAATTGGTATGTTTAAGAAAATGACGGCTCTCAGCCTCTCTCTGATCCTGACGGCTGGACTTGCCGCTGCTTGCGGAACGAAAACGGAAACACCGGGAGGAAATGCTCCTGCCCCGAACGGCGCCAAACAAGAGGCTCCTGCAGCCAAAGGCTTCGAGCCGAAAGAGCTTCGCGTTCAATTCGTTCCTTCGCAAAGCGCCGAAACGCTCGAAGCGAAAGCTAAGCCACTGGAGAAGCTTCTGGGGGACAGGCTCGGCATTCCTGTCAAAGTAACCGTCTCGACCAACTATAACACCGTCATCGAGGCAATGTCCTCGAAACAAGTCGATGTCGGCTTCCTGCCTCCAAACGCCTATGTACTGGCGCATGACGAGAAGAAAGCGGCTGATCTGCTTCTGCAGGCCCAGCGCTATGGCATCGACGATGCAACAGGCGCTGAAACGACGGAGCTTGTAGATTTCTATAAAGCGATGATTATCGTCAAGAAGGACTCTCCGATCAAAACGCTCACGGACCTGAAGGGCAAATCGATCGCTTGGCAAGGCGTAACGTCCTCAGCTGGCTTCGTATGGCCGGCTAACGACATGAAGAAAGCAGGCGTCGATCCGGAGAAAGACGTCAAAGGTATCGAAGTCAAGGGCCATGATAAAGGCGTACTTGCCGTATTGAACGGTCAAACCGATGCAGCGGCTATTTTCCAAGATGCTCGCAATACCGTGAAAAAGGACAAGCCGGACGTCTTCGAGCAAACACGCGTCCTGGCCTTCACTTCCAAAATCCCTAACGATACGATTACCGTCCGCACGGATATGGATCAAGCCTGGAGAGACAAGATTGCTAACGCCTTTATCGAGATCGGCAAAGATCCGGAAGGCAGCAAAATCATCTATGAAGTATACTCGCACCGCGGCTATGTCAAGTCCGACGACAAAAACTTCGATATCGTACGCGAGTACTCCAAGGACGTTGGTCAAAAATAATCAGGCTTCTGCTCGAGGATAGGAGCTTAAGTGGACAAAGGCTGTCCCGGAAAGATCGATTCCGATCATTTCCGCGGACAGCCTTTTTTTGTTATTACCCTTGTGCGCCGAACATCGCGCGGATCGCGTCAGGATAAAGTCCTTCCGCCCCCTTTGATGGTCGAGACTGCCCGCTTGCTCCATCAGGCTCATGCGGATACATATCCAGAGACTCCTGATCCTTGAGCATATGCCCCGTCAGGATACAGACCGCCGTGCACAACCGGTCGATAGTCCCTTCCTCGCGCAGCTTACGCAATCCGGCCACCGAGGCGGCCGAGGCAGGCTCACAGCCGATGCCGCTGCGATCTACGACCCTCTTGGCGGCAAAAATCTCTTCATCCGTTACCGACACGGTAACGCCCGATGTCTCCTGAAGGACGACCATCGCCTTCTTCCAGCTGGGCGGATCGCCTATGCGCAGGGCGCTGGCTCTCGTACGCGGGTTAGCTTCGGGCGTCAGCATGTCGCTCCCCGCGGCCATCATCCGGTGGAACGGGGAGGACCCTTCCGCCTGCACCACGGCAATCCTTGGCAGCTTGTCGATCAACCCGATCGCAAGCAGCTCCCTTAGTCCTTTTCCCAATGCAGCGACATTGCTTAGCGCGCCACCTGGAAGGACCACCCAGTCCGGCAGCTTCCAGCCTAGCCTATGCGCAATCTCGAAGCCAATGCTCTTCTGGCCTTCGATCCGCCAAGGATTGACCGAATTGCATAGATACAAGCTTAGTTCACCTGCATGCCGCTGTAAAAAGGCAATGCCGTCATCATACGTCCCGGCGAAGCGGATCATCCTCGCGCCATAGGCCAGCGTTTGCCCGATCTTCCCCGCGGCGACGCCCTGCTCCGGAACGAACACATACGCTTCGGACCCGCTCCACGCCGCATACATAGCAAGCGAAGCCGAGGTATTTCCCGTTGAAGAGCAGGCAAACCGCTTATATCCAAGCGATAGCCCCTGGGAGACGGCGACAACCATTCCGTTGTCCTTGAACGATCCGCTCGGATTTTCACTCTGTGCCTTCAGCCATAGCCTGTCCACTCCGGCGAAAGCCCGCACAGACTCCGCTTCGTACAGTCCCGTGTTGCCCTCATATCGAGTAATGGCCTGCTCAGAAGACAACTGAGGATGAATCAATTCCTTATATCTCCATACTCCGCTTGCGTGAAGCGTGCCGCGCTCGCTCAACCGGTCATCGAAGATCCGTTTGAGCCGATCGGCGTCCAGGCCGCCCAGCTCCTGCACAATCTGCATAAGTCCACCGCATGGGCAACAGTAGGCTACCGAACTCACCGGGTATTCAATTCCGCACTCCGAGCAAGTCATTTTCATACCATTCACGCCTTTCTTCTCATTTCTTTAAGCATAAGGCATGATATATAATAAATATAATATATATAATTTGTGATTATATATATTATATTTATGTTTATATCAAGAAAGGATGTTTTTCATGAAGCCGCCTCATGTGAATAGTCATGCTCTGCACCTGCTCCATGCCATTGCCCGCACCGGCAGCGTAACCAAGGCTGCCGAGCTGCTGCGAATCAGCCAGCCGGCTGTTACGATGCAGATTCGCAAGCTGGAGCAGGAGCTGGGATTAACACTTCTAGCGCCCAGAGGGCGAGGCATCCTGCTGACCGAAGCTGGGGAGTTCGTCGCCGCGCAGGCGAAGAGGCTGGTTTCCCTGGAGGATGAACTGAGCCTGCTCATCCACGAATATCGGGAAGGGCGTTCCGGCAGCCTGAGATTGGCGGCTACGTATTTGCCCGCTAACTTTCTACTCCCGTCCTGGATGGCAGGCTTCAAGAAGCAGGCGGAGGATGTCAAGCTTATCCTGCACACGGCCAACGCCGACCGGGCGCTCGGCATGCTGGTCACCTTCGAAGCTGAGCTCGCCGTCGTCGGGGGCCGGCTCGAAGCGGCTAGCGGCCTTGTACGGAGGCCGCTGGCCGAGGATCCGATGTGGTTCATCGTACCGCCGGAGCATCGTTTGGCCGGTCAGGAGGCTGCGCTGAGCGAGGTGCTGCAGGAGCCGTTCGTTATGCGGGAGGAGGGGAGCTCTACTCGGGACATGCTGCTTGCTTTATGCCGCTCCATGCATGTAGGCATGCCACGGATCGGGCTTGAGCTCGGCGGAATGAATGAAGCGGTCCGTGCCGTTGCAGCCGGCTATGGGACGCTTTTTGCCTCTGCGACGGAGGTCCGGGACTTTCTCTCACGGGGAGAGGTGGCCCGCGTACAGGTACCTGGTGTCACGATAACCAACCCGCTGGCCGTCTACTGGCGTGAAGGCGATCCGCTCTCGGTGCAAGCCGAGCGTTTCCTGCGCTGGCTGTTCGACCAACCTGAATATGGCTCCGGAGAATAAGGCTTCGCCAACCAACTCCGAGCGCCCCCGCGCGGTTCCGACGGAACGGAAAAACCCGCTCTCCGAAGGCGGCGGAAAGCGGGTTTTCTTCTACGTACGATGCGAACATAAAGCTATACCAAGCGTTTGCGAATCGAGGACGAGATGATATCGATGATCGTCACCATCACGATAATTCCCAGCAGGATAATACCGACCCGATTCCAGGCCCGGGCTTCCAGAGCGAATATAAGCGGCGCGCCTATACCGCCTGCGCCGATCAACCCGAGTATCGAGGCCGAACGGATGTTGATCTCAAACCGATATAGTGCAAAAGAGAAGAAGTGTGGCAGCACCTGCGGCATAACGGCGAACCACAGCACCTGCAGGCGGTTGGCGCCGCAGGCTGTCAGAGCCTCGGAAGGACCCAAATCCAGGTTTTCGACAGCCTCCGAATACAGCTTGCCGAGCATCCCGATCGAATGAAGCCCCAACGCCAGCACTCCAGCATAGGCACCGGGGCCGACAGCTTTAATGAAGATAATGGCCATGACGATCTCGGGGAACGTCCGAATCAGGCTGAGCATGAATTTTCCGCTTCCGCTGACCCAGCGTAGACGGCTCATGTTGGCAGCGGCCCAGAAGGCGAACGGCACGCAAAGAATCGCGGAGATGAACGTACCGATGATCGATATGCCGAGCGTATCCAGCAGTCCTCTAAGCAGATCCTCGCCCTCCGGCCGGTAGACGAATTCCCAGTCGGGATGAAATAAACCTCGCAGTATAGTAGCGAAATCCTTGCCTGCGCTTTCCGTCAGACCGGTATATTCAATGCCGGTAAACGACCATACATAAATAGCCAGGACGATCAGGGCTACAAGCCAGAAGCGGATGCGAGACGATTTTTTTGGAACAGGTCTGGTTGTCATAGCAGCTTCTCCCTTACCCTTGTGCTGACATAATCAATAAGCAGGACGATCGCCAGCGTCAGGAGAATGATAAGCGAAGAGCGATCGTACCGGAATTGCTGGAGCGTACGGTCCAGGTACAGGCCTATGCCGCCCGCGCCTACAAGTCCGAGTACGGCTGCCGCACGCACATTGACCTCGAAGGTATACAAGAAATAAGCCATATATTGAGCCGCTACCTGAGGAACTACGCCGAATTGAATCCACTGGGCTTTATTGGCCCCGACCGCCGTCATCGCTTCAAGCGGCCCGGGATCGATGGCCTCGATCGATTCATAGGTCAGCTTGGCTACCAGACCGAAGGAGAAGAAGATTAGCGCGAGTATGCCGGGGATAGCCCCGATCCCGAAAACCGCAACGAACAAGCCCGCGAATAACAGCTCGGGGATCGTCCGGATCAGGTTCAGGATAAAACGTGCCGGCTGATACAGCCATGGCGTCCGTACGACATTGCTAGCGGCAAGCAATGCGATAGGGATGGCGAGCAGTCCGCCGATCGTCGTACCGATTACAGCCATTTGCACCGTTTCCATCATAGGGGCCCATACTACATCGATATAGCTCCAATCCGGCGGGAACATCTCGACGATCAGCTTGCCCATCTCCGGCGCTCCCTCAATCAGCCTGGGCAAGCTCGAATCCGTATTTTCCGCGCTCCACCAGAGCAGTACGATAAGCAGCAGCGTCGTCATATAGGATTTCATGCGCGAGGGCTTTTGCAGGATGCGTTTGCGGTCCGAGTCCGTCATTAAGCCTCCACCCCCAAAAGCTCATCCTTTTTGATGGCTCTGCCATAAATCTCTGAAAATTTTTCATCCGTCGCTTCGTTTACCGGTCCGTCGAATACCACTTCACCTGCACGCAATCCTATGATGCGCGTCGCATATTCGCGAGCCAGATCGATAAAGTGGAGGTTCACGATCGTTGTAATGCCGAGCTCCTGATTGATCCGCTTCAAGTCATCCATCACCTGGCGTGTCGTCAAGGGGTCGAGGGAGGCGACGGGCTCGTCCGCAAGGATAATCTTGGCCTCCTGGGCCAACGCACGGGCTATCGATACGCGCTGCTGTTGACCGCCCGACAGCTCATCCGCGCGGGAGTATGCTTTGTTTAGAATATTTACGCGCTCCAAAGCGTTGAACGCCAGCTCGATATCTTCCTTCGGAAACAAGCCCAGCAGCGTACGCAGCGTCGAATGGTACCCCACTCTCCCGGAGAGCACGTTGCGCAGCACGGTCGAACGCTTCACGAGGTTAAAGCTTTGGAAAATCATGCCGATATCCCGGCGCATCCGACGGAGCTCGGAACCGCTCGCCGAGGTGATGGAACGCCCATTAATAACTATTTGACCATCGGTTATTTCATGTAGCCGATTAATCGAACGGAGCATCGTCGATTTCCCTGCGCCCGACAACCCGACGATGACGATAAATTCGCCTTTATGAATGGTCAGGTTCAGGTTTTTCAGACCGACAGTTCCGTTGGGGTACACTTTTGAGACATTTTTAAATTCGATCATGGGCTGTCATAAATCCCCTTTTGTCCATATTGTCCAACACAAAATGATTCGACATCAATCGAGATTATCCTCTTCTATTTTACATATTTACGTAACCTTAATTTTCCGTTTAGCTTGCCCCAAGGCTCCGTCACCGATGCGGCTTCGACGCAGGTCTGCTCCCATTCCTCTGGTTATAAACTAAAAAATATCTAACACTCTTCCGCCGACATCCTATAAAATTAATCTAAGAAGCATTGAATCCCGACATCAAGGAGAGAAAAATATGTCTGAGTATCCTGAAACTAATAACGACTCCCCCATCAGGAGCCCTCTCGATCTAAGAGCCGATTGCGAAAATTGCTTTGGCTTATGCTGTGTGGCCCTGCCTTTTGCGGCCTCGGCCGACTTCGCTATGGACAAAGATGCCGGGCAGCCCTGCCCGAACCTGCTCTCGGACTTTCGCTGCGGCGTACACAACAGCCTGAGGCAGCGGGGATTCCGGGGTTGTACCGTGTATGATTGCTTCGGCGCCGGGCAGCATACCTCTCAAGTGACCTACGGCGGACAAGACTGGCGGCAAGCGCCGGAAACTGCCAGGGACATGTTCGAGGTGTTCTCTATCATGCGGCATCTCCATGAGCTTCTCTGGTACCTGTCCGAGGCGCTGACACTGGAACCGGCCCGCCCGATTTACGAAGCGCTCGGCTCCGCCCTCGAGAAGACGGTTCGCCTCGCTTCTCTCGCCCCACAGGCTCTTATGGAATTAGACATAGCTGCGCACCGGGCAGACGTCAACACCCTTCTCCTGCTTACCAGCGAACGGGTACGCAGCGAGGCAACCCGCCATCTTAAGACTAGCCCGGATACCCGGAAAACTTATCGCCGGGGAGCTGATCTTATCGGAGCCAATCTCAGAGGGGCCGATTTAAGAGGGGCCAACCTCAGAGGCGCCTATCTCATCGCCGCGGATCTCAGAAACGCCGATCTGAGAGGGGCCGACCTCATTGGAGCGGATTTACGCGATGCCGACCTCCGGGGGGCGGATCTTACCGGAAGCATTTTTCTCACCCAAGCCCAGCTTAACGCGGCCAAAGGCAATTCCGGCACGAAGCTGCCGCAGACTCTCGTTCTTCCCCTTCACTGGCCGGCTTCCTGAGCCTTCCATTGAACCAAGAGGCGCCGACGAATCGGCGCTCGCAGCCAGCATGAGCTTTAGCTGCCCGCTACATCCCTTTTGGTAAAGAGCAGCCAAGAAACGACATAGAACAAGACCGCATAAGCCACAAGGACCGTCACGGAAAAACCGAGCGTCATCCCTTCGATCGGCGGCTTGCCACCGGTGAGATAAGGGGTCAAGTCCGTATTGGCAAATACAAAATATTTGACCCATTCGTACTTCAACCTCGCCAATACCATCACGACGCCATCCTTCGTCAACAGCAGGAAAATGGATAGTCCGATCGCAAGCGAGCTGCTGCGGAAGGCTGCCGAGATCATAAAGGCCAGCAATACCGTCATCACAATACTCACCGTATCCAGCAAATAAACACGGACAATCCCGGCAAACGATTCGCCTCCGGGGATGAGGGGCGCTCCGGCGCCAAACAGGATCAATCCCGTGAAGTAAGAAAAAATAAAATGAATCGCCAGCAAACAGATCATAAACAACAGAGCGGCGATCAATTTCGAGGCGAGCACCTTGCTTCGGGAAGCCGGACGGATCAGCAGCAGCTTGATCGTACCCCAGCTGAACTCGGACGCGACGATGTCGCCTGCTATGATTACGCTGAAGATGGTGCATAGACCCGTCAAATACGTTGTCGCGCCCATGAACTGAAGGACATGGGTGTATGGCAAGTCCAGCACGACTTTCATCAGAATACCCGCCGAAATGATCGTAAGCACTAATATCCCCAGCATAATCCAGGTACGCATACGATTGTAAATTTTCATATTCTCGTTCTGCACGAGCGACAGCAGACTAGACAATCCGATTCCCCCTCGTTACCTCAAGGAATTGCTCCTCAAGCGTTTTGGCTATGGTACGGATGCCAAACACAGCCACGCCGGCGGCAACCAGACGAGCATTGAGCGCCGCGACCGTGTCTCTTCGATCCGATACTTTCACGGAAAGCTCCGTCCCGTTCACCTGCGCCTGATAGCCGGCTTCTTGCAGCACTGCCGCCGCTGCAGCCGTATCCTGCACCTCGAAGCGGACTTCAACCTCCTCCGTCTCGCCCGAAGACTCCTTGAACGAGCGCACATCGAGCAGTCGTCCATTCTGAATAATCGCTACCCGGTCGCACATAAGCTCCATCTCGGACAGCAGGTGACTGGATACAATGACAGCCAGCCCTTCTTCCTTCGCCAGCATCCGCAAGTAATCGCGGAGCTCGCGGATTCCTTCAGGATCGAGACCGTTCGTCGGTTCGTCCAAAATAAGCACGGAGGGACGATGAAGGATCGCCTGAGCCACTCCCAGCCGCTGGCGCATCCCCAGCGAATAGGTTTTTACTTTATCGTGAATCCGGTTCTCCAGACGCACCAGCCTGACGACCTCATCGATCCGCTCCTTCTCCACATTAGGCAGCATTCTGGCGAAGTGGATCAAATTCTGATACCCGGTCATAAATCCGTAAAACTCCGGATTTTCAACAATCGCGCCCACATGCTGCATAGCTTCCTCGAATTGTCCGCGGACACTGTAATCCCGGATCTTAATCTCTCCGGCCGATATCGATATCAGTCCGACCATCATCCGGATTGTGGTCGTCTTGCCAGCGCCGTTCGGCCCGAGAAACCCGAATACTTCTCCCGGGCGCACCTCGAAGCTAAGTCCGTCCACAATCGTTTTGGAGCCAATTTTTTTAGTTACTTGTTTTAACTGAACGATCGTTGATTCCATGCTAACCTCCTGACCCCGGCAAAAAGAGGTATGGTATACTTTTCCATCAGAAAAAGTATATCATACCTCCTCAATTTGAACCAATACGCTTTGAAAACGAGGCGTTAGAGAGCGGTTCCCTCTCACTTCGTACGCATGTTTCTCGTACAAGAAGTCTTATCCCTTAAGATTGGCTTCTTGCTCGTAATATTTGGCAAGGCTCACAATCATACTTCCCATCCGTTCTTCCTCCGGCGCCACGACCCGGTTTACGCCTTCCTCGCGCAGCGCCTCCGCGGTTACCTTACCTACCGCCACCGCGATCGTATTTCCTTCAAATGCTTTGATCACAAGGTTTGCGATGCCTCTTTCCTTGGCATACTCCATAAGAAACCTCACCTGCGGCGTACTAGTGAACGTAACGGCGTCGAGCTGTCCCCCCACAATTTCGTCAAGCAGAAGATCGGCTACCGTAAGCTCAGGTGGGATGTGACGATAGGGCAATATCTCATGATAGGAGGCCTCCTGCTCTTTTAGCCAGTTCACAAGCTTCGGGGCATGATCGCCATACAATTGCAAGGCCACCCTCTTTCCCTTCAGATCGGCGCCGCTCATCGCCCGGATTAATCCGCTCGTCGTTCCGTCATCGTCACGTACCGCCGGCTGAATGCCAAGCTTCTTCAGGACGTTGACCGTCTTATAACCACGGGCAGCCACGTGCGCCTTGCTCAGCACGCCCACGAAGGCTTCCTTTTCACCGATAGCTTCTGCCGCTTGAACAAGGAGATCCGTTCCTACTCCGGTCGTCAGGATGACCCAGTCCGCCCCTTGCTCAATAAGGCGTCTCACCTCGGCCTGGACAAGCTCCTCTTCAACTGCAACCGTCCCTTGAGCCGGCCGAACCAAGGCAGCTCCGCCCATTTTCTCTACAATTATGCTGAGCTCCGCCGCTTTCCTCGGTCCTGTAATCGCGATTCGTTTACCTTCCAGCCTGGCCATAGTTATCCCCCTTGTGTGACGAGTCCATGTTTAAAATCCTCTAAATCTGGCGAATCTAATGCTAGGTTAGCACAAAATTGCTAGAGGAGGCTTGATCTCGTGATGCATGGTTTTACTCGTACTCTTTTCGTCGTGCTCGTTTTCGTCTGTGTAGCGGCTAGCCCCGCTCTTCCGTCGTCCGCAACCTTCGCTTCTGAGGATCCCTATGAATCTATCTTTATCAACGATTTTTATATCGCTTCAGAGGACCCCGCACTTGGCTCTCAGTCGGACCAGCCGGTCGATCTGGCCCATTCGGTCCTGCTTCCCTCCACCGTTCCTTACGAAGTGAGGGCGGGCGATACGTTATATCGAATCTCCCGGTCTTTCGGTGTCAGCCTCAACGATATCATGGCCGCGAACGATATAAGCTCCCCGGATCGGTTATCCATCGGCACGCGTTTGGAGATTCCTGTCCAAGAGGCTGCCCTCCAGTTCGCCGACGGCCGTACCAATATAGTGAAGCAGGTGCTTTCTACCACCTTGACTGCGTATACAGCCGGGTATGAATCGACTGGCAAAACGCCATCGCATCCTCAATACGGCATTACATACAGTGGCAGCAAAGCCGAAGAAGGCCGTACGATTGCCGTTGATCCGAAAATCATTCCGATCGGAACAACCGTATTTATCGATGGGATCGGCCTACGCAAAGCCGAAGATATCGGCTCCGCTATTCGCGGCTCTCGCATAGACGTATTTATGAAGGATGTGAGCGAGGCATTGGAGTTCGGAGTGAAGAAAAACGTGAAGGTGTATGTACTGTCCACCTCAAATACGGACACCCGAAGCTAACAGACGATAAGCCCTAGCTCCATCATAATACAAAACGTGCCCCGAAACATTATTTTTCGCGAATTGGGCAATCTATCTGTGTCGTTATCTTGTCATTCGCGAAATTATCGCCCTGGCACCCATCCAATACGCCGGGCCCGGGAGGATCGTAAGCCATGAAGAAAAGACAGGCTCTTTATTTGACAGGATGCTGGATTTTTCTTTCCCTTACCTTGATAACGGGCTGCGGGCAACAGCAGAAGTCCGGGCAGGAAATGCAGGGTAAGGGGAAGCAACAGAACGATAAGCCGATCGATACCCAGCTGCAGCAGCAGTTTAAGATGTATCAGGAAATTCAGCAGCAGGAATTCGAAACAGAGGAAAAAAAGCGAGCGTCCGAAAAAAAGCAATTAAAGAAGCTTCAGGAAACACAGGCAAAGTCGTTGAAGCAAGAGTTTAAATACCAGAGAATGCTTCAACATAGCGGAAATCCGTGGAAGCAGCAGGACAAGCAAGCCCCGGAAGAAGGGCAGAAAAGCGGAAGTAAGGACAGCGAAGGTTCAGGGGGCAAGGCCAAAAAACAAGAACACCCGCCCAAAGAAGCGAAGAAATCCGAATAACGCATGATCCTATTTCTTGGTTCAGTCCCTGCATGTCGCAGGGACCTCTTCATCGTTGATTTCTTAGTCTTTCCGGACCGGCTCCTCATTGCGAACGATATACAAACCATCTTCCGACGTCCATTCCGCGTAAAAGACTTGTCTCGGGTCCATGAAGCCTTGCTCAAGCATTTCCTTTCGAAGCCAGCTCTCGTCTTTCCCGATCTCCTTTAATCCATCGCCCTGTATCTGACCGTCTTTAATCATCACTTCAGCGGGTCTTTGCACCTGCTCCGGTAAATTCAAGTCCCCTCGGTTAACCGTCTCATATTCCGATTTAAGCAGTATACTCAGGCTGCCGTTCGTCTCCAGCACTGCAAACGCCACCTTATTCAAGGAAAACACATTGCGTTGTCTCAGCATCATGCATAGCTGCTCCATATCCACATTATTTCGGTCCAGTTCCCGTTGATTGACAACGCCGTTCACAATAAGCAGCGAGGGCTCGCCTTCCAGAGGCTTTCTCAGCTTTCTACTGCGGTAGACGACCCGGTCCATGGCATAGCTTAGCAGCATCCAGAACGCTAACGCGTAGACCAGCTTTCCATAGCCGGCTTCATCGTCGTATATGGTATTGCCCACCAGCTCACTGAGCATCAGAGCAGATACGAAATCAAATGGGGTCAGCTGGGAAATTTCCTTCTTACCGAGCAGGCGAGTAATGACCCATAACCCAACAAATCCGATGACCAGCTTCAAAGTGATATGAACGAAACTCATCCAGAATCCCCCTCCTGTGGCCGTGTTGTTCCTCTTTAACCCTCGAATGGTGGAGTTGACTCAATCTTGAGTTCCTATATCAAAAAGACTCTTGCCTCCGATTATTCGGTAGCAAGAGTCTACTTATGTAAGTGCTGATATTATTTGTTGAGGTTATATGGCGTGCCCTGAGAGATGCGGCTTTCAGCCGACTGCGTAGTATTCCTTTCGAAGCGTAGCTCCGACGAACTCTGACGTTCGAATCTAAGTCTCAGTCCACTCTGTAATTCGATGAGGTTATAATGGCGTGCCCTGAGAGATTCGAACTCCCGACCTTTTGATTCGTAGTCAAACGCTCTATCCAGCTGAGCTAAGGGCACATACAATCGGGATACCGGCTTTGTTGAAGTCGGTATCCCGATTAGTTGTTTCATGATGCGCTCGAGAGGACTCGAACCTCCACGGCTGTTACCCCACTAGAACCTGAATCTAGCGCGTCTGCCAATTCCGCCACGAACGCATATGAATGATGGTGCGGTTGAGAGGACTCGAACCTCCACGAGCGTACGCCCACTACCCCCTCAAGATAGCGTGTCTGCCATTCCACCACAACCGCATATTCAATTAAACGTGAGCCATGTAGGACTCGAACCTACGACACCCTGATTAAAAGTCAGGTGCTCTACCAACTGAGCTAATGGCTCATACTAGAATGGTGGAGGCTGATGGATTCGAACCACCGAACTCGTCAGAGAACAGATTTACAGTCTGCTGCGTTTGGCCACTTCGCTAAGCCTCCGTATTACTATGGTGGCTCGGGACGGAATCGAACCGCCGACACGAGGATTTTCAGTCCTCTGCTCTACCGACTGAGCTACCGAGCCCAATAACCACTTTTGACTATCCATTAAATGAATCCGCTTGGCGACGTTCTACTCTCCCAGGACCCTTCGGTCCAAGTACCATCGACGCTGGAAGGCTTAACGTTCGTGTTCGGGATGGGTACGCGTGGTTCCC
>NZ_WUWM01000070.1 GCF_009846885.1 Paenibacillus puerhi
TTGGTCGCACTTTCACTTTACCAAACGAAGTGGTGTTTTTCTATTTTTCAAGCAGGGTATCTCACGAGCCGCTACCATAGAAGGCGCGCGGACTTAAACTGGTTTTTTGGGTGCGAAAGTTGAGTTAATAATCCTTAAAATTTAGAACTGAGGATTCTTTCAATGAAGAGAATATTATTGAGCTATTTTCCTTTTTTATATAAGCTCAGAGTTCGGCAACTTATATGGAAGAGACATCTTAAGAATCTAAATCCCATAATAAAATATGCTCGTTCTAGAAAACCTGATGAGCTTGGTTTTGTTTGCAAGAAGCATAAATCTGTTTTAAGAAGAGTCCTAGCTAATTCGGATCCAATTTTGCAGGAAAATAAAATAAAAAATTTAAAAATTGCTCTTGAGCATATTGATGGGATAGCTATAAATCCGGGAGAGACTTTTTCGTTTTGGAAACTAATAGGAAAACCAACTAAGGCCAAGGGATATATCGAAGGATTAATGTTATCAAATGGAGAAGTTCGAACTGGCACGGGAGGTGGGCTATGCCAATTAGCTAATATGTTATTTTGGCTTGCACTTCATACACCACTTGAGATCAAAGAACGATATCATCATAGTTTTGATATATTTCCAGATGATAGAAGAGTTGTTCCTTTTGGAACAGGAACAAGTGTTTTTTATAATTATGTAGATTTGCAATTTTACAACCCAACAAACTATACTTTTCAATTCAATATTTTTTTATCGAATGAATTTTTGGAAGGAAACATAAGTTGTAACGCGGAATTGGAATTCATATACAAAGTGGAAGAAAGAAATCATCAGTTTTATCAAAATGAGAACAGGTGGTATAGGGGAAATGAAATATGGAGGTTGGAAATAAGCAAGCATGATAATGAACTTGTTAATGAGGAATTAATAATTAAGAATAATTCAGAAGTTAAATACATGTAGTCAAGCTAGTCAATTGAATCTATGTAAGATAGGCAATGATGTCGGTTCCATCGGATAACACTATATTCGCGCATCGGGGGACAAGCCCCCACGGTCCGCACGTAATGGAAAACTCCCTAACCGCTTCGCGGCGACTCCGATCCAGGGCTAACGCCCGGATCCTGGGGTCATTTAAGGGAGTAAGATGACGTGAATGCAAGAACGCTAGATGAAACCAATGCAAATAGAGAGGAAGATCACCGTGCCACATTTAATTGGCGACCGGATTATATTAAGGGAATACAGAAAAGATGATTTAATTCATTTGCGGACTTGGGTTAACGATCCAAAAGTTGTAGATAACCTATCAGATGTATTTCTTTACCCACATACAATGAATTCGACGGAAGCTTATTTGAATTCAGTGCTCGAAGGTAAAGGAGACCATAAGGGATTTATCATAGCACATAAAGAATCGGAAGAATATATAGGTCAAATCGATTTATTTAAGTTTGATTGGAAGAATCGCTGTGTAGAGATGGGTATTGTCATTGGATGCAAGGAAGATCAAGGAAGAGGCTATGGATCGGAAGCGATAATGTTATTACAAGAATTTGTATTTGACCGAGTGAATTTAAATAGGTTACAACTGGAAGTTCATGATTATAATCAACAGGCAATAAATTGTTACAAGAAATGTGGATTTATAGAAGAAGGAAGATTACGACAACGTCATTTTATTAATGGTAAGTATTCAGATACCGTATATATGGGGATTTTACAAAGCGATTACCAAGCAAGAATAATGAAGATTTGATAGTAATCGAAGATGGCGGTGGTGCGACGTCGTGAATGCAAAAACGTTATGTGAAATCAGCGATTAAATTAGGAGGGGAACTATGTCAACTCTATCTGGAGAGCAATTTAATCAAGCTAAAGAATTTATATTAAATAATGCAAGAGAATTAGAGAAGTCTATGTTCAGATATGAGTTCGAGAACGGTAAGGCTTAAGAAGTTCTTTCAGCATTAAAGTATTACCAAAACTCGGACAAGGGGTTTGGTAACGCTCTAGAACCTGACCTTAGATGTAGTGAGTCATCGGCACTGGCTACTACCATCGCTCTTCAGTATTTGTCTAGAATTCAGTCAAAGAATAAAATACAGCTTGTAAAAGATTGTTTTGATTTTCTTTTCAATACTTTCGACGAAAACAACTATGGATGGGAGATTATACCGGAAGCCGCGAATCAAGCACCTCGCGCAATATGGTGGAACTATAATGGGTTTCAAGAACACTGGGGAAATCCAAATGCTGAAATTATCGGT
Source organism: Paenibacillus puerhi (assembly GCF_009846885.1). Taxonomy (GTDB): domain Bacteria; phylum Bacillota; class Bacilli; order Paenibacillales; family NBRC-103111; genus Paenibacillus_G; species Paenibacillus_G puerhi. Next base: position 2,259 of record NZ_WUWM01000070.1, read on the forward strand.
TATTTTTATGAATATCATGATTTTGTTAAAGCAGACTTTCTAAATAATCTAACGACATATTGCATTGAATATCTAAATAACAGATCACGACTATCTGAAATGCATGAGCTTTTTTGTTACATAAGACTGCTAGATCGATTACCATACGAATTACAAACTCATTTCGTTTCAAAGATTGAAGTGTTTATAAATAACTGTGTAGTAAAGAATCCTAATGAGAGAAACGGATACTGTGCACTTCCTCTACATATTGTAGACTCACCGTCGTCTCAATTTTATTACCTGTATAGTGATATGCTTTCGTACGACTTAGATGCGCTAATAAATACTCAAAGTAAAGATGGGGCATGGGTGCCCAATTGGTCATGGGGTAGATACGAACAGGAATGGAAAGTCGCTGAAAATGAGTGGAAAGGTTATATAACTTTGAGTAATTTAAAAGTTTTAAAAAATTTTGGAAAAATTGATAATTTGTAAGCAAATCAATGAAGTCGCTGACTCTAGATACTAAGCATTCACGCTACGGGACTTACACCCTTGGTTGTCAGATGTATAATGGCAGAGCCTCCAGTCGCTACACTCCTTTAAGCCTTTCGCTTTCGTGAATCCAAAAACGCTATAAGAAATTCTCGAAATTCTTTTTACAAGAGGTAAAGATGAAAAGAAAAAGAGCATTAATTATCGTTATCTTGGTTCTTATGGCTGCCACTTGCTTGTTTATGTGGATAAATAGGCATCAACCATATAGTCAAATTGAAAGAGCAGTTGCAGGCATTGATTCTGATTTCAATCAATTATTACATGTTCATTTGGATAGAGAAAAGACAATAGCATTCTATACCACACATAAGGAAGAATTAGGAATCATAACCTTGCAGGAGAACTTTGGTAGATTTAAATTTAAAGATTATATAAACAAGAGTCTATTGTACACTGACAAAGATATTAGCTGGCATGGAACTGAAAATAATAAAGAAAATATACATTTGCTGTATGGTACCGTTCAAAATCCTGATATTAGTCAAGTCGTGATATTAAGTGAAGGAAATAAAAGTGCATTCATAATAAACAAAGATAACAGAATTATTTGGTACGCATTAATGGATGAACAATTGAAATTACCAATTACTATTCGGACAACTAATAGAGATGGAAAGATAATATACGAAACAGGAGATGTTAAGTATTGGAATAAATAAATGTGGAAGAAAATGAATGAGCTGTGAACCACCCAGGGATTCGTGAATGCGAGGAACTTTAGACGAAATAACCTGAACTGATATAAAATGAACTGAATCAGTGAAGCAGATCTTCAATTGTCTCCCATTGGAGAAGCTGTTCATGAAGGAACATGATAATAAAAAATACAGGAATATAAAAAAGAACTGAGATTGAATAATTGGTGAACAACAAGAACTTTGGAAAGCGGCAACTGAGAGCGGGTTAAGTCGTCTAATACCGCATTTAAGCAACTGTGCTACGCCTCTCGGTCCGCCCTAAGTGGGGAACTGGGGAGGTAAGGCAGGCGGACACATCTGCGAACCTAAGTGACGGGGCCACCGGGCCCTTTGGGCCTTAGGTTCTCGACGTAGTGAATGCAATGACCATATATGCAATCGGGGCAATTTTAATAAAACTTGAAAAATACCATTACCAATATTTACAGGTAGTGGTATATTTGTAAGCGTCTAATAACCAGGTGTATTGAAAAAGAAAAGCCCATGGTTCATGAGAATCCATAGGCTTTGCGTTATGTACAATGTTGCCTAACTGCTGGACTCCATGGAAGGTGCTCATCAAGCAACT
>NZ_WUWM01000071.1 GCF_009846885.1 Paenibacillus puerhi
ATGCCACTGATCTTCTATTACTTGATCTTAACCGTTCTTCCAAACGATCTTGACCTTAACCGTTCTTCCAATTGCTCTTGACCTTAACCGTTCTTCCAATCGCTCTTGACCTTTAACGCTCTTCTAAATGCTCTTGACCTTTAACGCTCTTCTAAGTGCTCTTGACCTTTAACGCTCTTCCAAATGCTCTTGACCTTTAACGCTCTTCCAAATGCTCTTGACCTTTAACGCTCTTCCAAATGCTCTTGACCTTTAACGCTCTTCCAAATGCTCTTGACCTTTAACGCTCTTGAACTTGAACTTCAACATGCCCTGGTGGTTTCACATAACGTTCTTGTATTCACGAACCCGAGAACCTTAAGGCAGCTTGCTGCCGGCCGCGATGCGGTTAGGTTCGCAGGGTTGTCTGCTTGATTCCGCTTCTTCGAAAAACCTCGGGCAGACCAAGGGGCGTAGCCCCGCAGCGTGAATACGGTGTTATAGGATGTCAGCGCTTCTTTGAAACAACATACAAATTTCCTATTACTTTTTCTGTCTACTGTTGATTTCAAAATATCGAACCATAATAAATATGATCTCGCAAATCACTTTCCATATAATAATAGAAATCAAAAATACAATTACTCCTTGAAAAATCCCCAGAGGTAAATTATTGATTTCTTTGCCAGTATACCAGTCCCCATTTTTCACTGTTATTTCAACAAAATTATTCAAATACACGGTTTTTCCAAATTCAATAGATTGATAAATTATCGGTAAAATTCCTGTATAAAATAGAATTGTTACTAATGTCTTGGACGTTATTTCACCGAATTTAAAAATCTTTTCTATCAACATTTCTTCTCCTTCTCTAAAAGGTTTTATAAAAATTGTTTTAAATATGTTTTTGCGCTGATTTCCTATAACGTTCCTCGCATTCACGAACCTCCGTTGGAGGTTGTCCGCAGTTCCCGCTTCCCCGAAAATGCTTCTGCGGACCAAGGGCGCCAGCCCGATGCGTGAATGCGGTGTTAGACGAAGTTATTGCCCTCCTCGTTTTCCCTTCACTATTCTTTTATTTGTTTAATTATTTCGGGTATTTCATTATATGAATCATACCAAATGACATTAAGACCCAGTTCTTTATAGTAATCTTCTTGTAACTCCAAGTTAGCAGAATCGAATTTCTCTATACTAGAGTAATTAATGTTGATCTCGTTATTGAGTGTTTTCACATAGGCCTCTCGTTTCATTAGTACAAAGTGCTTGGATAAATCTCCTTCCTGCTTCCTAACCGCTATATCAAGAAGCCTCCTTAGATTAGGGTCTGTCATCGATAAACCAATCAGAAGACAAGTATTTTCCCGCAAATAGTTTAACTGAACTAAATTTGACCAATTATACGGATCGAGCATTAAGCTATGATACCCTTCTTCGGAAAACACTAATAACGATTTAGACAAATTATCGTATTCGTTAGCATTTCTAGGCAAGAATCCATGAACATGATATATTCCAAGTTCACTAGATGATGGTATATCCGCTTCCCTAAAAACCGATTTATGTCTGATCCTAAATCTTTTTAAGTTGTATTCTAAGAGATCATCAAAATTATAGGTAACAACTCCCCTGATTCCAATTCCATCCCTAACTGGTAAGCATAGTTGTGCCAATTCATTTAATATATCCGACGTATTAATGCAATTTTTATATAAAATCTCTGTTAATATATGATTAAAAACGTTCTCTAGTCCCTTCCTAATATACCTAGCCATAAGTAGTGGTGAATTTCCATTGAACTCTTTAAGATTCTTGACAATAAAGTTTCTCTCAATTTCCGTTAAATTGATGTTATATTCACCCAACTTGTTACCAATCAAATTTACTAAGAGGTCGCTCACTAAATTGTCCCACGATGGTATTTTTGCATCCATCGATACTCCAGCACCTAAGAACAGTACTAAGTCATCATCCTCATAAGATCTCTTTAATTGTTCAATACTAGTCTTTTGTCTTCTCTTCCAATCAATATTTCCCTTTTTCACACTTTCCGATATCTTGGTATTAATTAAAAGTTCAGATATATTTTCGTATGTTTCAAAAACTAGTTGGGGATACAGACTAAATATTCTGGTTAAATCATTAATATCCCATAATACGATATTTATGTTGTTGTTCTTATCGAATTGTTCTATAAACTTCTTTTTATCTGACTCACTGAATTCTAAAGTGATAACAAAAATTATATTTCTGATTTGCAGATTGCTTTTAGTTATCCTTTGAATTAACTTGTCAAAGTTCTTATCAATAAATAATTTAAAAGTTGAGGATTTACTTCTATAGAACTTAATTTCAAAGATAGTTGCTCCTTCGTAGTCATCAAACCCTTGAGGAGCATACCCATCAAAATCTGTAAAATAAAAGTCCTGTTTAGTAGAATAGTTAACTTCTAATAATTTATTTTGGTCTTGAAGATACTGCTTTAGTACTTTCAGAATAAGCGTTTCTAACATGGCATAAGATTTTCTTGGGTTATTCTCTTCCAATAAGGATTCAAAAATTTTATTAAATTCCATCCCTAAATCTCCTTTGCAATAATTTCGTCTAACTTTCTTGTATTCACGACGCCCCACCTCCTTAAGTCCCGAAGGGACGGCCGCGATGCGGTTAGGTGGTGCGGGTGTGTCCGACTGAATCTACATCTCTGCTGCTGAAATGCCCCTTCGATTCCGCTTCTAACTTCGGTCGGACCGAGGGGCGAATGCCCCGATGCGTGAATATGGTGTTATGTGACGTTACCACTTCTTTGAATACGCATCCAAAACATTCATTCCTGTTTCATTCTCCAAACACCGCCCGAGCAAGCAGTGAAGCCACAACTCTCATAAAACTCTTTATGTTTGTCTTGAAATGTTACTGTTATTATACATATTCCTTGTTTTTCAGCCTCTTGTAACAGAGCCTTAACTAATCTGTTACCTATACCTCGTTCTTGATAATTTGGATGAACAATCACATCTTCGAGATATCCATGTTCAATTCCAGGGCCAGTCATATAACCGAAAGCAATTAACTCCTCATCTTCGTTTCTTAAACTCGCCCAAAACAAACATCTTTCGAAAAGTAAAGGATAGTCACCATCTCTTCTATCCCAGCCGATTGACTCCCGTAAATTAGGAACTTCATGTTCCAAGATCTTATCTCTGATTTTGATATCAAATATTGAATTCATTATTTTCCAACTTTCAAAATATGGTTTTTGGTAATGTCACATAACGTTCTTGTATTCACGAACCCGAGAGGCTTAAGGCGCGGCAGCGCCGGGTGGCTTCGCCACTTAGCCTCGCAGGGTTGTCTGCCTGAGTCCTCTTCCCCGAACTGCCTCGGGCAGACCTAGGGCCGAAAGGCCCGCAGCGTGAATACGGTGTTATATGAAGGAGCCACTTCTTCGAAATACCCTCAAAACTAGTTATTTATTAGGTATGTCAATAAGATCTTTAAAAGCATTAACCCTAATCCCATCAAAGATCCTACAAAAAATAAAAATAAAAGCACTGTAAAAGTCTTCTTAATAATGCCTTTAATAGGTTGATCTATTATAAATCACTAGCGTTGCATAAAAGTTAGCTGAGCTAATTATCACATTATTCTGAATAGGATATTCCGTTCATGGACCAAAAGGTCGATGACCTATCAAAAGGTAGCCTTTGTCCATTTGGTAATTATATG
>NZ_WUWM01000072.1 GCF_009846885.1 Paenibacillus puerhi
TGGATCCTTTTCGGTGGATTATGGACAGTACTACCTGCCATTCCATTGTAAAGGATCTTTTTTCTGTTCAGATATTTAAATGATAGAAGATTGTGAAGATTCAGAGAAAATTAATGCAACGCTAGTGAGTTATTATAAATTTTTTAGTGTTAAGCTTAGTCCTATTCATTAAATTTTATAGATAGCTTCTCGATATGTATACGGGAAGATTTTCCCTATTACAAAGTTAGCTAGCTAAGCTGGCTAACTCATTTAATTACAAATAATGCTGGGGCTATTGCTGGTGCAGTTACTAATTCAGCAGTGCTTCTGCAGGTGGTGGGATAGCGGCCTTTGGTCAATTGTTAGGAAGAATTTTAAAGGCAATAATACCATACTAGAGAGGAGGGAATCGGATGGATACTTATTACTTTAGTTTAGTGTTGCAGGATAGCATTGAGTCGATAAGTTTAATTGCGGAGAACGAGAGTATCAAGTCGGGGCAGCTATTGGTAACAAAGCTACAACGTGAAGTGCCTACAATTATGTCTACCTCTCACTCCTTTGATTGCCATAGTAATGAAAGCTACCTTTACTTACATTTTACCGGAAAAGTTAAATCACTTGATCCCAATTTGATAGATAGTAAGAACGGGGAAATTTGGAAGTGTATTTTTTCTCATAGTGCACTTACAGTTTTTCACGAAGATTCGGATAAAGATGAAAAACAGATGACAGTTTATTATCGCAGTGAGCCTGAAAGCTATGTCAATTCCCTTAGAGAATTAGCAAGGAAGCTATAATTTATACTAGACCACAATGCGACCCCGCGTTGTGGTTCTTTTACTTCATGCTACGGCAACGAAAAAACTGCATTATATGCTACGGCTCTATCGCTGATAGCGGAAGATGGCGATATGAGCCGAGATTTCCAAGACAAGCGTTCATCGTCAAAGGATTTATCCGTAATATCCTCTTCTACAATCGTGTGAATTCACTCGTGTGGAGAGAGGAATCGAAAGTCTGATGAAACTGCTAGGCTTCCAACTAGAAACAATGACAGGTATAGAGTTGGTTATAGCGGCGGAGATTGGCGGATAGAACGGGCGGCACGGTCTGAAAGAACTTAACCTTCATCACCCTCGGATGATTATCCTCTAATGGTTAAAGATTGTGACTGTCAAGCAGGGTCTGGACCGAACCGTATCTTATACCTACAATGCAGATGGCCAGTTGTGGGAACGTACCGAGAATGGGCAGACCACTCGCTATTACTGGGATGGAGATCAGATCATAGCAGAGGCAGCAGTAAAGAATGGTGACGTAACGCTGACAGCTAGATATATTCGAGGAAGGGGGCTCATAGCCAGAGAGGATTCCCGGGGAAAGGACTACTATATTCATAATGCCCATGGAGACGTAGTGGAGCTGCGTGATCGTACGGGGGCAAGGCTGAATTCTTATTCCTATGACATCTGGGGGAATCCGAAGCAGCAGATCGAGCAGGTGTCCCAGCCTTTTAGATACAGTGGAGAAATGTGGGACAATGCGACGCATCTCCAATATCTGCGAGCGCGTTGGTACGATCCAAGTATGCATAGGTTTATTAATGAGGATACGTATGAAGGGGATATTACGAATCCGCTGACGTTGAATCTTTATACTTACGTTTATAACAATCCGTTGAGGTATACCGATCCGAGCGGACATTGTGGGATAAGTAATAGTGAGGGTGCTAATTATTGCAGGCAGATAGTTAGCCGCGCTGAACATTATATTAAGTTGGCAACAGATAGTGTCTACAGGGGGTCAATGGCAGTTGCCGAGTTTGCAGTTCTGGATGATGTGAATACGCTACTTGATTCTGAATCTTCTGTTGTTGATAAGACTTTGTCAGGATTAGGATTTGTGCCAGTTGGAAAAGTATATAAGGGTGGGAAGTATCTCATAAGCTTAGCCAATAAGTACAAAACTATTTCTAGGGAAGTAGAAATAACTGAAAATTCTATTCGTGCATTAAAGAATGTGCCATGCAATTGCTTTACAGTTGGAACCAAGGTTCAAACAGACGAAGGGGAGAAGAATATCGAAGACATTGAAGTCGGAGATAAGGTTCTCGCCAAGTCTGAATATGATTCGAATGGAGAATTGGCATATAAAGAAGTAACTGCTTTATACCGTAACCAACGTGATGATACTATTAAGTTGCATGTTGGGGAGCAAATCATCGAGACAACAGATAACCATCCGTTTTGGGTTGAAGGCAAAGGGTGGGTCTTCGCTGATGAACTTCAAGTAGGCGATAAACTTCAAAAGGCAGACGGAAGCAATCTAACAATTGACAAGGTTGAGTTCGTTAAACTGGATAAGCCGGTTACGGTTTATAACTTACGGTTGCTGACTACCATACGTATTATGTAACGGATATTGGAATTTGGGTGCATAATACGAATTGTATTAAAACAGGAGACAAAACTCCCGGTGGTCATTCATTTAGCGAACATGGCGCTCAACGTGCGAACGAAAGAGGATTTACTCCTCAAGCAATCGATAACATTATCAATAACAACAAAAAGAATAGAAAAAGTAAGGTTGATGACCAAGGGCGGAAAACCTGGGAATATACAGACTCCCGTGGTAACAAGATTGTAACCAACGAAAGTGGAGGAATTGTTTCTGTACATTCCCCTGCCGAGGGTGGTGTGTATATTCCGAAACCCCAAAAATGATGCTACGGAGTTGATAAAGAGAAATGAATAAAGATGTTTTGCTAGAACTATCAAAAACGTTAAATACAGAATATGAAATAGGAGTTTGGTCTGAGACAACTGACTTTTTTGAGAGGCAAGATAATATAGCTGACTTTTCAGTTAAGTTTAATGAAAATCAATTCAACATTGTGATTAAACTAAAAGAGTTTAGCTTAAACGCGACAAAAACCATGTTTGCTTCATTGGTAAGGTTTGTTGAGTATAAATCAACATTCTATGTCAGGGAAGATAAAGAAAGTTCAATCGAGTACTACCTACTCTCTTCGACTGACAATAAAAAGGCATTTTTGTTTCATATTGTTTTTCAATAAGTTTACGACCTTGGGGGCGACAAACTCCAAGGTCTTTCTTTTACCCCCCATCCCCTGCCGAATGAATTGGGCGGCTACGTCCAAAAGAACTTAACCCCTCATCACCCCCGTATGATATTTCCCCTCATATGCCTGTACGCACATGCAATGCTTGAATTTATACCCTAAATAACCGTATTCCATTGCGTTGGACAGGTCGATTATGGTCAGATACCACCATGATTGACCTGTTTTTTGGTAAGCGTCTAATAACCAGGTGTATTGAAAAAGAAAAGCCCATGGTTCATGAGAATCCATAGGCTTTGCGTTATGTACAATGTTGCCTAACTGCTGGACTCCATGGAAGGTGCTCATCAAGCAA
>NZ_WUWM01000073.1 GCF_009846885.1 Paenibacillus puerhi
TATAATTACCAAATGGACAAAGGCTACCTTTCGATAGGTCATCGACCTTTTGGTCCATGAACGGAATATCCTATTCAGAATAATGTGACAATTAGCTCAACTAACTTTTATGCAACGCTAGTGAATGGAGATATAAAAAAGATGATTCCTGTGCAATACAGGCATCATCTTTATAAAACGCCCTTGACTAAGGGGCTAGTATTGTCTGAACTGTGGCCCGAATCTCGCGTTCCCTTGTCATCGAACTCAGCCCTACAAGCCTCATCGTTCCGACGAGTATACGAGCCTTCCTCGTTTGTACGTCTTATGAATCTGAAGCTCTCCCGCTTCATCGCTCGTAAACAGCGCCAGATCAGCCGGAGCTCCAAGCTGCAGGCCCTGTTCTGTCGGCAGACTCATGCTTCGGGAAGGCCGGATCGAAGCAAGCTCCCACGCCTCCGGCCAGTCACACAGCCCGATCCGCACCATATGCTCAATGCCTCGGGTCAGGGGCAGCGCTGAGCCTGCCAGCAGGTTCGGCTGCTCCGTCAGGCAAAGGCGGCCGTTCGGCTGCAGCGTAACGTTGCCTCCGATATGCGTGTGATACGGCCCTGGCTCCATGCCGGCGAGGTACACCGCATCGCTGACCAGCGCCAGCTTGTCACCCTTCGTTCGCAGTGCGACCTTCAGCACCGACTCGGGCAGGTGGAAGCCGTCGGCAATCACGCAGGCCCACAGACCGTCGGCAGCCAGCTGCTCCCACACATAATTGGGATGCCGGGGCAGCGTCCCATGGGCGCCGTTGCCTAGATGCGTCGACATCGTCGCGCCCGCCTTGACGGCAAGCCGGATTTGCTCGGGCGTCGCGGCCGTATGGCCGATGGATACGGTAACGCCGCTCTCCGAGCAAAGCCTGATGAAGTCCGTCACCCCCTCCCATTCCGGAGAAAGCGTCAGAATGCGTATACGGCCTCCCGCCGCGCGCTGCCAGGCACGGAACAGCTCCCAGTCGGGCGCCTTCACGTAAGCCTTCCCATGCGCTCCCCTCGCTCCATCCTCCGGTGAGATAAAAGGTCCCTCCAGATGGATCCCCGCTATGCTGGCCGTCTCCTCCGGGTAGCGGTCGCAGGTCTCGGCGATCACCCTTAGCGCTTCGGTGATCGCTTCATCGCTGTTGGTGATGATCGTCGGATAATAGGAGGTGATCCCATACTGCGACAGCCGCCCGGTTAAGCGGAGCACCGTCTCCTCGGATAACGGGAGCGTGTTCAGATCGTCGCCGCCGTAGCCGTTCAGCTGCAGGTCCACAAGTCCGGGGCCGATGAAAGGCAGCTCTTGGGCTAAGGGGGCCTGATCCGGCGCTTCCGCCTGCCATGGACGAATCCCGGCGATCAGGCCGTCCTCTATCCGGACGGCTATTCGTTCGCCCGTGCGATAATGAAGTCCCTCAATCTGTACGTTATCGGAGCTCCTCGGCTGCTTATCCATCCCTTCTAGCCCCCGTATGACTCAGTATCGACATAGAGGGTGCAGGCGGGATGGGTTCGCAGAATAGTCGCCGGGCATTCCGTCGATACCGGGCCGTTCAGCGTCCGCTGAACGGCCTCGCGCTTCGTGGGACCCGGTACCATACAGAACAGTCTTCCGGCCCCCAGCAGAGCGGGGATCGTCAAGGTCAAGGCATGCGTCGGCACGTCGGCCAAAGCCGGGAAGCAGCCGTCATTGACCTGTTGAACCCGGCAAGCTGTCTCCAGCTCAACGGCCTTAACCGTGTGCGGATCGGCAAAATCGGCTACCGGCGGATCATTGAAGGCCAGATGCCCGTTCTCTCCGATGCCCAAGAAGACGAAATCTATGGGCGCTTCGTTCAGCAAGGCTGCATACCTGCGGCATTCCTCTTCCGCACTCTCGCTGCCGTCGATCAAATGCACCTTCCCCGGCTGCACCGGATCGAATACGGAACGCTTCAAGAACTGCGAGAAGCGCTGAGGAGCCCCTTGCGGCAATCCGATATATTCATCCATATGGAAAGCCGTGACCCGGCTCCAGTCGATGCCCTCTTCCCGTCCCAGCCGCTCAAGGAACTCATTCTGCGACGGCGCTGCGGCAAACACGATCCGGACTTCCTCCTGCTCGTTCAGCTTGCTGCGAAGCGCTTCAGCGGCCTCGGAAGCGGCCGACTCCCCCAGCTCGCGCCGGGTCCCGTACACGCGGACATTCAACAGATCTACTTGAAAGCTTTGCTTCTGTTGAAACTCTTCTCTGGTCATCGTGCAGCACCTCCTTGCTGAACGGCGGGAAGCTCCTTCAGGAGACCGGCCAAGCTCTCCAGGCATTGTCTGGATGCCTCTTCCCCGCCCTCGGAGAAAGCGTAACCGGCCGGGCGCTTCAACTGCTCCTCCGACAGCTTGGAGCGCAGCCTGTAATGCGTCTCCACGACCAGATAGCCATTGTACCCGTCTTGGACAAGGGCCGTGAACAGTCCTTTATAATCGACTTCGCCTGCTCCGATCGCAACGCCTTCGACCTCATTCCCGCGACGAACCGCATCCTTCAGATGAATATGGCACATCAGCTCGCGGGCATGCCCATAGCCCTGCGGATAAGGAACTTCGCCATCGGGATCCCACAGATCATTGCCCGGATCGAACAGCACCCGGACAAAAGGGGAATTGATCGCCTGAACGATACGAGCCGTTTTCTCCGCATTGGTAGCATAAACAGCCGGATCAAACTCCAGAGCGAAGATCACATCGGCTTCCTCCAGAAGAGGGACAATGCCGCGAATACGGCTGACAATATCGTCGAACGCTTCTTCGAAAGGCTTCCGTGCCCAAAAACTAAATCCCCGGATGATCCGGCAGCCGAAACGCTGCGCCAGCTCCAAATCTCTGCGCAGGACAGCGAGGCTTTGCTCCACCTCTTCAGGATTGTCGAGCTCGCACTTGAATACAGGCGTCGACAGGCTGCATACCTCAAGCCCCGCCTCGCCTAGCAGAAGCTTAATCTCCTCGATACGCGCATCTTCCAATTGGTGCAGCTGCATGCCATCTACAGAGCGCAGCTCCACGCCTTGGAGCCCGAACTCCTTAGCCAGCCTGATGGCGTCCTCCGGGTTTTGCGATACCTCATCGGTCATGATGGCCAAACGAAATGCAGTTGTCATCCGTTGTCTACTTCCTTTCCATTAAACTTGCACACTCCTACTGTCATCTTAGGGGATGCGGGTGCAGAAGCCTATAGCTTATTTTTATGCATTTATAGCATCATTTTTTGAATAACGCGAAAAAACCGTCTTTCGCTATGGAAAGACGGCCAGATTGACGAGAAACCCCTAGTGTTAGCTGGATAGCTCATTTTTTAAAGGATTATTTTTCAAAAAAAAGAGATCGCCCTCCTCATTGAACCTGTTTATCCAGGTGGAGAGCGATCTTTTTCATG
>NZ_WUWM01000074.1 GCF_009846885.1 Paenibacillus puerhi
GAGTTGCTTGATGAGCACCTTCCATGGAGTCCAGCAGTTAGGCAACATTGTACATAACGCAAAGCCTATGGATTCTCATGAACCATGGGCTTTTCTTTTTCAATACACCTGGTTATTAGACGCTTACCAATAAGCTGTGAGGTCTTATCTTCTAGGAAAAGAGTTGCTTCGCTAGACATTGGATGTATGAAAATCAATCTGCAACTATCTGTATTCTTAGCTACCGTATAAGGGTTGAGCGGATGACCTGCCAGTATGTTTACCGATTCTATTTCTATAACGATTTGGTTCTCTAATACTTGAATTTTCTCTACTATAGCATCATGTAAATCTAAGAAATCAAAGTATTCATCAGTCGTTGAGTATTTCCATACTTTCAACGTTCTTCACCACCAGAGTATTCGATAGGTTGTCTATGAAACAATGGGATTGTTCATCCAATCTTCGATGGTATCCTTTATTTCATGTCGATCTTTGGAATATTTCTCTCTTATTACTTCCCAAGACTCATTAACTTGTACCAGTCTGTATTGTCCAGTGATCTGACTGTCTGGATACCATCCTAAGTCAATGATAAGCTTATCGCACTTCGGTAACGCCCAATTTCCATCTACTATTTTCATCATTGATATTTGCAAAATATCTTCGGTGAAATACTCCCAGTTCTCAATAAAGCCATCCCCAGTCTCACAAGGTATGGGTCAACATCTGAAAATTTGTTGAAACATACAGCAAACCCCATTGGAATTCTAAGTGGTATTAGGGACATACCGTCACCTCGATTCTCGATTAGAAGGTTTAAGACTAAATCCCTCTGCTCTTATTAAGCCATTCTTCATTGTTCCAAAGTACAGGCAGTGCGCCCACAGGTTGTATTTCTAACCGAGGATCGTCAGAATGCACAAAAGCCATCAACTTTTTTTGATTCTCGACAAGTAATCGCCAAGAATTATTTTGGATAATGTCTAGCACATGGAACGCAGTGTCTTTATCTCGTTCATTGAATTTGTCGAAGTTCTTGAAGACTAATACAAAGCCTTCATTACTAGGAACAATATCAGAAAGGCAATCATTAAAAGCATCTAGGTTTTTTCCATAGTAATTTGGGAACTCAAGTGTATTACCCAATTCCGAAAGACAAGTGTTCTTATCCCATGACTCACAATCAAAGAGATATACGTCAAATCCTTCTTCTCTTATATTTTCAACATACTTCTCTAGTATGCTTTGTCTCCAAAATATAATGATAGAACCGTTCATCATCAACGACTTCCATAATACCTCTCGCTCCATTTATTTAACCCCCAAACAGCTTTCATCAGAACAATAACCTAAACCTATTGTACCATATGTTGGTATTTTACCTTTCGTATCGTTAAAATCTTTCGTCTGGTTGCTGAGAAGATGTGTACATCCCAACATTGAGAACAGAGACATGCATTTAGCTGTACCCCCCCCCCCCCCCGAGTGTCCATAGCATCTAACTCCCGCTCCATTAAGAAGACAAAAAAATACCCTCTCAATGAAGAGAGGGCAATCCCACATTAACTTCTCATTCGTTATTTCCATTCCAAACTAATAGCGAACAGCACTCCACATGTGTGGAGTATTCAGTGAGAACAACCTAACGATGTGCTCTCGCCAAATTTATGTTTTTTCCTATGTTTGATTTCATGAAAGAAGATCACACACTTTTCCATCGACCGACTATGAATTAGTTTTGAAGCGATACGACAACATTGAAATTCCAACATATGGTATAGTATGAGTGAGGTTCTTTGAAAATGAAAGCACGATTTTATTAACAAGTGAGTGATTCTGATGGATAATGAGGATAAGAAGATTGCTGATAAAGTCTTAAAGCACCTATGCTTAGGGGCTAGGATTGATGGAATTAGATTTGGTGGTATTTTGCAAATGCTTATTACTGACCATGACTCAAATGAATATGAAAAAGGAATCAAAGGTCAAGTATACATAAACTTAGCTTCGAGATGGTGTGTTTTTGAGTCAATGCCTGCAACTTTACCACATAACGAGGATGCCATTGAAGACTTAACTCAAGAAGAAGAAATCAAACTGCTTTGTACTCTTCGAGAGAAAAAGATTGCTGACATATTTCTAGGTGAATCCGAACCGCACCTTATTATTACCTTGGATAATGGAGAGGTTTTCTTTCTCAATGGTCATGATGAACAATATGAATCATGGCAGTTAGGCGTTGCTTTCAATCCACCTAATGAGAATTGGCTAGTTGTTGCTTGTCCTGATGATACTTTGGCGGTTTGGTATCCAAATTATTTTTCTTAATCAAAGAGCAATTTTATTAAGGGCGGGACTAATATGCTAGGTATTAAAAACTTTGACTTTATAACAGAAAAGGTAAATGACTTTACGATCGGGGACTTAAAGTTTGTTACCGATTTTAAGTATGCGATTGAAATTGATACTGTCTCTTTATTCGATGTTCATAATAATTCAAAGTTGCTAATTGACTTTGTCTTGATACCAAAAGGTGATGCCCCAAAATTTAAGGTTACAATTCATTTTAAGAAAATAGGAAGCCTTAATTTGTCTGCTAGTGGGACTGTGATTCAATTAAGTGGATTTGAAATATTGAATATTACTGATAAAGGATGGGATTCGACAAAATATCTTGTCCGAGATTTTGAAAATGAGGATGACTTTAAGTTTTACTGTAATGACATTGAAGTAACAGCTATCGAGGAAACTGATTTGATTGTTGGATAAAATATGGATTCTATCGGAAAGAAGGTGTCTTTGATGACGCTGCCAGCGGAACTTGATGGGGCAAGAGTTATAGGCTATACATCTAATAACAAATCTAATAATTTTGGTTTTATTCGCTATGAAGAAGAAGATGGGACTTCTAACGACGTTATAATAACTGGTATGGCAATCGCCATGTATGATAGAGACAAAGGATATTATTTATTTTCATGCGATATTGAATGGAACGTAATTGGTGATACTTTTCATAATTCGTTAAATGAAGCGATTGAATGTGCCAAAGTTTCAGATGGTATTGCCGAAAGCGATTGGATATGTCCTTTGAGCGAGAATCAGTAGGAATTATGTTGAATTACAATAAAAGAGAAGTTCTATGCAAAGAAACCACTCCATTGCAGGAGTGGCTTTGTCTGTATATACTGCTGATATTTTGTGGTTCAATTGTACTTTATGTTTAGATACACTACGGTGAAATGTATCATAAGTAGTAAGCGTCTAATAACCAGGTGTATTGAAAAAGAAAAGCCCATGGTTCATGAGAATCCATAGGCTTTGCGTTATGTACAATGTTGCCTAACTGCTGGACTCCATGGAAGGTGCTCATCAAGCAACTC
>NZ_WUWM01000075.1 GCF_009846885.1 Paenibacillus puerhi
CCATATAATTACCAAATGGACAAAGGCTACCTTTCGATAGGTCATCGACCTTTTGGTCCATGAACGGAATATCCTATTCAGAATAATGTGACAATTAGCTCAACTAACTTTTATGCAACGCTAGTGATATCAGACATAAAAATATAAAATAATAGAATGAATTTCCAGTAAATAATTAACATTAATTGATATATTTGAATTACATATCCTATAATAAAGATTTTCTTAGGTAAATAGTCTTGGTTATATTGATCTAGTAATATGAGGATATATAGGAGCAGATGAAGGAGGATTGACTTTGTTTACACTTAATCAACGGCTTATCACACCCGCTGACTTCTATAATGCCATGTTCCTCGGGATCCCAGTCTCTTTACATCAAAACGGCGAACAACTTGGATTCTGGTGGAGTTATAGAAAGGCACAGTGAGAATGCCGTTTATATTAACGGAGGATATTTCTTGAAGGGGCAAAGCGAGCTAAGGGTTAATGTATCGAATTTAAACAATGAGACTCAGAGTTCTCTTACTTGTTCGGAAAAAAGAACAGGCGGATGAGGAAGCAGCCTCATCCTCGACTAAATAACCGACAATCGCCGCCTTGAAGCAGCTCATGCTTCACATTAGCTTCAATCCCGTATACTCCCGTCCTTTCTCTTCCCGGTCACGTTCGCTGTATTTCCTCTTTCTGCTTTCAGATGATGATGGCCGTCATTGATGAAGCTCTGCCCTTGTATAGACCCCACCTCCCCAGAACGTTTTCCCTTTCCTTTGCGTCTTCGAGCTTGCAACGGCCCTCTTGCTCCTAAATTGCCTGCAACAGGATCATGGTTAAATCGTGCGTCAAATAGCCCACACCTTGTCACAGGATGTGGGCTTAGCTCTACTTAGCAGAAAACGATGGTCCAAATAAACCTAAACGAAGAAGGAAACGCAAAACAGAGGTTGAACAGCATGAGGTGGTTCAGAGTAAAAAGGATTCAGATTCCGGTTGCAGAAGATGGTGGACTACTGTCAATAGATTGGACATAATGAATCGAGAGAATCACGCAGCTGAACGGTACATACGTTCGTATTGATTGGGTGTGAAATACCCGATGGAAGAATGGATTCTTTTCCCATTATAGAAGCAAGCAATATACTCGAAAATCCGTTTCTTAGCTTCCTTTCGAGTTTTAAACTTTTCTAGATATACGAGTTCTTTCTTCAAGACGCTGTGGAATGATTCGATACACGCGTTATCGTAACAATTCCCTTTACGGCTCATGCTTCCTTTCATCCTATACGCTTTAAGCCGCTCCTGGTACTCCAAAGAAGCATACTGACTACCTCGATCAGAGTGATGGAGAACTTCACCACGCGGCTTCTGAAGTCGATAGGCTAGATCAAGCGCCTTTATGACAAGTGACTTGGTCATTCGTTCATCCATATGAAAACCTACGATTTTACGGCTGTATAAGTCCATGACGCTTGCTAGATAAAGCCAGCCCTCATCCGTCGGGATGTAGGTGATGTCAGTCATCCAGACCTGATTGGGCACATTTACTTGAAACTGTTGATTCAGTACATTCGCGGCTACCGGTAAGTTATGCTTGGAATTGGTTGTAGCTTTATACTTCTTGATGGTACGGGATTTGAGGCCCAGCTCCTTCATGATGCGGACAACGGTTTTCTCGGATACCTTAACGCCTTGTTTTTTCAAAGCTTCCAGACTTTCCTGCTTCCATAAAGACGCCTATTATCGAAAAAGATGCGGCGAATCTGCTTTTTAAGCCGCTCGTGGCGTTTGCTTCGTCTGCTTTCTTTTCGCTGAATCCAGCTATAATAACCGCTTCGGGAGATTTCAAAAACAGAGCACATCTTCGCGACACGGAGCTTGAAGCGGTGATCATGAATGAATGGATAGATCAGCGCCGGTCTTTTGCGAAGTAGTGCATTGCCTTTTTTAAGATTTCGTTCTCCTCTTCCAGATCACGAATCCGCTTTTGAAGATCTCGCATAGTTTTGTCTTCCTGCTTCAGTTGGCCACTACCGGGAAACGCCTGGTTGCCATCTTGTTTAAACTCCGCAATCTAGCGGTAAATCGTATTCTCATACAAGCCCATTTCACGAGCTACCTGCGCTACCGACTTTCCTTCTTCTTGAATGAGTCGAACGGTTTGAAGTTTGAATTCTTTGTCGTATTTTTTCATCATGCCGGACACCTCGATTAGGAATGCTTTTATTTTCGCACTCTCGGTTCTCCGTGTCCAATATTGAGTCTAGCACCAGGCTATGTACTTCCCCCTCTCTATCGAGACAGGGTATTGTTCAGTTGCGATGAATTTTGAAAAAAACCGCAGAAAACAAAGCTAACAAAAAACAGGTTAATCATGGTGGTATCTGACCATAATCAACCTGTTCAATGTAACGCAGTAGCGTCAATTAGGGTATAAAAGTAAAGCGTTGCTGTACGTACAACCGCATTGAAGAAATCTTTATACGGGTATTACATGGGTTAGATGTGTTATTGATTGTATGTTAAGTTCATTCGGCACTGGGTAGCCCCCACCAAAAAGAAAACCTTGAAAGGCACGAAGCCAATCAAGGTTTGAGTTTTAATCTATATGTTGACGCTTAAGTCAGGGTTACTTTAACGGATAGATCATTGAGATCAAAGTCGCCAATCCCATTGCTACAATGGAGGATAAATGTCTTATCATTTATTTGTTCAACGTGCATTCCTGCATTCCCAATCCAAGCATCTATTCTATCTTCTCCTGTGTAGTTCCACACATTCCAAACATTAATTTGCCCGTTTGCCTTTTTCGGCAAACATTTTACGACCACGGTTTTAGGAGCGGTATCCACCCAAAGAACGGGAGCAGTTAAAAGTTCCCCATTAATTTCAACCTGGCCTTTACGCTTATCGACTAAAAACTCAATGCCTTGTCTGTATTCTGTTTCACCATTCATGAACTCAACTGAAAGGACTTGCCCCTTAGACACTTCAATCGTAAGCGTCAAACAGCCCACACCTTGGCAAGAGGATGTGGGCTTGTCTATGATGAGATTATGATTTAAATACGCGTACGGTCAGCGGCAGCGACGGTGACCAAGGCAGCAAGCGGTCCAGGGCT
>NZ_WUWM01000076.1 GCF_009846885.1 Paenibacillus puerhi
CCTGGTTAAAGGAGCCGCCCGGGATAAGACATGCCTCTGATCGTATAGCCGAAGATCCGCTCCAGGTTCTTGCGGTCTTCCATCACCTCATGCACGAGCAATTCCTTCGGAATCCGGGCAATAGTCGGATGGGTTAGCGTATGGGCTGATGCTTCATGCCCTTCATATGTACGGCCAAGCTCCCCTTCCTCCAACCGGTCAAGCGTCCCCGTCAGACCTGAGTTAATATGGAAGGTTCCTTTAATTCCGTTGCGGTTAAAGATGTCAACCAGCCGCTTGTCGGCATTGCGTCCATCATCATAACTCATGGTCAACGCCTTGAACTTTCCTTGTGGATAACGCAACTGGATACTTTTCATCGTCACGCCTCCTCGTATAACGAAATCGCCGGGATAGGATTGCCTCCAGCCGCTGGAGCTCCGGTTCGCTTCAGGTATTCTGGCATGTGAAAATCGCTCAAACCGTTTTTCTTCAATTCCCACATTTACATCTTTATTGCAGCCTTGCCGGCAGTCTGATAATTTGAATAGTATCACTGACAACTTGGATCAGGAATGGAAAAAAAGAAGCGGGACTTGTGAATATCGCTCCTGCCTCCACCCAACCTTAAGGAGAAAGCGATCATGATGAAACGCACGATGAGTTGAACCAGCTTGCGCTGTGCATCCACTTCGTCCTCGACAAAATGACCTACCCCGAATGGGAAGATATCCGTAATCTGGTCAATGTGCATAGTCTGTACTGGATTCATGAGGGGGAAGGAACCTTCCGGACCAATAACGAACATAAGGTTGGAGCAGGCATGCTCGCCTATCTCGAACCCGGCTTGAAGTTGTCCATGTACGCGCTCCTCTGCGCATGACCATGGTGCTCTTCGATTGCGCAGAGATCGCATATGATGCCGTGTGGAAGAGCATTATGCCCATTGAAAAATTGGGGCTCCCCTTTCTGAATCGATACAGCCAGCCGCAAGCGGAAGAACTGGGAGCCTTATTCAGGGAAATTCAGGAGGGCTGGTCATCCGGTTTGCCCGCAGGTTTGCGGAACCAGCAAGCTTGCCGCTATCTGAATTTTACGGATTATCCCATTAAGGAAATCGCCAAGTTGTGCGGATACTACGAGGAATATCACTTCAGCAAGATGTTCAAGCAAATGAACGGCGTTCCCCCAAGCGCCTACCGAAGCATGCAAAGGCAGCCTACTTCACGGAAAAGCCTTGCACCTTCAAACGATTGATATTCGCAAATTCCGTGCTTTTATTGACGTCTGCATAGATTTCGATATCACGGATTTCTATCGTTTCCACGTCGGTGCAGACCATTGCCGTCTCAGCGTGCAATTTGATGTTCTCAAGGCAGATATCCTTTAGCCGGTGTTCAGGCAAACCTCTCATTTCGACTGCAATTTTGGCGCCTTTTCCCGTAATATGCTTGATCGTTATGTTTTTGAAATCGGAAGGTACAGCCGTTTTGGGAACTACCGTACTATAGGGATAGTACATATTGATTTGTACCGCCTCTTCCCTTACGTCGTTGATGTCTATATGTTCGAACCAGACATTTTCAACGAAGCCGCCCCGGCCGCGCATCGACTTCAGACGGATGCCCCGATCTCCTCCTCCAATTTTGCAATGCGAAGCGTAAATATTTCTGACTCCCCCGGACATGCCGCTGCCGATGACTAATCCGCCATGACCTTCCTTCATCTCGCAATTCCTGATCACAATATTCTCGCAAGGCTTGTTTACTCTCCAGCCGTCCTCATTCATGCCGGAGTTGATTGCGATGCAATCGTCGCCTGTTTCAAAATAGCTATCCTCGATTAGTACATTTTTGCATGAGTCGGGATTTAAGCCATCGGTATTCGGTCCGCAGCTGACAATATGAATGTTGCGTATAATCACGTTTTCGCAGTATACCGGATGTACCGTCCACTGAGGGCCGTCCTTTATCGATATCCCTTCTATTAATACATTTTTACAGTTGATAGGTTGGATAAAGGAAGGCCTTAAAGCATCTTCCTCCGTACCATAAATGCGATCCTGAACGGGAATTCCAAGACTCTCGGCATAGCACAGCCTGTTTGCCGCATCTTGCTGCAGCCTTTTCCAATGCCACCATGCCTCCCCATTCCCAATAAGCGTACCTTCTCCTGTTACTGCAATGTTTTCGCAATCTTTTGCATAGATAAGCGGGGAATAATTATAGCACTCCATCCCCTCCCACCTTGTAAAAACGACAGGAAGATAGTCGGCAAACCTATCGCTAAATCGAATCGTTGCCCCTTTTTCAAACTTCAAATGAATGTTGCTTCTCAAGTGAATCGGTCCCGACACCCACTCTCCTTGAGGCACAATTACCGTACCTCCTCCTTGCTCGGAGCATGCTTCAACGGCCCTTTGGATTACACGATAATCCGCATCCGGTTCCTGATCCCCGGTTAAATAGTCATCTACTTGAAACAGCTTATCCGGAAACGTTGGTGCGGCTATTTCATCCATTTCGAACGGTGTTCCATAAAAGTTATTGCCCATAACTATTCTTAGTACCATCCTTCATTAGAGATTTGCTTATTCTGCAAAACATGACCGCCGTTATCGTATCCCTCGTCGGTACTGAAATCAATGTCAAACCTCTGAGAGTCGTTGACTAAAGCTGCCAGCTTTTCGAGCAATATCGCTGTTTCAGTCTGCGCATGGCAGCAATCCTCCTACTTTATCTCAATCGCCAAGCATCAGACAAAGCACACCGTACTTCCGCTGGGAATCTCTGTAGTGATACTATCCATGCTAAGCCAGATGCTCATTGCTGTAGGATTATAGACAAAGTCACAGGCTGCTGAAAACTTCAGTTGACCAAACGCTTTGACATAATCGGCAATCTGAATGTTCGTGGCATACCAGATGTCCTCCCGGCCGCCTATGAGCTCACTAAACTGCTCAATCAGTTCCCAAGTTGTTGTCGTTATCGAATTCGTAGCTGTGAC
>NZ_WUWM01000077.1 GCF_009846885.1 Paenibacillus puerhi
CCATAAGTTTTATGTGATTCGTTCTCATGTCGCTGCTTTCATGAAACGGATCAATAAATCGCCTCTTGAAGTCATAGACCGTCTGCTTGTTCAGGTATGAAGTTTTTCAGTTCAATCTATATAGTTAGAAACTTCTTCTTTATTGGTTAAATTAATATCTTTAAAACCTACACCTATCATATTTAAACCCAGCTTCAAGCCGAATTGAACGACATCATAACCAAGCTGACCGGTATAACTAGAATACTCATTGAATCTACTCTCCATAGCTGAAGTTATTTTCAGCATCTTTTAGTAGCGGTGCCTTTTCATCTTTCTTGGATAATATTGGGGTAATATCCATAGTCCATTTTATTCCCATATAAGGATCATTCCAAATAATACCTCGATCACAATCTGGTGCATAAAGTTCATCTACTTTGTATTGAACTTCAACTTCATCCGTTAAAGTAATAAACCCTGGGAAACCCTTGGGGATAAATAATTTTTGTTTTCTGCCGTCAGCTCAATGCCTAACCATCCCCCAAAAGTAAGACTGCCTTTCGAAGATATACAGCAACATCGTAAATAGTATCCTTGGTGCAACGAACTAGTTTCGTTTGCGCTTTAGTGTATTCCTCTTAATGTACCTTTGCTTGATGAATATGAATGATTGTCTTGAATTAATTCAAATTACCAGTCTCTAAAAACTTGGCCTCGCTCTATGTTTCCATAAACCAGCCACGATGATCACCAAATAAATGTGGCTCAACAATGTCCAGACCATCTAGATCACATTTAGTAAATTTCATTTCCCTAACCTTCTTTCATATTCCTTAATATTTTATTTCTCCATTGGCAACTTTCATTAAGTACTGACCGTATCCAGTTTTACTAAGTTTCTCGCCACATTTAAACAAATCGTTCTTACTAATCCATCCATTTATATAGGCAATTTCTTCAGGAGCAGCAATCTTGATTCCTTGATGCTCCTCTATAGTCTTAACAAAATTAGTTGCATCTACTAAACTTTGATGAGTGCCGGTATCTAACCATGTAAATCCACGGCCTAAAAGTTCTACTTCCAACTCTCCAAGCTCTAAGTATGCTTCATTAATAGAAGTTATCTCTAATTCCCCTCTCACAGAGGGTCTTACGTTTTTAGCCATCTCTACAACACGATTGTCGTAAAAATATAACCCGGTAATAGCGTAATTTGATTTTGGAATTTCAGGTTTTTCCTCAACACTTAAAACTTTTCCATGCTTATCAAATTCAACAACACCGAATCTTTTGGGGTCATGAACATGGTAGCCAAATACTGTAGCACCACTTTCTTTATTAGCAGCATGTTTAAGCATTCTCCTCATACCACTACCGTAATAAATGTTATCTCCTAATATCATGGCAACAGAATCGTCTCCAATAAATTGCTCCCCAATCAAAAAAGCTTGAGCTAATCCATCAGGGGTCGACTGAACTTTATACTCTATACTTAAACCAAAATGAGAACCATCACCTAATAAAGCCTCAAACCGTGGCGTATCTTCGGGGGTCGAAATAATCAATATATCTCTAATTCCAGCAAGCATCAAGGTTGATAGAGGGTAATAAATCATTGGTTTATCGTAAACTGGTAACAATTGTTTGGAGGTTACCATT
Organism: Paenibacillus puerhi; assembly: GCF_009846885.1. Classification (GTDB taxonomy): domain Bacteria; phylum Bacillota; class Bacilli; order Paenibacillales; family NBRC-103111; genus Paenibacillus_G; species Paenibacillus_G puerhi. The sequence continues at coordinate 1,642 of NZ_WUWM01000077.1, forward strand.
GTTAAAGGATATAATCGCGTTCCGCTACCTCCAGCTAAAATAATACCTTTCATTTTATATACTCTCCTATCCTAGAAACAGCTTTTACTTGTACTTAAATCAACAAATGTATTCCATTTGTAGGATAAAGCTCTTTATCTAATTAATAATCTTTTCAACATACGTAATCCAGATAAAAGTTTTGCATCTGTTTGTTTTATGTTAAAGTATCCGATTACGCATAGTACATTTCTAATATAAAGTTCAAACCATTTTTTATCATATTGAGCTCCCGTGCCACCTATTACACCGGTCAAATCTGGATAGATTTTAAAGCATCTCGTATCCATTTTCGACTCTAGTAGCCTTTGATAATATACATTTTCTATACCTTTTTTATTAAAATCATCGCATTCCTTTTCTGTATCGGATAAAAATGTTAAATAATCTTCCCTTTTAACTTTAAAAAAATTCGTATGACACCATTTCGTATCGTTATAGACAACAAATTCATTATCACAAGAGTGTTGCGTTTTACAAATAGCTGTAGAATTCTTTAAAAAAACTCTCCCAGTAACTTTATATATATATTTTTCACTTCTTAAGAGATTGCTATTTTTTATTCCGTACGTAATACACTCAGCTTCTCCGTAGGACTTCCCATAAGATATAATATTTTCTATATTTCCAACAAAAGGTAAATATTCAAATTCTTTTCCATATTTAAGAGCATGATCATAAAAGTAATTTTCGTCAAAAAGGTATCCTGAATTTTCCACAAATACAATTTTATCAAATTCACTATCTTCGATATATCTTTTTATTGTATTAGAATATTGTCTAAGCCGTTCGTTCAAGTCTGTAAGAATTACTGTTACATTTTTGAAGACACTGGTATCAATTGTTCCTGTTAAAAGGATTGCTCTAGTCATATAAATCCTCCATAAAAATTATATTGAAGTGGCATTCCAAGTTTTCCACAATAAACAGGAGGGTAATGCCAGTTCCGCATTTACTCAAAGCACACCTGAATGGAGCCAATCCAAGTTTTTCGCCTCTCTTCGCCAAAGTTATCCCGGTTGTTTTTTGCAAGCGAAAAATGCTTAAACTTGCTGCCAAAAATGCCGAGACCGCTTGCCAGATGAATGGTCACTGCGGAATTCGCTCCATCGCTTGCTTGAGCCGGAAACTTTCACCCGTGAATGA
>NZ_WUWM01000078.1 GCF_009846885.1 Paenibacillus puerhi
GTAAGCGTCAAACAGCCCACACCTTGGCAAGAGGATGTGGGCTTGTCTATGATGAGATTATGATTTAAATACGCGTACGGTCAGCGGCAGCGACGGTGACCAAGGCAGCAAGCGGTCCAGGGCTTCAGGATCGCGGGGATCGGCCAACTGCGGAAGCTGCTCAAAGAGGTATTTCAAGTACTGGAATGGGTTCAGCCCGTTCTCTTTCGCCGTTTCGATCACGCTGTACACGGTGGCGCTCGCCTTTGCACCGCGAGGCGTATTCGCAAACAGCCAGTTCTTGCGCCCGATGACAAACGGTTTGATCGACCGCTCGCTGCGGTTGTTGTCGATCTCCAAACACCCGTCTTTCAGGAACGCCGTCAGCTTGTTCCACTGGTTCAGGCTGTAGGTAATCGCCTGGCCGAGCAGACTCTTCGGCAGGGTCCGCGAACGCTGCGCACGCAGCCATGCCAAATAAGCGTCCAGCACCGGCTGGCTGCGTTCGAGCCGGATTCGTTGCCTTTCTTCCGGCGCCACGTCCTTTAGCTCGCGTTCAATCGCAAAAAGCTGATTGCAGAACTGAAGGCCCTGCCCGGCGGCCGTTTCGGTTTTGTCCTGCGACGCCGGCAGCACCTTCAGGGCCTCGTCGAACTTGCGCCGGGCATGCGCCCAGCAGCCGACGAGCGTGACCTTTTTTACCTTGTGGTAACCGGCATAGCCGTCCACATGAAGGTAGCCGCTGAATCCCGACAGGAACTGCCGGGGATGCTCGCCGCCCCGGGTGCTCCGGTAGTCGTAGAGTACGATGGCCGGCCCCATGCGTCCGGTGCGGTACAGCCACAGGTACGACTGGGCTTCAGCCGATTTGCCCGGCTCGCGCAGCACCTGCAGGGTCGTTTCGTCCGCATGCAAAATGTCCTGCGAGAGCAAGTGCTCGTGCATGCGCCCGGTCAGCAGCGAGAGCCACTGGTCCGCCCCGTAGATCATCCAGTTCGCCAACGTCTGCCGCGAAAGGGTAAGCCCGAGCCGTGCAAACTGCTGCTCCTGTCGGTACAGCGGCTGGCTCTCCACATATTTCTGGCTCATGACATGCGCCAGGATGGACGGGGAAGCGAGACTTCCCGGATAAACCGCCTTCGGCATCGGCGCCGTCACGACAGGCGTGCGGATCTCTTCGCGTTCACAGCGGCGGCAGGCATACACCCGGCGCACGTGACGCACGACTTTGACTTCCGCCGGGATGACAGTAATTTCATTGCGCGTCTCCGTACTCATCTCATGGAGCGCACCGCCGCAGCAGGCGCAAACCCGCTCGCCTTCGGCCAGCTCGTAGACCACAGTTTCCACCGGGAACTGATCCAGCTTCGCTTCCCGGCTGCCGGCCGTCTTTTTGCGGCTGTACGTGACGGTTTCGGTCTCCGGCTCCGGCGTGCCCGAAGAAGCCAGCACTTCCGCTTCATTGAACAGGTTCAATTCCATCTGGTCCGGATCCGTCTTTTCGCTGGAGGCGCCAAAGCGTTTCTGCTGGGCAAGGCGCACCTGCTCCTCGTACCATTTCAGCTTGGCGGTGAGTTCGGCGATCTGTTGCTCCTGCCGGGCGTTTCGTTCTTCCAGTTCTTCTATTGTAAGGGGAGCGTTCGTCTGTTTTTCCATACCTGACGTTTTCGCCTGCGCCCGGCGATTTCCTGCGTGAAGGTATGGCGAAACGGCGAACTGTGCTAGACGACCGTTTGGGCCAGGACGGGTGGATGCGCCTGCCGCTGGCTGAGGGAAAGGCCGTCCAGCAGCCAGCGCAGCTCGCGGGAAGAAATGGCTGCAGTTCCCGTGCTGCCGGCCGGCCACTGAAAGCAGCCCTGCTCCAACCGGCGGTAAAACAGCCAAAAGCCGTTGTGCTCCCAGTACAGGATTTTCAGCTTGTTGCGCTCTCGATTGCAGAACACGAACAGGCTGGGGGCGAAAGGAGTTAAGTTGAAGCCTTCCTGCACGAGAGCCGCCAGCCCGTCGATAGACTTGCGCAGGTCCGTGGCACCGCAGGCGAGATAGACGGACTGCACATGAGGAAGGGTTAACATGGCGTCTCCAAAGCGAGGACGATGGAGCGGAGCAAGCCGGGGTCGAAGCCCGATTGAAGTTCGATGCTGGCCTGTCCCACGCGGACCACAAGCGAGGAAGGGGCTTCCGGCTGGCCGATAACGGTGAGAGGAACAAACCGGGGAGAATAGACCGGCGCTTCAGCAGGCAAGGGATTCTTTTTCGTTTTGCGGAGCCAGTATTTGAGTTGGTCCATGGTACAGCCATTCGCGGCACACCAGGTGGCCATGGTCCGGCCGCTGGCTTTGTATGCTGCGATACGTCCGGACCATTCCTTTCGACGCTGCTCTTTGTTCGACATGGGGCAACCTCCTGTTTGATTGGGTTGCCCTTATCTTCTCATGATTGGCCGTGAGGTAGAAGGTGGGTTGGGTTTGACGCTTAC
>NZ_WUWM01000079.1 GCF_009846885.1 Paenibacillus puerhi
TGTTTTTTGCAAGCGAAAAATGCTTAAACTTGCTGCCAAAAATGCCGAGACCGCTTGCCAGATGAATGGTCACTGCGGAATTCGCTCCATCGCTTGCTTGAGCCGGAAACTTTCACCCGTGAATGAAAGAATGTGCGCATGATGTACAAGGCGATCGACCAAAGCAGATGTCAACTTCGTGTCTCCAAAAATCGAGGTCCATTGCCCAAACTCGAGATTGGATGTGACGATCACGCTCTGCTGTTCATAGCAATCCGCAATCACATTAAACAATAGCTCCGAGCCCGTTTGGTTAAACGGGACATAGCCCACTTCATCTAAAATAATCAGATCCATCTTCTTCAGCTTCTCACGAAAGCGGCTGAGTATACCCGCTGCAAACTTCTCTTGCAAGAGGGCCACTAAATCCGAAGCCCGAAAGAATTGTACAGCATGCCCTCGTCTACAAGCCTCTACCCCAAGCGCAGTCGCCATATGCGTTTTGCCCGTCCCGACCGCCCCCATTAGCAGCAAGTTCTCGCGCTGCACGAGCCATTTCATGTCGAGTAGCGTTCCGATCGAGCAATCGCTAGGGAACGAAATATGTTCGCTTACGTAACCCTCAAAAGTCTTGAGGTGTGGGAAGCCGGCTTGTTGCACAAGTTTCCCTAGCCGGGCGCGTCGTCTTCCTTCTCGTTCCGCCAGCAGCAACTGCTCGACAAGCGCTCTCGTTTGCTCGTCTTGTTGCTGTGCGACATAATCGACGATGTGCGCCAATCGAAGCTGCCTGCACAGGTCTACCAAGTCCGGTTTCATCGTCAGCACACCCCCATCAGTCGATCATATTGACGCAGCGATGCAACCTCTTGGGCCCCCGGCGGTGAGAGTTTCTCGTCCCACGCTACCGGTATGTCGCGGTTCACTTGCACAAGTCCGAGAGCCGCCGTTAATTGCATAATCGTCGCCTCGCTGGGTGATGTCTGTAACACCTGGGCGATCTGCCCGATCGCATAGACACTGCACCAATGCGCTAGTGCTTGCAATCGTTCCTTGCGCAAGGCAAGATCGGCAACACCGACATAAACTTGCACCTCCTCCGGCAGCATCCGGATGAACTGGGAATGGCCCACACTGCGCGGCTTTCGGAGCAGATTGGTGAAGACTTGCGTCCACGGTACTTCGGCTGTTTTGCCGGTGTACGGACGCGGCACCTCTCGCACCCGTTGGTGCTCTTTGGTCAATATCACGAGTCGATCCCAATAGGTCTGGACCAGCACTTCACTGCCCGGGGGAACAAGACCAACGAGCGGGATGGCAACGCCTTCAAACCGAATTTCGCCATACTTGTTCACAGCTGCCGCACTCAGTCGAAACGGTTCGAAAGCTTCCTCTGGCAAGGTCAGCAGCTGTGCACGGTCCGCTTCCCACAACTCGGCGATGCGGATACCCTTGGCGTAGTGTGGTCGCTCGCGATCCTGCCGCGCTTGCTCGGCGAAATACGCAGCTAACTGCTCGTGGTTTTCATAAAGCGGAATCGGTACCGCCCAATTGCGCTTGGCATAGCCGCACTTGCTCTCAACATGTCCCTTCTCGTGGCCACTGTACGGATTACAAAACACTGCCTCGATTCGGTAGTGAGCGCAAAAGCGCTGAAAGCCCTCCGTGAGCTGGCGTTCGCCATGCTTCTCAATATGAACGACTGCGGCTGACAGATTGTCGAACCAGATGCGTCGGGGGACACCGCCCATCTCTTTGAAGCATTGGGTCATCCCCTTGAGAAAACACTCCTGATTCTCTGCTGGCGTTGGATAAACAAACGCTGCGTTGCTGTATGGGAATGAGACGACGAGTAGTTTGTACGTCATAAGCTGCTGATCGCGGCTGACTTGAATCGTCGTAAAGTCGACTTGCGCTTCGCCGGGCGGATGTTCAAGCCGCTCATACGTTTTTGCGCGTTCCAACGCCATTCTACTCTTTTGTTGCTTGACGTAGGAGAGAACCGTTCGCTGTCCGCCGGTAAACGCATGCTCCGCTTGCAGGCGTTGAAAGATACGGACGCCCGTGTGCCTCTGCTTACGCGGAAGAAGCTGGTCCTCTTCCAGCCAAGCATCCACAATTTCCATGTACGGTCCCATCACCGGGCTGCTGCTCTTACGCTTACCAAGTTGTTCGTTCCAATTGTCCTTATCCGCATATCGCTTGGCTGTCCGCCAATGAACGCCCACCTGCCTAGCAATCTCACTCACCGAACAACCTTCTGCTTCACGTAAAAATTTGATATACTCTTGTTGAGGCATTTTCAGCATTCCTTCCAGTCTCCTTCGTCAGTTCTCGCAAACCTTACGATAGGAGTTTAATAGGATGCTGGCAAGTGTCTCTTTTGCATTTAACTTAGCATTTTTACGCTGCAATATTCGGCACTTTTATTATGCAATAAACA
>NZ_WUWM01000008.1 GCF_009846885.1 Paenibacillus puerhi
CGTTGGAATGTCGTAGCATAACTGATCACCGTCCATTAATTGTTATCTATATTATACCATATTAACGCGGTGTCGTCTTAAACTACGCGCAAATAAAAAGAGCTGTCGAGACTTTCTCGACAGCCTGGCCGGACCCCAGGGTCCGGTTTTTTTTGTGAGGCCCCTAGTCTACCGTTTGCCGCTGACTGCCCTTGATATGCTTGCCGCAAACTGATTTTAGGGCTGGCCGAATATTTACCTCCAAAAAGGTCAACAATGATTACCAGCACTTTAAATACTTAGCAATCCTTCAGGAGGGGTAGAACAGGTGAATACCAGACCATGGATCAAAATGTGGATCAGCGCCCTGCTGCTGCTGACACTGGCGATGCCTACGGCGCTAGCCGAGGAGAAGCCGGCTGAGAATAAGGTGGACTTGGCGCCGGGCGCCGTATCCGCCGTCGTGATGGATGTGGATACCGGTACGCTCATCGTCGATAAGAACAAGGATGCCAAGCTTCCGCCGGCAAGCATTACGAAGGTCATGACCATGCTGTTGATCATGGAGGCTATCGATCAGGGCAAGCTGAAGATGGACGAGATGGTACGGACAAGCGAATACGCAGCATCGATGGGGGGATCGCAGATCTTCCTGGAGCCGGGCGAAGAAATGACGGTTAGAGATATGCTGAAGGGAATAGCCATGGCGTCGGGCAATGACGCTTCCGTTGCTATGGCGGAGAAGATCAGCGGCTCTGAGCAGGCTTTCGTCGCGTTGATGAATGAGCGGGCCAAGGGGCTCGGCATGCACAATACGAACTTCGTCAATCCGAACGGACTGCCGGCTGAAAATCATTACTCCTCCGCTTACGATATCGCTTTGATGAGCCAGGAGCTGCTGAAACACGAAGAAATTACTCAATTCACCGGACAGTATCAGGATTATTTGCGCAAGGACACGCAAAAGCCCTTCTGGCTTGTCAATACGAATAAGCTGGTCCGCTTCTATTCGGGAGTGGATGGACTCAAAACCGGCTATACCAGCGAGGCGAAGTTTTGTCTGACGGCAACGGCCAAGCGTGATAATCTGCGCGTCATCTCGGTCGTGATGGGCGAGCCGGATACCAAAACAAGAAATGCCGAGGTCACTAAGCTGTTCGATTATGCGTTCTCCCAATATACGAACCTGCCCATCTACAAGACGGGCGATCCGATCGGCGAGCTGAAGGTCGGCAAGGGAGAGACGCCGGTTATTCCGCTGACAGCCAAGCACTCGTACTCGCTGCTGCTGAAAAAGGGCGATGCCGTGGAAGGCATCCGTCACGAGGTCCAGCTTGATCCGAAGCTCAAGGCACCTGTAGCTATAGGGCAGCCGATCGGTAAAATCGTCGTGTACAAGGGCGACCAGGTGATCAAGGAGTTTGCACTGGAATCCCCGGTGAACGTAACGAAGGCAGGCTGGTGGACGCTCACCAAGCGAACGGCCAAACGACTGTTTTTCTTTGATTGACATCCCAGAATCCCCGCAGCAGAAGTAACGGCCACGCGGGGATTTTTTTGTATACGTACCTCTTTAAAAGGACCCCTGCTGCATTTTCTGTCGCTTTCCTTCTAGTTCTGACGCATTTCTTCTAGTTTTGTCGGGGGGGAAGGAAAAGCTTTCCTGCATGTAGAAACAGTGATTCATGAACGGGAGGGAGTGAACAGCGTGAGCTTACAAATCGAGTTGGAGCATTACCGCAATGCGCTTATCGTCAGGCTTCAGGGCGAGCTGGACCATCATACGGCGGAAGCCGTGAAGACCCGCATGGAGGAAGCGGTTCTGCGAGGGCACAGCACCCATATTATTCTCAGCCTGAAGCAGCTCAGCTTCATGGATAGCTCGGGCCTCGGCGTGATTCTCGGCCGGTATAAGCAGATTACAAGCCGCGGAGGCAAGATGGTGGTATGCGATGTAAATCCGTCCGTATACCGGCTGTTCGAGATGTCAGGTCTGTTCAAAATTTTATCGATTCAAGACAACGAGAGACAAGCGATTCAAAGTCTGGAGGTCGTATCATGAGTGTACGCAATTTTATGAAACTCCAATTCGCCAGCCGCTCTGAGAACGAATCGTTTGCGCGCGTCACGGTCGCCGCATTCGTCTCCCAGCTGGACCCGACGCTTGACGAGCTGACCGATATCAAGACGGTGGTCTCCGAGGCGGTAACCAACTCGATCATTCACGGCTATGATAACAATCCGGAGGGAACCGTTACGATCTCGGCCGAGATCGATGGCGATACGGTTTTAATTTCGGTGGAGGATCAGGGGGGCGGTATCGAGGACCTCGATCTGGCCAAACAGCCGTTATATACGTCCAAGCCGGAGCTGGAGCGCTCGGGCATGGGATTCACGATCATGGAAAACTTTATGGATGAAGTGGAAGTAACCAGTGAGCTTGGCGCCGGAACGTCGATCCGAATGAAGAAGCGAATCGAGTCAAAAAAAGCTTTATTTAATTAGGGGTTGAACCTATGGATGTGGACTTGAAGCAAGCCTCGCACAGCTATCTGGACGATACCGAAGTCAAACGGCTGATCGCGCTCAGCCAATCCGGCGATGCGCTCGCGCGTGAAACGCTTGTCAATTGCAACATCCGGCTCGTATGGTCCGTGGTGCAGCGCTTCCTGAACCGCGGCTACGAGGCGGAGGACCTGTTCCAGATCGGCTGCATCGGTTTATTGAAATCCGTTGACAAATTCGATCTGTCGTACGAAGTCAAGTTCTCCACCTATGCGGTGCCCATGATTATCGGGGAGATACAGCGCTTCCTCCGGGACGACGGGACGCTCAAGGTCAGCCGGTCGCTCAAGGAGCTCGCCAACAAGATCCGCAAGGCCAAGGACGAGCTGGCCAAGCGCAACGGCCGTCTGCCAACGGTCAAGGAAGTGGCTGAGGAGCTCGGCATCACACCCGAGGACGTGGTTTTCGCTCAAGAGGCCAATAAGCCGCTTTCCTCGATTCATGAAACGGTTTTTGAAAACGATGGCGACCCGATTACGCTGATGGATCAAATTGCGGATGAGGGGCAAGAGAAGTGGTTCGACAAGCTCGCGTTAAATGAAGCGATCGGCTCGCTGAGCGAACGCGAGCGTCTGATCGTATACTTGCGATACTTCCGCGATCAGACGCAGTCCGAGGTTGCCAGCCGGCTCGGCATCTCCCAGGTGCAGGTGTCGCGGCTGGAGAAGAAGATCCTGCTTTCCATTAAAAATCAGATCGCTCAGTAGCAGCCCAAAACCCGTCCGGAAGCCCGGACGGGTTTTGGGCTTGTCGTTGTCGTCATCATAGCCCCGCTTCTACCGAGCCCTGGAAGCATTGTCCCGGAACAGCAAGCCGATGCAGTACAGACCGGCTAAGCCTACCAGTGTGTATACGATACGGCTGAGTCCGGAGGATGCCCGGTGGACGTCTCCACCGAGAAGCGCCGTTACCAAATCCCACTGAAACAAACCTACCAATAGCCAGTTGAGCGCTCCGATAATGACGAGGGTCAATGCGGTTTTGGTCATATTGTTTGCACCTTCCTTGTTTAGATAAGTGTGGGTCTAGCTGATTCTGGTATTAGGCTTCCTAGTCCGCCGCATGGCTATTCATAGGAAGGTGCCCACAAGTTTTTCCATATGGGGTGACGATTACAAGTGTGCGTTCCCATTCATACTACCCTTATCTGACAGGAAGGGCTCAGGAAGGAAGGACAGAGAGGAGGTCGCTTGTACGATGGAACCGCAAATTTCTTCAACGCCGCGCGTTTATATCCGCTTGCGCCGAACACTGCGCATCAGTCCCCGGGAGTCCGTAAGGCTGGGGAGGGTCGCTCAGCTGCTTGCGCCGCCCGAGCATGAACGCGAGCTGCTGGAGCTGGAGCTGTACCGTCCCAAGGAATACGACGGCAATCTCGTGCTTGTGGATATGCTGCTTATCATTCGTAAAGTACAGGAAAGATTCCCGGAAATGCAGCTTGAGCTATTCGGCGAGCCGCATACGCTGGTCGAGATACAAAGTGAACCCAAGCGCCCCAATAAAGTGCTGATCGTGCTGGTGTGGCTTCTTTTGTTCGTGGGCTCGGGACTGGCGATCATGAATTTTCATGCCGATGTCAGCATGGCCGAGGTACATCGCCATATTTACAAGCTGCTGACGGGTCAAGAGAAGACGCATCCGTTGCTGCTGCAAATACCTTATTCGCTAGGAATCGGATTGGGGATGATTGTATTTTTTAATCATTTGTTCCAGAAGAAATTCAATGAAGAGCCAAGCCCGCTCGAGGTGGAGATGTTTATGTACCAAGAAAATGTGAATCAGTTCGTTATCTCGGACGAATATGCCAAGCTTCACCGAAAAGAACATCATCAGGACGGGAATGAACGCCCGGTGAAGTCACGATGATCGAGTGGGCCGCGTCTTTGGCGCTTATCTTTATCGGATTAGCCGGCGGCATAGCCGTGGGGAGCGGGATGGTCGCTTTTCTGGTCGTGCTGGACATCATTCCGCGATTGGCGCAGATCTCTCGGTCCTATGGGCATATACGGCTTTATGAAGCCGCCGTGATCGTGGGAGCTCTCTTTTTTACGGTGACCGATTTTTTCGAATGGACCTATCGACTCTTTCCGATGTCTGCGGCCGTATACGGCCTGCTGGCCGGCTGCTTCGTCGGAATGCTGGCGGCCGCCTTGACAGAGGTCATCAATGTGCTGCCGATTATTGCGAAACGGATCGGGATGGAATCTTATATGATATGGCTCTTGATGGCCATGATCTTCGGCAAAGTATTCGGCTCCTTCATCGACTGGCTGGGCATTCTCGGGTAGAGGCTCTGCCGAAGCTTCGCAAGGGGCGCCGGATAACAGAAAGTCATCAGGATTAGGAGGGACGATTACGATGCAAAAGGAATTCAAGCGCGCCAAACGGATGAATCCCCAGCGGAACGGACTTAACACGGGCAACGGGATGACGGAAGAGCCGGAGCTATCCGGGGAAAGACAGGAGGAGCAGGAGGAAGGGTTTGCTCTCCGGCAGGATGAGAATTCATATCTTGAAAGAGAGTCAGAGACCGACCCGAAGCTGGAAATTGATGAACATGGCGATATTATCGGTCAAGCGCGCGAAAGAGCAGAGGTCGGACCGGAGGGCGAGCCGGGGCGGGACCCGGAGAAAACGGGCGCCGAATCCTCTAGCGGAAACGACCCGAAAACCGGCATGAAGGCGGAAGCCCATCTGTCGGAGGAGGAGCGCAGGCTTAAGGAAGATCAGGCGATCCCGGCAACGTTTGCCCGCTTGAAACGGCAGCTTGAGGAAAGGGTCGGCCTGAACAAAAGCTTCGACGTTGTTTTTCGCGAGATGGTGTTCGGAGGGCAGAACACGGGCATTTTTTATTACAACGGATTTGCGAAGGATACCGTATTGACCGATATCCTAATGCGGCTGTCATACGCAGACGAAGAGCATAGAGCGGCGAACGGGGATGTCAGCCTTCCCGGTCACAAGGAGGGGGAAGAGCGCTCCGGCAGCGGGCTCCCGACAGGAGCGGGGCAGCATGTGCAGGGCGGCGTCAGGAATGAGCATTCTAATACCCGGCGTCGTCTCGATGAGGGGGCAGGCGGCGACTCGGACAAGCTGAATATTATCGAGCTGTTTGACCATGCGCTCATTCCCCATATCCAAGTCAAGAAAACGAGCACGCTCAAAGAAGCCATCGATTATGTCGCGATGGGCGGTACGGCCTTTTTCTTCGAGGGAGAGAAGGAGGCGGTGCTGGTCGATGCCAAAGCCTTCCCGGTGCGTTCGACGGAAGAGCCGGATCTTGAGCGGGTCGTACGCGGCTCGCGCGACGGCTTCGTCGAAACGCTGCTCACGAACGTCACGCTGGTCCGCCGGCGGCTTCGCGACCCGCGATTGAAGCTGGAGATCACACAGGTCGGCAAACGGACGCAGACCGATGTCTGTATCGGTTATATCCAGGATATCTGCGATATGGAACTGATCGAAGCTGTGCGCGACAAGATTAAGCAGGTAGACGTAGACGGACTTCCGCTGGCCGAGAAGCAGCTGGAGGAGGCGATAATCGGCAAAGGCTGGAACCCCTACCCGACGGTTCGTTACTCCGAGCGGCCCGACGTCGTTACGGCTCATTTGCTCGAGGGTCACATGATCATTTTCGTAGACACCTCACCATCGGTCATGATCATGCCAACTACTTTTTTCCATCATGTGCAGCATGCCGAGGAATACCGCCAGACCCCGTTAGTCGGCTCCTACCTGCGCTGGGTACGGTTCATAGGCATTGCGGCCTCGCTATTTCTGCTGCCGCTCTGGTTTCTGATCGTCTCCTCTCCGGATCTCAAGCCGGGCGGTCTGGAATTTCTCGGGCCGCAGAAAGCAGGAAAGATTCCGCTAATATTGCAATTCCTGATCGCGGAGCTCGGGATCGATCTGATGAGGATGGCAGCCATCCATACCCCGACCCCGCTGGCTACAGCGATGGGCTTGATAGCGGCCATTCTCATCGGCGACGTTGCCGTGAAAACAGGCTTGTTCGTCAACGAGGTCATTCTGTACTTGGCGGCTGCCGCTATCGGGACCTTTGCAACGCCGAGCTATGAATTAAGTTTGGCGAATCGGCTGGCCAGGCTTGTCCTGCTGATAGCCGCCGCCATCTTCAAGGTCCCGGGTCTGGTCATTGCTTCCACAGGCCTGGTGCTAATGCTGGCGCTTCAGCGCTCTTACAATACGCCTTATTTGTGGCCGTTCATTCCATTTAATGCCAAGGCGATGCTGGATATTCTGGTGCGTCGGCCCTTCTTAACCATGAAATCGCGGATGAGCCTGAACAAAACCGCCGATTCCACGCGTCAGCCCTCTCCCGAACCGGGGCCATGATCGGGAAATCATTGCGATAAGCCTGTCTTCCCAGCGAAGGCGGGCCGTTTTGCATGTTGTGTAACAGGCGCGGATTATGATACTTTAGAAGTAACGGGCTGCAAAAAGTATGACCAATGGAGAATAAGTCCTATAGGGGAAGAGGGAGTTATATACGATGTATTTACACGGCACCAGTACGATCAACAGCAAAGGGCATCTAGAGATTGGCGGCTGCGATACAGTCGAGCTTGCGGAGCAGTACGGTACACCTTTATATGTGATGGATGAGGCCTTGATCCGCCAGCGCTGCAAGGAATTTGTCGACGCCTTCCGAAAGTCCGGACTTCCGTTCCAAGTGGCTTATGCCAGTAAGGCGTTCTGCGTTATGGCCATGTGCCGCATTGCCGAGGAGGAAGGCATGTCCCTGGACGTCGTCTCGGACGGCGAATTATATACGGCTCTGCAAGCCGGGTTTCCCCCGGAGCGCATACACTTTCATGGGAACAACAAAACGCCGCAGGAGTTGGAAATGGCGCTTGACGCAGGCATCGGCTGTTTTGTCGTCGATAACTTCATTGAGCTTCACATGTTGAATGCGATCGCGGGCGAGAAGCGGAAGAAAACGAAGGTGCTGCTCCGAATTACGCCAGGTGTGGATGCTCATACGCATGAGTACATCTCCACCGGCCAGACGGATTCAAAGTTCGGCTTCGATCTGGCGAACGGTTCGGCGAAGCAGGCGGTGTCGGAAGCGTCCGAGCTGCCGCATCTTGAGCTGCTCGGAACGCATTCGCATATCGGCTCGCAAATCTTCGAAGTCGGCGGCTTCCAGCTCGCCGTTGAGAAGGTCATCGGCTTTGCCGTCAGCGTTCGTGCAGAGCTAGGTGTTACCTTCTCGGTGCTGAACCTGGGCGGCGGCTTCGGTATCCGCTATACCGAAAGCGATACTCCACTGCCTGTCGCCGAGTATGTGGCCGCGATAACGTCCACCGTACGCGAGCAGTTCGCCAAGCATGGCTACCCGCTTCCGGAGATCTGGACGGAGCCGGGCCGCAGCATTGTCGGCGATGCGGGCACAACGCTCTATACGATCGGGACCTACAAGGATATCCCGGGCGTTCGCAAGTATGTGGCGGTTGACGGAGGCATGACGGACAATCCGCGTCCCGCGCTGTATCAGGCGCAGTACGAGGCGATGCTGGCCAATCGCGCGGCCGAGCCTGAGGAAGAGGTTGTTTCGATCGCAGGCAAATGCTGCGAAAGCGGCGATATGCTGATCTGGGATACGAAGCTGCCCAAAGCGAGCACAGGAGACGTGCTGGCAGTGGCCTGCACGGGGGCATACAATTACTCGATGGCCAGCAATTACAACCGACTTCGTCGTCCGGCTGTTGTTTTCGTCAAGGACGGGGCAGCGGATGTCGTGGTGGAACGCGAAACGCTTGGCGATCTCGTGCACAAGGATGTCGTGCCGGAGCGGATGAAGCCGGTATCGAAAGCTAGATAGAAGGTTGATAAGAAGGCGAGCGCCGGTGACTCAAGGGCTGCAGCTCTTATTGGAGCGCCGGCTGGCCTTTCGTAGCTGGCCCGGACAGCAGTTCTGACGGCGTTCCTAAGCATAGGAAAGCGTCGATGTGATTTGCTTGTAAATGCCAGTTATGCTAAACTCCATTTATAAATTCATAACCCAAAGGAGAATGATTGTGGCTAAAAAAGGTTCGATCGAGCTTGAAAACGGTGGAGTCATCCAACTTGATTTCTTTCCGGAAGAGGCGCCTAACACGGTAGCAAATTTTGAGAAGCTTACAAATGAAGGGTTTTATAACGGACTTTCTTTCCATCGCGTTATCCCAGGCTTCGTAGCTCAAGGCGGATGTCCGAGAGGAAATGGTACGGGCGGCCCTGGTTACACGATAGATTGCGAGACAAGCACCAACACCAGCAAGCATGAGCGCGGTACTCTAGCTATGGCGCATGCAGGCAAGAATACGGGCGGAAGCCAATTCTATATTTGTTATGCTCCCCAGCCTCACCTGGACAAGCAGCATACCGTATTTGGCAAAGTGACGAGCGGCATGGAGCTGCTCGATAATGTCAAGCAAGGCGACAAAATGAAAGAAGTCAAGGTTTGGGAAGAGTAGAAGAGGACGTATAGTCAAAGCAGTGTTCACGATTTCTTAGGTGGACACTGCTTTTTGTTAGTAGAGGTTACTGATTATATTTATAGTAGACAATTTCAGTCCCCATTCCGGCTCGGAAAAATGCCAAAGTGCAGTTTTTTCACATAAATTTCCTTCCGGTGTGAAAATGCCTGAAATCATGCAAGAATTTCATGGATATTTCTCAGAAGAACGGGTTAAGCGGGAAAAATAGATGCACGTTGGCATGAATTTCACTTGGTGGTCAATTATAGGAAAAAAAAGATGTACGACTGCAGGTCTTTGCGCACATGATAGATTTTTCCGATGAAGATCTAGCCGAATGTTAGGTTACCATCTTATGTTCAACCTATAAAGTTCCGAAATTTCTTTTTTTCATGGCTGGATGGGCTTCAACTCAATAGTTTCGGTTTGCCCATCTACTTTAATCGTTAATATAATGCTTTGGTCTCTTGGCGGCACAGCAAAACTCCCTTGTGTTTCGGTCTTCTTAATTGCATGGTTATTGCTGTCAAGCTTCATATCCTCCCCTGACATACTTCCGCCGATGCGTTTTAACTCATACCCAATGTACCCATCAATTCTTTCTTTTTTCTTATAGGTAACCCTTAATAACTCTCTAGTTATTCCTCCACTTGCATTCGTATAACTTAATTGCGCTTCCCAATTCACACTATCTCCTTTGAATATTCTTTGTTCTTTAGAGGAATAAAAAGACAGTACTACGACGATAAGAATCATGAGAATCAGGACCGAAAAAAATGTTTTTTTCACATTATACCCCTTCCTTCTCAGAAAATAGTAAAAATATATTATACCATATAAATAAATATGAATTCCAAGTAATATTAGAATCAGACCTATAGCACTTTGAGGTCAATCATGGATACTAGGTCTTGGTCGTGCCATATTAGTTTGTAAAATAAAATGTGTAAATTCTCAAAGCTTTAAAATGAAAATAACAAAGAGTTTTGAGCACGCAAATGGGAATATTGCGAAGGGAACAACTTTTAGCATCTTCAGAATCTATATGGCATTGAAGTCTCTCCGACGATGATTTCAAACGTCACGGATCAGATTATCTCGCAGAATCGTCCGCTGCAAGGTGTTTATATGGTCGTGTTCCTGGATGCCATTCACTTCAGCAGGACGGCGTTATCGTAAACATTGATCTGGATGGCAATAAGTATGTATTAGGCATATAGGGCGCCGAGAACGAGATTACCAAGTTCTGGCTCAATGTGCTAAACGACCTCAAAAACCGCGGAGTGTAGGACATCCTCAGAACCTAAGTCGATAATCTGACCGACTTCTCTTTGGAGATCAAGCCTACTACCCGAAGACTGAAATCCAAACATGAAACATTCACCAAATTCGCAATTCGACGCTTTACGTCTTTTACAAGGATTTGAAGAAGTAACTGCCGATCGGAAGATGGTCTTCAAAGCGGCCTGCGAGGAAATCGCGCTAGTGGAGTTCGATCGCTTCGTGGAAAAGTAGGGAGCCAATTACCCGCTCATTATCAGCTCCTGTCGAAGAAACTTGGACGAGCTCGCTACGTTTTATAAATACTCGCCTGAGCTGCGTAAGCTCATATTTACCACCAACATAATTGAAAGCTATCTTTGTCAGCTTCACAAAGTGACAAAATGAAAGAGCCATTCTTCTTAAGCTATGAAGCACTGCTGAAAATGCTTCGCGTCCAAAGCTGGAGACAAATCCTTCTCCAGCTTTCTCTGTTTTTTCCGGAACGGATCGGTCAGCATCTACCATAGGCTCAATTTCATCGAGAGATTCTCTATATACGAGTTTACACAAAATAATGACAGACCCAAGAGTTGTGTAGTAAATAAACTACCAGTGAATTACTTCAATTATATAGAGCGTGTAGAATGTAAATAAAAAAGGCTGCCCAATTCAGCAGCCCGTGCTACAAATCATCAATTTGTTACTTACCAATATTGTGAGTATGGTTTAGTTTCCATGATCCGGTACCTCGGAATATTTCAACATCCATCGATACACCTACTAATGTCCAAACCTCACCTGTACGAACAGGTTTCCAACTCGTTCCCACCCCATAATTAAAGGAATTATTAGTTAATTGATGATTTTGAAATTCTATTTTCTGCACAACTTGGGTTTGATTTTCGTCAGTACCAGTTTGACCAATTCTAACAGAACGATTATCCAGGGTGACTTGAGAATCTTTTGTCCAACCTCCGGAAGCATTTATTATTGTTATATATTCTTTATTATTTTTCGTTTTTGTTTCCCACTCAAGCGTAGTATAAGCTTTTGTGGAATACGCCCCGTCCCATGTTTCTTTGTTTCCTGAAGATGTTGCTAAGGGCCCTATAAACGAAGTAGTGACATATCGACGAGTTTCAGAATTATCTTGTCTATTCTGCTTCACTTGAAATAGTTGGGTTGTACTTGCCACCTCAGCCTCAATTTGTTCACCACTTGTTGTATCTGTATAGGTTGCTCCACCCTTAACATTAGGGGAGCTATAATCCGTTTTTCCTTGAAGGGCACTACTATATAACTGCTCCAAGTCAGTTATTAGCGGTTTAGAGAAAATAATTACATCGTCTGATATTGGAAATGTTTGTGCATGAGACGTAATAGGGAGACTAGATAACATTAACGATGTTGCTAGGGTGAAACGAATTAATTTTTTCAAAATAATGCTCCTTTCGAATGCAAGATTTATATTACAACCATATATTATCATTTAATTCCATATACTAGAATGGTATAATTGACCCTAGTTAGATTATCGAATAAAAGGATATATTGCAATAATTGCTTTAATTAGGATTAATAATATAAATAAATGTTGATTTTTGGGATATTTATATTGGTTGGGTCCTGATTATGTAGTTATAGTAATTTACACCTTTGTAGATATAAGAAAAATAAATAGGACATCATGCTTTTTCTAGATAATATTTTGGCTGATACAACAAATTTTTGAAAAAAGTGTTATGTCCCTGTTATTTGGAAGCCATTCATT
Source organism: Paenibacillus puerhi (assembly GCF_009846885.1). Taxonomy (GTDB): domain Bacteria; phylum Bacillota; class Bacilli; order Paenibacillales; family NBRC-103111; genus Paenibacillus_G; species Paenibacillus_G puerhi. The sequence goes on from NZ_WUWM01000008.1 coordinate 12,061, forward strand.
CTTTTTAGCGTCATGTATATTCTTACACTTCAGCTTGGTTTCAGCGAGGTAGTATCTACAATCAGATACACAAGTCTCTTAGAACGAGCAACCGCTCTCTTCCTAACTCGGTGGCAAAAAATAAGACTCTTCTTAAACGAATGGATACAGTTTCTAGTGGATGTAAACTTGCCTGATGGGAAGGCACTCGGATCTATACCAGCGAAAGCTATAAGCTTTTTAAGTAAACATCAAATAGCCCATACCATGGTCACAGGAGGTGGGCATAGCCATACTTTTATCAAACATACGCTAGGTCAGCGAATCTTTGATGATCTTGACAACAGATCGTCAAGCGCATGCAGGAGATGGTCGAACCGGTAATTCAATTATTTGAGAGGGATTCAAACCGTTTTCCCTCGCCGTCCCGATTACTCTGTAGATCATCGCGCTCACCTTCACGCCGTTAGGCATGTTGGCAAACAACCAATTCTTCCGTCCGATCACATGTTCAACTGCAAATAGCTAGTTGCAGAGCTGCTAGTCCTTTGATGCGCAGCGGTTTTCGTTTGGTTATATGTGGCAGGGAGCGCTTTTAGCACCTCATAATTTTTCCTGTGTACATGCGCCCAACAGCCCACTAACGTAACGCCCTTCACCTTATGTTAATCGCCATAGAAATACACTAGCAGATAGCTGCTGAAGCTCGACAGGAAATTTCGCGGATGCTCGCCGCCTCGTGTCGGACGGTATCGTACAGCACGATCGGCGGACCCATGCGTCCAGTGCGGCATACCCATCGATACGACTTAGATATCGTCGCTTTGCTTGGCGCGCGATGCAACTAAAGTGTCGTCTCGTCGACATGCAAAATATCCTGCTGGAGCAGATGCTCCTCCATCCGCTGAACTAGCAGAGATAGCCATTGGTCTGCGCAATAAGCATCCAGCCCGCAGCATCTGTGGCGAGAGCGTAAAACCAAAGGGGCAAATTTTTGTTCCTATCGGTATAACGGCTGGTTGTCTAAATACTTTTAGCTCATGATGTACGTTATGCTCGACGGTGAGGCCAAGTTCCTGGAAAACCGGTTTAAGAATCGGCGCAATTACGATGGGCATGTGAATTTCCTCCCCTTCGCAGTGGAGGTAAGATTAGACCAGACGAATATGACGGGTCACCTTCACTAAGGCGGAATGATTGTAATTTCGTTACACATTTCGGTGCTCATTTCATGCCGCGCCGCCCCAGCAAAAGCTAATTTGCTCGATTTCCAGGAGTTCATGATAAATGGTATTCAGTGGAAACTTGTCCACCTTGGCTTCGCGACTGCTTGGTTTCTCCGGTTGTAAGTCACTGTCTCAAGGGGTGGTTGTTTGCCAACGGCAGGTGCGAGCGATTCGATCGGGCAAGACGATGCTCCTCATAGCATTTGAGCTAGGTGGTTAGCTCGGCATTTTGCCGCTTCACTTTTGCAAGTGGGTTGCATATTCAAATGTTGTAGGGGTGGGTTGATCCGAATTAACTTCTATATTAACAAATTCGCGAGCGGTGAACGTTCTTCCTGACTCACAGATGGCAAGCGTGGCCGCCACCTTCTGGTGGCCTGAACCTGCGTAATGAACAAAACGTCCAGCAACCGACACAATTCACGGGACGTAATGGAAGCGCGGTGATGTTAGAGGTCGACCACTTTAATGTTCAAATCCTGGGTAGACAAATCAGTCAACTAGAGGTATACTGACTTTTAAATTGCATAGCTTACCTTTCGGGGCAGGGTGAAATTCCCTACCGGCGGTGTTGTACGGCGGCTTCGGCTGCCGTCTCAGTCCGTGAACCGCGCTTCAGGCGCTTGCGAAGCAAGCCCGTTGCCGGTCGACTCGGTGCAAGTCCGAGACCGACAGTATAGTCTGGATGGGAGAAAGGGGAAGCGGAATCGTGACGATACGAGGGCTTAGTCGATGCATGCTTTTCATCATGCTCGGCATGCCTGTATGCTGTTCCGTTTTGGGCAAGCTTCCAGGTGCCGAACCTGCATCCGTTGGTGCGGGTGGCTTGGTGCCGGGCGTCTTGCGTCATACGTACGCTTATTTAAGTGTGCGCCGCAGGGTACTGCTTTCGGCAGCGCCGCGGACGTTTATTCAGCCTGCGCTCGTTTGTTATGGTTTCCCAGCAGTCCGGACATGTTACGGATGCGTCTTTCTCAAGCCCTTTTTGCCCCAAGCGAAAAGCGGCTTTTTCTGTTTGGAAACAAAAGGAGGGGCAAGCATGAGCGAAGTGCTGAACGATGAATTCTATATGCGTCTTGCCCTCCAATTGGCTTCGGCCGCCTCGGGTCAAACGGGGATCAATCCGGTAGTCGGCTGCGTACTGGTCAAGGACGGCCGCATCCTGGGGATGGGGGCGCATCTGAAGCGGGGCGAGGCTCACGCGGAAGTGCATGCGCTGAACATGGCGGGGGCGGAGGCGCAAGGGGCGACAGCGTACGTCACCCTGGAGCCCTGCAGCCACCACGGGCGGACGCCGCCGTGCAGCGAGCGGCTGATCCGCGAGGGAGTCAAGCGGGTCGTGGTCGCCGCCACCGACCCGAACCCGCTTGTCGCGGGGAGCGGCCTGGCGAAGCTGGCCGCGCACGGCGTTGAGGTCGAGGCGGGCGTGCTCGCGGCCGAGGCCGAGGCGCTGAATGAAGCGTTCAACAAGTATATCGTTACGCGAAGGCCGTTCGTGACCGTCAAGAGCGCGAGCACGCTGGACGGCAAGATCGCCGCCCGCGGCGGGGACAGCAAGTGGATCACGGGCGAAGCTTCGCGCGCCCATGTTCATTTGCTGCGTCACCGCCATCAGGCGATCATGGTCGGCATCGGCACGGTGCTCGCCGATGATCCGGCGCTGACGACCCGGCTTCCTGTGCCGGGTCTGAACCCGCTGCGCGTCGTCGTCGACTCGACGCTGAGGCTCCCGCACGACGCGCAGCTCGTGCGGGACGGGGCGGCGCCCACGGTCGTACTGACGACCGCCGAAGCGCCGCCCGAACGCCGCCGCGCGCTGGAGGCGCTGGGCGTCGAAGTGATCGACTGCGGCCCGGGGCCCGCTGTCGACCTCCGCGCCGCCATGGCGCGGCTCGGCGAGCGCGAGATCGGCTCGCTGCTCGTCGAGGGCGGCGGCAAGCTGAGCGGAGCCTTGCTGGGCGCAGGCCTCGTCGATAAGCTGGCGCTGTTCCTGGCGCCGAAGATCATCGGCGGCGGAGCGGCCGCGCCGGGCAGCTTCGACTTCCCCGGCAGCGCGTCGATGAGCCGGGCGATCACGATCGAACGCATGCAGATCGAGCGCTTCGGCGAGGATGTCTGCCTGACGGGATATCCCAGGTATGGAAGCGAGAGTGAGGGATAGAGCATGTTTACGGGAATTATTGAAGAGATCGGCACGATGAAGCGCATCGATCGCCAGGGGCAAGCTATGGTGCTGACCATCGGAGCGAGGCGCGTGCTGGAGGATGTCAAGCTGGGCGACAGCATCGCCGTGAATGGCGTCTGCCTTACGGTCATCGCCTTCGATAGCGCGGGCTTCTCCGTCGATGTGATGCCGGAGACGTTCCGCCGCACGACGCTGGAGAGGCTGTCGATAGGCTCGCAGGTCAACCTGGAGCGGGCGATGGCGGCGAACGGCCGGTTCGGCGGTCATATCGTTCAGGGGCATGTCGACGCGACCGGCCGCATAGCCAGCCGCAGGCCGGAGGAGAACGCGGTCGTGTTCCGCATCGAGCCGGGCGATCCGGGGCTGCTGAAGTACGTGATTCCCCACGGCTCGATCACGATAGACGGCATCAGCCTGACGGTGGTCGAGAGCGGAGAGACGCATTTTACCGTATCGATCATTCCCCATACGCTGGCCGAGACGGTGCTTCAGCACAAGAAGGCCGGGGATGAAGTGAATCTTGAGGCCGATGTGCTAGGCAAATATATCGAGCGGCTGCTCGGGTTCGGCGGCGGTCCCGGAGGCGCGGGAGCCGCAGGCCGGGGCGGTTCGACAGGCAAGCTGACAGCGTCCATGCTTGCCGAGCATGGATTCTTGTAAGGGATAGGTAACGAAAGAGAGATTGGTAAGGGAGGCGTGAAGAGCATGGCAGCACCCATTCATTTTCATTCGATTGAGGAAGCGATTTATGATTTGATGCGCGGCAAAGTCATTATCGTCGTAGACGATGAGGACCGGGAAAATGAAGGAGACTTTATCGCCCTGGCGGAGAAAGCGACGCCGGAGGTCATCAACTTTATGATCAAGGAAGGCCGGGGGCTCGTCTGCGCGCCCATCACCGAGGACCGGGCTAAAGAACTGGACCTGCCGCCGATGGTTGCACGCAATACGGACTACCATGGAACCGCCTTTACCGTATCCGTCGACCATATCGAGACGACAACGGGCATATCCGCATCGGAGCGGTCGATGACGGTCAAGTCGTTGATGGATGCGAAGACGAAGCCGGAGCATTTTCGCCGTCCGGGACATATTTTTCCGCTTATCGCGAAAAACGGAGGCGTACTGCGCCGAAGCGGTCATACGGAAGCGGCTGTCGACCTGGCCCGGATGTGCGGCTCCTACCCGGCTGCCGTCATCTGCGAGGTCATCAAGGAGGACGGCGAGATGGCTCGCGTGCCGGACCTGATGGAGATTGCGCTTAAGCACGATCTCAAGATCATTACGATCAAGGAACTGATCAAGTACCGCAACTTTAAGGATAAGCTCGTGCAGCGCGAGGTGGAAGTGCGCATGCCGACCGACTTCGGAGCCTTTGCCGCGATTGCCTACACCAATGAGGTGGACAACAAGGAGCATGTGGCGCTGGTCAAGGGCGAGATCGACCCGGCGAAGCCGACGCTCGTCCGCGTTCACTCCGAATGCCTGACCGGCGACGTCTTTCATTCCCATCGCTGCGACTGCGGGCCTCAGCTCGCCGCGGCGCTCAAGCAGATCGACGAGGCGGGCTCGGGCGTCCTCTTGTATATGAGGCAAGAGGGCCGCGGGATCGGGCTGATCAACAAGCTGAAGGCCTATAAGCTGCAGGAGCAGGGACTCGATACGGTCGATGCGAACCTGAAGCTCGGCTTTGGCGCCGACCTGCGCGACTATGGCATCGGGGCTCAGATTCTGAAGGATCTCGGTATCCGCCAGATCCGGCTGCTGACGAACAACCCGCGCAAAATCCGCGGCCTGGAAGGGTATGGGCTGGAAATCGTCGAGCGCGTACCGATCCAAATGGAAGAAAACGAAGACAACACGAAATATTTGCACACCAAGCAGGAGAAGCTGGGCCATTTGCTCGATTTTTCGATCTAAACCTAACCCGGTGCACAAAAAAATATTGAATTTGGAAGGAAGTTATGAGATTATGGCGAAAGTATACGAAGGTCATTTGGTGTCGAAAGGCTTGAAATACGGGATCGTTGCAGGAAGATTCAATGAATTCATTACCGGAAAGCTCGTTAGCGGCGCATTGGATGCGCTCAAGCGCCATGGCGTGGAAGACAATGAAATCGAGCTTGCCTGGGTGCCGGGTGCCTTTGAAATTCCTTTGATTGCGCAGAAAATGGCGGAAAGCGGCCGCTACGATGCGGTCATTACGCTCGGCGCGGTCATCCGGGGTTCGACGCCGCATTTCGATTACGTATGCAACGAGGCGGCGAAGGGCGTTGCAGCCATCGGGCTGAAGACGGGCGTTCCCACCATATTCGGCGTGCTGACGACCGATTCGATCGAACAGGCCGTCGAAAGAGCCGGAACCAAGGCCGGCAACAAAGGCTGGGAAGCGGCCGCCACAGCTATCGAAATGGCTAATTTGACCCGACAACTCGAACAGCAGGCTTAATAGTGATAGGATGACCCGGTCCAGATTATAGCCGTGCTAACAAGGGGGAGCAGACACAGGTGAAAGTGACGGTTAAGCTGGAAACATTCGAAGGCCCCCTTGATTTGCTGCTTCATCTGATCGACCGGGCGGAAGTCGATATTTACGATATACCGATCAAGGATATTACGGACCAGTATCTGGAGTACCTCGACGCGATGCAGGAGCTGGAGCTGGAGGTCACAAGCGAATTTCTCGTGATGGCCGCGACGCTGCTGTCGATCAAGAGCAAGATGCTGCTGCCGAAGCCTCCGGTGCTGGAGCTGGACTTCGACGATTATATGATGGACGAGGATTATGATCCGCGTGCCGAGCTGGTCGCCAAGCTGATCGAGTACCGCAAGTACAAGGCGATTGCCGATCACCTTCGGGACAAGGAATCGGAGCGGAGTCTGATCTATACCCGCGAGCCGGAGGACTTGACTCCGTATGTGCCCGTGGTGCAAGAGAATCCGGTCAAGGGGCTGGACGTGAGCGATCTGGTGAATGCGTTCCGCAAAGCCATGAGGCGCTTGCAAAGCCGTCAAGCGGTGGCCCGTATCCGGAAGGACGAAATCAGCGTCAAAGACCGGATGTTCCAGCTCGTAGAAAGCTTGGAGCGAAGCGGAGGAAAGCTCTTGTTCTCCAGGCTCATCGACAAGGAGCACGCGCGCGACTCGATTGTCGTCACGTTTCTGGCTTTGCTGGAGCTGATGAAGGTGAAAAGAATCGTTTGCTTTCAGCATCAATTGTTCGACGATATTGTGATTCAGGCACGGGAGGATGGAAGGGCAGATGGATTTTGGGCAGATGAAATCAGTTATTGAGGGCCTACTGTTCGTGGCGGGAGACGAAGGACTGGACGCCAAGCAGCTCGCGGAGGTGCTGGAGCAGGATGTGGCTTTCGTAACCGAATTGGTGCTCGATCTGCAAGCCGACATGAAGCGGGAAGGACGGGGGCTGCAGATTGCGCAGCTGGCCGGTACGTTTCAGCTCACGACGGTCCCCGAGCATGCTCCCTATTTCGAGCGGCTTGCCTTCTCGCCTTCCCGTTCCTCGCTATCGCAAGCCGCGCTGGAGACGCTGGCTATCGTAGCCTACCGGCAGCCGATCACGCGGGTCGAGATTGAGGAGATTCGCGGGGTTAAGGCGGATCGAGCCCTCCAGACGCTGGTGGCCAAGGATCTGATCCAGGAGGTTGACCGCGCGGATGCGCCCGGTCGCCCTATCTTGTATGGAACGACCAAGCCGTTCCTGGATTATTTCGGTTTAGCGGGGCTTTCGGACCTGCCGGAGACGGCCTTGTTCGAGAACGACGATAATCTGGAAGAAGAGACCCGGCTGCTGTTCGAGAAGCTGGAGGGCAAGCAGATGACGTTCGACGAAATGTCGGAGGACGACCAGCTGTAAGTCCATTCGCTTCAAAGTCTGCATGTTTTGGCTGAAAAGGGCAATACTAACTCCCGAGGAAACGAAGCGGCAAGCTTCCGGCCCACCCGGGAGTTTTTGGCTTGTCCGGAAAGGTTGCCGGCGTGCGGGGGGAGAATGGGCATGATAGGGTTAGGACTGATTGCGGCATTTTTATTCGTCATGGGCATACTGTTATCGCGACCGGTAAAAGTCCGGCTCACGTTTTCGCACCGGGAAGAGAATGACGAGATTAACGTCGATATTCAGGCGCTGCTAGGTCTTGTCCACTTCCGATATGAAGTGCCGGTGCTTCGCTTCAAAGGATGGGATACGGGCGTGGAGGTCCGCACAGAGCGGGTGAACGCTCAGGCCGGCGACCTGCTAAGCGGCCACCAGCAGAATATCAATGGGGAGACGATCAAGAACGCCTACGATCAGTTTCGCGAGCTTGTGCAGCATTGCATCGAGCTCAATGAATGGATGAAGCGGCTTCTGCGTCGAGTGCACTGCAGCGAGTTGAACTGGAAAACCTCAGTAGGGCTGGGCGATGCGCCCTCAACCGCCATCCTTGTCGGTTCTCTCTGGGCAGTCAAGTCATCTATGCTGGGTTACTTGCTGAGAATGATCCAACTGGAAGCTCAGCCCCAGCTGATAGTGACGCCGTCCTTCCACCAGAAGGTTTTTACGACCGAGGGGAGCGGGCTGTTCTCTATCCGCATCTGGTATCTGCTGAGCGGCGGCGTGCAGCTTCTTCGGCGGATCCGCAAGTCGGAGGGAGGACTGGAAACCTGGAAGCGACTCCTGACTAGGCAAGCGCCCCAGCCACATTGAAGCGACTCTACATACTCTGGGCGGGAGTAGGATAAGCTAACACTGTTTCTTACTCCGATTACAGACAGGGAGGTTTCCAAGATGACCGAGCATCCGATTCAAGGTTTAATGAAAACAGCGATGGAAAATATCAAGCAGATGGCTGACGTCAATACGATCGTAGGCGATCCTGTAGAAACGCCGGACGGCAGCGTGATCATGCCGATCAGCAAGGTCGGTTTTGGCTTTGCGGCAGGAGGCAGCGAGTTTTCGGGTGAAGATCCGCAAGCGGGGGCAACCCGCACGGACGGACACAATGCTTCCGTATCGCTTCCCTTCGGGGGCGGTAGCGGGGGCGGGGTGTCGATTACTCCTATCGCCTTCCTCGTCGTTGGCCAGCAGGGCGTCAAGATTGTGCCGCTCGACAATCAGACTCACCTGATGGAGCGTCTGATCGACTCTGCTCCGCAAGTTGTCGACCGGATTCAGTCGATGATGATGAAGAGCAGCAGCAGCAAATCAGCGACGGGCAATGAGTCGGCTGGCGCGACGCAAGTCACGAATATCGAGAATCAGAACTTTATCGTATAGGACAAGGACGATCTGAAGCTGCCTCCGGGCAGCTTTTTTTCTTTCTACATTTTATGTTAATTTTGACACAAATTCAGAGATGCATATTGCTCTTCAAAGGACCTTAGACTATAGTAATTTTAGATCAGAACGGATTGGATACTAGGTGGAAAGACACAAGGAGATGGATGGAGTTTGCGGCTGCTGTCGACTAGCTCATGTCAGGCTGGGATGAGGCTTGGCAAAAGTATATTCAGCGAGGATGGGATTGTGCTCCTGAACGTCGGGGTGGAATTAACGGATGCGCTGATCCGAAGATTGCTGCATTTTGGCATTGATTATGTATATATTGCCGACCCGGCTACAGACGATGTCCAGGTCGAGGATTTGATCTCGGAAGAAACGAGGGCGCATGCGATTCAGGAGGTTCGGACCCATTTCCGGGCTTTCATCGAGAACAACAGCGCATCCAAGATATCCAAGGGGCATGTGCTGGGTCGGGCCTTCAGCAATGTCATGAAAATGATTATTGACGATTTGCAGGACAATAAGCCCGGAACGCTTATCATGCTGATGAACATGAACGTTATGAACAACTATTTATATCAACACTCGTTGAATGTATGCATTTATGTAACGATGCTGGGCATGGTAAACGGTTACAGCCGCGATCAGCTGACCACGATCGGTCTAGGGGCTTTGCTCCATGATATCGGGCTGACCAAGGTGCCTGGTTCGCTGTTGAACAAGCCCGGAGCGCTATCCGAGGCGGAATACGCCGAGATCAAGAAGCATCCGGAGCTCGGTTTCCAGATCCTCAAGGAAGAGCCGAACATCCCGCTCCTTTCCGCCCACTGCGCGTTCCAGCATCACGAGCGGGAGGATGGGGGCGGCTATCCTCGCGGCATACTCGGCGCGGATATTCATGAATATGCGAAGTGGATAGCGGTTGCCGACAGCTACGACGCGATGACGACACACCGCGCTCATCGGCCGGCGATGCTTCCCCATCAGGCCATGGAGGTATTATTCGCCGGCGTCGGCACGCTCTTCGATCAGAAGAAAGTAGCGCTCTTCCGGGATAATGTAGCGATATACCCGATCGGCGTGACGGTCTTGCTCAGCAGCAAGGTGAAGGGCGTTGTGGTCGCCATTAACCCGGCTGTTCCTCAGAGGCCTACCGTTCGGGTCTTGGAGGATGCAGACGGCAAGCGGTTAGCCCAGCCCTATGAAGTAGATCTGAGCGAGAAGCTGACCTTGTTTATCGAATCGGTGGATATCTAGCGTATACGTTTCAACCAAGCTTGGCCGGCGGAGGTGCGCACATGCGTACTCCGCCGGCCCTTTTTTATGAGCTTCCGATCCGAAACCAGGCGCTTACTCAGCGGAGACGGGAACCTCTTTCAGATCCGTTCCGCACCCCTTTCGTTCATAACGGTTGTCCAGCGCGCATATACATGAACAAGTATCCGATCTTGTCCGGCGATGGCCTATCCGCTGGCTTGCCATCGTACGAAGACGGAGATCCGGTTATGTCAGCCTTTAGCGCGTGGGAGGAACAAGATGAGAAGAGTATGGGGATTACTGCTGGCTGTTGTCCTTGCCATCGTCTGGCCGGCCGACCTGCCTGCTCAGGCGGCGCCTCCAGGTATAAGGACGGGGGCCGAAGCGGCGGCGCTGATTGATGTGACGTCCGGCCGGCTGCTGGTTACCGTCAGAGGGGACAAACCGATGCGTATCGCCAGTTTGACCAAAATCATGACGGCGATCGTAGCTATCGAGCACGGCAAACTGTCGGATATGGCTAAGGTGAGCAAAAATGCCTTTGGCAAAGAAGGCTCTTCCATTTACTTGAAGCTGAACGAAGAGATGAATCTGAAGGACTTGCTGTACGGGCTGATGCTGAGGTCGGGCAATGATGCGGCGGTCACGATCGCTGAGCATGTAGGCGGCAGCGTAGAGGGCTTCGCTTACCTGATGAATGAGAAGGCCAGGATGATCGGCATGACGAATTCCAGCTTCAAAAATCCGTCGGGCCTGGACGAGGAAGGCCATTTCTCGACCGCCAACGATATGGCCAAGCTGACGGCTTATGCGCTCCGCAATCCGGTGTTCCAAGAAATTGTAAGGACCAAGGTCAAGAAGGTGCCCAATCCGAACGAGTCTTGGAATTACACCTGGCTCAATAAAAATAAAATGCTGACGCTCTATGAAGGAGCCGACGGGGTGAAAACTGGTTATACAAAGCTGGCCAAGCGCTGCCTCGTATCCTCGGCGACTAGAGGAGGCCAACAGGTTGCGGTGGTGACGCTGAATGACCCGAATGATTGGCTCGATCATTCCCGGCTGCTTGATTACGGGTTTCAATATTACCCGCTTCAAACCCTTGTCCGGCGGGGAGAAGTGATAGACGGCACGGCCTTCGCGGCAGAAGTGGACCTGCGCTATCCTGCATCTGAGGACGAAGTCGGCAAGTTCACCAAGGAGCGTGTGTTGAACGATCCAGCCTCGACGGAATTCCGATTGGGAACTGCAGGCAGACTCGACTTCAAGCTTGGCGGCAAGCTCATCGGCACCGTCCCGCTTGTGCCTGCGGACAGCCCGAGGCTTTCCGTTGCGGGCTCCAGAAATCCTGCCCTCGCCTCGGCTCTGACGTCCAACTGGAGCCTGTCGGACAAGTGGCTGTACATCCTGCGGGCATTTACACGCGTCATGTTCACGGGACAAGCGGAAGCGGAATAACGGAGGGAAGGTGTACCCGTATGGTGAATTTGATTTGGCTGTTTTTTATCGTGGCCGGATTTATCGTGGCTGCCTTTCAGGGCAAAATCGATCTCGTCACCGAGGCGGTATTCGATGGCGCCAAAAGCGGTGTCACCGTTTGCTTCGGTCTCATCAGCATCATGGTATTCTGGCTTGGGATGATGCGGATCGCCGAGGATGCCGGCATGCTGAAGAAGCTCGCCCGGCTGCTCAGTCCCGCAGTCAGGTTCCTGTTCCCGAGCGTTCCCAAGGATCATCCGGCGCTTGGCTACATTATGTCCAATATGAGTGCCAATATTTTCGGTCTGGGCAACGCCGCCACTCCGATGGGGATCAAGGCGATGCAGGAGCTGCAGAAGCTGAACCCGCACAAAGAAGCGGCGAGTCCGGCGATGGCTACACTGCTTGCGCTGAATACGGCCAGTATAACGCTTATTCCCACGACGCTGATCGCAATCCGGATGAGCTATAATTCCGCCAATCCCGCTGAAATTGTCGGCACGACACTGATCGCTACCATCATCTCCACCACGGCGGCGATTATGGTGGATCGATGGTACCGCAAGCGTTATACCACGATCGGTCCCGGGAAAGGGTGATGGATAAGTGTTCGAATTTATCAATCTCATATCCGCCTGGGCCATACCGGTCATCATCGTGTTCATCCCGCTATATGCGGCCTACCACAAAATCCCCGTCTATGAATCGTTCGTAGACGGGGCGAAGGATGGCTTCGACACAGCCATCCGCATCATTCCCCACCTGGTAGGCATGATGGTGGCTATCAGCGTGTTTCGCGCCTCGGGGGCGATGGATCTGTTTATCGGCTGGCTGAAGCCGATCTGCGAGCAGCTTGGAGTGCCGAGCGAGATCATCCCGCTTGCTTTCCTCCGTCCGATCACCGGGGCGGGCTCGCTTGCCTTTACGACGGATCTGATCTCGCAGTTCGGACCTGACTCGATGGTGGGCCGGATCGCTTCTACTATTCAGGGCAGCACGGACACGACGCTCTATGTGGTGACGGTCTACTTCGGCGCCATCGGTATCCGCAAGGCCGGATATGCGCTGAAGGTCGGGCTTATTTCCGACGCCGTCGGCTTCATCGCTTCCATCGTCATCTGTTATTTGGCCTTTGCCGGCTGAACCGGCGAAGCGTCACTTCCCCAGCCTCCTCACCGCGCGAGCCGGCCTTACATACACTAAAAGCAGCGACTCCCAAAAAAGAGGTGAGAGGTCCTGCGCTACAGCGGTATCCTGATGCATCACTCCGCCTGTCCGACTATTAATGGAAAGGGATATGATCTCTTCATTACCAAGAGCGGCGTTATTATCCCTTCTTCCGTCCCCACGGACACGTCTTTTGTCCATATATGCCTAGAGGGCGATTACTCGCTTCCGAGTCCGTTGTTCGATGCCGGGCAGGAGGAGCAGTGGTTTGTCCTTGCCAAGCTCATCCTTCGGCTATCGGAGCTGTATGGATTCTCCTCCGATGCGGTATATCCACATTCCGATTCATGTCCCGGTACAGGTTTTCCGTGGGCACGGCTTGTGATTTCACCCAAGGATAGGTATCATTAGCTTGAGGTGAAAAGAGACGATGGAACGATTACAGAAAGTGCTGGCCGAGGCCGGCGTTGCATCACGAAGAAAATGCGAGGAGCTCATTACTGCAGGCCGCGTGCAGGTGAACGATGAAGTCGTAACCACCCTGGGCGTCAAGGTGGATGCGAGTGCGGATGCTATCCGGGTGGACGGCAAGCCTATCCGCAAGCAGGCCAAGGTATATGTGATATTCAATAAACCGAAAGGCGTCATTACCAGTGCGGAAGATCCTGAGGGAAGGAAGACCGTGACCGACTTTTTCCGTCATATGAAGGAGCGCATCTATCCGGTCGGACGGCTGGATTACGACACGGAGGGTCTTCTTCTGATGACCAACGACGGAGAGTTTGCTCACTTGCTGACGCATCCCAAGCATCATGTGCCCCGCACGTACTTGGCGACGGTGAAAGGGGTGCCGCACGGCAATTTGCTGGACAAGCTCAGAGAAGGCATCCAATTGGAGGACGGCATGACGTCCCCAGCGGAGGTCGAGTACCACAACGTGTTTCCGGAGAAGAAGGAAGCGGTTATCAAAATTACGATCTATGAAGGACGCAATCGTCAGGTGCGCCGCATGTTCGAAGCGATTCAGCATCCCGTCATCAAGCTGAAGCGGGTACAGTTCGGACCGCTGCTGCTATCCGGCTTGCCGCGTGGCAAGTTCCGGCTGATGTCGCCGCAGGAAGTGAAGGATCTGCGCGATGCCGCGCTCGAAATGGATGGCGGCCGGTCACATAAAATTCAAAAAGGCGAAACCGAACTGTGACATTTTTCGCTATAATAAAGTCAATAGCCATTTGTTGAGGAAGTGCGCCGACTTGCAGCCTTCGTCGGTCCATGCCGAGGACGTCCTGCGACCGGCGCTTCTTCATAATGGTGAAAATATTGACGTTTGAAGGTGTGGGATGATGGGCAAACATAAAAAGTGGGTACAAATCTCCATTTTCTCCGTTATTCTCCTGCTTGGCGGCTGGACTCTGATGAACAACCTGTTCTTATCGGAGAAGAAGCCTACGGTCGGAGCGTCCGCTCCTGATTTCAGACTGGCGAGTCTGGACGGCCAAACACGACAGCTGTCCGATATGGCGGGAAAGGTGGTCGTTGTTAACTTCTGGGGCACCTTCTGCGAGCCCTGTCGCAACGAGATGCCCGCGCTCGATCAGCAGAAGGACAAGTGGGCCGGGAAGAACGTGGAGATTTGGGGATTGAATCTGGACGAGCCGAGAGTCGCCGTCGAGAATTTTGTCAAGCAGTACAACGTAACCTTTCCTATTCTACTTGATAAGAATGAAGAAATACGCAAGCGCTACGGCGTCTCGCAATACCCGACGACGTTCTTTATCAAGCCGGACGGCAAAATCGGCGAGATTCGCATCGGCGAGATGGATGCCGCTTACATCGACCGGACGATCGCTTCTATGCTAGCTCAATAACCATTACGAATACGAAGGCGGGACCGTACTGGGTTTCCAGGTTCGGTTAGGTTCGAAAAGGCATAAATCCGAACTGTCCAGCCTTCGAGGAGGACCCATGATTCACAATACGAAATGCGAATGCGGCCACCAGAACCCCGTAGGCACCTTGCTGTGCGAGTCTTGCGGCAAGCCGCTTGTGGATGACGGGGGAGCCGAGCCGCTTGAGATGAAATACGACGGGATGGCCAGACGTTCGCAAAAAGCCAATCCCGGCTTGATCGACCGCGTATGGAACTTCTTTTCCTCAGTCAAGGTGGCCATCTATCTGATTGTGATCACTCTGATCGGGTCGGCGCTTGGCACGATCTATCCCCAGGAAAACACTTTCCTGAATTTTGATCCTTCCGTATACTATAAAGAAACATACGGAACTTCCGGCCACATCTATTATTTGCTGGGACTGTCCCATACGTTCGAGTCCTGGTGGTTTATCCTGCTGCTGTTTATGATCGGAACTTCGCTTGTCGTCTGCAGTCTGGACCGCGTGCTTCCGTTGTACCGTGCGCTTAGCAAGCAGCAGATCCGCAAGCATCTGCGCTTTATTACCCGGCAAAAGGTCACGCACAGCGGTCCGGTGCCCGGAGGGCCGTCGGAGGAGGCGGCGCAGGAGTGGACCAAGCAGACAGCCAAAGCGCTGACCAAGGCGGGCTACCGGGTCCATACGGAGGGCAGCGCGCTTCTAGCCGAGAAATACCGGTTCAGCCGGTGGGGGCCCTATATCAATCATATCGGACTCATCATCTTTCTCGGGGCCGTCTTGATGCGGGGGATTCCGGGCTGGCATATGGATCAGCATCTCGCGTTCCCCGAAGGCAAGCTGGTGAAAATTCCGGAAACTTCGTATTACTTGAAAAACGAGAAGTTTACGCTGGAATTTTATACGCAGGAGGAGATGTCGGACGACTTCCGCTCCAAAGGCATCGATGTCCCCAAAGTATACGAGACGCAAGCCTCCTTGTTTATGTGCAAGGCCGATTGCGACGATCCTGCAAAGGAGCCTGTGCTGGAAGAGGTGCACCGGCAGGATATCGTGGTGAACAAGCCTCTCTCTTACAAAGGTCTGCTCGCTTACCAGTTCGACTACAAGCCTGCTCCGACCCTTATCGCCGTCAAGCCGACGTTGAAGAATAAGGAGACGGGCGAGGAGTTCGGCGAGTTCGACCTGTCTATGGACAACCCTAAGGAGCAGTACACGGTGGGCCCTTATCAGCTTAAGCTGAACGCCTACTTTCCGGAATTTGCCGTCGATCCGAAGGGCCTGCCTATGACCAAGTCGAGAGACCCCGTCATGCCGGCTTTTGTGTTTACGATTACAGGTCCGGGACTTGCCGCGCAAGGCGAACCGTATATGTATTTTCCGCGTCAGATCGATAAGGTTAATTTCCGCCAGGACGAAATCAACGGGGCGCTCGGACAGAAGCTGGAGCTCTCGGTCGGTTCCATGGAAAATGTCCAGTTCTCCGAGTACATCAGCTACTTGAATATCCGGATTGACCGGGCGATGCCGTACATCTGGGTCGGGGCGGCGATCTCCATGATCGGCCTCATCATGGGCTTTTACTGGAATCACCGTCGTGTCTGGCTGCGTATAGACGACGGCGACCTGGCGCTTGGCGCGCATACAAACAAAAATTGGTACGGGCTTCGCAAGGAAATCTCGCAGGTTCTCGCTAAGACGGGGATCGAGATTGATCCGAAAGCGCTCGAAAGAAGGGTGGAACAGACGTGAGCAGCACGTTACTGCTGATTGCCTTTATTATTTACTCCCTAGCCTTGCTCGGCTTCGTTATCGGGATTACAGGCCAGAAATCGAAACAGGTGACCGATCCGGCAGGGTATGGCCGCAAATGGGGCCGAATCGGAATCGGTCTGACGATTATCGGTTTTGTGTCCCAAGCGGGCTTTTTTTTCACAAGATGGGCAGAAGCGGGTCATATCCCTACAAGCAATATGTACGAGTTTATGACGTTTCTCAGCATGATGATTGTGCTGGCTTTTATCGTCGTTTACTTCATTTATAAGTCTTCGGTGCTTGGCGTGTTTGCGATGCCTGTTGCCATCATCGTCATTGCGTATGCTTCCGTATTTCCGCGCGAGATCCAGCCGTTGATCCCGGCTTTGCAAAGCTATTGGCTCAAAATCCACGTGACGACCGCCGCTCTCGGCGAAGCTTTCTTCGCGGTCGGATTTGCAGCCGGACTGATGTATCTGGTGCAGAATGTGGACTTTAAGGACCGCAGCAAGGCCGCGCGCCGCGAGCAGCGGGGCGTGGAGTTCACGCTGTTTACACTCGTGATTGTCGTCGCTTTCGTAGCCGCGATCTTTACGTTTAACGGGATGGGCTACAAGGCCGTGTTCTCAAGCAATGTCGTCGTCAAAGATGTGAATGATGTGGAGCAGCTGGTGCCGCAGGAGACGACCTACGTCCTGCCGCCGATATTCGGTCCCCACGAAGGCCAAATTGTGGAGATGACTCCTTTCTTCGGGATGACCGAGCCGCTGATGGAGGCTCCATCCTGGATGAAGGGTGCCAATGCCGGGCGCAAGCTGAACACGGTAGTCTGGTCTCTGCTCGGAGGGCTTGTGCTGTACGCGCTGCTGAGGTTGTTTATCCGCAAGCCGCTGGGGGCTGCGCTTCATCCGCTGATGAAGGGAGTCGATCCGGAAGATATCGACGAGATCGGGTATCGCTCGATCGCGATCGGCTATCCGATCTTTACGCTCGGCGCGCTTATCTTCGCTATGATCTGGGCGCATGAGGCCTGGGGCCGTTTCTGGGGCTGGGATCCGAAGGAAGTATGGGCGCTGATCGTTTGGTTGTTCTACGCGGCCTATTTGCATTTCAGGCTTTCCCGCGGATGGCAGGGCAAGCGTTCGGCCTGGTTGTCCGTAATCGGATTCCTTGTGGTCATGTTCACCCTGATCGGCGTTAACCTGATCATTGCAGGCTTGCATTCGTATTCCGGAACGTAAATAACGGTTCATTTCTGATGGGAAAGAGGGGTAGGGCCATGACGGATATGAAAATGAATATTTTGGTTGTCGACGACGAGGAGCGTATTCGCCGACTGCTGCGGATGTACCTGGAGAAGGAAAATTATCGAATCGAAGAGGCCGAGGATGGGGAGACGGCGCTCAACAAGGCGCTGGAGGTCGACTACGATCTGATCTTACTCGACGTGATGCTTCCCGGCATCGACGGCAATGAGGTGTGCGCCAGGCTGCGCCAAGTAAAATCCACCCCGGTGATAATGCTGACGGCCAAGGGCGAGGAGACGAACCGGGTGCAGGGCTTCGAGTCGGGTGCGGATGATTATGTCGTCAAGCCGTTCAGCCCGCGCGAGGTCATATATAGGGTGAAGGCGATTCTGCGGCGTTCGTCCGTAACGGCTTATTTATCCAAGGAAGTCAATTCCAGCAACAATATTGTATTCCCGAATCTCGTGATCGAGCATGACGCTCACCGGGTTAGCGCAGGCGGACAGGAAGTTGCGCTTACCCCTAAGGAATACGAGCTGCTGCATTATCTCGCCGTATCGCCGGACAAGGTGTTCTCACGGGAGGAGCTTCTGAAGGACGTATGGAATTATGAGTTCTTCGGAGACCTGCGGACCGTCGATACCCATGTGAAGCGGCTGCGTGAGAAGCTCAACAAGGTATCGCCGGAAGCGGCTGCCATGATCACGACGGTATGGGGCGTCGGTTACAAGCTCGAGGTGCCGAAGTAACGTGTTTATTTTCAAAAGCATTGTCGGCAAGCTGTGGATTACCATCATCGGTCTGGTCGTTGTCGTCTTGTTAACCGTCGGCGCGTTTCTCTTTAAGTTTATCGAGACGTCCTTTCCCAAATCGAAGGATCAGGTCGAAACGCTGAGCCGTCTGGCGACGAAAGTAGCCAGCGAGATCTCGTTGCATAAGGAAGAGCGCCGCTACCTGCAGGTCGTCAATGAACTGCTGAACGCCCAGGGAGCCAGCGTCATTGTCGTCGATAAGAACTATGAGCAGGAGAGTACGCCTGTAGGCCAATCCGAGGACCGACAAGCGAGCTATAACGATTTCTTTACGAAAAATGAGCTGACCAAGGTGTTTGCGGGGCAGGTGATCGACAACCGGAATCCGATGATCGCGGCACGCTCCCCGTTAGGACGTACCTATACGGCCGTTGCAGTCCCTTTCATGGACGAAAATCAGTCTGACGTGGCGGGAGCGCTGATCATGTACCAGCTCACGCAATCGTCGGAGGTTACCCAGAACTATGTGAAGAAGCTGTTTGTCGTCGTAGGGGTCGCCGGATTCCTGATGACGACGTTCTTTGCCTTCTTCCTCCTGACCCAGATCACGCAGCCGCTGCTGAATCTGAAGAAGGCCGCGGATATGATCTCCGAAGGGGAGTACGGAACCCGTGTACCGATCCAATCCTCGGATGAGATCGGCCAGTTAGGCAAGACCTTTAACCGGATGGGCGAGCAGCTCCAGGATACGATCCAGGCGCTTAGCCATGAGAAGGAGCATCTCTCCAGCGTACTGCGCAGTATGGCCGACGCCGTCGTTACCTTCGATCCGGCTGGCCGCGTCATCCTGGATAACCCGGAGGGCGAACGGATTATCCGCGAATGGAATGAGCTGGAGTGGCTGGAGGAGAACAGCAAACGCACTTCCTCTGCGGATAGCGGACGGGAGTGGGATTGGAGATTGATCCCCGAGCCGCTGCTGCCCCTGTTCGAAGAGGTGATCGATCATCCGCAGGAGATGACGACCAAGCTGCATGTGAAAAGCGAGGTATGGTCGGTTGCCATGGCCCCTCTCTATGTGCAGGAGCATGTCCGAGGCGTGGTGGCCGTCCTTCGGAATGTGACGGAGGAGTTCCGGCTCGAGAAGCTGCGCAAGGACTTCGTAGCCAACGTATCTCACGAGCTGCGTACGCCCCTCTCGATGCTGCAAGGCTACAGCGAGGCGCTGCTTGACGATATTGCCGCGACGCCGGAAGAGCGGCAGGAGCTGGCGCAGGTCATCTATGACGAATCGCTGCGAATGGGCCGGCTCGTCCATGATCTGCTGGATCTGGCCCGGATGGAGACCGGTCATATGCAGCTCAATCTGAGAGAGCTCGATGTTCATTCGTTCATCAAGCGCATGCATCGCAAGTTTGCGGCCCTGTCGAAAGAGAAGAGCGTCCAGCTGACCTATTCGCTGCCGGATGAGCCGCTCGTGCTGGAGCAGGCCGATGAGGACAGGCTGGAGCAGGTGCTGACGAATCTGGTGGACAACGCCTTGCGCCATACTCCCGCCGATGCGGAGATCCGGGTTGCGGCATCCCGTTCCTCGCTGCGAGGGGAAGAGGCTGTACAGATCGAGGTGGCGGATCAAGGATATGGTATCGGGGCTGAGGACCTGCCTTATATTTTCGAACGCTTCTACAAGGCCGACAAGGCTCGTACGCGAGGCGCATCGGGCGGGACGGGTCTAGGTCTATCCATTGTCCGAAACATCGTAGAGGCCCATCAAGGGACGGTACAAGCGAAGAGCCAGCCAGGACAAGGTACGACATTCTCCATCATCCTGCCGCGCCAATTCGGCAAAACCTAACAAACCCCCTCCGGATTCTCATCCGGAGGGGGTTTGTTAGGTTGAGGCGTTGTAGAAAAAAGACAGCAAATCTTGTTGTCCGTGGAACATGGAAGACGGAAGCGGCACCCGCCTGATGGCAGGTGCCGCTTCCTCATGGGCTGTATCCTATAGGGCCAGTTCGCGAACTTGTGTCAGCTCAGGCAGTGCCGAAAGCTGCTCCAGTACGCTCTCCGTCGCGCGCTTGTCGATCGTAAGCACCATGATAGCCGAGCCGCCGATGACCTTGCGTCCTACTTGCATCGTGGCGATGTTCACATCGTTGCTGCCGAGCAGGGTGCCGACTTTGCCGATAATTCCCGGCTTATCGTTATGGGAGATGAGCAGCAAGGTCCCTTCCGGAGCGAAATCGACCGGATATTGATCGATTTGAACGATGCGCTCTCCATAGCCGGAGAGCAGGGTGCCGGCCAGCGTGCGTTGTTCGTTTTTCGTCTTCAGCGTAACGGACACCAGGTTGGTGAAGGTTTTGGCTGCGGACGATTTTTGGGTAACGATATTCAGATCGCGGGATTTGGCCAGATGCATGGCATTAACCACGTTGACGCCCTCCAGCTGATGCTGCAGCACGCCCTTGACGATATAACGGGTCAACGGAGAAGTATCCACCTCGGTCAGATCGCCCGAATAGTTGATGACAATTTCGCTGACGGCGCTGTCGATCGTCTGACCGAGCAGGTTGCCGAGTTTTTCGCCGAGATTGAAGTACGGCTGCAGCGCATGAAGCACGTTGGCCGGAACCGGCGGCATATTGACCGCATTCTTGAACGGCTCGTCGCGAAGTATGTGCAGCACTTCCTCGGAGACGTCGATCGCTACGTTCTCTTGCGCCTCGACTGTCGATGCGCCCAGATGCGGGGTCACGATGATTCTTGGATGGTTCAGGAATGGATGGTCAGCCGCAGGGGGCTCCGATTCAAATACGTCGAATGCCGCTCCGGCCACGATGCCCGCATCGATAGCTTCTACCAAAGCCATCTCGTCGATGATCCCGCCGCGGGCACAGTTCACGATGCGTGCGCCTTTCTTCATCAGCTCGAACTGAGGGCGGCTGATCATATGACGGGTTTCATTGGTGAGCGGAGTATGCACCGTAATAAAATCGGCTTTGCTGCAAATGTCGTTGACGGTCCCGAGCTTGACGCCCATCTGGTCCGCTCTTTCTTCCGTCAGGAACGGGTCGTAGCCCAGCACCTCCATGCCGAATGCCTTCGCGCGCTTGGCGACCTCGCTGCCGATACGTCCCATGCCAAGAACGCCCAGCACTTTGTTGCGAAGCTCTACGCCGACGAACGTCTTGCGGTCCCATTCGCCGCCTACCGTTTTCTTGTAAGCCTGCGGAATCATCCGGGCGGTAGACATCATCATGGCAAATGTCAGCTCGCAGGTCGCGATGGTGTTGCCGTCAGGGGCGTTGATCACGACGATACCGCGCTTGGTGGCGCCTTCCAGATCAATGTTGTCCACGCCTACGCCGGCGCGCCCTACAACCTTAAGACGGCTGCCTGCGGCCATAATACGCTCGGTCACTTTCGTCGCGCTGCGCACAAGGATCGCGTCGTACTCTGTAATGATGGCGACCAGCTCGTCTTCGGACAAGCCTACTTTCTTGTCGACCTCGACATCCGGCGCATCATAGAGCAGTTGAATCCCCATGTCGCTGATTCCATCCATAACCAACACTTTAAACATTGCGTTTCCCTCCGTTATCCTTTTTTCTAACAAACCAAAAACTCCTCATTCCCGATACGTCTAGCGTATACAAGGGACGAGGAGCTGATTCTCGTGGTACCACCCTAATTCGCCGCGGGCTCGCGCTCACGGCCTTCACTGGTCTGCCGTAAAACAGACCGAGAGGGGTAACGGCATCTAGCCGGCTGCATCTACTGAAGTTCGAGGCAGCAACTCTGGAGTGCTCCGCATAGCGTCTACGTCCGGTTTGCACCATCCACCGGCTCTCTGTACGTTCCGCAATTATGCTTGGTTCCGTCATCGTTTGTCTTGAATATGTCTCTTAAATTTCCACTAGCTTATCATGGAAATTTTGAGGTTGTCAAGCCTCTTTTCATAGTCCTGGATTCCTCACTGGCGCAGGGGGGAAATGAGGGCGCTTTCCTCTGGGAGGCGGGCTCTAGGGGAAGATGCTTCAAAGAAAAAACCTCCCCCTGTGTCAGCCGCTTGGACCCTTCGGCGCGCTCGGTAAGGCCGGGTAATTGCCAGGGGAGCGCGCCGGAGGTACAATGAACGATAGAACGGCAGGAATGAAGGAGGAAACCGGCATGACATTTGAACGCATCGGGCCGGATGCTTACGCGAGGAAGCTGGAGAAGGGCGAGCTGGAAGGGACGCTGACTATAGACGTCAGACAGCCTGAGGAGTGGGAATTTTATCATTGGGATCATATGGAGCTTACCCCGATGATGACGATCCCTCAGAAGCTGGAGGAGCTGCCAAGGGATCAGCCGATCTATGTCGTTTGCGCCCACGGGGTGCGCAGCGAGAACGTTTGCCGGTACTTGAGCGAGCAGGGCTTCGCGAATACGGTGAATGTAGAAGGCGGAATGGCCGCTCTGGCCGCACTGCGAGGGTTTCGGTACGACTGAGCCCGCGCCCGGTCGTCGTTAATAATGAAAAGCCGTCATTCCTTGAGGGGAACGGCGGCTTTGTTTTTTAATTCGTGTAGAACGGCAGGAGGGGCAGCGTTTCGTTCGCGTACAGCTTGCTCCTGACACGAAGGAAATCTCCCTCGCGGACGGCGTCGGTGGCGATCAGCATGTCGGTTACCGCGCCGATTTCGCCAAGATTCATTTTTTTAACTTGACCGCTGGTGATCATATCGTCGATTCGTCCGCTCAGATCCTGCGGTGTAAAGGCTTGATAACGGTGGCTTGCAAGCAGCATGTTGGCTATGTAGGCATTCTTCATGTTGAGCGATAGAGCGCTCCACTGCTCGATATTCAGCGGCTTGGTCACATCGACGGCTTTGAACTGCGGTTCGGATGTCTCAGCCCATTTGATGATCGACTGATAATAACCGTTCTCCGCCTTCAGGGCGAAGCTCCTTGCTTCCGCCAGATAGGCGTCTGCCTGCAGCTGGGCTACAAGCTCAGTTCCTCTCATGGCATTGGCTTTGGAGGCAAAGCCGGGAAGGGCTTCGCTAAACAGCTTTAGGCTCCTCATATAATCCTTATGCGCATCCTGCAGAAGCGGGGAGGAAGCGGGAGTCGATTTCTCACTCAGCTCGCTGTAGATCGTTTGCGCTTGCTTCGCCAGCTCCTTTAACAAGAGTGACGAATCCGGCGAGCGATTCGATTGAAGCTGGTCCATTTTGTCGAACCATGCTTTATGAAATTCCCTGTACGGTTGATAAATGGTATGATAGAAGGAGACGAGGTACTGCTGATGATACGCGGCGAAGCCGTCCCTTTCTTCTTTTTGCTTA
Source organism: Paenibacillus puerhi (assembly GCF_009846885.1). Classification (GTDB taxonomy): domain Bacteria; phylum Bacillota; class Bacilli; order Paenibacillales; family NBRC-103111; genus Paenibacillus_G; species Paenibacillus_G puerhi. The sequence continues at coordinate 35,615 of NZ_WUWM01000008.1, forward strand.
ACCAGCAGCTCTTCGTACTTCTCGGAGGCGCGCTGCCCGCCGAGCTGCAGACCGTAGAAGAAGGCTCCTACCGAGACGACAAGCATAAAGATGAATGTGATGGCGAATACATAGTCAGTTCGGTTTAAACGTTTCTCCATAAGCAAAGCACCTCAACTCTATTCTATGCAGCTAGTATAGGCGAATTTGTCGAAAAAGGGAATCTTCATGAAAAAATTTAACTTCAAGCAATTCAAATTCCATCGCGTTCGCGCCGATGAATTGACGGACCGCTTGCTGGTCCTCAATCTGTATGTGACCCAAGCCGTAGTGCTGCTTATAGCCGCTGTTATCCTATGGTTTCAAAAGCCGAACCTCCCGTCCTTATTTTCGCTGGAGCCGGCCTGGCCCATCGTCTTGTGGGGAGCCGTGTTTGCCGCCGTGGTTCTCGTCGTGGACTTGCTTATCTCGCAATGGGTCCCTCCTGAGGTCGCAGATGACGGCGGAATCAACGAAATGCTGTTTGGAAGCCGTCCGCTTTGGCATATAGCCGTCATGTCGCTTGTGGTAGCCGTCTGCGAGGAACTGCTGTTTCGCGGCGCGATCCAGGCAAGCTGGGGGCCGTATTGGACGAGCATCTTGTTCGCGGCCATCCACTTCCGGTATCTGCAGCACTGGTTAATGACCGGGCTTGTGTTCGGCATCAGCTATGGGCTTGGCTGGATATATATCCAGACGGGCTCGCTCTGGACGCCGATCCTTGCTCACTTTCTCATCGATTTTGTGATGGGGTGCATCCTACGATACAGGAGAGAGACTTAAGATGAATGCCAAACGCTTGCAGGAAGAACCCACGATCGCGCGGCCTTCGGGCAGGGAGGAGGTCCCCCTGCCCGAGGATCATTACCTGCCGCCGCGGAGATCGGTGCATCCAACCGAGAAAGAAAAATGGCTACGTATCTTTTATCGGTCGCTGCTCTGGATTTTTATACTGCTTGTTACGGGGCTTTTGCTGTGGGGGTGGAGGAGGCTGTATCCGTAAGCTCGATCGCATCCGGATCTACGAAGCCGTAGCCCTTCTCCTCCAGCTGCGTTAGCAGCTTGTCTAGCGCTTCGACGGTCCAAGGCAGCTCATGCATAAGAATGTTGCTGCCGGCGTGCAGCTGTTCCATGACGTTCGCAGCGACCTGATCCGAGCTGTGATTTTTGGTCGACATCTCCCAATCCTTCGATCCGTTGGACCATGTCATATACAGCATATTCTCTTCTTTGGCTTTGGCCCGGACAAGATCGCTGCCGGAGCCATGGGGAGGACGGAAAAATGACGGAGCCTTGCCAATGAGCTCCTCGACCGCTTTCTGAACGTCGGCCAGCTGCTGGTCGACTTTTTCTTTGTTTTCCTTCTTCAGGTCGATATGGTCCCAAGAGTGGTTGCCGATCGTCTGTCCGCGGTCGTGCAGGAGCTTGACGATATCGGGCTTCTGCTTGATCCGGTAACCGTTCAGAAAAAAGATCGCCTTCGCCTTATGCTTATCCAGCGTATCCAGCATAGCTTTGTTCATTTCCATATCCTTAGGCCCGTCGTCAAAGGTAAGCAGGACGACCTTTTTCGGATGCTTGTCCGGGTCGATCGGTACGATATCGTACGTCTTGGGATTCATCCTGTACGTTTTGGCCGCTGGCTGAGGCTCCTGTGCCGGCGGCGCTTCAGCCTGAGGAGGCTTCGAAGCGGAAGGGACGGATGGAGAAGGCGCAGTCTGAACATCCGCCGGTTTCTCGCCCGTGCCGGATGGCGGTGAAGTCCGGGCCGGCGGGGGCTGAGGCTGAACCGCAGCAGGCTCTCCCGGAGAAGCCTGACAGGCTGTAACAGCCGCGGCCACCAGCAGGGCGGCCGGGAGTGTCATCCATTTGTTCGTAATCATCGCTTGTGTCAGCTCCTTTGCTGGGAAGTCGCCCGAATCGGACCGCCGAAAGCGGCCCTTCCTGATTTTATCATGTATGGCGGCTGGTTACCTAGCGGAAAATAGATTACGAATACCAAGAGGATGGAGGGATAGCTATGAAGATGAGTACTTTCCTGTTAGGCGGGGTTGTCGGGGCGGCTGCGGCAATATACTTGACGAAACGGGCGAAACCGATGCTTTTCTCCGCGCTCTCGAGCAATGAGGCATCATCTGGATTGCTGCACAGCGGCCTGGGCCGTTCGGGCAAACATGCAGACACCCAGTCAGCTGGCGGACTGGCTGGAGCCAGCTCGAAAAAAGCTTCTTCCGACAGCCTGCAGCTTGGAATCGACGGATTGGGGAAGGTCGAGGAGATCATCCGGAAGGATCCGAAACTGAAGGAAGCGGTGGACGAGATTATTGCTGGCTCCGCAGAGACTGCAGGCAAAGAGCAGAATAAAGAGCAGCACGCGCACTGATGCGGGAATCGTCGGCGATCCAGACGCAGAAGGCAACTCCTAGGGGGAGGCCTTCTGCGTTTTTTCGTCCGTCCAAGGGGGAACTGGCGGATTTTTTGACTATAAGCCTTTTTTCGGCGGGGAAGCGTTCTTTTCTTGCAGGAATGTGATATAATAGTCGTAACATGGAATACAAGCTGTTGCTCGGGGGCTCAGCCCTTGCTCTGCTTGCATAACGGTTAGCGCCGCTGCGGCTGCTCCCGCGGCACACCTTTGTAAACCAAACTTCATAAGCTGTTAATACAGTCGGCAAGGGAGGAATCCAGTATGAAAATGGAGCGTTTAAGTCAGGACAAGATACGGATTTTCCTCACATTCGATGACTTAACAGAGCGCGGCATTCAAAAGGATGACATGTGGCGGGAAATTCCCAAAGTTCATGAGCTGTTTAGCGAGATGATGGATCAGGCTTACATGGAACTTGGATTTGATGCCAGCGGTCCGCTCGCTGTTGAAGTTCTTGCCATGCCGGCACAAGGGATGATGGTTATCGTCACCCGGGGTAAGATGAACTTCAATTCCGGTGAAGACACCTTGGAAGACGAACTTGATGAAGAAGTGTACGAGCTGGAACTGACGCTCGAAGAAACGGATCAGGTCACTTATGCGTTCAACGACTTCGAGGATTTGCTTCGTCTTGCCAAAGTCATGGAGCCAATGCTTACGGACGGCGGAACGTTGTATGCATATAAGAACAAGTGGATCTTGCTGCTTGATGCCGAATCGATGGATGAGAAAAAACTGCAGGCGGTCGTGGCCGTATTGTCCGAATATGGAGAAGCGACTTCCGTAACTCATGCAGTACTTGAAGAATACGGCAAGACCGTTATTGCCGAGAACGCGGTCGGAACGCTTTGCGCCAAATTTCAGTAAGTGCGTTAGCGGGTGAAGTCGTTTCCGTGCATACGATATACAGGGTAAAGCATTCGCAAAAACGATTCGTTTTTGAGGAATGCTTTTTTTGCGGAGAGGAGCATGGATATGACGGGAATGAACAGAAGCGCGGCGAAACCTTCGTTTGACCTGGAAGAGCTGGTCGCGCATTACCAGAAGCAGCTGACGGGAGAAGCGCTGCACTACTTGCAGCGCAGAGGGATCGAGCAAGAGACTGCGGAGCAGTATCGCATTGGATTTGAGGCGGGAAAGATCGGTTTTTATGTGCAGACAGGCAAGATAGGGGGATACTTTCAAAATCGGGTCATCATCCCTATCGTGGATAAACAAGGTCTGCCGATCGATCTGATCGGGCGATCCATCGACAACAGGGATCCGAAGTATAAAGCGTTAGTCGGGGAAGAGGACTATTTGTTTAACGAGTCGGTCCTGGAGCAGACGGAGGATGTGGTGCTCTGCGGCGGTGTGTTCGATGTGCTGAGTCTGGCGCAAGCTCGCCTGCCTGCGGTATGCCCGCCGGTCTGGATGACGTTTAAGGAAACGCATGTAGAGAAGCTCAGACATAAGCGGGTGTTCGTATGCTTGGGCAATGACGAGCTGGGGCGCCGCGAAAGCTCGCGGGTCCAGGAGCTTCTCCAGGGAATCAGCAAGGAAACGTTTATCGTTAACCTGCCTGAATCCATCAAGGACGTGAACGATTTTTTCGTGCGCGTGCAGAATCCTTTGGACACCTTCATCCAACTGCTCAATGAAACGATGGAGGAATCGCTTCTGCTGCCGATTTCGCCCGATGTCAAGCATATTACCGCTTATACGGAAGAATATATGAAGCGGTATCGCGGTCAGTCCACAGGGATTCCGACCGGGTTCGATTCGCTGGACCATGCCTTGTTCGGGGGACTTCGTACCGGACTTTATTATATAACGGGCTGCGCCTCTTCGGGGAAGACGATGCTTATGAAGCAGATGGCCGATGAGATCGCCTCCAGGCAAATTCCTGTCGTCTATGTCTCCTGGGACATGACGGCATTCGAGCTTTGGGCGCGCAGTATCGCGCGTCTGATCGGTACGGAGCCGCAGCTCGTGCTGAGCGGCAAGGCTTCGCCCGAGGACGTGAGCCGGGCCAATAAGCAGTATGTGCACATCAGCAAATGGATGTGGACCATCGAATGCACGCTGGAGACGGCGATGGACCGGGTGTTTGCAACGATCGAACGAATTGCGGGCATTGCGGGCCGAACGCCGGTCGTGTTCATCGACCATCTGAACCGCATCCCGACGACGGGCTTGCAGCGGCAGCCCCAGTCGGTGGCTGAGCATCAGACGATGCTTGCCTATGTATTAAAGCAATGGTCCCGGGAGAATGACGCTCCCGTCATTACCGCTATACCCATCGATCTTGGCGTCGAGAAACTGCCCGAAGGGGCGGAGGCTTCGGCTGATGTCGTTCTTTCGCTTACGCAAGGACGTACGGAGGGGACCGTGGAGGACGACAGCGAGAATCCCTGCTTGCTCCAATTGGTCAAGCACCGTAACGGCTCCCTAGCCTCCATACCGCTGCGTTTCCTTCACTGCGAAGCCCGCTTCGAAGCGATGGAGGCTGAGTCTGCCGGTGAAGTTGGCGCAGAATCCGAGGGAGCTTGAAGCTAGCGCAAATTGTCGAATTAAGGCATGGCACATCCGTTCGAATAGGTCTATAATGAAGATATGACATGGATTAGGAGGGAAAGCACCTGAGCATACTCACACTATTAATCACTGCCGTTGCGCCGGGTGCTGCCCTGCTGTCCTATTTTTATCTCAAGGACCGGTATGATCCGGAGCCCATCTCGCTGGTGCTGCGGCAGTTTTTTTTGGGATTGCTGATCGTTTTTCCAGTCATGGTCTTGCAGAATGCATTTGTTCAAGGCTTTGGCGACCATCCCCTTGTTTTTGCCTTTATCTCCTCTTCATTGCCTGAAGAATTTATGAAATGGTTTATCGTCTACTTCGTGATCTACAAGCATACGACTTTCGACGAGCCCTATGACGGCATTGTATACGCGGTAGCGGCCTCGCTCGGCTTTGCCACGCTGGAGAATGTGCTTTATGCGCTGCTGAACTCCATGGATTTCACCACACTGCTTATGCGGGCTTTTCTTCCCGTGTCCGGTCACGCGATGTTCGGCGTTATGATGGGCTATCATTTCGGCCAGGCGAAGTTTGATCCGGCAGGATCCCACAAGCAGCTGGCCATGGCTTTTGTGCTGCCGTTTTTCTGGCACGGGGTGTTTGACTACACGCTATTTGTCGCCAAAGGCTACTGGCTTTGGATCATGGGTCCGCTAATGGCCTACCTCTGGCTCCGGAGTTTATGGAAGGTTAAGCGGGCCAACGCGAGATCCCCGCTCCGCATGGTCACTCGCGAGGATCGGGTTAAAATTTAATAAGGCTGTCCATAATGGGGATATCCCATCCTGTTAGGAAACGAAAGGAGCCTTATGAACGTCGTCCAAACTCGTATTAAGGTGAAAATTCGATGCAAAAGCTGCGGTGAGAAGTTTACACTGAAGGGGCGTATGGACAAAGGAAAGATCGATACGGGCTTCAAGCGCTGCATTTGCGATAACGAGCAAGATTTTGACATTGAAACGAATGAACTCTAGTTTGCTCCGAAAGGCCGTCCCGCTGGGATGGCTTTTTTGCCTAGAGAACCTCTCGGATGCCCGGAGCTTGTCCATGGCGGCAATGAAACGAACAATTTTCTTTCGCGGCATCGCATCTTGTGCATAAAGGAACTGCCTTCAAGCGCAAACTAAGCCCAACAATGGCTGAAGAAGGGAGCTTTATTGCACATGTACAAAAGACTGAGCGTTATTATGTTTCCGATTCTGCTGGTCGCTTTGATTGGAACCGGGTTATGGGGGTATATGGAGCATCAAGAGAAAAATTCGGTATTAATCAAGGCGGAAAATCAGTATCAACGGGCTTTTCACGACTTATCGTTCCACGTCGGCAAGCTGCATAACGAGCTAGGCAACACGCTGGCGGTGAATGCAACCTCGCAGGATGCCTATAAAAAAGGGCTGATCAACGTATGGCGCATTACGAGTCAAGCTCAAAATGAAATTAGCCAGCTGCCGTTAACTCTCCTTCCCTTCAACAAGACGGAAGAGTTTCTGGCCAATATCTCGAACTTTGCTTATCGGGCTGCGGTAAGGGATCTAAGCAAGCAGCCTCTCTCGCAAGACGAGATGAAGACGCTCCGTACGCTTTATGAGCATTCCACTCAGATTAACAAGGACCTGAGGCAGGTACAATCGACGGTCATGGCGCAAAATCTTCGTTGGATGGATGTCGAGCTGGCGCTTGCCACGCAGAAGGAGCCTCAGGATAACGCCATTATCGACGGCTTCACCTCGATGGATAAGAAAGTCAGCGAATATCCCGAGATCGACTGGAGCCCTGCCGTCATGAGCATGAATCAAAGCCTTAAGCGTAATATGACGATGCTCAGCGGCAACGAGGTAACGGCAGACGAGATCAAAATGAAGGCAGCGCAGTTCCTCGGCGCAATCGATCCGAGCGTCATCCAAGTCGTAGAGAACGGGACGGGTACACCGTATCAGTCCTATAGCGCTTTTGTTCCGAAGGAAGGAACGCAGGACGGCGCACACCTCGACTATTCGAAAAAAGGCGGACAACTCCTGTGGTACAATGAAGCCCGGGATGTGAAGTCCAAGCAGCTCGATCTGCGGCAGGCGCGCGATATCGCCGCGCAATTTCTGGACGATCACGGTTATGACGGCATGACGGCCGTCAGCTATGACGAGTACAGCAATGTGGCCGATATTACTTTTGCCTCGCGAAACCAGGACGTGATCAATTACCTGGAGAAGGTCGCAGTTAAGGTTGCGCTGGATAACGGCGAGGTTACCGGACTGGAAGCGAGGGATTACGTATATGACAAGAAGGAGCGTCAACTGGCCGCGCCGAAGCTGACGGAGGAGGAAGCCAAGAAGACGCTGAGTCCGGAATTCAAAGCGGAAAGTGTACGAAAAGCTTTAATCCGCAACGATGTTGAGGAAGAGGTGCAATGCTATCAGGTTGTTGGACGAGTGAACGGCGGGCTTTACAGCATCTACGTGAATGCCGATAGCGGAGCCCATGAGAAGATCGACCGTATAAGCGAGGAAGAGGCGCAGGTTTCCCGAACCTGACGGCCAATAGCCAAGCCGCATAAAGCTATTCCCGAAGAATCCGCAGCAGACGCTGCGGATTCTTCGGCGTACGGGGGCTGCTGAGCCAAGGCTGGTCCCGCTTGCCTTCTGCAGGGGGCAGACGGATTTGGCGTCAAGGACAAATTTACCTTTCCATATCGGGGGGGCATGTTATAATAGAAGGGTATGTATAGTTCTAAAGTCTGTTAACGATTCTGTCAGGGGGTTGCCGAGCTTGCTTCCAAAGGTCAATACTATTTTACATATACAGGTGAACTCCATCGACGAGGAGGAAGCCAGACAGGAGTACAAGTCGCGTATCGCCGACATTACGGATGACCATATCAGCATGGAGGTTCCGATCCATGAGACGTCAGGGCGTCTCAAGCGGCTGTATCCGGGGGATGAGTTATCCATCTACTTCCTTACGGACGGCGGGGTCAAAAATTATTTTAGCTCCTCCGTGTTCGGTTTTAATGATGATGTGATCCGCCTCGTTCAGATTAAGAAGCCGAATCCCGAATCGATCACCAAAGTCCAGCGCCGCAGCTTCCTCCGGGTGCCCGCCGAATTAGAGCTAGCTGTCCGCCTCAGCGATAATTATCAATTTGTCGCGATGACCGATGACGTGGGAGGCGGGGGGATATCGTTTCTCTGCGAAGGCTCCATACCGGTCGGAGAGGGACAAGCGGTTGGCTGCTGGCTGCTGCTGCCGTTCAAGAGCGGAGTAATCGAGCATGTACCGTTCAAGAGCGAAATCGTACGTGTCAAGAAGCTGGAGACCGGCCGTCAGCAGGTCATGCTCCGTTTCACGGAGATCGGCGAAGGAGACCGGCAGAAGGTGATCCGGTATTGCTTCGAGAGACAATTCGACTTCCGTAAAAAATAAGTCCGGTGGAATAATTTCCCTCCCCTCTTGGGCACACTACGCGCAGCCTGAGAGCCGGAGGGGGAGCCATAGCATGATACGAAAGAACCAGGAAGAGAACGATACCGGGTACGAGGAGCTCTTTATCCGATTTTCCCGCCAAGTCGAGAAAGCAGGGGCTGTTCTGCTCGTCGTCTTCCTCGCGGGGCTGATTATTTCCCAGGCGCTGCTGCGTATTCCGGAGGTCCGCGAGCGGCTAGTCAAAGTCGAAAGACTCGAAGGACAGCCTTATCGGCAGGGGGCAAAGCCCTAGAGCTGGTGAGGGCTGCACCGAAGGTTTGGACGCAGTCTTTTGCATTCTTTGAGATACCTATGGTATAATTTTCATCGTTCAAGGCCTCGGCCTGTTTTTTTCAGATTGCTCGTCCGTTTTCATTGAGGTAAGGAGGCCGCAACTTGGAGAAGTTTAACATCGCAATCGACGGTCCGGCAGGCGCTGGCAAGAGTACGATCGCCCGATTGGTGGCGGGGGCTCTCGGGTTCGTGTACGTGGATACGGGAGCTATGTACAGGGCGATTACCTGGAGGATTCTAGAGGAAGGCCTTCAACCGGATCAAACGGAGGAAATGATCTCTCTGACACAGCAGACCGAAATCCGCCTTGCTCCTGGGCAGAACGGACAAGCCGTGTATGTCGACGGGCGAGAAGTAACGGGCATGATTCGCTCACCTGAAGTTACGGGTAATGTATCACGTATATCGGCGATCGCCGGCATCCGGGCGGTACTGACCCGCAAGCAGAAGGAAATGGCGGCAAGCCTGGGCATCGTCATGGACGGTCGCGATATTGGGAGCCATGTCCTTCCGGATGCGGAAGTGAAGGTATTCCTTACGGCGAGCGTCAGTATCCGGGCGGAGCGGCGCTTGAAAGAGATCCGCGATTCCCAGCCGGACGTTACGCTGGAGCAGTTGATGACTGACATTGCCGAGCGCGATCGCATGGACGAGCAGCGCGAAGCTTCCCCGCTTGTCAGAGCGCCCGACGCCGTCCTGATCGACACGAGCGACATGACGATCGACGATGTGGTTCGTCGCATTCTGGAGCTGGCGGGCAGCCGAGTCGGTGGAGGGAAATAAGTTATGTTGTATCGCTTTTTTCGCGGCATGTTTCGGATGATGTTCGCCTTGATGTTCCGCGTTCGCGCGGAAGGGCAGGAGCATATTCCCGCCTCGGGTGGTGTGGTGCTCTGTGCCAACCATACGAGCAACTGGGATCCTCCCATGCTGGGAAGCCCACTGGAACGCAAGGTCCATTATATGGCCAAGGCTGAATTGTTCCAGCTGCCCGTTCTCAAGCAGGTACTGCCCCGGATCGGTGCATTTCCTGTCAAACGCGGCGGCGTCAGCAAGGAGTCCATCCGCTTATCGCTGCAGCTTCTGAAAAGCGGCGAGATCATCGGTGTTTTTCCCGAGGGTACCCGCAGCAATGCAGGCGGTATGGGCAAAAAAGGTGCGGCCAGTCTCGCGATCAAATCAGGAGCAACCGTCATACCTGCGGCAATTATCGGCAATTATTCCTTATTCCGTCCGATGAAAATCGTCTATGGTCCTCCGGTCGATTTGAGCGAGTTTGCGGATGCCGGCTCTGAAGGCCTCGAGCAGGCAACCGATAAGATTATGGGCACGATTCGACAGATGCTTCGCGATCACGCATCGAACCTGTGAAATGGTGGCATACTGTAGAAAATGAGGAAACAAGCTTTTTTTATTAAATAAACCATTACCTGTCGTTTAGGTCGCTAAGGAGGAAATTAATCATGTCTGAAGAAATCAAAGTAGACCAAGAGCTTCAAGAGGAACAAACTGCCGAGGTGTCCCAAGAGGAATCGATGGCCAACGTTAACATCCTTAAAAAGGGTGATATCGTGAAGGGCAAGGTCATCAAGGTCGAAGCGGATCAAGCAGTCGTCGATGTAGGCTACAAATATGACGGCGTCGTTCCGCTTCGCGAGCTGTCGTCCGTGTCGCTTGACAATGCGGGCGAGAGTGTCGAGATCGGTCAGGAGATCGAATTGAAGGTTCTGCAAATCAATGATCACAAGGAAACGCTTGTTTTGTCCAAGAAAGCGATCCAAGGTGAAAAGGCTTGGGAAAAGCTTGCCGCCGACATGGAGAACAAAACGATTCTGGAGGCTAAAGTGGCCGAGGTCGTTAAGGGCGGACTTGTCGTCGATGTAGGCTTGCGCGGTTTTGTGCCGGCTTCGATGGTCGAGCGCAACTTCGTAGAAGATTTCAGCGATTACAAAGGCCGTACGCTTCGTCTTCGCGTCAAGGAAATGGATAAAGAGAAAAATAAAGTCATCCTTTCCCAAAAGGATGTTCTGGACGAAGAGTTCGAAGCCAAGAAGCAGGAAGTTCTGGGCCAATTGAGCGTCGGTCAAGAATTGACCGGTACGGTTCAACGGTTGACGCAATTCGGCGCGTTCGTCGATATCGGCGGCGTAGACGGTCTTGTTCATATTTCCGAGATGGCTTGGCATCATGTTGAGACTCCTTCCGAAGTAGTCAAGGAAGGCGATCAAGTCAAGGTTCAAGTGTTGAAGGTTGATCCGGCTAACGAGCGTATCTCCCTCAGCATCAAGGCAACGCAACCAGGACCCTGGCAGCAAGTGGCCGAGAATATCAATATCGGCGATATCGTAACCGGTACGGTAAAGCGTCTTGTTCAATTCGGAGCTTTCATCGAAGTGGCTCCTGGCGTAGAAGGTCTTGTGCATATTTCCCAAATCTCGCACCGTCACATCGGCACTCCGCATGAAGTGCTGAAGGAAGGTCAAGAGGTTCAAGTAAAGGTGCTGGATGTGAATCCAAGCGAAAAACGCGTCTCCTTGAGCATCAAGGAAACCGAAGAAGCTCCTGCCCGCGAGCCGAAGCAAGAGCGTGAGCGTGCGCCTAGACGGGAAAGAGAATCCGTATCCCATGAAGAGATGCAAGGCCTGAACCTGACGCTCGGAGAGCGCTTTGGCGACAAGCTGAGCAAGTTTAAATAAGCATTGTCTATGAAATGAGGGAACCAGGGTGCGCATTCCACGGAAGATGGAGCATGTCCATCATGCTCTACAGCTTGGTCAAAGCGGGCTTCACGGCTTGGACGATGTCAAGCTCATTCCCAATTGCCTCCCCGGCACTTCGACGGAACATATCGCAATATCTACCCAGATCGGCGAACTCTCCTTGAGTTCGCCGATTATTATTAATGCGATGACGGGCGGAGCAAGGGAGACGGAAGAAATTAACCGGGAGCTGGCCGTAGCGGCCCGGGAAACGGGACTCGCGATGGCCGTAGGCTCCCAAATGTCGGCTATTAAAAACCCCGAGGTAGCCTCAAGCTACCGGGTCGTTCGGGAAATAAACCCCGATGGCTTCATCTTCGGCAATCTGGGCAGCGAAGCTACTACGGAGCAGGCAGAGTGTGCGGTCGAGATGATCGGGGCCGATGCTCTGCAAATTCATCTGAATGTGATGCAGGAGCTGATCATGCCGGAAGGAGACCGGGACTTTACTGGCATGCTAGGCCGCATACGGCGCATCGTAGAGACGGTCGGAGTGCCCGTCATTGTGAAGGAAGTCGGCTTCGGGATGGCACGTGAGAGCGCAGAAGCGCTGCGGGAAGCAGGCGTCCGGATTATTGACGTCGGAGGCGCTGGCGGGACGAATTTTGCCGCTATCGAGAATGCACGCCGCGTAACGCCGCTCGATTGGCTGAATGACTGGGGGGCTAACACCGCCATTTCTCTTCTTGAAGTGCTGCAGGCCGCGCAAGGGGCAGACGGCTTCGGTGCCGATAAAAAGGTTGCTGTCATCGCGACGGGAGGCATCGATCGAGCGCTGGATATTGCCAAATCGCTTGTATTAGGCGCTTCGGCTGTAGGCATGGCCGGTGCTATGCTGCGGGTTCAGCGGCAGGAAGGGACGCCCGCTCTGATAGCCTATATTCGGGCCTTGCATCAAGATCTCCGCTTGGTCATGACAGCGCTTGGAGCTGAGGATCTCGAGTCCTTGCGCCGTGTCCCTGTTGTGATTCGCGGAGAAACCGCCGAATGGTGTATCGCTCGCGGAATTGACCTTCAGCGATTGGCGAACCGGGACGGCTACATCTATTCTTCATAAAAAGACAAACGGAAAGCCATACTAAGGAAAAAGAGAGGACAAGCTTTTTCCGAGGTGAACGCGAATGATGAATGCAGGTTATATTTCCTTATTGCTAGCAGTCATTGCTCTGATTCTATTCGCCAGCGGCTGGAAGGACGTCCTGTTAAGAGGTATCACTCCTACGAGTCTACTTCTTTTTTTTGCATCCTGGGCCGTTCTGCTCCGTGTTGAAGTAGGTTGGGGCGGACTGCGTATCTCCGGCTCGGCCTTCGTTTTTTTGCTTTTGTTTGTCTATGTGCTGTCTAGGGCAAGAGGAGTACTGCTGAGGCTTCATCTGGCGTCGGTTTCGCTGCTGCTGGGAGCTCTGTATTTTTTTATGACGGAAATGCTCCACCTGATGCCTTCGTTGATCGTCTGGAATGTCCCCCTCACGATCTCGCTTCTGATCGGATTGCTGGGTGCGATGCTGCTCCGTTCACCGGCACTCCAACTGGCTGCAGTAGCGGGAGGCTTGCTGATCGGGGAAGGCCTTGCTCTGTACACGCATCGGAGTGAAGGGCCTGCCATGCTGGGAACGGCAGCCTTGGTCGACTTGTGGTGGCTTAGCGCCTTCATTGTCAGAGGGGGAGCGTTAATGCTGGAGACGGTAGTTGGCGGCCTTCGCCGGGCATTGCGCGTCCTTAACGAGACGCTGCGCAAGGAAAGCGATTGAGTCGGCGTTGGTTTACTTGCGTGCATTCGTTTGATATAATATGTTGTTGACATTGCACCAAGATTTGGATCGATTGATGCGTTTTCGCGAAGGGAATGAAGTTCATGGCAAGGCCAATAGTGGCGATTGTCGGCCGACCGAACGTGGGGAAGTCGACGATATTCAACCGGATTATCGGCGACAAGCTGGCTATCGTAGAAGATAAACCGGGAGTTACCCGGGACCGTTTGTACGGCCGGGGGGAGTGGCTGGACCGCGAGTTCAGCATCATCGATACCGGGGGTATCGAGATTGAGGGCGAAGACCAGATCATGCGTTCCGTCCGCATGCAGGCTGAACTCGCTATCGAAGAAGCGGATGTTATCGTCTTTATGGTAGATGCGAAGGCGGGTGTCACTCCGTCGGACAGCGAAGTGGCGGAGATGCTCTTCCGGGCTAAAAAGCCTGTTATCATCGCTGCCAACAAAGTTGATAACTTGAGCAGGGTAGACGATATTTACGAGTTTTACAGCCTGGGCTTCGGCGAGGTTGTGGGGATTTCGGGCTCGCATGGCACCGGGATCGGCGATTTGCTGGAGGCGGTGACCGCTCACTTCCCGGAAACGACGGAAGATGAGTATGGGGAAGATGTCATTAAGGTCGCGCTGATCGGAAGGCCGAATGTCGGTAAGTCGTCCCTGGTCAATGCGCTGCTCGGCGAGGAGCGCGTCATCGTGAGCGATGTGGCAGGCACAACCCGCGATGCGATCGATACGCCTTTCGAGAAGGACGGGCAGAAGTATGTCATTATCGATACGGCAGGCATGCGCAAGCGGGGCAAGGTATATGAGAACACCGAGAAGTACAGCGTGATGCGCGCGATGAAGGCTATCGAGCGGGCGGATGTCGTCCTGGTTGTCTTCAACGGCGAAGAGGGCATTATCGAACAGGATAAGCATATTGCCGGATACGCCCATGAAGCGGGCAAGGCGGCTATTTTTGTCGTGAACAAATGGGATATCGTAGAAAAAGACGATAAGACGATGCACCAGTTCACTCAAAAAATCCGCGATCATTTTCTGTTCATGACCTACGCGCCGGTCACATACCTATCGGCCAAAACCAAAGTCAAGCTGCACAAGCTGCTGCCGATGGTGAACCATGTAGCGGAGCAGCATGCACTGCGCGTACCGACTCATGTGCTTAACGAGATTATTTCCGATGCGGTCGCCATCAACCCGCCACCGACCGATAAAGGCAGACGTATGCGCATCAATTACGCGACTCAGGTATCGGTTAAGCCGCCCACGATAGTATTGTTCGTGAATGACCCGGAGCTGATGCATTTCTCCTATGAGCGGTACTTGGAGAACAAGATCAGATCTGCGTTCAGCTTTGAAGGCACGCCGTTACGCATCTTTACCCGACGTAAATCAGAGGACGATTGACAGGAGTGGCGCTTGTGTGGGCTTGGAGTTCACTAATTATCGGTTATTTGCTTGGTTCGATCAGTTTCAGTTTTTTGGCCGGGAAGCTCCTGAAGGGCATCGACATCCGGCAGCATGGCAGCGGGAACGCCGGCGCGACCAACACGCTGAGGGTGCTCGGCAAGGGTCCGGGAATCGCGGTGCTGCTGCTTGATGTCCTGAAGGGCGTTGCGGCTGTCTGGCTCGGATATTTGCTTAGCGGAGGAGAGACGCTCTTTCTGGTATTATCCGGCATCAGCGTCATCGTCGGTCACAACTGGCCGGTATTCTTCGGCTTTCGCGGCGGCAAGGGGATCGCGACAACGATCGGCGTCATGGTCTCCGTTGCGTTTCTTCCCGCGCTGCTGGCGGGGATCGCCGCGATTCTTTCGATCGTATGGACACGTTATGTTTCCCTGGGTTCTCTTCTGTTTACCGCACTCTTGCCTTTATTTATTTGGCTGATGGGGCGCCCAGTGGAAATATTGTGGCTGAGCTTGCTTCTGTTCGCCTTCGCCTTGTTCCGCCACCGCAGCAACATCGTGAAGCTGTTTAAAGGACAGGAGAACAAGCTTGGCAGTAAACGGCAAGCCTGAACTCAATATACCCGAAAGGGGGATCTCGCCTATGGCACAAGCTTCGAAAACAGCCGTACTGGTAGCTGGAAGCTGGGGGACGGCGATCGCCTCGGTATTGGCCGAGAATGGTCGGGAGGTCGCCCTGTGGACCAGAAACGCGGAGCAGGTACGTGAAATTAACGAGAGTCACCGAAACGGGCGTTTCTTGAACGATGCGGTGCTAGCCGATTCTATCCGGGCTACGTCGGATATGAAGGAAGCGGTAGAGGGCGCGGAAGCCGTCATCGTCGTTGCGCCTTCGGCGGCTATGCGGGCGATAGCGGGACAATTAAGACCGTATCTGGATAAAGAAACGCTTCTTATCCATGCGACCAAAGGCTTCGAATCAGGCACGCTCAAGCGGATGAGCGAGGTGTTAGCTGATGAGCTGCCGGAGCTTGACGCTAGCCGACTCGTCGTTCTGTCGGGCCCGAGTCACGCGGAGGAGGTAATCCGGCAGTGTCCGACTACGGTCGTCGTTGCCTCTCTGGATAAGGATGCGGCCGAGCAGGCCCAGGACCTGCTGATTAACAACAGCTTCCGCGTCTATACAAATCCCGATGTCATCGGTGTGGAAGTCGGCGGAGCCCTGAAGAATATCATCGCACTTGGCGCCGGTCTATCGGATGGACTCGGCTTCGGAGACAACGCGAAGGCGGCGCTTCTAACACGCGGCCTGGCCGAAATCGCTCGTCTCGGCACGGCCATGGGAGCGAACCCGCTGACCTTTGCCGGGCTGGCGGGCATCGGCGATCTGGTCGTTACTTGTACGAGCCAGCACAGCCGCAACTGGCGGGCCGGTTCCATGCTGGCGCAAGGGCTTGCCCTGGATGAGGTGCTGGCGCGGATGGGCATGGTCGTAGAGGGCGTGAAGACGACACAGGCGGCGCACAAGCTTGCCGAGCGGTACGGCATCGTCATGCCGATTACGGCGGAGCTGCATCAGGTGCTGTTCGACGGCAAGACCCCGCGCGAGGCTGTTGAGGACTTGATGGGCCGCGGACGCACGCATGAAATCGAGGAAATCGCCGATTCTTCACAAACAGGTTGGTTTCGTTAGGGCGCTCGCCTATACGGCTAAACGCCAACATACATATAATACCTCAGACTGCTTACTTAGTCGGACAGACGGCTGAGTGGCGTATCCAGTCTGAGGAGGTAGTGACGTGTCCAACAAAAATATGTCCAAAGACGTATTGAGCGTCGTAAAAAAGAAAACCGGGAAAAGCGTTTCCGAGAAGGACATTCATAAGCTGGCTAGCGGCGTAAAGCCTTCCACGATGCAAAGCGACGCACAGCTTAGACAACTGATCAAGCAAGTGGCGGGGCTGGTCAATGCTCCCGTGTCGGAGCAGACGATGAATGAGCTCATATCCGCGATTAAGAGCAGCAAGATGAACACGGCCAACATGGAGCAGCTGATGAAGATGATCATGAAAAAGTAACACTTCGACGGCACAAGCGTGCGGATGCGGCGCTTGTGCTTTTTTTATGTTATGATGGAATCTGAAGTTTTTGGATGAAGGTATAGTGGAGGTTGAGGGAAAGTATGTCGTCTTTGGATAAGATGTGGGCATCCTTTGTGGCGATCGGGCTGATGATTGTGGCATCGCTGCTGATCACGTATGCGCGAACGCGTACGAAGGGAGTTACCCGGATCATATTGTCGATTCTGGCGTTTATTTTATTTATTCCTATTCTCATTTATATGATGGCATCCATGCTGTAGGAAGGAAGGCGCGCATTTATGATTACGTTAAAGGGACGCAGTATCCAGAAGACGGTAGAGCCAGAGATCGGCTTGACTATTCTGGATCTGGCCATCAAGCATAAAGTGGACTGGAGCTTCTCCTGCACGCGCGGTACATGCTCCCGCTGTCGCTGTATCGTCACTGAGGGAGGAGAGCATCTGAAGGGCCCGACAGTTGCGGAGCTTGATAATTTGGAGCCGGAAGAGTTTGAGCAGGGCCTCCGGCTTGGCTGTCAGGCCGAGCTTAGGTCGGCGGGCAGCGTTACAGCCACGCTCAAGCCTTTTTTCTAAAGGAAGTAAGGAGGCTGTCGATTCATTGTGGACGGCAGCGCAGTTAAGTAAAGGCTGATCGTAACGGACACCACAGTCGCTATTCCACAAAAATGAGACCTGTTCAAATTGAAACGGACACAGACGACCTTACTTACGTCAAAACCGCATAGAATGGGCGGAAATGCACCAAATAGCGTCATCTGAGTCCGTTAGATTTTCAATATCGCGAAAATGATGCAAATAGAGACTCTGAGGTCCGTTAGCGAAAGCAGAACGTTTCAACTCAGTTACTCACAATGAATCGACAGCCTCGTAAGGATTGCAAGCGAATTTTTAGAATGAGGATGAGACGGTGAACATAGACAAAAAGATATCGATGTCGAAGCGGGGCGAATCGGCCTTGCGCATCCTCGAAGAGACGCTCAGGCCGCTCGGGGCTGTTTGGGCTGTTGGCGGAAGTACAGGCCTGCTTCTGCAGGGCGTACAGCTGTCGGCCGAGCCCCGGGATCTCGACCTTTACGCAGATGAGGACGACGCGAGGAAGGTCCATGCCGCCTTGCGCGCATATGCCCTGGACGTGCAGGAAAGAAATGAAACATCCGTCTACCGTTCCCTGCTAAGTCATTATGAGATAGACGGAGTGTGTGTGGAGCTGGTCGGCGCATTTGAGGTTCGTGCGCTCGGTAGCGAGTATCGGGTAGACACCCGATACCTGACGGAGTCGGCAGTCAGGGGGCCTGGGCCGGAAGGCGGCGGCAAGGTTAAGCTGATGCCGCTTGTCCATGAGCTGATATTCAACGTTCTGCGCAAACGACCGGATCGTTACGAGGCGGTGGCTGCCCTATGCCGGCAAACTGATCGTCAGTCCCATCGGACGCTGCTTGGTGAACTGGCTGCCCGCAACCGGCTATCCGAGCCTGTTCTTCACCGGCTGTATGAGCTGCTGGACCGAGAGGAGGACGGAGATGGCAGCAGAGATTAGATTTATGCCGGGCGCCGTCACGGTACAAGCCAAGCCGGGCACGACCCTGCTTGATGCGGCCAGAAGGGGAAAGGTACCGGTGCGCACCCGATGCGGCGGTAAAGCTGCCTGTTTGATGTGCAAGGTGCAAATTGCGTCCGATGCGCAGCAAGGACTTGCGCCGATGAATACCAATGAACGGCTGAAGCTCGGATCGTTAGCCGAGGAGGGGTACCGGCTGGCTTGTCAGGCCAAGGTTAACGGGACGGCCGCCGTCTCGGTCACCGTGCCGGAGGACCCCCTTAAAAGCGCCGTGCGTCGGCAGCTCGAGCGCCAGCAGGAGGAGGAATGGCCATGATGAAAGGATGGAAGCGGCTGAGCGCTATGCTTGTGCTTCTGTGTTTACTCGCAGGCTGTATGTATCCGAACGAGCTCCGTAAGGAGAATCAGCTGGCCAGCGGCGAGTATGTGATGGTCGTGCAGAATGCCATAGACCAATATAAGTCGAAAACCGGCGTACTGCCGATTAAAAACAGCGAGGAATCGACCCCTCTGTACGAAAAATATCCGATTGATTTCAAGAAGCTTCAAGGCAAATACTTGAGCGCGGTACCGGCCAATGCATTCGAGAGCGGCGGGACGGCTACCTATGTGCTCGTCGATGTGGAAACGAAGCCCACGGTCAAGATGCTGGACCTGACCTCGTTCCAGCAAACCCTTGATATCCAGCAGGCCGTCAATGCCTACATGTCGAAGCATTCTTCGCTGCCGATCGGCGAGCCTGTTGCCCAAGGCTTTCACACGATCGATTTTGTGAAGCTTAACCGCAAGCCGGCGGATGTACGCAGTGTGTACACGCCTCAGGTCAGACTGCCCTTCCTTCTGCACGACTCCGGCACAGTAACCATCGATTACTCGCCTGAGATCATGCGCTTGATCGACAGGAAGCAGCTTCAGTCGAAGCTGACGGCCGGACAGGATTTGCGTGCATTGCTTGTGGAGGAATCGTATTTCGTGCCCGCCAGGTCGTTCGGTTACCGGTGGAACAACGGTCAGCCTGAGCCCATTACGGCGCCTTAAAGCCCTATCAGAAGCCCTGCAAGCCCCTATCGCCTGATATTCAGGCGGCAGGGGCTGTTCTTATTTTCCAAAGCCCGAATAACGGCCTCTGGCGCGGCATATATTTGTCGAGGATGAACTGCCGTGCCTAAGCCCCGATACCGGGAATCTCAGCGGTCTGCCGTTTGCCGGAAGCATTCTCAGCATGCTCGTATTTTTTGCAGGCGGAAAGCGGCTTTATAAGGAGTGGGGTCAAATATTTTATGCGCCGATCATCATATTTTTGTCCGCCATACATATATTTGTACTAGTCCGAGGCATGTACGAGTTTCGTTTTAACAACCTGTAGGAGGGATTCTCATTGGAAAAAGTGGATATCTTTAAGGACATTGCAGAGCGTACTGGCGGGGATATTTACCTGGGGGTCGTTGGAGCGGTCCGTACGGGGAAATCAACGTTCATCAAGCGCTTTATGGAATCGATTGTTTTGCCGAATATCCAGAATGAAGCGGATCGCATCCGGGCTACCGACGAGCTGCCGCAGAGCGCGGCCGGGCGCACGATTATGACGACGGAGCCGAAATTCGTACCGAACAACGCCGTTCAGCTGCATGTGGCCGAAGGGCTTAACGTGAATGTGCGGCTGGTCGATTGCGTCGGCTATGTCGTAGAAGGCGCTAAAGGCTACGAGGATGAAAGCGGCCCGCGGATGATCAACACGCCCTGGTTCGACGAAGCGATCCCGTTTCAGGAAGCCGCCGAAATCGGCACGCGCAAGGTCATCCAGGAGCATGCGACACTGGGTGTCGTGATTACGACGGACGGTTCTATCGCGGAAATTCCGCGCGTTTCCTATATTGATGCCGAAGACCGTATTATTAACGAGCTCAAAGAGGTCGGCAAGCCTTTTATCGTCATCGTCAATTCCACCAAGCCGCAAAGCGAGGCGGCTCAGGATCTTCGCAGGGAGCTGCAGGTGAAGCATGATGTGCCTGTCGTGACGGTAAGCGTCGCGAATATGGGAGAGGATGATTTCACCTCTGTGCTGCGCGAGGTGCTCTATGAGTTCCCCGTGCATGAAGTCAACGTGAATTTGCCGAGCTGGGTGATGGTGCTTCAGGAAAATCACTGGCTTCGCTCCAACTTTGAAAATTCTGTGCGGGATACCGTGCAGGACATTCGCCGTCTTCGCGATGTGGACCGGGTCGTCAGCAGCTTCGAGGAGTATGAATTCATAGACAGGGCGGCACTCGCAGGGATGAACATGGGTCAGGGCGTGGCGGAGATCGACCTGTATGCGCCCGATGAGCTGTATGACGGCATCCTGCAGGAAGTGGTCGGCGTTGAAATACGAGGCAAGGACCATTTGCTTCAGCTGATGCAGGAATTCACCCATGCCAAGCGCGAATACGATCACTTTGCGGAAGCGCTCGAAATGGTCAAAACGACAGGCTACGGCATCGCCCCGCCGACGCTTGCCGAGATGGCGCTGGATGAGCCCGAGCTGATCCGTCAAGGCTCCCGCTTCGGCGTCCGGCTGAAGGCGACGGCTCCTTCTATCCATATGATCCGGGTCGATGTGGAGTCGGAATTTTCCCCGATTATCGGGACGGAAAAGCAGAGCGAGGAGCTTGTGCGATATCTGATGCAGGATTTCGAGGACAACCCGCTAAAAATTTGGGATTCCGATATCTTCGGCCGCTCGCTGCATTCCATCGTTCGGGAAGGCATCCAGGGCAAGCTGGCGATGATGCCGGACAATGCCCGTTACAAGCTTCAGGAAACGCTTGGCCGAATCATCAACGAAGGGTCCGGGGGCTTAATTGCCATTATTTTGTAAGCAATCGGACAAAATACGACGAAAAATGTGCCCTTTTGGGCGCATTTTTTGCATTTTTACTTGAAAAGTCTGAACTCCTGTATTACTATAAGGTTGATTTGCTGAAGAAACTCACATGGGATGTATATTTTGCCTGTAAACAGTGAACAAAGGAAATAAAGACTTATCGTATGCTGTGGGGGGAGGTGAATGGCATGAATAAATCCGATCTGATCAATAAAGTTGCTGAGACCAGCGAGCTTTCCAAGAAAGACGCAACCAAAGCCGTTGAAGCGGTTTTCGAAGCGATCTCCGAGGCTCTCCAAGGCGGCGACAAAGTGCAACTCGTTGGCTTCGGAAACTTCGAAGTTCGCGAACGTTCCGCCCGTAAAGGCCGTAACCCGCAAACCGGCGAGGAAATCGAAATCCCTTCGAGCAAAATCCCTGCTTTCAAGCCAGGTAAAGCGCTTCGCGACGGTATCCAATAAGATTAGCCGGCCTTGTCTTCTACATAAGACGACCCGTATTCGAACAGAAACTACGACAACAAGCGTCTGAATCTTCGATTCAGGCGTTTTATTATGAATCGTCGCGCATAAGGGTATTGCAGGCCACAGGGCCGCATGCTATAATAACAAAACCGAATGGTCATCGGGGTATGGCGCAGCCTGGTAGCGCGCACCCTTGGGGTGGGTGAGGTCGCACGTTCGAATCGTGTTACTCCGAGTTAGCTTTTTTCAGAAAACCACTGGTTTGCGTTTAGTGCGCACTGGTGGTTTTTCTCTATGGCCTCTAGAGGTTGACATCCCTTTCATTTTTCGTCATGATTAAGATTAAATTCAATTGTTGGGCTGGAGGTCATACGGCTATGGATACAAGCCAAAACGAATATTTCGTTATCAAGGCTATGGAGAATGGGGTTCAGGTCATCGGCTTGACGCGCGGGCAGGATACGCGTTTTCATCATACGGAGAAGTTGGATAAAGGCGAGATTATGATCGCACAGTTTACCGACCATACCTCAGCGGTTAAAATTCGCGGCAAAGCGGTGGTCATGACGAAGTTCGGCACGGTAGAGACGCAGGAATAATTTTCTTTGGCAGAGGCAGGCATAGCCTGCTTTTTTTCGTTGTACAATGATAACAGACAGGCCAAGGGCTCATCAGCCCGGCCGCATGCAAAGAACGCCTGCGGCATCAGCCGGTCGCACTTCCCTTGAGGTTGGCAAATGGGTCAAGGAGGAACGCGCCGTGATGAATTGGATCCCCCGTTTGGTTGTCATGACCCTGCTCTCTGCCGGTTTAGCCATCAGCTTGTCCTATCTGCTTAAGCTCGATGAAGACGCTGCGGCCTTCCGCATGAATAAGCCGGTGCAAGTGACGGAAGCGAACATCGTCGACGTGGTGTCTCGCATGCCGCTGCATCTGCGCATACGCAGCGTGGAAGTGAGCCGCACCTATGTGGCGATCGACCTGATCGCCGTCACCACGACCGATGCCGGAGATACGATACGCGATGTCTACGAGATTCCCAGATCCTTATTCGCCGCCTCCACCAATATTAACCAGGTCTTCGTAAGGGTCCTGGATGCTTCCCGCGGCCAGGAAAGCGGAGCTCAGCTGCTGGTGGCTGCGGACGCCAGACGCGACAAAGCGGCGGAGGGCGAGGAGGGTCTTCGTCCTGTCGGGGTGGAGGAGATCCAGGCCTATCTCGATTCGCATTACCGCATGACTTACACGCCCGTGTGGAAGGAGCGGCACCTCAAGTCCAAAAATGAAAAACTGTAAGAAATGACAGTCAGGGCAGAATGCGAAACGAAATTGTTTATGCTATAATGATTTGGATTGAATGGCAGGATTTTTTGTAAGGTTCGGAGGCTTACATATGACTACTTACCGAATACCCGAATTGGCTCGGCCGTATATCGAATACGATATGATTCGGAAGCACACCGATTTGCCCGGATTCCCGGATTTTCGCGCCCGTTTGCTGCATGCTTTCCTGGGCAAGTACAGTACGCTTTCCGGACACCGTGAACTGTATACGCTGGTCACGAGCCTCGTTCAGCTCGGTCTCGATACGCATGACACGGTAAGCATTACGAATGACGACAAGGAGATGAAGGCGGCGCGCGCAAGGCAGCTCAAGGTGCTTGCAGGCGATTACTTCAGCAGCCGTTTTTATTATCTGCTTTCCCAGGCGGGACATATCGAGCTGATCCGGGTTTTATCGGGCGCGATATGCGAAGCGAATCGATTGAAGATGAATTTGTACCTGCTGATGAAGCAGTTCAAATTAACCGCTGAGGAATATATAAAGCAATCGGTTGAGGTGAAAACCAGACTGTTCCTGTCGTTCGACGGAATTCTGGAAACACAGATAGGCCCGATCTGGGCAGAGCTGCTTGAGCTGTTTACGCGCTGCGAGGTGCTCCTGCAAGAGATTGTGCGCTCCGAATCTTCCCAGCACTATCGGGAGAGCTGGGGCTTTTGGCATGTGCTGCAGTGGGGGACGAAGGAAGAAAAGAAAATGCTTCAGCACGAAGAACCCGATCATGCGAAGCTCAGGTCGCTTTGGCTGAAATATAAAGTGACCTCGCAGCTTTATCAGATGCTCGAGGCTTGTACGAAGGAACTGCAGGATAGACTTCAAGCGTTTGAGCCGGACCAGTGGGGCAAGGAGCTTCTCTCCATAGGGGAGCCGTTCCGCAGCTACTTATCGGACAGGCGCGATACGTCAAGCAGAGCCATACTGGAAATATGAGGTGACATGGATGGACACCAAGACCAAGGAACAATTCGTTCATTCCGTATTCGAGAGCATCGCTCCCAAATATGACTTGATGAACGACATCATAAGCTTTCGCCGGCATAAAGCCTGGCGGGAGTTTACGATGCGCAAGATGAATGTTCAGCCAGGGGAGACGGCGATCGATCTTTGCTGCGGCACCTGCGACTGGACGATCAGTCTGGCGGAGGCCAGCCGCTCGGGGAAGATGGTAGGTCTCGATTTCAGTCAAAATATGCTGGACATTGGGGCAGAGAAAATCGGCAGACTCGGGCTGGACAAGCAGATCAGCCTGGTGCGCGGCAATGCGATGGACTTGCCGTATGAGGCTAATTCCTTCGACTATGCGACCATCGGCTTTGCCCTGCGCAACGTGCCCGATCTCGTGAAGGTAATCGAAGAGATGCAGCGGGTCGTTAAGCCCGGAGGCATGGTCGTATCGCTGGAGCTGTCGAAGCCGACCTGGCAGCCTTTCAAGTCGCTGTATTATTTTTACTTCCAGAAAGTACTTCCTTTGCTGGGCAAGCTTATCGCGAAGAAGTACGATCAGTATAAATGGCTTCCGGAATCGCTTGTCCATTTTCCAGACCACAAGCAGCTTGCGGACATTTTCCGTTCGACGGGCCTAACTGACGTACGCGTGTATCCGCTATTCAGCGGTATCGCCGCCCTTCATATAGGGTTCAAGCCGAAGGCTGCAGACGGGCATACAGGAGAATGGTAATCAAGGGAGAATGAGCATCATGTGGAGAAAGACCAAGATTTTTTTGGAAATGATCAAAGTCGAGCATACGCTTTTTGCGCTTCCGTTTGCCTTCATGGGGGCGCTGCTCGGATCGGTCGTCACCTATCAGCAGCTGCCCTCTTGGGCGCAGATCGGCTGGATCCTTCTGGCTATGGTCGGGGCGCGGAGCGCGGCGATGGGGATAAACCGGGTAGCGGACAAAGTATTTGATGCCAAAAACCCGCGTACAGCCATGCGGGCTATTCCGGCAGGATTGATATCGTCGAAAGAAGCTATCATTTTCATTATTATTTCGTTCATCCTGCTGTTTGTGGCCGCGGCTAATTTGAACCCGCTTTGTATAAAGCTGCTGCCGATCGCCGTTTTCTTTCTAGTGTTCTATTCGTACACCAAACGCTTTACGTGGGCATGCCATATCTTCCTGGGCGTAGCGATCGCGCTTGCGCCGCTTGGAGGCTGGGTGGCAGTGACGGGGGAGATCACCTGGACGGCGATCGTGTTCTATATCGGCATCGTGTTCTGGCTTGCCGGCTTTGACGTGATCTATGCTTGTCAGGATACGGAATTCGACCGCAAGGAGGGGCTGCACTCGATCCCCGTCAGATTCGGAATTCCGAAGGCATTGCGCCTGGCCCGTCTGTTTCATGTGATAACGGCTGCCGGTCTGCTGAGCCTGTACTTCTTGACCGAGCTGACCTGGATCTATTTGCTTGGGGTGCTGCTGTCGTTCGCATTGCTCTTCTACGAACACTTTATAGTCAAGCCACATGATTTGAGCAGGGTAAATACGGCCTTCTTTACGATGAACAGCATGCTTAGCATCGCGATGTTCGTCTTCACGCTCATTGATTTGGTGGTGTTTTCGACATGAAGAAGCCTTGGGTGATCGGAATATCGGGAGCCAGCGGAGCCGCATACGGGGTCCGCTTATGCCGATTTTTGCTATCGCGAGGTGAATGTGTCCATCTGATCGTGACCGACGCCGGCTGGCGGGTGCTGAAGGAAGAGCTGGGCTGGGACGCGGCACGGCGTCAGGATACGATTGACCGTCAGTTCATGGGCTTGCCCGGAACGATCGAGTACGTGCCCGTACAGGATATCGGGGCGAAAACAGCCAGCGGCTCCTTTCTGACCAAGGGGATGGTCGTGGTTCCGTGCTCGATGGGGACGCTCGCCAGTCTGGCCAGCGGAGCTTCAGACAATCTGCTCGAACGGACCGCCGATGTTATGCTGAAGGAAGGGCGCAAGCTGATTCTGGTGCCTCGCGAGACGCCGCTGCATGCGATACATCTCGAGAATATGCTGAAGCTTGCTCGCATGGGCGTACGGATGATACCGGCTATGCCGGCCTTCTATCAGGGGCCTCAGACCGTGGACGACATGGTCGACTTTATCGTAGGCAAAGTACTCGACGCTATGGAGATCGAACATCACTTGTACAAAAGATGGGGTATGCCACATGACACCGAACAACCAACCGATAAGGATCGGACGGATTGACTTTACGAATGTCTGGCCGTTGTTTTACTATTTTCCATTCGCTGCGTTCGGCGACCGGCTGGAGGTTTTCCAGCAAGTGCCTACGCAGCTGAATAAAGCGATGGCGGAGGGGCGGATCGATATCGGCCCGATCTCGTCTTTCGCTTATGCCGAGCATGCCGATGATTACTTGCTCTTCCCTCATATGTCGGTCAGCGCCTACCGGCACGTGCACTCGCTGCTGCTGTTCCATCGCAAGCCTCTCGCGGAGCTCGGAGGAGCGACCATCGCACTGCCCACGACGTCGGCTACGACGGTCAATCTGCTGAAAATCATACTGGCCAAGTTTTACCGTGTCGACGTTCAGTATGTGTACCAGGAGCCGAACCTGGAGACGATGATGAATAGCGCGGACGCCGGCTTGCTGATCGGGGATCATGCCATCAGGGCAAGCTGGGAGGATCGCGGTTATCTGGTTACGGATCTGGGCGAGGAATGGACACGTCTGACCGGCCAATGGATGTCATTCGCCGTATGCACGATCCGCAAGCAAGTTGCTCTGGAACAGCCGGAGCTGGTGAGGGCGATCTATAACGCATTTCTGGAGAGCAAGCGCAAGTCGCTGGACGATCTGACCTTGCTGGTCGAGGATGCACAGAGAGCGATTGGAGGAACCAAGGAGTATTGGCAGCAGTATTTCTCCAATCTTTGTTATGAATTCGGTCCGAGACAGTGGGAAGGGCTTCAGCTATACTATCAATATGCGGTGGAGCTGGGCTTCCTGAAGCAAGAGGTTCAATTGCAAATATGGCAAGATAATTCGGTAGCACAGGTGACGGAATGAAATTATTGGATTTGTATGCCAAGTTAAAAAAAGATATCAGCAGCATCGAAAAGGAATTGGAGCGCAGCATCGATGTGGATCATCCGCTGCTGCGCGATGCTTCGCTTCATCTGCTGAAGGCGGGCGGGAAGCGGATACGTCCGGTCTTCGTGCTGCTGGGAGGCAAGTTCGGCAACTATAACCTGGAGCGGATCAAGCATGTAGCGGTTTCCCTGGAGCTGATCCATATGGCATCGCTTGTCCACGACGATGTGATAGACGATGCAAAAACCCGGCGGGGACAGCTGACCGTCCGTTCCAAGTGGGACAATCGGATAGCGATGTATACGGGGGATTATATTTTCGCCAAGGCGCTAAGCATCGTGACCCGGCTGGACAATCCCGCTATTCACCGGATCATGTCCAAAGCCCTGGTGGAAATGAGCATCGGAGAAATGGAGCAAATCCGGTTTTTCTATCATACGGAGCAGTCCGTCCGGAACTATCTGCTTCGCATCAAGCGCAAGACCGCGCTGCTTCTGGCGATCAGCTGCCAGCTGGGCGCGATGGCGTCCGACGCTCCAGAGAAGACGTCCAGGCTGCTTTACCGTTTCGGATATTTTGCAGGCATGGCGTTTCAAATCCGGGACGATCTGCTGGATCTATGCGGGACCGAGAAGGAATTGGGGAAGCCGCCGGGCAGCGATATCCGGCAGGGCAATATTACGATTCCGGTGATTTATGCCTTGGAGAATCCGCAGCTTCGGCCGTCGCTTTTGGAAGAGCTTGACCGGATCAAGGGCTGCGACGGACAGACAAATATCGACCGGTTCCTGGATATGATTCGCGGGAGCGAGGGAATTGCCCGGACGGAAGCGCTTGCCTCCTCATATATCGATAAAGCGATCGCCGTCTTGCAGGAATTACCCGACATTCAGGCGAAGAAAGACTTAACCGGCATCGCTCATTTCTTCGGCAACCGTTCCTATTGATCAGGAGGGCGGCACGGAGACTGAGGGCGAGTCAGGAGAGAGGAGAGAAACGAGCATGGAGAGAACCTTTTTAATGATCAAGCCTGACGGTATCGAACGGGGGCTGATCGGGGAGATTGTGAAGCGCTTCGAGCGCAAAGGGCTGCAGCTCACGGCAGCCAAGCTGCTGCAGGTAAGCCGCGAGCAAGCGGAAAAGCATTACGCGGAGCACGAGGGCAAGGATTTCTATGAGCCGCTCGTCGAGTTCGTCACTTCCGGGCCCGTATTCGCCATGGTCTGGCAAGGGGACCGGGCTATCGGACTTTCCCGCAGTCTGATTGGCAAAACGGACGCTCTCGAGGCGGCCCCCGGGACGATCCGAGCTGATTTCGCGGTACATACTAGACTGAACTTGATACATGGCTCGGATTCGCCGGAAAGCGCGGAAAGGGAGATCGCTAACTTTTTCGCACCGGAAGAAGTCGTCCATTATACGAAATCGGTACAAAAGTGGGTTTAATGCGGAGAGCTGACGAGGTGGGGATGACGGCATGGAGGATCAGGATTTCCTGGGTTTCATCAAAAAAGTAAAGGATTATACGTCCATTGATCTGGCGCTGTACAAAGAGGCTCAAATGAAACGCCGTCTTACTACGCTGCGGATGAAGAAAGGGTATGATACATTTGCTTCTTTCTTCACCGCGATGACCAAGGACCAGGCGCTGTTCTATGAGTTTCTGGACCGGATGACGATCAATGTGTCGGAATTCTGGCGCAACCCGAACCGCTGGGAGGTGCTGGAGCAGCGATTTCTGCCGGAGATGGCCAAACGAACGCGCAGACTCAAGTGCTGGAGCGCGGCTTGCTCGACGGGAGAAGAGCCCTATACGCTGTCTATGATCCTCGCCGAGCTTGGCGTCCTGGGCGAAAGCTCCGTAACCGCTACGGATATCGATGAAGGCGCACTGGAAAAAGCGAAGCAAGGGGTATACTCGGACCGTTCGATCCGGGATGTGCCTGCCAAGTATCTGCAGAAATACTATACGCAGGATAAGATGACTTACAAGATAGCGGATTCGCTTAAGCGCTCGATCAGGTTCCAGAAGGGCAATTTGCTTACGGATCGGTTCGAGACCGGCTACGATCTGATTATTTGCCGTAATGTGATGATCTACTTTACCGAGGAAGCCAAGCACTTGCTGTATCAGAAGTTTGCCGATGCGCTCAGACCCGGAGGCATTCTTTTTGTAGGCAGCACGGAGCAGATTTTCAACCCCGGGCAGTATGGCATGGAATCGGCGGAGACGTTTTTTTATCGGAAAATATAATCGCTTGATGAATAACGGCTGCCAATCAATCCCATACTGTGTAGTATACGGGCTGTCAAGCCAGGTCTGCTGCTGCGGGAGGAGTCGAATTGGACAAGCGTAAGGTCATTACGGCCTATCGCCGGGGATTTATTACGATGCAGGAATGCGCGCAAATCCTCGGCATCGATTCGTTGCAAATTATGGGATGGGTAGACGATCCGCATGGAAAGCAATCGGGACGCAAGCTGGGCAAGCTGCCGGTCAACGGCTAAGCCGGCCCCTCTTCGTCCCCGCGAATACGCCGTACGTGGCTTTTTTGGCCTCGTTACCGGCGTATTTTTGGTTGTAAGAAATCGGACGCCGCCCGTTTTCTGCGCCTATTCGGAGGCTTGCCCGCAAGTAATCGGATGCTCATATCGAAGCAATACGCCACTCAGGAAGGACCTGATATGCGTTACTTTCCTTGTCAAAGAAGCAAGCCTATACTATAATGAGGCAAAGGAATCAGTACATAAAAGCGCTAAAGCGTTTTGTGGCCCATGCCGAATTGATTATGATTTTTATGGGTGTTAGGGGTATGGACGAAAGGGGATAATTTGGGTGAGATATTTAACAGCAGGAGAAACGCACGGGCCGCAGCTGACGGCCATTATCGAGGGCTTTCCAAGTAATGTGAATGTAGATTTCGAAGCGGTTAACGAACAGTTGGCACGCCGGCAGAAGGGTTACGGACGGGGTCGCCGCATGCAGATCGAGAAGGATACGGCCCAGATCGTAGGCGGCGTACGCCACGGCAAAACGACCGGAGCTCCGATCGCCCTGGTGGTGGAGAACAACGATTGGAAGCACTGGACTTCCGTGATGAACATAGAACCGATCGAAGGCAGCGATGAGACGAAGCGCAGAGTGAACCGCCCCCGTCCGGGCCATGCCGATCTCAACGGCGGTCTGAAGTATAACCAGCGCGATCTGCGCAACATCCTGGAGCGCTCCAGTGCGCGCGAGACGACGATGCGCGTAGCTGTAGGCGGCATGGCCCGCGAGCTGCTGAAGGAATTCGGCATCAAGGTCGCAGGTCAAGTCGTTCGGATAGGTGATGTGGAAGCGAAGCGCCAGGATATGCCGATCGACGAGCTGATCCGTATTACCGAGGAGTCACCGGTACGTGTGACGGATAAGGAAGCGGAGGAGCGGATGATTGCGGCCATCGATGCGGCCAAGCAGGACGGCGATACGCTCGGCGGGGTCATCGAATGCATCATCGAAGGCGTGCCCTCCGGTCTTGGCAGCCATGTGCAGTGGGATCGGAAGCTGGACGGACGGATTGCTCAAGCGGTGCTTTCGATCCAGGCATTCAAGGGCGTGGAATTCGGCATAGGCTTCGAGGCTGCCCAGCGCCGCGGTTCTGCCGTGCATGACGAGATTTTGCACGAGGAAGGACGCGGCTTTTACCGCGCGACGAATCGTGCAGGAGGCTTCGAAGGCGGGATGACAACGGGCGAGCCTATCGTGGTCCGCGCTGTGATGAAGCCGATCTCGACGCTGTACAAGGCGCTTCAAAGCGTAGATATCGATACGAAGGAAGCATTCACGGCCCAAGTCGAGCGTTCCGATACTTGCGCGGTTCCGGCGGCAGGCGTCATTCTGGAGAATGTCGTAGCCTGGGAAGTGGCCAGCGCATTCATGGAGAAGTTCGGCGGCGATTCGATCGAAGAAATCCGCAACAACTATAACAGCTACTTGGAGCAAATCAAGAGCTACTAGAAAGAGCGGGTGACCCTAGCGAATGATCAAAGAGCTGGCTGTACAACTGGGAGAACGCTCCTATCCGATCTACATCGGAGAAGGGCTGCTTGAGAATATCGGCAGTTATTTCGAGAAGCACGGCATTTCCAAGGCATCGCCGCTTCTGATCGTGACCGATTCGCATGTGGCGGAGCATTACCTGCATCCGGTAACCGAGCGCCTGCGGGAGGCCGGCTTCCAGCCGGTTGCCCATACGGTGAGCGCAGGAGAGCAATCCAAGTCGCTGCAAGTTCTGGAGCAGGTCGTCACGACTTGTCTGGAAGCGGGGCTTGACCGCAAATCCGCCGTTGTGGCGCTGGGCGGTGGCGTCGTAGGAGATTTGGCTGGGTTCGTGGCAGCCAGCTATATGCGCGGCGTCCGCTTCGTGCAGATTCCGACCACGATTCTGGCGCATGACAGCAGCGTCGGCGGCAAGGTGGCGGTCAATCATCCGCTGGCTAAAAACATCATCGGGGCTTTTCATCAGCCCGAGTTTGTCCTATATGACACTACGACTCTCCAATCGCTGCCGGATCGGGATGTCCGCTCCGGACTGGCGGAAATGATCAAGCATGGGCTGATCTGGGATGAGACATTCACAGTTTGGTGCGAGGACAATGCGGAACGTTTGACGGGGCTTGACCCGGAAGCGCTCCAGTACGGACTGTATATGGGCTGCGGCGTCAAGGCGGAGGTCGTCTCGCAGGATGAACGGGAGAACGATCTGAGGGCCATCCTGAACCTCGGACATACGATCGGGCATGCGCTTGAAGCGGTTGCGGGCTATGGCGAGCTTATGCACGGAGAAGCGATCTCCATCGGGATGGTCGGAGCGGCGATGCTGTCGGTCCGCATGGGCAATCCGGAGCATATTCACACGGTCACCGAGCGGATATTCCGCAAGTTCGGACTGCCGGTACGGATCCCGGCCCACTACGATACGGATGCGATCATGGCCGCGATGATGCATGACAAGAAGTTCAAGGAAGGCCAGATGGTCTACATCGTGCCTACGGAGATCGGCAAGGTGGAAATCAATAAAAACGTGTCCGCAGCGCTCGTCAGAGACATCGTGGAGCGGTTAAAACAGGAGGACTGACGCATGTTCGTAAGGGGAATTCGCGGTGCGATAACGGTAGAACATAACGAAGAGAAAGAGATTTTAAGCGCGACGATCGAGCTGTTGAATCAGATCGTGCAGGAGAACGGCATCGTCCCGGAAGAAATCGCTAACGTCTTCGTCACAGTAACCCATGACCTGACAGCTACCTTTCCGGCACGGGCTATCCGCCAGATGGAGGGCTGGGAGCTGGTCCCCTTGATGTGTTCGGTGGAAATCCCGGTAGAGGGCGGATTGCCCCGCTGTATCCGCTTGATGGTTACGGTCAATACGGAGAAGAAGCAAGCCGAGATCAATCATGTTTATCTCCGGGAAGCCATGCGTCTGCGTCCGGATTTATCGAATTTGACAAACGCATAGCCGAGGTAGTATAGTGATCTTTAACGAGCCTGTGAGAGTCACGGGCTGTGAGCAGAGTAGAGCGAGAGCAGAGTACAGTAGAGATGAGCAGAGATTGGCATGACGGTTCGGCCGATAGGTAAGGAGTAAGTCTGTGCATGGCATCATGGCCTTTTATTTCTTTTGCGTGCAGCCTTCCTTTTTAT
Organism: Paenibacillus puerhi; assembly: GCF_009846885.1. Classification (GTDB taxonomy): domain Bacteria; phylum Bacillota; class Bacilli; order Paenibacillales; family NBRC-103111; genus Paenibacillus_G; species Paenibacillus_G puerhi. Next base: position 68,369 of record NZ_WUWM01000008.1, read on the forward strand.
CAGTCCGGTTATCCCGTCCGATTTATGCCAGGAGCATTCGATCCCTACTGGATTAACGACCGCCTCTACCAAGCGTAGAGGCTTTTTTTATTGACGGGATTCAGAGAAGCAGCGTCCGCCGTGACGATTAGAGGAGAGATGAACGATGTATACACCGGAAGCCCAAGAGGTCATTCGGCTGGCAAAAGAGTATAACCTGATCCCTGTCGTGCGCACGCTGATGGCCGATACGGAAACCCCGATTCGCGTGTTCCAGCATTTTTACGAGGAGAAGCGCTCCTTCCTGCTGGAAAGCGTCGAGGGCGGAGTCAAATGGGCTCGCTATTCGTTTATCGGTACCGACCCGTTCATGATGCTCCGGGCCAAGCAAGGGGAGACGGTCATCGAAGGACCAGAGGGAACGCGCAAGGTCACCGAGAAGCCGCTTGAAGTGCTAAAAGCGTATCTGGGTACATACCGGAGTCCTTCGCTTCCCGGACTTCCTCGCTTTACGGGCGGCGCGGTCGGCTTCTTCGGATACGACCTGCTTCAATATTACGAGAAGCTCCCCGCTCACCGGCAGGATGATCTGCAGATGAATGACGTAGAGTTTATGTTCTGCGATCAGGTCATCGTGTTTGACCATTTCAAGCAGCAGCTCAAGGTGATTGCGAATGTCCATGTGCCCAAATATGGGACAGACGCGGAGATCGCAGCGGCCTATGAAGTGACCTGCGCCAAAATCGAGGCGACGATCGAACGGTTGAAGCGCCCGCTCCCGACGCTAACGATGTCGCACCGTCCTATACCCGACGATGTGCCGCTCGGGGAGATCAAGTCCAATGTGACGAAGGACCAGTTCATCGACAATGTGGAGAAGGCCAAGTCGTATATCCGTTCAGGCGATATTTTTCAGGTCGTGCTTTCTCAGCGCTTCGAGATTGAAACGGACGTGTCGCCTCTTCAGGTATACCGGATTCTGCGCACGATGAACCCTTCCCCCTACATGTACGTGCTGAAAATGGATGATCAGGTCATCGTGGGCACGTCGCCCGAGCTGCTGGTGCGCGTAGAGGACGAGAAGGTGGAAACCCGGCCGATCGCCGGTACGAGGCCCCGCGGGAAGACGCCGGAGCAGGACGAGGCGCTGGAGAAGGAGCTGCTGGCCGACGAGAAGGAGCGCGCTGAGCATCTGATGCTGGTCGATCTGGGCCGCAACGATATCGGTCGCGTATCCGAGTTCGGGTCTGTCAAATGCGATTCCTTTATGGAAATTGAACGATACTCCCATGTCATGCATATCGTCTCGAACGTTTCCGGCAAGCTTGCGCCGAACAAGGACTTTTACGATGCCTTCATCTCCTGCATGCCTGCCGGAACGGTGTCCGGGGCACCAAAGCTGAGAGCGATGGAGATCATCGCCGAGCTGGAGAACGAAGCCCGCGGCGCTTACGCAGGAGCGATCGGATACTTGGGCTTTTCCGGCAACTTGGACACGTGCATCACGATCCGCACGATTATTTTCAAGAACGGGAAGGCGTATGTACAGGCAGGCGCCGGCATTGTCTGGGATTCGGTGCCGGAGAGCGAGTATCAGGAAACGGTCAACAAGTCGATGGGCATGTTGAAGGCTATCCGCGTGGCGGAGGCGGTATTCGCCCCGAAGGCGCGCGAGCTGGCATTGACGAATCACGACTATTACGAATAAGCGGTCAAGCCAATATCGAAAGAGGGGAAACCAGTCATGACGGAATCGGTGATTATGACGGTCCAGCAGGCCGTCCAGAAGCTCATCGGCATGCAGCATTTGACAAGAGCTGAAGCTCGTGAAGTAATGGATGTGATTATGGAAGGCCGAGCTACGCAAACACAGATCGGTTCACTGCTGACCGCTTTGCGGATGAAGGGGGAGACGATCGAGGAGATCGCAGGCTTCGCCGAAGCGATGCGTTCCCGCTCGAATCGCGTGCTGACCGAGCAGTCCGATCTGCTGGATACTTGCGGGACTGGCGGCGACGGGGCGGATACGTTCAACATCTCGACCACGGCCGCCATCGTCGCGGCTGCAGGCGGCATCCGCGTTGCCAAGCATGGGAATCGCGCTATGTCCAGCAAGAGCGGCAGTGCGGATGTGCTGGAGGCGCTCGGGGTCAACATCCAGCTGAACCAGGAGCAAGCGGCGGTATGTCTGGAGCAGGCGGGTATTTGCTTTATGTTCGCGCAGCTGTATCATCAGTCGATGAAGCATGTGGCGGCGTCCCGAAGAGAGCTTGGCATACGCACCGTGTTCAATGTGCTAGGGCCTCTGACGAATCCGGCCGGTGCGGACCGTCAGGTACTCGGTATCTTCGACCGCGGCAAAACGGAAACGATAGCGCATGTCATGCAGGCGCTTGGCGTTAAGCGAGCGCTGGTCGTCGCAAGTCACGACGGGCTTGACGAAATCAGTATTTCGGATTCTACTCAAATTACCGAGCTGAGGGATGGAGAAATCCGGACGACGGAGATTTCCCCCGAGGAGCTGGGATTGCAGAGATATGCGATGAAAGAGATCGTCGGGGGCGACGCGGCAGTGAATGCCGCCATCGTCCATGATATTTTCCGCGGCGCCCGGGGCGCGCGCCGGGATATCGTGCTTGCGAATGCAGGCGCATGCTTCTATGTCACCGGTAAGGCTGAGACGCTTCGCGCCGGCGTGGAGCTGGCGGCCGAGACGATCGACAGCGGCCGGGCGGCTGCGAAGCTGGAGCAACTAGTTCAATGTACGGGAGAGCTGAGCCATGTTTCTTGATCGAATTGTAGTGACGAAAAGGCAGGAGGTCGCTTTGCTTCACGAAGCGGTGACGATTGCCGAGATGGAACGCCAGATCGCGGGCATGCCCGCATGTCTTGGTTTTGAACGGGCATTAAGCACCGGGAAAAAACGTCCGATGGGACTGATCGCCGAGGTTAAGAAGGCATCCCCGTCCAAAGGACTGATCCGCGAGGATTTCGAGCCGGTCTCGCTGGCTGCCGAGTATGAGCGGGCCGGAGCCGATTGCCTTTCCGTGCTGACAGATGTCCAATACTTCCAAGGGGCCAATGATTACCTGACCCGTGTCAGGGAAGCGGTAAATGTACCGCTGCTGCGCAAGGACTTCACCATAGATCCTCATCAAATTTATGAGGCGCGCTGCATTGGGGCGGATGCGATTCTGCTGATCGCTGCGATACTGACGACGCAGCAGCTCCGCGAATATCAGGCGATCGCCCGTTCCATCGGGCTGGATGTGCTGATCGAGGTGCATGATCGCGAGGAGCTGGAGCGCGTTCTTGAGCTGAATCCTTCGATGGTCGGCATCAACAACCGTAACCTGAAGACGTTCGTGACGGATTTGAAAACGACCGAAGAACTGACAGCCCACATCCCTGCGGGTGTAACGGTTGTCAGCGAAAGCGGAATTTCACAGCCCGGCGAGATCGACTGGCTGAAGTCGGTAGGCTCTCATGCGGTGTTGATCGGCGAGCATTTTATGCGCCAGCCTGTCGTGTTCGATGCCGTTCACGATCTGATGGGGCCTTTGACGGAAAGCGAGTCTTCCGCCGCAGCGGTTCAGGGGATGGGCGACTAAGATGACGCTGGTCAAAATATGCGGGCTGCTTACGACGGAGCATGCGCAGCAGGTAGCCCAGCTTCCGGTTGACTATATCGGGCTTGTATTTGCACGCAGCAAACGGCAGGTTAGCCCTGCGCAAGCGGCGGCCATCATCGAGGCTATACGGACCGCCAGCGGGGACCACCATATTAAGGTGACGGGCGTGTTCGTCAATCCGACGCTGGAGCAGCTGGATGCCGTGATGAACGAAGCGGCGCTGGACGTTCTGCAGCTGCATGCGCAGGAGACGCCGGATTTTTGCCGGGAAGCGAAGCTGCGATATGGCGGCGTCGAGGTGCTCAAAGCTTTCTCGCTGAGCGCCCGAACCCAGCCCGCCGCTTCCGAACGGTCGTTAGCGGACGCGGATAAGGCCTCTGGAGGCGAGCATTTGTCGGACCGCGGCTCGAACGTCGATGAGGCTGGATCGGATAGTGCCGATGGTTCGGTCCGCGTCCAGCTTGACCCGTACCGGGGGATGATCGACGGCGTGCTGCTGGATACGCTCGACCCGGTGTACGGCGGCGGCTCAGGGCATGCCTTCGACTGGACCTCGATTCCTCCGTACCAGGCATGGTGCCGGCGGGCAGAGATTCCTCTGCTAGTGGCAGGAGGCTTGCAGCCGGGTAACGTGAGGGGACTGCTGAAGGAGTTTGCTCCTAGCGGGGTGGACGTGTCCAGCGGAGTAGAGACGGACGGGGTCAAAGATATCGTGAAAATAACGACTTTTGTCGAAAGGGTGAAATCAATTGTTTAACGGACCGGATGAACAGGGTCGCTTCGGCAAATTCGGCGGGCGCTATGTGCCTGAGACGCTGATGAATGCGCTGATTGAATTGGAGCATGCGTTCCAGACCTACACCAAGGAAGAACAATTCAAGGAGGAGCTGAATTATTGGCTTCACCGCTATTCGGGTCGTCCGACCTCGCTGTATTATGCCGGCAGACTGACGGAGCATCTGGGCGGGGCAAAAATTTATTTGAAGCGCGAGGATCTGAACCACACAGGCGCTCACAAAATCAATAATGCACTGGCACAAGGCTTGCTCGCCAAATGGATGGGCAAAAAGAAAATTATCGCCGAAACCGGCGCGGGCCAGCATGGCGTAGCAACGGCGACCGTAGCCGCTCTTCTTGGCTTTGAGTGCAAGGTGTTCATGGGCGAGGAGGATATTAAGCGCCAGCAGCTGAACGTGTTCCGGATGAACCTGCTCGGCACCGAGGTCGTTCCCGTCACCTCTGGCACGCGAACGCTGAAGGATGCCTGCAACGAGACATTGCGCTACTGGGTGAGCCATGTGGAGGACACCTACTACATCCTTGGATCGGCAACGGGACCGCATCCGTATCCGGTAATGGTACGGGACTTCCAGCGCATTATCGGGGATGAGTCCCGCAGGCAGATTCTGGAGCTCGAAGGAAGGCTCCCGGATACGGTAATTGCAGCCGTCGGCGGCGGAAGCAACGCGATCGGGATGTTCTATCCCTTCGTACAGGACGAAGGCGTTCAGCTGATCGGCGTCGAAGCTGCCGGTCACGGGATCGATACAGATAAGCACGCGGCTACGATGACGCGGGGGACTACCGGCGTGTTCCAAGGCTCGTTCAGCTATCTGCTTCAGGACGAGCATGGGCAGGTGCAGGAAGCTCACTCCATCTCGGCAGGTCTGGATTATCCCGGCATCGGACCGGAGCACTCGCATCTTAAGGATACGGGCCGGGCTGAGTATGTGCCGATCTCGGATAAGGAGGCGCTCGAAGCGCTTCAGCTTCTGAGCCGCAAGGAAGGCATCATCCCTGCGCTCGAGAGCGCGCATGCCATCGCCGAAACCTTGAAGCGGGCGCCGCTGATGGGCAAGGATCAGGTCATCGTCGTCAGTTTGTCCGGACGGGGCGATAAGGACGTGGAAGCGATCATGAACCACTTGGGAGGTCCGAAGGATGAATCGCATTGATCGGAAGTTTGCCGAGCTGCGCGAGAAGAAGCAGCCTGCATTTATACCTTTTATAACGGTGGGAGATCCGGATCTCCGTACCACTATCGATATTATCCGTACCTTAGAGGAGGCCGGCGCGGCTATGGTCGAGCTCGGCGTGCCGTATTCCGATCCTTTGGCGGACGGACCGGTGATCCAGCGCTCGTCCATGCGGGCGCTGAGCAGCAACCGTATCTCGATACTGGATTGCATCGAAGTGGCCAAGCAAGCGCGCAGCGAAGGCTGCGAGCTGCCCTTTATTTTATTTAGCTATTATAATCCGATTCTGCAGACCGGACTGGAGCGTCTGTTTCCGCTGCTACTGGAAAGCGACATCAGCGGCCTGATCATTCCCGACCTGCCGATGGAGGAGGATGAAGAGCTTCGTGCAGCCGCTTTGGCTCACGACATTCACTTGATCCCTCTGGTGGCGCCAACCTCGAAGGAACGGGTCCAGAAAATTTCATCGCGTGCGAAAGGATTCATCTACTGCGTCTCCTCTCTGGGCGTGACCGGTACCCGTAGCGAGTTCCATACGGGCATCGAGGAGTTTCTGGCCACGGTCAAGGCATCGACCGATCTGCCTATCGGCATCGGCTTCGGAATTTCGAACCGCGAGCAGTACAGCCGTTTTTCGGAGACCTGCGACGGGATCATTGTCGGCAGTGCGCTTGTCCGCACGATCGAAGAAGCTCAGCCTAAGCTTCTGAATCCGGACACGAAGTCCGAAGGGCTTGAACAGATCCGTCAATTTGTGCAAGAGCTGATTTCGTAGACGCGGCAACACCGAAGCCAATCCCCCGGTCCCAGCGAACCGGGGGATTTTGACGTGGCTGCCCTCTTATGTAGTCGTCCTTCACCGCTTTACAGAAAAAAATTGCTGGAACGGCTCCTGCAAATGAGGTAAAATGATATCCGACTGTTTACCCTTACAAAGTTATTGTTAAGTATGACGTCAACGACCCAATTCTAATGAGGTGACTATTCGTATGCAGCCCAAAAAAAATATTGTTCACTTGCCGGTTTATCAGCCGGGAAAACCTATCGATGAAGTAAAACGCGAGCTAGGCTTAACGGAAGTGATCAAGCTGGCGTCCAATGAAAATCCTTTTGGCTGCTCGCCGAAGGCCAAAGAGGCCATTCTGGCGGCTGTCGAACAAACAAGCATATATCCGGATGGCGGAGCGGTGGAGCTGACCCAGGCGGTTGCGGAGGAGCTTGGCGTTCAACCGAACCAGATTATTTTTGGCGCAGGCTCGGATGAAGTGATTCTGATGATCGCGCGTGCGTTCCTGACACCCGACGACGAGACGATCACCGCATTCCCGACGTTCCCTCAATACAAGCATAATGCTGAAGTGGAAGGCGCACGCGTTATTGAGGTCCCAGTCGATGCGAACGGCAAGCATGATCTGAACGCGATGCTGGCGAAGGTGACGGACAAAACCAAGATCATCTGGGTTTGCAACCCGAACAATCCGACCGGCACGATGCTGAATGAAAACGAAATCACCGCGTTTCTGGATGCTGTACCGGGCCATGTGATGGTTGTGCTCGACGAGGCCTACGTCGAGTATAAGGCAAGCGGACAATTTCCGGACAGCATCAAGCTGCTGGACACCTACAAGAATATTGTCGTGCTGCGCACCTTCTCCAAAATATACGGTCTCGCTTCCCTTCGCATCGGATACGGCGTAGGGGATGCGGATGTGATTCGTTCCGTCAATCAGGTACGAGAGCCGTTCAATACGACGACCTACGCTCAGAAGGCCGCGCTTGCCTCTGTACGCGACTCCGCCTTTCTGGAGTTTTGCCGCGATGCCAATGCCAAGGGCATCGAGCAGCTGACGGCGGCGTTTGAAGACCTGGGGCTGCCGTACTTTGAAGCGCACGGCAACTTCGTGATGGTAGATGTCGGCCGTCCCGGCGGCGCCGTATTCCAAAGCCTTCTCCGTCAAGGCATTATTGTTCGCCACGATCCAAGCTGGGGCTATCCGACGAAAATCCGGGTAACCGTAGGCAGCGAGGAGCAAAACAACAAGTTTCTGTCCGCTCTCCGGCATACACTCGGCGAAGTGACGGCTTCATGACAAAAATAGCGATCATCGGAGTCGGTCTGATCGGGGGTTCGCTGGCCCTTTCCTTCAAGGGGAAGCCGGACCTGCATATCGTCGGTCATTCCAATAATCCGGCTTCCGTGGAAAAGTATATGAAGCGGGAGGTCGTGGATCATGCGACGACCTCTCTGGAAGAGGCCGTCCGGGACGCCGATTTTATATTTCTTTGCGTTCCCGTCGGCAACTTGGAAGAATATTTGCATAAGCTGGCAGCGCTGGAGCTGAAGTCCGGCTGCATCATCAGCGACGTGGGCAGCACCAAAGCAGCTGTAGCCGCCAGCGCGAAAGCGGTGAATTTCGGCGGTGCTCATTTCATTGGCGGGCATCCGATGGCAGGGAAAGAGAAGTCGGGCGTCGAAGCGGCGAGTTCCCGGTTGTTCGAGAATGCGTTCTATGTATTGACGCCGGGACCGGATACGCCGGATGAAGCTTATGAAAGGTTAGCCGGCTTGCTGAAGCATACCCGGGCCCACCTCGTCAAGGTCGAGCCTGTGCTTCACGACGAAATTGTCGGAGCCATCAGCCATCTCCCGCACATTATCGCGGTTGCGCTGGTGAATCAGATTGCCCGCTATAATGAATCCAATGAGCTCTATCAGATTCTTGCTGCGGGAGGCTTCCGGGATATTACCCGGATCGCTTCAAGCGATCCCATCATCTGGCGCGATATTCTTCTTACCAATAAGGATGCCGTACTCCGGCTCCTGAAGGATTGGAATGACGAGATCGCCGGGTTAGTCAAGCTGATCGAGCAGGAGGACGGCAAGGGAATCGAGCATGAATTTCAGCAGGCAGGCAGTTTCCGCAGCGGGCTCCCGGAACGGAGAAAGGGCGGCATGCATGCTTTCTACGATATTTATGTAGATGTACCCGACCATCCCGGAGTGATCGGACAAATCACCATGCTGCTGGGCAGCAACAAGGTGAACCTGAGCAATATCCAGGTTATTGAGAGCAGGGAAAATATCCCCGGCGTACTCCGTTTATCTTTCCGTGAGGAAGGCGATATGGACAAGGCGCTGGAGTTATTGAAAAAAGACTACGCGGTATACGTGTAGTCTTTTCCTTTTAGTCGCTGGGCGCGTTGGCTGAAGTGCCGGATAAGGCTAGCCCAGGGGCCCACATATTTGCAAGGCAAGCGAAGGGAAAAGAAGCCAAGTTCGTTCTAATAAAACGTTTTCAAAAAAAACGTTGACAATTTGTAAACGTATACATATAATAAAAGTACAGTATGGTTTCTCTCCACTCCTATCCGAATACTTGCACACTGTGCACCCGCCTGATTAGCAGGCGGTCTTTTTTTTTGCAGGAAATGGATAAACCAGGTTTCGACAAAGCAGGAGTTTTGGCTCATCATCTCGAATGAGTATAGTGCAGGCCAACTTTCTAAAATTTTTTTAAGAAATACCGCAACTTTTTGCTCCCAAACCAGTCAAATTGGATGTCGACACAGGGAGCAAGCGGGAATCACGAGGAGGGTCGTCTACGGCATGACCGATTCCCAGTTGATCCGAGAAATCAAAGACGGCAACGTGCAGATGTACAACGAGCTGATGCGCCGTTACGAACGTAAAATATTAGCTTTCATCTATCATATGCTGAAAAGCTCGCAGATGGAGTCACTCGCAGAAGACCTTTGCAACGAAACATTTTACAAGGCTTACCGAAGCCTGCATTCGTTCCGCGAGGTTGAGGCGACCTTTTCTACGTGGCTTTATACGATTGCGCGCAATACGGTGTTAAGCGAGCTACGCAAACATAAGAATGTGAAAGTTTCGCTGGAGCAGAGCGGGTACACCCCGCAAACCGCTGTGGAGGCGCAGCCGGAACAGACGGCCCTTCGGAACGAGAAGGTGACGATGGTTCGGGAAGCGATCAATAATTTGCCCGAGAAGCAGCGGAGTGCGCTTATTCTGCGCGAGTACGATCAGCTGGATTATCAGGAGATCGCAAACATATTGGGACAGACGGTCAGTTCCGTCAAGTCTCTGCTGTTCAGGGCGAGGGCGAGCGTGAAGCTTCAGCTCGAACCATACTTACTTGAACCTATTTTTGAGGAGTATGAGGGGATGAATCAACGATGAAATGCGAAGACATTCAAGAATGGTTCGGTATTTATTGGGACTTGTCCGAGGATGACGCGAGAAGGAAGCAGGTGGATGAGCATTTGACTCATTGCCCGGCTTGCGCGGAGGAATTCGAGATGTGGCAGGAGAGTACGATGCTCATCCGGACGATAGCCGATACCGAAGGCGCGGTTCTGCCCGGGGGCGGGGTATCCTCTTCCGTGATGGACCGGATCTATCGGGACGAGGCCTGGAGGCTTCCGGTTACGGAGCGTCTCCACCAATTCTCGACAAAGCTCAGACGCAACCTGGCGGCGGCGATCGCCGTATGCATCATGGCGTTCCTGTTTACTTTCTGGATTTCGATTAACCAAAATCAGTCCTTCGAGGCTGCTCTTCCCGAGTCCCCTGTCTTCGGAAGGATCGGAGATCCTGTCGTAGCCGCTTCCGGCTCTCCGGCGGAATCCTTAAACGTACATGCGATGCCGACGGCCGTTGCGAGTCTTAAGGGCTTCAACAAGCCGTTTACGTACCAGGTCGGACCTATTCACAGCGTTAGCGATTACTTGCTTTTTCTTTCTCTGCTGGGCTTGACCAGTACGCTGCTTATTATGAATTGGCTTTCCCGCACGAGACATTGATTTGTAGGCCTGCGGCTCCCAAGGGGAGCCGTTTTCTTTCTAATAAAAAGACATAGCTTCACGGCAGCACATTCGACAGGAGGATACGATGATGACCACTATCGGATTCATTCGTCATGGGACCACAGAGTGGAATCTTGCGGGGCGCATGCAGGGACAGATGGATACGCCTTTGGCCGAGGTCGGAAGACAGCAGGCGGACCGCTTGGCGGCAAGGCTGAAAGGAGAGCCGTGGGACGGGTTGATAGCCAGCGATCTGCAGCGGGCCAAAGAGACGGCCGAGCGTATAGCGGCGGTAACGGGCATTCCTTTGCTGCGGGTGGACAGCAGACTGAGAGAACGGTCCTTCGGCTTAATCGAAGGCACTACGCAGGAGGAGAGGATTGCCCGCTGGGGGGAGCAATGGCGTACGGCCGATGTGGGCATGGAGCCCGACGAACTGCTGCTCCAGCGCTGGCAATCGTTTCTGAACGATATCGAACAGGAGTTTGCAGACCGCAAGCTGCTGATCGTCAGTCACGGGGGATATATCGCTCCAGTCATCGAATCGATTCGCAGGCAGACATTGGACACGCATCTGATGAATACCTCCTTTACCATCCTTCAGCGCAAGGGGACGAACTGGGACTGCCTGCTGTTGAACTGCACGGCTCATCTGGAGCAGGATGCAGCGAAAGGACAAGGCGCTTAAGCTTATGCTTAAGCCGTCCCTTGAATAGAGATAGCTTCCATGACCCTAGAGGGAATATGGAAGCTTTTTTTGTTAGCGGCATGTTTTAAATACGGAACAATTTCCCATAATGGGTAGTAGGATTGAAATGCCTCCCGAGGGATGAAGGGAGTCGCGAAGGGAAGCGTCAAGCATGAATTTAGCCGATATGTTGAGCTACGCTGACATTCATGATCTGGGCCGGATCGCAGGAACGTACGAATGCGAATGCAACGGTCATTCGAAGCATGAACTGATACAGTCCATTCTATCCCGCGTGGGACGCAAGGACGTGCTGAATCATTTCGTTGAGGAATTGTCGATGGAGGATATCCGGTTTCTGAACTCGCTGCTGTTCGATCAGCGCGGATCCTTCAGCCTGGAGGAGCTCATCGCGAGGGTCAGGCAAAGCCGGATAGGTCAGGAGAAAGATCAGGACGACTGGAATCCGCGGGATATGATCGCCCGGTTCAAGCATCGAGGCTGGCTCTTCAACGGGTATTCCCAGCAGACCCGCTATTTGTTCGAGGTCCCGCAGGATCTGAAGCAAAGATTTATCGCGGCGCTTGCCAAACGCTTTGAGGAGACCATCGTGCGGACGGAGGAGCCGGCGGCTTATCGAGACGAGCAACGGCTGCTTGCCGACGATATCGTGCTTTTCCTCCGCATGCTTCAGGGGCAGGAGATAATGCTGACCGCCGAGATGGTGATGTATAAGCGCAATCTGCAGCAAATACTGGATAGCCTGTCGGTTCATGAGGAGCCTGTCGGCAAGACCGCCTGGCGGTTCGGTTACGGCCGCATGTTCCGCGATTACCCCAATCGCTTCTCCTTCATCTATGATTATTGCTACTTCAATGACCTCATCACGGAGCATCATCAGGTGCTGGCCTTAACCGATCGGGGCAGGGAGATCGTAGAAGCAGGCAGCAGGGAGGACCCGGTTCAGCTGTACCGGTTCTGGTTAAGGCTCTATAAAGGACCGATCCCCGGGCTGCAGTCGATCGTTCACTGGCTGAATAAGCTGTCCTCTTCCTGGATGACGCTAGCCTCGGTGAAGAACACGCTCGGCCCGTTGATCCGGCCTTTCTATTACGATACGGCAGAGTCCATCCTGGAGCTGCGTATTGTTCAGATGATGATGCATCTGGGACTCCTTCGTATCGGAGAGCATGAGCGGGAGGGACGCGTGCTGCAGGTGACCCGGCTAGGCGCCGGTATCATCGAAGGCACCTACGTGGCCGAGAATGACCGTATTAAGCTTCCGGTTGACAACCGACAATCCTAGTTGCTACAATCTCTCCGACATTCAACCCCGAGGAGCGATGAACATGCTGCACAGCTATAACGGTATTCATCCGCAGGTCCATCCGAGCGTGTTTTTGGCGCCCGGCGTGCAAGTGATCGGAGACGTAGTGATCGAAGAGGGAGCAAGCGTCTGGTACAATGCGGTGCTTCGAGGCGACCTGGCTCCTATCCGGATCGGGAAGCGAGCGAATATTCAGGACGGCTGCATCGGCCATGTCAACACGAATCAGCCGCTAATCGTAGAGTCTGAGGTATCCGTCGGACATGGAGCCATCATACACGGCTGTCATATAGGCAAAGGCACATTAATCGGTATGGGGGCTATTGTACTAAACGGTGCGGAAATCGATGAATATGCTTTAATAGGGGCGGGGTCGCTGATCACCGAGAACCGCTCGGTTCCTTCCTATACCCTGTGGCTTGGTTCTCCGGCCAAGTTTGTTCGTACACTGACGGATGCGGATCTCGCCAGAATGAAACGAACGATGGAGAGCTACTGTCTGAAGGCCGAAGAATATCGGACCGAGCAAACGTAAAGACGCCCGCCTTACGGAGAAAGATTCTTACATGACCCGGTTTGGAGGTAGGTACTCATGGGCAAAATGAACGTGACAAATGACATGATGCTGAGTTTGTTTGCGGAAATGGTGCTGGACGAAGCCATCTGCAACTTCAGAGAGAAGCGGCTGTATCATGAAATCGATCAGGCTTTGGCTGCGGGAGACGAATCAACCTTTCTTGCCCTCACGAACGAACTCAACTTGCTGCGCTCCCAGGTCAAAGAATCTCTTCATACACAAGGTACGGGACAGATAGAAAACTAATAACGGCACGATTTTTGAAAAAAGACATGTGAGAACCATTCATATGTCTTTTTTTCTGTGTTAAAGTAAGAAGCGGAAAGAAGGTGATACGGTGAAATTTAGTGAAATCGAATCGTCTGCCTGGCCGGGGCTGAAGCCATACCTCGATACGGCGCTGCTGCCGGTGACCGGGCTGGACGGTTCGGAGAATCCGGTAGAGGCGGCCGAGGCGCTTGAAGATCTGAGAGATGTACTCGATCTGATCGAGATCCCGTTCAAAGGAAGAACCGTGACATATCCGGCCATGCATTACATCGGAGACGGGGATGCCGGCGCTGCTTCGCGGCTAGTGATCGAGCATGCCTGCGAGCGTATGAAAAGGGCCGGCTTCCGGTACGTGATTCTCGTGACGGCAGCAAAGCGCGAGATCATGGAGCTGGGCCCGGAATTCCCGGGGGCCGATCTGATCGTGCGGGTGACCGCTGAGGAGCTGGGGGCACAGTACGAGGAGGCGAGACGAGCAGTGGCCGATAAGCTGACCGAGCTTTGGCTTGCAAGGTAATCGGCGTAAACTATGTATGATCTATGCCAAGGGTGTCAATTCTATGTAGAGCAAGCCCTCGAAGCATGGCGTCACAGTTGTGACAAATATGTTAAAACTGCTCCGAACCCCTTGTTTTCCAAGGTGTGAAGTCTTGTCTCCATTCTTGACGCACCCAGTGACGTAGGCTATTATTAGTTATGTCCTAGTATCTGGTGTAAAGTTATGTCGAACGACTGATATATGTTGCAAAAGGGGGTAGAACGAGAATGAACGATCATACGAATCAGGATTCGCCGCATCACGGCGAGAAGCCGGTAAAACGTCGGGAGATGTCCAGACGCCAGTTTCTTTCCTACACCCTTGGCGGAGCAGGAGCTTTCATGGGCGCGGGAATGTTGGTGCCTATGATTCGGTTTGCCGTGGATCCGGTTCTTAAGCCCAAGAAGGAAGCTGAATGGGTTAAGGTTGTGGAAGAATCCAAGATCACGGATGAACCTAAAGTATTTAAGTTTAAGATTCAGCAAGTGGACGGCTGGTATGAGAGCGAGCCTGAGCTTGAAGCCTGGATTTCCAAAGGCAGCGACGGACAAGTGTTTGCATTGAATCCGACCTGTAAGCATCTGGGCTGCACCGTAAACTGGAATTCGAATCCGGAGTTCAAGAATCAATATTATTGTCCTTGTCACGGAGCGCATTACACAGTTGACGGCAAGCAACTGGCCGTTGCCAATGCGCCGCTCGACCAGTACGAAGTGAAAGTGGAGCAAGGCTTCGTGTACCTCGGTCAGCTTGGTCCGAACAAACGGGTGTAGAAAGGAGGCGTAACATCAGATGATTAAAAGTATTTATAACTGGATCGATGAACGCCTGGATATCACGCCGCTGTGGAGAGATGTCGCGGACCATGAGGTGCCCGAGCACGTTAACCCCGCGCATCATTTTTCTGCGTTTGTATATTGTTTTGGCGGCTTGACGTTCTTCATCACAGTTATACAAATTTTGTCCGGTATGTTCCTGACTATGTACTATGTGCCGGATATTATCAACGCGTATGCAAGCGTTGATTATTTGCAGCATAAAGTCGCGTTCGGCGTGATCGTACGCGGTATGCACCACTGGGGTGCCAGTCTTGTTATCGTGATGATGTTCTTACATACGCTCCGCGTCTTCTTTACCGGCTCGTATAAAGCGCCACGCGAGATGAACTGGGTTGTCGGCATGCTGATTTTCTTCGTCATGCTGGGCCTCGGGCTGACAGGTTACCTGCTGCCTTGGGATAACAAAGCGTATTTCGCAACAAGCGTTACGCTTAAGATTGTAGAATCGGCGCCTTACATCGGCCCTTATGCCAAGACTCTGCTGCAGGGCGGCGAGATCGTCGGGGCACAAACGCTGACGAGATTCTTTGCCTTGCACGTGTTCTTCCTGCCGGGCGCGCTGCTTGCTCTGCTCGCCGGTCACTTTATCATGATCCGTAAGCAAGGGATCTCCGGACCGCTATAAGCCTATCGCTAGCGGATCGATCGGATAGACCAAGCTTCATAATAAGGTTCATGAGAACAAAAGAAGGAGGGGCGATACGTGGCTCACGGTCATAAATCTGACGAAAAAATCGTTTATGTAGGCGATTCTCGCGTCCGTGCCAAAGACACGAGAATGATTCCGCAGGACTTCTCGGCATACCCGGGAAAGTCGGAAGTATTTATTCCGAACTTCCTGCTGAAGGAATGGATGGTAGGAGTCGTCGTATTGATGGGGATTCTGGTCCTCGTTATGTCCGAGGCGGCACCGCTCGGCTATCCGGCCGACCCGACGAATACCGAAATCATTCCGATGCCTGACTGGTATTTCCTGTTCATGTATCAATTGCTCAAATACCCTTACACGTCTGGAAACTGGGTAGTACTTGGAACCCTCGGCGTTCCTGGTATATTGTTCGGCTCTTTGCTGCTTGCTCCATTTCTGGATACAGGCAAAGAAAGACGCTTCTACAAGCGTCCGATTACAAGCGCGCTGATGTTTCTGAGTTTGGCTGCGGTCACTTACCTGACTGTGTTTTCCTGGCAGCACTATACACATGAGCTGGAAGCCAAGAACCTTATTCCTGAGCATATTAAACGTGAACAGGAAATGCATGCATCCGGCGGTCAAGGCGGCAGCCCCGTCAAGAAGCCGGCTGCGGCCCAAGCAGCGGCCATCGTGGCTCCAGATGATCCGGCTGCGGCGCTGTATCAAAGATCGACTTGCTTGCAGTGTCATGGCGGCGATCTGAAAGGTATGCCTTCTGCTAAAATTCCTGCCCTGCGCGTCGTAGGCGATTCGCATGACAAGGCAGCCATTCTCGATATCATCAAGAACGGACAAGGCAATATGAGCGCTCAATATGACCTTAACATTGCTAAAGGCCTGACTGCCGATGATATTGACAAACTAGCCGATTGGCTCGCGAAACAGAAAAAGTAAGAGCAAAGCCTGACCGTTTGCAAGCGGTCAGGCTTTTGTATACTAAAGAGAGAGGAGCCCTGCGCTTGAGAGATTGGCGCTTGTCTTATTGGTTCAGCGATGCATTTCTGGGCGGGCGATGGATGCTGACGTTCCTGCTGATTATGAATATTCCTGGCACGGTATACGGCTATATGTGGTATGGCAATCAATTAGCGTATACGGCCAAAGCGTTCGGACTGGCTTTTTTGCCTTTCGTTCCTGACAGTCCGACGGCCAGTCTGTTTTTTTCGCTGTTCCTGCTCTTCCTGGTAAAAGATATGGATCGCAAGCGCGGCTACGCAGTCCCCCCGGAACGGGTGAGCTTGGGACGCGGAGTCGTAGAGGCATTCGCGCTCATCACATCCTTCAAATACGGAATCTGGGCAGTAGCCATGATCTGGGCGGGCGCTTGGCAGGGAGACGAGCTTGGATGGCAGGATTGGATGCTGACCCTGTCTCATCTGGGTATGGCTGCCGAAGCTCTGCTGTATATCCGGTTTTACCGCTTCTCGCTTGTCGCGGCGATGGTTGTGAGCGTCTGGGTGCTATGGAATGACGCGATGGATTATGGCGTCGGGGTGTTTCCATGGCTTTCGGAGGTGCTGATGGATGATTTGACCGCCGTTCAGTGGTTTACCATCGGCTTGAGTGTGATCAGTATAGCGATCGCGATAGTCGTCGGGCTGCGGCGTGTAACGAAGAGCTTACGAGAAAGCCGATGAAAGTCGGTCTAAAGCAGACAACCTTTCCATAGGATTTATGTAGGAGGGGATGTCCAATGGCCGGAAGATGGAGCTGGATAGGGTTGGCGGCGATACTGCTGCTGCCTTTGCTTGGGGGCTGCGGCGATCTTCAAGGCGCGAAGCAGCAAGGGCAGACGGAGCGTACCGCCAGCGTACTGAGCGAGCGGCAGAAACAGCAAATCAAGCTGTTGAATGACGCGGCTGAGGTACTGTATCAGAACATGCAAAAGGGCAATGTGGAAGACGGGCGGGTCGTTATCCAGCAAATCAGCGATCAAGTGACGCAGATTTCATTTGATGGGGTAACATCCATTGAGGGAATGAAGGCCTTGACCGAGACGATAACGCAGGCCAGACGCGTAATGGGGGCGGTAAAGTTTGATCCGGACGCTGGACAGGTTGCTGCGGCGAGGGTGAGGCTGGCAGCCGATGCTTTGTCTCATTCGAGCCAGCCGATGTGGCTGCAGTTTTATAAACCTTTGCAGGATGATCTGGATGCTGTGGAGCAAGCCGCCAAAGCGAACGACAGCTCTGCACTGCATGACGCCATTTCACATCTGGACCAGCATTACGCGACGGTTCATCCCAGCCTCGTAATCGGCAGACCGGCCGAGGACGTGGAGAAGATGGACTCCTTGCTCGCCTTTGTCAAATCCCAAGTAGCCGGGCCGCAGACTTCGCTTCGCAATGTGCTCAACGCGGTACCGCCGATGCGTCAGATGCTGGATAAGCTTTTCATGAAGCGTGAGACGACGGCCTACCTGCCGTATCCCGAGCAGCAAAATCCCATCTTGTGGACCATGGGGCTCGGTTCGTTTATTTTGGCGGCCCTTGGCTTCGCCGGATGGAGACTTTCGAAAAAAAATGACGGGCTCGTTCCCGTCAAGCGGGGAAAAGAGTCCGATTATTGGCAGCGCTCCTAGCCTGTCAGGTCACTGGCTTGAAGCCTTCGCCCACCACATCGTGAACTTCCGTGATAATGACAAAGGCGCGGGAATCGATGGCATGGACGAGGTCTTTAAGCCTTTTTATTTCACTGAGCGCGACGACACAGTACACCACGTTCTTCGGCTGCCCGGAGAACGCGCCGATAGCCGGGAATATCGTAACCCCCCGGTCCAGCTCGTCGGTTATGCGCTCAGCGAGCCGCTCGGCATGATCGGAAATAATCGTGAACGATTTGGCCGCGTAAGCCCCTTCGATCAGGATATCGATGACCTTGGATGAAATAAACACAACGACCAGCGTGTACATGATTTTTTCCTTGGGTAAAAATAGAAGGGAAGCTCCTAATACGACTGCGTCTATCGCGAGAATCAGTCTGCCTACGCTCCAACCCCTCTTTTTATGTAAAATCCTCGCTACGATGTCCGACCCGCCGGTTGTGCCTCCATATCGAAATACGAGTCCTAGACCTGCCCCTAAAGTCACGCCGGCATAGGCGGAAACAAGAAAGTAATCGCTTTCCGTGCGAAAGGGCGCGATCGCCCCCGAATGAATCAGTTCCTCCATCACCCACAAAAAAAACGAGAGCAGCAGGGTTCCACACACGGTATAAAGCATCGAGGCCTTCCCCAGCATTCTCCACCCCAATAGAAATAGCGGAATATTAATGACCAGCGTGGTCAGGGAAGGGGGGAAGCCCGCTATGTAATTCAAAAGCAAAGCTACGCCCGTAATTCCTCCTTCCATAAGTCCGTTGGTTATGACAAAATAATGGAGACCGAACGCGTATACGGCTGTTCCGACAGCGATAGGCAGCAGGTTGCCCAATAGGGTCCAATACGGTTTGTTCAAGCCGCAATCCCCTCCTTTATTTTCATAGGTTCTCCTGTCTTAGCAAAAATAATTTGTCATGAAGCCTCCGTTTGCGTTAACATGGAAATGACGTCTCGTGGAAATTCCCGAACCATGTCAGAACTTGAACTCAAGGCTGGTGAATAATCCGGATTATGGAGAATGAACGCTCATTAAAGGATCTGCAGGACGAGGTCCATGCTTACATATCTCAATTTAAGGAAGGCTATTTCAGTCCTATGTCGATGCTTGCCCGGATGTCGGAGGAGGTTGGAGAGCTGGCCCGGGAGGTGAACCACCAGTTCGGGGAAAAACCGAAGAAGGCGACAGAGGCCGATAATTCGATCGAGCTGGAGCTGGGCGATATTTTGTTCATTACGATCTGCTTCGCCAATTCTTTGGGTATTGACCTGACGGAAGCGCATGATAAAATCATGTATAAATTTCAAACTAGGGATGCGGGCCGTTGGACCAAAATAAACACCGATTCCTAGCGCGAAACATATGCTGTACTATCACCTCTTTCCGTACGGCCGTTCTTCGGGTGCCGGCTTTCTCTCCATAGATTAGAGAAGAAGGGGGCGCGGCAATGGACGGCGAGTTTGCGATAAAGAAAGCGTATGAATCGATTTTGCAGCATGATTTTGAACAGGCGGTCCGCTGGTTCGAGCTTGCGATAGCGATAAAGCCGGACTGCGCTTCCTATCATTATAAGCTGTCCATCACCTACGCTCGCAGCAACAAGCTGCAGAAGGCTATTCGGCACGCAGCGCAGGCATCTGCGCTCGATCCGCAGGATGAGCATTACTCCTTTCACCTGCAGCATCTGCAGGCCAAGGCGTTGCTTGTGCAGGCGGAGAGGTTGTTTGAGGATGAGGATTCGGAGCGGTTATGGCTGGCTGTGTCGCTTGTCAAACGGGCTGCGGAGATGGACCCGCTGTCTCTAGAAGCTTTCCTGCTGATGGCTATCGCTTATGCCAGGCTGGACGAATATCATCTGGCGATTCGAGCCGTAAAGGAATTGCTGAAGCTGGATCCCGCACATTCGATCGGAATCCGGCTGCTCTCGGAATACGAACTTAAGTGGAAAAATTATATGCAGCGTACTTCAACATCGGGAGTGCAGAAAGTGAGGAAGCAGGAACATGGAGCAAGCGAACATTAGAGTAGCGGTAGCTGGAGCAAGCGGCCGTATGGGACGAGAGGTTGTCAAAATGGTTTTGGCCGATCCGGAGCTGGAGCTGGTGGCTGCGGTAGCCCGTTCCGCCAAGCAGACGGATGCAGGTACGCTGGTCGGGGCGGAAGCCTGCGGTATCCCCGTGACGGATGATCTGGAGCTGGCGCTTGTAGAGTCCAGGCCGGATGTGCTTGTCGACTTTACGACGCCTCAATCGGCTGCGGCTCATACGCGTCTTGCCATCAAGCATAAGGTTCGTCCCGTGATGGGCACGACTGGCTTCACACCTCAGGATATCGAGGAGCTGGACAAGCTGTGCAAAGAGAGCGGAATCGGCGGCCTCATCGCACCTAACTTCTCCATCGGCGCTATTCTGATGATGAAATTTGCAGCTCAGGCTGCTAAATATATGCCTCATGTCGAAATTATCGAATATCATGGCGATCAGAAGCTGGATGCGCCTTCGGGCACCTCGGTAAAAACGGCCGAGATGATCTCGCAGGTACGGGGCGAGCTTCGTCAAGGCAACCCTAAGGAAGAAGAGACCATTGAAGGCGCTCGCGGCGGTTATTATGACGGCTTCCGGATACATAGCGTCAGATTGCCCGGCATTTTCGCCCAGCAGGAGGTCGTGTTCGGCGATTTCGGACAGACGCTCAAGATTCGCCATGATTCCTACGAGCGGGCAGGCTACATGCCGGGGGTTAACGTTGCGGTCAAAAAGGTTATGACCTACGAGGGTTTGATTTACGGCTTCGAGCATTTTATCGACTAACGTCTGGGAATGCATGAGGGGACAGTCGGGCGGTCCGAACGGACGGTTTCCGTGTCCTCGTTTTTCCATACGGAAAGCAGGATATCCTAAGGAGGATCATCGTCTATGGCAATGAACATTGCACTTATCGCGCATGACCGCAAAAAAGACGAAATGGTGAATTTTGTAATCGCCTATGAGCATGTATTCGAGCATCATCGCCTGTTTGCGACCGGAACGACGGGAACACGCATCATGGAGCAGACGAATCTTCAGGTACATCGCTTCATGTCGGGACCGCTAGGGGGCGATCAGCAGATCGGAGCATTGGTTGCGACCAATGAGATGGATCTGATTATTTTCTTGCGGGATCCTTTGATGGCACAGCCGCATGAGCCCGATATCATTGCTTTGCTTCGCTTATGCGATGTTCAGGGCATACCTTGTGCAACGAATATTGCGACCGGCGAGATCTTGGTCAAGGCGCTGGACCGGGGAGATTTTGCTTGGCGGGAGCTTGTCCATAAGTACAAGCCCGGTGTGGAAGAATGAGCCCGGGGCTGGATATTCTGGTCTTCGGCGCCCATGCGGACGATGCGGAGATCGGGATGGGCGGCACCATAGCCAAGCAGGCAGAGGCGGGCTGCCGTATCGGCATATGCGACCTGACGCTTGCGGAGATGTCCTCCAACGGCACGGTGGAAAGCAGGCGTGAGGAAGCTTCCGCGGCAGCAGAAGTACTCGGTCTGGCAGCTAGAAGCAATCTGGAGCTGCCGGATCGGGGGCTTGTCTCGGCGCCCGCTTTCATCGAACGCATCGTTGCCGAGATTCGCCTGCACCGTCCGCGCATCGTGTTCGCGCCTTATTGGGAGGATCGTCATCCCGATCATATCGCGTGCAGCCATCTGGTACAGGAAGCCGTATTTAATGCCAAGCTGCGCAAGTATATGCCGGGGGTGCCGGCGCATAACGTAGAACAGACTTACTTTTATTTTATTAACGATACGGTTGAGCCGGATGTGATGATCGATGTCAGCGCAGTCTATGCGACCAAGCAAGCGGCATTGCGCGCCTACCGTTCGCAGTTCCAGACGACGGGCAGCGATGTAGTACGGACGCCGTTGAATCAAGGCTATTTGGAGCGGGTGGAAGCTCGGGACTCCCTCCTCGGTCAGAAGCGATCTGTTGCTTATGCAGAGGGGTTCAAGACGAAGCTCCCTTACATGCCCGTTCGATTTCTGTAAGATGTGTATATCCGAAAGGAGGCAGCAACCATGGATCGGTTGAAAATCGGCATTACCTGTTATCCTACGCTCGGGGGCTCCGGCGTGGTAGCGACCGAGCTTGGCAAGCTGCTGGCGGAGAAGGGGCATCAGGTACATTTTATTACGCACAGCATGCCCTTTCGACTGGGCAAGTTCGATAAAAATATTTTTTATCACGAGGTCGAGGTCAACGACTACTACGTGTTCAAATACCCCCCTTACGACTTATCGCTGGCAAGCAAGCTGGCCCAGGTCGTGAAGCAGCAGCAGCTTGATCTGCTCCATGTGCATTATGCTATTCCTCATGCGGTCTGCGCCCTGCTGGCGAAGCAAATGGTCGGACCTGAGCTCAAGGTCGTCACGACGCTGCACGGTACGGATATTACCGTGCTGGCGCAGGATGAATCGTTGAGCGATCTGATCCGCTACGCGATCAACGGAAGCGATGCGGTGACGGCTGTGTCGGAGGACTTGATCCGGGAGACCAGGCAGCTCCTCGGGATCGAAAAGCCAATCGAGCTTGCCTATAATTTTGTCGATAAGCGGGTTTATTACCCCCGCGAGGTGGCTAACCTGCGCAAGGAATTCGCCCACCCCGACGAAAAAATTCTGATCCATATCTCGAACTTCCGTCCGGTCAAGCGAGTGACGGATGTCGTCGAGATCTTTGACCAGGTTCGCAAAGAGGTGCCGGCGCGGCTTCTCTTCGTAGGCGAGGGCCCCGAGCTGTCCAAGGTGCTTTGTCAGGTGAAGGAGCGGGGATTGCTGGACCGGGTGACCTTCTGCGGAAAGCAGGACGATGTGGCTCAGCTGCTGTCCTTGGCCGATCTCATGCTGCTTCCTTCCGAGAAGGAGAGCTTCGGATTGGTGGCCTTGGAGGCGATGGCCTGCGGCGTGCCTACGATCGCCTCGAATGCCGGCGGTATTCCCGAGCTTATTACCCATGGCGAAACCGGCTATCTGGCGGAGATCGGCGATGTGGACCTGATGTCTCAACTGGCGATCGGTTTGCTCAAAAACGAATCGGCTTATCGGGCGATGCGAGAAGCTTGTCTGCATCGCGCCCGCTACACGTTTTGCAATGATGTGATCACCAGACAATACGAGGCTCTGTACTACAAAGTGCTCGGCCGGCCGGTTCCGCTTGCGCTCAGCGAGAAGCCTTTGCAGTGCTGAAGAGGGAAGGGAACATGATGGAATCGGCCGATCAAGGCCTGCTGAAGGACAAAGCCATGCAGATCATCGCCAGGCTGGAGGAGGCCGGTCATCAGGCGTATCTGGTCGGAGGCTGCGTCCGGGACGAGTGGCTCGGAAGGCCTGTCAAGGATTACGACATTGCTACTTCCGCCCTTCCCGAACGGGTCGAGGAACTGTTCGAGCGGACGATCCCTACCGGCCTGCAGCATGGCACCGTTACCGTGGTCGTCGACCGCTTGCCATTTGAGGTCACCACGTTCCGGAAGGAAGCCGGGTATGCCGATTATCGGCGCCCGGCATCGGTGGAATATATCGAGGTGCTTGAGGAGGACCTGCGGCGTCGCGATTTTACGATGAATGCGATGGCGATGGACGGTCGAGGGAGAATTCTTGACCCGTTCGGCGGACAGGTCGATCTGGACCATGGGGTGTTAAGATGCGTCGGATCAGCGGCTGAACGCTTCTCCGAGGATGCGCTGCGGATGCTGCGCGGTATCCGATTCGCAGCGGAGTATGGGCTCGAAGTAGAAGCGGAGTCGTGGACAGCCTTGGCGGCCTCCGCCCCCTTGCTGGCGCATATAGCGCTAGAGCGCGTCCGCGCCGAGCTGGAACGCATGATGGGCGGAAGCGATCCGAGCCGGGCGCTCCGGCTGCTCGGGCGAAGCAGGCTGCTGGGGCATACGAAAGCCGGGCTTCTGTGGGCAAGGCTGCCGGAGCATCTGGACGATTGGCCGGACCTGGGGAAACTGACCTCTGCCGAGCAAAGGATCGCCTATGTGTATGGAAGGCTGGATGCTCCAGTAAAGGACTGCGCAGCCGATCTGAAGCTGTTGACCTTCTCGGGCAAGCAGATTGACGCGATAACCGCTTTACTGGCCGCCCGCAGCTGGCTCCAGGAATTCCCGCCTTGCGATTCCTCCGCAGTCCGGACGGTTTGGCAGCGGGCCGCCATACGATACGGCAAGTCTACGCTTCATGCGCTGCTTAACCTTTACAGGCTCGATCCCGCTTTTGCCGGCGAAGCCCGTTCTGCCGTGCCAATATGGATCGAAAGCGGCGAAACCTGGCTGGAGCAGATGCCTGCAGCCTCGCTGCAAGAGCTGGCGGTCACCGGACAAGACATTCTGGAGAGGCTGCAGACCCGCGGAGGCCCGTGGACGGGGAAGCTCTTGCAGCGGCTGCTGGAGCGAACGGCGCTTGGACTTCTGCCAAATGACAAGGAGGCTTTGCTCCAGGCCGCTTTGGCGGAATATGATGAATACCGGGAGACAGACAAATTATGACGGATACATTAATCGAGCTGTTCGAGCAATCGAACGGCGCTTTTATTTCAGGAGAACGGCTAAGCGGGATATTGGGAGTCAGCCGGACGGCCGTCTGGAAGCAGATCGAGCGTCTGAAGCAGCAGGGCTATCTATTCGAATCGGTCCCCCGCAAAGGGTACCGGCTCTTGTCCGCTCCGGAGAAGTTCCCTCTGCCTTCCTTTTTGACTAATCTTCGGACCGAGGTATTCGGCAGACAGCTGAAGTATGTCGAGGAAGTAGAATCGACCCAAGCTGTAGCTCAGCGGCTTATACAAGATGGGGCTGCCGAAGGGCTGCTGGTGCTTGCGGAGCGGCAGACGGCAGGGAGAGGACGGCTCGGACGCAGATGGCATTCGCCCAAGGGCAAAGGGTTATGGTTCAGTCTCGTTCTGAAGCCTGACTGGCTGAATATGGCCCGGACTCCACAGCTTACTTTGCTGACAGCCGTTGCCTTATGCCGAGCGGTACGGTCCGTAACCTCGCTGGATGCCGGCATCAAGTGGCCCAACGATCTGCTGGTAGACGGAAAAAAGGTCGGCGGCATCCTGCTCGAAGCCAGCGTGGAGAATGGCACCTTAACCCATGTTATTGCCGGCATAGGAATCAGCGTGAACCTGACGCCTGCAGACTATCCGGACGAGCTCCTGGAGAAAGCAACCTCACTCTGCATCGCAGCCGGAAGAAAGATCGACAGGGCAGAGCTGCTCGCCGCGGTGCTCGCCGAATGGGAACGGCTGTACAAGCTGTACCGGGAAGAGGGCTTCGCACCGGTTAAGCTTCTATGGGAGGCGCTGACGGTGTCGCTAGGAAGAGAGATCGTGTGCACGACGCCACACGGCCAGGCTCGCGGCTTCGCGGAGCGAATCGACGACCAGGGCGCTCTGATTCTGCGGCTAGAGGACGGCTCCCGGCAGACTTTATATTCCGGAGATATCGATTTTAGATGACATCCGGTATCGGTTTTGTTACAATAACAGGTATCTACTTTTCGAATAGTTCGGCAGCGCTAGGCTCGGCTCGTTGGGGCGGCATCCGTATCGGAGCTGCACCCGGCTAGCGGGCAGCGGACTGCCAGGTATAGAATCGAATAGTTGCTTCTAAAGCTTGCTTACTTAATGTCGGATTCTGCTCTGAGCCTAACGGACCGAGACAGAAGGATCATGGGATGAATTTGTCATGTGAACCTTTTGGCTCTCGATCGTGGAGGGACTGGAAGGTTTTTTTGCGTAGCTGCAACAATCCGGCGTACAAACGTTAATACTAAAGTCTATCGACCAACATGGGAAAGCAGGTGCTGTTCTATGGAAACGCGCAAACCGATTACGACGGCCAGACTGCGCAAGATGAAAGAGGAAAAGTCGCCGATCAGCGTAGTTACCGCCTATGATTATCCGTCAGCTATGCTGGCCGAGCAAGCCGGGGTTGAGGTGCTGCTGGTCGGGGATTCACTCGGCAATGTCGTGCTGGGGTATGATACGACCGTGCCCGTAACCCTGGACGATATCTTGCATCATACGAAAGCAGTCACGCGGGCGGCAAAAACCAGCTTTGTGGTGGCCGATCTTCCGTTTGCCACGTACCATGGCAGTCTGGATCAAACGCTTCGCAACGCGGCCCGGCTGATGCAGGAGGGGCTGGCTAAAGCCGTGAAGCTTGAAGGAGGAGCGGAGATTGCTCCTGCCGTTCAAGCCCTCGTGAGGGCGGGCATACCGGTTATGGCCCATCTGGGACTGACGCCCCAATCGATTCATCAGATCGGCGGGTTCAAGGTGCAGGGGAAAACGAACGAGCAGGCGAAGAAGCTGCTGGACGATGCCAGAGCGCTGGAAGAGGCGGGCGCCTTCTCGGTCGTTCTGGAGCTTGTGACCGATGAGCTCGCCAGAGAAGTGACCGATGCGATATCGATCCCTACGATCGGCATCGGGGCGGGAGCGTCCTGTGACGGGCAGGTGCTGGTCTTCCACGATCTGCTCGGCTTCGCGGCGGATACCCAGCCTAAGCGGATGGTGAAGGAATACGCTGCAGTCGGCAGCATGATCCGCGGCGCACTTCAGCAGTATGTGCAAGAGGTGAAATCCCGTCAGTTTCCAGCTGAGCAGCATACCTTTCATCGGCCGGAGGATGTCGCAGTCCATCTTTACGGAGGGGGGAACTCCTGATGCAAGTGATTACGGCTATCTCCGAGCTCAGGTCTGTTATACGGGCCGCCAGGGTGAAACAGCCTGCCCTTCAGGTTGGGTTCGTTCCAACCATGGGCTTTCTGCATGAAGGGCATGCCTCGCTTCTCAAGGCGGCGCGGGATCAATGCGAGCTCGTCGTTCTAAGTATTTTTGTGAACCCGCTTCAGTTCGGTCCCAATGAAGATTTCGAACGCTACCCCCGGGATGAAAAGCGGGATCTGGCCATCGCGGCCGAGGCGGGGACCGATATCGTTTTCATGCCTCAAGTAGCCGAGATGTACCCCTCGCCGATACGAACCACGGTGTCGGTGAGCGAGGTGACACGGCGCTTATGCGGCGCTTCCCGCCCCGGCCACTTTGACGGCGTCGCTACCGTCGTGACGAAGCTGCTGAATATGGTGCAGCCGGACTATGCGTATTTTGGAATGAAGGACGCGCAGCAGGTCGCAGTCATCGAGCAGATGGTGCAGGATTTGAACATACCCGTTCATATCGTGGCCTGTCCGACCTTGCGCGAGGCCGACGGATTGGCCAAGAGCTCGCGCAATGTTTATTTGAACGAGGAGCAACGAGCGCAGGCCGTTCAGCTGAGCGCCGCGCTGCGCAAGGCTCGATCTGCCGTGGAGGAGAGCTGGAGGCATCTGACTCCCCGCGAAGTCGAGGAGCAGGTCCGGGAGGAAATCGCCCGGGCGCCGCTGGCCGACATTGATTATGTCGAGGTGCTGGACTACCCGTCCTTGCAGACAATCGACACGTTCGTCAGCTCCAGGCGGGTCATTATCGCTGTAGCCGTCAAATTCGGGAATACCCGGCTGATCGACAATGTTGTCATTCCTATCCAGTCCTGAGGAGGAGAACTTATGTTTCGAACTATGCTGAAAGCTAAAATCCACCGTGCCACAGTCACGGAAGCCAATCTGAATTATGTAGGCAGCATCACGATCGATCAGGATCTGCTGGATTCTGTCGATATGCTCCCCAATGAAAAGGTACAAATCGTCAATAATAATAACGGTGCCCGGTTCGAAACCTATATCATTCCCGGTCCGCGAGGCTCAGGCGTGATCTGTCTGAACGGAGCGGCTGCCCGCATGGTACAGCCTGGCGACAAGGTCATTATTCTGTCTTACGCGATGATGACGGACGAAGAGGCCCGTCGTCATGTTCCGAGCATTGCCATCATGGGCGACAATAATGAAATCGTCAGTATTCTGAAGGAAGAAATTCATTCCACCGTATTGTAAACCGCATGAAAACCGTCGGGGCGACGCACAATGAATATACCCATACCAAGCGAGCAAAGGTGGGATGTGCGTATGTTCAAGCATCTGTTTGCTTCGATGAACGATATGCTGGATGAAGTGCTGTCGGAATTCCCTTCCTCGACCGGCTTGAAGCGCAAGCAGCTGATGGAAAAGCTAAGATCGCTCAAAGCCATGAGCGATGACTGCATTGAGGATTGGCTGCTCTTCGAAGAAAAGCTGGGGCATACGATGCAGACCGCCGGTATCCCGTCCTTATCCGAGGAGGAGCCGCTGCCAACCGAGTTCTCCGAGAAGCGATCGGACCTATTTATCCGGGCTCAAGGCTATTATAAGCTTCATATGTATGAAGAGGCGGTTTGCCATTTTTCCGAGCTGTTGCGCAAGCATCCCGACTTTACGCTGGCCCGTATTTATTTGGCCATGTCCTATCTGCACCAGGGTCAGAAGGAGGACAGCTATGCCCATTTTCTGTTTCTCTCCGAGCTTACCGACCATGTTCAGTTGAAAGCCATCTCGCTCAATGCGATGGGTTGCATTCAGGTGCAGCTGAATAATCTGGACAAGGCATGCGAATTATTTAACTTGGCTTACCGTACCGATCCGGCCAGCGTTGAGCCTCTGCTGGATATGGGGCTGTGCGCCGAGCTACAGGGCGATCTGCAGTTTAGCTTGATCAGCCTGCGTTACCCCGGCCCGCCGCTGTAGAGCTTGTCTACAGCGGCTTCCTGCAGTTGGCGGCTATTCACTTTTCGCACAGTATGGTATGCTAGAAAGAAGATAGGCTTGCGAAGGGATTGAACTGAACACCGATGAAATTTGCGGTATTGGACTTTGAGACGACCGGCATTTCGGCGACAGACCGAATTATTCAGGTCGGACTTATCATCATAGAAGACATGCAAATTACGGGCCGATATTCGTCCCTCGTTAATCCCGGCATTCGTATTCCAGAACCGATTACAGCGCTTACCGGCATCGATGATTCTATGGTGAAGGACGCCCCCGGCCTTGATTCGGTAATGGCCGATATGGTCCCGCTGCTTCAGGATGCCGCGCTTGTGGGTCATAATATCAGCTTCGATCTGGCCTTTCTGCAAAGGGCGCTGGATGAGAATGGATACTTTGCCTTCGACGGACGGACGCTCGATACCATCGACTTGCTTCGCATCCTGTACCCCGGCATGTCAAGCTTGCAATTATCGATGGTCTGCGATGCCTTCGGCATCGAGCATGAGCGCCCGCATCAGGCTGATAGCGATGCCGAGGTGACGGCGCTTATCTGGCTTGGCTGCCTGGAACGTTTGCAGGCGCTTCCGCTATTGACCCTTCAGCGGCTGGATATGCTATTCAAGGATTCGACGAGCGATCTGGGCTGGCTGATCCACGAAGCGCTCACCTATCGTGAGCATCATCAGCCGCTTGATCCTGATGCGGACCGGTATTTCCGCCAATTCGCCTTGAACGTACGGGATTGGGGAGATGAGGAGCCTTTGCGGGACGAGCAGGAGGTCCGCGCCATGGCTGCTACCTTCGATGAGTTTTACGGCCAGCTCCGCGAGGTTCTGAAGGAACGGTTCGAGGCTTATGAGGAACGAGAGGCCCAGGTGACGATGCTCAGCGAGGTTGAGAGCGCGTTTGAGTCCGGGCGGCATTTGATGGTGGAAGCGGGTACGGGCACGGGGAAATCACTCGCTTATCTGATACCATCGCTTTATTACGGCATGAAGCATGATAAGAAGGTCGTCGTCAGCACCCACACCATCAACCTGCAAGAGCAGCTGCGCGAGCGGGATGTGCCTTTGCTGCACGATTTATTTCCCGTAGGGTTTCAAGCGTCTGTGCTGAAGGGGCGGAGACATTATTTATGCCTGCGCAAATTCGAGCATAAGATCGTAACCCAGGATTTCGAGCCGGGTAAAGAAGACCGGGTGACGGCGGGACAGATGCTGGTTTGGCTGGGCGAAACGAAGCATGGGGATCAGGAAGAGCTTTACATGGCCAACAAAGGCAAGCAATTCTGGCAGTCTGTAGAGAGCGATACGGATTCCTGCCTGAACCGGGCGTGTCCGTGGTTTAAAAAATGCTTCTATCACCGTGCCCGTCATCAGGCGAACACGGCGGATGTCGTCATCACGAACCATTCGCTGCTGTTTACGGATATGAAGGCGGAGAACAGGCTGCTGCCCGCTTATAAGCATCTGGTCATCGACGAAGCCCATCATTTCGAGGAAGTGGCAAGCAAGCATCTCGGAATGGAGCTGCATTACCATACATTGTTGAACACGCTTCAGTGGCTCTATAAGGACAGCAGGTCGGGACAATTGTCGAGCCTGCGCTTTAAGCTGTCTAAAGCCGAGGAAGACCCCCGAGTGGCCGGCTGGAATGCCGCGATCGACCGAGCAGTTGAAAACCTAGTGGAGCTGAAGGAAGAATGGGATCAGCTGAACGAGCTTTTGTTTCAGCTGTTATCTGCACGCAGCGCCGATGCGTCGCAGGGTGAAGGCAGCTCGCTCGTCTTGCGTCTGAAGAAGGATCAGCTGCCACGCGGCTGGGATAAGCTGGATGTCCTGGAGGAAAATCTGCAGCTCCATGCGGGAGAGGCGTTGAAGCACCTGGATAAGCTGCTCTCCGATCTGAAGGAAACCCAGGATGAGTTTGAAGTCCAGAGCCAGGTCACGGATCTGACGGGAACCGTGAAGGAGCTGCACCGACATAAAGAGGACCTGCACTTTTTCATGACGATGCCTGATGACAACTATGTGTACTGGCTGGAGGGAGCCCAGTACGGCAAGAACCGCTCCCTGCAGCTGAATGCGGTACCGGTCGATGTCAGCTCGATGCTTCGCCACCATTTCTTCGAGCCGAAGGACAGCGTGATCTTGACGTCGGCGACTTTGTCGGTCGGCAAGTCGTTTGACTATACTTGCGAGCAGCTCGGCCTTCGTGAATCCGAGCCGACGGGACAGCTGAGAACCGTGCAGCTGCCCTCGCCGTTTAATTATCGCGAGCAAGCGCTTGTGGTCATTCCCCGTGACTTTCCAACGCTCAGGAGCGGTGCTGGAGGGGAGCAAGAATTTGTGGATGCGCTGATACCTTCGCTCGCCGAGGTAGCGCTGGAGACCAAAGGGCGCATGCTGGTGCTCTTCACGTCGAACCGGATGCTGAGGTCGGTGCATGCGGGCCTTAAAGAGATGCTCAGCCCTTTCGGGGTTCATGTCTTAGGTCAAGGGGTTGATAGCGGCAACCGGAGCAAGCTGACCCGGATGTTCCAGAGCAGCCCGGCTTGCGTGCTGCTTGGGACGAGCAGCTTCTGGGAAGGCGTCGATATCCCTGGGGATGCGCTGACGGCTCTGGCCATCATACGCCTGCCCTTCCAGCCTCCGACCCATCCGATCGTGGAAGCGAAGATCGAGAAGTTGAAGCAGAAGAATATGAATCCGTTCATGAAGCTTTCTGTACCGCAGGCGGTCATCCGGTTCAAGCAAGGATTCGGCCGGCTTGTACGAACCGCTTCGGATAAGGGGATCGTCCTTATATACGATACCCGGGTCATCGACACGAACTATGGCAAGTACTTCCTATATTCGCTGCCGGGTCCGAAGATCGAGCATATGAATGCGAGTCAGTTGGTACCGCGTATCAAGCAGTGGATGGAGGAAAAACGAACATGAAGACAATAAAAATATCCGAGGCGGTCGTACGTCGTCTGCCCATTTACTTGCGTTTCCTTAACGAGCTGAGCAAAAAAAATATTTCCACCGTCTCTTCGCAGGATTTGGGCCAAAAGCTGGATCTAAACCCTGCCCAAATCCGCAAGGACCTGGCCTATTTTGGCGAGTTCGGCAAGAAAGGGATCGGTTATGATGTCGATTATTTGATCGAGAAGATCAGACATATTCTTAAGCTGGATAAAGTGATTCCCGTTGCGCTTGTCGGAGCGGGAAACCTGGGGCGTGCCTTGTGCAACTACAATGCCTATCTGAAGGATAATATGAAAATCGTCGCGATCTTTGATGCTCAGGCGTCCAAGATCGGCGAGTCGATCAATAACCTGAAAGTGAAGCCGATGGAGGATCTGGCCGCGGTCATCCGCTCTCTGCATGTCAGGATCGGGATCATTACGGTTCCGGCGGTAGAAGCCCAGCAAGTTGCCAATCAGTTTGTCGAAGCCGGGGTGGAGGCCATTCTGAATTTCGCGCCAGTCATTATTAAAGTGCCCGGCGAAGTCCGCGTTCATCACGCTGATTTTACTACCGAGCTGCAAAGCTTGGCGTATTATCTGGATTAACGACGTTATTTGGAACGAGAAAGCATCAGGTCCGTGCCGGAAGGCGCGGGCCTTTATGAGGTTGGCTCCAGACAGGACAGAGTCGTCGCTGTGTGGCCATTGCTTTTGACACCGCTTGTCTTATGAAGCAGAGCATACAAAAAAACCGTCCTAAGGACGGCCGTTCACAAAGTAGCTTAGATGACGAAGAGAGATATGATTTTGTAAATAATGAAGGCGATCACCATACTGATCGGGATCGTGATAAACCAGGTCATGACCATGCGGGTGACCGTCGCCCATTTCACATCATGAAAGCGCAGGACAGAGCCGGTACCGATGATGGACGAGGAAATAACCTGTGTTGTCGACAGCGGCATTCCCATATGCGTCGACACCTGAATGATGATGGAGGAGTTCAAGTCCGACGCAAAGCCGTTGATCGGCTCGATCTTCAGCAGCTTGCGGCTCATCGTCTTAATGATCTTCCAGCCGCCGATGGAGGTGCCCAGACCCATGGCCGTAGCTGCGGATAGCTTAACCCAGAGCGGAACGTCCAGCGTATCCTGAACATTCAACGTAACTAATGCGAATACGATTATGCCCATTGCTTTCTGCGCATCGTTGCCGCCGTGGGAGAAGGAGAGCAGACCGGCTGATAAAACCTGGAACGAACGGAAGGTGCGGTTCATTTTGGTTCGGGATTGGTTCCCTGAGGCCAGGATGATTCTCTTGAGAATCCACATGATCACGAAGCCGGAGGCGAAAGCGACGATCGGGGACAAGATCAGAATCATAATAATTTCTCTGAAGCCCGACCAGTTCAGCGCGCCTACTCCTGCGCCAGCGATAACGGCTCCGGCAAGCGAACCGATCAACGTGTGCGATGAAGAAGACGGGATCCCGTAATACCAGGTTAGCAGATTCCAAAAAATAGCGGCAATCAGTGCGGCGATTACGATATAAATCCCGTTCTCGATGGTGGCCGGGTTCGCAACGCTGCCGCCGACCGTCTTGGCTACCTCCGAGGAATACAGTGCGCCTACAAAGTTCAGAATCGCGGCGTACATGATGGCAAACCGCGGAGACAAGGCCTTGGTTGAGATGGATGTGGCGATGGCATTCGCCGTATCGTGAAACCCGTTAATGAAATCAAAAATGAGCGCTAAAGCAACGACTATGATTAAGGTGATTAACATGATTTCCTCCTAAAGTCTCCGTGCGGATCTCGTAAGCTGCAAGCGGCAAAGGAAATGGGCTTACGAATAACGCAGCACAACGCTTTCCAGAATGTTGGCAACGTCCTCACAGGCATCCGTCGTTTGCTCCAGACGTTCGTACAATTCCTTTAGTTTAAAGTCATGGTAAGGCTCTGTAGGATTGGTGAAAATTTCGCGGATTCCTTCGCGCATCAACCGGTCGGCCTCGTTCTCCAGGCTGTTGATCTGAACGGTATGCTCGGTAAGCTGCATGTACTTTTTCTTGGACAGCAGCTTCATCGCATCCAGGATGTGCTGACAGCTCGCTACAAGCACGGCAGAGAATTCTTTCATATATTTATCCGTGAAGGTGATGTTCATATAGTCGAAGCGGGCGATGGTGGCCTCGATTCCGTCAAGCACGTCATCCACTTTGGATGCAAGCTCCATGATGTCTTCACGGTCGATTGGAGTTATGAAGACTTTGTTAAGGCCTTTAAAAATTTGGTGTGTGATTTGATCTCCGGCATGCTCGAGGTCCCGAAGCTGGGCGGAATACGTAGCGGGCGGCTCGGTTCCCATCATGGCCGTGCGGAACGTTTGCGCCGCTTGCAGAGTGTTTTCCGATGCTTTAATGAGAAGCAGCAGAAAATCAGTATCATTCTTTTTGGTGAACAGCATGGCTTTCGCCTCCTAGGTTTCTCTTTAGTTTACAAAAAATTAACATTAATACGTAGAAATATGTAGAATAATGGAGCAAATTCACACAAAATTAAAAATAACATAATCGAACACCCCATTGCAATGATAGTTTGAGCCAATCTCAGTTTATCCAAACGGAAGGCTGAGAATCCGCAG
Organism: Paenibacillus puerhi; assembly: GCF_009846885.1. Lineage (GTDB taxonomy): Bacteria > Bacillota > Bacilli > Paenibacillales > NBRC-103111 > Paenibacillus_G > Paenibacillus_G puerhi. The sequence continues at coordinate 102,634 of NZ_WUWM01000008.1, forward strand.
GGCATGACGGGCGGCTTTAAGGCCATGGCTTGATTTATAGACGGTGAAACGGTACATTGGAAGTTGGAGTGGCAAGCCAATGGAAGGGACGATTTCTGTGAAAAAAACGCTCATCGCTAACGGTATATTTATTACCATGGACGCAAGCCGTCCTTTTATTCAAGGCCATATGGTCATCGAAGGAGATAAAATCGTCCGTATAAAGGAAGGAAGTCCTTCTGGAGACGAAGGATTCGACGAAACCATGGACGGACAAGGCAAGCTGTTTCTGCCTGGCTTCGTCAATACGCACGGGCATGCGGCTATGTCGCTTCTGCGCGGCTATGGCGATGATATGGCTCTGCAAGTATGGCTTCAGGAGAAAATGTGGCCGATGGAGGCCAAATTTACAGCGGCCGATGTAGCGGCCGGCACCCGTCTTTCCATCCTGGAGATGGTAAAGGGCGGAACCACAACCTTCGTCGATATGTATGATCATATGAATGAAGTGGCGCAAGCGGTCGAGGAAAGCGGCATTCGCGGATGCTTGACCCGGGGCGTTATCGGCCTGTGTCCGCGAGACGTTCAGGACGCCAAGCTGGCGGAAGCGGTCAAGTTCGCCAAGGACTGGCATGGCAAGGCCGACGGCAGGATCACGACGATGCTCTCGCCACACGGTCCTTATACATGTCCTCCGGATTATATCGAAAGAATCGTACAGGCTGCGCATGAGCTGAACCTGCCTATCCATATTCACATGTCGGAAACGGCTCGCGAGGTCCAAGACAACCTAGATCAATACGGATTGAGACCCGTTCAGCATCTGGAGAAGCTTGGCGTGTTCCAGAGACCGACTCTGGTCGCTCACGGCGTTCATCTGAACGATGAGGAAATCGGCATATTAAGCAAATACGATGTGCGCGTATCGCACAACCCGGGCAGCAATCTGAAGCTGGCCAGCGGTATCGCACGAGTTCCCGAGCTGTTGAAGGCAGGGGTGCTCGTTTCCCTGGGAACAGACGGAGCAGCCAGCAACAACAATCTGGATATGCTGGAGGAAATCCGCCTCGCAGCGCTCATACATAAAGGAGTGAGCGGAGATCCGGTCGCGGTCGCTGCAGAGGATGCGCTTCGTCTGGGGACCTTGGATGGGGCCCGCTCGATCTGGCTGGAAGATGTGGGCTCGCTCGCTCCCGGCATGAAGGCGGACTTTATCGCTCTGGATATCGATCAGCCGCATTATTATCCGCGTACAAATCTGCTCTCGCATGTCGTCTACTCCGGCAGCTCGCGGGACGTGACGGATGTATGCGTAAACGGTCAGTGGATTGTCCGCGCAGGCGAGTGCCTAACATTGGATGAAGAACGCATAATTTACGAGGCACAGCGGAGCTTCGAGCGGCTAACCGGAGCCTAGGAACGGGAGAGGAATGACTGCCGTGCGGAAAAAATGGAAATGGACGATCGTCGCCGCGGCAGCGCTGATCCTGATCGCCGCAGCCTTGAACTGGATGTATCACTCCGTATCCCGGGAGGAATGGAACTCCCAGCGGGCAGCCGTGGCTCTCGCCTACGAGAAGACGGCTCTGACCGAGACGACTTGGGTGGAGCGCTTCGTGGGAGACAAAACCTACACGGTCATCTCGGGAGTAGACAAGCTGGGACAGCCTCTCTATGTATGGGTAGGCGGCGAAGGGGAGCTGCGCTCGGAGCTTGCGGCCAACGGAGTAGCCGGTGAGGCAATGGCTGAACAGGTGAAGGCGAAGCACGCCGGGGCCGAGATCATGCGGGTTACGCCTGGGATTCAAAATGACAAGCCGGTATGGGAGATCTTTTACAAATATACGCCGGAAGGTCAAAAGCGCGAGCAACATTTCTACGATTACTATCAATTCTCGGACGGAACCTGGATCGACACATGGCGGCTCTCGATTCAGTAACCAAGAAATAAGCATTTGAATCATTCCGGTTCACGCTGAATAAGCGCGAACCGGTTTTTTTTACGTTTTTCGCAAAGCTGCCACACATTTCATTATCATTTCGTATAGAATCTGTGATATACTTTCTATACAGATTAGTTGATATACTGATTTTGGTTGAGGTTGTTTTTGATTAACTTTTTAAGGAGAGGTGAAGTTATTGATATGAAAATTCGTTTTCTACCGGTTTTGCTTAGCTTAGTCATTACAACGGCGCTCTTGTTCGGCGGATATTTTGCGTATCAAAGCTATGCGATGGAGAGTCCGCTTCAAAAGACCGTTTCGCAAATAGAAGGTGTCGAGCATGTTTCTACTCATTTGACTTCCACAGCGGTGGACATTCAAATCAAGCTTGACGCAGGGAAAAGCCTGCGCGAGGTGTATCAACAAATTCTTAACGAGGGACGTCAAGTGATTGGCAGCCGCGAGCTTCAGCTCAAGGTCAAGGAAGAGCCTTCCGCCAAGCTCGATGAGTGGTGGTCGCTGGCGTTGTTCGAGGTCGCCCAGGCGATGGACACGAAACAGTACGCCCAGATTCCTGCGACGCTTCAAGCCAGAGCGGCTGCGGATCAAAGCTCGGGAATTCGCGCAAGCTCGGAGATGGACGACAAGTTCGTCTATATCACGCTTACGGATGGACAGGCCAACAAGTACGTTATGCTTCCTAGAACGCCTGTAAAGATGGGAGTGTGGCCCAATGAGTAAGTATGGGAAAGAGATTCTGCTCGGAGCGGCGCCAGTCGTCGTAGTGTTTCTATATTTTCTGGGAGTAAACATTATTCCGGTCGTATTTATGGCGGCTATTTTGGGTGCTTTTTTCTTTATGAACCGTGCCCGCAACGGGATGAGCGCCAGCTCCGACCGGAGAGCCAAGGCCAAAGCGCCGTCCTTTATGACGTTCGAGGATATCGGCGGGCAGGATCGAGCGAAGCGCGAGCTTAAGGAAGCTCTCGACTTCCTGATCCGATACGAGGATATCAAGCGGCTGGGAATCCGGCCTCTGAAGGGAATTCTGTTAACCGGACCTCCGGGAACAGGGAAAACGCTGATGGCTAAAGCCGCGGCTCACTACACCAACTCGGTATTCATGGCGGCTTCCGGCAGTGAGTTCGTCGAGATGTACGTAGGCGTCGGGGCGAGCCGCATCCGCGATTTGTTCAAAGAGGCCAAAGCGCGTGCAGTCAAGGAAAAAAAGGACAGTGCGATCATCTTTATCGATGAGATCGATGTTATAGGCGGAAAGCGGGACGGAGGCCAGCATCGGGAGTATGACCAAACCTTGAACCAGCTGCTGACTGAGATGGATGGCATCCACACGAGCGAAAGCCCTCGCGTGCTTATTATGGCTGCCACGAACCGTAAGGAGATGCTCGACAGCGCGCTGCTTCGTCCCGGACGGTTCGATCGCCATATCGATGTCGATCTTCCCGACAAAAAGGCACGTTTGCACATTCTGAATATTCATGCCAAAGGTCGGCCGCTGTCGGAGGAGATCGATCTGGATGCTATCGCGAAGGAAACGTTCCAGTTCTCCGGTGCCCAGCTTGAGAGCGTGATGAATGAAGCGGCGATCTATGCGATGCGCGAAGAAGCTAGCGTGATCGGCCAGCTGCATCTTTCGCTTGCCGTAGATAAGGTCATGCTCGGCGAGAAGACGGACCGCGAGTCCACCAAGGAAGAGCGGGAACGGGTTGCGCTTCATGAGCTTGGCCACGCGATCGTAGCGGAGCGCGTACGGCCAGGCTCCGTCTCCCAGGTGTCGCTTAGCCCGCGGGGGAAAGCGCTCGGATTCGTCCGTCACAATCCCCAGGCCGATCAATATTTGTACACGAAGCAGCAAATTGAAGAGCAGATCATGATAGCGCTCGGCGGCTCCGTCGCTGAGGAAATGTTCTATGGCGGGAGAAGTACAGGGTCCCGCAACGACTTCGAGCAGGCGCTGCAGATGGTTCGGACGATGATGGATTCCGGGCTGACGCGCCTCGGTATTATCGATAGAAATATGGTAACGAAGCAGGAACTCATGAAGGAAAATACGGCGATTCTGGAGGAAGTGACGAACGCGACCCGCAGTTTGCTGGAGCGTCATCGCCGAGTGTTCGAGCAATCCTTGGATATTCTGATCGCTGAGGAGGTTCTATCGGGAGAGCAGTTCCGCGAGCTGCTCGTCAGATTGGAGCAGCCGCAGATCGCGTAATATTGGCACTAAGAGAGGGCAATCCGACGGGATTGCCCTTTTTGCTCGTTAATTGTGGCGAAACTCAAAAAATATCGCAAACTCTGCAACTTTTTAGGTGTACAATAGTCTAATAGAGTGATAGATTTTGTCAAATTTTTGAGTTTCGAGGTGTAAGATGAGGTTTATAACGGCTTGGTTCACATGTTTATTACTGTCGCTGTTGTTGATTCCGGTCGCCTTTGCCGAAACGTCGTCGATCCAGTTGTTTATGAACGGTAAGCAGTTAGTGCCAGAAGTCGCTCCCCAGATAGTGAATGGCAATACGATTGTTCCGGTGCGCATCATTGCCGAGGCGGTCGGCTCCAAAGTCTCCTGGGAACCGAAGCAGCGCAAAGTAACGGTCGAACAAGGTTCGACCCGCATTCAATTGTTTATCGACAAAACGTCCGCTACTGTTAATGAAAAGCCTTTCACGTTGGAAGCGGCTCCGGTTATTATGGACGGAAATACGATGCTGCCGCTGCGCTTTGTGGTTGAACAATTGAATACGAAGGTGGAGTGGGACGGCCTCACTCGGTCGGTGTTTATGTATCAGAACAAGGATAAGGAAGAGGCTGCCGCGGAAGGTGTGGCTGCCGGTGACAAGGAACCCGCGAAGGAGCAGGACGGAACCGGCCTGACTGATCGGGACGGGGGCAAGACGGATGGGAAGGAACTGGCTGTCGATAACGGCAAGCCTGAGGCCGCGGCCGGTGAGCAGAAGAATGACAAACCTTCAACAAAACCGGACAAGGCAGCCGGGCAGACAGGCAAGCCGTCCGAAAGCCTGCAGGCCTCCAGCTCCTCCAAAGACAAGGATAAGGATCAGGCGAATGTCCTGCCAGTGGGCGGCGGAGCCGGGGCAAACGGAAACGCCCCCGCCAAAGCCGGTGAATCGGTAGAATCCACGCCGAAACTGCCGCCGTTGAACAATTCCTTATATGCTGTCACCTTGCTGAAGGATGAGATCCTGATCCAGACCTCGCGAACGGAGCCCTTAGAGCCCAAGGTGTTCCGTCTGAGCAACCCGGATCGGATCGTAATTGATATTCCGGGCATTGAGCTGGACACGCCGCTGACCGAGAAGATCGGCGCTCTTACTGAAGGCTCGCTGGGACTTTCCAGTGACAAAATTGCCAATATTAGATACTCGCTATTTTCAAAAGAGGATTCTATCGTTAGAATAGTAATAGACTTGGCGCAAAAAGCTCAGTTTATGCTCGTTCCGGGAGAGAAGCCCGGGCAATTTTCCTTGCGGATCGCACCCCCGAGATCGCAGTACCTGGTCTATATCGACCCGGGTCACGGAGCCAAGGATAGCGGCGCCGTCTCCAAGCTGACCGGACGCTATGAGAAAACATTCGTTCTTGCCCTAGGCAAGAAGGTGGCCGCGCTGCTGGAGAAAGAGAAAAAAATTCAAGTTGTGATGACCCGGTCTGACGATACGTTCCTGGAGCTTCCGGAGCGCGTAGCGCTGGCCAACAATGCGGATGCCGATTTGTTCGTGTCCATTCATGCCAATTCTGCCGATAAAGAATCGATTCGAGGTACCGAAACGTATTACTATACGGAGCAAAGCGCTGATTTCGCGAACACGATGCATGCGGCACTGCTTAAAGGCACCGGGTTTATCGACCGCAAGGTGAAGAAAAGCGCGTTTCATGTCATTCGCAACACCACGATGCCTTCGGTGTTGCTGGAAATTGGTTTCATGAGCAATCGGGCGGAAGAAAGTCTGTTGTTTCAAGAAGCTTTTCAAGACCAGGTAGCCGCATCCATCGTAGCAGGCATCAAGACGCAGCTTAATCTGGAATAAGGAGTGTTTCTGATGCAAACCCAATGGCACAAGATGTTCATGGCAGCCGCGGTCTTCGCGCTTATCGCGTCGGGCTGCGGGCAGAAGCCGGCAGAGCCGCTAAGTCCGGCGCCTGAGCCAGCCAAGACCGCAGATCCGGGCAGCTCGAACGGCAGCGGATCGGGCGGACAAGCTCCGGTTGCCCCGCAGCCGGCGAAACAATCCCAAAGCGTCAAGGTTTACTATGCAGACGCCAATTTGGAGAAGCTGCTGGAGAAGGAAGCGACGATCGAATTCGGCGAAGAGAAGGACAAATATTTGGCGGCTTTTAATGTACTGAAAAAGACACCAGACGATGCGACGGTGTCCTTGGCCAAACATTTGACCTTCAAGAGCGCCCAGTTGAAAGACGGTCAGCTCACGCTGGATCTCGTAATGCCCGACGAAGCCAGACTTGGATCGGGCGGCGAGGTAATGCTGCTTACAGCCCTTCAGAAAACAGCCTTTCAGTTCGACGAGGTCAAAACCCTAGAGATTCTGCTCGAAGGCAAACAAGTCGAAAGTCTGATGGGCCATATGGAGCTGCAGCATCCTTTCAAACGCTAAACTGCTTTTCGAGACATCTGAAGAGACCGAGAGGAGTACGCGAATTCATGAAGAGAAAGAATCAGAGAAATATTCGCAAGCTGACTGCCGCCGTGCTGGCGCTAACACTTGCATTCAGTGGGTCTGCCTTCGCGGCGGACCCCGCACCTAGTTCAAACGCATCTTCCGGAAGCCTTGTACTTCGCTTCTCGGACGTGGATGGCGCGCACTGGTCCATCAAGCACGTCACCAAGCTGGCGTCGCTCGGCATTATTCAAGGGTATGAAAAGAACGAGTTCCGGCCCGACAACACGGTATCCCAGCAGGATGTAATCGTGATGGCGATCCGCATGATGGGATTGGAGACGGAAGCGCTGGCGAATAAAGCGGAAACGGTTCTGCCTGTTCTTGTCAGCGATTACGCCAAGCCTTATGTGGCCTATGCGTTCGACAGAGGGCTAATCACGGCTGCTGAGGAAGTAGAAAACACCTCGACTAAAAGCGTATGGGGATCGCGCGACGCCACCCGCGAGTGGGTAGCCAAGCTGGTCATCCGCGCTATCGGTAAAAATTCGCTGGCCTCGCAGCAAGCGGCTTCGGCGTCAAGCTTTACGGACGCCGATAAGTTCTCTGTATGGGCCAGAGGCTATGTGAACGCAGCGGTTATGCTGGGGATCGTGCAGGGTTTTGAGGATGATACGTTCAGACCGTCGGGCAAAGTGACCCGCGCTCAAATGGCGGCATTCTTAAGCCGGGCGGATAAGGAATTGACGACCCGCTCAAGCCGGGTGGATATCGGTTATGTGATGGAGCTGACCGACAAGAAGATCAGTGTGCTGAATGCCAAGGGCGATACAAGTACATACAATCTTTCGGCCGATACGGTCATTTACGATGCCAAGGATGACAGCCGGATCCCGCTCAGTCAGATCAAGCTCACCAATGAAGTGTATCTGATTCAAAATCTGAATAATGCGCTTTATATCGAGCTGACGAATGCCGAGGAGAAGATGGAGGTCACCGAAGGGACGCTGAACGATGTGTTCCTCGATGATATGCGTGTATCCGTACAAGTCGGCGGCGCTAGAAAGCTTGTTGAAATAGCGACGAATGTTTCGGTTACGGATAATGAAGGACGCGGCCAGAGCATCGGCTCCATCCCGCTGGGCAGTATCGTACAGCTGAAACGCAACACGCTTCTGAAGGAAACGAAGATTACCCATATTGTCGTGAAGCAAACCCCGCTCAGCAAAACGGCGGACGGTACCATCCTCAGCATAGATCAGACGCAGCATCAAATCAGCTTTCTCGAAGCGTCTAGCGGTCAAAGCGAGTCTTACTCCACGGCGGAGGCCGTCGCTGTGAAGCTTCAGGATGGCGCGGTATCCGATCTGAGCAGGCTGCATGTCGGGGATGCAGTCAGCTATGAGATCAAGGCGAACAAGCTTGCCGCGATCACCGTGAAGAAGCAGGCGGATGTAGTGACAACCGTTCAGGGCACCCTGACTACCGAGATTAGCAAAGACTCTCGCATCCTGACCATATCGCCGAGCGGCGGCAGCTCGTTGTCATCCTATTACGTGAATGACAATGCGCTTGTTTCGATTGGCGGCATGTCTATGGCGAGTCTGTTCGACCTGGAAAAGGGCGATGACGTAACGCTCGATCTGCTGAACGACAAGGTCGTGAAGGTTACGGTGAACAACCGTGAGGTCGAGAACTACGAATTCGCAAGCATAGTCAACTTCGAGTCGACCTCGAAGGTACTGACGATTGCCAAGGATAACGGAGGCTTCGGCGCATTCCAGATTACGGATTCTACCTTGATCAAATATGCAGGCACGACTATACCGGTCACGAATTTCCAATCCAGCTTCCTTGGTACCCAGCCAGGGACTACGAACACGGAACGTAATAAAAAGGTCAATATGAAGGTGTCCAAGGACCGGATCGTTTCGATCGAAATGACTCAGTCGCTTGACGGCATCGTTTCTCAAATCAACACTACGCTGAGCGAAGTGACGCTTCGCACCACCGGTGGGAAAAGCTTGACGCTGAAAGCGCCGGCCGCCGCAGTGGAACTGCAAAATAAAGCGAATGGAACGCTGGCTGACCTCAAAGTAGGGGATTCGGTACAGGCGAACCTGATCTTTACGCAGGATATGTTCAGCTCGTTCGCCGTGAAGAAATCCGGTGTATTCAAAGTGCTGGTGGTCACGCCATCGACCAAGCAGGTAACGGTCAAGGAAGAGAACGGCACGGCCACCTTTACGTTCGCGATAGACAGCTTGGACAAGATCTACAATCCGCTTAAAGCGACTCCGGCATTCGAGGATCTGATGGTCGATGAATACGTAAAGGCGAGCTTTACCGGTAATAAAATGGACTTGATCTCCATCGTGAATACGGTTCGCGGGAAGATCAATACCGTGGATGCGGCTCTCGGCACTATCACCGTGCAGGATTTCCAAGGAGGCGTGCATGTGCTGCCGCTCGGTCAAAACTTTACCGTTAAGAAAACGGACGGCACGTTGTCCGCTTCCCTCACCGACCTGAAAGTCGGGGACCGAGTCGAAATCATCAAGGACGCGACCGAAAAATCGATCATTCATCAAGCGGCTGCCCACAAAAGAACCGTTGCTTCATACGATACGATTCTCGGCCATCTGCTGCTGAAGCCTTCGGGTACGAACAGCAAGGATCGGTATGCTTTGTTCGGCAGAGCATATGTGCATAAGGGAGCAGCGGTCATTAATGCTTCCAGTCTGGTGGAGAACAACGAAGTGACCCTGTACGTCATCGACGACAAAATATATGAGATTGAACAGCCCTAATTTCCATCATAATTGAAACTTTTTTTCCATCATAACCGTCTTAGTAGTGCGCAGTTTGGCACGGCTAGGACGGTTTTTGGCGTTTTGCGAGTTTTTCAGAAAAAATTCGCAAATTGAAGACATATTTCATTGATTCAGACTCTCTGATTCGGTAAACTAAAGAACATAAGCGCGAATGAGAGGAAGGTTGCATGTGAGCCGAGCAAAGGTTCGAAGAATATTGGACACCATCGCGGACATGTTTCCCGACGCTCACTGCGAGCTGAATCATTCCAATCCGTTTGAGCTGACGATTGCCGTGCTGCTGTCGGCCCAATGTACGGACGAGACGGTCAACAAAGTAACGGCGGGCTTGTTTCAGAAGTACAGACAGCCGGAGGATTATTTGGCCGTTCCGCTTGAAGAACTGGAGCAGGATATACGCCGCATCGGGCTATTTCGTAACAAAGCGAAGAACATTCAGGCCCTGTGCGCGCTTTTGTTGGACAAGTTCGGAGGCGAAGTGCCCCGAGAGCATGCCAAGCTTGTCGAGCTGCCCGGAGTCGGTCGCAAAACGGCGAATGTTGTCATGTCCAATGCTTTTGGCGTTCCCGCAATCGCCGTAGATACTCATGTGGAAAGAGTATCGAAGCGCCTTGGGCTTGCCGATGCCGACGATTCGGTGCTGGAGGTTGAGAAGAAGCTGATGAAGCGCGTTCCTGTGGAGGAATGGACGGACACGCATCATCGACTTATATTTTTTGGCCGCTACCATTGTAAAGCCCAATCGCCGAAGTGTGAGATATGTCCGCTGATCGACTTATGCCGAGAAGGTAAACAACGTATGAAAACCGGCTCTAAAAGGAAAACTATACCAAAGAACGAAAAGTCTGGATCAAACCCTAAGGATTCGAGTGAAGAAAGGATAGGATGAGATGAAATGCATATCGGTCTATACAAATGATTTTGAGGTGTTCTCGGATATATACGAGAAAATCCTCCAAACTCCTCTTCAGGAAAACGAAGAAATGCAAGTGGAGGGCGTTGTCGTATCCGAATCCGGCAGTGTACCTGAAAATTATTTGACCCGCATGAAGCAGCGTCCTGAGGTTGTCGTGATGAAAGTGAAGGACAAGGATATCACGATCCTGCAGCACCGTGATGTATTTGAAATATTTATCCCCGAGAAAGAAAATGTGGTACACTAAAAACCGAAGCAATTCGGTTTTTTTCTTTTATGGAGCAAATCGTCAATGAATGAGAGATAGAGGGCAGGTAGAGGAGAAGGATGAAAAGCATGCTTACGTCAACATGGGAACCGCCGCAGCCGCACGGCGGGGAGGGAGGGAATTCCTCCACGACAGAGGTTATTCGCGAATTGCGGGATCGTATGATCGAAGCCGGCGATTGGGATCATGCGGATAAGGTAGCGCAATTGCTGGAAAAAGCCCGGAGCGGGCGGCTCAATATGGCCTTCTGCGGCCACTTCTCGGCAGGCAAGTCCAGTTTGATCAATCGGCTGTGCGGACACCAGCTGCTGCCGTCAAGTCCCATTCCTACGAGTGCGAACATCGTCAGTATCGCCAGCGGAGAACCCGGTGCGACGGTCTGGTATCATCGTAAAGCGGAGGATGGGCAGGCGCGATCGGAGCATGTGCCGCTCGAGCAGCTGGCGGAGCACTGCCGCAACGGAGAAGCGGTAGAGACTATCGATATCACCTATCCGATCCCGATGCTTCAAGACCGGGCCGCACTGCTCGACACTCCGGGGATCGATTCGACTGACGATGCGCATCAATTGTCTACGGAATCCGCGCTGCATCTAGCTGATGTCGTCTTCTATGTCATGGATTACAATCATGTGCTGTCCGAGGTCAATCTCGGGTTTACTAAGAAAATGGTGGAGTGGGGCAAACCTCTTTACTTGATCGTCAACATGATCGATAAGCATAGAGAGCAGGAGGTTGCGCTCGAAGCGTACAAAGCGGGAGTGAAAGAAGCGTTTGCCAGCTGGGGGGTCCGCCCGGACGGCATTCTGTACACATCCGTGAAGATGCCGGACCATCCTGCCAGCGAATGGGATAAGCTGGATTGGTTATTCGCCGGCTTAATCGAGCGTCGTGAGGAACTGGTCCGTCAGAGCCTGGAGAAGTCGGCCCGGGCGCTGGCTTTGGCGCATGCCGCCAAGCTGGAAGAGGACGGCGAACCGGCCAAGGAAGCGCTGCGTACGAGGCTCGCCGAGGACGAGGCGTCCGGCTCGGCCCAGGCGGAATACGCCGAAGCGAGCGGCGAGCTGCGCAGGCTGGAGGCGCTGCCGGCTCAGCTGATGACGCAGCTGCGGGGTGAACTGAACGCGCTGCTGGACAATGCGAACGTGACGCCCGCCTCGACGCGCGATCTGGCGAACGCTTATCTCGACAGCCGCAGGCCGGGCTTCAAGGTCGGCTGGCTTGGAGCGGCTGCCAAGACGGCTGCCGAGCGCGAACAACGGCTCCAGGCGCTAACCAAGGATATAGCCTCTCAGGCACAGACGCAGATCGCACGGCATGTGCAGCAAACCGTCAAGCTGCGGCTGGAAGGTCATGGCTTACCGCCTGAGCGCCTTAACGAGGCTGCCGGTGCCATTGTATTTGAGATTACACCCGAGTGGCTGGCCTCACAGGTTAATGAAGCTGCTGTCTTTGGAGGCGAATACACGCTTACCTATTCCCGGCAAATTGCGGCGGAGCTCAAATCCGCTTATCGGAAGCGGGCGGTCGCTGCGGTCGAGGAGCTAACTGCTGAGCTGGACGCAGCGCTCCGCATGAAATGCGAGGAGCTGGCCGCTCAACTGGCCGAGCTGGAGACGCGGCTCGTGGCGTTCCGCGAGCTCGAGCGGCTGGAGCAGGCCGACGCCGCATACCGCGAGGCGCTGCTGGCGCCGCTGCCGGTGAGCGCGGCGCCCGAGCTGCCTTCGCCGGAGGCGGCGCCCCGGGCAGCGGCAGTCGCTGCCGGGCAGCCGCAGCCGGCAGCGGCCGCGCCGGCGCTGGCCTGGCTGGCCGCTGACGCGGCCGCAGCCGGCGATGGCGCGCAGACGCTCGCCGCCGGCGGTCACCGCGACAGGCTGCGCGAGACGGCTGCGCGGCTGCAAGCCGCGGCGGAGGAGCTTAGCAGCCTGTCCGCGCTGCGATCGGTTCGCCGCTCCTTGCTGGAGAAGGCGGAGCGCCTCAGCGGCAATCGCTTTACCATCGCGCTGTTCGGCGCGTTCAGCGCGGGCAAGTCATCGTTCGCCAACGCGCTGATCGGCGAACGCGTCTTGCCAGTATCGCCGAACCCGACGACAGCGGCGATCAATAAGATCATGCCGCCGGAGCCGGAAGCCGGCTGGCCTCACGGGACCGCCAAGGTGCGGATGAAGAGCCGCGAGCGGCTTGTCGACGATGTGATCTACTCGCTGGAGGCGCTGGGCGCCAAAGCGGAGACGATGGAGCAGGCGCTTCAAGCGATTGCAGGCCTGGAGGCCGACCGCATCCCGGGTAAGGGCAAGCCGCATTACGCCTTCCTGCGGGCTGTGCTGCAGGGCTGGGACGCGATGAATGGGCTGCTCGGGCAGGATCTGAAGATCACGGCCGAGGAGTTCGGCGCTTATGCCGCCGAGGAAGCGAAATCCTGCTTCGTTGAGCTGATCGAGCTCTATTATACAAATCCCTTGACCGAGCAGGGCATTGTACTTGTCGATACGCCGGGAGCCGATTCGATTAATGCGCGGCATACCGGGGTCGCTTTCGACTATATCAAGAATGCGGATGCGATCTTGTTTGTCACTTACTACAACCATGCCTTCTCCCATGCCGATAAGCAGTTTCTGCTTCAGCTCGGCCGGGTGAAGGAAAGCTTCGAGCTCGATAAAATGTTCTTCATCGTCAATGCGGCCGATCTGGCTTCCTCTGCCGAGGAGCTTGAGGGCGTTGTCGGTCACGTAGAAAGCAACCTGCTGCAGCATGGAATCCGGCATCCAAGAATATATCCGTTGTCGAGCTATTATGCGCTGGAAGGGAAGCAAATGCGCGACGAAGCATTGACCGTGCAGTCGGGCATCTCCGCCTTCGAGCGGGACTTTATCCGATTCACCTTCGACGAGCTGACGGATATGGCCGTGCAGGCCGGACAATCGGATATTAGGCGTGCGGCAGAGACGCTCCAGCGATGGATCGAGGGCGCGCGCTCGGATGCAGCCGTGCGCGGGGAGCAGAGCGCTGCGCTTCGAATCGCCTTGCAAGCGGGCGTAAACCGCTTGGAGCGGGCTTCCGGCGAAGCCGATACGACCGAGCTGTCAAAGGAAATACAGGAGCTCCTGTATTATGTGAAGCAGCGTGCGACATACCGGTTCGGTGAGCTGTTCAACGTTGCCTTTAACCCTTCACTGTTCAACGATGACCCGCGGGATACCAAAACTGTGCTGCAATCTGCCTGGGAGGACCTGAGACGGATGATCTCCTTCGATCTGTCCCAGGAAATTCTCGCTACAACGCTGCGCGTCGAGAACAAGATCAACCGAATGGCTAAGCAGGCGGTAGACGTGTGGACGTCGAGGCTGCGCGAGGACATCCCGTCGTTCGAGCCCTCGGGCTTTGAAGCGTTCAAGCTCTCGACTCCCGATCTGCATGAGATACTGGAGGCCGACGAGATTCAGGCCAAGTGGCTCGCTTCCTATTTCAAGAATACGAAGCAGTTCTACGAAGGTGAGGGCAAATCCCAGCTGAGACGTGATCTGGAAGCGAAGCTGGTCGAGCCGATGACCCGCTTCACGGAGGCGCAGGCCGCCCAACTGGAGGCCGCCTATGCCGATCAGCTGCGCCGGGTCGTGGCTGCTCTCGCCGGACAGTGGACGGCCGATCTGGAGGAGCATGTAGCCGGGCAGCTGGAGGCGCTCGATATGAAGCTGGATATGCAAGCCATGCAGGAGAAGCACAGTCGCCTGCTCCGTTTCCTGGTCTCATCCTGATTATAACGATAAGCTGATCCACGATAAGCTCAGAGTGGCGGCGCGCAGACAACGAATCTGCGTGACCGCCTCTTTTGGGTGCTTGATTCCGGTGGTGTGCGTTTGCGCCTGGACTCATCATTCGGATAGGAATGATCGGGGGCGCTCTCCCTATGCATCGCTGCCGGGAGGCCTAATTTTTCGATAAAGAAGCGAAGTCGTAAACGGGTATAAGCAAAAAAGGAAGAATTCGTGAAAGGGCTTACAATGGACTGAAACGGTCTTAAACGGACGAAAAAGATGGGTACAGTTCACTAAATCTCGAGATACGGGGATTTTCCCCTACATAAGCAAGTTTATGCATAGGAACCCTGTTGCCCTGTGCTAGAGTAGATGGTAAACTCCATACAATAACTAAAAACTTACGAAAATTGTCACACATTCGGAAAGGAAGGGGATCCCGAAAGCCCATTAGAAGAACGTGAGGCTGTGCAGCAAGCTGGAGAAAAGCATGGGTCTGTGCAGGTTATTCGAGCTGTCCAAATCGCCTCATGCTTTAGTGCTTTAACGCAAAAAAACAAGCAGGCTTCAGAGGCTTACCAAAAATCGACGGCTGCAAAGGACGATCCTACCCTTGCCTGATGGATACAGCGGGCGGACGTCCGGGAGGAGGAGCAAGCAAGATGCATGTGTTTAATCAGCTTAGAGAGTATTACTGGTCGGAGCGAAGGTACTTTTTTATTTCGATACTTTGTTTGATGACGGTTACAGGACTAGGGCTTGTCTACCCCAATCTGTTCCGTTACTTGATCGACAATGTCATTGCCAACGAACGCTACGAGGAAGTGCCGCTGCTTGCGGTCTCGGTATTCGCAGTCATGGCCTTGAAGGCAACCTTCCAGTTCCTCCACGGCTCCTTCAGTGCCAAGCTGGGCAATCAGACGGCATATAATCTGCGTGAAGCGCTCTATCGCAAGCTGCAATTCTTGTCTTTTCAGTATTACGACAAGGCCAGGACCGGCGACCTCATGTCGAGACTGACAGCCGATTTGCAGGCGGTTCGGGATTTTGTCGGCTTTGGCTTCGTTCAAATTCTGAACGTGTTTATGATGTTCACCTTCGGGATGCTCATGATGCTGTCCATCAATTGGCAGCTAACGCTGATTACGCTGGCGGCCATGCCCTTCCTCGTATTCACGGCGATCCGCTTTGAGGGACGCATTCATCCGGCTTTCCGCCTGATCCGGAAATCGATGAGCACCATGACGACTACCGTGCAGGAAAATATTACGGGCGTCAGAACCGTCAAATCATTTGCCCGCGAGCCGCATGAAATCGAGAAATTCGCGGAGCGGAACACGGACTACAAGGACAATAACGTGATAACCTCGGGCATATGGGCCAAGTTTTTCCCCTTAATGGAATTGTTCGCGAATCTCAGCATTGTCCTTCTGCTCGGTGCAGGCGGCTGGATGGCGATTAACGAAATCGTCACGCTCGGCGAGCTGGTTGCCTTCTATAGCCTCGTCGGTTATATTATTCAGCCCATGTGGGGCATCGGCTTTCATATCAATAACTTCACCCAGTCGAAAGCGGCCGGCGAGCGTTTGCTGGAAATCCTGCATCAATATGTTCATGTGAAAAATAAAGAACATGCGCGAGTGCTCGATCCGGAAAAGGTTCAGGGCCATGTCCGCTTCGAAGGGGTTACATTCGCCTACGGCGAGTCGCAGAAGGCGGCTGTCGAAGATTTCAACCTCGACGCTCCGGCGGGTTCCGTTATCGGTCTGCTTGGCGGAACAGGCTCGGGCAAATCTACGATCATTCAATTGTTGTTCCGCGCCTATCAGGCGAAGCAGGGACGTATCACGCTGGATGGCCAGGATATTCGCGACGTCACGCTGGAAAGCTTGAGGAGTCAAATGGCGGTTGTCTTTCAGGAAACGTTCCTCTTTTCCTCGACGATCCGCAACAATATCGCGTATGGGGTAGAGGATGTTACCCAGGAGCAGATCGAGCAGGCGGCGCGTCTGTCCAAGGCGCATGACTTCATCATGGAGCTGCCTCTTGGGTATGACACCGTTGTCGGAGAGCGCGGACTTGGTCTCTCAGGCGGTCAGAAGCAGCGGATTGCGATCGCCAGAGCCTTGCTGCTGAATCCCAAGATTTTGATTCTGGATGACGCTACGAGCGCTGTCGATATGGAAACCGAGCACGAGATTCAACAGGGCTTTCAGGAAGTGATGAAGGACCGGACTACGTTCATCATCGCTCACCGGATTTCATCGCTTAAGCATGCCGATGAGATCATCGTCCTGGACCATGGGAAGGTCGTACAGCGGGGCACTCATGAGCAGCTCATGAAGGTGCCTGGCCCCTATCTGGATACGTACAATATCCAGTTCTCCGACCAGCCGGTGCTGTCGCTTGACGCAGAGCCCGCTTCGATCGGAAAGCCCTCCTACGGCGGAGGCCATGTCCAGCAGGCAGCGGAGGAAGAGCAGCAGACGCAGCGGGAATCCGCGGCTGCCAGCTCGTATACGAAACGGAGGGGACTGGTCACGTGAGCTCGTCATCCCATACCAATAAAGGCTCGTCGGCAGAAGCCGAAGAGAAAGTAAGATCCAGGTTCGTCTATCAGGACGACGAAGATATGGACAAGGGCTTCGACTGGGTCCAGGTCCGCCGGGTCGGAAAGTACATGAAGCCGTATGCGAAGCAAATGGTGCCGATTATTCTGGTCATGATGGTCGTCGGAGCCATTACGAAGCTGCTGAACCCGCTGTTGCTTGCCTATGCCATCGACCATGCGATCAAGGACAAAAACAGCGCGCAGCTCGGGTATATCGTGCTCGGCATGCTGGGGCTGTACATCGTGCAGTGGTTAGCCAACAATTATCGCATCCGCTACACGAATATGATCGGACAACGCGTGATTTACGATTTGCGCGACGATTTGTTCAGCCATATTCAGCAGCTTTCGTTCCGCTTTTTCGATAAGCGTCCTGCCGGAGCGATCCTGGTTCGCATCACCAATTATGTGAACTCTCTTCAGGATTTGCTGACGAACGGCGTCGTCAATCTGATGATCGATTGTGTACAACTGATCGGTATCATCGCTATTCTGCTGATTTACAACTGGAAGCTCGGCTTGGCGATCATGATAACGGTTCCGATCATGTTCCTCGTATCGACGAAGGTACGTTTGCATATCCGCAGAGCGTGGCAGGTCGTGCAGCTGAAGACATCGCGGATCAACTCGCACTTGAATGAGTGTATTCAGGGGATCAAGGTCACTCAAGCCTATACCCAGGAGAAAGCGAACATGGCTTTCTTTGAGGATATGAACCAGGATAACCAACGTGCGTGGAACCGGGCTTCGACCTTGAACCAATCCTTTAACCCGATTATCGAGGTGACGGGAGCGATCGGGTATTTCATCCTCTTCTTGTTCGGCTCCTATCTCGTCATGAAGGGAGAGATCACGGTCGGCATTCTGGTTGCGTTCGGCGCTTATATCAGCCAGTTCTGGGAGCCGATTAACCGGCTTGGACAAATGTACTCGCAGATGCTGATCGCTATGGCCTCGTCGGAGCGCATCTTTGAATTTATCGACGAGCAGCCGAATGTGGCGGAACGCCCGGATGCCCGCCGTTTGCCGGCCATCGAAGGCAATATCGAATTTGAGGGAATCGAGTTCGAATACGAGCCGGGACGTCATGCGCTGAAGCAGATCAACCTGAGCGTCAAAGCGGGATCGTCCATCGCACTTGTCGGTCATACCGGCTCTGGCAAAAGCACGATCATCAACCTGCTCTGCCGGTTCTATGACGTGACGGCAGGCCGTATACGGATCGACGGGCATGACATTCGCGATGTGACCCTGCACAGTCTGCGCTCCCAGATCGGTATCGTGCTGCAGGATACGTTTATTTTCTCCGGGACGATTCGCGATAATATCCGGTTCGGGCGACTCGACGCGACGGATGAAGAAGTGGAAGCCGCGGCCAAAGCCGTGCGCGCCCACGAATTTATCGTCGATCTGCCGCTTGGCTACGACACGGAGGTACAGGAGCGGGGGAATGTGCTGTCCATGGGGCAGCGCCAGTTGCTTTCGTTCGCTAGGGCGCTGTTGGCCGACCCTCAAGTCTTGATTTTGGATGAAGCGACCGCAAGCATAGATACCGAGACGGAAGTGAAAATCCAAGAGGCGCTGCAGACGCTGCTGGCCGGCCGTACCTCCTTCATCATCGCTCACAGACTGTCGACGATCCGCCATGCCGATCAAATCGTCGTTTTGGATCATGGCGAAATTAAGGAGCAGGGCAGCCACGAGGAATTGATCGCGAGACAAGGCGTTTACTATGGCTTGATTCAGGCGCAGTACCGTTTTTTACAGGAGACGGGCTAAGCGTCAAATAACCGAATGAAGGTAAAGAAACCCCTGATTGGCCTCGATTTTCGGGCTATCGGGGGTTGTTTTTTGCTTATTATTGTCTTATCGGGAACGCGCCGTCATATACTGGAGAAGGGCGTTGCCAGTTAGGATCATCGACCGGGAATACGGTCAGTCAGCCAGTCGGCCAGTCAGCAAAAACGCAATCAGGGGGGAGATAACGTTGAGGATACCTTCACGCAGATGGGGAAAAACGTTAGGAACCATTCAATGGGTTACGGCCTTTGCTGTCATTGCCGCTGTCGTGTTGACGGGACGCTGGTTCGTCAAGGCTCAAGTCGCCAGCCGCTTCGATGTTTTTCTGGATGATCAGCTGCTCGGTACAGTAAGCGACCCGGATGTGGTGAAAAAGTGGAAAATGGAAAAATACAGGGAGCTGGAACGCCAATATACGTCGATGAGGGTTACTTCCAACTTGGAGAGCCTTCATTTCGTTGATAGCCCCCATACCGGCGGCACGATTGACGACGATGCGGTACTCGCTGTACTGAGCCGCAATGCCGTTTATTATTTATACGCGACAGAAATACGGATTGACGGCGCCACGATCGGGTTCGTCAAGGATACGGGAACTGCGGCTGAGCTGCTGGAGCATATCAAAGCTCCCTATACGTCCGGAGTGGCGGACGCGTCACCTGATGCACCCCCCCTCAAGGAGGAAGAAGGGAAGCGCAAAGGGGTACACATCTTGTCTTTGAACGACCATATGGCTGCAGAGGCAAACCGGAAGGTCACGACTGCCTTTGTCCAGGAGGTCCAACTGATTGAAACCATCGCTCAGCCCGGCCAAATCGAATCGTCTTCCGCCGTATTGAAGCGGATTTTGGCGGGGAAAGGGCAGAGCCTTACTTATACCGTACAAGCGGGGGACTGCTTGTCGGTCATTGCGCTGAAGCACCAAATTCCTCTCCAGACGCTGCGCGCGAATAACCCGCAGGTAAAGGGGGATTTTATCCGCATCGGACAACAGCTGCAGCTCACCGTTCAACAGCCATTACTGACGGTGAAAATGACCGAGCTTAGAACGGAGCAATCCAAGGTGCCCAGCGGGGTCGTTTATGAAAAGGACGACACGCTGAAAACGGGCGTTATTCAAATTGTCTCGCAGGGCAAGCCCGGGTTGAAAAAGGTAACGATCCAATCCGTACACATCAATGGCGAATTAACGGAAGAACGGGCGGTGGCTGAGGAGCTGCTGCAGGCGCCTGTGCAGACGGTTGTGAAGCAAGGCACTAAAAAAACGCCCGGCGCAGGCTCGGGCCAATTCGCGATGCCTGTGCTTCGCGGGGAAGTATCAAGCCAATTCGGGCTTCGTTGGGGCAAAACGCATAAGGGCACCGACTTTGTATCTGAGCAGAAGGGGATTCTGGCTTCGGATAGCGGCTCCGTATCCTTTGCCGGCTGGAAAAGCGGCTACGGCAACTGCATCATCATCGATCACAAGAACGGATATGAAACGTTATACGGGCATTTGAGCAAAATAGATGTCAAGGAAGGCGATGCGGTTGCCAAAGGAGAGAAAATCGGAGTTATGGGCAGCACCGGCAATTCGACCGGCATTCATTTGCATTTCGAAATTATTCAGGACGGGGCTCAGCAAAACCCGCTCAAATACTTGAGCAAAAGCAGCCATTCGAGCTGAAGCTCAACCGCGTAGACGGGAGACGCTTCATCGAATCGGACAACCTTCTTATCCAAGGCGTTTTCGGCGGAATATCCGGGAACGTCTTTTTTGGCAGCTTCGTGTTCCGCAGCCCCTTGCTTCCTCTAGATCTGCACGGAATTTGCAAATCGTCTACTGAACCGCTACTCTAAAAAGTATAGCAAGCAGCAGGATGGGATAACGGGAACAGGGGGACGGGAGATGAGCTCAACACGCTGGTTATGGCGTACGGTTGGACTTGGGGCTGTCGTATCAACGGTAATTTGCGCGGGCGGCTTCGCTTATGCCGTAAATCAGATTATGTATCCGCAGGCGGGCTCCTTCGACTCCGGTGCCGAAGTAACGGCTCCAGGTGCGGCTCCGGGTCAGGGGACGGAAGCTCCGGGGAATAACGGTGCAAGCGCAGGGGCGCAAGCCGGCCTCGACTGGACAGGGAAAGAACAGATCCGAATCGTCGCGTGGGGAGACTCGCTGACGGCAGGAACAGGCGATCTTACAGGCAAAGGCTATGTCCGCGGAGTTCGGGACAAGCTGGAGAAGCAGCTCGGCAAGCCGGTATTCGTCTATAATAATTTTGCTATTCCGGGTTACCGGACGACCGATTTGCTTAAGGACTGGGAAGCGAAGCCGGACATTGCGAAATCCATAAGCGAGGCGGAGCTCGTACTTCTGACTGCGGGGGGCAATGATTTGTTCCTGGGCGGAGCCGGTTTGTTTGGTCAGGGACAAGACACTGACGGGGGAGCGACCGTTCCCGGACAGCAGGCCCGGCCGGGCGCTGCGCCAGGGACGCAGGGCGAACAGCCGCAGCAAAGCCCGGGCGGCATCGAGTTCGGAGAAGGCTTCAATCCTCAAGCGGCGGCGGACCGCATTCCCGAAGCGTCCAAGCGGTTGGAGGAGCTATTCGATAAGGTCAGCAAGGCTAATCCGAATGCCCGTATTTTATATATCGGACTGTATCATCCGTTCCTGGATCTGGATCAGAACCGGGCAGGAGCACCCATCGTTCAGCGCTGGAATACGGCTGCCTTCGACATAGCCAGCCGCTATCCGAACATCACAATCGTGCCGACCTATGACTTATTCGAGCTGCAGGGGACGCGATTTTTGTACACGGATCACTTCCATCCGAACCAGCAGGGCTACGAGCGTATAGCCGACCGGATTGCGAAAATCTTGGAATAGTCGATTAGACGTAAGGAGAGAGCGGCATGGAACAAGCGGCAAAGAAGGGCAGGGACGCCGAGATCGTCCTATCGGTCGAGGGCGTGAAGAAGAAAATCGGCAAGCGCTTGATCATTAAAGGGATCTCGTTCGATGTGCGGGCAGGCGAAATTTTCGGTTTCCTGGGGCCCAACGGTTCAGGCAAAACGACTACGATCCGCATGCTCGTCGGACTCATTGCTCCGACGGAGGGCTCCATTCATATTTGCGGATATAACGTATTTAAGCAGCATGAAGAGGCGCTGCAATACGTGGGCTGTATCGTTGAAAATCCGGAGCTGTATCCGTATTTGACCGGTTGGGAAAATCTGGAGCAGTTCGCCCGAATGCTACCTGGCGTGGGCGAGCGACGGATTCGCGAGGTCGTGGAAATTGTCGGGATGGATGGGCGCATTCATGACCGGGTCAAGACGTATTCGCTCGGGATGAGGCAGCGGCTGGGCATCGCGCAGGCGCTGCTGAACGATCCTAAGCTGCTGATCCTGGACGAGCCGACCAATGGCCTCGACCCGCAAGGGATCAAGGAGCTGCGCGAGTTTATCCGCAAGCTGTCCGAAACCGGGCTCAGTCTGTTTGTCTCCAGCCATCTGCTTAGCGAGATCCAGCAGCTGTGCGACCGGGTAGCGATCATCAGCCGCGGCGAGGTAATCCAGGTAGGCGAGGTGGATGCGCTCGTGGACCATAGCCAGACGACGGTCGTATGGACCGTCAGCCCGCCGGAGAAAGCGCTGCAGGTTCTGCAAGCTTTTCCGTATGCGCAGGGGCAAGGCATGTCGGTGGATGAGGCGCCTGGCTTGGATGGGATGACCACGGCGCGCATCGTCACACAGCTGACGGACGAAGCGATACCGCTGCTGTCGCGGCAGCTGGTGGAGGCCGGGGTAGAGCTGCATGGGATCGAGCGGAAGAACCCTACCCTGGAGGACTTATTTTTGCTGCTGACGGAGGGTGAGCGAATTGGCTAGCTTGTACAGCCTGGTGATGAATGAGAGCATTAAAATGATTAAGAAGAAACGTCTGCTCGTCGTCCTGCTCATCCTCGCGGCGATCATTCCGATGTTTACCTATGCGCAGATGAAGGTATCGCAAAATACGCTGAAGCAGTTCGGCACAACGGACTGGAGAGCGGAGCAGCGTCAGAAGATCGCCGATTACACAAGAAGGCTGGGCAGCGCAAGGCTGCCGGATGAATGGAAGCAGCGCGTTCAGGTCGAGGTCAAGATCGCCCAGTACTATCTGGATAAAGATGTGAATCCCGCGTCGCCGAACGGGGTAACCTTTACAGTAGAATTTATCCAGAATGCGGTCGGTCTGTTTATCCCCCTGATGGTGATGGTCATCGCAGCGGATATCGTTTCGGGCGAGCATACAAGCGGTACGATCAAGCTGCTGCTGACGCGTCCGGTCCCAAGGCGAAGGGTGCTGCTTAGCAAGCTGATCTGTCTGGTGCTGTTTTCTTCCGTGATTGTCGTTGCGACAGCCCTGCTCAGCTATCTCATATCGGGTCTGTTCTTCGGATACGGGGGATGGGATCTGCCGAGGCTGATCGGCTTTTCGGTAACGGGGACGGACGTTGATTTTTCCCGGGTGCGTGTGGTGGATCAGTGGTTCTATCTGCTGCTGGAGCTTGGCCTTGTTTGGTTCGCCGCCGTATCGGTAGCGCTGATGACGATGATGGTGTCGGTGCTTGTACGCTCCACGGCAGCGGGGATGGGGGTCATGCTGGCCGTTCTTATATCAGGCACGATCTTGACGAATATGGTATCCTCATGGGAGACGGCGAAGTACTTTTTTATGGTGAATCTGGACCTGACGAAGTATTTGACCGGAGGGCTTCCTCCGATCGAAGGCATGAATTTACCGTTCTCACTGACGGTCTTATGCGTCTGGGTCTTGCTGTCGATCTTCGTATCCTTTGCGGTATTTACGAAAAAAGATGTGTTGAACTAATCCGTTCAAATGTTATAATGCTTCATAGTTGAATGGTTGACTTAACAGGTTTTAGGAGGCTTTCGATGACGGATCAACTCGATTTGGTTGAAAACACGCGGACGGCGGCGGCCGACTACGGAGCAGACGATATTCAAGTGCTCGAAGGGCTAGTGGCGGTGCGCAAGCGTCCCGGGATGTATATCGGCAGCACCAGCTCATCGGGCTTGCATCATCTGGTCTGGGAAATCGTGGACAATGCGGTGGACGAGCATCTCGCCAAGCATTGCTCGCAGATCGACGTAATTATTCATAAGGACCAGTCCGTAACGGTGCAGGATAATGGCCGGGGGATTCCTACGGGCATACATAAGACGGGAGTACCGACCCCCCAGGTCGTCTTCACCATCTTGCATGCGGGCGGCAAGTTCGGAGGCGGAGGCTACAAGAAATCGGGCGGCCTCCATGGGGTCGGTGCATCGGTGACGAATGCGCTGTCCGAGTGGCTTGAGGTTGAAATTTACCGCGATGGCAAAGTACATCGCCAGCGGTTCGAATATTGGGTGGATGAAACGGGCAAGGAGCATGTGGGAGAGCCCGTGACTGGACTTGAAGTGATCGGGAATACCCGGAAAACTGGCACTAAAGTAACGTTTAGACCGGATAAACGCGTATTCCAGAACGGTACGACGATTATTTACGACACGCTCGCTGAACGTCTTCAGGAGATCGCTTTCCTGAATTCCGGGCTGAAGGTCACGCTCACGGACCAGCGCAGCGACAAGGAAGACATCTTCCAGTACGAAGGCGGGGCTAGCCAATTCGTGCAGTTCTTGAACGAGGACAAAAGCGTGCTGCACGACGTCATTCACTTTGCCGCAGATAAGGATGAGATCGAGGTGGAGGTCGCTCTGCAATATAATGACGGCTACACGGAAACGATCGTATCGTTCGTCAACTCGATTCCTACCCGCGGCGGCGGAACGCACGAAACCGGCTTCAAAACGGCCTATACCCGGGTGATGAATGAGTATGCCCGAAAAACAGGTCTGCTCAAGGAAAAGGAAAAAAATCTGGACGGTCAAGATCTTCGCGAGGGACTGATGGCCGTCATCAATATCAAGATGGGCGAGGTCGAATTCGTCGGCCAGACCAAGGACCAGCTCGGCAGCGCCTCGGCGCGGAGCGCGGTGGATTCGGTCGTTGCCGACAAAATGTCGGTATTTCTGGAGGAGAATCCCCAGACGGCGCAGATGGTGATGAAGAAGGCTATCCAGTCGGCCAAGGCGCGCGAGGCGGCCCGCAAAGCGAGGGAAGAGGTGCGCAGCGGCAAGAAGGGCAAGAGCGAGAGCTCGAACCTCGGCGGCAAGCTGACGCCGGCCCAATCGAAGGATGCGAGCCGCAACGAGCTGTTCATCGTCGAAGGCGATTCCGCCGGAGGCTCGGCCAAGCAAGGAAGGGATTCCAAGCATCAGGCGATCCTGCCGCTGAAGGGCAAGCCGATGAACCCGGAGAAGGCCAAGCTTCTCGATATTATGAAGAATGATGAATACAAGGCGATTATCTCCGCTATCGGAGCGGGAGTAGGACCGGAGTTCGAGGTGTCGGAGAGCAATTATGCCAAAATTATCATTATGACGGATGCCGATACCGACGGCGCTCATATCCAGGTGCTGCTGCTGACGTTCTTCTACCGGTACATGAAGCCGCTGATCGATGCCGGCAAAATCTATATCGCTCAGCCGCCTCTGTTCAAGGTCACCAAAAAAGCAGGCAAGGCGAGCACGGTGAATTATGCGTGGACGGACGAACAGCTGCACGAGCTGACCAAAAAGCTGGGGAAAAATGTCGAGCTTCAGCGCTACAAGGGGCTGGGTGAGATGAACCCTGACCAATTGTGGGAGACGACGATGGACCCGGCGACCCGAACGCTGCTTCAGGTTCAGATCGACGACGCAGCCAAAGCGGAGCGCCGCGTATCTACGCTGATGGGCGACAAGGTCGATCCCCGCAAGCGCTGGATTATCGAGAACGTCGACTTCACCGAATATGAAGAATAAGCGGGGGGCAGCAAGTGACTATACTTGAAAACTTTTTGCCGGCCTTTCTGGAAGAGGTTGTTGGCGACCGCTTCGGCCGGTATTCCAAATACATCATTCAAGACCGCGCCATCCCTGATGTGCGCGACGGGCTAAAGCCCGTGCAGCGGCGTATTTTGTACGCCATGTACGATGCCGGCAATACGCCGGACAAGCCATACCGCAAATCCGCGAAAACCGTCGGAGATGTGATGGGCAACTACCATCCGCATGGAGATTCCTCGATCTACGAAGGCATGGTGCGGATGGCCCAGCCTTGGAAGATGGGCCACGTGCTTGTGGACGGACACGGCAACTGGGGCTCGATGGATGATGACCCGGCGGCTGCTATGCGATATACGGAAGCTCGCTTGTCCGAGATCGCCTTGGAGCTGCTTCGCGATATCGAGAAGCGTACCGTCCAGTTCAAGGATAATTTCGATAATACGACGAAGGAGCCGGTCGTACTGCCGGCGCGTTTTCCCAACCTGCTCGTGAACGGCGTCAGCGGGATCTCCTCCGGCTTCGCTACGGAAATTCCGCCGCATAATCTGCGCGAGGTAATCGATGCCTGCATTGCGCTGATCGAACGCCCCGACAGCACGCTGGAGCAGATCATGACGGTCGTCAAAGGCCCCGACTTTCCGACAGGCGGCATCATTATGGGCACGGAAGGCATCCGCGAGGCTTACCGGACAGGCCGGGGGCGTATCTACTTGCGTTCCAAAACCGCGATCGAGGATATGCGCGGCGGCAGACAGCAGATCGTCATCACCGAGATTCCTTATCAGGTCGTGAAGTCGCGTCTCGTCACGGCGATGGAGAACATCCGGCTGGAGAAGAAGATCGAAGGAATCGCCGAGGTCCGCGACGAGAGCGGCCGGGATGGACTGCGTATCGTCATCGAACTGAAGAAGGAGGCCGATGCGCAGGGCGTTCTGGCTTATCTGCTCAAGAAGACGGATCTGCAGGTGGCCTATAGCTTCAACATGGTAGCTATCGTCAACAAGACGCCGAAACAGCTGGGCTTGCTGGATATGCTCCATGCCTACATCGGTCATCAGAAGGAAGTTGTCACCTTCCGCTCGCGATATGAGCTGGAGAAGGCCGAGGACCGGGCCCATGTGCTGGAAGGTTTGGTGAAGGCGCTCAATATTTTGGACGATGTGATCGCCACGATCAAAGCTTCGAAAAATCGGCTTGACGCTCAGAATAACCTGGTCGCGAAGTTCGGGTTCACCGAGCGCCAGGCGGATGCTATTCTTACGCTCCAGCTGTACCGTTTGACCAATCTGGAGATTCATTCTCTGGAGAAGGATTTGAAGGATGTACAGAAAACGATCTCGTATCTACAGGGCATTCTCGGAAGCGAGAAGAAGCTGCTGGCGGTCATTAAGGACGAAATCTCGCAGATCCGCGACAAATATGGCATTGCCCGCCGCTCGGGCATACAGGATGAGGTAGAGGAGCTGAAGGTTAACCTTCAGGTCATGGTCACGTCCGAGGATGTCTTCGTATCGTTGTCCCATGAAGGCTATATCAAGCGGACAGGCAAGCTCTCCTTCATCCGCTCCGGCGGAGAGATCGATAAGACCGGTCTCAAGGAAGGCGATTACTTGCGGCATCTGTTCGATGTCAATACGCTGGATAACCTGCTAATCTTCACCCAGAAGGGGCAGTATTTCCTTCTACCGGTGCACCAGATCCCGGAATACAAGTGGAAGGACAACGGAACGGCTATCGTCAATGTCATTCCGATTCCGAAGGATGACAAGATCGTCAACGTCATTCCGCTGAAGGATTTCGAGGAGTCGGGCAAATCGCTGCTCTTCTTCACCCGCAAGGGGCAGGTGAAGCGGACGGAGCTGAAGGAATATGCGAAGAGCCGTGCTAACGGTATCGTCGCATGCAAAGTGGGGGATCAGGATGCCGTCATGAATGTGCTTCTCAGCTCGGGTCATGCGGATATTTTGCTGGTGACCAAGCAAGCGATGGCTATTCGCTTCAAGGAAGACGAGGTCAATCCGATGGGACGCGCGGCGACCGGGGTACGCGGGATGCTGCTGAAGGACGATGACGAGATTGTCGCTGCAGAGCTCATCGAAGGCTACGAGGGCGAAGTGGTCGTCATCACGGATCTTGGCTACGCAAAGCGCTCGCTGGTAGCGGATTACCCGCTTCAGGGCCGCGGCGGCAAAGGTATCCAGACCTTTGAGTTCAAGGAAGGCAAGGGCGTGAAGCCGAACGGCGCCCATCTGCTAGGCGCATTCACTGTGAAGGAACCGTTCGAGATCACGGCGATCCTGAGCAATGGGGAAAAGGCGACCTTCTCGACCGAGTTAACGCCGCTTGAAGACCGCAAGTCGAAAGGCAAGGCTCTTGTACCGGGAGCGAACAAGACGAATGGGGTCGTTGATTTGGTGAAGTTCACTTAATCATAGCTTGAGTAGGTCGGCTCTTGCCTCTCAAGCAGCTCCAGCATCATTTCCAATACGGCCCACACCGGCATCGAATCGTCCAGACGTTCGAGCCAGTGCGGGTCTTTGATGATGCCTTTTTGCAAGGCCGCTTCTCCGATTTTTTCTTTCCAGGCTTCCATGGGCTTCACTCCTTTACAAGGATTGACAAGCTGCGCATCTGGGCGAATATCCTGTCTGCAATATATGTTGAAGCCCGTCAAAAGGTACCTCATTTTATCGTTTGATGTCTTAAAATATTTAGGTCATTAACCTTTAAAAGAGCGATAAGGGATGTTATAATTAGGAAAACGATAGGATTCCGGGAGTGATGGCTATGGTAACTCAGGATTTCGCCAAATTATGGTGGAAGTTATCCAAAGATTTGCGTACGCATATGGAAACAGAGCTTTCGCCAGGCTTGACGGAGGGTCAGCTGACGGTGTTGGAGCTGCTTATGTATTCCGGCTCGCCGAAAATGAAGCCTTCCGATTTCATCGAATATTTGACGACGACGCCTGCGGCTATCACAACGCTGCTGGACCGGATGGAGAAAAACGGCTTGATCGCGCGAGAACGGGATGAAAAGGACCGGCGTATCGTATGGGTGCTGGTCACCGAGCGGGGACGTGCGGAATGTGCGAGAGGGATGGAGATTCGCGAGCAATTTTTACAGCAGTATTTGGGACGGATCTCCTCTCATAATCAGCAACTGCTTGTGTATCTGCTCGGCAAAGTTGCCAACGCCTAGCCTAAGCCGATGGACAGACGAACATTTCGTGCATACAAAAAGCCTGGAGTCCGGTAAAGACTCCAGGCTTTTTGTATGGACTCCCATAAAGGTCAAGTCGTAAACCTGCCAGCACGGATCAGGATCGCTCATCCCAGAGCTGCCACGGATAGCTCCGGGGCGGCAGGGATTGGAACCGAAGCGCCTCCTTGGTCACAGGATGATCGAAGGCAAGAGCGGTCGACCAGAGCGAAATTTGCTGCCCCGGGACCGCATGTTGACCGCCGTAGCGCTGGTCGCCGACAAGCGGACAGCCGATCGCCGCGAACTGTACGCGGATCTGGTGAGGCCGTCCGGTATGCAGCTCTACCTCCACAAGCGACAGGCCCTCCTGTGTGGACAGCAGCCGGTAGTCGAGGACCGCCTCCTTAGCACCGGCTCGCTCGGCCGCGACGACGGCGACCATGTTCGTGCTCGTGTCCTTAAGGAGGTGGTGGCGCAGCGTGCCCGCAGCGGTCGAAGGCTTCCCATGGAGGACCGCCCGATACTGCTTGCGTATGTTCCGCGTCCTCATGGCATCGGAGAGCCTGGAGGCTGCCTTGGAGGTTTTGGCGAACACCATGACGCCGCCGACCGGGCGGTCCAGACGGTGGACAAGCCCCAGGAACACATTGCCGGGCTTGCCGTGGCGATGCTTCAAGTCGGACTTGATCAGCGTCAGCAGATCCGGGTCCCGGGAATCATCCTCCTGGGTAGGGACGTTCGGCGGCTTGACTACGACGATGACGTGGTTGTCTTCATACAAGACGGGAATAGGAGGAGCGCTCCCTGCCATCGTTAAGCCTCCCACCGGCCCAGGATGCCGCAGGGCAAGGAGAGGCTAGATGCCGTGATCGGCAGCCCGATCTCGCCGCAGGTGATCGAGCCTCCGTACGAGCGGCCGAGCGAGAGCGACAGCACATTCTTGAGGACGGTCGCCGAGATGCCGGTCGTATACGAGTTGATCAGCATGAAGAGCGGCTTATCCGTCATGATGCTCATGCAGGACTCGACGAACGGGTACAGATTCGTCTCCAGCTTCCAGGTCTCGCCGTTCGGTCCCCGGCCGTACGAAGGCGGGTCCATGATGATGGCGTCGTACTTGCTGCCCCGGCGCTGCTCGCGCTGGACGAACTTAAACACGTCATCGGTGATGAAGCGGACAGGCCGGTCTCCGAGCCCCGATAAGTGCAGGTTTTCCTTCGCCCACGTCACGACCCCCTTGGAAGCATCGACATGGCAAACCTCGGCGCCCGCGTATGCGCAGGCGACGGAAGCGCCTCCCGTATACGCGAACAGATTGAGGACGCGGATCATGCGGCCGGCGCCCTGAATTTTATCGATCATCCAAGCCCAGTTGACCGCTTGCTCCGGGAACAGCCCGGTATGCTTGAAGCTGGTCGGCTTGATATGGAAGGATAGGTCGCGGTAGCCGATCGTCCACCGCTCCGGAAGCTGCTTCTTGTATTCCCATTGCCCGCCGCCGCTGGAGCTGCGGTGGTAGTGGGCATCCGCATTGCGCCAATCGGCGGTTTCCTTGGCCAGCGGCCAGATGATCTGCGGGTCGGGTCTGCGCAGGACGATATTCCCCCAGCGCTCCAGCTTTTCGCCTTCGCCCGTATCTAATAGTTCATAATCTTTCCAATCCGTAGCTGCAAACATGCTTTCAGTCCATCCTTCTGTTTTCGTATTCATGCAGGCTTGGTAGCAGCAAGCGAAGCGTTGCGTTGCTTAACCAGCCCTAGCCATTCTGTCTATTTTACATGAATTCCGCTTTCGATTCCACTTTTTCCCCCGCAGGGACGACGCTTTTCCCGCATATAGGAAGAACGCCCGCTCCCAGGGAGCGGACGTTCTTGACGGGGTTGAATGAATGGCCGGGCTTAAGGCAGATCGATCTTCTCGATCAGACCAGGCAGCTCCTCGTTGATAAACTTGCTGTACTGATCGCCAAGCGCCTCGCCGAGCAGGTTTTCCTTCTCCTCCTCGAAGCTGGCCACGCTGCGGGCTTCAACGCGCATCACGTGGTAGCCGTAGGCGGTTTCCACCGGATCGGAGATCTCGTTGAGCTTCAGCTCGATCGCTGCTTTCTTGAACGGCTCGATCCACTGAACCACAGGGGTATCCTTGTACAGGCCGCCATTCTCCCTGGAGCCGTCGTCTTCGGATTCCTGCTTGGCCAGCGCCGCGAAGTCCGCGCCCTTGCGCAGCTGATCCGCCAACTGCTGAGCCTTAGCCTTGGCGGCTTCCTTGGTCCGCTCCTTGCCGTCCCGATCCTCGAATCCGATGAGGATGTGACGGACGGTAGCGGTATGGAGGTCTCCGCTCGCGGCCAGCTCGTCGTAGCGAGCTTTTAGCTGATCGCCCGGCACGGTTTTTGCAAGAGCTTTACGGACGAATACAAGCTGCTCGGCGAAGCCGTTCAGGTCTTTATCGGTCAGTCCTTCTTTTGCCAAAGTGGAGGAAACGCTCGCAGGATCCTGGAGCCCCCCGGTTATTTCCGAGCTTAGATAGGCTAGCTCGCCCGCCACATCGGAGGCCGCTGCGGTCTTTTCCGCATCGCTCAATCGGGAGGCCAAAATCCGGTAGCTAATCATCTCGTCAAGCACATACTGCTGAAATTCCGGGTCTTCGGCGTGCTCCAGGTTCGCGTAGCCGAATGCTCGGTCCAGCGCCATGCGCTTCTGAAGCTCCTGCATGGTAACTTGCCCGCCTTTGTACACGGCTACCGGATGATTGGCCTCGATCCGCTTGCCCACCCAGATAGTACCCGTGTCGTTATCGAAGCCGACCTCCTTGCCGAGCGCTTCGCTGACGAAGCGCAGGGGCACGTAGGTTGTCCCGTTGTGGATGAAGCCTGCGCCTTGCTCCTCGGTCGGTTTTTTTTCGATTCCGTCGAACATATATTTCAGCTCGCGAAAATATACTTCAATTTGTGTCCCGCTCGCGTAGGCGACAGTTCCCGTCAGCATGGCGCCGATCGACAGCCCGAGCACGAGCCCCTTGATTTTCTCTTTCATCTTGTGTCATCCTCTCCCGGGCTCCTCAAGCGGCCAGCCCTCTCATTGGTATTCCACACCTGTACCGGAAATCCTGCCCAGCAGCTCGTATATTAGGCGGAGAACAACATTCAATAAGTTTTTACAACTGCTGGAGAGGAATTTGTGTCGGTCGTGTAGTATTTGTGTAATAGTGGCAGAATACAAAAATAAAGGGGGATGTCTCCAAAGTGATGAGTGTGATCCCCAGTCCCGAGGATTTATATCTGTTTCATGAAGGCAATCTGCACCAGAGCTACCGGATGCTGGGCGCGCATCCCGCCGAGGAAGACGGCGTGGCGGGCTTTCGCTTTGCCGTATGGGCTCCGCACGCCAAGGAAGTCCGTTTAGTCGCCGACTTTAACGATTGGAACGGCAGCGGCCACCAACTCGTCAAACGAAGCGTATGGGGCGTCTGGTCCTTGTTCGTCCCCGGCGTCCGCTCAGGAGAGTACTACAAGTATGAGATCCTCACGCAGGAGGGCACTATCCTGTACAAAGCCGACCCCTATGCGTTCTGGTCCGAGCTGAAGCCTGGAACGGCCTCCCGCGTCTTCGATCTGGAAGGCTTCGTCTGGACGGATCAGAGCTGGCGGGACAAGCAAGGCGCTCGTTCGGTGTATGAATCTCCGATGAACATCTACGAGGTGCATCTCGGTACTTGGAAGAAGAAGCCCGACGGTTCGTATCTGAGCTACAGGGAACTGGCCGACGAGCTTATTCCTTACGTGTGTCAGATGGGATATACCCATCTAGAGCTGTTGCCTCTGGCGGAGCACCCGTACGATCGGTCTTGGGGCTATCAGGCCACCGGTTATTTTTCCGTTACGAGCCGGTTCGGCACCCCGCATGATTTTATGTATTTTGTCGATTGCTGCCACCGGGCTGGTCTTGGAGTCATTATGGACTGGGTGCCCGGTCATTTCGTCAAGGACGAGCATGGCTTGCGCCAATTTGACGGGAGACCTCTTTACGAGCATAACGATCCGAATCTGGCCGAGAAGCCGGAGTGGGGGACGCTTTCCTTCGACTTCTCCAAGAGAGAGGTCGTAAATTATCTTATAGCGAACGCTTTATTCTGGATGGATGTGTATCATATCGACGGGCTGCGCGTGGATGCGGTGGCCAGCGTTTTATATTTGAATTTCGGCAAGCCCCGGCATATGTGGGTGAAGAATGCCTATGGCGGGGAAGAGCATCTTGAAGCTATTGATTTCCTAAAGAAGCTGAACCAGACGGTGTTTCATTATTACCCCGAGGCGTTGATGATGGCGGAGGATTCGTCGGCTTGGCCGCTGGTCACTGCTCCTGTGCATGACGGCGGGCTCGGATTTAATTACAAATGGAATATGGGCTGGATGAATGACATGCTGAAGTATATGGAAACCGACCCTTACTTCCGCAGCGGCAGCCATGGGCTGCTGACCTTCAGCTTCATGTACGCCTTCTCCGAAAATTACGTGCTCCCGCTTTCTCATGATGAGGTCGTGCATGGGAAGAAGTCGCTGCTTAACAAAATGCCGGGCGATTACTGGCAGAAGTTCGCGAATTTGCGGGCGCTCTATGGTTATATGATGGGCCATCCGGGTAAAAAACTGCTGTTCATGGGAGGAGAATTCGGACAGTTTGACGAATGGAAGGATCTGGAGGACCTGGACTGGGAAATGCTCGGATACGACAGTCATCGCAGCATGCACCGGTATGTTCGCGACTTGAACCAGCTGTATCTGCGCGAGCCTGCCTTGTGGGAGCTGGATCACAGTCCCGAGGGCTTCGAATGGATCGACCCCCACGACGAGGGACAGAGCGTCACGAGCTTCCTGCGCCGCTCGCGTAATCCGGAGGACATCCTGGTGATCGTTACCAATTTTACGCCGGTCTTCCACGAGCGGTACCGGGTCGGCGTGCCGTTCTCCGGCGAGTACGTCGAGCTGTTCAATGGCGACGCAGGAGAATATGGAGGCTCCGGCAAGCTGAACGAGGGCAAGCTCAAAACGGACGGAACGCCGTGGCATCAGCGGCCCGACAGCCTGCATATAGCGCTGCCGCCGCTTGCGACAGTCGTGTTCAAACCCATCAGGATCATCCAACCGAAGGCAACCAAAGCGAAGCGAGGAAGGGGCAAAGCCGATGCGTAAAAAAGAGTGCGTCGCCATGCTGCTGGCAGGAGGCGAAGGAAGACGGCTGGGCGTTTTGACCAAACAATTGGCCAAGCCTGCGGTTCATTTTGGCGGCAAATACCGGATCATTGATTTCACGCTTAGCAACTGCACGAACTCGGGCATCGATACGGTGGGGGTATTGACCCAATATCAGCCGCTCGTATTGAATACGTACATCGGCATCGGCACGCCATGGGATTTGGACCGCAAGCATGGCGGCGTCACGGTGCTTCCCCCTTACATGGAGCAGAGCGGCGGGGACTGGTACAAGGGAACGGCCAATGCGATCTACCGCAATATTCCGTTCATCGATCAGTACGACCCCGAATACGTGCTGGTGATCTCCGGCGACCATATTTACAAAATGAACTATGACCTCATGCTGGACTTTCATAAGAAAAACGATGCTGATGCGACCATCGCCG
The DNA here is from genome assembly GCF_009846885.1 of Paenibacillus puerhi. GTDB lineage: Bacteria > Bacillota > Bacilli > Paenibacillales > NBRC-103111 > Paenibacillus_G > Paenibacillus_G puerhi. The sequence goes on from NZ_WUWM01000008.1 coordinate 137,166, forward strand.
TTATCGAGGTGAAGTGGGAGGAGGCCAGCCGCTTTGGTCTCCTGAGCATCGACGGCGAACGGCGGATTACGGAGTTTGCCGAGAAGCCGAAGGAGCCGAAGAGCAACCTGGCGTCCATGGGCATCTATATATTCAACTGGAAGGCGCTCAAGGAATATCTGATCAAGGATGAGGAGGACCCGGCTTCGAGCAAGGATTTCGGCAAGGATCTGATTCCGCTTATGCTTAGCGACGAGCGCAAGTTGTATGCATATCCCTTCGAGGGCTACTGGAAGGATGTCGGAACGATCCAAAGCTTGTGGGAAGCGAACATGGACCTGCTGGAGGACGAGCCCGAATTCGACCTGAATGACAGGGAGTGGCGGATGTACTCGGTAAACCCGTTTCAGCCGGGACAATATATCGCGCCTACGGCGCAGGTCAAGCGCTCGCTGGTCAATGAAGGCTGCGCGGTCTTCGGGGATGTCGAGCACTCCGTGCTGTTCTACGGCGTCCAGGTCGGCGAGGGCAGCGTGATCCGCGATTCGGTCATTATGCCCAATGTCAAGATAGGCAATCACGTTACCATTCACAAAGCGATCATCGGCGACGGCACGGTCATCGAGGACGGCAGCGTCATCGGAAGCCCGGACAGAGACGGCGAGCAGGATATCGTTCTGATCGGCAGCAATGAGCATATCAGCTCGAACATTACGTCTTCGGTGAAAGGGTGAGCCGCTTATGAAGAAACTGATGGGTGTCATCAATCTTGTAAACGAGCCGGATGATTTGGAGGAATTGACGTACTCCCGCTGCGTAGCCTCGGTGCCCTTCGGCTCCCGATACCGCTTGATCGATTTCTCGCTGTCCAGCATGGTGAACTCCGGGATCAGCAACGTGGCGGTGTTTACCCAGCATAAATTCCGCTCCCTGATGGATCATCTCGGCTCCGGCAAGGAATGGGATCTGGACCGCAAGCGCGGAGGCCTGTTTCTACTGCCGGCGGTTCTTCAGGAAACGACGGGCATGGCCCGCGGCGATTTATACCAATTCTACAGCCATCGCGATTATTTCTACCGGGGCCGCGAGGAGTATGTGCTGATCACCCGATCCCATATGGTATGCAATATCGACTACAAGGCCGTGCTTGAATACCATCTGGAGAAAAACGCAGATATTACGGTGGTCTATAAAAAAGCCGAGGATGCCGAGTTTGCCAAATTCCGCCGCATGGCGATCAAGGACGATGGTCAGGTAACCCTGATGGAGGACCATTCCGGGCGCTTGCGTACCGATAACATCTCGATGGAGATGTACATCATGAGTAAGGAGCTGCTGCTCGACATGGTCGAATCCTGCCTGGCGCAGGGATACGATCATCTGGTTCGGGACGGAATCATGAAAAATATCGACAAGCTCGGCGTATACGGATACCTGCATGAAGGATATACGGGCATCGTCAATACGGTACAGAGCTACTACAAGCACAGCATGCAGCTGTTGAATCCGAAAGTTTGGCGCGAGTTGTTTTTCGATAAAAATTTGATCTATACGAAGGTTAAGGATGAACCGCCTGCCCGCTATGCGGAAACCGCCCATGCCCGCAACTCGCTGATTGCCAACGGCTGCGTCATCGAGGGCAAGGTGGAGAACAGCGTACTGTTCCGCGGTGTCAAAATCCGCAAGGGCGCTTATGTCAAAAACAGCATTATCCTGCAAAACTGCGAAATTGAAGAGAACGTCATTATCGAAAACGCGATTTTGGATAAGGACGTATTTATAAACCGGGGTCGAGTCCTGACCGGAGACAAACAAGCACCGTTTATCGCTTCCAAGACGAAGGTCATCTAAAGATGAAGGCGCTGCATGTGCAGCCGCGCTATAAATAAAGGAGTGGTAGGAAGCCATGAAAGTGTTATTTGCCGCCTCAGAAGCCGTACCTTTTATCAAAACGGGGGGGTTGGCCGATGTCATCGGCTCGCTCCCCAAAGCGCTTGCCAGCCAAGGTGCAGACGTTAGGGTGATTCTTCCCAAGTACGGGCAAATCCCGTCCTCCTATACCGATCGGATGGAAGCTATAGCCGTATTCGATCTGTATATGGGCTGGAGGAAGCTGTACTGCGGTATCTATAAGCTTGAGCACGAGGGCATCATTTACTATTTCGTCGATAACGAATATTACTTCGCCCGTCACGGCTGCTACGGCTACGGCGACGACGCGGAACGCTTCGCTTTCTATTGCCGGGCGGTGCTCGATTCGCTTCAGCACATCGGGTTCATGCCCGATATCCTGCATTGCCACGACTGGCAGGCCGGCATGATTCCGGTGCTTTACCGGGCGCATTTCAGCTATCAGCCCGCCTATGCGCATATCCGCACGGTGATCACGATCCATAACCTGAAGTATCAGGGCGTCTTCGGACAAGATGAGTTTCGGGATTATTTCACACTGGGGGATGAGCATTTTCACGGGCATGCGCTGGAGCTGCATGGCGGCGCAAGCTTCCTGAAGGGAGGCTTGCTGTACTCCGATGCCATCACTACGGTCAGTCCTACCTACGCGGAAGAAATTCAGACCCCCTATTACGGCGAATATATGGACGGGCTGCTGCGGAGCCAGAGTCATCGACTTCAAGGTATTCTCAACGGGCTGGATTATGATGATTTCGATCCGATGAACGATCCGCATATCGAGTTCCATTACCGCGATTCTCTCGCGAAGAAGCAACTGAACAAGCTCAAGCTGCAGGAGCGGGTCGGGCTGCCGGCGCGCAAGGATGTGCCGCTGATCGCTCTGGTCACCCGGCTGGTCGACCAGAAGGGCTTGTCCTTGATCGACAGGGTCATCGGCGAATTGCTGGAGCTGGATGCCCAGTGGATCATCGTCGGTACGGGCGAGCCTCGGTTCGAGCAGCTGTTCCGCTGGGCGGCGGGCGCTTTCCCGGACAAGGTATCGGCGAACATACTGTTCGATGAGTCGCTTGCCCGGCAGGTGTACGCGGCATCCGATCTGTTCCTGATGCCTTCGCTCTTCGAGCCGTGCGGTATCGGACAGCTGATTGCGATGCGCTACCGGAGCGTGCCTATTGTCCGGGAAACCGGCGGCTTGAAGGATACGGTTACTCCGTATAATGAAGAAACCGGGGAAGGAACCGGCTTTACCTTCGCTAATTACAATGCGCATGATATGCTGTTCACGATCGAGCGAGCTGTCCGGCTGTACCGGGAGCCCGGCGTATGGACCAATCTGATGTCTAATGTGAAGAAAAAAGATTTCAGCTGGAAAAAATCAGCTCAGCAGTACAAAGCGCTGTACGAATCCTTAGCGCCTGTCAGCGTATAGACAAAAAAGAGCGGACTCATGAAAGAAGCCAGCCTGCGGATTGCTCCGCCGGTTGGCTTCTTGTATCCTATGGAGCTTACGCCCCTACGATATCGCTCGGGTTTCTGCCGGAAGCCGGCTGAACATCGAAACGGAGCTTGGAGCGGTGTCCGGCTGTGAGCCCTCGACACGCGTTCCTTCATGATGGAAGGAACGGTTGATGGTCAGCAGCGTATGGAGCAGCTCGAACATCTCGGATTGATCAAGCTCCAGCGCGCTTGGACCGGCGGCTGGCCTCGTTTCCAGAATACGGACTCGAACGGCCTTATTTCCGGCGTCCATTTGAACTTCCATCTGATCCTTAACCAATACAGTTTCCCACATACTGATCACCTGGCCCTTGGTCGATATACTGAGGTCCTCACTTGGAGTGACGATTTCTATCCTATGCGCGTCCGGGCTACTTTATGACACCGATAATGACAACGATAATAGGCGGAGCATCTAGGATTGGCGTTCGAACCCAAGTATAATGATCGATAGAAGGATGAGAAGGCTTCTTACGCGAATGAAAGGAGAGGGAAGCATGAAGCAAGCGGCAATCCGCTCACTGAATATAGCGCTGCCCCAGGTTATTCAATATGGCAGCAAGGAGGTACTTACCGGGATGGGCAAGCTTCCCGTTGCGGTTCCTCTGCATCTGGGCTTTACAGGCTTCCAGGGAGACGGGCAGGGAGATAGGGTGCATCACGGAGGAGTCGAGAAGGCCGTGTGCGTCTACCCGATAGAGCACTATGGATTTTGGGAGCTTGAAATGGACAGGAAGCTGGGACCTGCCGCCTTCGGCGAAAACCTGACAACCGAAGGGTTGACGGAGGATCATGTACACATAGGCGATACGTTCTTGTTAGGCGAGGCGATCGTCCAGATCAGCCAGCCGCGACAGCCCTGCTTCAAGCTTTCGCTCCGCTACGACTGGTCCTCTATGCCTCTGCGAGTACAGGAGACGGGATATACGGGCTATTATTTCCGCGTTCTGAAGGAAGGGACCGTCGCCTTGGGCGACAAGTTTGTGCTGCACCAAGAACATCGCTTGCGGATCAGCGTATCTGAGGCGAACCGTCTTATGCATGTGGATAAGCATGACCGTCCGGGGCTGCTGCGGCTGCTGGCTGTCGAGGAGTTGTCAAGCAGCTGGCAGCAAAGGCTGTACAAGCGTCTGGAGGGCGGCTCGGAGGACGATCAAGCAAGATTGAAGGGGTAGGGCATGAAGAAAATATTACTGATCGAGGACGAGCGAAACCTGGCTCGCTTTGTAGAGCTTGAGCTGCGCAATGAAGCTTACTTGGTAACTGTCGCATACGAGGGAACGAACGGATTGGAGCTGGCGCTGCAGGAAGAATGGGGCGTTATCCTGCTCGATCTGATGCTGCCCGGCATCTCCGGGCTGGATATATGCCGGCAAGTCCGCGCGATCAAGCGAACGCCGATCATTATGCTGACGGCCAGGGATAGTATTGCGGATCGGGTGTCGGGACTCGATAGCGGAGCGGATGACTACATACCCAAGCCCTTCGCGATAGAGGAGCTGCTCGCACGCATACGCGTTGTATTCCGCAGGCAGGAGGACGAAGCGGGGGAGGCAAAGGAAGGCAAGTCGCTGCTGGTCTTTCAGAATCTGAGCGTGGATACGGATTCCAGAATGGTACGCAGGGGAACAGAGCTCATCGAACTGACCAAGCGTGAATATGCGCTCTTCGTAACGTTTATGAGCAATGTGAACCGCGTCTTAACCCGTGAAACGCTGCTGGACCAAGTGTGGGGCTTCGATGCGCCTGTGGATACGAATGTGGTGGATGTGTACGTTCGTTATTTGCGCAATAAAATCGATACCCCCGGCGAGGCCAGCTATATCCAGACACAGCGGGGGATCGGGTATGTGATGCGCAGATGAAAATGAAGATGAAGCCGAGCGCCGCTTTCCAGCAGATTCCGATCAAGTGGAAGCTGACCATCTGGTCGGCCTTGTTGTTATTCCTTCTGTTAGCCGCTTATAGCGTCGTCCAGTATATATTCGTTGAGAAATGGATGATGAGGCAGGAAATTGCCGGGACCTCGCAAAATATGACCGAGGTTCTAAATTATTTTCTGGAGAATGAGGTGTCTTTCCAGGACAATCAGCTGCCGCAAATTCGAGGCTATCTGGAAAAGGTAAATCATCCGAGGCAATGGATTCGCGTCTGGGATGCCCAAGGCCGGCTCCTGATCACAGTCGCTCCTGGCGGGGAAGCTGACTTTCGGGAGCCGGCAGGGGAGCTCCCTTCCGGAGAGGAAGGCACATGGCATCTTGACGGCAATAGGCTAGTCATGCGAAAGACATTTACGATCCTGCAAGTTCAAGGCATGGTGGAGATCGTACGCAGCACTGAGGAGTTCGCCAAGCTTATTGAGGCCTTCTCCCGGATCATGCTATTGTGCGGACTCGGAGCTGTAATCATCAGCGGGCTCGGGGGGCTTCTGCTGGCTCGTCAGGTTTTAAAGCCCTTGCAGGCGATGGCGGACACGATACGCAAAATCAAGCATATGGGCCTGCAGGAGCGGATGCCGCTTACCCCCAATCAGGATGAAATTCATACGCTGATGGTCATGTTTAACGGGATGATGGATCAGGTTGAAAAAGCCTTTCAGCAGCAGAGGCAGTTTGTGGAGGACGCCTCCCATGAGCTTAGAACGCCGATCGCGATCGTCGAGGGGCATCTATCCTTGTTGAAGCGCTGGGGCAAGCGGGATCCGGCTATTTTGGAGGAATCGCTCGACGTCTCCATCCAGGAGCTGGCGAGATTGAAGGGCCTGGTTCAGGAAATGCTTGCCTTGACCCGAGCCGAACAAGGGCAGCCGCATACAGGAGTAGAGGTATCCCGACCCGATGAAGTTATACGGCAAGCTCTCAGGCTTGTGGAGGTTATTTCGCCCTCGATCCGATTTTCAGCGAATGTAGAGCAGATCGCGCATCTGGGCATAGAGGTGCCGGCGCAGCATCTGGAGCAGATTCTGCTCATCCTGCTGGACAATGCGGTGAAGTATGCCGGATCTGACGATGACGCGGAAATCGCGGTCAATGCCTTCCCGAGGGATGGAAACATCCATATTCAGGTCATTGATCAGGGCATCGGGATCCCTGAAGCGGATCTTCCTTATGTGATGGACAGATTTTACCGGGTGGACAAGGCAAGAAGCGGAGGGCAGGCCGGTCATGGACTAGGGTTGTCAATCGCCAGCAGGCTGGTTGACCGCTACCGGGGAGCGATAGAGCTGGAAAGCAAGGAACAGGAAGGAACCACCGTAACCGTATCTTTTCCGGCGGTACGGCCGGCTCCTGGCGTGTAGCCGGTGAAGAGGAACACTGGGCTGCATGCTTTTTTTTAATTTTCACATCATTTTCTAATGTTTGTCCACTACAATGGGATTTGGCTGTTTGAGTAGTAATGATATTCATTCTCACCTTTAATTGAGAATGAATATTATTATTGAACCTTTACCCTTATACCAGAGAGGATTAGTGAAATGAAAACGAATATGAAGCTTGGTATCGCGAATCTAATGGTGGCCGCCGTTGTTTTGACAGGCTGCGGCACAAACCCGTCGGGCAGTGTGGCTCCGAATCAGGAAAGCAAACCGGATGCGGCGGGAGCGGCGGGCAAGGCGACCGAGCAGGCTGTTCATGTATTTACGGCAAGACATTATGAGGTGGACACCAAGCTGTTCGAGGCGTTCACGAAGCAAACGGGCATCAAGGTCAACGAGATCAAGGGTACGGCGGAGGAGCTGGTCGAACGTCTGAAGCGGGAAGGAGCCAGCTCGGAGGCTGACTTGTTCATCACGGTGGATGGCGGTGTCCTGAATTATGCGAAGCAAAACGACGTGCTTCAGCCGCTGCAATCGGCGGAGATTGACAAAAACGTGCCGAAGCAGTGGCGGGACAAGGACAACAGCTGGGTCGGGATCGCAACTCGCGCCCGCGTTATTGTCTACGCGAAGGATCGGGTAAAGCCGGAGCAGCTGTCCACCTATGAGGACCTGGCTGACGACAAGTGGAAGGGCAAGCTGCTTGCGCGTTCTTCATCCAGCTTATACAATCAGTCGCTGCTCGCATCCCTCATCGAGTTGAACGGAGAGCAGCAGGCGGAAGCCTGGGCCAAGGGAGTCGCTGCGAACCTGGCACGGAAGCCTGAAGGCGGAGACCGGGATCAGGCCAAGGCGATCGCAGCCAAGATCGGCGATGTAGCGATCATGAACACCTATTACGTCGGGCAAATGCTAAATTCGAAGGATGCGGAGGAGGTTAAGGTGGCTCAGAACATCGGCGTCTTCTTCCCGAATCAAAGCACAACCGGTACCCATCTCAACATCAGCGGGGTCGGATTGACCAAGCATGCCAAGAACAAGGCCAATGCTATCAAGCTGGTGGAATACATGACAGGCAAGGAAGGCCAGACGATACTGACTAACGGCAGCTTCGAATTTCCGGTGAACGAGGCGGCTGATAAGCCTGAGCTGCTGAAGACATGGGGAACCTTCAAAACGCAGCAGCTGGACTTCTCGAAGCTTGGAGAGCATAACAAAAAGGCCACGGAGCTGCTGAATAAGGCAGGCTGGAAATAAGCGTGAAAGGGAGACGATGGCTGCATAAGCTGAGACGAGGCAGCGATGTGTGGACCGCTATTACGGGAATTGGGGCCGCGCTGGCCCTTCTTCCGTCTCTGTACATTGCAGCGGGCTTGTTCGAGCGGCCGACGGAGAACTGGGAGCATATTCAAGCCTATATGCTGAAGGATTCTGCGCTTCAGTCGCTTTACCTGGTGGCGGGCACAGTGGGCTGCACGGTTATCATCGGCGTCGCGTTGGCTTGGCTCGTGACGGTCTATGATTTTCCGCTCCGGGGGTTTTTGTCCTGGGCCCTTGTGCTGCCGCTGGCGGTACCGCCTTACATCGCCGCTTATACGTATAGCTCCATGTTCAGCTACACGGGCGTCATTCAGACGTTTATGCGCAATAAGCTCGGCTGGACGCCGGATCCACGCTACTTTGATATCATGTCCATGCAGGGCGCCATTGCGATTTTCACCCTGTTTTTGTTCCCCTATGTCTATGTGATCGTCAAAGCCTTTCTTGAGAAGCAGAGCGCATCTTATATGGAAAATGCCAGACTGCTCGGCAGGCATCCGTTCGCGGTTTTTTGGCGGGTGGGCCTGCCGATTTCGCAGTCTGCGATAGTTGGCGGAGCCAGCCTGGTTGCCTTCGAGGTGCTGAACGACTATGGAGTGGCGAAGTACTACGGCATCTCGTCATTCACGACGGCTATCTTCACCACCTGGTTCGGGATGAGCGACGTAAGCTCGGCATTCCGGCTGGCTGCCCTGCTCATGCTGGCCGTTACCGGGCTGTTCCTGATCGAGCGGCTGCTGCGCAGACGCAGACTTTACAGCTCCACTACGAGTAAAGTACGCGAGCTTCGCCGTAGAAGGCTGCAAGGCTGGCCGGCCTATGCGGCTTGCTTGCTCGGCCTGGCGATCGTAGCGCTGTCGTTCTTTATTCCGGTGGCGCAGCTCGCCGTGTGGGCTGCATGGACGTACCGGGACGTGGTCAATGCTTCTTTTATCCGGCTGGTGCTCCATACGCTGTTCATTTCGGCGATCACAATCGTGATTTTGATGGCTTTCGCTATCATAGCGGCCAATGTAAGCCGCATGCGCCGCTCCCCGTTTACGATGGTGCTGTCCAAGCTGCTGTCGATGGGTTACTCTATGCCGGGAGCTGTGCTTTCTATCGGGGTGCTGGCCGTATTCATCTCCCTGGACCGCAAGCTTGCGGGATGGTACGGGTGGCTGGGACTTGGGGAGAACAGGCTTGTGCTGAGCATGTCGCTGGCTATGCTGGTATTCGCCTATGTCGTTCGTTTCCTGGCCGTGGGCTACAATGCGGTAGAGGCCGGCTTCGAGAAGACCGGCACGCGCTATTCGGAGGCTTCCCGTCTGCTGGGGTTCGGGATGACGCGAACGTTCTTCAAAGTGGATCTGCCTCTGATCAAGGGAGCCGTTCTGGCGGGCTGCATCCTTACTTTCATGGAGATCGTCAAGGAGCTGCCCCTGACGCTGCTGCTTCGGCCCTTCAATTTCGAAACGCTGGCGACGAAGGCCTATCAGTATGCCAGCGATGAACAAATTCATCAGGCTTCGGTGCCATCCTTGCTGATTATCGGCATCGGGATACTTTCAGTGGCCTTTTATCATCGGTTGGGAGAGAAGAAATCCTCATGACTTTTTTCTGCATGTCGCATGTATCCTTTCAATATTCGAAAAAAACGGGTCCGGTTATTCGCGATTTCTCGCTGCAGGCGGAGCAAGGGGAAGTCGTAGGTATTCTGGGGAACAGCGGGAGCGGCAAGAGCACCCTGCTGCGGCTTATCGCAGGACTCGACGAGCCCTGTACCGGGCGTATCGCGCTCAATGGGCGGGTACTGGCGGACCAGGGGGTATTCGTCAATCCCGAGCATCGCGGGATCGGGATGGTCTTTCAGGATTACGGGCTGTTTCCGCATCTTACGGTCGAGCAGAATATCCGCTTCGGCATGCATCGGATGGGCAAGCGCGAGCGCGAGGAGCAGCTGCTGCGTATGCTGGAACTGGTGCAGCTGCAGGATTTCCGCCACCGTTATCCGCATGAGCTCAGCGGCGGACAGCAGCAGCGCGTGGCGTTCGCAAGGGCGCTCGCCCCAGGGCCGTCCATGCTGCTGATGGACGAGCCTTTTAGCAACTTGGACGCAGGGCTGAAGGGCAGCATACGAGAAGAATTGAAAGAGCTGCTGCTTGCAGCCCGCACAACCTCGATACTCGTCACACATGACGAAGAGGATGCCAAGGTGCTCTGCAGCCGGATAATCCACATGTCGGCGGAGCCTTTACTTTACGTCTAACGACCTGCATCCGTGCTCCTAAAGAAGACCTGGGCTGTCCCGCTTAGGTCTCTTTGGCACGCTCATGGTGCTTAAACCCTATTCTGTGAATAATGGCTGGACTTCCCATTTTCATCGATGATATGCTTGCGTTAAGCCGATTTCCGGGAGGACGTTATGCACAGCACTCTTTCGCGCCTGCGGTTGTATTTGAGAAAAAATGCGCTGTTGATGAAGATCTTATTGTCATATGTCGTGACCGGCTCCATTCTGCTAAGTGTCCTCTCCTACGTACTCTACAGTCAATTCTCCCGAAGTATGCTCCTGCAGGTTCACGATCAGTCCGAACGCATGCTGGAGCAATCCTACAATGTCGTAGAAACGTACTGGTCCTCGACGATCCTGTACTTAAGCCAATTCCACGTGTATTACAGTGTACCGACCAGCCTGAATGACAGCGCCGTTACGTATAGCCCGATCTTCCGGGCGCTATTCGCCGATGCCCACGAATCGATCGAGATGGGCGATATTTCTCAGAAGCTGACGGAGATCGTCAATTCCAACCCGCTGATCGAATCGGTATATATCTATAACGCGAAGGCCGACCGGGTGTTCTCGAACTTGACTGTGGCGCAGCCGGTTGCGGAGTTTTTCGATCAAAGCATCATGGAACAGATCCGGAATATCGCGCCGGGAACGGACCGGGCATTCGTCCCCCGCAAGGTCAGCTATTCGCTGGCAGGCAAGGAGACGGACTATCATGCTATTTCGGTGCTGTTCGTAGAGGATGCAGCCCAGGGAAAGCCTCAAGCGGTGCTCGTATTCAATCTAAAGCAAAGCGCGCTGCAGCAGATCGTCAAGCCGCGTACGGGCGATGAGCCGAGCCGGCTGTTTATTATCGACAAAGAGGGGATGGCCATCTCCCATCCTCAGCTTTCCAAGGTGAACACCCGGCTGACGGAAGAAGGAGATTATATCCGCAAAGTGCTGGAAGGCCAGGACAGCGGCTATTTTATGGATGAAGTGGATGGACGCAAGTCCATTATCACGTATCGGAAGTCCGATATGACGTTCGGATGGACATACGTAAGCGTGGGCGATTACGAGGAGCTGCTGTGGAACTTCTCCAAGCTTGCCCGTGTGGTTGCGATGATGACGCTTATCTTTATCGGGGTGAGCCTGATCATTGCCGTATGGCTCACGCGCAATATGTACAAACCGCTGTTTCGCCTCCTCCGCAAGGTTAGGACGGCCGGTGGGACATACCCCCAGCCGGAGGTGCTCGGCGAATACGAATATTTGAACCGCACCTTCGACTCGCTGGTGAGCAACGTCCATGAGCTGCAGGCTTCGGTACGAGACGGGATGCCCGCCTTGAGGGCAGGCATCCTGAAACAGCTGCTGCTGGGGGAGCTGACCAGCGAAGAGGAAGCGGCTGAGAAGGTCGGCAGGCTGAACATCAGGCTGGATGCCAGCCGGTATGTCGTGGCGGTCCTACGTCTATGCGGTTACCGGGAGCTGACGGGCAGTCGCAGCGTGCGGGATATATCCTTGCTCCGCTTCGCCTTGATGAACATCTCGGCTGAAACCTTCGAGTCCGAGCTGCAGGTTGAGGTTGTAGACGGCGAAACGGATCATATTGCGGTCATGATCAACATGCCGGGCGAAGCCGAGCAAATCCCGCAGCACCTTGAAACGATACGGCGGCTGCTCGCAAGCGTCCAGCTGAACGCCGGGCATTATCTGAATGTTCTGCTGACAGCGGCGATCGGCCATCCGGTCGAGCTTCGGAAGCAGATGCATCTCTCCTACGCAAGCGCTCTTCACAGCTCGGAGTACCGGTTGATGTATGGAAAAAACGCGATTTTGTCCTACAGCGTTATTGCCGCAATCCCACGCGAGGCGTATGCCTATCCCTTCGCGCTGGAGAAAAAGGTAGTGGAAGCGGTCAGAGCCGGAGATCGCGATAAGGCAGTTGAACTGCTTGAGGAAATCATGGCAAGTATACGCCGCTTCACCTATGATGAAATTTTGCTCTCATTGACGCAGCTGGCGCTGGCGCTAGGCGAAGCCGCCGCCGCTGCCGATTCCGATTCCGGCGAAGAGGATATCCGCTTGTCCTACAAGACCATCATGCAGGAGCTGGCCGGATGCGATGATCTGGACGATGTCAGAGGCTGGTTTTCCCAGCTCATCGGACGACTGGCCGAGCTGTTCAAGGAACGCCGCGAGAATAGAAACAAGGAACTGATCGAGAGGATCCAGCAATTCGTGCAGGAGCATTATCGCGATCCGGGCTTGAACGTAGAGGCGGTATCCGAGCATGTGGATTTATCTCCGAACTACGTAAGGACGTTATTCAAGGGCAACACGGAGAAGTCGCTCAGTCTCTACATCAGCGAGCTTCGGTTCGCCGAGGCCAGACGGATGTTGATCGAAACTGAGCTGCACGCCAATAAGATTGCGGAGCTCGTCGGCTTCGGCAGCGGCAAATATTTCTACTCCGCCTTCAAGAAAGCAACCGGACAGACGCCCGACGAGTATCGGAGAGCCGGCAAGTCAAAAAATCAGCCGGACCCAGACCCATGAGGATAGCCCCGACGCACCCGGCGTCGGGGTTATTTTTTTAACAATCCGCACCATTGTTAGGTTTGGAGAGAGGGCGTTTTTTTACCAGACGCCGGTTTTTATAAGATTCGGCCTTTTGTCCCTGCGGTCATCCCAGGTACGATAAGCGCAAGGATGGCAGCGAGCTTCCCTTCCGTACCTGGAAAAACCGCTCCTCCTGACAACAAGTTAAGGAGTGATGAGCCGCATGGATCCTGCAACCGTCAGCTCACGCAGCCTGAAAGCAACCGGCAGGCGGGAAGTCGTCTTCGGCCGGGCGTTTTTCAAGGAGCTGCACAAGAACAAATATTTATATGCACTCACAGTGCCGGCCCTTCTGTACTTTGTACTGTTCGCTTATTTGCCGATGTTCGGCATGGTGATTGCTTTCCAGGATTACAATCCGATTAAAGGGATTTTTGGAAGCGAATTCGTAGGCCTTAAAAATTTCGATTTCTTCTTTACCAGTAACGACTGGCTGCTGGTGACCCTGAACACGCTTTATTTGAACACCTTGTTTATCGTCGTAGGTCTGGCCGTTCAGGTCGCCTTCGCCGTCATGATCTCCGAGATCGGCTGGAAGCCGTTCAAGCGCGTGACTCAGTCGCTCATGCTGCTGCCGTATTTCATATCCTGGCCTATTGTCTCCATGTTTGCGGTATCCCTGTTTGCCACGGAGGGCGGTTTGATTAACAAGCTGCTCGTGAGCATCCAGCTCGATCCGATCGCCTTCTACCAGAACCCGGAAGTCTGGCCAGCCACCCTTGTGTTGCTTAAGGTATGGAAGGCTACCGGCTACGGGGTCATCATCTATCTGGCCACGATTACTTCTATCGATACGGAAATTTATGAGGCCGCGCGCATCGACGGGGCGAGCCGGCTGCAGGCCATTCGGCATATCACGATACCGCTGCTAGGGAATACGACCATCCTGCTGCTGCTCCTTGCCGTGGGCCATATTTTCTACGGGGACTTCGGGATGATCTACGCCTTGATCGGCGACAATGCGCTGCTGTATCCGACGACTGACGTTATCGATACGTTCGTCTTCCGTGCGCTTCGACAATACAGCGACATGTCCATGTCTTCCGCGATCGGCATGTACCAGTCAATCGTCGGGTTTCTGCTCGTGCTCGGCGCCAATACAGTCGTCCGTAGGCTAAACAAGGACGCCGCCTTATTTTAAGTCGCTATCCTATTTAATATTGGGACTTCTAAATAGAGAAGGAGAGACGTAGGGATGAAAGTAACGACGACCGGCGAAAAACTGCTGCTGACCGTTTTTTATACCGGTTGCGCGCTGTTTGCCATCGCGTGTCTGGTGCCTTTCCTGATCGTGCTGGGAAGCTCGCTCACCGATGAGACGGCTCTGCTGCAGACCGGATACCGGATCCTGCCGCAGCCGTTCTCTTTGGAAGCATATGCCGCTATCTTTTCGACCGATGTCATCTATAACGCCTATTCCGTTACGCTGTTCGTCACGATCGTCGGAACGGCGCTCAGCCTGCTAATCACCAGCGGCGTATCGTATGCCGTATCGGTGAAAAGCGTGAAATACCGCAATTCGATTCTGTTCTTTATCTGGTTTACGATGCTCTTTAGCGGCGGGCTTGTGCCCTGGTATATTCTGATTACCAAATACCTGCATCTGAGCAACAGCGTATGGGTCATGATCTTACCGGCCCTGGTCAATCCGTGGTTTATGTTTCTGCTCCGCAATTTTTTCATGACGATTCCCGACTCTCTGGCGGAGTCGGCCAAAATCGACGGGGCGAACGATATTTACATTTTGTTTCGGATCGTACTGCCGCTTTCGCTGCCTGCGCTCGCCACGATCTCACTGTTTTATGCGCTTGACTATTGGAATGAATGGTTCAAAGCGATTCTGTTCATCGACGATCCGGCCAAATATCCGCTGCAGTCGCTCATTATCCGCATTATCAGCAGCATGAACTTTACCAATCAGCTGTATACCGGGGCGGTAAGCATCCCCTCCTATACGATCCGCATGGCGACCGTCATCATGACGATCGGTCCGATCGTGCTGCTGTATCCGTTTATTCAGAAATATTTTGTCCAAGGCTTGACGGTAGGCGCCGTAAAGGGTTGAATCCGGTCAATGACCGGTTCACATATTGGTTAAGCTCAGAGGAGGGTACGAGATTTGAAAAAGAAAACGCTTCAGTACGTAACGGTGGCGGCCGCCATGTCCCTGTTGTTCGCCGGTTGCAGCACGCCCCAGCAGCAGCCGCCAGCGAAGCCGGATGAAAAGCAGCTTCCCAGCACGGGCAGCGATACGCCGGCACAGCCTAAGAAAACGCCGGAACCGGTAACCCTGCATTTTTATTTTCCCGGCGATCCGCCGAAGGACCAGCAGGCCGTGCTGGACGAATTTTACAACCGAACCAAGGATACGCTCAATACGAAGCTTGTGTTCAACTGGGTGCCTTGGGATCAGCTCAAAGAGAAGATCGGACTGAAGCTCGCCTCCGGAGAGCAGGTGGATGCGGTATTCGATGCCCAGTGGAATACGATGCCGCAGATGATATCGAAGGGAACGTATATCCAGCTCGATTCTTACTTCAACAACGACAAATATCCCGGCTTGAAAAAAGCGTTCCCGCCCGAATACATCAACAACAATAAGTTTATCGACGCCAAAAACGAAGAGCATATTTACGGAATTCCGTTTACCCGCAACTATGGCGCTGCCGGAACTCTCATCATTCGGAAGGACCTCAGGGTCAAGTACGGGTTGCCCGAAATCAAGTCGGTCGCCGACCTGGAAGTCTTCTTCGATGAGGTGTTAAAGAATGAAAAGGGAATGGTTCCTTTCGGAGTCAAGGGCTCGCTGGCGTCGCTCGGCAACTGGCTTGAGCCGTATAGCAAGCCAAGCGGCTATTCGGCCATACTGGCCGGAGATTTGCTGACCAAGTTCGCGATCAAGGATGGCAAGGTCGACGTCATCTTCCATGGAGAGGATATTTCCAAGCTGCCTCCGCCGATGAATGACAAGCAGAATGCCTACGTTAACGAAATAACCGCCCGCAAGTGGCAGCAAAAGGGCTATATGGAGAAGGACGTTATCAGCCAGAAAGATGACAGCGGTTTCTTCAAATCCGGTAAATTCGCCGTCATCGGCGGAGACACCGGAAGCGCTACCCTGCATCGCGAGCTGAAGCAGGCGGTTCCGGGAGCGGAGCTGGAATACGTCAGCCTCGTGCCGGGCGTCGCCGAAGGAAAACCCGGCTCGCTCACAACCGACTTCAAGGCATGGAATTTCTCCAGCATCCCGGTTACCTCCAAAAACGCAGACCGGGTCATGGCGTTCTTCGAATGGCTGTACGCCGATCCGCAAAATCACGATTTATTCGAATACGGGATACAAGGCAAGCACTGGGAGCCGGTCGGTTCCGATAAATTCAAGATACCTGCCGGAGCCGATGCTTCCAAGACCTACAGCTTCCCGGGTTATGTCCTGACGTGGAATCCATCCTTCGTCCGCTACCCCGATGATTTCCCGGAGAGCGGTCTGAAGATCGAGCAGTACACCGCCAAGCAGGAATCTTTCGTCAAATCCCCGATCGCCGGCTTTACGCTCAATGCGGAACCGATCAAGAGCGAGCTGGCCAAGGTTGGTCCGGAGTTCAAGAAGGCGCGTACGATAGCGATGCTCGGACTGACTGACAATTACGAAGGCGTCTATAACGAGGCGTTGGAGAAGATGAAGAAGATGGGCCTCGAAACCATTCGTGCGGAAATCCAAAAACAACTGGAGGCGTTCCTCGCCGCTCAAAAAAAATAGTCACCTCGGGCAGCGCGGCAAAACATCCACAGGTCCCCGGTCGGAGCTTAGGCTTCGACCGATTCCGCGTCCTTCAAATAGGGCTACGGTCTTACTGTGGACTATAGAAATAGGCAACATGTCCGGTGATGTGAGAGCGCTTTCTTGAATACGATACAGCATCACCGGAAATCGAAAAGGAGGTGGTTCTAAGCACGGCTCCGAGGAGAACGCCCGAACGGGTTCAAACACCAGGATTCGACACCGGATGCCATGAAGCTAAGCTGTCGAACAGGAGAAAGCGTCGGAAATTGCGTTGTCGAAAGGAGCGAGAAGCTGGGTGATGTGGTGTCCGTTGGAGTTTTTTGCATGCAGGACTTTGATCGAGTGCGACCGCAATGCAGGCTGCAAGCCGATTATTCTAACGCTAAGCATCTATGCGAGTCAGTTCCGCGGAGCGGAAGGATGCCCGGCCCGGACACATCTATCATAGGGAGAAGGGAATCCTCTTGTTCGCAGGACGGTTCGTCAAGCTGCGGCTGTAGAATTAACCGGTAATCGAGTCAAAAGTTGTCGCCTGGATCAGAGAGTTATCCTCCTGATCGACTATCTAATAGTAAAGGAGTCAATCTTATGTCGCGATTAAGAAAACGGTTTCTCAGCACAGCGCTGGCCGTCTCCATGCTGCTCGGAAATCTGTGGGGGCTTGCCCCGCCAGGTTCGCAGGGCGTTCCTATGGCCCATGCGGAGCAAATCCCCGCGATAAGCGGCGAAACGTCAGGAAGTAACTCCACGGACATGACTATCGAAGGGGGGCCTTCGATCGAGCCTCCGGCAGCCGCGGCAGACAATGTGACGGACTCCGTCTATACCGGCACGCCGCCGCAAGCTGTAGCGCCGGCCGTGTATGGCAGCCCGATGCCGGTTGTCATGAATGTGTACGGGAACCAATTGCCCGGATTGATCGCTCACTGGGATTTTGAGCAAATAACGAACGGGAAAGTTGCCGATGTATCCGGGAACAATCATACGGCAACCGTTTACAATACGACCTTGACCAATCTGGGCCGCAATTCCAAGGGAATGTATTTCAACGGAACGAACGCTTTTCTTAGCGGGGGACCGGCGAGCAGCTATGATTTGCGCACGGGCTTTTCGGTTACCATGTGGGTACAGCCGGAGGCTCAATCCAATGGCATACACAAATTTATCTCTTGGGACGACGGCTTCCGAACGAGCGGCAACGGCTTCGAGATGGGCCTTGCGGCGAGCGGAACAAGGTTCTCCTTCATGCTGAAGAACGAGGTAACCCGCGAAGTCGTCAATACGTATCATCCGATCACCACCATGTTCGGAAGATGGAAGCATATGGCGATGACCTGGGACCCGGACAGCAAAACGATGAAGATTTACCAGGACGGCCAATTTGCCGGCCAGGCTACCTTCGCGGGTCCTCTGCTTTATCCGAACCGGGACCTGTGGATCGGAAAAAACAACGAGAACTACTTTCATAAAGGGATTATGGACGAAGTCAAGGTATATAATCGCGCGCTCAGCGCCGCCGAAATTATGCAAGATTATCAGGACTTGCCCAGTATTCCCGTAACAGGCATCACCTTAAGTCAAACGGCCTTGAACCTGCCTCAAGGAGCGACGGCGCAAGTCACTTACACCATAGAGCCCTACCATGCCAAGGATCTAGGGGTGACCTGGTTAAACAGCAATCCGGCCGTAGCTACGGTTGATGAGTTCGGCCGCATTACGGCAATCAGCGAAGGGACGACCGTCCTTACGGTTCAAACCCGCGACGGCGGACACACGGCGCGCTGTACGGTTCAGGTCTATGTTCAGCACCCGACAGGCGTGTCTTTAAATAAATCCAGCACGACGATCGAGGAGTATAGAACCGAACGGTTGTATACGACGGTAACGCCTTCGAATGCTTCCAACCATGCGCTGGTCTGGAGCTCCAGTAATCCGGCCGTGGCGACGGTCGATGAGGTGGGGGTAGTCCGGGGGTTGATGGCCGGCCAGACCACGATAACGGCCATCACGGTAGTCGGCGGCTACTCGGCAAGCGCTCAGGTGACAGTCCGAAAAACGGCCATAACGGGACTTGCTCTGAGTAAATCGGCTACGGCCATTCTAGCGGGGGGGACCGAAACGCTGTCCGCGACAGTGAGCCCATCCACCGCGACGCATAAGGAAAGATTAAGCTGGAGCTCGAGCAACGAGGCGGTAGCGACTGTCGATGCGGCAGGACTGGTTATAGCACGCGGCGCAGGACAGGCGATCATTACCGTCAAGGCCGACGATGGAGGGATGACGGCCTCCAGCACGGTGACGGTGCCGTCGTTTGGTCAAGGGATTTGGGGGAAGGTGATCGTGCTCCGGGATTATTTGAACATCTATGATTTTCCGGAGGAGCTGATTCAGTATCCGCTTGTCTTCCCAGCAGGCACGGTGATGAAGAACCATCTCAAGCTGACAACGGCTGCGGGCCAGGAAACGCCATATGAGCTTACGGAGATGACGGAAGACAATCAGGGCTATTTGACGGCGGCCACCATCCGTTTCCGGGCGAATCTGCCGAAGGGAACGATCAAGGCTTTTCTGTTGGATTACGATCCCGGCTATGACTATTCGGCAGCTTTCAGCCCGGTCATCACGGTGCAGCAGCAGCCGGATGGAAGCGCGGTTCTCTCGGCCAATCAACAGCAGATCAAGGTTCCTGCCGGAACCTCGACCTATGAGGGCGGGCTGGCGCTATCGGAGACTTCTGCTCCGATCATAGCGGTATCGCGGGACGGGCAAAACTGGGCGGGGCTTGGTTCGTTCCATGGCCCAGCCGCTGTGAAAACCACTTCGATAAGCGGGGCGGTTGTAGAGCATAGTTTGCTGTCCCTGACCTATGAGATCACGTATACCTTCACCGGCGGACGCCAGTACAAGGTACGGCTTACGCTGCGGCATAATGATAAGCATGTCACGGTCGACGAGACGCTAAGCGGCTTTGAGCCGGGCGATGAGACGTACTTCAAATTTTCCATGATGAATGGCATTAATCCGGATGGCCGATTAGTGATGAGCAATGGGGGATATATATCGAACTATTCGGGTAAATACGACGAAAAGCTTGCAGCGGGAGGCAAGCTGCCCTATGAGCTTGGTCTGTATGCGGTCAATAATTATGGCGTGATGCGCTCCACCGTATTTTGGAAGGATAGCGGGGCCAATGCCCTCATCTTCAGTTTGTACCGCAATCGCGAGTGGCAGTCTTCGCAGCGGTTTTTCTATCAGTCGCCGGGTCCGCAGAACTTAAACTTCTACAGCTCGGACGTAGATAAGTATATGCAGATGCGCCTGGAAGGGACGGAGCGGCACTGGGCGCTTGGCTTGATACCACGAAGCGAAGTGACCGTCACCGGGCGAACGGCAACGCACGCTGGGAAGACCTGGCTGGCCAATTCGTCGATGACCGACTACGAGAACAAGTGGGGGGCCGGTCCGGAGGTTCGCTTGTGGCAGAAGCTGTCGGACTTCAGTCTGGACCGCTACAAGAACCTGGTGCTGGATTGGACGGAAAACCCCGAGCTTGCACTGGATCTGCCGGGAAGCGAGCGGAACATGTCAGGGAATGAAACGGTGACTTATGCAAGCTGGCTGGCATTTCAATTGAATTACAAGTTCAACCCGCTCGTCGAGCGCTATCTCGATGCTTCGCTTCCCCAGCGCAATGACCGTACTTTCCTGGAGGAGTATGCGAACAGCAGATGGAGCTGGACGCCGGCACAGCGTCAGCAAGCGAGAGCCCTGATCGCGTTCAACGCCTATAACTCGGCCGAAGACACGAACTTCCCTCATACGTCGATGATCTCGGGTCACGCCAACTTCACCATCGACGGCAAGCAGGCGCTAGGCATCACGGTCGGGGTATTCCCCGAGCATCCGGCTGCGCCCGTATGGAAGAATGAGTTCATGACCTACTACAACGAATGGCTTAGTATATTCGTACGCAGACCGCGGCCCGAGTTCAACGCCAAGGGGGGGCGCTGGTATGAAAATCCGACGACCTACAGCCTGGCATCGCTCAGACCGTCCTTGATGGCTTATTGGGGATTGAAGCAATATGACGGGACGGACTTGTTCGACCACTCCAAGTTCCGGGATTGGATGCGCTGGAATATCAATATCATGGTGCCGGCAGAGGGTGGCATTCGGATGTTGCCGCCCCAAGGAGCTCATGCCCTGGCAAGCGACCTGCCCGGCGGAGAATTTGCCAATGTGTTCGAAGCTACGGTGGCCGCTCTCAAGAGCAGCAACAATCCGGTCAACGTCACCCTTGGCAAAAATCTGGAATGGACGATATCGAAGGGAACTCGAGGAATCAAGCCGGTGTTGGAATCCACCTTGTATAGCGATTATGGCGCCGTCATGCGTTACGACTTCGGGGGACCGCACGAAGCCTACCTCAACATCCAGCAGTTATATGGCCGCGCCTACCGCTGGTCCACCGTATCCAACGGCAATTTGATCTATTCGGCCAAGGGCAAGCGCCAAAGCTGGAACGAGGCGGAGACGAACGGGGACAGTCTGAATGTCGAGTTGCTGTCCGATTTCGTGCCTGCCGGTTCGACGGCCTCCCTCGGAGACCGTCCGGTCGAGGGCGTGCTCTATGACTTCGATTTTGCCCAGTATTACAGGGCAGAAGGGAAATCAGCCCCTTACCTGGGCAGAGGAGTTATGATGGTGCGGGATGATTTCTTATCCATCTACGACGAGATGACGGATCAGGCTGCGGGCACGTTTCATTGGAACAACTCGGGCTACAAGCATACCGGGGAACTTCCTTACCTGTATCCGGTCAAAGCCGGCACCGGATCGCAGATGCATCTTGTTGCCCCCAAAGGGGTAGGCTCCGGGACGGTGACGGGCAGCACCTATGGTTCAGGACCTTTATCTGTTGTAAGCGCCGTTTATGGAGCGATAGTCAATGGCAATGAATATGTGTTCATGGCTGGCAAGAATGAGGCACAGCTGGACGTCACCGGGCCGAACTTCTTATTCATCGGTAAAGTGGGGTATGCGAGCTGGCAGGCGATGGCTTTGTTTGAAGGCAAGAAAATCGGACTGGGCGGATTTATCCTTGAACGCATCCAAGGAGATTTCGGCTTCAGCGCGCAGAAAGTAAGCCGCGGGCAGATGAAGGGAAGGATAGCAGGGAAAAGCGGAGGCTCCTTGCGGATATCCCTGCCGGCAGACTTCTATCTGAACGGCTTGTCGGTGACGATCGATGGAGCTGCCGTTCCCTTTACGGTCAGCGGGCGCAACGTTTACTTCGATGTGTCGATCTCACAGCCTGATGGCTATAAATCCTATGTGATTACATCGCAACCGGATTAATGCGCAGCCCGTATGCGATGGCCTGAGTCTGCTGTACCGTCCTGCACGTAACGGGAGGAGGTCCGCATGCTATGCGGACCTCCTTCGTATGATCGGGGCGCGAAAGGGTACGCTGAGAATCGGAAGAAAAGCGAGCGAAAGGAGGCGGCGATATGCGGCCAATGAAAGCTCTACTTGTAGAGGATGTCAAGATTGTCCGGGAAACCCTGGCCAAGCATATGGACTGGCAGGCGCTAGGCTTTGAGCTGGCAGGCGTATCGGAGGACGGGGAGCAGGCGCTCCGGCTGATCGGGCAAGCTCCCGACGATCCGCCGGACCTGCTTGTGACGGATATCGGCATGCCCGTCATGGACGGTATGGAGCTGATCCGCAGGGTCAGAGTGCAGTATCCGGATACCCGCTGCATCATTCTGTCGGGCCTTGGGGAATTCCAGCATGCCCAGGAGGCGATTAAGCTGGGAGTATCCGACTATGTGTTGAAGCCGGTCGATATCGAAGCGTTGGCGGAGGCCGTCCGCAAGACTGCTGAGTCTATCCGCCAAGCACATAGGACGCGTGAGGAGATGCGGCAGGCGGACCGGATCGTAAGGAGCCAGCTTCCCCATCTTACCGCCAATCAGAACCACCCCTCCGGCCCTCCGGGACAATTGAAGACGCGCAAAACCGTCGACCGGATTCTGGAGCTTATCCAGGCCGAGCTGACCTCCAGCGCCTTATCCTTGCAATTTATTGCCTCGAGCGTTTATCTCAGCGAAAAATATGTGAACAGCGTGTTCAAGCAAGCGATGGGGACCACGATTGCCAGCTACATCATCTCGCAGAAAATGGAGCTTGCCGGAAACCTGCTGAAGGACCCGACCGTGAAAGTCTACGAGGTGTGCGAGCGGATTGGGTACATGGATCAGGATCACTTTCGCGAGAGCTTCAAGAAGCATCACGGCTGCACGCCGACTGAATTCCGCAATCGCTATGTGTAGACGGGGGAGGGAACGGCTTGGACATCATCATTACCCGGCACCGTGGCAAGCCATCCCGGCTGTATCAGCGGATCGTCCTCCCGGTTACGGCGCTGTTGATTGGACTGGTGTTGACACTGACGCTAAGCGCTGGGGCTATCCTCGTCGCGATACAGAATGCCCAAACCGAGAAAAACGTGCGTCAATCGATGGATTACGTGTACCGGAGCGTTTGGTATCAGTTCAACAGCCTGAAGAATATACCGAGCTATCTGATCTCAAGCCGGGAAATCGAAAGTATGCTGGAGCAACGGTACACCGTCCGTACGGATGCGGTGAATGACTATTATAGCTTGTTCACCGAGCTTGAGAGTATGTCTCTGATGTCGCTGCTAAACGAAGTGGACCCCTACAGTCATGCGCAAATCTCTTATCTGGTCTCCGTACTGGTCGGAGAGACAAGCGGCTTGTATGAGCTTGCGACAGACCGGGTAGCTACGTTCAACGGAATATACAAGGACGATGATGTGCGGGATACCGAATGGTTCCGCAAGCTGTCGGAGCCGGGCAATCCGATGGTGTGGTGGGCGGAGCCCGGAGCGGATGGCGGCAGCGGATATATTTATACGGCCAAGCGCAAGGTCAGCCTGAGGGACGGCCGCGACCTGGGCGTTGTCGTCGTGGCTTACAGCATACAAAATATTGGAGCCATCCTGAGCCGGAGCGGTCTGGAGCAGGGGGAATATCTGCTGGTGGATGAGAGAAACCGTATCGTCTATGGAGACGGGCGGGACATCGGGTATGACGGCGGCAGCGAGTTCTTCCAGGCGGGTCATGCCGAGAGGCGCTCGGGCACCTACAAGGAGAAGGTGGGCAAGGAGATGTCCTGGGTATCCTCCAAGCCCTATGATAACGGCTGGAGACTGATATCCATCGTTCCCGTGAAGCATCTGGACGATTATACCGGATGGATAGCGCTGGTAGCGTTCGCCGTCAGTCTGCTTGTGATCGTCGTGACCTCTTTGCTGCTGCGCCGGATAGTATCCCGCGTCTCCTTGCCGATCACGGAGCTGGCCGCTGTTATGAAACGGGTGGAGCTTGGCGATCTTCAAGAGCCCGAGCGCAGGAGGCCGACCATGATCGAGGAGATCGATCTGCTATATCGCGGCTACGGGCATATGATCAAGCGGCTGAATCAGCTGATCCAGGAGGTTTACGTGCAGGATATTACGGCCAAGGAGCTTCAACTGGAGCTGCTGCAGGCCCAGATCAATCCGCATTTTATGTATAACACGCTGGACATGATTAATTGCCGCGCCTTGTCCCGAGGCGATCAAGAGACCGGCCGGATATCGCGGCTTCTGGCGAGCGTACTCAGGCTAGGACTGAACAACGGCAGTCCGGTCATCGAGCTTAGGGATGAATTAAGGCAGGTCAAAAGCTACTTGGAGATCCACACGATGATGAACGAAGGGCTGTCCTATGAGATCGAGGCGGACGATGAGCTGGGCCGGGTAAAAGTCGTGCACTTTATGCTGCAGCCCATCGTGGAAAATTGCATCGTCCATGGCTTTCGCTCGAAGCGGACGGATTGCCGGATACGAATCCGGGCCAGCCGCGAGGGGAAAGAGCTAGTCATCGAGGTCAGCGACAACGGATGCGGTGCGGAGGCGGAGCGATTGAATAGGGAGCTGGCAAGCGGGGCGGGGCAGCGGGCTGCAGGCTTCGGCACGCGCAATGTCGACAGGCGGATCAAGCTTCGCGTCGGGGCCCGATATGGGATCAAGTATGAGCGAGCGAAGGTGGGAACCTGTGTGAAGCTAAGGCTGCCTGCCGAACTGGAATGAGGCTATCCATCGACAATCCGATTTTTCCCCGGGTATTTCGTTCGAATCCCCGGTTTATCGGGAGCCAAGTTTCCATTATCGTATAGATGTAAGCCCTTACTTGATGTGATGGCCACACGTCAAGTAAGGACGGATAGGGGAAAACAGACAGAGAGGAGCTGATGGGCCGTGAGCACGGTAATCCGAACGACCGCTGCAGCAAGCGGGACCCGAAGCAAAGCCGTGCTGGTGCGTATATGGAGATTCAGGCTGTTGTATATCATGCTGATTCCTGCTGCGGTTTGGGTATTCGCTTTCGACTATATGCCGATCTACGGACTCGGCACCGCTTTCCTTCATTATAACTATGTGGAGGGAATAGCGGGCAGCGAGTGGGCAGGGCTGCACTATTTCCGACAGCTGTTCGAATCGGAGATGTTCCGCAACGCTTTAACCAACACGATCATCATCAACCTGTACAAAATGATCAGCGGCTTCGTATGTCCGATTCTGTTAGCGCTTGCGCTAAGCGAGGTGAAGACGGCCTGGTACCGGAAAACGCTGCAAACGGCTGTCTATCTGCCGCGCTTCGTCTCCTGGGTCGTCTATGGGGGATTGATCACGATCCTGCTGTCGCCCGAGACGGGGATCGTCAATAAGCTGATTGTGCTGTTCGGGGGAGAGGCGGTCTACTTCTTGGCAGAGCCTCATCTGTTCCGGGGGCTGCTCGTCATCACGGATGCGATGAAAGAGATGGGCTGGGCCGCTATCGTCTATATCGCCGCTATCAGCGGTATCAATCCCGAAACCTACGAAGCGGCTATCGTCGACGGTGCTTCCCGGATGCAGCGCGTCATTCATATCACACTGCCCGGGATCGCGACGACGATCATCGTACTGTTCATTCTTCGCATCGGCTTTATTATGAGCGCCGGGATCGATCAGGTGTTGAATCTGTACAATCCGATGGTCTATGAGGCAGGAGATATTTTGGACACCTACATTTACCGGATGGGCATCGAGCAGTTCAATGTAAGCCTGGCGACGGCGGCGGATGCCGTAAAGGGCGTAGTCGGTCTGGTGCTCGTTCTGATCACCAACGCTGCAGCCAAACGGATCAACGGCGATTCCGGCATCTTTTGAGAGGAGGCCCGACATAATTATGAACCGGATCAAGAAATCGCTTGGCAGGATGGAATGGAACGAGCGGCTGTTCGTCGGGATAAACTACTCCGTTCTGACGCTGATTACGCTGGTGATCGTGCTGCCCTTCTGGTATGTGATGGTTGTCTCGATAACGCCCTATCAGGAATTTATCGAGCGCAACGGCTTCATCCTGCTGCCGCGCCAGTTCAGTCTGGAATATTACGAGTACCTGCTAAGAGAAGGCTCGACAATCTACAAGGCATATTACACGACGATACGCAATACGGTAGGCGGGGTGATGCTAGCTTTGTTTCTAACGGCGACCTCGGCCTACGCGCTGGCCGAGAAGCAGCTGCCCGGACGGCGCTGGATTTTGCTCTTCTTCGTCCTGACGCTGTTCTTCCGGGGAGGAACGGTTCCGCTCTACATCACGGTCAAGCAGATGGGCTTGTTGAATACGGACATCATCCTGATTCTCATCATGGCCTATAGCGCATTTCTCATGATTATTATGAAAACCTTCTTCGAATCGCTGCCCGAAAGCCTGCGGGAATCCGCCGCGATCGACGGAGCCTCCGAGTTCCGCATCCTGTGGCAAATCGTTCTGCCGCTGTCGACGCCGGCGCTGGCAGCGATCGGTCTTATGTACATGGTGACGTATTGGAACGATTTCTTCAACGCGCTTCTGTATGTGTCCGACTGGAACAAAGCCCCGGTTCAGCTGGTGCTGCGGACGATCATCGCCAACTCCAGTCTCCCGCCGGAGCTGCTTGAGGCGGCCGGGACGACGCCTCCGCCGACAGTAGGCATACAGATGGCGTGCATTATCATCGTAGCGCTGCCGATGCTCGTGATTTATCCGTTTCTTCAGAAGTACTTTCAGCAGGGTATGCTGATTGGTTCGATCAAGGGCTAGACGGGGAGAAACTATCCTCAGCTCATGCTTCGCCCTACTAGGTAGAAGGGCTGGTAATTCGATTATGGGAGGTTCACGACTATGGAACGCAACCGCAAGCTGCCTTATGCTGTTCTGTCCACGCTATTGCTCAGTGCGGTGACAGCTGCCGCCTGCTCGAATGGCGGAGGGAAGGCGGGAGATCCGCAGACGCCGGCGCCGGCGCCCGCTCCCGCTCCAAGCAACACACAGGGGACGGAACCCAAACCAGAGGGGGCTTACGAGATTAAGTGGCTGCGTGCCATCGACGTATCGAAGCCGTATGATCCGGGCAAGGACGTCATCAAGGACGCCGTGGAGAAAGCGCTTAATATTAAGTTTAACGTGGAACTGGTCGACAATCAGCAATATAAGACGAAGCTGAATCTGAAGATGTCCAGCGGCGACGTGCCTGATCTTGTTCGGATCGATGTAGCCGATGATTTTCAGAAATACGCGCCTCAGGGAGCGTTTGTCGATCTGACCACGCTGATCAATGAGAAAGACACGCCGAATCTGATCAAGGAGGTGCCGCCTGCGATTCTGGAGCTGTCCAAGGTAAACGGCAAAATCTATGGAATCCCCTATGCGGGCGGCCCGGGCTCGGGATATAGATGGAACATCGTGATGCGCAGCGATTATTTGCAGGCGGCTGGCCTGCAGCTGCCCAAAACGCTCGACGAGTACTACGCGGCGCTCAAGAAGATTAAGGAGCAGAAGCCGGAGGTCATCCCGCTCGGCGGTTATACCGCCCAGATCGGCGAAACGAAGTATGCGAACAATTCCTTCGATCTGGTATTCGGCGCCTTTGGCGTGACGCCCGGATACTTTACTCAGAAGGACGGCAAGTTCAGCAATTACGATATCGATCCCCGGACCAAGGATGCGCTCGCTTTCCTGCAGAAGATGTACGCCGAAGGGTTGATCGATAAGGAATTCGCCACGATCAAGGAAGAGCAGCTGCGCGATAAGCTTTATGCCGGCAAGCTGTTTTCCTGGATGGGCTGGTGGTCGACAGCGAGCGATTACGATACGCAGATCGAGACGTTCGAAGCGAAGAAATCCGGCAAGCTTGGGAAGGACGATAAGCTGCCCGATCAATCGAATCAGCCTTTCAAATATTTGGCGCTAACCGACGCTCTGACCGGCAAGGATGGCACTTATGTGGCTCCGCAGGGCGCTCCTTTCTCGCAGGTGTTCGCGATCAGCGCGAAAACGAAAGACCCCAAACGGCTGCTGTCCATCATCGATAAAGGACTGACAGCTGACAATCAACAGCTGAGCATCTGGGGAATCGAGAATGTAGACTTTGCCATCGAGAATGGAAAGCTGAAGCAGAAGGTCGATCATATCGACCCGAAAACACAAGTGGATAAAGACGGGAACTTCCGGGGGATGCAGGGCTATACCTGGGCGCCTGGCCTGAACGGCTGGCCGCGTTACCTGGAGGCGACTCCGCTTCGCAGGGAGCAGGCGCTCGGCATCGCCATTCAGAACAAATATCAAATTCAGGATGCTTCCAACTACTTGACCTCCCCGACGAAGATCGCCAAGCTGAAGGAGCTGAATACGCTTAGGGATTCCTACTTTACCCAGATCATCATGGGCGGAGATTTGAAGAAATTCGACGAGTTTGCAGCCAAGTGGAAGTCTCAGGGAGGCGACCAGATTCTGAAGGAGCTGGAGGAATCCTATAAGCAGAAGCTTGGGAAATAAACGCCAGCCAAACGCATAGTGAGCCTGTCGCCGCCATCTGAAGCAAACGGATGGCGGCGCTCGTGGCCTAAGGAAGGGCCCGGGCAGACGGTCCGGGACGGGTTTGAACATGGAGTACACTCCGGAAAGGGAGGGATATCATGTACAGACGGACATTGCGAAGAAAGGGGCAGCAAAAAATCTGCTTGTTGATGATTGCCTGTTTGCTGGGCGTTTTGCTGCCTGTACCTGCGGCGGCGGCGACTCCGGCTCCAGTAGAGAATATACGGTTCCACGAGAATTTTGAAAGCGCATCCAACCAGTGGGACGGGTTCGCCTGGACGAAGGAGAGCGATACCGGGTCCAGCTCGACCGTCGGCTCTCTGACTTCCACGAACGGGCAATATCCGACGGTCCGAGCGAGGCCCGGGGCTTGGACCGGGTATGAGACGAGCAATGCGGACTATACGTACACGTTCCGGGCGAAGGCAGAAGAGGCCGCTTCGGGAGAGCCGAAATTTGTCCGGACGCTGTTCCGCTACAAGACGACAGGAGGCGGCGCCCCTGACTATTATTACTTTGAGCTGAGGCCGGGCATCAAGACCGTCTATTTCGGTAAATATGCCGGGGGCGTCGATATCCGGTTGTCGGGCCCCTATCCGATATCCGGCAAAGTAAGCGGGTTTCAAGAGCAAGCCTGGTATGATTATACGGTCAGCGTACAAGGCGATCGGTTCAGGCTCTCGATCGGTGACGTGCTGATTGCCGAAGCGTCGGACAGCTCGCATGCGAGAGGGACGATCGGCTTTGCCGCCAAAAATGCGACGATCCGCGTAGACGATATCCGCGTCATCGCTCCTCAGGAGCCTGCAGGCGTTCCGCAAATTGTCCATACTCCTCCGGGTCACGTGCGTGCGGGCGAGCCTGTGACAGTGACGGCCTCCATCTACGAGCCGGGTACGGTTCCGTCAGCCGTATACGGTACGACGCCGGTGGCGGCCCAGGTGTATTTTGCATACGGGCAAAATGCGGCTTATCAAGCTGTGACGATGCAAGGGACGGGGAATTCCCTCTATACGGCGACTATACCGGCCGCGGCTTCCGGGCCTTTGCGTTATTACATCCGGGCCGTTGGCAGCAGCGGGGGGATTGCGATAAGTCCCGGCACCGGAGCATACGAGGTCCCCATGACGCCTGCCCGTCTTGTGATCGGGCATACTCCTCTCGCCAATGTGCCCTATAATGCCGATGGTGCGGGGGGATTCACCGTGAGCGGTCTGACAGCTGGAGCAACGGTGTCGGCAGCCGTCTATTACCGCTATGGCGAGGAGGCGGCATTTGCATTCGTGGAGGCGGTCCAGGAGGGAAACGGCTTCAGCTTCAAAATTCCCGGGACGAACCAGCATGATTCCGTTCATTATTACCTGGAAGCCCGAAGCTCGGACGGGGCCGCTGGAAGATCGCCTGAGACGGGCGAGCATACGTATGCGATTCGCCCGTTTGTCCGGTATTTCACGGATTTCCAGCAGGACGCGGTAGGAAGCATGCCGGTCAACTGGGCCAAACGGGGCAATCAGACCAACGTCGGCGTATATGAGGAAGGGAACGGAAACAAGGTGCTGCGCTTCGCCAATACGAAGGACGGGGATACCGCTTCAGCCAAGTTCGTCCATTCCTTATATCAAAACCTCGACCATGTCAAAGTGACATTCCGGGCGAAATACGTGAACCGCAACACGAACCCGAGCACCCTTTACAATTTGTGGCGGCTGCGTTACCGGGCCTCCGACACTCAGCTATACAATACGATGGAATGGTCGACCCACAATACCAAATATATCATGTTTCGGCGAACGCCCCAGGGCGGCTATACGAATGGCAACTACTACCGGTCAGCCCCCGATGAATGGCATACGTACCAGATCGAGGCATCCGGTATCCATCATCGACTTCTAATCGACGGCGAGCAGGTGATCGAATTTGATGACTTTGCTGTGGATGCCCCAAGGAAAGGCTTCCTGCAATTCGATACGGTTAACGGGATGGAGCTGCTGATCGACGATCTGGAGATCTCCCCGCTGCCGCCTCCGTTCACGTTCTACGCTCAGCCGGCGGATGATTATGCCGGCATCTATGAGTACGGCGACCCGCTGGGGCTGGATGTGACGCTGGGCTCCGGTCCCAAGGCGCAGAGCTTCAAGGTCAGCTACACGATGTCCCGGGCCGATGGGGACCGCTCCGAGGTCGCGTCGGGTAGCACGACTATCCGGCTGCAGGCCAATGAAGTGTTGACGGAGACCATCCGCTTCGAACCGGGACCGCAGCCTCTCGGCACGTACGATATCCGTGTGGAGCTGGAAGTGGACGGCATCCAGGCGCCGGAGAAAACGAGAGTCATGCGGGTAGCGGTAGTTCGCCGGACTGCCGTTACCGGTCCGCTTGACCTGGATCATGCAACCAAGTTCGGCTTCAACACAGGCTACGACCCGACCTGGCATCCAGACATGCTGGACAGCGTCTCGGCGATGGGCGTCCGCCATGCGCGCCAAGAATTCGACTGGGCGGCAGTCGACCGCAATAACGGCAGGTACGATTTCTCGGCCTATGATGAGATCGTGGCAAATATGGGCTCGCGCGGCATAGCCGTTACGCCGATCATGGGCATTGCGACCAACGGGGCATACGACAGCTCGGGAGTGGCGGATACGCCTGCAGCGCTGGAGGCGCTGGGCGCATTTACCCGGGCCATGGTCGGGCACTATAAAGGTTCCATTCGCCGGTGGGAGATGCCCAACGAGCCGGAGCTGGCCTTCCGGCCTTATATTCCGCAAGAGCTGGTGCAGGTTCAGAAAACCTTCTATCGGAATATGAAGAAGGCCGATCTGGACGCCGTTCTGATGGCCGGCGATCATACGTCAGGGGTGGTCGGGGTTCTGCCCGCGGAGCTCGAGCTGGGCTCTTACTCTTATGCCGATGCTTTCTCTTATCATCGGTACACGTACGGCGTCATGCCCGACGGCTTTATCCAGCAGCAAACCGGCAGCGTCCAGCAGCTGATCGACGAGCTCGGCGGGTGGAAGGATCTGTACATTACGGAGTCAGGCTGGCCGACGGCGCTCTCTGGTTATCCGAACGTCTCCCAGGAAGCGCAGCGGGATTATGCGGTGCGCGGATATTTAATCGATATGATATCCGACCGGACGGCGGCGCTGTATCATTTTACGTGGAAAAATGCAGGCTTCGATGATAATTTCTACAATACCAGCTTCGGGGTGACGGACGGCAATGGCCGTCCCAAGCTGGCTTACGCGGCATTAAACACGTTGATGACGACACTGGACCGGGGACGATATGCAGGCAGACTGGATACCGGTGATCCGAGCATCGAGGCTCATATGTTCTTGAATAAAGGAGACCCGGTCCTCGCATTATGGAAAAAAGTCAATTACGGCACCGAGCCCGTGGAGCAAGCGCCGGTATCGACCGTGACCCTGGCGGCGTACGGACCGGAACCCGTGCTGACGAGGACGGACGTCAATGGGCAGGAAAGCGCATTGACGGCAGAAGGGGGCGTTTACACGCTGACGGTTGGCGGATCGCCCGTATACTTGACGGGACTGCGTCCCCAGACGCTGTACGAGTCGGCCCGGGCGCTGCTGGAAGCGCGGCTGCCGGATATCATAGCGAAGCTCCAGGCTGCAGCCGAGGGCGTCGACGGAGCCTCTGCCGCAGCGGAGATCGCCGAAGCGGGCCGGATTCACGGCCTGATCGAGCAGGCGCTGCAAAGTACGGATCCGTCAGCTCGGGCATCGGGCATCGAGCAGGCGATCCGGGATGTGTACGCCTTGATGGGCTCGGCGGCCGATCGTGCCGGCAGCGGCTCGCTGGATCGCATCCGCGTCTATGTGGCGCTGGAGGCGCTTTATGACTATGCCGAACGGGCCGCGATGTCTTTGGCGGCGGCAAGGCAGGAGCTGGGAGTCGCCGGCGTGGCGCTGGACTATGCGGCTGCACTCGGTTCTGAAGGAACGAGTGACAGCGGGACCGCGCGGTATGCCTATGAGCGGAAGATCGGCGAGCATGGACTGATGCCCGTATCGACCTCCGCCATGATGCGGGCGAACCGCTATGGCCGACTGGCCGAGCAGGCCAAGTCAGAGGGTGATGAAGCGCTCAGCTATGCATATAACTTGCTGGCCCGGGAATTTGCCGGAGCCGTCCGGCATATGGTCGCCTCCGAGCCGGTGATCTCGACGGAAGTGACGATGTCCGCCGAACGGGTGTACGGCGATATCGAAGCCGGTGACGACCGTTCGGTCAGCCTCGCCTTGACCAACCGGACATCCGCGTCCAAGACGGCGGTTCTTAAACTGATCGTTCCCGAGGGCTGGGAGAGCGCGCAGACGGGGGAGCAAGTGGTGTCCATCCCGATCACGGGAGGCGGCAGCGCGGTTCATACCTTCTCCGTCAAAGCGCCGGTCGATGCCGTTAAGGGCATCTATCATGCGACCGTCATCCTGGAGCTGGACGGAAAGCAATCCGATCTGATCCAGATCCGGATGAATCTGATCGATGCGATCGGCACGAAAATCATGCCGGTAACCGTTCCGGTCCAGCAGCTGCAGGAGGTAACCGTCAGGCTGACCGGCACGTCGCGCGCCGCCAAGTCCGGACGGGTTCTGCTCAAAGGGCCTGACGGAGAGCTGCTTGAGCCAGTGCTTCCGGGGGGAGATGCGTTCGAGATTATGCCCGGACAGACGATCGACGTGAAGTTTCGCTGGACGGACCGGACGGATCGTCCGTACCGGGAGTATGTATGCGAACTGGCCGTCATCGATACGGTGGATGCCAGGCTTATGTTCAGCGATGCTGAGGCTTCTCTGGATTTCCTGCTTGTTCAGAAGGCCGGTACGGCCCCTGTCATCGATGGCGACTTAAGCGATTGGGCGGATGCCTTCCCGATTCATCTGCGGGGCGCGGAACGCAATGCGACCGGATTGTACGATAAGGAAGATCTGGATGCGACGGCTTATCTCAAATGGAATGAACAGAATCTGTATCTGGCGGTCAAGGTGAGGGACGATATCCATAAGGCCTCCGAACCGCCCTCCGGCATATGGAAAAACGATTCGATTCAAGTAGCCATAGACCCTTTGAATGATAAAGGGGGCAGCTATCGTTCGGACGATGTGGACTTTGGTCTTGCCCTGAACGACTTCGGCGAGCATCTCGGTTATGTATTTGCCGCCTCGCCGCCTAATCAGACCGGAGATATTTCGTCTGCGATTCCTTTTCATATCCAGCGCAATGACCAGACGCATGAAACGGTGTATGAGGTACAACTGCCGGGGAATTCCATCGTCAAGGATCTTCAGTCGCGGCTGTCGCTAGGGCAGTGGATCGGGTTCAATGTCGTCGTAGGAGACGCCGATTTCCAGGAAGGCCGTCAGAACTATGTAGGCTGGACCAAGGGAATTGCCGACAGCAAAAATCCCGGCTTGTACGATAGCTTCCTTCTTACGGACGCTCCGTTCACTCTTCCTGAGCGGGATACGCTTCCTCCCCATTCGGAAGCCTCGATTGTAGGGGAA
This sequence comes from Paenibacillus puerhi, assembly GCF_009846885.1. Lineage (GTDB taxonomy): Bacteria > Bacillota > Bacilli > Paenibacillales > NBRC-103111 > Paenibacillus_G > Paenibacillus_G puerhi. The sequence continues at coordinate 171,361 of NZ_WUWM01000008.1, forward strand.
AGCGCGGGGGGATGGTATACCTCTGACGCGATCGTCACGCTGACGGCGCAGGACGCAGGCTCGGGAGTGAGCGCTCTGCGTTACAAAGTGAACGAAGGTCAGGGCTGGAGCGTGTACGAAGCTCCGATCCGAGTGGCCGCGGAGGGCGTCCACCGTATCGCTTACTTCGCCGAGGACAATGCCGGCAACCGGGAAGAAGTGAAGGAGGTCGAGGTCAGGATCGACCGGACTGGTCCTGTAGTGGGCTCGCTGGCGCGGACGGCCTACCGGCAAGCTGAAGTCATCGAGCTCGCGGCAACCGCAGAAGACTCGCTAAGCGGCATGGCTTCGCTCGAGCTGCGTCTCGGAGGCGCGCTTCTGACGGCTCCAGCCGTCATCCCAGCGGCCACGTTGAGTCCCGGCCCGCACTCTCTTCTCGTGACGGCCCGCGACAAGGCGGGTCACGTCAGCAGCCGTTCCTTCCAGCTGGAGGTGGGGGTTGCGCTAAGCGAGCTCGATGATATTATCGAGCTGGGCCGGGCAGACGGACGCATCGCGAACCAGGGGGTCGCGGCCAGTCTGCTTGTCAAGGCCCGGCTGGCAGCCAGCCTTCCTGCGGGCTCATGGCTGCAGGCGCTTCTGCTGCAGGCGATGAGGCTGGAGATCAAGGCGCAAGCGGGGCGGAAAATTGCCGCGCCGTTCGCTCAGCTGCTGCTGCAGGATCTTGCGTACTTGCAGAATCAGCGATGATAGCTTGCTCGGATAGCAGGCGTATCGTGATGGGCTGACACGAACCGACGGTTCGGTCAGCCTTTTTTTTTAGCCTGAAGCCTTTAACGGGTTCCAGCACATGCAACCTTGCAAGACTGAGAATTTTTGCTTAAATCTACATTAGCGGCGGAATCAACCGGGCAGCAGCCGCATACTCTACACTAGTCATAAAGCGATATGTCAAGGAGAGGTGAGACGGATGGCTGTCGTAAAAGCCAGAGAGCAGGATATTGACCTGCTCGCCAGGCTGCTCCGCGCCGAAGCGGAAGGGGAAGGGGAGCAGGGCATGCTGATGGTCGGCAATGTCGGGATCAATCGGATCAGGGCGAACTGCTCGGATTTCAAAGGAATCCGCACGATCGACCAGATGGTCTTTCAGCCGCATGCCTTCGAAGCGGTACAGCACGGCTATTTCTACCAAAAGTCCAGAGACAGGGATAAGCGGCTGGCAAGAAGGTCCGTGAACGGAGAACGATTGTGGCCCGCCCAGTTCAGCCTCTGGTACTTCAGGCCGGAGGGCGACTGTCCTCCGACTTGGTATAACCAGCCGCTGGTGGCCCGGTTCAAAAAACATTGCTTCTACCAGCCGACAGGCGAAGAATGCGAGAACATTTACAACACGTATTAGCTATTCATCTATAAAACGGACGATCAGATCGCAAAGATATGCCGGCCGATCGTGATGGTCGGGGTGCGAGACCAGATCCATTTGCTGGTTGCGGTAGCCGGATTAAAGTAATACAGGGCGTCCTTGGTAGGATCCCAGCCCTTAACAGCTTCAAGAGCTGCCAGATAGGCGGTGCGATCGGGGATCATCCCGTACTGTCCATCATCCACCGCTGTGAAAGCTCCAGGCTGAAACACGACATCCGAGATCGTATTCGGGAAGGAATCCGACTGCAGCCGGTTCATGACGACCGCTCCGACTGCGACTTGACCGATGAAGGGCTCGCCTCTGGCTTCTCCATAAATAACTTTTGCCAGGACATCCAATTCCTTTTGGTTGACCGAGAAGCGCTTCAGCTGTCTCCAGGTCTGCTCTCCGACAATACCGTCACTCGCGAGCCCGTAATCGGACTGAAACTGCTTGACAGCCGTATCCGTCTGCGTGCCATATTTGCCATCCAAAAGCTGTGTATAGTAGCCTAGCGTCCGCAATCTGAACTGCAGATCCCACACATCGGGATGCGCGCTGCCCTTCGTGAGGGTAGCGGGAGACTGGGCTTGACTGACCGGCAAGCCGCTGAGCAGGAATAGAACTATCGAGATGAGGACTGCAAACATGCTGCGTTGTCTCAAGATCATCAGCTCCTTTCAAGGACTTAATTATAAGGAGCAGGACCGATTAATCAACCTGCAATAATTGGATTTGACCGAGCAAATAGGCGAAAAAGCTGACGCGAACCTCGAGTTCGGTCAGCTTTTTACTATCTGGAAAAGCAGGTCAAGCGGTATGCCGAGTCTGCTTAGTATCCGTCGCTCTGTTGTCCGGACTGTTCCGCGCGGACAGCCCCTTCCTGCAGGGCGGCTGAGCCGATATGACCGGTCGGGCCTTGAGTCGCGAGAGCCTGGGCCAAGCCTTCGGCCACGCGTCGTCCGTATTCGGGATCGGCCTGGGAGAAGTACCCGATCATGCGCTCGCTAATATCGGGCTTGCATATTTTTAAGACATCCACCAGGTTGCGGACAAGCTCATCCTGCTCCTCTGGACTGAATTTGCGGTACGTATCGCCAGCCTGCCCGAAATCATTGGTCCGCTCCAGCTTCTGGCGTACGAGACGATCGTTGTAGTGGGGCTCATGCTCTTTGCCGATGGGACTGGCTTCGACCAAGCCTCCAAGCGAAGCGGGCTCATAGTCGACATGAGGGCTTTGCTCGGGAGCGCGGTCGACGAAAAATGTCATCTGACCATCACGCTGGTTCGTGGCTACCCTCGTCTTGGGCGCATTGATCGGCAGCTGCAGGTAATTGGATCCGACCCGGTAACGCTGCGTATCCGAGTAAGAGAACGTACGCCCCTGCAGCAGCTTATCATCGGAGAAGTCAAGACCGTCCACCAGCACGCCGGTGCCGAAGGCAGCCTGTTCGACCTCGGCAAAATAGTTTTCCGGATTTTTGTTCAGTACCATTCGGCCGACCGGCAGGAACGGAAATTTCTCGTGGTCCCACAGCTTGGTCGGATCGAGCGGATCGAAGTCCAGCTCGGGATGCTCTTCGTCGCTTAGGATCTGTACGCAGAGCTCCCACTCGGGAAAGTCGCCTTTTTCGATGGCTTCGTACAGATCCTGGGTAGCGTGACTCGTATTCTTCGCCTGGATCTCGTCGGCTTCCGACTGGGTCAGATTGCGGATGCCTTGCTTCGGCTCCCAGTGATATTTCACGAGCACGGCCTCGCCCTCGCTATTCACCCATTTGTACGTGTTGACGCCCGAGCCCTGCATCTGGCGATAGTTAGCCGGAATTCCCCATGGCGAGAACAGAAAGGTAACCATATGCGTCGCTTCGGGGGAGAGCGAAAGAAAATCGAACATGCGCTCCGGATTTTGCAGATTATTGACAGGATCGGGCCGGAAGGAATGCACCATATCCGGAAATTTCAGCGGATCGCGGATGAAGAAAATTTTCAGGTTATTGCCGACCAGATCCCAGTTGCCCTCCTCCGTATAGAATTTGGTAGCGAAGCCCCTCGGATCGCGAAACGTTTCAGGCGAATGGCCGCCGTGCACCACCGTAGAGAAGCGGACGAACACGGGGGTGCGTTTCCCCTTCTCCTGGAACAGTTTGGCTCGGGTGTATCGGGATACGGGTTCTTGCCCGGCCGTACCGTAGGCTTCGAAATACCCGTGCGCCCCGGCCCCGCGTGCATGTACGACGCGTTCGGGAATACGCTCGCGGTCGAAGTGAGAAATTTTCTCGAGGTAATGTTAGTTCTCCAAGGTCGAAGGACCTCTATCGCCGATCGTACGGATGTTCTGATTATCGGATATCGGGTGTCCTTGACGGTCCGTTAAGGTAAGGTTGTCCGGCTGCTGCTTATTTTCCATAATCGTCCTCCAGATTCAAATTCTCTCCTATCCTGCTTCGGGATAAAGAAAAATATACCAGGATGAATATAACCCGAATGTGGAGGGTTCTTCAGATGCTTCGGGGAAGGAGAAGGACAGGCGGGTGAACGTCGAACAAGCCTGACGGGAAGTCAGGCTTGTTCGGAGGCGGGCTTGCGCCGCATCTTCGTTCTATAAGGGTTCCGCAGACAGCTCATGGAGGCCGTTACGCGCTGCGGGTAGCTATTTGTTCTTGTTCGTCCATCCAATCGACGGCCGGAAGCTCAGTCAGCGGAGAGCAGACGCCGGCGTTATACAGGACCTGATCAATATAACGAAAGCCCGAGCTGTATATCGTCTCAACGGATGAATAGTCAGCGGGATGCAGGCGTTGGCAGCAGAGGCAGTAGTACATAGTTCGACTCCCTTCAACAAGTTCTGACTCCTATTAAACTATTCGCGGCAGATTGAAACAGCTCTTGTCGGAATATGACTGACGAAAAGAAGAAAAACGAAAAAGGACGAACACAGGTGTCGTCCCTTGGGGGAATTTGGAGGATAAAAGCAGGTCAGCCAAACATCTCAATGATGCTTTGTACAAGAAGGACCGGCAGGGTCGCGAAGCCAAACAATCCGAATAGCATGCCCTTCAACACCGACTTGATGTTGTCCATAAGGCTCATCATCTCCTGACGGTTGGTTTGTTTGTCTAATATGTGAACAGTGTAATGAAAATTCGAAATAATGTCAATACTAAACATTTTAATACTAAACAATAAAATAGCTGCATGACAGATTGGATAAGATTATGGTAAAATAATTAAACATCGAAACGCCTATGTCGTTTAGTACCGAAAACGAGCGAATAGTACCTAGCATATAGCAGTGGTCTCCTAGGGAGCCGACTGCTTTTACCATATGAGCATAGATACTGCTGCCCGCTACCAAGGCGCTGACCGAGGGCTGCTGACACAAGCATCTTAACGGGTAGCGTGCTTTCGGGCAAAGAAGTGGAGGTGTCCTTTGATGATGAGCATCGTGGACGAAATTGATAAGCTAAAGCAGCAGCTGATGCTGAAGGGGCACAAGCTTACTCCGCAGCGGGAGGTCACGCTGCGCGTGCTGCTTGAGAATGAAAAGGATCACTTGAGCGCTGAAGATGTGTTCATGCTGGTCAAGGAACGATTTCCCGAGATCGGGCTCGCTACCGTATACCGGACGCTGGAGCTTCTGGCTGAGCTTCATATCGTCGAAAAGATGAATTTCGGCGACGGGGTATCCCGATTCGACCTTCGCAGCGAGGATCATGAGCATATGCATCACCACTTGATCTGTCATGTATGCGGAGCTTTGAATGAAATCAAGGATGATTGGCTGCTTGAGCTTGAACAGCGGCTTCAGCGTGAGTACGGCTTTCAGGTAACGGATCACCGGCTTGATTTTATTGGCATCTACCATTCCTGTAAGAGCGGGGACTGCAAGAAAGCATGCAAAGCCGTATCCTGACTTGACCCATACGGATAGACAGTCCCCATAACGTCTTGCCGGCAGCGGCGCTATGAAGCCAGCTGCGGCAAGACGTTTTTTGCTGCTTTTACAAGGGAAGGAGACCGGATCATGAGCTTTCAATTGACCGATCGAATGATTAAACAGCTGTGCGGCAAACTCTCTTATCAGCGGGGAGAAGCTTTTTTTCGCCAAGGCCGGGTGACGCTCCGCGAACGCGATTCGGAGGAGCCGCTCTACGAGGCCGCTGTGCGGGACCATGATCATCACCAAGTATCCGTCGAGATCGATCGCAACGGGGATGTGCATGCGGGCTGCTCCTGTCCCGAATTTGCGAATTACGAAGATTATTGCAAGCATGTTGCAGCAGTTCTGCTGCACATCGTACACATCGAGCAAAAAGACAGGCTGCCGGACCGCCCTTCATCCCATGACAGACTGTCCCCGGTCGCCGGAGACAGCCGGAAGGCGTCAGAACCATCCGGAGTCAGTGGCTCGCTTCAAGGAATCCATACCGCGCAGGCCGATCCGCAGCTGGCCCAGACGGTGCTCGAGGTATTCGCAGGGAAGCCGTCGTTGCCCAGCAGCTTTCGTGCGCTTATAGATATACGGACAGTTCTGGAGGCGGAGTTCACCCTCAGTCCGTTTCCTACCGGTAAAGGCACGTATATGTTCGGTTTGGAGCTGAAGCTAGGTCCTCCAAAGCGATTGTATGTCGTTACCCGAATCCGAGAGCTGCTGGAGAAGATCAGCCGGCAGGAAGTTCATGCACTCTCCAGACATTTTACCTATGATCCCCGCATGCACAGCTTCGGTGCGGAGGACGACTCCATTATACAAGAATTGATCCGGGTTCTGCGCAACGAGCAGCTCTACCGGGAAACGATAAGCCTGTATCCTTCCTTCGACAGAGGTAAGAGCGGCGAGCGGATGCTGCTGATCCCTCCGGCTTGCTGGGCGGCCTTGCTGCCCCTGCTGGAGCGGGCGAGGTCGGTTAAGCTGGACCATGAAGGCCGAATAGCCGAAGGCATACGGGCCTCCAGCGACCCGCTTCCTCTTGCCTTCGAATTCGACGAGGCGGAGCCGGGAGCACAGGCAGACGGCTATCGGTTAACCGTTCGCGGCTTGGATAAGATGACCGTCATGGAAGCATACGGAATCGTATGCGCAGAGGGCAAGCTTCTGAGGCTGGCGGATGAGGGATGCAGACGGCTGGCCGAGCTAAAGTCGGTCCTTCAGTCCTCCCCGGATAACAGGATTCCGATACCTGCGGGGCAGATGGAGGGCTTCATGGAGAAGGTTGTTCCTGGCCTGATGAAGCTTGGCAGCGTACGGGTCGCACAGGCCATCTCCGACCGGGTGCTGCAGACGGAGCTGAAGGCGAGGCTCTACCTGGACCGAGTGAAGGATAGGCTGCTCGCAGGTCTGGAGTTTCAGTACGGGGATATTGTGATCAACCCGCTGGAAGGAAGCGGCGGCATGCGCGGCTCCGACCGCATCCTGATGCGGGACGGGGAGCGGGAGCGGCGGATTCTAGAGCTGATGGAGGAAGCGCCGTTCTCGAAAACGGAGAGCGGGTATATGCTGGATGATGAAGAGGCGGAGTATCAGTTTTTGTATCATGTTCTGCCCCATCTGGAGAAGCTGGTCCAGGTATACGCCACCTCGGCGGTGAAGGTCAGGATTCTGCCCGCTCCGGCGCCTCCCCGCATCCGGGTGAATATCGGCGATCGGATCGACTGGCTGGAATGCCGATTCGATATGGAAGGAATACCGGACTCGGCGATCCGCGAGCTGCTGCTGTCGCTTGAGGAGAAACGCCGCTATTACCGCCTTCCGAATGGAGCGTTAATGCCGCTGGAAGCGGAGGAGTTCCAGGAGATCGTCCGCTTCATGAACGAGATGGGAGTCCGGAAGGACGATATAACCGGCGACACGTTCCGTCTGCCTGCCGTCCGCGGCCTACAGCTGCTCGACGCCGGAGAGCCGGGACAAGCGATTAGTCTGGGCAAAACATTACGCAAGCTCCTGGAGCATATCCGGAACCCGGATCATCTGGATTTCCCGGTGCCTGACAGCTTGAGCGGTGTGCTGCGCGACTATCAGATCTACGGATACCAATGGATGAAGACGCTGGCGCATTACCGGTTCGGCGGAATTCTGGCGGACGATATGGGCCTGGGAAAGACGCTGCAGAGCATCGCATTCCTCGTCTCCGAGCTGCCGGATATCCGGCGGCAGGGAGCTCCGGCGATCGTCGTATCGCCGGCCTCGCTCGTCTACAACTGGCTCAGCGAGCTGACGCGGTTCGCCCCGGAGATCAGGGCCGTCGTTGCCGACGGCAGCCCGGATGAACGAAGCGCATTTCTGGCTGGAACCGTTCAGGCCGATGTGATCATCACGTCTTACCCGCTATTGCGCAGGGATGTGAGCCAGTATGCGGAGCGAGCGTACCATACCTTGATTTTAGACGAGGCGCAGTTCTTTAAGAATGATGCCACACAGACAGCTCAGGCGGTCAAGGCTATAAAGGCCCAGTATCGCTTTGCGCTCACCGGGACACCCGTCGAGAATGGCCTGGACGAGCTGTGGTCGATCTTTGATGCGGTGTTCCCAGCTTTATTCCCGAGCAAGAGGGCTTTCCACGAGCTGCCGCGGGAGACGGTCGCCCGACGTGTTCGTCCCTTTGTCCTGCGGCGGCTGAAAACCGATGTCCTGAAGGAGCTTCCGGAGAAAATCGAGTCGGTGCAAGCTGCTGAGCTGCTCCCGGAGCAGAAGAAGCTGTACAAGGCCTATTTGGCCCGGCTTCAAAAAGAGGCGATAAAGGATCTGAACAAGGACGGCTTCCAGAAAAGCCGCATCAAGATCCTGGCCGGTCTGACCCGGCTTCGGCAGCTGTGCTGCCATCCGGCCTTGTTCGTTGAAGGGTATCGAGGAAGCTCCGCCAAGTTCGAGCAGCTCCTGGTCATCATGGAGGAGTGCCGGCGTGCCGGAAAGCGAATGCTCCTTTTTTCCCAGTTCACGGAGATGCTGGGTCTGATAAGGCGGGAGCTGGGCGTTCAGGGGATACCGTTTTTTTATTTGGACGGTTCCACACCGGCTTCCGACCGCGTAGAGCTGTGCAGCCGGTTCAATGCAGGGGAGCGCGATGTGTTCCTGATTTCCTTGAAGGCGGGGGGGACGGGCTTGAATCTGACCGGAGCGGATACGGTCGTCCTCTACGATCTCTGGTGGAATCCTGCGGTCGAGCAGCAAGCGGCCGACCGTGCGCACCGCATGGGTCAGAGCAAGGTCGTACAGGTCATCCGGCTGGTAACACGGGGGACCGTCGAGGAGAAGATGTATGAGCTTCAGCAGCGGAAGAAAAATTTGATCGACGAAGTGATCCGACCGGGGCAGGAGGCCATGTCCGCCTTGTCCGAGCAGGAGCTGCGGGAAATATTGATGATGGATTGAATGACTATTACTAGAGCTCCAAGCGAAAAAGGTGTCCACCAAGAAGATGGGGGACACCTTTTTTCAACCGGCTAACGAGCCTTCCTTACACGATCCGTACAACAACTACCTCTAGGTCGGCAGGTACGGACTTGGGAGTGCCGGATACCAGATCGCCGTCGGCATTGCGAACTCTCAGGGTATAGGAGAAGTTTGTCGGAGCGACGAGGTTGGTGAATCGGGCCACGCCAAATTCGTCGAAGTTGGCCGTTTGCGTCGTTCCTCCCGTTCTCGTCATGACGGCTGTCCAGCCTGTCGTGTCGCGGGGGATGCCCGCGCTGTTCGTGACTACGACGTGAAAGCGATCGAATACTTGTCTAACTCTTCTTCTGCTTCTGGCAGCCGCTTTAGGTTTGCGGACTAAAGAAGCTCTTTTGGGGATAATCGGCATTTTGTCACCACCTTTGCTCGAAGGATAGGATATTACATGCGGTTCAGTCGAGCTTTGAAACATCTCTAGCCTATCAAACTATAAAAAGGCATCTATCATCCGGCATCTGAACCGCTAGCTGATAGCCTCTCTTCAACTTTCCTGGCATGGTGCATATACTGCACAAGAAAGAGGTGAGCGTCCCCCTATGAATGTGCAGGCTGGCCATCCATCTTCAGTCCGGAAGCTGAACGCTTCCTTGAAAAAGCGGCTCGGGCATCCGTCGTTCCACGCCAGGAAACGGGTTCCCGTCATTATCCGGTTTCATCGGCGTATCGAGAAGAAGAGACTTCGCGCGCTGCACGAGTACGTATTCCCCCACAAGATCGCCGTCAGGCACCGGCTTCATCTGCTCCAGGCTGTGTCAGCCCGCGTCTCCCGCGCTTGTCTCCGTCGGATATGCGGCTGCCGCGAAGTGCGGAGGGTATACCTGGACGGGGTCAAAAAAACGTCTTTATCCGTAGCGACCCCTGCTATCGGGGCGGCAGCGGTACGCAGCAGGCTGGGTCTGACAGGGAAGGGAATTCGCATCGCGATTCTCGACACAGGCGTATTCCCGCATCCGGATCTGACGCGCCCTGTCAATCGCATCGTTGCCTTCAAGGATTTCGTCCGCAACAAGAAACGGCCCTATGACGATAACGGTCACGGGACCCATGTTGCCGGTGATGCGGCGGGCAACGGACAGGCGAGCAGAGGAACATACAGAGGTCCGGCTCCGGAGGTCGGGATTGTCGCTGTTAAGGTATTGGGCAAGACAGGTACAGGGAATGACTCCACGATTATCAAGGGCATCGAGTGGTGCGTCCGGAACCGGAAGCGTCTTGGACTGCGCATCCTTACTTTATCCTTGGGCGGGCGCGCTTCTAGCCGCTGGCAGGACGATCCGCTGTGCCTAAGCGTAGAGAACGCGGTCAAGGCGGGCCTCGTCGTATCGGTTGCTGCCGGTAACAGCGGGCCTCGAAAGAAAACCATCGAGTCGCCGGGTATTACTCCGTCGGCGTTAACGATAGGGGCTGCCGATGATCGGCGAACCGTAACCCAGAAGGATGATGTGATCGCCTGGTATTCGAGCCGCGGGCCTACTGGCTCCGGGGCAAAGAAGCCTGATCTCGCGGCTCCCGGCGAAACGATCACCTCGCTTCGTGCGCCCGGCTCGGCACTGGATAAGCAATATCCTCATCTGCGAGTGGGCAAAGCTTACTTTACTCTGTCGGGCACGAGCATGTCGGCGCCTCTTGCCGCAGGCGCCGCGGCCCAGCTGCTGCAAAGAAAGCCGACCCTTTCACCCGACCAGGTCAAGAGGCTGCTCAAGCGCGAGGCGTTTCGGATAAAGGAAGGCGCCAATGCGGCGGGGAGCGGAGAAATCAATCTTAGGTTTCTGATCCCGTCTAAGAAGCCCGCACGTCGTCGAGCCGTGGGCCGGCGAGGCCGCTCCTACCGCAAGCGCTAGCAGGCTTGAAACATGCGCGCTCCTCGCTCCATAGAAAGGCGACCGGAAAAATATACCGATTGATGAAACATATTTCCGACTCCGGCAGTTAATAAGATATAGGGCTGCAGGAGGGGATGAGATGACGGTGACTAAGTATAGTATAGGTAGAAAGCACATGGCTCTGGCAGCGGTCCTGCTGCTCGCTTCCGGCTGCGAAGGGACGCATGCCGTCCCGCCGGAAGCAGGATATCAGGCCCCGGCTTCGATGGGCCGCCTCGTCCCTGCCGAGACCGGGCCGGATACGCGTCCCCATCAGACCGGGGAATTTGAGCCTCCTTCGGGGGTTTGGTTTAACGGACAAGGGATCGCAACGGCGATTGCCGCGGGTTCCAAGATGCCTGGAGAGGAGGTCTCTATCCAGATTGAGGCAATCAAGCCTGAGCAAGCGAAAGCATGGGCCAAGCGCTCCATCCGTTACAAGCTGACCGAACGGGACCCGGACGGCCGTTACTTGCGGACGGTCGACGAGAAAGTCGGTTCGGTCGTCGCAAATGAGCGCATTTCCTCTTATCAGGTCAAACTGCCGGACAAGGCTGACACGTATTACTGGCTGACTGCGGAGGTTATGTATCAAGGGAAAGTAGAGGACACCTTGCTGTCCCGCCTCGAGGTGCCGCTTCAGGAGGCTGAGGCGGAGCTAAAGCTGGACCAGTCTGTCTACGAGAGGAGCGGGACCATGAAGGTGACCTTGACTAATCGGGGGCCAACGTCTCTGTTCTTCGGCGAGGACTATCGCTTCGAGCGTCAGGAAGGAGGGGACTGGGTTCGGGTCGGGACAGGCCTCACCGTAGCTATCGTGTCCATAGGCCACCGGATGCCGCCCGGCGGACAATGGGAGCAGACGATCAACTTCAAGGAGCTGGCGCCCGGCTTATACCGTGTCGGCAAAGAAGTAGAAGGAGTCGGGACTCCGCTCCGCTTCAGCGCCTACGCAGAGTTCCGTATCGAGTAGCCGTCGAACAACCGATGGCCGAATGGGGAAAAAGGGGCCCTTACGGCCCTTTTCCCATCTTCGATGCTGTCTTACACGCGCGGCTCAAACGTTTTGCAGTCGGTTTCTTCGGAATTCCGTGCGTTGCTGCCATGGTGACTGACTACGTAAATCGAGGAAGCGCTGCATTTATTTCCTGCCGCCCAGTATTTACAGGAGTTTACTTCACAGAGAACATCTTTTGCCATGATCGGTTCACCTCCTTTTGGTATAAGGATGGACGAAACCGATATCGCTTTATACCTGCTTAGGCCCTGAGGAGCTCGGGATAACTAGCCGCGAGCCGGCCCGTCTTCCGTCTGCGCAGGCCTTGACCTGGCGTTGACCAGTACGATGCTTGCGATAATTAGGACAAGCCCTGCCACCAGATTCAAGGTGATCTTCTCGCCCAGAAAGGCGACACTGCAGCTAATGGCAACGAGCGGGATCAGGAAGGTATAGGCCCCGACCTTACTCGCTTCACCTGATCCGACAAGCTTGAAGTATACGATCCAGCCGGCAGCTATGACGAATACGGATATAAACAATAAATTATAAACAAACGAAGGCTCCCACCGGATATCCGACCAGCGTTCCCATATGAAGCCTGAGGCCATAAGCATCAAGCCGCCAAGAAAGATTTGCAGGGCAACGACCCACACCATATCGACCTTATCGGAACATTTTTTCATATATACCGTGCCTAAGGCCCAGCTCCCTGCGCTCCCGAGAGCGAGCAGTATTCCCGTGAGCGAGATATGACCGGCGAATCCGCCTGCGCTTATCGTTCCGACACCCACGAAGCCGAGGATTAACCCCGTCAGCTTCCGTGCGGACATGGATTCTCCTAGCCAAAGCCAGGAGAAAATGCCGATCAGGACGGGCTGTAGGAACACTATAGAAGAGAAAAGCCCTGCGGGCAGGTAGTTCAAACCGATCGTTTGCAAACCGTAATACAAGATGATGTTCAGCAGGGAAGATATCAAATAAATCGGCCAGGTGGCACGAAGACGAAGCTTTCGGTAGCCGGGCAAGGCAAGCAGCAGGAGGATCAACCCCCCAATGCAGGTCCGCAAGCCTGCAAACAGCAGGGGAGGCGTATAACTAAGGGCATACTTGGTTAGAGGCCAGTTGATTCCCCATACGAGGATAAGAAAGGCCAGATAGAGGGCTGACCTGGTGCGAGACAGAGAAGACACGTTCATTCACTCCTTGATGCGGGATGTCTACCATCATACCTTACTTGCCTTATGAAATAAAAGAAGGGTTTCTCACAAGGCAGCTGTTAGAAATGTCGGATTATTTTCACAATTCAAGTATTCACGATAGGCTAAGGTGGTAATATAAGTAAAGGCATAGTCTGGATGTTAACTTCTATATTGAAAAGGAGCCGTGAAAAGGATGAGGGATTTATTCAATCGGGCTATATCGCTGGGCTTCGGGCTGGCGGCGGAAAGCAAGGAACAGATCGAGAAAGCGGTAGAGGAATTGGTTAAAAAAGGCGAGGTTAGCCGGAAGGAATCCTCGGAGATGGTGGATGAGCTCGTCCGAAAGGGCGAAGAGGCCAGGAGTAAAATGGAGACGGTTATCAGTGAGCGTGTAAAGGCTGTAATCGGCGAGAAAAAATGGGCGACGAAAGAGGAGGTAGCTCTGCTCGAGAAGCGCATTGAGAAATTAGAGCAGCTGCTGGAGGGCCGAAGCGATCTCAACTAACTGAAGACAGCGGAGCGGAGGAGGAACGACGATGCTAGTCAGGAGAAGAATCCGCCATCTTCAGCGATATCAGAAAATCGCCGCTGCGCTCGTGCGCAACGGCTTTGGCTTTGTCGTGCATGAATTGGGCTTCTCCGAAACGATGACTTTCTTCCGTGGAGGGGCCCAGAAGGATATCCATAAAAAAACGGTCGGCGAACGCGTCCGCCTCATTCTGGAGGAACTGGGCCCGACCTTCGTCAAGCTGGGGCAAATCGCGAGCACGCGGCCCGATCTGATTCCGGCCGACCTGATCGCGGAGCTGGAGCAGCTGCAGGATAAGGTGCCGCCCTTTACCTATGAGGAAGCTGTCCATATCGTGGAAGAAGAGCTGGGGGATACAATCGGCGAGTTGTTTCTTGAGTTCGAGCCGCTCCCGGTCGCTTCAGCTTCGATCGGTCAAGTGCATCGGGCCAGATTGCCCGATGGCACCGTCGTCGCCGTGAAGGTGCAGCGGCCCAAGATTACGGCTATCATCGAGGCGGACCTCGATATTCTTGCGGAGCTGTCTCGTCTGGCCGAAAGCCGGATGGCGTGGGCGAAGCATTACCGGCTGCGTGAAATTGTCGAGGAGCTGACCAAGTCGCTTAGGGCCGAACTGGACTACACGGCAGAGGCGCGCAATGGCGAAAAATTTGCCGGCCAATGCGAGCGGATGAAGCACGTCCAGGTTCCGGACATATACTGGGAGTACTGTTCCCGAAAAGTGTTAACCATGGAGTTTATGACCGGCATCCGCTTGTCCGAGCCCATGCTCCTGGATCAAGCGGGAATCGACAGGACCTTGATCGCCGAGAGGCTGGCCTCCGCTATCTTTCATCAGATCCTCGTAGAGGGCTTCTTCCATGGCGATCCGCATCCGGGCAACGTGCTGGTTTTGCCGGACGGGAGTCTCGGGTTGATCGATTTTGGGATGGTCGGCCGGCTTTCCCCGGAGATGAAGAAGCACTTCGCCGCTCTGGTCATTGCGCTGCGCAACCAAAGCTCCAAGGGAGTATTGCGAGCCATCACCAAGATGGGAATCGTCCCCGAGGATGTGGAGGAGGCGGCTCTAAGAGCTGATGTGGACGAGCTGAGGGACAAATACTATAAGGTGCCGTTCAGCCAGATTCGGATGGGCGAAGCGGTCAATGATTTATTCAGCGTGGCGTTCCGGCATCGCATCCGAATGCCGGCGGAGATGACGATGCTTGGCAAGACGCTTCTGACGATGGAGGGAGTCGTGACCGCTCTGGATCCGTCGTTCAGCGTTTTCGACGTGGCCGAGCCTTATGGCCGACGCTTGTTCAGAGATCAGTTCGACGTTGGCAAGCTGGGTAAAAAATGGCTGGAGGAGATCCCGGACTACATGGACTTGGTGACGGAAATCCCGCTCAGCCTGAAGAACTTGACCACCTTCGTGCGGAAGGGCAAGCTCAGGATCGAGGTTACGGCACCGGAGCTCAGCGCTTTATTGAATAAAATGGATCGGATCACCAATAAGATGTCGTTCAGTATCGTACTGCTATCCCTCAGCATTATTATGGTCGGGCTGATTATCGGATCATCCATGGGTCATCAGGAGTCGATGCTGTGGAGGTTTCCTGTTATCGAGATCGGTCTGGGGATAGCGGCCATACTGGTACTATGGCTCGTCTATTCGATTTTCAAGTCCGGCAGGTTCTAGCCGCTGCAAGGGCTGCCGGATTTGACGGGAGGGCTTTTATTTGTCTTAATATAGAGGGAATTGGGGGACTGCTCCCATACGAGGCGCTGCAGATCATTTGCCTGACAAGTCTTTCGGAATCGGAGGATAGGCGCTATAATAGCAGAAGGAACCTACGTATGGAAAAGGTGGTCTGTTCCCCATGATCAAGTGTCCAGCATGCCTAAAGCCCACTGAATTGCAATTGCGCCGCTGTTCCCATTGCGGAGATGTGTTGAATTATACGATGGCCGAAAAATTCGATCTGCTTGCGGCTTCCGTCGAAATGGCGCTGAAGAAGGAATGGGAGATCCGGAAAATGAAAAGACAGTAGAGGATCGACCGACCGGACCAGGTTTACAAGGATGTACATAATCGGATGGGGGCTAACTTATCGTGACTCAGAAAAAGAAATCAATCGTGGATACCTCGGATAAACTGCAGCATTCTACCAACGTATTGTTAAAAAGATGGGCGGGCCTGAGCGGGCTCTACGGCTACAAATCGATGGAGCTGGACGAAGTACTCGCTTTATTCAAGGCGGGCGGCTGGAAGGTCGTAATCGACGACTCGCAAAGTCCGAACCGGACGGTTGAGCTTTACAAGGAGGAGAAGCGGGTTCGCAGGGAAAAATTTATTGTGGATGAAGCAGGACGCGTTCGTATGGTTTAAATGGAGGGAAGCCTATGAACGACTCAGCAGCTAAAGAAGAGCTAAGGCTCAAATTGCTTACCGCCGAGCAAGTGCTGCAAAAAGCGGAGGAAGAGTACGTGCAGTATTTACAGCAATTGGATCTATACCGGCGAACGATCGAGGAACAAAAAAAGGTCATTTCCGCGATCCGCCTTAGACTGCACGGGCCTATTCAATAAGCATATCTCGGACATGAAGAAAGAGCTCCTGCATAGCGGGGGCTCTTTCTTGTGACAATCCTTGAAGCCCGGCTTGGTCATGGCATCAATCGGTTATATTTCTTGTGTAATACTCAATAATATCCTTGCGCCGTATGATGCCTAGAAACACGCGGTCGTCATCTACGACGGGAACGAAGTTCTGATCGGCTGCAAGCGCCAGCATATCCTCCATATGGGCATGGATCGATACGCATTCGTTATAGATCCTTTTTTTGATATCGACCACCGGCACCTGATCCATATTGTCGAAGCTCAGCTCGGGCGTATTTTTTAATTTCCACAGCAGGTCGCCTTCAGACAAGGTTCCTATATATTTACCTTCACTGTCGATGATGGGGATGGCAGAGTAGTGGTGAAGCTCCAGCTGCTCCATGGCTTCCCGCATAGAAGCAGAGGATGTGATAAAAGCGACCTCGTTCTTAGGCAATAGAAAAGAACCTATTCTCATCGTTATGACTCTCCTTTGCTTCAGATTTCTAATCGTTATATCTTATTAAACCACACTTTTCTAGTAGTTCGCATTGAAAATTGGTTCCATTTATGAAAAAAATACCAGTGAAAGTCAATTTTCGCTGACAACGAAGAACCGTCCGTAAATTCCGACGGTTCTTGCGCATGACACATGATGCTTGCTTAGGGATGGTAAAGCGTCTGGGTCTGCTTGGAAAATTTCTGAATGATGGCGGAAACCGTTTCAAGCTTCGTCGGTTTAGCAATATAATCATCCATCCCGGCCGCAATGCATCTTTCGCGCTCTCCGTTAAGGGCATTGGCCGTCACAGCTACGATGAAGGGACATTTATCGTGCGGCAGGAACTGCTTGATCTTCTCGGCCGCCTCAAGACCGCTCATCTGGGGCATCTGCAGATCCATGAAGACGATGTCATAATGGTTCCGCTGGACGGCCTCAACCGCTTCAGAGCCGTTCTGAGCGATGCTTACTTGGTGACCCATCGCTTCGAGCATTTTTTTAAGCACAAGCTGGTTGATCTCATTATCCTCCGCCACCAGCAGCGATAAGGAGTTTGAGGAACCGGCCGTTTTTTTGTGACAAGATCCCTCCTCATGGAGAAGGGACTTGCGATTTTCCTGAAGCCAGATGGTAAAGGTGATCGTCGTCCCCGGCTCCTCCTTCTGCTCCACCCAGATGCGTCCGTCCATCAGCTCCACGAGCTTCTTGGTGATGGCGAGTCCGAGTCCCGTGCCCTCCGATTTCCTTGTCATGAAATGATCGAGCTGGTAAAACGGGTCGAAGATCTGCTCTGCCTGGCTCTGGGGAATGCCGATGCCGGTATCTTTCACGGACATCTGGAGCAGAACTCTGTCCTCCTGGCGTTCCTTGAGCTGAACGGTCAGCTGGATGCCTCCGATCAGCGTAAATTTAATCGAATTGCCTATCAAGTTAATCAGGATCTGCTTGAGCCGCGCCGTATCGCCGATCAGGGAAGCGGGAACGTCAGGATCGACCGCATAGGAAACGGTAAGCTTCTTTTTATGCGCGGCTTGGGATAGCAGGTCCAGGGTTTCTTCGATGATCTCGTAAAGCTCCAGCGTTTCCTGACGCAAGGAAGTGTTGCCGGATTCAATTTTGGAGAAATCCAATATATCGTTAATGATCGTCAAAAGCGTGTTGCCGCTTTTGCGAATAATCTCTACGTATTCCTTCTGCACCTCGTTTAGCAGAGTCGTTTGCGTTAACAAATCAGCCATCCCGATGACGCCGTTCATCGGCGTACGGATCTCGTGGCTCATCATGGACAAAAACTCGCTCTTGGCACGGTTCGTGCTTTCGGCCGCTTCTTTGGCGATCAATAGCTTCCGCTGCTCCGTGATGTCCTTTACGATGATATAATAGCCTACTGTTTTCTCATGGATCACGATAGGGGCAATCGTCAGCAAGACATCGGCCACATGTCCGTCCACATGCTCAAGCTGCCTCGACAATTCCGTTTGTATCGGATCGTTTTCCAGATGATGCAGAATATCCGGACCGAAAAAGCAGGAGACATTGGATCCCGTCATACGGCTGGCTTTAAGTCCTATCAGTTTCTCCGCGGCTCCATTGGCATTGATGATATTGCCTTTCAAGTCAAGCGAGATGATTCCGTCATGGTTGTATTTTTTTAGCGACGTATAGCGCTCTACGCTTTCCATCAGCTGAAGCTCGATCCGCTTGCGTTCCGTGATATCTTGTACGGTTCCTCCGATTTTGGTATCCTTGCCGGTGATATCGTGCGCGAGCGATCCTTGAATGTAAAGGTACTTAATCGTACCGTCCGGCTGAAGATGCCGAATCTCGAACGAGAGCGTCTCGCCTTGAAGGATGCGTTGAATACATTCGCGCATGCGATCGCGATCATCGGGATGAACCAGGTACAGGAGCTTCTGCGGCTCATGGATGGAGAAGCTGCCCGGAACCAGATTGAAGATCCGGTACATCTGGTCGGACAACATCAACTGCTTGTTCGTTATATTCCATTCCCAGCTTCCGAGCGAAGTGATCCGCTGCGCTTCCGATAAGATATCTTCATTTCGCTTACGCTCCGTAATATCCCGCACGATGGCCAGGATGATATCCGGCTCTCCTTGCTCGTTGCGAACCAGCGCATAGTTTCCCTCAAACCAGAGAAAATGGCCGTTCTTATGAAGAAAACGAAAGCGCAGCACATCCGCATCCGAATGTTCTTTAGCCTGAAGCTCGGCCAGATCGTCAGGATGGAAATAGGCAAAGTTCGTATTCCCGACGAACTCCTGGGGGTCGTACCCAAGCAAGCTGCGGACGGAGGGCGAAATATATTGGCAAACGCCTTCCGTCGTACAGGCATAAATAATATCGCGAGCGTGCTCGGCAAGGAGAGCCGATATACCTTTCGCGTCCATTTCATTGGACGTTGCCGTAGCGGGAGAGGACGCCTCCCTAACGAAATATAGAAAATACGCAGGAGTCTGTGCGGATTCTTCCTTGATGACTTGAATCTGTACGGATACCCGGACCCACTTTCCGTCCTTATCCGCGTAACGCTGCTCGAATGGAGCCTGCGGGCTTTCGCCGGCAAGTGCCTGTTGCCGGAGCCTCTCGTTTGCATCGATGTCATCGGGATGAATAAGGGTCTGCAGCGTCAGGTCCAATCGTTGTTCGGGACTGTATCCGAGCAGCGTGCAAAAAGCGGGATTGGCCTTCAACAGGCTGCCTTCCGCGGATATCAGAGCTGCCCCCAAGGGCATACCGGTATAAGCGTGTTCAAAAATAACGAAAGTATCCGCTTGTTTGCTTGACATTTCCACGGCCTCCCATGCTGATCTGTCTATCATACGAGCTAATACCTGATATTTTAACATGCCTTAGAACGGAAAACGAGGCAAATTGCATACTTTCACGTCCAATTGACCGTAGATCGTAGCAATCGGGGCCGCAATCTAGTACACTTGGAGCAAGGAGTGATGCGCTGTGACTTACCGGATCTTTTCTTTAAACGAAGCAAACGCCATGCTTCCCGAGTTAAAAGAGGACCTCAAGCAGCTGCAGATCATGACTGCGCTTTTTGAGAAGCAATATACGGATTTGCAGAAAAGCAAAGCCAGACTGGCAGGCAGCTCGGCCTTGATGGAGGACCGGGGAACGATGTATTTTGAAGCTGAGAGCCAGCTTGAATTTATGAGGATCGAAGTGGAGCTGTTCATGCAAAACTTCGGCCGAAAAGGCGTACTTTTGAAAATGATCAACCCGGGGCTGATCGATTTTCCAGCGATGGTAAATGAGAAAGCCGTGCTGCTCTGCTGGAGGGAAGGGGAGGAAACTATTACGCATTATCATGGATGGGAAGAGGGCTATATGGGACGGAGGATACATCCCGACGCCTATTAGGCGAGAGCCGGCCAAGGGGATTCCCGGAGCCGGAGCTCCAACCGTTGCATCTGCAACCTTCCAGGCGCAGGGGCGCAGCGATACATCGAACGCTTGACGGAGAAGGTCAATCACAGGGGAGAAGAAGGGGATTTTGATGTCGAAGGTCGGACTGAAGCTTACTGACAACCAGCGGTTTTTACTGCGCAATGTATCGATCATCGTACTTGGACTATTCATCAATCAGCTGCTGCAAACGTTAGGAAGCATCGTGCTGGCGCGTCTGCTGGACGACCCGGTCAGGTTCGGCGAAGTTAACTTGCTGCTGCAAATATTCGGAATGGTCGCGCTGTTCTTGAATGTAGGGTTCAACTCGTCGCTTGTGTATACGTTTTCTACCAATGCCGAGGAGGCGATCCATCGGAAGTTTCGGGTAGCGCTGGCCGGCAGTACCTTTTTTGGCGTTGTCGTAAGCGTGGCGATGTGTATCCTGGCCCCGGTGCTTGCCGCTTCTTACGGGATAGCCGAGCTGAAGGGCGCGTTAATGCTTAGCTCGGTCACCTTGTTTTTCAACTCGATTGTGAATATCGGGGTAGCTTCATTTTCGGGGAACCGAGATTTCCGAACGCAAGCTTTTTTTATGGTAGTCATGACAACGTTTTCTACCGCCGCCATGATCATGGGAGTGCTTGTGCCTTTTCATGATCTCTTATGGGGGGTGTCGCTTTGGACGGGCATCGGTTCGGCGTTGACAGCTGCTTTTATATGCTGGAAGGTGGCAAGGGTCCACCGGCCGCGCTGGCGTGGAGCCGTTAGGCTAGCCGAGATGAAGGACATGATGAAGTACGGGGTCCCCATGTGGGCAGGCAATATCGCGAAAGCTTTCCAGCAGCCCTTTCTTGTCATGATGATCGGCTCGATCTCGGTCGTTGCGGTCGGCCAGCTAGCCAATGCTTCCCGTATCACCGGATTTATCGGCATTATTACCTGGGCGTTCATGATCGTAACGCTGCCGTTCGTGGCGGAGAGCGCCCATAATCCCAAGGAGAGCTCCCGTCGAGGGACGCTTTGTATCCGCTACAATAATTTGATCCTTTACCCGCTCACAGCGGCCATCTGTATATTTCCCGATGAGATCAACGGCTTCCTGTTCGGATCAGGCTATACGACTCCTGAATCTGCAACTTACATAAGGCTGCTTGCTCTTGGCGTTTTCTTCTCGTCAGTCGGTAGGCTGGGCGGCAATATTTTGGCGGGGATCGGTAAGACGAAGGCGAACTTCTGGGTGATGATTTTGGCCGGTATCATAGTCATCGCGCTTGTTCCCGTGCTTGTCAAGGTCGATGCCGTATGGGCGGTATGGGTGTACACGGCAAGCTGGGCGGTATCTGCGTTTGTGATGATCTATTTCTTCTTTGTGGAGGGCTTCTCTCCGGACTGGTGGAAGGCCTACGGACAACCGTTCGTTCCAACGGCTGTGATGACCGCCCTGATCTTGATCGGGAGGCTATCAGAGGCTTGGCTGCCGTATTTTGTCGTAGTCGGTGTGATCAGTCTCTTGGCGCTCACCATGCGCATTGAATCCAAGAAGGGCTTGACGATCCGAAGCATTCGTTTGCATCGATAAGCTTAAATCCGTGTCAAAACTCGAATAGAGCGGAAATATAAGGAAAAAGGAGAATCCGGTAGAAAATTAGCGGAATCGGGGCCTTTTTTCTTATAGGCGGATTATTCTGAATATTTACAATAATTAAATAATAGAGTATCTTAATAAACAAGAAGGACATCAACCACGTTGACAAGTTTCAATTCGGAAGTAGGATGCGAATCCGGCCCGGATTGAATTTCACTCTTAATCCTACTTGGAAAGGTGGCGTTTCCATTGGACCATGTTAGCGAAGCATGCCTTTGATTACGGCATGCGGGTGAGGGGAATTAATCGAAATCTAAGAAGAATGGAGTGCTGTAAGTAAATTGAATAGACAGAAGGACGCATAGGGACCTCTCGGTTATCATCGATAAGCGGGAGGCCCTATTTGTGTTTTCTGCCGGATTCTCTTGGGGCCGCAAAAAAGGTGGAAGCCGAAGGGAGTCCGGCGTGCCGCTTTTCGTCTTCCTGATGTATACTGGTGTTATAACCAATCGTCGGAGAGGAAAAGGTCTATGTGCAGAAACATCAAAACGCTGTTTAATTTCGACCCGCCGGCTACGGATGAGGAAATCGAAGCGGCCTCGCTGCAGTTTGTCCGCAAGCTGACAGGCTTCACCGAGCCGTCCAAAGCCAATGAACAAGCTTTCCGGCAAGCGGTAGGCGAGGTCGCTCATGCGGCCAGGCAGCTGCTGGATTCGCTGGTGACCCAAGCAGAGCCGCGCAATCGCGAGATCGAGGCCGAGCGGGCCCGCGCCCGCAATGCCAAAAGATTCGGAACGGCGACAAGCACAGCGGAAAGAGACGTCTGATCGCGTTCGTCTTCTTCTGGCGCCGGGACTCTGCCGTTTCTTTATCGGGGAGCAGCAAAAAGCGGACAAGCTGAGCTTGTCCGCTTTTTGCTGCTCCGGAAGCCGAAGAGGATGCAGCCTTGGTAGGGGTGGTCGGTCATGGAGCTTCCTCATTGGCGCGATAAGGAACCCTTTTTAATTAAACGCAATTCAGAGAGATGCCCTAAGTAAACGGCCGCTTTTCATAGAATAGCTGCCCATATCAGGCTGTGCGTACTGTTGCAGTTGCAACTTATCATTGATACGATATAGCTTACTTTATGAAAACCGGGTGATTAGATGGATGGATGGAAACGGACCTTTTGGATCTTATTCGCAGGCGTATTGCTGTGCAGCTCCAGTTATACGATGGCAGTACCGTTTCTGCCCTTGTTTTTGTTTCAGCTCGGCGTAGACGAGTCCTCGGTGCATTTGTGGTCGGGGATCGTTTATTCGTCAGCCTTTTTCATGGGAGCGCTTATGGCGCCGTTATGGGGCTCTCTGGCCGATAAATACGGGAAGAAGAAAATGGTGGTCCGGGCCGGGCTTAGTCTCGCTGTTATCTATGCCTTGTTTGCCGTCGTACAGAGCCCGTGGCAACTGGTCGGCGTCCGTCTGCTGCATGGCTTCGTAGGTGGCTTTGTACCGGCCTCCATGTCCATCGTCGCTTCCGCGACACCTGAGAAGCAGCTGGGGTGGAGTCTGGGGATGATGCAGGCGGGTACGATGACCGGGGGGATCATGGGGCCGCTGGTCGGGGGCATTCTGGCTGAATGGTTCGGACTCAGGCTATCCTTTGTCGTCGCTGCGGTCATAATTTTAGCCGCTGCCGTGTCCGTCATATTCTGGGTAAAGGAAGGAGCCCAGACACCGGCATCCGGACAGCCGGCAAAGCTTGGCATCATGCATACCTGGAAAGAAGCGGCGAAGCAGCGCCCGCTGATGAGGCTGCTGCTGCTGCTGGTGATTTTCCAGCTTTCGGTGAATATGATCCAGCCGGTACTGACCCTTCATATCGCCGATATTCAAGGAAGCCTGCAAGGGGCCGTGTTATCCTCGGGCATCGTGTTCTCTCTTATCGGGATAGCCGGTATCGTCGCATCCCCCTTCTGGGGAAAGAAGGGGCAGATGCATGATTATAACACGATCATGTACATTTGTCTGATGGCGGCGGGGGCCGTGATCATGACCCAGTATTTCGTGCACCAGCTCTGGCTGTTCACGGTCGTTCAGTTTATTTACGGTTTTTTTCTGGCAGGCGTCGTACCATCCGTCAATACGCTGGTTGTCCGATCGACGGATGCGGATTTCCGCGGGAGATCGTTCGGCTTGACGACAAGCGCCAACCAACTGGGAGCAATGCTCGGTCCATTGATTGGCGGTGCGGTAGGCTTGTATTTGAACGTTTACTGGGTGTTTGTCTGCACCGGCGTGATTCTGCTTATCGCAGGGGCTTCGGTGTACGCCTCCCCGAAGCTTAGCCCCGCTCAATCACGCAAGCTTCATGGCTAAACTTCAAGCGGCGCAGAACCGCAGAACAATTTTTCTATATGAATTTATAAGAAATCTAGCGTTTTTCTGAGAGATTGGGAGATTATAGGGGATTTTTGTTGAAAATTAGATTATTCTGAATATTTACAATATTTTAATAATCGGGTATCGTAATAAACAAGAAAGCTCACCAGCGACGCTGACAAGTTTCAATCCGGAATTAGCCTAGCGGCTGATCCGGGTTGAAGTTTCACTAATACCATTTCAATTAAGAAAGGCGGCGTTTCCGTTGGAGAAGTGTTAGCGAAGCGTGCCAAGCTTGCGGCATGCGGGGCCTAATTCATTTTTAAGCGGATTGGAGTGCAGGTATTAAATTGAATAGGATGAAGAAAGCGTAGGGTTCTCCGGTTATCATCGATAAGCGGGGGCCCTATTTGTGTTGTCCGCTTTTACATAGATTTCTTGTAATTCGACACAATTTGAGGTTATATCAGAAAGTCTGATGAATCTCATAAGATTACTCTAATTGACCTGTACATTCCTTACTGGTAGGTTTATAGTAGGATAATTAAGTCAGATACCCGAAAAGGGTATACTATCATGGCATGCTATGCGAGGTGGGTTATTCGGTGGAATTTCAGGTAACAAACAGTCCCTTTACTCAAGAACAGGCGGAGCTGCTTAATCGTCTTCTGCCTACATTAACGGAAGGTCAGCGGGTTTGGCTGAGCGGATATCTAGCAGCTCAAGCCTCTTCGGCTCCTGCGGTGGGAGTTATCCCGGCTGCCGCTCCTGCAGAGGTGCTGGCAGCAGCACCGGCGGCCGTCGTTTCCAAGGAAGTAACCGTACTATTCGGTTCGCAATCCGGAAATTGCAGCGGGCTCGCCAAAAAATTGTCGAAAAAACTCGAGGAAAACGGATTTCAGGTCTCGCTCTCTTCGATGGGGGATTTCAAAACGAACGGGCTAAAAAAGATTCAGAATCTTCTCGTTCTGGTAAGCACCCACGGAGAAGGAGAACCGCCTGACAATGCGCTTTCCTTCCATGAGTTTCTTCATAGTAAGAGAGCGCCCAAGCTGGAGGGCTTGTCGTTTTCCGTGCTGGGGCTTGGAGATACATCCTACGAGTTCTTCTGCCAGACGGGGAAAGACTTCGACAAACGGCTGGAAGAGCTCGGGGGCAAACGTGTTGTCGATCGCGCAGACTGCGATGTAGATTATGATGACGCCGCCAAGCAGTGGATGGATCAGGTGCTTCAGGCTCTTCAGGGACCTGCAGCGGCAGCGCAGCCGAGTACAGCAAGCTCGGCCGGAGCAGCGGCTGTCGTGACGGAGTCGGAGTATTCCAGATCGAATCCGTTCCAGGCGGAGGTTCTGGAAAACCTTAATCTGAATGGACGCGGCTCCGATCGGGAAACACGTCACATCGAAATTTCGCTGGAGGGCTCTAACCTTCAATATGAACCCGGAGACAGTCTTGGCGTATATCCGGAGAACCATCCCCGTCTGGTCGATGAGCTGATCGAGGCGATGGGCTGGAACAGTACAGCGGCTGTTCCTGTCGGAAAAAGCGGCGAACTGGTGCCATTGAGGGAAGCGCTGCTTCGTCATGTAGAGATAACAGTTTTGACTAAGCCGCTGCTGGAGCAAGCGGCCAAGCTGACCTCGAACAGCGGCTTGCTGGCGCTTCTGGAGGCAGGACGCGAGCAGGAGCTTAGAGCGTACCTGAATGGCCGCGATCTGCTGGACCTGGTGCAGGATTATTCCCTCAAGGGCGTTCCTGCCAAAGAATTCATAGGGGTGCTGAGGAAGCTTCCGGCTCGTTTGTACTCCATCGCAAGCAGTCCTAAAGCTAACCCGGATGAGGTGCATGTTACAGTTCGGGCGGTGCGGTACGAAACTCAAGGCCGCGAGAGATACGGCGTCTGCTCCGTTCATCTGGCGGAGAGAGTACAGCCCGGAGATCCGCTGCCCGTCTTCGTTCAGCAGAATCCGAACTTTAAACTGCCGGATAATCCGGATACGCCGATCATCATGATCGGACCGGGTACCGGCGTCGCGCCATTCCGTGCATTTTTGGGCGAGCGCGAGGAGACGGGGGCGCAAGGCAAGTCTTGGTTGTTCTACGGGGACCAGCACTTCGCTACCGACTTCCTCTATCAGATCGAATGGCAGCGCTGGCTGAAGGACGGCGTGTTGACTCGTCTCGATGTAGCCTTCTCCCGCGACACCGATCAAAAGGTATATGTCCAGCACCGTATGCTGGAGAAAAGCAAGGAGCTTTATCAATGGCTGCAAGAGGGCGCATGCGTCTATATCTGCGGCGACGAGAAGAAGATGGCGCATGACGTGCACGGCGCATTGCAGGCGATTCTCCAGCAAGAGGGCGGCTTGAGCGCCGAAGCGGCTGCGGATTATCTGAGCCGCATGCAGCAGGAGAAGCGCTACCAGCGGGATGTATACTAGTCCCTTTATATAGAACGAGAGGAGTGGGGTACCCACCATGGCAATTAATCTAATCTCATCTTCGGATACATCTTTGCACAGCGACGTGGAGGAGCTTAAGCGCCGAAGCGACTATCTGCGCGGCAGCCTGGTCGAAACGCTGGAAAACCGCATTACGGGTTCGATCCCGGAGCTGGATAACCGGCTGATGAAATTCCACGGCAGCTATATGCAGGATGACCGGGATTTGCGCATTGAGCGGAATAAACAGAAGCTGGAGCCCGCTTATCAATTTATGCTGCGGGTGCGTGCGGCCGGCGGGGTTGTAACGCCGGAGCAATGGTTGATGATGGACCGCGTCGCACAGAAATATGCGAACGGGACGATTCGTCTGACGACGCGTCAATCGTTTCAGCTGCATGGGGTCATCAAGTGGAATCTGAAGCCTACGATTCGCGAGGTCAACGACGCGCTGCTTAGCACGCTCGCTGCCTGTGGAGACGTTAACCGGAACGTCATGTGCAATCCGAATCCGTTTCAGTCCGAGGTGCATGAGGAAGTATACGAATGGTCCAAGCGCATCAGCAATCATCTGGATCCGCAGACCCGGGCCTACCATGAAATCTGGCTGGACGGCGAGAAGATCGTCGACAGTCAGGAGGGTGCCGAGCAGGAGCCGATCTATGGTCCGGTTTACTTGCCCCGCAAGTTTAAGATCGGTATCGCGGTACCTCCGTCCAACGACGTGGATGTGTTCTCCCAGGATCTGGGCTTCATCGCCATCGTCGAGAATGGCCGCTTGAAGGGCTTCAACGTCGCGGTCGGCGGCGGAATGGGGATGACCCATGGCGACACGGCGACCTATCCTCAGATCGCGAAGGTGATTGGATTCTGCACGCCGGAACAAGTCATCGACGTAGCTGAGAAGACTGTCACGATCCAGCGCGATTATGGCGACCGTTCGGTTCGGAAGCATGCCCGCTTTAAGTATACGATCGACGATCGGGGCCTTGACTGGTTTGTCGGAGAGCTTACCTCCCGTCTGGGCTGGTCGCTGCAAGCTGCTCTTCCGTATCACTTCGAGCATCATGGCGACCGTTACGGTTGGGTTAAAGGCTCCAACGGCAAATGGCATTTCACACTCTTTATTGAGAACGGCCGTGTGAAGGATGAAGGCGACTATCTCTTGATGACGGGTCTGCGTGAAATTGCTAAGCTGCAAACGGGCGACTTCCGGTTAACCGCCAATCAGAATCTGATCATCGGCAACGTACCGACCGCCAAAAAGAAACGGGTCGAGAAGCTGATCTCAGATTATAAGCTAACTGACGGGGCTCACCACTCGGAGCTGCGGAGAAATGCCATGGCCTGCGTCGCGCTGCCGACCTGCGGGATGGCGATGGCGGAAGCCGAGCGTTATCTTCCGGAGCTTCTGGATAAGATCGAGCTTATGCTGGATGATGCAGGACTGCGCCAGGAAGAGATCGTGATCCGGATGACCGGCTGCCCGAATGGCTGCGCACGTCCGATGCTGGCGGAAATTTCGTTCATCGGCAAGGCTCCGGGGAAATATAATATGTACCTGGGAGGCGGCTTCGACGGAAGCAGGCTGAACAAGCTGTACAAGGAAACGATCGGGGAAGCGGAGATTCTCGAATCGCTTAAAGAGATGTTTAACCGGTATGCGAAGGAGCGCCACAATGGCGAGCGGTTCGGAGATTTCGTTATCCGTGCCGGCTATGTCAAGGAAGTTCTTGACGGCAAAGAGTTTCATTCCTAAAATCATGCGCTAAGGCGCGCTGCAAGCACAGGCTGCTCCGAGATTTTTCGGATGGCCTGTGTTTTGTTTGTCCTTGTGCCGCAATCCGCGATGAAAAAGCGAAAAAAAGCAGTACTATCCAGGTGGAGCAAACGCATACATTACCTATGCGTAACTAAATCCAATGGAATGCGAGTGATGCTGATGGCGATGTCATTTTGTTCGCATTGTAACGAGAGGATTCCGGAGGGCTCCATCTCCTGCAAGTACTGCGGAACGCTTACGAATCAAGCCGGCGGATCATCCGCTGCTCCGGCAGCCATCGCGGAACCAGCCAAATCCAGCGCCAAGCTATGGATTATCAGCATTGTTATCATCGTCGTGCTGGCCGTCCTAGTCGTGCTGCTTGCACTTTCCTAACGCAGCGGCATCCCTCACTTTGAACGTCAGGCTAATTCTGTTCGCTGTTAATCAGGAGCGGGCGAATTAGCCTTTTTTCTATGAGTGCAGCAGGCCGTCAGATGGATAAAACAAGGAGAAACTGCCAAAGCTAGTTGCGTAATAAGACCCAGCAAGAAGGAGATAAGCGATGAGAGATTTTCACAGCTTTGTCGAAGAGCTGCTCGGGCGCAATAGGCAGCTGTTTAGCGCCGACGATTTTACCGAATGCCAGAAGGCCGCCGCCGACCTGGGCGAGTTGATCCTTAATCTGGAGACGACTGAAGTGAAATTCCGGCGCAAGCTGACAGAAGTCTCCGCTCAGGTCCCGCAAAATAAAGACAAAATTGTGTATTTGCAAGGCTTATGCGATGGTATGAATCTGATCTTGGGTCCCTTGAAGAAATATGGCCGGCCGGATGACCCTGAACATCGGCAATAAATCGGACATACACGCCTGACTAAAGCTCCTGCGGATGAGAATCTGCTGGGGCTTTTGTTTTAGCTGCCGGGCGAATAGGTTAAAGGTCCTGCCGGTGAGTCTGCGAGCCCGAAATAAGACTCAAAAATGAAGGCGTTTCATCCGATAACTTTCAAATACCACAATAACGGCGGTCGTGTTATGATGACTAAAACAAGTGGCTGATGAATAAATCGGGAGGAAATAAATGGAGCATATACATGGTTCGCATGACCCTATACTGGTCGTTTTTTCCTATATCGTGGCGGTTGTCGCTTCCTATACGGCTCTCGACCTGACAGGAAGAATCCGTTCGGCAGAGGGGTTCAAGAGGTGGCTGTGGCTTATACTAGGAGCTGTAGCGATGGGGCTGGGCATCTGGTCGATGCATTTTGTGGCCATGCTGGCGTTTACGCTGCCGGTGCAGGTCGCATATAACATCACTATCGTGTTCCTCTCCGTGCTACCCTCGGTGTTCGGCTCCTTCGCCGCCTTGTACATAGTAGGACGCAGTAACCAGCTTAGCGCCCGGGCTTTGCTTGGAGGCGGAATGCTGCTGGCCGTAGGCGTTTCAAGCATGCATTATATCGGGATGGCAGCGATGCAGATCGGGATTGCCTATGATCCGTTTTATTTTGCTCTCTCCATCGCAATAGCGATTATCGCATCCATAGCGGCTTTATGGCTATCCTTTTACTTCCGTAAGGACGGCAAACGAGGAGCGGGTTGGAAGAAGATGGGGAGCGGCTTGATCATGGGGGCGGCTATTGCCGGCCTGCATTATACCGGGATGATGGCTGCGCATTTTTATATCGAACCTGACTCGGATTTGTCCGCCGGGGTTGTGCTGAATCAGACCTGGCTCGGCTATTTCATATCGGGAGGTACGGTTGCGACATTGGGACTTTGCCTGGTCGGCATCTTGATCTCCAAGCGGTTCTCGCGTAAAGATTCGGAAATTCGGCTCAAATCCGATGAAATTTACCGAATGAATCTAGAGCTGCGCGAGCTGAACGAGCATTTGGAGGAATTGGTCCAGGAAAGAACGTCCCAGCTGGAGAAAGCCCACGATGAAGCTATCAAGGCGAATCTGATCAAAAGCCAGTTTCTGGCCAACATGAGCCACGAATTAAGAACGCCCTTGAATGCGATCATCGGATACAGCGAAATGCTGAAAGAAGACGCAGAGGATCTCGGAGAAGCGACCTTTGTCGAGGATTTGGGGAAAATCAGTAAAGCGGGCAAGCATTTGCTTGCGCTGATCAACGATATTCTGGACATCTCGAAGATCGAGGCCGACAAGATGGAGGTCTATGTGGAAGCATGCGACTTGACCAAGCTGACCCAAGAGGCGGTGAACACGGTAGCTCCGCTCATTGAAGCAAACGGAAATCAGCTGGAGGTTCGCTGCGTGGACGGCCACATCGCGACCGATGTGACGAAGGTGCGGCAGATTCTGATAAATCTCCTCAGCAATGCAAGCAAATTTACCCATGGGGGCACAGTCTCTCTGGAGGTGTGTGAGGAAACAAGGAATGGGCGGGCCGGTTATCGCTTCCGGGTGGCGGATACGGGAATCGGGATGTCCCCTGAGCAAATGAAGAAGCTGTTCGAGCCGTTCACGCAAGCCGATTCGTCCACGACGCGCAAGTATGGCGGGACGGGGCTCGGGCTGGCCATAAGCCGCAGGTTCTCCCATCTGCTAGGCGGAGATATTTCCGTTGAAAGCGAGCTCGGTTCGGGCAGCGTATTTGCTTGCTGGCTGCCGGCTTCGCCTCCAGGCCATGAGGCTTTCGCCCCGGAGGCCGTCATTCCTCATGAAGCGGGCCGCGACGAGGTGACGGATGCGGACACGAGCCACGTCAGCATCCTTCTTATCGACGATGAGCCTTATAACGCGCAATTGATGAAACGGTACCTCGATAAGGAGGGCTGGACGATGGCCTTCGCTCCGAGCGGGCCGCAGGGATTGGCTTTGGCTAAGAGGCTTCGTCCCAAAGTGATCTGTCTGGACATCCTGATGCCGGGCATGGATGGCTGGAGCGTCCTCGCGCAGCTGAAAAATGACCCGGAGCTGGCAGATATTCCGGTTGTCATCTGGTCCATGTCGAGCGACAGACAGCTGGGCTATACCTTGGGGGCATCGGAGTTTCTGACGAAGCCGGTGCAAAGGGATCAGCTGGTTACCATGATGGACAAATATGTGGCGAATCGTGCCGAGCATACGGTACTGGTCATCGAGGACGACAGCTCGGCGAGCGAGCTTGTCTCCAGACTGCTTCGGAAGGAAGGCTTTATCGTGAATGAGGCGGGAAATGGCGCCATTGCGCTGGAGAGCCTGTCCCGAATGGTTCCTGCGCTCATCCTGTTGGACTTAATGATGCCGGAGATGGATGGCTTTCAGTTTATTGAGGAGCTGAGAAGGCAGGAGAGTTGGGCCGATATCCCCATTGTCGTCCTGACCGCCAAAACCATTACACCTGAAGACCGGCTCAAATTGGACGGGTGTGTGCGAAGCATTATTCAGAAGGGAGCCTTTAGCCCGCAAACCTTACTGGCGGAGCTTCGGCCGTATCTTGCTCCGCCGCTGATGCAGGGGAGTAAAAGCACATCACAACGATAGCTTGCTTGATAAAGCTGGATAGGAGAACGGGATGCTGACCGAATTCAAGGATGTTAAATATGCCTTATCCGCATTGGAAGCCACGGCGATCGTTTCGGTTACGGATGAACAAGGAATCATTACTTTTGTTAATGATCATTTCTGTCGTTTATCCGGATATGACAAGGATGAAATGATCGGACAGAGCCACAAGCTCCTAAATTCCGGCTTCCATTCACGGGGTCACTTCGAACAATTCTGGGATACGATCAACCAAGGGCAAGTGTGGATGGGCGAAATGAAAAACCGAGCTAAGGACGGCGGCGAGTATTGGGTGAGCCTGACCGTTATACCGTTCGTCAACGAGAACGGCAAGGTCTATCAACATATGGCTATCGGAACCGATATAACAAATAGGAAGCAAAATGAATGGAAGCTGTATCAGAGCATGGAAAGCTTGCGAGATATTGAAAATGCACTGGATGAGTCTTCGATTGTCGCTATAACCGACGATAAAGGGATCATAACCTATGTAAATGAAAAATTTTGTGAAATTTCCAAGTACGACCGCGAGGAGCTGATCGGGAGAACGCATCGGGTGATCAACTCGGGGTACCATCCCAAGTCGTTTTTCAAAAACATGTGGGATACGATCAAGCAAGGACGCGTCTGGAAGGGCGAGGTCAAAAACCGGGCCAAGGACGGCAGCGAGTACTGGATGAATACGACGATTGTGCCTTTTCTTCATGAGGACGGTACTCCCCATCAGTTTATTTCGATCCGTACGGACATTACGGACCGGGTCAAGGCCGAAGCGGCCTTGGCGGAACGAACCGAGCAACTGGCCAAAGCGCGGGACGAGGCCATCAAGGCGAGCTTGATCAAGAGCCAGTTTCTGGCGAATATGAGCCATGAGCTGCGAACTCCGCTCAACGCGATCATCGGGTATAGCGAGATGCTTCAGGAGGAAGCGGAGGAGATGGGCGAGTCCGTCTTTGTGGAGGATTTGTCCAAAATCAGCAAGGCGGGCAACCATCTTCTCGACCTGATCAACGATATTTTGGATATTTCGAAGATCGAGGCAGGCAAGATGGACCTTCATCTCGAGACTTGCAGCTTGCCGGAGATGATTCAGGATGTCATGACTACGATACGCCCGCTGGTGGAAAGCAAGGGGAATCGACTGCAAACCGTCTGTGAAGAAGAAGGAGAGCTTACAACGGATGTGACGAAGCTAAGACAGATCCTGATTAATTTGCTCAGCAATGCCAACAAGTTCACGGATGCGGGCTCGATCTTCTTCGATGCAGGCAAGGAAATCCGAGACGGCCGACCGGGTTACAGCTTCCGTGTGCGGGACACGGGCATAGGCATGACGCCGGATCAGCTCGACAAGCTGTTTCAGCCTTTTACCCAAGCGGATGCATCCACGACCCGGAGGTATGGTGGGACGGGTCTTGGTCTGGCGATCAGCCAGAGGTTTAGTCAGATCATGGGCGGCGATATCCAGGTGGAGAGTGAATTTGGCGCAGGCACGACCTTTACATGCTGGCTGCCTCACTCTGTAGAACCGATAAGTTCGGCGCCTTACTTGCCTGACGGACCCGAGCAGCTGCCTGAGGCAACCGGCCAGATCAGCATCCTTCTTATCGACGATGAAAGCTTTAACCGGGAGCTGATGGAACGCTATCTGGCCAAGACAGGCTGGACGCTGGCCTATGCGGATAACGGCCCGGATGGTCTGGAGCTGGCCAGGAAGCTCCGTCCCAAGGTCATCTGCCTGGACATTCTTATGCCGACCATGGACGGATGGAGTGTGCTTACCGAGCTCAAGAACGACCCGGAGCTGGCGGATATCCCGGTTGTCATCTGGTCCATGGCAAGCGACCGGCAGCTCGGCTATACGCTGGGCGTCTCTGATTATTTAACCAAGCCGGTGGAACGGGACAGACTGATCCGGGTAATGGACAAATACATAGCACAGCACGAAGAGCATGAGGTGCTTGTGATCGAGGATGATGCGGCGACGAGCGAGCTGATGACCAAGCTGCTGCAGAAGGAAGGGTATGCGGTTGCCCAAGCTGACAATGGCCGTGTAGCACTGGAGCATATGAACAAGACTCTGCCTTCTCTGATCCTGCTTGACTTGATGATGCCGGAAATGGACGGGTTTCAATTTATTACCGAGCTGCGCAAGCAGACGACTTGGACTGAGGTTCCGATTGTCGTGGTGACGGCCAAGTGCCTTACCCCGGAAGTGCGGGCCAAGCTGAACGGGGAAGTGATGAATATCATCCAGAAGGGCTCCTTCGACAAGAGCGCTTTGCTGGCCGAAATCCGCCGCTTCCTGACCCCTGAGAAGGAGAAGCAAGGATAAGGAGGTTCCTGCTGGAACAGGAGACTAGGAGTCAAGCTAAGGAGGCAGAGACCGATTGCATACCGTTCTACTGATCGAGGATAATGAAATGAACCGGGATATGCTGTCCCGACGTCTGGAGCGGAAAGGCTACCGGATCGTGACAGCCGAGGATGGCAGACAGGGGGTTGACCTTGCTTCTCAGCTGCTTCCCGATCTGATTCTGATGGATCTGAGCCTGCCTGTCCTGGATGGATGGGAGGCTACGCGCCTGCTGAAAGGTTCACCGGATACGAGACATATTCCCGTCATCGCTCTGACTGCTCATGCGATGACCAGCGATGAAGAGAAGGCTTATCAGGCCGGGTGCGACGATTTCGATACCAAGCCTGTCGTACTGGATCGTCTTCTCGAAAAGATGCGTTCCGCGCTGCACACTTAATGCTCGTACGTTCATGAATACGGAATGGGGAAGACAGATGGAAGATATCAAACTCGCGAAGCTGCTAATAGTGGATGATCAAGAATATAACGTTAGTTTGCTGGAACGTATTTTGGCACGTGCGGGGTTTAAGCAGGTTTTCAGTACAATGGACCCTCTCCAGGTTAAGCAAATGCTGGAGGAGATTGATCCGGATATCGTGCTGCTCGATATGCATATGCCGGGGATGGACGGGCTTCAGGTGCTGTCGCTGATCCGGGAGCTGACCAGGCCTGACGTTTTTTTGCCGGTTCTTATGCTGACCGCGGATGTGACTCCCGAAATGAAGCAGCAGGGGCTGCAGGCGGGCGTCAATGATTTTTTGACGAAGCCCTATGACCGTACGGAGGTTATCCTCCGCATCAATAATTTGTTGAGAACGAGGCAGCTGCACAACCAGATCCGGCAGCATAAAATAACGTTGGAAGAAAGAGTGCTGGAGCGCACGGAGGAGCTGCAGAAGGCGAAGCTGGAAATCCTGCAGCTGCTCGGACGAGCATCAGAGTACCGCGATGATATGACAGGAAGACATACGCTCCGAGTAGGCAGGCTAGCCGGTTTAATTGCAAGCCGGCTCGGACTTCCCGAGGAGCACGTCGATATGATCCGAATGGCGGCGCCGCTTCATGATATCGGCAAAATTGGTATTCCGGACGATATTTTGCTGAAGCCGGGGCGGTTCGAGCCTCACGAATTCGAACGGATGAAAAGTCATACGATGATCGGCGCGAGCATCTTGGAGGAAAGCTCCTTCACCGTCTTGAAGCTGGCCGGGATCATAGCTCGAGCTCATCATGAGAAGTGGGACGGCTCGGGGTATCCGCACGGGCTGCGCAACGAAGAAATTCCCATAGAGGCGCGTATCGTGGCGCTCGCTGATTTTTACGACGCCTTAACCCACGAACGCCCCTATAAGAGAGCCTGGACCGCTCAGGAGACAATGACCGAGATAGAAAAACAGAGCGGAATTCACTTCGATCCGCGGGTCGTAGAGGCGCTCCTCTCCTTGTATGCCGAAGGCCAGCTTCTCGGCCTGGATGAATAGGCGCGCAGCCGCCGAAGACGGACCTGAACCCAGTAATAGCTGTCTCTATTTTCACCGGACATGATACCAATGGGCACCGCGAGCCATAAGCTGAGGTGAAAGCATCTGAGACGGAGGGAAGCCTATGTATCACTACAGGTACGCTATGCAGAGGCCCGTTTATTCGGTCGTTCCGCCTGGTCCGTATGGAAATATGAGGCAGCAGCCGACAACTTACAAATCGCTTGAGGAGGCAATCGCGCTTATCCGGGAGGCTCTCGCCGGTGAGAAGGAAGATGAGCTGTTCTACGATTATTTGATTTCCGTAGCGCCTTCTCAAGAGGATAAGGAGATACTAACAAGTATCCGCGATGATGAACGGAAGCATAATCAAATGTTCCGCAAGCTGTATCAGACCTTAACGGGTCAAACGATAGCGGAAGCAAAGGACGTCAAGTTCGAAAAACCGAAATCCTATACGGATGGCCTCAGAAAGGCGTTCTTTGGAGAGCTCGAGGCCGTGGAGCGATACCGGGATATACGCGCGGGCTTGCAGGAGCGCTATAACAGGGATATGCTCTTCGAGATCATTACCGATGAGCAGAAGCATGCCAGCAAGCTCAATTATTTATTGAATCTGGATCTACGAAGAAGGCCGAAGAAATAACGGCTATTCGCGAACAAAGACAAAGCTCCCTGGCTGTCCATGGACAGCAGGGAGCTTTTGTCTTTGCGGAGAATAACATGGTTCAGGGTTCGGGATAAAACTGGTAGGTGTACTGGTAAACCTGATCGTAGACGATCGTGTTCAGTACTTCTTTTTTCACCCGGTTCGATCACAAGGTTATTTAGGGTTAATGATACAGAGCGTAGTAGCCGCCGACGAGAGCGCGTTCGATCTGCTGGAGCGGAACGCTGTCCTGCACAAAGTCCCGCCTCTTCTTGTCATACTGGAGATAGTCAACGTGATGGCGGTAGAGCGCATAGCGGCTCAGGTGATTGTTCTCCCATACGTATTTGCCAAGCAGCCGCCATGAAATCCGGATGAGCCAAAGACCAAGTAGGGCGGGAAGCAGCAGGTAAACCCACCCCTGATAGATGAAGGCCACTATGACGGGAAGGGTCGCCAGGCATAGAGCCAGCAGCAGCAGAAGAGACAGACATTCGAAGGTTAAGATCCAGTAAAAAGGCTGCATTTTCCGCTCGGTTTGCTCATGAATAAGTTCCCCGTTTTGTGGCATCCGATCACTTTCCTTTCTTCCAGTCTGAATTTCCAAACGCCCATGGTTATAAGGAATACAAACTGTATCGTTTCAAAATGACAAGCAAGCAGGACTTTTGCCGACTTGCGTCGAATGGTAGGACATGGATAACTTACATAGGGAGAGAAAAAGCTTGTTCCGGCATACAATCTGGTGTGGGGCCTTGTTGCTTTGCTGGCAATTCGGCATCTCTGATGCCGCGTATGCTGCCAGTCAGTCCACCGACAAGGTAACCCCAAAAATCGAGCAAAAGGATCAGCAGCTGGCGAAAGAAACCTTCGTCAAAATTGTCGACGTTACGAATTTGCGCAAGGGGGCCGGGCTAGAGTTTGAGATCGTAGGAAAGGCTAAGCCGGGCGAATCCTATCCTGTTCTTGGATCAAAGGGAGACTGGTATAACGTATCGCTTCCTGATGGAGGTACCGCCTACGTCGCCAATTGGGTGGTTAAGACGGAAAACACGAGGAGCTGCGGCAAAAGCGGGGTAACGATCCTAGCCAATGCGGCGCCAAAAGCCGACAGCGCCAAGCAGAGCCAGGCCAAGGAAATGACGGTGAAGATCGTAGATAACACGAATCTGCGCATAGGTCCTGGGCTTGATCAAGACATTATCGCCAAAGCGAAAGCGGGAGACGAGCTTCCCGTGATCGGATCGGAAGGGGATTGGTATCAGGTCCAGCTTCCCGGCGGGAAAAAAGCTTTTGTTGCCAATTGGGTCGTAAAGACGGAGACCAAGAGCCGCACGGAGAGCCCGCCGGCTTCAGCAAGCGTCAAGCCGGTCTGCCAGGGCAGCGTCTATATTTATCACACGCATAATCTGGAGTCCTGGAAAAATGTCGCAGGTCTTACCCATGGTACTTCTTACGACGATCCTAAAGTGAATATTACGCTGGTAGGCGAGCATATCGGCCAGCAGCTCCAGGCCAAAGGAATTTCGACCATCGTAGGCGAGGATGATTTTGCCGAGATTTTGAAGGCACGGAATTTGAGCTTCGGGCAGTCGTATGCCGAATCGCGGAAGGCCGTCAACCAAATCAAAGAAAGTCATCCGGACTTAACTTATTTCTTCGACATTCATCGGGATGCCGACGTGCCGCGCGATAAAACTACGGCTACGATTAGCGGGCTTCAGTATGCTCGCATTTTGTTCGTCATCGGAACCGGTCATCCGAATTACAAGGAAAATAAGCAATTTGCCGAGTCGTTGAATGAACGTTTGAATAAAAAATACCCGGGGCTGTCGCGAGGAGTTATCTTGAAGAGCGCCCAGCAAGGCAACGGAGAATATAATCAGTCCGTCTCTCCCGGCAGCCTGCTGCTGGAGGTGGGAGGCGTGAATAATACGCTCCAGGAAAGCCTGCGAACGGCTTCGGCCTTTGCTGACGTATTTGCCGAGTATTACGTCTCTACGAAATAGGCGCCCGTTCCGGGATCTCATCGACAGGAGAGCCGCGACTAACGCAAAGCGGAAAGCAGATCTCAATACGAGCTCTGCTTTTTCTCCTGCCCGGACCTTCTCCAGATTCTCGTCATGATCCAGGTAACGAAGGCAATAATCGCAAGCAGCAGTATGCTTATAATGAAGCCGAAACGGATACTTTTCTCTACAAGAGTACCTGATACCGCCGCCGCCACAAGCAGCAGGCTAAGCAGGGAGAACAGCTTGTCTTTTACCGTAAGCTTGAGCAGCTTATTGGCCGAGAAGAGGATGATCCCCCAGTTATACATCTGCAGGATCCCGGCTGCGGTTGTCAGGTAGGCATAGATGGTACCTGGAAGAAATAAAGCCGTAATCACGGACGCCGCCAAGCCTAATGCCGCTAAGGCCAAAGAAGGAAGAGGCAGGTTCTTATAGGATTTGATTTTTTTCTCGAATACTTGAGGGGCATCGCCGTTATGAGCAAGCATCACTAGCAGATTCGTCACCGCAAATAAGGAAGCGGTCATCGTGGAGAAGCCGGCGATGATGATGGCTCCATTAAAGACATGCGGGAAAAAAGACAAGTGGTAGCTCGCAAGCGCCGTCACAAATGGACTCTCTTTCTCGCTAACAGCCTCATGGGAAACCATCAGGATGACCAATCCGATCGAGATGACATAGATGATCGTCAGGGCAAGAAGCATCGCTTGTCCGGCTTTGGGCGCCTCTTCTTTATTCTTCAGCTGCATGGCCATCAAGCCGATCACTTCTACGCCCCCATACGCATAAAACGCGTACAATAACGAGGACCAGAAGCCGCGCAGACCATACGGGAAGAGGTCTTTCATCGAACCGGGAATTCCGGGATGGCTGCCGCCGTCTCCGGGTATCCATCCGATTAGAGCGGCGCCTGCCAGGATAATGAAGATGACGATCGCCGCAGTCTTCGTCACAGCCAGAATATGCTCGACCTTATCGAATCCCTTCGATCCTAGCAGCATGACCCCGATAGAAAGGATGGAATACAGAGAAGCAAACATCCATAAAGGAATGCCGGGGAACCAGAATTGACTTAGAATCGCGAGCGCTGTCAGTTGACTGCCCATTATTAAAACGGTGGAGGTCCAATAATTCCAGCCACAGCCAAACCTTGCCCAGCGTCCGCATGCTTTGCCGGCATAATAGCAAAAGGAACCTTCTTGCGGATCCGCTGTAGTCATCTGTGCAAGCAAATGAAAAACCATATAAGTCCCCCATGCGGCCAGCAGAAAAGAAATAACCATAGAAGGCCCCGTAACCTTTAGCCCTATGCCCGTCCCCAGGAAATATCCGGTTCCGATGGTGCATCCGACACCAAGCAAGGAAAGCTGCCACCAGGTCAAGTAGCCTTGTGCCGACTCGGAGTCTTTCGCGTTTAGAATTGGATGAGCAGACGGTTTCATCTTATACACCCCCTGAAGCTTTAATGTGCGGCTCCAAGGTCGAATTTATACCCGAAGATTGGAAATGATGGACCCGTCAAGATCGTGCAGGAACTGTCGGGTCTGATTCCCTTGTTTCTGCTATTCTACGTATGAGGGAAGGAGGGTAGCGAATGAATGTACTTGAAGATATGAACAAAGCACTGTCATACATTGAAGAAAATTTGACCGGCGAGGTTGATCTGAAGGAAGCGGCAAGAAGGGCCTTGTGCTCGGAGTATCATTTCACCAGAATGTTCTCATTCCTCGCCGGCCTAACGCTGTCCGACTATATTCGTCGCAGACGGCTTACTCGGGCAGCGGTTGAGCTTCAGAGCGGCTCCAGTAAAGTTATCGAGATTGCCATGAAATATGGATACCAATCTCCAGATGCTTTTACCAAGGCATTCCATCTTTTTCACGGAATTACGCCCTCGGAGTCCAGACTCCAGGGCCAATCGTTGAAGGCCTACCCTCCCTTGACCTTTCAGTTGACCATTCAAGGAGGCAGCGAAATGAAGTATCGTTTGGAGGAAAAAGAAGCTTTTCGGATTGTCGGTCTTCAAAAAAGAGTTCCGATCGTCTTCCACGGGGTGAATCCGGAAATTGCGAAAATGTGGGAAAGTTTGAACGAGCAGTCGATTCATCAGTTGAAAATGCTCTCCAATGTCGAGCCGACGGGCTTGATCAGCGCATCGGTCAACTTTTCCGAGGGGCGGATGGAGGAGAAGGGAGAATTGGATCATTGGATCGGGGCGGCTACAACGAAGCCGTGCCCGGAACAGTTTGACGAGCTCGAGGTTCAGGCATCGTTATGGGCCGTGTTCGAAGCGGTCGGGCCATTTCCAGATACCCTCCAGAATATATGGGGACGGATTTATTCCGAATGGTTTCCATCCACCAGCTATGAACAGAAGCCGGGCCCAGAGATATTGTGGAATGAGAGCAAAGAGGTCACATCCCCTACATTCCGTAGCGAAATTTGGATACCCGTTGCGAAGCGAGGGTAGCCGGACCACGGGCTAAGAGCCTGCGTGTAAAGAAAAAGATGCCCGAGTCGGGCATCTTTTTTTGCGGTGCGCAGAAATGCTTCCTTCAGCCGCACGGGTTTTAAAGCTTAAATTTTAGAGTTAGCCCATGCAAATCCTCTGCTAATTTCGTCAGATGCAGCGAAGAGGCTGATATTTCTTCCATCGAGGCCAGTTGTTCCTCGGTAGAGGATGAAACATTTTGGGACGCGGCCGCATTCTCCCCCGCCAGCTGCCCCATGTAATGTATGGAGCTGACCACTTGCTCGGCGCCGGCCGATATAAGTTGAACAGCGGTAAATATTTGTTCGGTATGCGTCGTGACCTCATCGACGGAGCTCCGAATCTGTTCAAACGACATACCGGCCGTGCTTACCGATTGGATGCCCTCCGCTACTTCTTTGGCAGCATCCTCCATCGTTCGGATGACTTCTTCCGTTTCCAATTGAATCTTGCCGATGACATCGGTAATTTGGTGAGCGGACTGTGTCGATTGCTCGGCTAATTGCTTGACCTCCTGGGCGACAACCGAGAAGCCTCGACCTTGTTCGCCTGCTTTAGCCGCTTCTATGGCCGCATTCAGAGCCAACAGGTTGGTCTGTGAAGAAATCTCGGTAATCGCAGCGGTAATCTGACCGATCTCGCGGGAACGATGCTCGAATTGTTTGATGGCCCTCACCAGCTTACTCATGGTTTCATTAATGAAGTTCATTTGCCGGGAAGCCGTAGCGATAGCTGAATTCCCTTCGGACGTTTTCTCCGAAGCGGTCCCGGTCGAACTGGCTACCGCTTCAGCGATTTGGACCGCTTTATGAACGCCTACTACCATGCGGTCTACGGTATGTATCGTCTGCTCGACGCTGCTCGTCTGGCTTTCCACGCCAGCAGCTACTTTTTGCATAGAGCTGGAGATGTATTCGGAAGCCTTAGCCGTCTGTTCGGAGCTGGCCGTTAATTGCTCGGCTGAGGAGGCGACTTGCTCCGTGCTATGGCCGATCTGATAAACCAGGGAACGCAGGTTGTCGGCCATCCTATTAAAGGAGCTGGCTAATACACCGATTTCATCCTTGTTTTTGATATGCAGATGATCAATAGATAGGTCGCCCTCCGCCATCCGTTCTACAGACTCGGTCACCTTCTGAATCGGCTTGGAAATCGACTGGTTTAACAAATATCCGGACAAGCTGACGCCCAACAAAGCCAGGAGGCTAATCAGGAGTAAGAGTTGTTCCGCTTGTTTTTTTGTCTGTTTGGATTGAAGCCACGCATCATTGGTTAACTTGTCTATATCCTTCTGGATATCTGCATAGGTGGCCCGGAAATCATCGAACAGTTTTTTACCATCTGCAAGTTTGGAGTTTGCTTCTTGCCGCTGCCCTTTTTTCACTAATTCGATTTGGGATTCGAAATACTGCTCTATGTTTTCGATTTGGGGTTTTGCTCGTTGGATTAATTCCGCCATGATCGGATGGCTGGCCAAGTGAGTATTAATGATCGTCAGGCTGTTCTTCACTTCTTCTCTTCCGAACTTATAGGGCTCCAGGAAGCTCTCGTCAGCAGACAACAGATAACCACGTACTCCGGTTTCTTGATTGACAAGGGAAGTAAGGATCTCTGCAGCTTCCTGCCCCAGAGGGATCGCATCCATTATAATCTCGTCCGTCTGTTTCTGCATGCTGGACATGCTGGAATAGCTTAGAATGGCGAGGATGGACATTAAGAGCAGAATAAGGGAATAGCTGATTACCAGTTTCCTTCCGACTGTCACTTTCATCATAATCATCTCCTTAGGTTGTCAAGTAAAGGAAGAACTGCTTTCATCTTAGATGGAAAATTATATGTAAAGAAAGGCGACTCTATTCGATGTTATTCTACAAGATTCTACAGGAATTAACAATATATATAGAACATTCTTGGGACTAAAAGGAAGGGGGCTAACCAGGCAAGTGAAAAACCTTTTAAAAAATGAATCCTTTGTCCAAATTAGAAGTATTATGAAGTATGATTAGAGCGAGCACTATTTCTCGGGGAGGTCCTTTATGGAAATCTTGTCACGGTTTAGAGCTATTATGGCCAGCAACATCCAGGCGATATTGGATAAGGCGGATGATCCAGAGAAGACGATCGATGAGTTCATGCGCAGCTTGACCAGCGACTTAGGCAAGGTAAAAGCGGAAACGGCCTCCGTGCTAGCGGATGAACAAAGGGCGAAGCGGGCGCTGGACGAGTGCAGAGGCGAGATCAGGAAGCTCCAGTCGTATGCGGAGAAGGCGGTTGAGGCAGGCAGGGATG
The DNA here is from genome assembly GCF_009846885.1 of Paenibacillus puerhi. GTDB lineage: Bacteria > Bacillota > Bacilli > Paenibacillales > NBRC-103111 > Paenibacillus_G > Paenibacillus_G puerhi. Next base: position 214,240 of record NZ_WUWM01000008.1, read on the forward strand.
AGGAAGCCAGGAAGTTTCTTGAGCGAAAGAGGCCGCTTGCCGACAAGGAAGAAAAGCTGCAGGCTTCGTACGACCTGGCTTCTTCCAACGCCGCAAGTATGAAGCAGCTGCAGGATAAGCTGGTGGCGGATATCGGCAAGCTTGAGGCCCGGCGTGTTGTGCTGAAAGGGAAAATGGCGGAAGCCAGCTTCCAGCAGAAGGTCAATGCTTCCGGCTCATCCACGGCTGGCGGACAAAATTCTATATTTGATTCGATGGATGAGAAGGTCGATAGAGCCTATCATGAAGCTATGGCCATTGCCGAGCTTCGGGCTGGCAACAAGAAGGACGACATCGATGAGCTGTTCGCCCAATTCGAGAAACAGGCGAGCAACAACGATCCCGACGATGAATTAGCTGCGATTAAAGAGAAAATGAAAAAGAAGGAATGACAGTTTCTTCGTCCATGAGGTGAGCAGATGCAGGTTATCGATTATAAATGTCCGAACTGCGGCAGCAGCATGGTCTTCGACAGCGCTACCGGTATGTTATCCTGCCACAGCTGTGGAAGAAACGACAATATCGAGCAGCTTCCGGATCCCCTGACGAGAAATACGTTCTCGGAAGACGAAGCGAAGGAGTATCATTGCACAAGCTGCGGAGCCGTCCTCATCACGGAAGCGGAGACGACCGCAACGGTGTGCAGCTTCTGCGGATCAGGCATCGTGCTCGGCGATCGGCTGACCGGGAAGCTGGCTCCGGCCAAGGTCATACCATTTTCGATCGGCAAGCAAGAAGCGATGAGGGCATTCAAGAAATGGTGCAAAAATGGCCGGCTGACGCCAAACGGGTTTATGACCGCGGATCGAGTCAAAAGCATCACCGGGATGTATGTTCCCTTCTGGCTGTATGGATTAAACAATCGGATCGAGGTTCAAGCTCAAGCCACGAAGGTGAGAGTCTACACGCAGGGCGACTATCAGATTACGGAAACCCAGCACTTCAAGGTATACCGGAAAATTAATTTGAATTATGCGAAGGTTCCTATCGATGCATCCGAGAAAATGAACGACGAACTGATGGATAAATTAGAGCCATTTCCTTACGAACAGCTGAAAAGCTTCAAAACTCCTTATCTCGCCGGGTTTATCGCGGAAAAGTACAGCTATGACGAAAAGGAGCTGCTCCCGCGGGCGAAGGATAAAATAAGCGAATATGTAGAGGCTTATATTCGGTCGACGATGTCGGAATACACCTCCGTAAGCTATACCGATAAGCATATCGACACCCGACTTCAGCAAGCGGACTATGTGCTGCTTCCGGTATGGGTGGTACACTATGACTACAATAGGCTGGAGCATACGTTCGCCATGAACGGCCAGACCGGTAAGGTAGTTGGCAAGCCTCCGATTAGCAAGGCGAAGGTGACCGCGTGGTTTGCCGGTATTTCCGGTATCTCTTTCCTCTCACTGAAGCTGGTCTCATGGATGATGGGGGGAGGATTCTGGTGAAGCGATATAGATGGCTCCTGGCCCTGTTGTTGTTCTGCGCTGTAATCGTGGCCGTTCCGATGGAGCTGGCGGCGAGCGAAGCGGCCCCTGCGAAGCTGAAGCAGCTGATCATCGACGATGCAGGCTTGCTCACTCGGGAAGAGGCAGCGGAGCTGAACGCTTTGGCTAATCAATACGGCGCCGAACGAGAGACGGATATCCTAATCGTCACGTCCAAGAACGCCGCGAATCAGGATGTTAAGAAAATGACCCAGGATTTTTACGATGAGCATGGGCCGGGATATGATAAGCCGCACGGCAATGCAGTCATCTTGATGCTGGATATGAAAAATAGAGAGATTTATTTGGCCGGGTTTTACAAAGCGAAGGAGTATCTGGATAACGGCAGGCTGGATAAAATTCGGAACCGGATTAGTCCGGAGCTGACCAGCGGCGACTATGGGCTGGCCTTCCGGGAGTTTATTTTGACTGCGCATAGATATATGGGCTTTCGCCCGGGAGTGAACCCGGACAATATTTTATTCGAGGTTTGGTTTCAACTGGCGGCTTCGCTTGTGCTCGGCGGGATCATCGTAGGCACGATGGCCTATCATTCCGGAGGGCGGGTTACGGTGCATCGGCATACTTATGAGGATACCGGCACTTCTGGCGTCCTTGAGCATCAGGACCAATACGTGCGCACCACCACTACGAGACAGAAAATTGAGAAGAACAGCGGCGGCGGCGGCTCGGGAGGCGGTGGGGGAACTACCGGGGGCGGCCATTCGCATAGCGGCAGCAGAGGTTCATTTTAATCGAAGGAGCGTGTAAGGCATGGTGTTGTTCAGAAACCAGTTTGCGAACGTCGTGGAATGGGAAGAGTTTAGGGACGATATGATTTTTTGGAAATGGAGCAACCGGGAGATCAAGAAGGGCAGCAAGCTCATCATCCGCTCGGGTCAAGATGCGATTTTTGTCCATAACGGCAAGATCGAAGGGATTTTCGAGGATGAGGGAGAGTACAGCATCGATTCGCAGATCATCCCCTTCTTATCCACGCTCAAAGGCTTTAAGTTCGGCTTCAATAGCGGGATGCGAGTGGAGGTCTTATTCGTCAATACGAAGGAGTTTACGGTGAAGTGGGGGACGCAGAATCCGGTTCTGATCCCGACTCCCCAGCTTCCGGGAGGCATGCCGATTCGCGCCAACGGTACGTTCAACTTCAAGGTGAACGATTACGTGACGCTCATCGACCAGATTGCGGGGATAAAAGACAGCTATCTGGTCGAGGACGTCAAAATCCGGATTACTTCCGTGCTGGATCAATTGTTAATGAAGTGGATCAGCCGGGAAGGGAAGGATATGTTCAATCTGCAGGCGAATGCGTATGATATTGCCAGCGGCATTCGCGAGGATCTGGATATGCAAGTGATGGATAACGGCATAACGATAACGGGCTTCCACGTGATGAGCTTCAATTACCCGCAAGAAATTCAAGCGATGATTACGAAGACGGCGTCCCATGAAATGATCGGCAATCTGCAAAAGTATCAGCAGGTTTCGATGACGGACGCTATGGCATCCGGCAACGTGAAAGGCGGAGGCGCCGCCGCGGATATGGCTGGGATGATGATGGGGATGAATATTGCCGGCGAAATGATGAAGCAGATGAATCCGGGCCAAAAGTCCCCTTCGGAGCCGGCAGCCGCACCGGCAGCGCCTGCTGAAGGGAAGCAGAAGCCGAAATTTTGCCCGAACTGCGGCGAGAAGAACGAAGGGGCTAACTTCTGTCCGAATTGCGGCCAGAAGCTCGGTTAGAGACGCGGACCGTACAGAGCTAAAGGAACATCCACCATCAATCTAGAACGCACCTGCTGGATGCTCTAAACATTTACGGGTCGTAGCGGAGGATAGTCATTATTATGTTTGTCATAGCCGGAATCGGTTTTCTGCTTGTATACGGACTGCTTGTCTTCTATATCGGCTGGAGCGGCTGGAGCTGGATGAAGCCGGTCGTTTCGGCCCGGTTTAAATGGCTCTATGTGCTGGCGCTCCTTTTTCTCGCAACCTCTTTTATTACGGCGAGGCTATTTGGCAGCCTTTCGTTTTTGAGCATGATCGGGTCGTATTGGCTTGCTGTCTTTTCGCTGCTATTGCTCATCCTGCCGGTTATTCATATCTGCTTGTGGCTGCTGCGCTTGACGAAGCTGCCGCGCCACCGTGCACAAAAGTGGGCGGGGGCGGCCACGCTGACGCTGCTGCTCGCGCTGCTCGGTTACGGTACCTTCAACGCTTACAGCCCTATTGTTCGAGTGTATGAGGTAGACATTCCGAAGAGCGTCCAGGGCCGCTCGGAGCTGAACATCGTCATGGCTGCGGACATGCACTTCGGCATGTTGTCAGGGCCCTCTCACGCCGAGCGTATGGCTCAGCGGATCAACGCTCTCAAGCCGGATCTTGTACTCTATCCGGGAGATCTGATCGACGATAATCTGGATGCGTATCGGAACAACGGCTTCATCGATATTTTGAGCCAGATCCGGGCGCCCCTGGGCGTCTACGCCTCGCTTGGCAATCACGATAAATTCGACGGGCCGATCGAAGAGATCATTCAAGCGCTGGAGCGCAGCGACATCCGGGTATTGGTTGACGAGTCGGTAACGCTCGACAACGGGTTGACGCTGGTCGGCCGCAAGGATCGCACTGAGAAGGATCGTGCCCCGCTGGCCGAGCTGATGAGCGGCTTGGATCGCGGCCTTCCGTTAATCCTGCTGGACCATCAGCCTTACGAGCTGGATATGGCCCGGCAGCAGCAGGTCGATCTGATGGTGTCCGGCCATACGCATCGCGGGCAGATCGCGCCGGCCCAGTTCATAACGCGGGCCATCTATGAGAATGACTGGGGTTACTTGAAGAAGGGCTCTATGCATTCGATCGTGACGTCCGGTTACGGCTTCTGGGGACCTCCGATCCGAACCAGCAGCCGTTCGGAGATCGTTCAGATCAAAGTTAAGCTGACTGGTAATCCAACCGCTAATCCGGGTAAATGATATCGAGCGCCTGCTGCGAGCGACTAGCGGCAGGCGCTCGATTCCGTAGACGGGAGGAGATTCGAAATGGGCCCTAGAAAGCGAATGCTGATAACCGGCGCTTCAGGACGAATAGGGAGCTGCTTGCTGGACGGACTGCGTCAGACAGGACGGTATGACATCATCGGAGCAGATGTGGAGCCCGATGAGCAGAAGGAAGTCGTGCAGCTTGACGTAACGGACGCTTCCAGGATGCTGGAGCTTACCGAGGGGGTCGATACCGTGCTGCATATCGCATGGGCCAAGGACGAGGAGGATTTCCTCGGGAGGGTGCTGCCGATCAATGTAACGGGGGCGTACCATTTGTACGAAGCAGCCCGTACGAACGGAGTCAAGCGAGTCATCTTCGCCAGCTCGAATCATGCAACCGGTTACTACAAGGTCGGAAAAGAGGTCGAGCCCACCGATCCGTATCGGCCGGACAGCTTCTATGGGCTAAGCAAATGCTACATCGAGCTGCTCGGACGGCTGTATGCGGACAAGCACGGCATCTCCTCGATCAATATGCGGATCGGCAATTTTCCAGGAGACGACCGTCCGCACTCGGAGCGCGCGAAGCATATTTGGATCTCGGAGCGGGATCTGCTGCAGCTGAGCGAGCGATGTATAGAAGCTGACGAGGGAATCAAGTTCCTATGCTTGTACGGCACTTCGGCCAATACGGACAATTATTACAACATTGACGATCTGGAGGAACTAATCGGCTACAAGCCCCAGGACGACGCCAGCCTCCTTCTGGAAGAGGAGCAAGCGAAGCAGGGGCCGCTGAAGAAAGACGAGACCGAGTACCAGGGCGGCGTGCGCTAAACGCTATGGAGCGCCCGGCGCTCCGCGCGTTCCATACCGTCTGCTTAATACGAGGCCGAAAAAGGTGCCTATCAGCGATAGGGAGGAGATGAACAGAAACAGCGCTCGTCCCCCGAAACCCTCGTACACGGCGCCGCCCACATAGGATGCCAGAATGCCCGAAACTCCGAAGAAAAGCAGAGCCAGGACGGTCTGCCCGGTAGCCCTCCACTCGGCAGGCACGATCCGGTACAAATATTGGATCGCGGTCGAATAGAAGACCGGGAAGGTCAGCATCTGCAGGAGCTGCAGGTAAGCCAGCAGATGGGGATCGGTGATCCAGCTTGTCAGGAAGAAGCGAAGGAAATAGAAGCCCGCCGCGATGGTGATGATCACCAGCTCCTTCCCCGGACGCATCCACCAGAAGCTAAGCGCGAAGACGAGAATCTCGCTGCCCGCCGCCAGAAAGGTGGCGAGACCGACCAGCTCTGGGCTTCCGCCTAGCTCGCGGATGTAGACGCCGAGGAATGTATCGTTCATTCTGGCGGGCACCGAGCAGATAAAGACCAGCAGCAGAAACAGCAAGGTTTCCCGTCTGCCGAGAAACTGCTTGAGCCTGTCCCAGGTGACCGGCCTGCCTGTCGAAGGAGCATCCGGCATCATCCAGCCGATGATCAGACAGAGGATGGCTATGCCGCCAAACATCCAAGACAAGCTATTCATGCCGAAGTAGGACATCGCATAACCGGTCAGTAAGGCGGACACTCCATAGCCCATTGCGCCGAACGTGCGGATCGAGCCGTAGCTGACGCCGCTGGCCTCCGCTACGGTGAAATTCAGGCTTTCCGTCAGCGGATCGATCGGCATCAGGAAGAAATACAGCAGCAGGGCGAACCCGATCAGCGGTACGTAGCTCCCCGCGCTGAACAGCATATATCCGGTCACAGCGGAGGCCAGCAGAAGCCCAATAAGAATGAGTCGGACCGTTCTTAATCGGTCGCTTATCATCCCCCACAAGGGCTGGGCCACGAGCGTAACAAAGCCGCCGGTGCCGATAATAAATCCGATCTGCGACGGCTGCAGCCCTTGCTCGTCCAAGTAGACGGGCAGGAAAGCGATAAACATCGCGAGCAGTGAAAAATACAGGAAATTAAAGCCTTTTAACAGTCGAGACGCATACATATAAGGGGATTACCTCACAATGTGTATATTAGAGTTGAAGCCGTAGGATCAACTTTGTCATTGTACCACAAAACCTATACCTGCAAACGGCTTTCCCTCGTCTTTCGAGTAAAGGATACCGAAGCTAGGCGGCAGCATGGACCAGATGCTTGCCAGGCTTGCCGTCCCGCGGAAACTGTTGCATGGCGAATAGACCGGCGCATAGGACGATGCGTGCCGGTCTATTTTTTACTTTAACTGGTTGACACTGGATAATCCTGTGGTGTATAGTCGGTATTAATAGTAATAATTACATATTAATCAAAGTGGAGGTTATCATGGCACATCTGTTAATGATTGAAAGCTGGGTGGGGGCCAGCGGCAATCTGCTGCCGCCGCTTCTGAAGTCGCTGGGACATACGTATACCTTTGTTACCCGCAAGCCGGAGCATTATGACAGCGCGTCCGGTTCGGAGAGGCATCCGGTATTGCGATATGCCGACGCGGTCCTTGTGACCGAGACGAATGATGCTCGGGGACTGATCGACTTCCTGCAGCCTTATCGATTCGATGGAGTTATTACGGTATGCGATTACTATATAGATATTGCGAGAGAGGTGGCGGAAGCGCTAAGTCTTCCATGCCCTTTCCCGACTAATGTGAAAGCTGTCCGGCAGAAGCATCTGATGCGCCAGGCCCTAGACCGTGCCGGACTTGCCAATCCTCGCTACCTTCTGGCGCATAGCTGGAGTGAGGCCGAGGAGGCCGCCGCCGTTATTGGCTACCCGCTGGTGCTCAAGCCGGTCGATCTCGCTTCCAGCGCATTTGTCACCTTAATCCGAAACGTCGGGGAATTGGAGGACGCTTATCGGGCGCTCGAAGGTTTTCCGCTTAATTTCCGGGATCAAGCAAGAGATTGCACGTGTCTCCTGGAGGCGTACATGGACGGCGAGGAGTTTAGTGTGGAAAGTGTATCTTATCATGGCGAGACAACCTTGCTGGGCATTACGGACAAATCGGTGACAGGCACTCCCTATTTCATCGAAAACGGACATATGTTCCCCGCCAAGCTGGACGAAGCAGCTAGTCGCGAGGTATCGGAATTCGTAAGGAGCGCGCTGCAGGCGGTCGGCTTTGATCACGGCGTTGCTCATACGGAAGTAAAGCTCACGGCTGAAGGCCCCCGGATCGTCGAGATCAACCCCCGGACGGCCGGCAATTATATTGTGGAACTTATTGGATGCGTCACGGGTATCGATCTGCTGCAAGTATTCGTAGAGCTCGCTTTAGGAAGGAAGCCTGTTATGACGGCCCAGGACACCGGGATAGCCAGTGCAGCTGTGATGTTTCTCGTTCCCTCCCAGGGCGGCACCCTTGCTCAGATCCGGGGGATTGACTCGCTTGAGACGGATGAGCACATCGCTCGTTACAAGATCGAGAATCGCTCAGGTACCTCCATCGCGGCTCCGATCGATAATGCCTGCTACCTGGGTTACGTGATTGCGCAGGATAAAGAAGGCTTGCAGGCCAGAGCATACGCGGAAGACGCGCTTGACCGGCTCGTCTTGAGCTTCGAGCCTGCGGCGGAAGGGGCGTGACGGGAATGCAGGCAAGCACGCGATTCTCCGTGAATGAACTGCGGGAAGCGATCCTGGCAGGAGAGTATGGCCCTAAGCCGGATCGTCTGGCGGTTACGGGTGCCTCGTATCTATATCAAACGACGCAGTTTCCGTCTTCCGTAACGAAATATCATAATTATTATGTGCTGCTTCGGGTAGAGTCCTATTTCGGAGCTTGCTCCCATACGGCAGACCAGCTGGAAAAGGAAGCGGCCGCCGAATTATCCGGGCTTTCTCTCGATGCCGCTTTGCGCGACGCCAGACTCCCGGTACGCCTGGCAGCCATGGATGCTTATCTGGGCGTCGTGTATCCGCATCCCGACCATTGCACCCATGCTGTCCAGCTTCCTGCGGGAACGCCGATTCAGAAAGCTAAGCTGCGCGATGCCTTGATCGCCGATACCGCTGATATTCAAGCCTCGGAACGCGTAGCTCTGATCGGCGTGGTTAATCCGCTTGTTGAAGCCATTAAGCAGCGCGGGGGAATCTGCTTGCCCTGCGATCTGCAGCTTCAAGAAACCCAGTGGGGAGAACCGGTCGAAGCGGATATGGACAAGGTGCTGGACCGAGCCGATCGCGTCATTTGCACGGCAATGACCTTAAGCAACGGGACGTTTGATCATATCCTCGATCGCGCCCGGAATAGACAGATCCCACTGATCGTCTATGCTCAAACCGGAAGTGCGGTGGCCGCTAAGTACGTAGGTAAGGGCGTGACAGCTCTGATTGCGGAGCCCTTTCCGTTCACGCAGTTCAGCGCCGCCGCTTCCGAGCTCTACGTGTACGCAAGCAGTAAGGGAAGGGAGAGTACCGATGATCATTAAACGGGATACGGATAATTTCCTGCACACCAATCCTTTGCTCTACTCGGCATTCTATGGCGAGCATGATCAAGGCATGGCGCAGTTCCTACATACGCTATTCATCGAATATAGGACCGGGAAGAAGGTGCTCGATATCGGCTCCGGGCTCGGACGCGAGGTAGCTTATCTGAATCGAGCCGGCTATGCGGCCGTAGGTCTCGATTATTCGGAGGACATGATCGCGTGGGCCAGGGAGCATTATCCGGGAATGACGTTCGTTCACGGGAATCAATCCGATTTTTCCCTGCAGCAGCAGTTTGACGCGCTTTACTGCGTAGGGAGCACCTTCCTCTACAATTACACCAACGAGGAGGTGCTGGCGAGCTTGCAGTGCTTCCGCAAGCATCTGCACGAGGGCGGACTTCTCTATCTGGACATGCGGAATGCCGCCTTCTTCCTGACAAGGGAGGGACAGCGCTGGCTTACCGAGGAAATGGTGGAGCAGAGAAAGGTGAACGATACCGTGATCACGTTGCGGACGCGCTTCAGCATCGATCTGGCCGGGCAAATGCTGGAGCGGGATTATTGCTGGACGGTGACCGGGTACAAACCCGTGATGGAGCATTTAAGACACCGGCTGCTTTTTCCGCAGGAGCTTATCCAGTATCTTACGTCAAGCGGCTTTCGCCTGCTGAAGCTTTTTGATCAACCGGCGCCGCATGTGAACAGCATCGACCGCTCACAGCCATTGGCTTACAGTCACGACATGCTAGGGACGCGCATGCAGGTCATCGCCCAAGCCGTATAGAAAAAGCGGGCCTATCTTATGAAAGTAGTCAGCTGTTGAAGAAGTCATATACCCGCAGAAGTGTGGAGTGGAGGTCATGATGAAGAAGCTATTATTTATTTTCCTAGCCATTACTGTCTTAACGGTCAACGGTTGCAGCGGCAGCGCGGATACCCCGGGCAGCGGAGCCGGGTCAAGCCATAACCCGACAGCCGGCTCGAAGCAGCAGGAGCTGGTTGTGGCCGGTCAAGAGATTGCCGCAAGCCTTGATCCCGTCAAGCCGCTTACCTCAAGCTACTTACGAAATATCGGCGCGGCCGAAGCGTTGTTCCGAGTGAATGCGAAAGGGGAGGTTGAGCCAGCGCTGGCAAAAAGCGCCAAAGCGCTGGATCCGGTTACCTGGGAGATCGCATTAAGGCCGGAAGCACGCTTCTGGAGCGGCAAGTCCATCGATGCGGATGCCGTGATCGCCTCCTTGGAGCGCTCCAGATCCCTCGATCTGCAAGCGAAGCCTTTCCTGGATGAATTAACCTTCACGAAGGCGGACGATTACATCCTGCACGTCAAGACGAGCCGCAGCCATCTTCAGGTGCCGCTGAACCTATCCTACTACCAGACCGTTATTCATGCGGCAGAGGCGGGGTATGATGCGCCGGGTACGATGGATCTATCCGGGATGTATAAGGTGACCGAGTTTATTCCAAAGCAAAAAATGATCTTGGAACGAAATGAAAACTATTGGGGGACAAAGCCGGTTATCCCTAGGATCGTGTATGAAGAAATCAGCGATGATCAGACCAGGGTGCTTTCTGCCCTGAGCGGTCGCAGCCATGTAGCCTTAAATATCCCGGTGACCGGCTTGGCTCAGTTCAAGGATCATCGGGAGGCGCGCATCTCGGCTACTCCTGCGGCCAACACGCAAACCATCTATTTGAATCTGAGCAGACCTCAGCTGAAGGATGTCCGGGTCAGGCAGGCCCTTTCCTGGGCGCTGGACCGGGATGAGCTGGTGACGCTTGCCGCAGAAGGGCAGAGCACGCCGGTGTCTACATGGCTAAGCTCCAATCCGGCATTTGCCGAGGCACGCAGCGCGGTCTATCCCAAGTATGATCCGGAGAAGGCGGCTCAACTGCTGGACGAAGCAGGCTGGACGCCAGGCGCTGACGGGACACGCCAGAGGGAGGGCAAGCCTCTGACCATACGCTTGATGACTTGGGGCGGCGACAAGGCATTGGGCGAAGCTCTGCAGGGCCAATGGAGCAGACTGGGCATTCATGCGGAAGTTCAGCATGGCGATTACAGCTTGATCCAAACGGCGCGCAAATCCGGGGATTGGGATGCCTCGATCGAAGCCTGGAGCACCTTCGGGGATGAGCTTACCTTGCTTGCTGGCCAGTATGGACCCCAGAGCAGCGCTAACTATGGCGGCTATCGAGATGAAGTGACGAATCAGCTGCTCGCGCAGCTGGCGGAAGCTTCAAACCAAGCCGAACGACATAAGCTGGCTCTGCAGATTAACGAAAGAGTTGCGCTAGAAGCGCCTGTCATCAGCCTGTTTCCTCGTCCGCAGCTGACGGCGGTAAGCCGCAAGCTTCAAGGCTTTGAGGACCACTTCAGACAATTCGAGAATGTGGTGAATGCGAAGCTTTCCCTGGACCCGAAGTAGGCGGAGCCGATGGTGTACAAGGTGTTGCTCCGCAAGCTGTCCGAAGCGTTACTCACGTTGTTCTGCGCTTCGCTGCTTATTTTTACGCTGATTCGGCTGGCTCCAGGCGACCCTGTCGAATTGCTGCTGGGACGTACAACCGAAGCGGCCGCAAGTCATACCGAGGCGTATGACGAGAGAGTAAGTGAGCTCCGGGGCCAGCTGGGGCTCGATCAAAGCTTGCTCGAACAGTATATGACATGGCTGAAGCGCTTGCTGCATGTCGACCTCGGCACCTCCATTCATACCGGGAGACAGGTCAGCGCTGAAATCGCGGAAAGACTTCCTGCGACAGTCGTTCTTTCCTTATCCGCCCTTCTCCTGCAAGTGGTGCTGGGCCTGTTCCTCGGAACCGTCTCTGCTCTGAAGGCTGGGGGAGCTGCCGATTCCTTCATCAGACTGGTCTGCGTCGTTATGGCTTCCACGCCGGCATTTGTCATCGGCTTAGGGCTGCTGTCATTCTTTGCCGTTACGGCTGGCCTGTATGAAATAAGCAGCGAAGCGAGCCCGGGCAAGCTTTGGCTGCCCGCTCTCACCTTAGGCCTCCTAGGCGCTCCGCCGCTGATCAGGATGGTAAGAGCCCATATGCTGACCGAGCTTGGCCAGCTCTACATCCTTTCCGCCCTTTCGCGCGGGCTGGATCGCAAGCGGGTTGTGCAGCATGCTTTAAGAAATGCTCTGCTTCCTGTCATCGCGATGGTTGCTCTTTCCCTTACGGGACTCATGGGCGGGGCCGTCGTGATGGAGAGCATTTTTTCCTGGCCCGGTCTTGGCAAATATGCGCTCGACAGCATTTTGCTTAAAGACTACCCGGTCATTCAAGGGTATGCGGTGGTCATGGTATCGCTGGTGATCCTTATTCATCTAGTCGTCGATGTGATATACGCGCTGCTAGATCCCCGAATCCATCGCAGGGAGGAGGGAAGAGCTTGAAGATCATGCCCAGCTTCAAATATCCGATCAGTCTGGTAATAGGCATCGCTCTACTGAGTCTATTGGTCACGCTCATAGCGGCCGCGCCCCTGGTTACACCGTATGACCCCGTGAAGCAGCAAGCCTCCGAGCGTCTCGAGAAGCCGAGCCTCGAACATCCGCTGGGTACAGACCGATTTGGCCGTGATCTGTTGTCGAGGGTTTTGTATGGAGGAAAAACGACCTTGCTGGCATCCTTCCTCGCGCTTGGGGCGACTCTCTTGATCGGGCTAATCGCAGGCCTGGCAGCCGGTCTGTTTCAAGGCTCCATCCTCGATGTCATGATCATGCGTCTGGTGGATGTGCTGCTTGCCTTTCCCTTTATGGTGCTTGCGATGGTGATAGCCGCCTTATTCGGCACAAGCTTTGTCCATCTGCTTATCGCTGTCGTATCGGTATGGTGGGTTTCCTTTGCGCGCTTGACCCGCAGTGTAGTGCTTCGCGCGAAGCAAGAAACGTCCTTTGCCGCAGCCCGGGTGCTGGGGGCATCAAGCGCGACCCTCATCTGGAAGGAATTGCTGCCCAAGGCGATAGGTCCCGTCCTGGTCCTGGCGACCTTCGAGCTCGGCAGTCTGATGCTGTCTATCGCAGCGCTATCCTTCCTGGGGCTAGGCTCGAAGCCTCCGGCGCCCGAATGGGGCAGCATGCTGGCGGATGGACGCGACCATTTCATGCAGGCTCCGCATATTCTGCTCGGACCGGCTTTGTTCATCATGCTTACGGTACTGGCTTGTAACTTGATCGGCGAGGGAATGAGGGACCGGCTGGACCCGTATGAGAGGTCAGAGCTGTAGCCGCTCATAAGCGGATTGCAAGGATATTGCCAAACATGGAGGAGGGCGGGACGTGCCGAATAAGGAACAAGAGCCGATGCTGCGGGTCCGCAGCCTGCAGGTATCGTACAAGCAAAACCAGCAATCTATCCCGATCTTGAAGAATCTTAGCTTCGAATTAAGGAAAGGCGAGGTCCTGGCCGTTCTGGGCGAAAGCGGGTCGGGGAAGTCCACGATGGCCAAGGCCGTCACGGGCTTGCTGCCTCCATCCGCGATTGTTGGAGGCGGGTCTTTGGAGGTGGGCTCCCTCCGGATCGGCGATCTCTCCGATAGCGGCATCCCGTGGAAGCAGGTGCGAGGAAGGAGGATCGCTATGCTCTTCCAGGATGCGCGGCTGGCGCTCAATCCCGTTCTGCGCATTCAAGATCACTTCCGAGAGAGTCTCCTCTATCATCGCTTGGCTTCGGCGGACGAAGTCCTGTCTGTCAGCGCGAGACTGTTAAGCCTGCTGGGCTTTGCGGATGCGCCGGCCATCCTGTCAAGTTATCCGTTTCAGCTCAGCGGAGGGATGTGTCAGCGTGTCTGCCTGGCACTAGCGCTTAGCCTGAAGCCATCCGTCCTTATCGCGGATGAACCGACCTCTGCTCTGGATACGGTGAGCCAAAGGGAGGTGCTGGATTGTCTCGAGAGGATGCAGCGGGAGCTTGGCTTAACCGTTCTTCTGATTACTCATGATATTGCTGTAGCCCGCGCGGTAAGCCATCGGGTTATGGTGTTAAGGAGAGGGGTCATTGAGGAGGAAGGCGATACCCGGAGCGTTTTATCCAGGCCCCGGACTGCCTATACCCGCCGATTGCTCGCTGCCCGCGCCCAGCTCGCCCGGCCTTCACGCGATCGCAAGATGCCTCCCCTGAGTGCGAGCGGACCTTTGCTTGAGGTCATCGGGCTGAACAAGTCGTTTCACCCAAGCAAGCCGATCCTGCAGGATATCCACCTTGCCTTGAATCCTAAGGAAATCGTAGGGATTCTCGGGCAAAGCGGCTGCGGCAAATCTACGTTGGCCCGGTGTATCGCGGGTCTGGAATCGCCCGGCGGAGGACGCGTGTTGATTCGCGGAAACGAAATCAGCGGGCTGAAGGGCAGGGCGAGGCGGGACATCTGCAAGCGGATCCAACTCGTCTTCCAGGAAGCCAGGGCCAGTCTGAATCCGGGGCGCACGGCTTTGCAGCTGGTGCAAGAGCCGCTTCATTACTTGCACATCGGCACTAGACGTGAAAGAGAAGCGATGGCCAGGCTCTACCTTCATGAAGTGGGGATTACCGGCGATGCCCTAAGCAGGAGGCCCCCTCAGCTGAGTACGGGACAATGTCAGCGTATCGCGATCGCTAGAGCGCTGGTGCTGAAGCCGGAGATTCTTATCTGCGATGAAGCGGTATCCGCTCTGGATATGAACGTGCAAGCCCATATCCTTGCGCTGCTGCAGCGTCTGCACAAGCAATATGGATTTTCGATGATTATGATTTCCCATGATATCCGGGTTCTCCGTTCCTTTTGCCACCGAATTGCCGTGATGAACGAGGGAAGCTTTTGCGAAGTCCGACAGGCGGATGACCTGCTGCAAGAAAGCAATCAGCCTTATACTCAATTGCTGCTCAAATGCGCGGGCGATATGGAAGAAGGATTTTAGGAATGAAAGGAAGGATGCGCCTATGATCGGCACTATTTTGGAAACCATCGGCCAAACGCCCCTCATCACGCTGCCCAATACGAACAAAGCGGACGAAGGCCGGGTCTTGTTCAAATATGAACGATATAATCCGGGAGGAAGCATCAAGGACCGGGCTGCCTCTTATATCATTGCGGAAGCGGAGCGCAGGGGCTTGCTGAAGCCCGGGGGCACGATCATAGAGTCCTCGAGCGGAAATTTCGGGATATCGCTTGCCATGATCGGCGCAGCCAAAGGATATCGGGTGCTTATCCTGGTAGACCCCAAAACTACGCCTGCTAATCTAGCGCTGTTAAAAGGCTTTGGCGCGGAGGTCATCGTCGTTACGGAGCAGGACGACAGCGGCAGCTATCATAAAACGAGAATTTCGTTGGCCAACAAGCTTGCGAGGGAGATGGAGCATGCATTTCGTCCGGATCAGTGCTTTAATCTCCTGAACAGCGACGCGCATTATAAAAGCACGGCCCGTGAAATTATCGAGGCCTGCCCCGCCGGGCTTGCCGTCTTCATAACAGCCGTGAGTACCGGCGGGCAATTGGGCGGCATATCCAAATATCTCAAAACCTTCGCGCCCGAGGCGCAAATCATAGGGGTGGACGCCGTAGGCTCAGCCATCTTCGGAGGGCATAAGGATGCTTATCTGATCCCCGGCATTGGTCTTGGCTGGACACCGGTCAACCTTAATATGGACCATGTGGATCGCGCTTATAAAGTGACGGATGAGCAGGCATTCCTGACGGCCCGGGTGCTGGCCCGCCACGAAGGGATTCTGATGGGGCCCTCCAGCGGAGCATGCGCGCTTGTGGCCCTTAAGATCGCTCAAGAACTTTCGCCTGACCAACAGATTGTCTGCATGATCTCCGACGGAGGGGAACGTTACATTCAAACCTTGTTTAATGACGAATGGATGGAGCAGCAAGGCTTTGCCACGGCTGCCGATATCGAAACTCTGCGTACGATGGCGAGGCAGCTGCAGCCTTGGAGCATGCGACCTGCGGATCATGCGAATTACCGGTCCGACTTGATCGAGAGCCTGGAGGTTCCCGATACTACCCTGCTAATGAACGCCGAGCTGCAGGGCCGCGAAGCGTACCATTCAGGGAATTCGCTATATCTGGACTAACACGTCAACCCTATGCGTCGGTGTAGGAGAAAGCAGCTGGAGGGTTAGTTCGGATGACCGAGAATAAAGCTTTATCAGCGCCGTTTCTTCGCTTATATGGCTTAGCGTTATTGTTTTTCAGCGCCAATTCCATCCTCCATGTCATCTTGCCCGTGAGGGTCGAGGCGCTAGGGGGAAGCAACAGCCACATCGGATTCCTGATGGGCGCTTATATGTTCACCTGCATGTTCTTTCGGCCATGGGCCGGGCATCTGGTTCACAAGCATGGACCTGCCCTGGTCATCCGGGTCCTGTTGATCGTCAACGGCCTAGCTCTTATCCTGTACACCTTTACCGGATGGGAGGGGTATGTTGTCGCACGTATCATGCAAGGGATCTGCACCGCCTTCTTCTCGATGGCGCTGCAGATGGGCATCATCGACGCGCTGCCGGAGGAGCAGCGTTCGCAGGGCTTGTCGCTATACTCGCTCTTTACGTATATGCCGACCGTACTCGGCCCGCTCCTTGCCGTCGGAATCTGGGATTGGCGAGGCATGGAGGGCTTCACGGTCGCCATGGTCGTTATCGCGGTAGGGACGGGACTGTTCGGCTACCATGTGCCGATGCAGGCGGCAAGGGAGCCGAATCAGGGAGAGGGTCCGATCGAGCGGGAGAGGATGAGCGGTATGCTTCGACAGGCCGTCAGCTGCCGCCCGCTGGCGGTCTGCGGCTCACTGATGCTGATGGTTTCCGTCGTGTTCGGAGCTGTGACCGCGTTCATCCCGATCTATGCCCGGCACATCGCATACGGCCATGCGGGAGTTTATCTGATGCTTCAGGCCCTAGTCATCGTGGTTGCCCGGTTCGCGCTGCGCACGCGTCTTCCATCCGACGGCAAGTGGCACGCGTTGTTTGTGGCCGCCATCTGTCTGCTTGGAGCTGCCGGAGCGGGGCTGTTATCTTTGTCGCAGGCATGGGGGCCCGTCCCCTTGTATGCGGCAGCGGTTCTGATTGGCATTGCCCAGGCGGGCTTGTATCCGACGCTGACTTCGTATTTGACATTTGTGCTGCCGGGAGCTTCGCGGAATGTATATATCGGACTGTTCATCGCCACAGCCGATCTTGGGGTGTCGCTGGGCGGTATGGCTATGGGACCGGTGGCCGACCGGTTCTCTTATAGCAGCATGTACGCGGTCTGCGCCGTCCTGGCTGTCCTCGCCGCGTGCGTAGCGTCAGGGAGCCGGGCAATGAGAAGAAGCCAGCCGGGAACCTTAAACCGGATTTGAGTGCAATCAGGAGGAAACTGAATTTGGAACAGCGAACAGACTATCGAATTATTCGAGCGGACCTGGAGAGAAGCGCCGAAATCAAAGGCTTTGTTCTGGCGATGATGAGCGCCTTATACCCGATCGGCAGCTACGATGCGAATCCGCAAGACTTGACTTTCTTCGAAGAGGTATATATACGGCCGGCGAATGCCTGCTTTTTCTTGGCCGAGGATGGGAAGGGGCGTATGCTTGGCACAGCAGCGGTCAGGCCCTATGACAGGCGTTTTCCCGAGGTGGAGCCTTTTATCGGAAACGGACCGGTCTGCGAGATCGTTAAGTTTTATATTCATCCTGCCAGCCGAAGACAGGGAGTGGGAGGCCGGCTTTATGCCGAGGCGGAACGATTCGCGAGAGAAGCGGGATTTACGGAGAGCTATCTGCATACTTCCTTATACTTGCCGGGAGGGTATCCGTTCTGGCAATCCCGGGGCTATGGCGAACGCTATTGGGAATCGGAGCAGCTGGTGCACATGAGCAAGAGTTGGGATAATGAAAGCATGGAGAAATAAGCAAGCTGACGTCGGTCTTATCGGCGTCAGTTTTTTTGGTGTTTTCAGCGTCTAGACAAATATATCGATTCGACATATAATATGTATCGAATCGATACATATGAGTGAGGTGCATTCGGGATTGTACGAATTGTTTGTTTTGGGAGAACTGATGACGGGCAAGAAGCATGGGTATATGCTGCAGGACGTGCTTAAAAACTCGGTAGGGCTCGGACGTAAGCTAAGCTCGGGGACGCTGTATCCGCTTCTTACCCGAATGACGGAACAAGGGTGGATTACTCTGCTGACCGAGGAAGAGACGAAGGGGGGACGAACGAAAAAAATATTCGATATCACAGAGGTGGGGCGCGACCGGTTTCTGCAGTTGATGAAGAAGCCCTTTGATTCAACGTTGGAAGGCGAGACCGAGCTCATGCTCCAGTTCAAGCTGGTGTACTTCCAGTACGTGGCCAAGGAAGTCCGGCTGTCAAGTCTAGAGCAGTATCTGCTAATTCTCGAGAAGAATTTTAAGCATATCACAGACTTTGAGTCTGCTCTTGCAACCTATCAACCGGAGCCGGAGAAGCAGCGCGTTCAGCTGCTGCGTGCATTGGATCGTCAAGCAAGATTAAGAGAGGTCGACATTCAGTGGATCAAGGAAGAGATTGAACGCGTTCGAACACAGCCCGATTAAGACTCGAAGAGTGAAGTAGAAGGAGGATGTTATGGAGCGCTTATGGACGAAGTCCTTTATCCAGATGACATTAGGGATGTTGATCTTATTTACAGGGTTTTATTTGTTGCTGCCGACATTGCCGCTATTTATCAAAGATATTGGCGGCAATGACTCTCAGATTGGTCTTGCTGTGGGCATGTTCACACTGACAGCCGTTGTCTTTCGTCCACTTGTAGGAGGCTTGCTTGACCGCTACGGCAGGAGGCCGTTCATGATCTGGGGCCTCGTCGTATTCACCTTGTCGATGTATCTTTACGATTGGGTGGGAAGTATCGTGCTGCTGCTTCTGCTGCGTATGCTGCATGGCGCCAGCTGGGCTTTTTCCACGACGGCCGTCAGCACTTCGATCACGGACATTATACCTGCTTCACGCAGGGGCGAAGGCATGGGCTGGTTCGGTATGGCGATGACGGTCGCGATGGCGATTGGTCCGATGCTAGGGATCTGGGTCCTGGACAACGGCTCTTTTCACAGCTTATTTCTACTGACGACGATCCTTTCAGCGGCATCGCTA
The DNA here is from genome assembly GCF_009846885.1 of Paenibacillus puerhi. Lineage (GTDB taxonomy): Bacteria > Bacillota > Bacilli > Paenibacillales > NBRC-103111 > Paenibacillus_G > Paenibacillus_G puerhi. The sequence continues at coordinate 233,298 of NZ_WUWM01000008.1, forward strand.
GTACTGGTTTTCCTGACCCGTATTCCTTTCCAGCCTGTATCGTCGTCAAGGAGGATTGTTTTATTTGAGAAATCTGTCCTGCCGGTCACGATCACGCTTTTCTTTCTGGCCGTTGCCTACGGGGGGATCACGACGTTCCTGCCATTGTTTTCAGCTTCGATCCAGGTTAATCCAGGCACCTTCTTCTTGGTCTATGCTCTGGCCCTGACCCTGATCAGACCGATATCGGGAAAGCTATCCGACCGGTATGGGGAGTCCCGGATCATCATCCCGGCATTGATGATTACCATATCGGCTCTGATCGTATTGAGTTTTTCCAGCGGCTTAGGGGGTGTCATTGCCGCCGCCATCCTGTATGGGATCGGCTTCGGTTCTGCACAGCCAGCGCTCCAAGCGGCGAATTTGCGATTGGCTCATCCCGACAAGAAGGGTGTTGCCAACGCCTCCTATTTGACTGCGTTCGATCTAGGGATTGGGCTAGGCTCGATCACACTTGGCTGGGTATCCCAATACACGGGCTACGACATCTTATTCATGGTCTGTGCGGCATCTGTCGTCGTATCCTCTTTGATATTCATCGCCTTTGCCAGATGGCAGGCGGCAACGAAATCTTCGTCTGCCGGGTAGAATCAATACTTAGTGTGCCGCATAATTTGATTTAGAACAAAGAGGATTCCTCAAAATAACCTTGACGATATCCGGCCAGGAGGGTACCATCTAAAAAAGAAAAGTTTCCCTTTTATATGGAAAGGTATATGTCACCGCGGGAAGGAAGGAGGAACGGCGTTGAGAAACTTACTTCATCTGTTGGCTACATTTCTTGTTTTCTGGATAGGCAGTCAATATTTTAGTTCGTATATTTCTATCTCGGATACCCAAACATTGGTCCTGGCAACGGTCTTTATGTTTGTAATCAGTTTCGTCTATGGTCTTTTATTGACGATATCTGTTCTTTCCATTCTTGTGGGGGGAATCGGATGTCTGACCACACCTTTATTAATCCTAGCTTCGCTCGTGCTGACGCCCATTAAGTTATGGCTGCTTGATCGATACTTACCGGGTTTTGAGATTCATGGTTTTTGGACGTATGTGATACTTACTATTGCATTAAGCATTTTTACAGCGAAAGTTAAAGGAAAGAAGGATTGAAGCAACACGGAATAGCACAGTCATCGCGCAAGTAACGCTTTATTTTTGTAAAATTAGAGAAAGTGGATTTCGAAAAAAGCGATCATGCTATTAGGCATAATCGCTTTTTTTGATCTTGCTTGCCATATATTCAAAAAATAGTTGCAATAACATCCTATATGACGGAGGGATAATGTGAGCGAGCATTGGAGGCAGCATGACGAGGGCGCAGAGGAGTCGCACGGTCAATACATCTCAGCGATCTACCGACACATGCAGGTATTGATCTCAGCCGAGTTGGCACCATATAGAATCGGAAGCGGACAGTATATTTTTCTGATGGCGATTGCGTTTCGGCAACCGATTACTCAGAAGGCGCTAAGCGAAAAACTGCTCATTGACAAAACGACTACCGCCAAAGCGATTACCAAGCTGGAAGCAGAAGGTTACGTACGGAGGGAAGTCGATCCCGCCGACAACCGCTATCATCTGCTCTATTTGACGGACTCGGGACGTGAGGTGGTACCTAAAGTGCAGGAAGCACTGGCCCGCGTTAAGAACAAAACGAGGAAAGGTATTAACGATGAAGAGTATGATTTGTTAGTAAACTTGCTGAAAATCGTGCTTCGCAATCTGACCGAGAAGGAGGAGGCGTAAGATGATCCTCAACGGTTCGGTGGGTTGAATTTCAGCTAAACGAAACGGAAATCGGGCATCAAGATATTGCTTGGGCCATTGAAATCGCGCGGCTCAAATATGATCAAATAAAATGGATGGGTGAGATGAAAAATGATTAACGAGGCATTTCCCTATGAGAAAAAGCGAATTCAAGTATTCGGATTAGAGATGGCATATGTGGAGGAAGGAAGCGGTGACCCGATCGTCTTCCTACACGGCAATCCGGCATCCTCCTATCTCTGGCGCAACATTATTCCTTACGCCCAGAAGTTTGGCCGCTGCATAGCGCCTGATCTCATAGGAATGGGTGATTCCGCAAAGCTTCCGGATAGCGGACCTCACGCGTATACCTTTGCCCAACACCGCCGCTATCTTGATGAGCTGCTCGATCAGCTTGATGTGTGCGAGCGCGTGACCTTCGTGGTGCACGACTGGGGATCGGTACTGGGCTTCGACTGGAGTAAGCGTCATCCCGAAGCGGTCAAAGGCATCGTTTACATGGAGGCAATTATTAAGCCGCGCAGATGGAGTGAAATGCCGGAGAATGGGCGTAAAATCTTCCAAACGATTCGGACTCCGGAAGGGGAGAAGATGGTGCTAGAGCAAAATTCGTTCATCGAGTTCAACTTGCCAGTCAATATATTGCGCAAGCTGACGGATGAAGAGATGGCACAATACCGTCGACCGTTTCTGGAGCCGGGCGAAAGCCGCCGCCCTATGCTAAGCTGGGCACGCCAACTTCCGTTCGATGGAGATCCGGCCGATATAACGGAGATTGTCACCGAGTATGGAGAATGGCTGGCGAAAAGCGCGGTTCCCAAATTATTCATTCAATGCACACCTGGCTTATTACCACAATCCCACATTGATTTCTGCCGTACATGGCCATCGCAGACCGAAGTTACGGTGCCAGGCCGACACTATCCCCAAGAAGACGCACCCAATGAAATTGGCGAAGCGCTTTCCTTATGGTTGAAAGATATGGTTTAACGTCTCGGGGTACTAAGATAGTGTTTATTTTCATGGAAATAATTGAATATTATCTAGAAACTTACTAAGATAAGAATGAGCCCTCGGATGAGGTGCTGGAGGTGCTTGGACTGGAAATAGACGTGCTCGGGGGATGAAAGAGCAAGGATTCTTCAAGACAGCCTGGAAGCATCCCGGTGCAAGCAGTTCGCAGTCGCCTACGGCCGACTCGGAGGAATTACAAGAGCTGCTGAAGCAGCCACTAGAAACAGGGGAGGATGAATAAGATGATGGAACGGCCCAATCGTGATGAATACAACGACTATTATGCAGTTTATGTAGGACTGGTACCGGCAGGCGATCTGGAGGCAATCCTCAGAAGCCAGGAGAACGAGACGCTGGACATCTACCGCCCTCTGAGCGAGGAGCAGGCCCGGTACCGCTATGCACCTGACAAATGGAGCCTGAAGGAAATGCTCGGCCATCTTACGGACACCGAGCGCGTCATGTCCTATCGCCTGCTGAGGATATCCCGGGGAGATATGTCCCCGCTCGCCGGGTTCGATCAGGACGAGTTTGTGCAGGAGTCGGGCTTCGATAATCTTCCGCTTGCCCTGCTTCTGGAAGATTACCAAGCGGTCCGCGCCTCGACGTTGACTCTGCTGAGGACGCTGGACGCCCGTAAGCTAGCTCGCAAGGGAGTGGCCAATGGCAGCGAGGTTTCCGTACGGGCGCTCGCCTGCGTCATTGCCGGACATGAAGCACATCACCTGAATGTGATCCGCGAGCGTTACAAGCAAGCGTAAAGATTGTGGGGTTGCGCCTGACCGCGGAAACGCAGTCCTATATAGATAGAGGACAATATAATCCGTCAAGAGCGTAGTCGCTTTGGGCTACGCTCTTGGTCTATCATGTTTTTTATTAGGAAAACTTTTGTTGTCGGCAGACCTTTTCAACAGTTTATTATTTTTCAGATTTGTTTTCCGGGTATCCAGTTCCATTCTTAGAGAATCCTTCTACTTGCTCTGGAACATAAAAGTTGGCTGAATGAGTAGGTTTATTAAATTCAATGGAAGTAACCTCCAAGGTGTTTACAACTTCATTTTTTGAATTGGTCTCGATCAGCTTCAATAAAACGCCGGTTTCGGTATCGACCCACATTTTATAACGGGTCGCCTTTCTTTTTTCAGCAAGTCCCTTTTCAAGATCGCCTTCAACTATTGCGGTATTTCTATCAAAAAGATTATCTTCTCCAGTAATCGTTGGTACGGAAGTATACAGCCAAAATGCATATGCTTGAGGAAGAGCAACATCACTTGCTTGGTCTGCTACTGCCGGATCCCCCCTATAAACGAAGTGGTTCTCCTCGTTTTCATCCTTATAATACCGTGGCTCACTTTTGTTAATTTGAATTGGTGTACCTACTCGGTTTTGGGAGACTTTTTTTGTGTGGAGATCGAAGACAGAAATAGTGTTACCACTAAATCTAGTTTCAGTAGATTTACCGCTTTTATCCTGAACTCTTACATAACTTCCAGGTGCGCTTCCTTCTTGGATCTCGAATTCTACCACTCTATCCACGGTCGGGGTTACTTTATGATAGGACCCTTTTAATGACTGGTAGTTATCAACTGCATTCAGCATTTTATCTTGAATCGTTGAAATGGAGATTGGCTCCTTCTTTTGAACATCAATGGTTTGCGAGTTAGCTGCAGCAATTGGATCAGAGGAGCTTAATTGATTTGCCGCGTACACGGATGTCACAGCCAGACATGCCTGTTTTTTGCAAGCGAAAAATGCTTAAACTTGCTGCCAAAAATGCCGAGACCGCTTGCCAGATGAATGGTCACTGCGGAATTCGCTCCATCGCTTGCTTGAGCCGGAAACTTTCACCCGTGAATGAA
>NZ_WUWM01000080.1 GCF_009846885.1 Paenibacillus puerhi
CATGTTTCGTCACTCCATCTGCAAGGTTTTTGAGCGTTTTGCCACGTTTTCCTTGCAGATATATTCGACGGAAATGCCCGGTAACCCTTGTGAAATATGGATTTATTCGCATTCAGCAAGCCCTAATTAATAAAATACGCTGAAACGAATAATGAGTGAGGATGATAAAACTTGATAAGGTTTGTTAACGTACCAACGGTTGTCATTCTAATGATACTAAGCTTGTTAGCAAGTCCGGGACCCGCTCAAGCTGCTTATAAACCGATCAATCAGTCGATAAACGGGAGCTTTGAATTAGACAGCAACCACGACGGTAGACCAGACTTCTGGGAAGTCAGCTGGAGAAATGGTAATAGCGATGGCCCTTATGCGAGTAGATCTACAGGTTTAACACCAACAGATGGCGACTATGTTTATCGGCTGTATAACGGAACTGGCGACGCACAGTCCTATCAGTTTGCAAGATCGCAGCCCATACAGATTAAGAAAGGCGGCAGTTACCGTGTAAAGGCTCAGATGAGATATACCCTACAAACGGGAGGAGTTGCAGGATTATACATCATTCATCTTGATAACCAGGGAAATGAAATTTCTCTTCTTCCTGGGCTGTATCAGGACGGTGGATGGAATTGGCATAGTCACACAATCGATGTTACCGCTTTGCCTCAAACGACTGCTTTTGTCATTCGTTTAGCAGTCGGTGGAGAGGAGGGAGCCTACTTGGATGTTGATCAAGTACAGGTAGAGGAATTGACATCAATGGAGGTTTTGAATCGTTATCCAACAATCCAAGTTTGGCTGAATTTTGGACTGTGAATTGGCGAAATGGCACAAGTACAGGACCTTATGCAACCGTGGCTCCATATGAACCGGTGTCTGGAAGCAATCATTTTCGTCTTTACAATGGAACAGGGGAAACCAGTTCAGCCCAGTATGTGATATCGGAGAAAATTCCCGTAATAGGGGGGCAACTCTACACATTAGAAGCGATGTTGAGATATACCTTGAATGGCGGCGGTCATGCCGAAATGAGTCTTCTTGAGGTAGATGCCAGTCATCAGACAGTCAATGAGAATCATGTGACCTATGATCAAGGGAATTGGAAATGGCATGATCAGATGGAACTGTACAGCTTAAAGCCTGAAACGGCCTTTGTGGTGATTCGGTTTGGTGTTGGTGGAGAGGAGGGTGCTTATCTCGATATTGATAATGTTTCAGTAAGTATTGTGAATCGACACACCCTCAGCTATGTCCAGGATAGTTCGAGTCATCTCCGTTATATCTGGGATCCTAAAGGCAGACTCGTGAAATATGATTTTGATGCCAATGGGAATACGATTGCACGGCGCATCACCAATAAGGAGTGATAGGCTATTGACCTTCAAATTTATCAAAAATTAAGGAGTTCGTTGGCGAATCTATGCATGTTTCTCATGGCATTATTAGCTACCTCTGGTCTCACCATGGAGGCGAATGCGGCTTTGGTCACAACAGCTACCAACGATTCGAAGTTCATCGTTATGAATAACTACTTGAGACATTGACCGCTTCCAATCCCGGCAGGAGGGATGCACATTTCGCAAGACACGTTGGTCGCTTCACAACATCGTATACGGGACGCGAGCGTTTACTACTCATGTTCTTTCTTGATGAAGCAGGGAGTGAGATCGTTGCGGCTCCATAATCGTTTGGACGCGACGGCGCCAGGGGGATCGGGGATGATGTATGCAGACTCTTTATCTATTCGAAGGTAAGGTACTTCCCACAAGTCAATGATGGATGACTAAATAATACTTAATTATTTTACCAATGGAGGATTCATTATGCATCGAAAATTAACAATAATATTTTTGATTGCGATGCTCGTAATAACGTCGCTATCACCCTCTTACGCCGCGGGGATCGGTAACAACAAAGCAGAAGAAATAAAAGAATCGATGAAAGCCATTGACTTAAATCAGGATTCTCAGGAATTAAGACAAAATTATTTATATAGATTGAACTCATAAAATTGAGAGCCGCACAAATCGGGTAAAAGATATCAAAGGACCGAAAAGGCGGGGATCAGAATGACACATGAACAAGAAATTGAAAAGCTGGCAGTAGCCATGAAAG
>NZ_WUWM01000081.1 GCF_009846885.1 Paenibacillus puerhi
TGAAGCCCTGGACCGCTTGCTGCCTTGGTCACCGTCGCTGCCGCTGACCGTACGCGTATTTAAATCATAATCTCATCATAGACAAGCCCACATCCTCTTGCCAAGGTGTGGGCTGTTTGACGCTTACTTTTCAAAGGAGTGAGTTCATGGTAGATGAACTTTATGGGCAAATGTTGGTGGCCGAAAAAGTTATTTTTAATGATGAAGCAAAAAAACATTCAATTAGTACTGTATTGAACAAATTGATCGTTCCCACGATTCCCTCTGTTGCTATTGCTGATGTTTATATGAAAATCGTCATTCCTAGATCAAAGCTTGATATGATCGTGGGAATGAAAGCATCTCTCCAAGTTGTAAACGAAGCTGGTATTTTAGTAAACGACAAAGATTTGCCTGATATCATGAACTATAGAGAAGTGGATATGATTCCCGGTATTGATATCTCGACAAATTTCCGTTTTTTAGTTTTAGAGACTGGGATATATACATATTTGCTTTACGTGGGGGAAAATGTTTTGGCTTCCTACACTTTAAACGTAGTTTCTGAGGAATCTATATTGAAAGGAGGTGAAAAAAATGGCGGGATGCCCTAATGGATGGAAGTATGTCAACAACTGTGAACCAGAATATCATTGCTCCACGACGGATTGCGATAGTGATAGCAATCGAAATCAAAATTACAAGCAGTTTTATCACAGATGCTCCACTACCGTAAACAATATCAAGTATTCTGACTGTTATTATGCTTCTTCTGGTAGAGATGATTGTTGCTAATATCATACGTAGTTAGAACAAATAATGTCTCTCTACAGAAGTAGGGAGACATTATTTAAGTTAAGGGTGATGTATTATTGATACTTCATTGGGACAAAGAGATAACATAAAAGTAATATCAAAGATACTGGTCTATATATCTAAAATAGTTCCGGGGAAAATTTTTTTTATTGTCTTGTTGTTTTTAATTAAGTCTGTAATCCCTTTACTTCATATATATATGACAAAGGTAATTGTAGACTCTGTCATAATTTCAATTGGGGACAAAAGCCAAATTTACAATACTCTATATCTGTTGATTATAGAATTGGCTATAACTTTGTTCACTTTTATATTATCTCAAATTGAAAACTTAGTTAAAATAAAAGCCGAAAATGAAATACAGTATTCAACTGATGAGTTATTGTTAAATAAGTGCTCTAACTTACCCCTCATCTATTTTGAAACTCCTGAAAACTACAATTTATTAAAGAGAGCTTTTTCTAGCTCTGGCGGAAAAGGAATAAAAATCATCTATTCAGTTTTTACAATTCTACAAAATGTTGTTACGTTGCTCGGGTTTACTTTGGTATTGTTTCAAATTCATTGGATTTTATTTTTTTCTCTTTTTCTTCTCTTGGTAGTATATATGGTTGTTACAATACAGTTCGGAAACAAGCAATATGCCCAAACAGTAGAAATGTCAGAAAATAACCGTAGACAATCCTATTTATCGGAACTGTTAAGATCTAAGGATTCTATTAAAGAATTAAAGATATTTAAGCATTCAGAATATTTAATAAAAAAATGGACGAAGTATTTTTGGATATCCAAGGATGAGGAATATAAATTACACACACTAAACGCTACCAATCAAGCAGGATTGGAGTTGTTTAAAAGTTTTCTCAATTTTGGTTTTTTAGGACTCTTACTATGGATTGTTATAGAAAGAAAGCTAACTGTTGGTGATTATGTTTCATTATCAATGACGTTATCATCGACGTTGGTGATAATGCAGGTAATTGCAAACCAGATGGCTATAACCTACACTACTGCTCCATATATTCGTGACTTTTTGAGTTTCCTAGAAATAAAAGAGGAGCCAAAAAAGATTCTGCGTTTAGAAAAAAATATGCTTCAACAATCTATTGAGATAGAGAACATATGCTTCAGCTATCCTAGTTCAGGTGAGGTTTTATCGTAAGCGTCTAATAACCAGGTGTATTGAAAAAGAAAAGCCCATGGTTCATGAGAATCCATAGGCTTTGCGTTATGTACAATGTTGCCTAACTGCTGGACTCCATGGAAGGTGCTCATCAAGCAACT
>NZ_WUWM01000082.1 GCF_009846885.1 Paenibacillus puerhi
ACACCTCGAAGGCCGATCAGCTGTATGTCGCCTGTGGATATACGGATATGCGAAAATCCATTGACGGCTTGATTCACTTGGTGCAGCATCAGCTACAATTGAACCCGTTTCAGAATCATTTGTTTCTGTTTTGCGGTCGCAAGCGTGATCGTATGAAAGCCTTGTACTGGGAAGGTGATGGATTCGTCCTGTTGTACAAACGACTGGAATCCGGTCAATACCAGTGGCCCATGGATGCCGAGGCCGTACGCTCGATCACGCCACAGGAGTTTCGGTGGTTGCTGGAAGGTCTGTCGCTCCATCAGCCGAAAGCGGTCAAAAAGCTTGCTTTCACCCCTTCTATGTAAGCCGAAAAAGAAGTCGAAAACCCTTGTAAAATCTGGGTTCATGCCTGCTTTTATGGTATAATAACAGGTATAGAAGACAGTGAAGGAACGGTATCTCATGAGCCCTTTGGAACAGCTGCAAAAGATGGAGCATCGCATCGGCGACTTGGAAAAAGAGAATAAACGGCTACAGGAAACCGTACAATTTCTAACGCAGAAGCTGTACGGCAAAAGCTCCGAGAAAACAGCTTCCCTCCCAGTAGGGGTGGAGCAGCTGTCTTTATTTGATGAGCCAGAGACGGCAGCTTCACGCACTGCGCCGGAGCTAACCATCGAGCAAATTCAAAGCTACCAGCGAAAGAGGCAGGTAGGCGAACGAGCGGAGCTACTTCAAGATCTTCCGCATGAAAAGCAGCTATTTCAGGTTCAGGATCGTTGTTGCGACGTATGCCATAGTGAGCTTGTCTTGGTAGGCGAAGAGTTTGTTCGTACGGAAGTGGAGTTTATCCCTGCCCGCGTTCAAGCCATTGATATCTACAGAGAAACCTTAGAGTGCCGGACCTGTCGGAAAGCGGACAAGCCTCAGATGAAAAAGGCGACCACTCCAGTACCGGTCATCCAGCATTCGTTAGCCTCCGCTTCCTCCGTGGCCTGGGTGATGTACCAGAAGTTTGTGAACAGTATGCCGCTGTACCGTCAGGAGAAGGAATGGAAGAGCATCGGTCTGGATCTGAGTCGGGCCACGATGGCCAACTGGATGATTGCGACTACGAGAGACTGGCTGAAGCCACTGGTGAATCGACTGCATGAGCTGCTTGTACAAGAGCGATATCTGCATGCTGATGAGACACCCTTGCAGGTAATGAATGAGAAGGGTCGGAAGAACACGACCTCCTCCTACATGTGGATCTACAGCAGCGCTCAGCATAGTACGCATCCCATAAGGATCTTTGAATACCAGCCAGGACGAGGGGCGAGGTACCCGCAAGCGTTCCTAAAAGGATTCAAGGGATATTTACATAGCGATGCCTACTCTGGATATGCGAATCTAGCAGGAACGATCTCTTGTCTATGCTGGGCACATCTTCGGCGTAAGTTTGTTGAGGCATTGCCACCGGAGGCGAAGAATCTGGAAGGGACCCTTGCCACGGAAGGGGTAGCCTATTGCAACAAGCTATTTGAGCTGGAGGCACAGCTTGCCTCACAACCTCCTGAAGAACGAAAGGAACAGCGTCTGTTGCAGGAAAAGCCTGTACTCGATGGTTTTTGGTCATGGGTAGAAATAGCCAAAGGTAAAGTCCTTCCTAAATCCAAGCTAGGCGAAGCGCTGAAGTATGCACGTAACCATAGACAAGAGTTGATGAATTATTTACAAGATGGGAACTGTGTGATCTCGAACAATCTAGCTGAGAACAGCATTCGCCCCTTTACGGTCGGTCGAAAAAATTGGTTGTTTAGCGGGAGTCCACGGGGTGCAGCCGCAAGTGCAGGAATCTACAGCATCGTAGAGACCGCAAAGGCAAACGGATTGAACCCGTACAAATATCTAGTCTATCTGTTGCAACAGTTACCAGCGGCTGCATTTCGTCAGCAACCGGAGTTGCTTGATGAGCACCTTCCATGGAGTCCAGCAGTTAGGCAACATTGTACATAACGCAAAGCCTATGGATTCTCATGAACCATGGGCTTTTCTTTTTCAATACACCTGGTTATTAGACGCTTAC
>NZ_WUWM01000083.1 GCF_009846885.1 Paenibacillus puerhi
CTTGTGCGCCCGGCATGGGCGATAACTAGGCGGTGCAAGTCCGCTACAGGCTTGGCAGTAGGAACTGTTAGCTGAAGGCAAGGGTGTCGGTCGTGAGGTCGAATCTGAAGGAAGCCGGAAGCAAACCCTCGGTCTGACGAACAGAAATCACATACAAGGCATGATGGGACGGATGAGCTTGCAAGACAAAGCAAAGTCCAATACTGCCCGAATCTCATCATGTAGATGTGGCAGATGGATGAGGGGAAAGTTATCGCTCTTACCCGGGGAGGTCTCACAGACGCGCAGTAGAAAAAAAAAATCCGAAACGTGGAGTAAAGCTTGCTGTGAGAAGTCAGCAGACGCCATAGTACGCGAGCCGCGACAGAGGCAAACGGAAGGGCTGAACAATCGTAAGTCTCGAGTACAGACTGAAAGGAGAGTCGATGCGATGAAAGCAGAATACCGAAAGGGCTGCCGGCAAAGAGATAACGTGGAACGCGAAGGGTATGCAGGAGCGCGGAGCATCGAAGCTCGGGAAGGTAGGGAAAGAGACGGTGCAACCGATCTGATGAAACGCATACTGGACAGAGATAATCTGAACCGGGCGTACAAGCAGGTCAAGCGTAACCACGGTGCGCCGGGAATCGATGGTATGACCGTCGAGGCGGCGCTGCCATGGTTGCGGGAAAACAGAGAGAACCTTCTGCAAAGCATCCGGGAAGGAAGCTACAAGCCAAGCCCGGTGCGGCGCAAGGAGATTCCCAAGCCAGATGGAAGCGGCGTGCGAAAGCTAGGCATCCCGACCGTAGTGGATCGGGTGATTCAGCAAGCAATCGCCCAAGAGCTGCAACCGTTGTTTGAGCCGCTCTTCTCGGATGGAAGTTACGGCTACCGCCCAGGGCGAAGTGCGCAGCAAGCGATTCGAAAAGTAAAAGCGTATGCTGAGCAAGGGTACAGCCACGCGGTCGAAATTGACCTGTCCAAATACTTCGACACATTGAACCATGAGCTTCTTTTGAATCTGGTACGCAAACAAATCCAGGACAAATGCGTCATCGACCTGATCAAGAAATACCTAAAAAGCGGGGTCATGGAGAATGGCGTTCGCCGCGCAACGGAGGAAGGCTCGCCTCAAGGTGGGCCATTGTCCCCGCTATTGGCAAACATCTACCTGAATGAATTCGATCAGGAGATGGAGAACCGAGGTGTGAGGGTCATCCGCTATGCGGACGACATCGTGTTGCTCGCAAGAAGTAGGCGAGCCGCGATGCGACTGTTGGAAACCAGCCGGGCGTATCTGGAGCAGAAGCTCAAGCTGCAAATGAACACGCAGAAAAGCAAGGTGGTCAGCGTTGTGGCACAAAAGCACTTCAAATTCCTTGGATTTGCGCTGGGGAAGAACGGAAAGGGCGTATACGTACGCGTACACCGTCAATCCTTGGCTAAGGCAAAGAAGAAGCTGAAGGAACTAACGAGTCGCAGTCAAGGCAAGAATGCACGACAGGTAATGGAGAGCGTAAAGGTCTACATACGCGGGTGGATCGGCTACTTCTACGTTGCGGACATGAAGCGAATTCTGCAAGGGTGGAATGAATGGCTGCGAAGGCGTATACGGATGTACATCTGGAAACAATGGAAGAGGCCGAAAACGAAGGTACAAAACCTGCGAAAGTTAGGGATACCGGAGTGGCAGGCGTACCAGTGGGGGAACACAAGGCTGGGCTACTGGCGCATCGCCGGAAGCGCAGTGTTGAATTGCTCTGTAACAAACGAAAGGCTCGCACAGGCAGGATATTATGACTTCCCTGCGCAATACGAGCGCTTACGTCAATTGCACTCAAACGGTTGAACCGCCGTATACCGAACGGTACGTACGGTGGTGTGAGAGGTCGGCTGCTCAACTAATGGGCAGCCTCCTACTCGATT
>NZ_WUWM01000084.1 GCF_009846885.1 Paenibacillus puerhi
GACACAAATGTACGGAGGTTTGCAAGACTTATTGAATTATTTTGGCCTGAGCACTACCTCATGCTTCTTTGGGTTACACCTAGACCAGATATTTACCAGTGTTTACCTCGAGGTGCATAGGTCATGAGGCATAATTGCCGTTCCTAATTCTGGAGTTTTTGAATCAACAAATCCAAATCCTTTGTTCTCTTCACTGAAAAACCGAGCTGTCACAGATCCAACAGGTTCTTCATCTATTAAAGCTATATAGCCAATATCCCCATCCCTCTACATACTTCAAGATTGATGGCTCTTTTAAAATATCCCTACTAAAAGGAATTTCTCCTTCAGGAGTGAATAATGAAAGGTACATCATTTCTAGCAGAAAAGCTTCATCATCCTTATCTGCTTTCCGAATTACTAAATCAGTCATTTAATCACGTCCTAAATAAATGTTCTCTTCTTGTCTTGCTGTACCTACTATCCATTAGTTTATTTACTTTCTCCGTAAATTCATTCCAGTCGCTAGAATAACTTATGTTCATCCCCCATCCAACTACCCTTAAATCTTCTCTTAATTCTTCGAACATCTGAATTTCTTTATCATTAATTTTATTATTAGGAAATCCCGAATATTTTGGAAAACCTTCAAAAAAACTTGATAGTCTAGAAAATACTTCTTTATCTTTGTCCGCCAATATATTGAGTTTGCTGGTGACTTCTTGGGTAATATAGATACTCTCAATTACGTCCTCTATTTTCTCCAGGACATTGTTTGGATCAGACCAATTGTTTTCAATCTGAAACATAATAGCGCCTTCAAGTTGTATTATATCGTTGGCTATCAACTGAAATCCCATTTTAGACTTAATTTCTTGAGATTTATCCTTATAGAAATTGTGAAAAATTAGTGTAATTATTAATAGAGCGAGTACTCCTATGCCCATAAGTTTTAATTTCTTCATGGATACTCCTATCACTGTAATGTTTTTGCCCCGGTGCGTGAATGTCATGTTATTTACTACCAACTTAGAATTACCTACTAATCTATTATTTTGATGAATTCTTTTACGTTTTCTTGCAAGTAATTATTCATTAAATCAATTAAACGAGGCTGGCAATTATAATAAGTATTATCCAATTCTTCATATTCGCCCTCACGAGCTGTATTCACAAATTCCTGCACGGTTCTAATAATTGTTCTAAACTTTGATCTGTATTGTTTATATGCCTTCTGAAGGATTTCTTTTTGCTCGTAACCCTTTACTATGCTTAAAGATTTAAGAGTTTCTTCAATATATAAGGCTCGTCGATTCTCAAAATACTGTAAATGGCCCCCATTTTGTACTTCACTATCATACCAAAAACATAAATGTGCTACACGCTGCACATCATTTAATTCTTCATATGGTGTAGTAGCAATAAAATGAATATATGAATTCCAGATAAGGTATTCGTTCTGTTCGATATCTGTTTTTCTTAGTTCTATTAACATGGGAAGATCCTCCCATTAGTAGAGTAAATTTCGCAATATTTCTTATATTCTTTTGAGTTAACAATTTAATCTGTTTTGATTTTCAACGGTTCTTTAATCCTTTCATTCTTTTCATACTTTATTAGTTGGAAGTACTTTACCATTCATTTCTGTGCTCATCGCTATTTCATTAATTATCGTTCTACACCAACTAATACAAATATACGTAAGCGTCTAACAAGAAGGTGTATTCCAACTCAGTCTAGATTTTGAGACAATTCCGTTAGAGTAGTCGTTGGAGTTTTTCGACTCTACTCGAAAAACTCTAATGGGAGTGTGTCCAATTGCAAA
>NZ_WUWM01000085.1 GCF_009846885.1 Paenibacillus puerhi
CATGACCTATGCACCTCGAGGTAAACACTGGTAAATATCTGGTCTAGGTGTAACCCAAAGAAGCATGAGGTAGTGCTCAGGCCAAAATAATTCAATAAGTCTTGCAAACCTCCGTACATTTGTGTCACAATCAATGGAGATTCGTCGGTTGCCCTTGTGGTTGACCGCGCGAACCTGGCAACGAGTGTGGAAGAGGCCGCGAACCATTTCGCCGTGGGTGTAGCCTTCATCATCACTCGTTTTTTCTTTGTTCAATTCAAATAGAGCAACCGCCAGAAGTGTCTCCGCTGTAAAAAGCAATTCGAAATGCGCATGGTGATGCGTCTCGGATTCGGAATGGCAGCTTTCAAAAGCCAGTTCTTGTTTAGCTGTTCGAAAAAACACCTCGATCCGCCAACGCTTCACGTAAGTTTGCAAGGCTTCTTCAGGAGCGTCAAAGCGGTTGCTAATGAGTAAATACGCTCCTCTGTAGGTAGCCGGAGCTTCGTCCTCAGCAGCATTCAAATCGCACTCTTCGTTATCTTTCAACCGTATGACAGCTACAGCAGCCACCTGGACATATCGCTGTTTCGTTACCTGCTTTCCCTTGCGGCTTGTTAGGGTAAATGGCTGTTTCATATAGATGTCGGGAATCGCCATCGACACCAGACCCTGGGACGCACCGCGAGTTAGGGTTGTGAACACTTCGCGGATCAGCATAACCGGCGTGAGGGGCACGTATCGTTCTCTACCCGTCAGTGGCTCGATGACCTTGCGGAATAAGGCCGTATTACGCTTGGCCTTGGTCACCCAATCAAAGCCATGTACCTCCAGAAACGCGAAAAACTCTTTACATAAATACCAGCGATCCATGGCGACCCATAGCCTGCAGGCCGTGGATTTTCGCAGCAAAAGAAGCATTTGTTTGGCCAAATCGATCTTCGTAAGACCTTCACCCTTGATTGCAGGTTGATGCCACACGCGATAAAACAAGGGGTATTCCAGACCACTTTTCAGCACCGCTTGAATCACAACCACATTCATCGCCCATACATAGGCTTTCTTTGAGGAATCGAACAGCCACGCCAGAAACGGAAGTTGTTTGGCGTAAGGATGAGCGAGGTGAGTGTCGTCCAGATTAATTACATCACCGTCCTCAAGCCGGATGAGTTCATCTTGCTGAAGGCGAGCGACGCGCTTCTTGCCAAAGGTCGTCCATGCGTGGGGGTTCGAAAGAAACCGGCTCATCGTATATTGAGCAAGTTTCCATGGATGAAACATTTCTTTGAGTAGAGCATCTTTGTCAGCTAATTGCGCCATCTGCACGACAGATGAACAGTTAGAAACGAGACCGATTACATAAAGAAAACAGATCAGCCAAGACGGGGTTCCGCTGCGCTTCATCATGCCTGACTGGGTAAGTAGCAGAGAGAAATCAAAGCGATCCCATAAACTTTTGAGAATTGGGGCTCCTGCGCATTCCCCATGCTGTAAATCTAGAAACCTCGGTTTTTGTAACGCTGACATTGGAAAATCACCTATAATTTCGAAGATATACCTCGTTTAAAAGGTATCCTTCGCAATTATTGGGGCTCTTCCGAAATGTCAAGTCTTTTTTCGATAATCAATTCCTAATAATTTACTTCAACTGCATAGGTCATGA
>NZ_WUWM01000086.1 GCF_009846885.1 Paenibacillus puerhi
CAGATTGACGAGAAACCCCTAGTGTTAGCTGGATAGCTCATTTTTTAAAGGATTATTTTTCAAAAAAAAGAGATCGCCCTCCTCATTGAACCTGTTTATCCAGGTGGAGAGCGATCTTTTTCATGTTCTGTACGGCTGCCGTCATTAACGCTTGCTCTGTTACATTCCGTAACCCGCGCAAACGGCAATAGCGAAACCCATGGAGCTGTTTAGCATCCGCGAAGCTTCGCTCGATCGTTTCTTTTCTTTTTCGGTAGAGGTATTTACCTGACGTGCTTAATCGATTATTACGTACCCATTCCTTATGGGTCTCCCAAATGTGGCGAGTGATGATCTTTTTGTGGTTTCGGGAACGGGTGCATTTCTCAAGGAGTGGACAGCTTTTGCATACCTCCGGATTCGAAGAATAGTGCTTGTACCCTTCGCGATTGGTTGTCGAGTACATGAGCTTCTGCTTATTCGGGCATACATAGCAATTGTTTTCAGCATCATATTGGAACTGCCATTTGTGGAACAATCCCTGAGTAGGATGAAAGCGACGATGGGCAATCACCGCGAATATGTTTCGGTCATGGAGCTTTTTACAGATCGGATTTGTTAAATAACCAGAGTCTAGGGCGACTGCTTCCACCTTGAATCCAAACCGTTGTACCTGCCGGTCTAAGCGTTGAACGTAGGGGAGTGAATCATGAACATTTCCTGGCGTTACATGGACATCGGTAATAATGTTGTACTTTAAGTCGACAGTCCGATGGTCCAAATAATAAAAACCTTCCGGCTTTCCTTCTCTAACCATATACCCACTCTCTGGATCCGTTGTACTCTCCTTAATTTCCTTTTCTTCGACCACTTCCTCTCTAGATTTTAAGGCTTTTTTCCATTTTGCTTGCGATCCTCTGTCACCGCGGCGTTTAGCTCATCGATGTAATCCTTCGTGTTTTGGAGGACTTCTTTTTTCGTAAATTTATGTTTATTGGCGTTGGCCTTGATGTGGGTCGAGTCCGAAACAAGAACTCGGCCACCAACCATTCGATGTTGGATGGCCTGTAATACAATTTCATCAAAAACATCCTGAAAGATCGTCGTATCCTTAAAACGGGTACGACGATTCCAGCTAATCGTCGTATGGTCAGGGACGCGTTCTGTGAGGCCAAGTCCAAGAAACCAACGATAAGCAAGATTGGTTTGAATCTCTTGCTCCAGACGACGTTCCGAGCGAATACCATAGAAGTACCCAAGGAAGATCATCTTAAAAAGAACAATAGGGTCAATAGCCGGCCTGCCGTTATCTTCACAGTAAAGAGGCTTTACCTTTTCCCGTATGAACTCAAAGCTGATGTGTTTATCGATCTTGCGCAGCATGTGATCTTTCGGCACTAGATCTTCGATGGAGACGAATTCGTAGGCAGTTTGTTTACCGTTGGAATTTCGTAGCATAACTGATCACCGTCCATTAATTGTTATCTATATTATACCATATTAACGCGGTGTCGTCTTAAACTACGCGCAAATAAAAAGAGCTGTCGAGACTTTCTCGACAGCCTG
>NZ_WUWM01000087.1 GCF_009846885.1 Paenibacillus puerhi
TAAGATCAAGTAATAGAAGATCAGTGGCATCACATAACATCGTATTCACGCTTCGGGCCATTCGGCCCTCGGTGCTGTATCATTCGGTCCCTACGGGGACCGTGCTGCGCGGCACAACCCTGACGGGTTCGTGAATACACAAGACGTTATAGGAAATCAGCGCAAAAACATATTTAAAACAATTTTTAAAAAAACTTTTAGAGAAGGAGAAGAAATGTTGAAAGAAAAGATTTTTAAATTCGGTGAAATAACGTCCAAGACATTAATAACAATTCTATTTTATACAGGAATTTTACCGATAATTTATCAATCTATTGAATTTGGAAAAACCGTGTATTTGAATAATTTTGTTGAAATAACAGTGAAAAATGGGGACTGGTATACTGGCAAAGAAATAAATAATTTACCTCTTGGGATATTTCAAGGAGTAATTGTATTTTTGGTTTCTATTATTATATGGAAAGTGATTTGCGAGATCATATTTATTATGGTTCGATATTTTGAAATCAACAGTAGACAGATAAAGTAATAGGAAATTTGTATGTTGTTTCAAAGAAGCGCTGACATCCTATAACACCGTATTCACGCTGCGGGGCTACGCCCCTTGGTCTGCCCGAGGGATTTCGTAGAAGTGATTCAGGCAGACAACTCCTGCGAGGCTAAGTCTTCGACCCGGCGCTAAAGCGCCTTAAGCCTCTCGGGTTCGTGAATACAAGAACGTTATCGGAAATCGAGGTATGACATATTTAAAAGCTAAGGAGCTAAAATGCCTATTAAATCAAGAATAGTAGTTGGATCTCTATTAATAATTGCAGGTATCTTCATTGCAGTATTTTATTACAACATAAACAAAACTTATAAAGTTGACGAACTACCAGATGATATTATCCGCCGGATATATGCTAGTGCTGACGGCAAGAAAAATGTTACAAATATACAAATTCAACAAAACAAGAAAGTTGGTAAGTATCTCGTTTTTTTGTATTCATATGATTATAAAAATATGGGAGATTCAAACGATTATATAATTTATGAAGAACACAAAAATAAATACAAAGTACAAGTCGCTGGAAAATTGGCATTTAAATTAAAAGATAGTAAACACAATAAAGGATTACAGTATGTCATGTTAGATGGGTATCTTATTATGAGTGGTATTATAAATCAAGAAGATGTAGACACATTTGAAATTGCTTCCGGGGATACAAGAATTGTAATGCTCCCCATTGTCAAGACACGAATTTCTAAGGAATAAGTTATGTCCTCCTTCTCGTGGGCCTAAGTTTTTAGGATGCGATTTCTTCGATACAATGGGCGTAAAATTGATCGGGTTTCGCTTCATTAAGAGATTGATGAGGGCGTTCCTGGTTGTAAAAGTGGACATAGCGAGCTATCCCTTTTCGTAGCTGTTTATTGCATAATAAAAGTGCCGAATATTGCAGCGTAAAAATGCTAAGTTAAATGCAAAAGAGACACTTGCCAGCATCCTATTAAACTCCTATCGTAAGGTTTGCGAGAACTGACGAAGGAGAC
>NZ_WUWM01000088.1 GCF_009846885.1 Paenibacillus puerhi
CGGCGTTTCCTTCTTCGGATAGACGTAATAATCGACATCCGTCCAGTTCACCTGCGTCAGCGTGATCTCGTCCGTCCGGTCGATCACCGCCAGGTAGCTAAGCTCGGTATTTGCCTTTGGCTGCAGCGATTTGGCATTGTCGGCGCTTGGCTTCAGCGTATATTCGACGCCCTCGCTGGTCTGGACGCGAACCTCGTAATCCGGTACGCGCGTGATCGTCGTCCCGTTGTTTTTCATCCGCACGATCACGCCCAGACGCGTTCCCCCGTCCACGCGCTCGTTCAGCGCGCCCTTGAGTTCGACATCCAGCCGATCGGTCAGCTTATACGATACGGATGACGGCGCTGCGATCTCGGCCGGGGGAGCTTCGGCCGCATACGCGGCTAGCCCCGAGCTGAGGAGAGAGACAGAGATGACGACGGATGCTGCGGTCATTTTCAGTTTGTTATTCACTTGGTTTCCTCCTGTCAAGTCCGCTCTGACCTACTTGGCGAGCTGTACTTTTTCTTTGTCTTTGAGTTGGTTTTGACCCGATATGATCAGCTGCTCGCCTTCCTTCACGCCGGAGAGCACCTCTTGGATCGTTTCGTTCAAGCGTCCGAGCTGGACCTTGCGCTTCTCGGCCGTGTCCCCGACCAGCACAAAGACGTACGTGTCGCCGCCTTCGCGGACGACGCTCAGCGTCGGCACCGTAACGACGATCTGATCCGGCTCTTCCGTCAGCAAAATTTGCGCCTTCGTGCCCGGTCTCAGCTTGCGGTCCGGATTCGGCACTTCAAGCTCCAGCGCATACGACTTGGACTGCGCGCCGACGACGTCGGCCAAGTAGTTGACTTTGGCCTTGGTCTTGTCGGCAGAGCCCGGCACGTAGAAGGTCAGCTCCGTCTTGCCGCGTACGAGTGCCGCTGCCTCTTCTGTCAGCTCGGCCTTGATCTTGACCGGATCGAGCTGCTGGATCGTGCCTGCGGGACTGCCCGGATTCAAGGTCATCCCGACTTCGACCGGCAGATCTGTCAACACCCCGCTGACCGTCGCCTTTACGTCGGTGTTGCTCAGGCTGCGGTCCAGCTCCCGCAAGGAGACATTCGCCGTCTGCAGCCCCTGCTCCAGCTGGGAGAGGGCGTTGGTGCTTTCCAGCGTCTTCTGCTTGCTCCGGGTGCCCTCCAGGTCCAGCTTCATATTGTTCAGCTGCGTCTCTGTCTGCTCCAGTTGAATCTTGGTTACCAGACCGAGGTCGTAGTCGTTCCGCAGCTTGCTGTAGTTCTTCTCGGCATCGGCGAGAGATGCCTCTAGCTTCGCAATGCCGTTAGCCATATCCTGCTTGGCGTCGGCCAGCTCCTTACGGGCTTTATCCATCTGCTCGCGGGTGCCCGCTACCGAGATTTGCGCCTTTTCCTTCTGAATCTGCAGGTCAGTCGGATCGATGCGGAACAGAATGTCGCCCTGCTCGACGAACTCGCCGCGTTTTTTCAAGACCTGGAGCACATCCCC
>NZ_WUWM01000089.1 GCF_009846885.1 Paenibacillus puerhi
TAACTCAACTTTCGCAGCTTGAAATTGGCAAATAAACCTTGATGTAGCTAGGCAAACCGGCAATCCAACCTTGAAGTTGACGATGAATCAGTTTTGAGATTCTCTTTCCTGCCTTTGCTGCAACTTCGTTCATCAGTTCAACCAGTTGTTGAAGCGCAATGACCCAATCCATCGTGCCAACTTCGTCGCACAACAAATAGAACAGACCTCCAATGGTTCGTTGGTCCGTGCTCTGGCGATGCTGCCAGGCAAGTAAAATGTAACGAGCGAATACGATCGTTGTATGGCTAATATGCAGATCGTAAGATCGGCCTTGAAACTCCTTCTGCAGGCGCAGCAAGGATTTGGCGCACTTAAAGAAGACTTCAATTTCCCAACGCATTCTGTAAATTCGTATGATGTCCGAAGCAGATAACGTAAGATCGGTAGAGAGAATAGCTAGCCATTCTTTCTTCTTGGATCGATGACGAACGAATACAACGGTGACCGGGATTCCCGGGGCTAGCTCTGTCCGAATTTGCCGAAGGATGTTTCGGTTCTTTCCCTCGATGCGAGCTGCAGTTGCATAAAGGGAATTAAGGCATATGCGTTGCCCGTCCACCAAATATCGCTTTTTATCATTTTTGACCATGCCAATGACGTGTAGTTCACGATCACGCATCTCTTGAATCAAGGGCGCGTGAGTAAACCAGCTATCCATGAGCACATAGGATGCAGAAATACCGGCAGTAATAGCGCGATCCAGCATGGCAGTGATGTTAACAGGAGCACTTTGCAGCGCTTCTTTCCGTCGCTTGTAGCCTGACGAGCGTTTATCGATTCCGTCAGTGATTCCATTGATGCTGGAATTGTTCGAGCTGAGGAGCGAGAAGTCAACAGGAACGAAGGAATGTCCATCTGTCCAGCCCATGGTTAACATGCGAAAACCCTTGTAGTACGCGCCTGTGGCATGATCTTTGAAGCGTGCGAGCATCTCAACGGCCTTGCTGCGGTTACGTTCAAACATCGAATCGTCGAAGATGAACGCTGTCTCGCGTGTGTCAGCGGTCAGGTGCTCCATGCGATGAACGGTCTCGCGGCTCAGTAGCGTTAAAAATCGGCGCCAAGCGTATCCGCTATGATTGAGGAAACGATAAACCGCATCTTTCCCCGGGTAATTCGTGGCCCGTTGGCTTTCGAGCAGACGAAACCAATTCTTTTGTTGGAACAGGAGCACAAATATGATTCGGAACAATGTTGCACAGGTGAAGCCGAATTTCTTCTTAAATCCCGCGCTATTTAGGTGTTTGATCACTTTCAGTTCCTGAAAAGCTGGTTTTATCTCGTTTGGTAGTTGATCGAATGGCTGATTTTGCTCTATCATAGAGAAGACACCTCTTCTGTGTGGTAGTGATTGGTCGCACTTTCACTTTACCAAACGAAGTGGTGTTTTTCTATTTTTCAAGCA
>NZ_WUWM01000009.1 GCF_009846885.1 Paenibacillus puerhi
GTCTCCTTCGTCAGTTCTCGCAAACCTTACGATAGGAGTTTAATAGGATGCTGGCAAGTGTCTCTTTTGCATTTAACTTAGCATTTTTACGCTGCAATATTCGGCACTTTTATTATGCAATAAACACATGCTACAGCAACAGTTGAAAATACGATGATTTTCATATTCATAAAACTGAAAACCTCCTAAATGTAAAACTATGTGACTGCTATATAGGTTGAACTAAAGCAATTCTTTCTTCCTAGGAAGGAGTAGGAGGAATAAGATTTTCGTAATGAAAAAAAGTCGCAGAGTTCCGGCGGTCATGCCGATGCCCTGCGACTTTTCGTCGCGCCTTAGTTTATTTTCCTTCCTCGTCGGCTGAGGGACCGTAGGCCCCCGGGACCGGAATATCGAGGAGCCGCAAATACACTCCAAGCTGCGCCCGGTGATGGACCATGTGGCTTAATCCGAAGGTGCGAAGGGCCAACGCCCGCGGTTGGCGCAGGATGATATGGTCGCCGTTGCGCAAGGTCCATTCCTCGCCGAGCGTTTTTTCGTCACATTCGGCTAATAGCTTCTCAAGCTTGACGACGTTCGCATCGAATTCCTCCAGCATGTCTTCGCGTCTTTGCAAAGGTTCCCGCCGAAGCGGCACGGTCGAAAGATCGAATTCCGGGTAAAGAAAAATCGCGACTTGCCAGTTCAGCAGATTAATCAGATGCGTGGCCAGCCCGCCCAGCGTCATCGATTTCACGTGCGGCTTCCACGTCATATGCTCTTCAGGCAAGCATTCCAGGGTGCGGCGTGTAGTGGCCAGTTCATGCAAGGCATCCCCAACGATTAATTGTTTAACCAAAGTTTTCCTCTCCTTCCTTATATGGCTAGCATACTATAACCCTCGCAGAATTTCACTAGATTTTTAAGTGATATTTACCATCACTATTGAGGCGGGACGTCCGAGACAATATACCCACATGTCGCTGGATCCCATGAAAACAAAAGCAAGCCCGGCCGGACTGCGGACAGTCTGCCGGGCTTGTCTCTATTTCTGCTGAAGCATCATGTTCCAAAGCTCAGTCGTATCGTACCCGAGGCGCCAGGCGGCGACGCCGGCCAGCTCATCCTTGGCGGCTATATCGATCCGCGCCTTGACGGTAGCTTCGTCCTCCAGCCAGAACACGTAAGTGAATCCGCCTTCTTTGTATTCCACTTTATACTGCTGGAAGGTAGGATCCCAGGTTTGAACCGCCTTCTTGTCACGGATCAGTGTGGGGATATCCTTCATCAGAACGGCTCGATTACTGATGAGCTTGCCGCTAGAGTCGACCTTCCATTCGCGAACATAGAAAGGGATGCCCATGATCAGCTTGTCGCGGGGGATGCCGTAGGAGAGGAACTCCGTCACGCCCTCCTCCACCCACTGAAGTCCGGCTACAGAGCCAGGCTCCGTGCTGCCCTTCCAGTGGTGATCGTACGTCATAGTGATGATATAGTCGACGATCGAAGCGAGCTTCTCATGATCAAAGGCTGTCTTTGCGTTCCACTTGATGCTGCCGCGCGGCAGATCGACGGACACCAGCAGATTTTTGGCATGCGCCGCATCCGTGAGCTCCTGCATAAAGGTCGTAAAGTTTGCCCGGTCGCTGGCTGCTAGACTTTCGAAGTCTACGTTGATCCCGTCTACGCCAAGCGAGGACGACTTACCGACCAGGGCGCTGATGAACTTGGCGCGCGCGTCCTTGGAGCCCAGGAATTTGGTCGTCAAGGATGCATCGAATTGGTTGTTGACGAGAGGGTGAACGGCTAACCCTTGTTTTTTGAGCCAAGCGACGGTTTCCTTATTCGACGTGTCCGTCATAGTTCCCGCCGGGTCAGCAAGGGTAAAATAGGTCGGAGAGACGACATCCAGTCCGACGGTCGTATTCACCTGGCTGCGGATGGTGGCGTCCGCCGAGCTGCCGTTCCAGCCCCAATACTGCAGCTTGCGCAGATTGTCCCAGATCGCCGAGCCATCGTCATAGAGACGGATGGAAGCGTTGCTGTAGTTTTTGGCATACTGGAGTGCCGAGCCGATGGTCGTGAATTCGCCTATTAAATTGGCATTTTGATAAACGCGATAATAGGGATAATTATTCCAAATGACTTGAGCTTTGCCGTTTAGCTTCGGCGCCTGCTCATTCTCGATCCGCGTATGTGCGAACAGCTTCGCATAGGCTATGGCATCGTCGATGCTCAGGAAGGCGTTCAGGAAGTTATCGTTCTGATAGACCTTGAACGGCTTTACATTAGAGAATACTGTGTTCCCTGTGCTCGTGTTAACGATGGTCGAGTTGCCCCAGCGCAGCGATTCGTTTAGGGCATCCTCCAGCAGGGCAAACTTCCAGTCCTCAGATGTATGATTTCCTTGATACACTTGATATACTTTGGGGTTTTGACTGCGCGCCTGCTTTTTAGTCTCCGCGCTCATGTTGTCCCAGACCCAGGCATGGGTATCCAGCTCGATGACATGGGAATTGGACCATTTCCTCGCCTCCGCGATCGCTTCGTTCAGCGTCCGGAAGGTCCATCCCGGCAGTGTGGCTTCCCCTTGATAAACGCGGTACTCGGGATAATTGTTCCATACCCAGCCGCCGGACTGCAGGTCCCTTACGCTGGCGTTGCCCCAGTTGGAGGCTTCCCGGATCGCTTGATCGAGCGTGGCGAATTCCCAAGCGGAGCTGCTATAGCCATGCTGATACACCTTATAACGGGGATAGTTATGCCATACCCAGTTGCGCGAGCCGATCTCCTCGACATGCGAGTCGGTATAACGGCGGGCAAAAGCTTCCGCCGACTTGTAGTCGGATGCTTCATAGAGCAGAGCCGTATCCTGGTATACCCGGTATTTCGTAGTCTTATCAGCTGCCGCGGCCGTACCGGCTACGGAGAAAAACAAGGAGAGGGCGGTCAACGACAGCAGGGTCTTGCGCTTCAACATGCATCAGCCTCTTTCTGTCCCAATATGCAGAGTCTAGTACTCTACTAATCGACGATGGAAGAGGGTTGAAAGTTGCACGGCAAAAGCTGGGGACGCAAAAAAACGGCATTCGCGAGCGGTTGTCCGTTCACAAATGCCGGTTCTTCTTTCATGCCCTATTAGACTGCCACGTAAGCGACGATCTCGTCCTCCAGCTCCAGCCGGATCTGATCGCGGAATACGCGCATATTCTGTTGGGTGTAGAGGAAGCGCTCGATAGCCTCCAGCAGGTTCGCTGCGATCAACACCTGACTGCGGCCTTCAGCATGCACCTCGGCGGAGAAGCCGTGATCCTCATCCCACATCATCTCAACCTCGACCTGGGTCGGTTGAATTTGCTTGCGGTCGGCGATGTTCAGACACACCGCATTGATGATATCCTGCTCGGTTAATTTCATGCCGGACACTCCTAGCGGTAGTCATTCCCGCGCGGGTCTTGATTAAGCTTCTTGCGGTCACGGAAGTGGATATAAATTTTGCGGATGACGACGACCAGAACAACGATCGCGAGCATGTTCACGAGAAAGCCTAGGATGTTGCCGAGCATGCCCAGTCCGCCGAACAGACCTCCGAACAGCATGCCCGCGAGGCCGCCGATCAACAAGCCCTTCATCAAGCCGCCGCTGAAAAAGCCAGGCTTTTTGGCAGGAGCCGCTGTAGACGCTGCAGGTGTTTTAGAAGCTGCCGGAGTGGAATTATTAACTCCGCTGTTAGGTTTTTGAGTCGTCGAGCCGCTGCTTGGGCTGTAGCTTTTCTTAGGCGACGAGTACCCCCTTTTGGCATCCACATGCTGAGGCGCGCTGAACGAAAAGGCGATGGTAGCAGCCATCAAGACGAGAGATAGTTTTTTCCACATGATCGTAACATCCTCCAGATATGAGATTGTTTTTAGTCAAACAGAGAGTAATACGTCTAATGTAGACGAAGGTTTCAACATTTAAACAAAATTGTTACCATGTTTTTAAAGGTAAGCTGGAATGCTCTAAGTAATTTGACTCTTGCGAATTCTGTCAACAAGCCCTGATTAGTCTATGATGTGACTTATCTGCTACAAACCGTGCATAGAGATGCATTTTTATAAGGCAGCTGATATCAACATGCGAGTATAAGAATGACGTTCGTCGCTCCAAAGCTCATCAGTTGCAAACTCATCCACGATGCCCCCTTATGCATGACGAGCATGCGATCACATATTTGCACTACAGCGGCAAGGTCTTGAGAAATGAATAGTACAGACATATTCAACTGCTGCTGTAAGCATTGAAGCAAATACAAGATTTGACTCTGCGTGATTACATCCAAGCTGGACGTAGGTTCATCGCAAATCAGCAACTGGGGACACAAGCTAATCCCGCGGGCAATGCAGGCACGCTGTCTCTGCCCTCCGCTTAGCTCGAGCGGGTACAGGTCCATGTGCTCGCCGGACAGACCCACCATTTTCAGCAGCTGCTCCGCTTTTTCCCTTCTGGATAACGTGTGCCCGTGAAAGAATGCAGGATGAACGTTCGGATAGTTGTCTAGCGGCTCCAATACGGAACGCCAAATCGGCAAGCGGTCGTTAAGAGAAGCAGTTGATTCCTGAAAAACAACTTGTATATGCTGTCGAAGTTGCCGCGGCTCTTGTTTGTTCGTCCATATTAAGGACTGTCCCCGAAATAGAATTTCACCTTGACCGGGGGCTCAAGAGCCAGAAGCAAGCGCAGCGGCGGTCAGGCTTTTGCCATGCCGCTTTCGCCAACAAGCGCCAGCATTTCTCCCTGGCGGATATCGAAGGAAACCTTTTGTATAAGCAGCTTGCGACGTTTCCGTTCCATAAACTCGACTTGCGATTCACCTACACGAAGAATGATTGGTGTTTTCTGGCTTAAAGCTAAGCGCAGCTTTGGATCGACGTTCTTATTGGACAAATGTATGACAGTCTCACCTGTCAAAAGCATGCACCTCACCTTAATATTTTGCTGCATCTGCGATGATTTGTGCGTATATCAAGCAGATCGCGCATGCCATTGCTGAGCAGATTGCAGGCCAGAACAACGAATAAGATACATAATCCCGGATACATCATGAGCTCTGGAGCAGCCTGAAAATACGGGCGTCCGTCATTAAGCATCGAGCCCCATTCCGGGGCAGGCGGCTGCGCACCCAAGCCAAGGCGCTACAGCAACGCCTCTTAAACGAAAACTCGTTCCCTTCCTCATACACGCCGCCCCTTTTGCATTCGAATGCGCGGATCTAGCGCTGCCAGACCGATATCCGAGAGCCAATTGGCAACGAGAAAAAAGACTCCGCTTAACAGAACATATCCTTGAACTACTGGATAATCGCGCAGCCTAATGGCTTCTATCGCGAGACTGCCCAGTCCCGGCCACCCGAACAAGGACTCGGTGACGACAGAGCCCGCTAACAGTGCGTCCAGGCTGATCCCGGACACCGCAATGATCGGAAGCAACGCAGCACGCATCGCATGCCTGAGTGTAATGCGCCATTCCTTTATACCTCTTGACCAAGCCGCCCGAATGTACTCCTGCGATAGCGTATCCAGGAGACCGGCGCTTTGCTATCAGCGATCCCTCTTTCAAATGAAGCCTTTACCGCCGTGGCATCCAGCTTTGTCCCGTTTTGAAAGCTATCCAAGTCATCGGGTCCGTAGATTCCCATTTGCTTGCCAGCCAGGGTACAACCTGCATGTTCTCATCCAGACGGACTAACGTCTCCGTCACGCCGGCCCGGAGCGCGATCCGTTGTGCGGATCAAGCGTATCTACAGGGAGACTGTGGATAAGGGTTAATTGTTTGCTTCCAGTCAGGCATAATGAGAACGTCATAATCAGAGCCAAGCATAATCTTAGGATACTGCGCTTCCTAACTTTCAAAAATTATCATCAGATGCTCTCCTTGTGATCTAAATGGCTTTCTATTCTGAAATGGAAGCTTATTCAAATTGTATAACGCATCCAGCACCGTTCCTATGACCTATAAGAGCTATCGGAATGAATGTTTTGTGAAAAAAAGGAGACTTACGAATGTGTATTGACGATGTTTTGAATTAATGACATTGCTAGTGAAAAAGTATCGATTGACAATATTAATCGTTATCCTTACAATTAGCTGTGTTATAATCGTATTTTTTACGAATAAAGAAGCCTGCCCTTCATATTCAAAAGAAAAGACGGAATATAGGGATGGGTATTGGGGGGATTGCTATCACGAATGTAGAGAAAGTAAGAGCCAAATCTTAGCGGATGGTATGAAGTTAGCCGGTGATCCATTATTTTAATATCTTAATTAAATATCCTAACTATGGGGGCTATTATGAAAGTTAAAGTAAAAGCATTCACTAAAAAACGGACTTTATCGTATTTAGCAATGGCATTATCAGTGTTATTGGTAGTGGCAGGCTGCGAAACTGGTTCTTCGGTACAGGAAAGTAAATCCAACTCGCAGAGCTCGATAGCGGTTAAAGAGGATTTGGTGCTGGCTGTTGGAAAAATGGACGGCGGGCAGTTCGATCCCAAGAAGGGCTGGGGAATGACGCAAATTCGTTTGACCCATAGCTCACTGTTGATGATCGACTCTGATCTCAACTTTATTGGGGATCTTGCAAAGTCTTATACAATCGGTGAGGATTCCCTTACGTGGACCTTCTTCTTGCGCGGCGATGCCAAATTCTCCAACGGCGAGCCCGTTACCGCGGAGGATGTCAAGTTTACATATGAAATGCTCAAGGCGGATGGTATCAAGTTTGATTTGACGTTTGTCAAGTCAATAGAAGCCTCAGACAGCCACACAGTCGTCATCACGCTACACGAGCCGCGTTCCACATTTGTAAGTCAGCTCACAGAGATCGGAATTGTCCCCAAGGCTCATTACAATGATAACTATTCCAAAAATCCTATTAGCTCTGGCCCATATAAGGTGGTCCAGTACGATGATGGACAACAAGTTATTCTGGAATACAACCCTTACTGGTATGGGAAACAGCCCCAGTTCAAAAAGCTGACCTTCCTTCTTCTTGCGGAGGATGCTTCCCTTGCAGCCGCAAAAGCCGGAGAAGCTGACATTGTCTACGTTCCGCCGACATTCGCAAATCAAAAGGTGAATGGTATGACGCTTCGTACCTATGAGAGCATCGACTCCCGTGGAATCATGCTGCCCACGCAACCCAGCGGCGGCAAAGGCATGACAAACGGTAAAGAAGTGAACAGCGGCAACGATGTAACCAGCGATCTGGCCATACGCAAGGCGCTCAATATTGGACTGGACCGCCAGAAGCTTCTGGATGTGGCTTTGGACGGCCACGGTAAAAAAGCATATTGTCTTTGCGACAATATGCCGTGGTTCAACGAGAAAACCATGGTCAAGGACGGTGACATTCAGGGTGCCAAACAGCTCCTCGCCGAGGGAGGCTGGGTAGATGCCGACAAGGATGGCATTGTGGAGAAAAATGGTCGAAAGGCAGAGTTTGACATGTATTTCAGCTCCAGCGATCAGCTTCGCAGCGACCTTTCTCTTGCCGTTGCAGACCAAGCGACCAAATTCGGCATCAAGATTAATACTATTGGCGTTACCTGGGATGACATATATCTCAAGGGCAAGACTGCGGCGGTGGCCTGGGGTGGCGGCAGACATCACCCCCACCAGCTATACTCAATGAATTCCTCTCTGAGGATGAACAAGGGCATCGATAATATGTCAAACTACCAGAACCCCAAGGTGGACGAGTATTTGAATAAGGCGCTCACTGCTTCCACACAGGAGGAAGCCAATAAAAATTGGAAGCTAGCTCAGTGGGATGGAGAAACGGGCTTCAGTGGTATCGGGGACGCGCCGATTGTTTGGCTAGTGCGTGTGGACCATTTGTATCTGGCAAATGAAAAGCTGAATCTCGGCAAACAGCCGGTTCATACCCACGGTCATGAATGGGCATTATTCGGCAATATAACAGAGTGGACATGGAGCAACTAGATTCAATGATTATAACGTGATTAAGGGAGTTTTTGGAGGCTCTCCGCTTCCGAAAACTCCCTTTCCTGTAAGGGGGGAAGTTACTGTGACCAAAAGCATCGTTATTCGTCTGATTCGCGTTGTGACCCTGCTGATCGGGTTATCTATCCTGACCTTTTCTCTGATCCATCTGTCTCCCATGGATCCGATCAATGCTTATATCGGAGGCGATAGCTCGGCGTCGCCGGAGCAAATTGAGAGCTTGAAAGAATACTGGGGCCTGGACAAAAGCCCCGTGGAACAATACATTTCCTGGGCAGGAGCGCTGCTTCAAGGCGACTTTGGAACTTCGAAGCTTTATCGCAGTCCGGTCATTGATATTATCCAAAGTCGTTTTCTGACATCACTTGCCTTAATGGGGACTGCATGGGTATTATCGGGGGTTATCGGATATTTGCTTGGCATGACCGCCGCCATGAATCGGGGCAAGATGATTGATAAAATCATTAAATGGTACAGCTACACACTGGTATCCACTCCGATCTTCTGGATGGGGCTTATTCTTTTAATCGTCTTTGCAGTGTGGCTAAATTGGTTTCCCGTGGGCTTGTCCGTACCAGCCGGCGTGTTGGAGAGCGACGTGCGGTTCATAGATCGGGTTCATCATTTTGTTTTGCCGGCTTTGACGCTAAGTATTTTGGGGGTTGCCAATGTAGCGATGCATACTCGCGAGAAAATGATCGATATCTTAAACACGGAGTATATCATTTTTGCAAAGGCAAGGGGAGAAAGCAAGTGGCAAATCTTCAAAAATCATGGCTTGCGGAACTCCGTCATTCCTGCTATTACCTTACAGTTTGCCTACTTCGGTGAGCTTTTCGGAGGTTCCATGCTGGCGGAGCAGGTATTTGCCTATCCGGGGCTGGGCAGCACCTTAACCACGGCCGGATTAAAGGGAGATCTTCCATTAATGGTAGGTATTATTCTGATAAGCTCCCTGTTTGTATTTGCAGGGAATCTGATTGCCGATATTTTGAATAGGATGGTAGATCCGCGTACAAAGGGGGCGAGCTAGGATGCAGAGCATACAAGAAGAGCGAGCTAACATGCGGAGCATACGAGAAGAGCTGAATGTCCGAAAAAAAATGCTGCTGCTGCTGGCGTTTTCTGCCGGTTTTCTGTTTGTCATCCTGATTCTTAGCTTTTGGCTGAGCAATGACAATCTTCGTCTGGGCGCCGGGAGCAAAAACCTTGCCCCAAGTCTTGAACATTTATTCGGGACAGACTGGCTCGGACGAGATATGTTCACGCGGACCATCAAGGGACTGCGTCTGTCGCTGGCCGTAGGTGCGCTTGCTTCTCTGCTCAGCGTTCTAATTGCAATCGTGATGGGAATTTGCGCGGCGACCTTCGGCAAAGCGGGAGATGCCGTTATTTCCTGGATTATCGACTTGTTTATAGGTATGCCGCATCTCGTTTTCATGGTTTTGATCTGCTTCCTTGCCGGTGGCGGTATTCATGGAATTGTATTGGGCGTTTGTCTGACGCATTGGACCGCGCTCGCCAGGGTGGTTCGTTCTGAGGTGCTGCAAATCAGAAGCGCCGAATACATCCAAATATCTAGAAGTTACGGGAAATCCGCGTGGTATATCGCAAGAAAACATATAATGCCGTCTATTTTCCCTCAGATTATGATCGGCTTTCTATTGATGTTTCCTCATGTGATTTTGCATGAAGCGGCACTGACCTTCTTGGGGTTCGGGCTATCTCCGCAAACTCCGGCCATCGGTATTATCTTATCCGAGGCAATGAGCCATATTTCTACCGGAAAATGGTGGCTGGTCGTTTTCCCGGGACTGCTTTTAGTAGTAGTCGTAAAAAGTTTTGATAGTATCGGTGAAAAGATTCGTATTTTGGTGGAGCCATCTAGCTCCAATGAATAGAGGGATGCATAATGAGTGCCGCACAGAAAAAACCATTGTTAAAGGTGGAAAGCCTGTCGATTGGCTTTTCTCAATATGTTAAGGGTACACAAAAACGCCTAATACGGCCCATAGCAGATATGCATGTCGATATTGATGAAGGGGAAGTTGTGGCAGTAGTAGGAGCCAGCGGCTCGGGTAAAAGCCTGCTGGCGCATGCTGTGCTGGGGATCCTGCCCGGCAATGCCATATGCGGTGGCAGCATGGTGTACAAAGGAGAAGAACTGACACAGAAAAGAAAGGAACAGCTCAGGGGAAGAGAGATTTCCTTCATTCCACAGTCTGTCAACTATCTTGATCCTCTCATGCGTGTTGGGCGGCAGGTACAAATTGGGCTGGATAAGAAAACTGCACAGGAAGAGCAGGAGAAGCTATTTGCACAATATGACCTGAAGAAGAGTGATGGACGGTTGTTCCCCTTTGAGTTGTCGGGGGGGATGCTCCGCAGGGTGATGTTTGCAACAAGCGTCCGGGAGGGTGTCAAGCTTGTCATTGCCGACGAGCCAACGCCTGGAATCCATCCGCAGGCGCTTTCCGAAATTTTAAGGCAACTCAAGCAATTTGCTAAAGAGGGTGCGGGGGTCATGCTGATTACCCACGATATCGTGTCGGCATTGGACATCGCAGACCGAGTAGCTGTTATCAAAGACGGAACGACAGTTGAAATCTCCGAAGCGGCGGCTTTTGAAGGCAAGGGCGAACGATTGAAAACGGAGTACACTCAAAGGTTGTGGAGGGCCTTGCCGCAGAATGATTTCGATTTGGAATTTACGGGAAGGGCAGGAGAGATACAATGCCTCTGATTGGAGAGAAGCTGGGTCACTATTATCAAAAAGACCGTTGGATATTTAAGGATATCAACATTTCTGTTGCTCCAGGTGAGGTGCTTGGTTTATCCGGCTACAGCGGATGCGGAAAAACGACGCTCTCCAGAGTCTTGGCTGGTTATATTTCTCCCAGGGCAGGCCGCGTAACGCTGGGAAGCAAGGCTATGGATCGACGAACTTTTCGCCCGGTACAATTGATTTACCAGCATCCGGAAAAGGCGATTAATCCGATGTGGCGTATGCGGGATGTTGTGACTGAATCGTATGTGCCCTCGCAAGACATTCTGGATGCATTCGAAATTCGGGAGGAATGGATGAACCGTTGGCCCGTTGAGCTTTCCGGTGGCGAGAAGCAGCGCTTCTGTATTGTCCGTGCTCTGAATCCCGCCACAAAATATATCATTGCCGACGAGATGACCACCATGCTGGATGCGATTACACAGGCGAAAATTTGGAATGCGTTTCTCAGCATATGCAAAAGCAGGGACATTGGCGTCATTGTCGTCAGCCATGAGGCCAGCCTTTTGAACCGTTTATGCGACAATATATACAAGGTGGGTGAAGAGACTGCCTTCAGCACCACGACTTGAAGTACCTTCTGGAAAACGATGAGGGTATACTGCCGATCAGGCCGCAATGAGTTGCGAATGATCGGCTTTTTCAGTTGATTGACCAACTCAGATGCGCGTCCATGTTATTTTCAGGGAGATACTGTCTTCGAGCGAAAAAAAGAACTTGACGATGGCCGCATGCAGATTTACCATAGAGGCGGGACAACCCCTTTTCTTGGAAATTTGGTGTGGTAACCGTAATTTCGTCAAGAAGGCTCGAAGTCCTCTTTTTGTTGGCCAGAACGACAAGCGTTCTGATCATTCGAGCCGAACCTGCAAGGTTCTAGCCGACATTTTTTGCAAGAGTCAAGGTTAGTAAGGAAAGAGTGAGGTGGGAACAATTGGCCGGATATCCGGATGATTATGTAAGCTATCTTGTCTACTTTCATGCGGAGAGAGACTATTTCGAGTGCCATGAGGTGCTTGAAGAATATTGGAAGGAGCATCCGGAGGATCCGAATAGCGAGGCCTATGTCGTGCTGATTCAGATTGCTGTAGCCTCTTACCATGAACGGAGAGGACGCCGCGGCGGAGCGGCGAAAATGCTGGCAGGAGCCGTGGAGCGGATGAAGCGGACTTCCTTGGCTCCGCTCGGACTTGATCACGAGGAGACGCTGCAGCGGATGGAACGACGACTTCAGGAGCTGAGGGGAGCGGAGAGGGAGTTTACGGATCTGAACCTGCCTATAGCCGATCTCGGGCTGCTGACCGCTTGCCGGGAACGCTGCCGGACGATGGAGGACTGGGAGAAGCCGAGTCCGATGGACGATATTTTCCTGGTGAACAAGCACACCCTCCGAGACCGGAGCGGCGTCATCGCGGAACGGCTCAAGCAGAAGCAGCTGCGGCTCTCTGCGCGAGGGAATGGCCAAGCGGAAGGGGATAAGCCAACTTTAGAATGGCCTCTTGCGGGAAAAGTTAAGGATCAGCTACAATAAACCAAGACTTATAGACAAACCATACCCTGAAATCTATGGAGCGGAGGAAAAAAGCTATGAACGATTCCTTAAAAAAAATATTGGAATACAACCAGGTTTTCGTCGAGGACAAAAAGTACGAGCCTTACTTGACCTCGAAATTCCCGGATAAAAAGTATGTCATCCTCACCTGCATGGATACCCGGCTTATCGAGCTTCTGCCGGCCAGCATGAACATCAAGAATGGCGACGTGAAGATTATCAAATCAGCCGGCGGCATCATCAATACGCCGTTCGGCGGGCTGATGCGGAGTATAATTATCGCGATCTACGAGCTGGGGGCCAGCGAGGTATTCGTCATCGGCCATTATGACTGCGGGATGAGCAGCGTCAATCCGGAGGCCGTCAAGCGGAAGTTTATCGAACGGGGCATCAAGCAGGAAACGATCGATATTATCGAATATTCGGGCATGAACCTGGAGCGCTGGCTGCAGGGCTTCGACGACGTCCGGGAAAGCGTGCGCGGCAGCGTGAAGCTGATCCGCAACCATCCGCTGATCCCGGATATCCCGGTGCACGGTCTGGTCATCGACCCTACGACCGGCAAGCTGGACGTCATCGTGGAAGGCTAGCTTCTTCAGGCCCTGCAAGTGCAGGTTAAGAACGCTTGTCGATCAAGCTCATATATGCGTTGTAGATTTGGCCGCTGCTCTTCAATACGAAGGCGCGGCCTTCGTTTTTATAATCGACCGTCATGCGCTCCTCGAAGTAAATCTCATGCTTCTTGTCGACCCATACGGCATGCTGGAGCCCGGTAGCCTCAACCTGGAAATCATTCGGCTGAGGGGCGCTTTCGATCCATAAGGTAGGGACGCCGCTGACCGCGCAGCCGCAGCCCTCGTTATCGTACACGAGCTTCAGGATGGCTGCCTGTCCCGCTTCCAGTCGTTGATCGATAGCGGCGGCCGCCTGAGTGGTGAATGTGATGTGCATGTGGGTTTATCACTCCTTCGCTCCTATTCTGACGGAAGTTGCTTCTCTTTTCAAGACCAAGTATGATCAAGAGTATACCAAGGATTGGGAAAGGGGAATGCGTATGGGTACGGAATCACACGCCGCCAAGTGGGAGCAATTCAAGCAGTATGTGAAGAAAATGAAAAGCTACGAGGAAGCGATCGGCCTCATCTATTGGGATATGCGGACCGGCGCGCCGAAGAAAGGAATCGCCGCCCGCTCCGAGGTTGTCGGCGATCTCTCCGGCGAGCTCTTCAAGCTGTCGGTATCCGAAGAAATGCGCGAGTTCATCGACTATTTCTCGAAGCCTGAGCATCAGGAGCAGCTTAGCTTTATCGACAAGCGCATCGTTAACGAATGCAAGCGGGAATATGACCGGAGTAAAAAAATACCGCCGGAGCGTTACCAGGAATACGTCGTGCTGACCGCGCAGGCGGAATCGGCCTGGGAGGATGCGAAGGAGCAATCCGATTTCGATTCGTTCCAGCCGTATCTGGAGAAGATCGTGGAGTTCAATCAAGAGTTCATCGAGCTTTGGGGCTATGAGGGCCATAAATACAATACGCTGCTCGACATGTATGAGCCAGGCATGACGGTCGAGAAGCTGGATCAAGTTTTCGGGGCGCTGCGCGAGCAGGTCGTTCCGCTGCTGGCGGCCATTCAGGCATCCGGCGCCAAGCCGGATACCGGGTTCCTCAAGCAGACGTTCGATCAGGAGAAGCAGAAGAAGTTCAGCCTGTTCATCCTCGAACAGATGGGCTATGACTTCGACGCCGGGCGTCTCGATGAGACGGTGCACCCCTTCGCGACCGGTCTGAACCCCGGAGACGTACGCATTACGACCCGCTATCTGAAGGACGATGTGAACAGCGCTTTATTCGGCACGATCCACGAAGGCGGCCATGCGCTGTACGAGCAGAATATTTCGCCGGAGCTGCTCGGAACTCCGCTGTGCACTGGCACCTCCATGGGGATTCACGAGTCGCAGTCCCGGTTCTGGGAAAATATGATCGGCCGCAGCCGTCCGTTCTGGAGCCGGTATTACGCCGAGCTGCAGGCGAACTACCCGGGGCAATTCGACGGAGTGAGTGCAGAAAGCTTCTATCTGGCCACCAATGAGGTGAAGCCGTCTCTGATCCGGATCGAGGCGGATGAGCTGACTTACAATCTACATATTATGATCCGGTACGAAATCGAGAAGGCGCTGTTCGACGGCTCGGTGAAGGTAGCCGATCTCCTGCGCGTATGGAACGAGAAGTACCGCGAGTATCTCGGCATCGAGCCTGCGAATAACGGGGAGGGCGTGCTCCAGGACGTGCATTGGTCCGGCGGCGCATTCGGCTACTTCCCGTCCTATGCGCTTGGCAATATGTACGCGGCGCAGATCGCGAGAACGCTGGACCGCGAGCTTGGGGGCCTGGATGCGCTTGTCGCGAAGGGCGATCTGCATCCGATCAAGGCCTGGCTCGCCGATAAGATCTACCGGCACGGGAAGAGCCTCACTCCTTCAGAGATTATTCTGGAGGTTACCGGCGAGGAGCTTAATCCCGACTATCTGGTTGACTATCTGCGCGAGAAATATAGCGATATTTACAAGCTGTAGTCTTTGCTCCGCTTCAAGGAAAGGGCGCTCCACTCATCAAGCAGGATGGGCTGGGGGGCCTTTTTTTGGCATGGGCCGAGAAGGCGATGCGGATGAGGGGCGGCACAGGGCATGTCTTTATTTGGCGAGACCCCGCACCACTCGCTGGGCGGATGCATATTCTGCCAATGACTTCTACAGGGAGTGAACACGGGGAGGGACTGGCTTATGAATAAAAGATTCGGCCGCAGCGGAGCTGCGCTGGCCTTGGCGATGTCCGGCGTGCTGGCGGCGATGGTCCTGCTGGCGGGGTGCGGCCCGGGAGCGAAGGAGGGTGCGGTGAAGGTAAGGATCGGCGAAGTGACGAGGTCCATCTTCTATGCTCCGCAGTATGTCGCGATTCACAAAGGCTTCTTCAAGGAGCAGGGGCTGGAGGTTGAGCTGACGACGACGGCAGGAGGCGACAAGACGATGACAGCGCTGCTCTCAGGCGGCATCGATGTGGCGCTGGTCGGCTCCGAAACCTCGATCTACGTCCATCAGCAGGGCAGCGACGATCCGGTACTGAACTTTGCTCAGCTGACTCAGACCGATGGCACCTTTCTTGTGTCGCGCAAACCGCCGCAGGGGGAGTTTGACTGGAAATCGTTGAAGGGCTCGACATTTCTGGGGCAAAGAAAGGGCGGCATGCCGCAGATGGCCGGAGAATTTACGTTGAAAAAGCATGGAATTGACCCGAAGAAGGATCTGAACCTGCTGCAAAATGTGGATTTCGCCAATATTCCTACGGCCTTCGCTTCCGGGACCGGGGACTACGTGCAATTGTTCGAGCCGCAAGCCACGATGTTTGAGAAACAGGGCAAGGGCTATGTCATCGCTTCCTTCGGCGTGGAAAGCGGCAATCTGCCTTATACGGTATTTATGACCAAGAAGAGCTATATGACCAAGCAGCCCGACACCGTGCAAAGGTTCGCCAATGCCGTGCAGAAAGCGCAGCTCTGGGTCGCAACCTCGACGCCGGAGCAGATTACGGAGGCGATCCTGTCTTTCTTCCCGGACACTGACAAGGAAGTCATTGCGGGAGTCGTCAAACGCTATAAAGATCAGGGTTCATTCGCTGCGGACGGGATCGTGGACGAGACGGAATGGAACAATCTGCAGGATGTGATGGAAGCGGCCGGCGAGCTGAAGCAGCGGGCAGAGTACGGCAAGCTGGTCGATAACCGCTTTGCGGAGAAGGCGAAGTCGACCGTCAAGCCATAAGCGTCCAGGCGACAGGGGGGGAGACGGTGAAGACGAATGCGAACACGACGGTAGAGACGAATGCCGACAGAGCTGCCATCGAATTAGTCGGGGTCTCTCATGTCTATGTGAATAGTAAGGGAGCTTACCCGGCTCTGACCGGTATCGATCTGCGCGTCGGGGCGGGCGAATTCGTCAGCATTATCGGCCCAAGCGGCTGCGGGAAGACGACGATTCTGTCGCTCATCAGCGGGCTGCTGTCTCCAACCAGGGGT
This sequence comes from Paenibacillus puerhi, assembly GCF_009846885.1. Classification (GTDB taxonomy): domain Bacteria; phylum Bacillota; class Bacilli; order Paenibacillales; family NBRC-103111; genus Paenibacillus_G; species Paenibacillus_G puerhi. Next base: position 16,392 of record NZ_WUWM01000009.1, read on the forward strand.
GAAGTGAAGGTGATGGGAGAGCCGGTGAACAGACCGACCGCTCAGGTCGGCTATATGCTGCAGCAGGATTACCTGTTTCCCTGGAGGACGATAGAGGAAAATGTCAGCTTGGGGCTGGAGCTGCTCGGCCGGAAGAACGCGTCATCCACCCGATATATCCATGTGCTGCTGGAAGAGATGGGGCTGGAGGGCTTCCGGCACGCCTTCCCCCAGCAGCTGTCGGGAGGAATGCGCCAACGAGCGGCGCTTGTACGTACGCTCGCTGCCCAGCCCGGCATTCTGCTGCTGGATGAGCCGTTCTCGGCGCTCGATTATCAGACCAAGCTGCAGCTGGAGGATCTGATCGTCGATACCCTGAAGGCCAAAGGAAAGACAGCCGTTCTCGTCACCCATGATATATCCGAGGCGATCGCGATGAGTGACCGGATCATCGTACTTCAGCCCCGGCCTGGCCGGGTGCTTGCCGAGGTAGAGGTGCCTGAGCCGATCCGCAGCGCGCTGCCGCTGGATGCGCGCGAGAAGGAAGGCTTCCATGAGCTGTTCCGATCGCTATGGGGGATGTTCGAACAGATGGAGAAGATCGAGAAGATAGAGAAGATAGAGAAGATCGAGATGCACGGGGAGAAGGGAGGGGTTCCCGATGGAGGATGAGGGAAAACGGCCGCTAGGCGATGATGAGATGCAGTCTCTGACGAGCCGGGTATACGACTCCTACAGGCAGAAGGAGCGTAGAAGAACAAGGCAGGTCCGCTTCGCCCAGGCGGCTTTGCTCGCCTTGTTTCTGCTCGTGTGGGAAGCGGCGGCCCGGCTGAAGTGGATCGACGGTCTCCTGTTCAGCTCCCCGAGCCGGATCTCCGTCATGATCTATGAGAAGACACTGGACGGCTCCTTGCCGCTTCATACGGCAGTTACGGTATGGGAGACGATCGTGGGCTTTGTGCTGGGCACGTTGGTCGGGACCGCCGTTGCTGCTCTACTCTGGTTTTCCCCGTTCTTGTCCCGTGTTCTCGATCCGTATATCGTCGTGCTGAACAGTCTGCCGAAGGTGGCGCTAGGCCCTCTGTTCATCGTGGCGCTAGGGCCCGGTGCGCTGTCCATCGTGGCTACGACGCTGTCTATAACCGTTATCATTACGATATTGGTCGTGTATACCAGCTTCCGGGAAGTCGACCCTCAGCTGCTGAAGGTGGTCCAGCTGTTCGGAGCTGCGCGCCGGACGGTGTTTCAGAAGGTGATTCTGCCCGCTTCTTACCCGACGATTGTCTCGACGCTTAAGGTGAATGTCGGTCTTTCGTGGGTCGGCGTCATCGTAGGGGAGTTTCTGGTCTCGAAGCAGGGGCTCGGCTATCTGATCATCTACGGATTCCAGGTGTTTAACTTCACTTTGGTTATCGGAAGCGTGGTCGTCATCGCGCTGGCCGCCACGGTCATGTACCAAGGGGTCTCGTATCTGGAGGGCAAGCTGGTGCGAAGGTGAGGGCATAAGGGCTGTCGTGCGAGGGGCCTTGGCTGCGCCTCGTAAGCATCGGGTGCTCAAGAAGCAGCTTAAGGGGAGGATGAAAAAGCAAGGACCCAGCACGCGGCGCCGGGTTCTTGCTCTTATCTGCCGTTGTTCCCCGATGCGTACTCGCAAATGCGGAGGGGACGGAGCGAGAAATCGTATCAGTCTAATTAGTTGGCAAGCTTTGCCGCTTACAGACTCAGTTTATCGAACCTCGTTTTAATGTCCTCGATCAGCAGCTTCGCAGCGATAATCCCCCCGGATGTATTCCATATCGGTTCATCCACAAGGAAGGCCCGTTGGTTCTTTACGACGCTCAGGTTTTGTCCCAGAGGACTGTTCAGCCATTCATCGGCTGTTTTGGAGGCGCCGGTTTCGCCGTCGCGGTCGGATGTGAAGTAGAAAAAGACATCGCCATCCAGTACGGTGATTTGCTCCTTTGTAATATCGGCGGAGAACTCGTTCTTGTTCTGGGCCTCAGGCCGTGCGAAGCCTAGCTGATCCAGGACCACTCCGGCAAAGTTGTTCTTATAGTAGACGCGTACTTTTCCAGCTTGGAATCGGGCTAGGGATACACGCATGCTTGTCTTATTCCCAAGGGCCGCCTTCGTTTGTGCCACGGCTTGATCATAGCTATCTAGAACCGCCATGCCCTCGGTTTCTTTGTTTAAAGCCTGGGCATAGAGCTTAAAGTTATCGATCATGCTGTCGCCGAGATTTTCGGTAAATACCGTAGGCGCGATTTGGCTCAGCTGCGGGTACACTTTCTCCTGTCTGACTTTGGTTCCGAGGATCAAATCTGGCTTCATGCTGGCAATCAGCTCCAGATTGGGCTGCGTTTCATCGCCAACGACCTGCACGTCGGTCATTTGGTCCTTGATATGGTCAAACCAAGGATCGCCAATCCATGACTTAACGGCGGCGACCGGCTTGATGCCCAATGCCAGCAAGGATTCGGTCCCTTGGTTCGTCAACACTACGATACGCTGGGGCGTCCCGGTAATCGTCGTTTCGCCCATCGCGTGCTGGATGGTGCGAACCACAGCCTCGTCCTTCTTGACGTCGGCGGGCTGGACCGTTTGCTGATTGCCGCAGGCGGCTGCCAGCAGAGACATTGCGGTCAATAAGGTTACTGCGAGTTTCTTTTTAATGCTAACCATTCTTACTACCCCTTCCTTCTGCATCGACGCGATAATGAATATCATTATCACTTAAATGCGCGCAGACTTCTTCCTTGTTCGATATCGAGCAGGAGTATGCGACAGATCATGTTACATATGTAACATATGATATACTTGTAACATTAAACGAAAAGCTTTTTTCATGCAATGCTTGCGGGGGCGATATTCAGTAAAATAGACAGAAGAAAGGATGTGTCACACTTTGGGCGAGCAGAAGGGCAAGCTAGCTCAACGATCGCAAGAATGGATTCAAACCGCTTTATTCCAGCTGATGGAGAAAAAAGAGTATTCCCATATCTCAATAACTGAAATTGTCGAGCGGGCGGGACTTGCAAGGCAAACCTTTTATCGGAATTATCAGGACAAGGATGAGATCTTACTGAAATTTTTGGATCAATTCCTGAAGGGCATGTGGCAGGATGTCGGGGAAGCTGCTGTGTTCAATGAAAAGATGTTCATTCAATTGTTCCGAAAGTGGTCAAGCCATGCTCCCGCGGCCTTGATCTATAACATCAAGACAAAGGACCGGAATATCCGACAGCTTATTTATAAAAGCATCTGCGATTATTTCGACGGGCTGTTCGCCATGGCCAAGCACGAGTCGAAGGGGAGCGTAGAGGAAACCTACCGCTTCTATGCGCATAAGTCGTTATCCTCGATCGTCCACTTGATGCTGATCGAATGGACGCTGAACGACTTTCACCTGACGCCAGAAGAAATCGGCGGATTGGTCAGCGAGATGAGTGTATCGATCCGGTCCTACTTGTAGAAGAGCTAAGCTCGCTAAAATGGTTGTCAGACCTGAGGCGAAGGAGTAAGATGATTGACAATACTTTTCCTCAGAAGGCGTGGGAGTTCAGATGGGAATCCGCATAATCAAGACGGCGATCGCTGTCATAATCGCTATTTATATCGCTCAGGCGCTCGGGCTCGCCTCACCGCTATCGACGGGCTTGCTCGCCGTGCTCGGTGTCGATGTGACTAAAAAACGAAGTATTGCGACCTCGCTGCAACGAATAGCCGCTTCCCTATGCGGTTTGCTGCTCAGCGTCGGACTGTTTCTTCTGCTAGGCTTTCACGTCTGGGTCATCGGTCTTTATATCCTGCTGCTATATCCCGTCCTAAGCCGGCTTAAGTTGAAGGACGGCATCGTGACGAGCTCGGTCGTCATGTTTCACTTGTTCGCAGCCCGGGACGTTAGCCTGGAGCTGGTCGTTAACGAGATAGCGCTGCTGGCGGTCGGCCTCGGGACGGCGACTTTGATCAACATTATGTATATGCCGAAGGAGGACAAGCAGCTTCTGAAGTATCGCTCGGACCTGGAGGGGCTCTACGCCCGCATCTTCATCGAGCTATCCCGCCATCTGCGGGACAGCTCCTATGTATGGAGCGGTAAGGAGCTGCTGGACAGCGGAGATTTGCTGCGCAAAGCGAAGGACGCCGCTATGAGAAAAACCGAGAACAGCCTGGCCCAGGAAAGGGCCGGCTGGAGCGTTTACTTTTATATGAGGGAACGCCAGCTGGAAGGCATCGGAAGAATGACGCAGCTGGTCGCCCGTATTTATCAGACATTGCCTCATGCCGAGCTGCTGGCCGTTATCTTCGAAGGCTTGAGCGAGGATGTGAAGATTCCCCACTATACGGGCAGGTCCGAAAGGGAACTGATGCGGCTGGAAGAAGAGTTCAGGCGCATGGCCCTTCCGGGGACGAGGGAAGAATTCGAAATCCGCGCAGCTCTGCTTCAGCTGGTGGAGGAGTTGAAGGTCTTCCTGGATGCTGCCAAAAAAGAAAAGCGCCCGGTGGGCGCCAAGGCTTAGCTTGGAGGCATCCGGGCGCTTGCGGAGGAGCCCGTGCCTGTATCGGAAGCGGAATGCGAAAAAAAGTTATCACACTAGACGACTGTCCTGCATACAAATGTATGGAATGATTGTATGGAGGAGGTTAGAAGGATGTCATTAGATAAAGACTTGCAAGTCAGAGAGATCTATACGAAGGCTGTCTGCGGCAAAGGACGTAAATTTTCCCAGGTAACCAACACGGTCACTCCGCCTCATGCTCCGACCAGTATTTTGGGCGCTTGGATTATCAACAACCAATATGACGCGGTTAAGGCTGGGGAAAACGTGGAGGTAGTGGGTACTTACGACATCAACATCTGGTATTCCTACGACCGGAACACCAAGACCGATGTGGCCAAGGAGACGGTATCCTATGTGGAGGTCGTACCGCTTCATTACTTGGACAAAAGACATAAGTCGTCGACGGCTGAAGTGGCCGCTATCGCCACCCAGGAACCGAACTGCGTGGAAGCGAGCATCTCCTCCAGCGGAGCTAGCGTGCTGATCCGCGTAGAGCGGGAATTTAAGGTGGAAATGATCGCAGAGACGAAGGTTTGGGTGGTGGTAAGCCCGAACGGCAGCGAAGATTTTGACGATAAGCATGTGGACTTCGGCACCGACGACGGCGACTTTGAGGATCTCGACCCGGATCTGCTTGACGACGAGCTGGGCTGAATCGAATCCGATAGTACTGCAGTATATGCCTGTTGGATTCATTTCGGCAGAGGGCGTCAGCCCTCTTTTTTGTTTCCGGGCGGCTTTTGCCGCAAATTAGGCTTGATCCGTCCCGGTATCGAACGGGCGGGAGCGGTACATCATGGCCGTCTTCACTATGGCGGCAGAGGAGGGGCGGTATGCGCGCTTTTTTGCTCCATTCCAATGAACCGGGCCTCGATGAGCTGCTTTCGGGCCTGGTCATCCCGCATGGCGTCAAGCTGCCGGAGGGCCGCGCGGAGGAACGCCGCTTGATTTATTGGGGGGCCTATCACCCGGACAAGGGGGAGGCGGCAGCCCTGCAGCCGGTCAAGAGCATACTGGCAGCGCTGCAGCCGCAGCGTTCCGCCGAGCTGCTCCGGCTGCACGGCCTGAATACAGCGGCGGAGATCGAGGGCGGCGATGGCGAAGGGGAGCGGTGGACGCATGAATATATCGTGCCGGTGTTTCACCTTAAAGCGCTCACGGTGTTTCACCGTACAGGAAACGGGGTCTTCTACGGGGGGGACAGGTTAGCCGGCCACCCGGTTCGGCCCCGGGAGGATCGAGACTACACGGAGATAGGTCTTGAGCAGCCCGGATATTACGCCACCCGCGCTTTGCGACTGGCGATCCGGAGCCTGTATGCGCTTGGTCTGGATTACGGCGTGGTGCGGGTCGGTGTGCGAACGGACGCTACGCTCTCCGTTCGGGGAGTCGACCCGATCCCCAAGCTGACCCCGCGCCTGGCCGAGCTGTTCGCCCAGGCGATCAACCTCTTCGGCCAGCGGCTGGCGCGGGAATTCGAGAGCGGCGCCAGCCGCGAGGTCATGCTCGGAGCCGACCCCGAGTTTCTGCTGCTGAACGAGCGGGGGAAAGTAAGATTCGCTTCCCAATTCGTCGGCCGGGAAGGCCCGTTTGGCTGCGATGCGATCGTGCTGCCCAGCCGACGCAAAGTATTTCCGCTGGCCGAGCTGCGACCGGCCCCCAGCACGGATGTACGGAAGCTGATCACGCATCTGCATCGAACGATGCAATTGGCCGCCAAACGGATTACCGATGCCGAGCTGACTTGGGTTGCGGGCGGCATGCCGGTACGGGGGTTTCCCTTGGGGGGGCACATCCACTTCAGCGGGATCGAGCTGGATGTGCAGCTGCTGCGCGTCCTGGATAATTATGTCGCGCTGCCGCTCACTCTTCTCGAGGACATGACGACGTCCGCCCGTAAGCCGGAGTACGGCTTTCTGGGGGATTTCCGGCGGCAGCGTCACGGCGGCTTCGAATACCGGGTGCTGCCCAGCTGGATGGTATCCCCCTCGGTAGCTAAGGGAGTGCTGGCTCTTGCCAAGCTTGCAGCCGAGCATTATCCGCTGCTGAAGCGCAGACCTCTCGGCGAGTATGAGACGGTCAAGGCTTACTACCAAAGCGATAAAGCGCGCATCCGCCCCCTAGTGCCGGCGCTCTGGAACGATTTGGAAAAGCTTAGAGGTTATGAAGCGCTGGAATCGTATCTGCTTCCTCTCCGCCGGATGATGCTGCAGATGCGCTCGTGGAGCGAGAAGGACGACATCCGGCCCAAGTGGAAAATAGCTCCGTTCCTATAAGAAACGGGTGTTCTCAAGATTTTCATGATATACTAATAGATAACTAGCGGGGGCGCTGTGGCCCGGCGCGCAGGGCGGCATGAGCATACCGGACAACGGAGAGCGGGTGCCGCTCTCGCGCGGCCAGAACCGGGCGCCGCCTGTCCCCGAGGCATGAGTGTTGGAGGATGGAGAATGGCCAAATATACGCCCATGATGGAGCAGTACCTTGCCATTAAAGAAGAGGCGAAGGACGCTTTTTTATTCTTCCGGCTGGGAGATTTCTATGAAATGTTTTTCGAAGATGCGATATTGGCGGCACGTGAGCTTGAAATCACGCTGACCGGCCGGGGCGGAGGGGCAGAGGAACGAATCCCGATGTGCGGCGTTCCCTATCATTCGGCCGACAACTATATCGCCAGACTGGTAGAGAAGGGCTATAAGGTCGCCATCTGCGAGCAGGTGGAAAATCCGGCCGAGGCGAAAGGCGTCGTACGCCGGGAGATTGTGCGGATCGTCACGCCGGGAACCGTGATGGATACAAGGTCGCTCAGCGAGACGGCCAACAACTATATCCTCGCCGTTCTGGCGGATGAAGCGGGCTATGGACTGGCCGCCTGCGACCTGTCCACCGGCGAGCTGTATGTGACGCGGCTGACCGGCTCGGCAGAGCGTCTGCTGGACGAGCTTAACGTGTACAATCCGTCCGAAATATTGGGCGAAAGCGGTTTGCTGGAGCAGATCCGCTCGGGGACGTCCGCTTTTCTGCGGACCGCTGTTCTGACGGAGAGGCGGCTGGGAGCGGCCGGCGAAGGCGGAGACGGAGACAGGCTGCAGCCGCTTACGGCCTACTTCCCGGACAAGCAGTTTGATTCGCTGCCCGAAGGCGGCAAAGCTGTGCTCGGTCTGCTGATGGAATATTTGCAGGAGACCCAGAAGCGCTCGCTCGCCCACATCAAGCATATCCGCGTGTATGAGCCCGACCAGTTTATGATGATGGACCCGTTCACCCGGCGTAACCTGGAGCTTGTCGAGACGGTGAGGGACCGCTCGAAGAAGGGCTCGCTGCTGTGGCTGCTGGATAAAACGGTGACGGCTATGGGCGGCAGGCTGCTGCGCAAATGGATCGAAAAGCCGCTGATGCAGGCTTCCCTGATCGAGGAGCGGCTGGAGGCGGTCGACCGTCTGTACCATCAGCTGATTCTGCGCGACGAGCTGAAGCAGTCGCTTAAGGATGTGTACGATCTGGAGCGGCTCACCGCGCGGATCGCCTATGGCAGCGCCAATGCGCGGGACTTGGTCGCGCTGGGCTGCTCGCTTGCCCAGGTGCCGCAGCTGCGCGAGCTGTGTGCGGGTAGCGGCTCGGCTACGCTGGCTGCGCTGGCGGCGAGAATCGACCCGTGCGCGGATCTTCAGGAGCTGATCGCAAGCTCGATCGTGGACGAGCCTCCCGTGTCCGTGCGAGACGGAGGGATGATCCGGCCCGGCGTCAGCGAGCGGCTGGACCAGCTCCGGGAGGCCAATACGAACGGGAAGCAATGGCTGGCTGAGCTGGAGCGTCAGGAGCGCGAGCGTACCGGCATCAAATCGCTGAAAATCGGCTACAACAAAGTGTTCGGCTATTTCATCGAGGTCACCAAGTCCAATCTATCGGCATTGGAAGAGGGGCGCTACGAGCGCAAGCAGACCTTGGCCAACGCGGAACGCTTCGTTACACCGGAGCTCAAGGAGAAGGAGACGCTCATTCTGGAAGCCCAGGAAGGCATGGTCGACCTGGAGTATGAGCTGTTCACACAGCTTCGCGAGCAGCTGGTCGCGCATCTCTCGCGGCTTCAGGGGCTGGCTGGCCTGATCGCGACGATCGATGTCTACCAGTCGCTCGCCCACGTAAGCGCAGCCCAGCGGTACAGCCGACCGCAGATAGGGGAGTTCTACGGTCTCGAGATCGAGGTAGGCCGGCATCCGGTCGTCGAGGCGGTGCTGGAGGACGGCTCGTTCATCGCCAACGATACGTCCCTGACGCGCGACGGCGGCTCCATGCTGCTCATCACCGGTCCGAATATGGCCGGCAAAAGCACGTATATGCGCCAGGTTGCGATGATCAGCGTCATGGCTCAGATCGGATGCTTCGTCCCCGCCAGGCGGGCTGTCGTGCCGATCATCGACCGGATCTTTACCCGGATCGGAGCAGCGGACGATCTGATCGGCGGCCAGAGCACCTTTATGGTCGAGATGATGGATATCCAGGTAATGACCGAGAAGGCAACGGCGAAGAGTCTGGTCATCATCGACGAGCTGGGACGCGGCACGTCCACCGGCGAAGGGATGGCTATCGCCCAGGCGGTGATCGAGTTTCTTCATGACCGGATCGGCTGCAAAACGCTGGTGTCGACCCACTTTCACGAGCTGGCTCATCTGGAGGACAGTCTTCGCGACCTGCGCAACGGCTGTATGGCGGTGAAGGAGAGCGGACAGAACGTGACGTTCCTGCGCAAGCTGATCCCCGGTGCGGCGGATACCAGCTACGGGATTTACTGCGCTCAGATCGCCGGCTTGCCCGGCTCCATCATCGACCGCTCTTACGAGCTGCTCCATGCCTTCGAGGCGAGGACGGAGCTTGGGCAGGGCGAACGCCAGACTTCGGCGACTACAGAGCTCGCTGGCGTTGGTTCCTCTCCAAGCTCCCGCATCCGGCCCCCTGCAGGCGGCGAGATACTAGGCGGAGCTGAAACGGACAGAGACGTATCGGGGCTTCCGCTTGAGGCTGCACGAGGAGTTGGCCGAGAAGTTGCCAGAGAGCCTGCAAGAGAGGACCAAGCGCAGGTGCAGGAGCCAGTGCAGGCGGAGTCCAGGGAAGATTCGGATCGAAACGCGATCCAGCTCAGTTTATTTCCCGCCGAGGTCGCATCTCCCGACAAGCCGTCCAAGAGGGACGTCAAGGCGGACAAGGTGCTGGAGCAGCTTCGCGCTGCGGATCTGATGAATATGACGCCGATGACGGCAATGAATTTGATTTACGAGCTAAAGAAGCAGTTGTCCGGCTAAAGACGCAGGAGCGTATGACAGCTTGAGACCGACCGGATGGCTAGCAAGCTGCATTTCAATAGAGAGAAGAGGAAGCTGAACTTATGAAATTGCTAAATAAAGGATACGTTTGGCGTCAGACGGCTGCGGCCGTATTGAGCTTGACGTTGGTCCTGCCTGCCGCCTTGCCGGCGGATGCGGCAACTTTGGTCATCGGAGGCAGCCCGGCAGAGCGTGCCAAGGAAGTACTGGAAAAGCTGGAGAGCCAGCATGTGAGCGCGCCGCAAGCGCAGAAGCTGTCCGACGCGGCGATCCAGGCGATGATCGAATCGCTGGGGGATCCTTATACGCAGTATTTCACTCCGGAGCAGTTGACGGAATTCGAGAATTCCGTGGCCAATCGCTACGTGGGCATCGGCGTACGGGTAAGCCAGCAGCCCGATGGCGTCTATATCGCTCAAGTGTTCGACGGTCCTGCGCAGCAGGCAGGTATTCAAACAGGCGATGTTATCGTCAAGGTAGGAGACCAGTCAGTCGTTGGCGCCCCGCTGAGCGAAGCGACCTCCCGCATTATGGGCGAGCCGGGGACGGAAGTGACGCTCCAGCTTATCCGGGACGGCGTTACGATCGAGAAAACCGTGAAACGGCAGCAGATACAAGTGCCTGTCGTAACGGGGCAGCGTTATGACGGGGGCGTCGTTTATATCAGGGTGACGAGCTTCTCGAGCGATGCGGATGAACAGGTATCGGTGATGCTGGATTTTTTCAAATCCCAGGGCGAGATCAAGAGCCTGATCGTGGACCTTCGGGATAACCCGGGCGGGCTGCTGGATACAGCCAAGGAAATGGCCAGACTTTTCGTCAAGGAAGGCACGCTGATTCATACCAAGAATCGTAACGGTCTGGATGAGCCGGTGACGTTCTCCGGGGGGACGACTCAGTCTTTCCCTGTCTTTATGATGGTAAACGGTAGCAGCGCCAGCGCTTCCGAAGTGCTGACCGGGGCGCTTCAAGATTACAAGGCGGCTACGGCTATCGGTACAAAAACGTATGGCAAAGGCAGCGTACAAAATGTCATTCCCTTGGATCATGGCGGCGCGCTGAAGGTCACGGTCGAGGAATACTTGACGCCGAATCAGCGGAAAGTGAATGCCGTCGGTCTGGAGCCGGACATTGCGGTGGAAGGCGGAGCGACTCCCGAGCTGCTGACTGCCCTGCGGACCGCGGGCGTCGGCTCGATCTCGCTGGAGCTTAAGCGGATCAATCTGTCCGTTAACGGCCATCCCGTCGAGGATTCGTTCCGCATCCTTCGCGAGAACGGCCTGACGTACGTCCCGGCACGCGTGCTCGCAGCGGTGCTCGGCGCAAAAGTGGAATGGAATGCGGCGGCCTCATCCGTTCAGCTCCTGTCTGCCGATGGCTCGGTCGTCTATACGCCTGAAGGCGCGGGCGGCAAGCTGCGGGACGGCACGATGTATATCAGTCTGGCTCAGGCGGCCGAAGCGTTCAAAACGCTGAAGTGGAGCGACGATGGACAGATCCTGAAGCTGGGCAGATAAAAGCTTCCAGAAGGTGTGAAGCGGACATAAACAGGCAATAAAGGGTAAGGAGCGGCGAAGATGGGGAACATCAAACTTTTAGACGATCATATTGCGAACCAGATCGCTGCCGGCGAGGTCGTGGAGAGGCCCTCCTCCGTCGTGAAGGAGCTGGTCGAGAATGCGGTCGATGCCGGCAGCACACGGGTCGACGTGTCGATCGAGGAAGGCGGACTCGCCCTCATCCGGGTGACCGACAATGGCTATGGGATGGAGCCTGAGGATGGAGAGGCGGCATTTCTCCGTCACGCGACGAGCAAGATTGCCAGTGCCCATGATTTGTTTGCGATCCGCACCTTGGGCTTCCGTGGCGAGGCGCTGCCGAGTATTGCGGCCGTGGCGAAGGTGGAGTTGGTTACTTGCGCGAATACGAGCGGACTCGGCAGACGCATCGTCATCGAAGGCGGCACGCTCGTCGACAAGTCTGACAAAGCTTCTTCCCGGGGAACCGATATCGCGGTGAGGGAGCTGTTCTATAACACGCCGGCACGGTTAAAATATATGAAGACGATCCAGACGGAGCTTGGCCATGTTACCGATTATATGTATCGGCTCGCGCTTGCTCACCCCGGCATCGCCTTCACCCTGAAGCATAACGGCAACACCCTGCTTCAGACGCTCGGCAACGGCGACCTGTTGAATACCGTGGCCGCCATCTATGGGACGGCCGTCGCCCGTTCGATGCTGAAGCTTGAAGGGGAGACGCTGGATTATAAGCTGACCGGCTTTATCTCCAAGCCGGAGCTGACCCGTGCCAACCGCGGGGGAATTACGACGGTTATCAATGGGCGCTACATCCGGAATTACACGCTGGCGCTTGCCCTACTGCAAGGCTATCACACGCTGCTGCCGATCAATCGGTACCCGATCGCCGTGCTGCATCTGCAGATGGACCCGGCGCTGATCGATGTGAATGTCCACCCGGCCAAGCTGGAGGCGCGCTTCAGCAAGGAGCAGGAGCTGATGCAATTCGTCGAGCGGGAGTCCCGCTCGGTGCTGTCCCGGCAGCGGCTTATTCCCGAAGCGGGACAAGGGGCTGTCCGCAAGCCGCGCGAGGCGCTTGTGCAGGAGCAGCTGGAGCTGTATCGCGGCGAGCAGCCGGGCCGTTCGCCCGAGCGGACCGAAGCCGCGTCGGGCAGCGCAGGAACAAGCGAGTCCCGCTGGCAGGCGAATTCTGGCGGGGGCGGGTCAGATTCTTCACTCGGGGCGGCCGTTCACGGCAGTAATGAAAGTACGCTCTATGCACGGACCAATCAGGGATTTGCGGAGACCGACACTCCGCGATCCGATTCCTTCGGCGCGAAAGACTCGGTACAGCGGGAAGCCCGCTATGAGCCAAGGCCAAGCGCGCGCTCCGAGAGCAGGCCGTCCGGCCGCGATGCGGCCGCCGCCTCCGAGGCGCTCGCGCGTTCGCTGACGCCGCGCGAGGAAGCCGTGCCGCCTCCGCTGCCTGCTTTCCCAAGGCTCAGCCCGATCGGGCAGCTGCACGGGACGTATATGGTGGCGCAAAACGAAGAGGGGCTGTTCCTGATCGATCAGCATGCCGCACACGAGCGGATCAACTATGAGCACTATTATGAGATGTTCGGGAAGCCGGCCGAGGCCAGCCAGGAGCTGCTCGTGCCGATCACCCTGGAGTTTACTGCCGCGGAGGCGGGCAGGCTGCAGGAGAAGCTGCCGCAGCTGGAGCAGGCGGGCGTCTATCTGGAGCCGTTCGGGGGCGCTTCCTTTCTTGTCAGAGCTTATCCGCACTGGCTCCCGCCAGGGGAAGAGCAGTCGCTGATCGAGGAGATGATCGAATGGCTGCTGTCCGAGAAGAAGCTCGTGGATATCGGCAAATTCCGCGAGAAGGCGGCTATTATGTGCTCTTGCAAAGCCTCGATCAAGGCCAACCAAGCGATGGGAACGCTGGAGATGGAAGTGCTGCTGGATCGTCTGGCCGCATGCCGCAATCCTTATACCTGTCCTCACGGCAGGCCGATCGTGGTCAGCTTCTCGACCTATGAGCTGGAGAAAATGTTCAAGAGGGTGATGTAGCGTTGTTCGTGACGACTTCCTATGAGCCGAACGGCGAGCAGCAAGAGCAGGCAAGGGCGCTGGCTCTGAAGTTTGGCGGACGCAGCCTGCAAAGGCGGCAGATGACGCTGGCTCAGCTGCGCGAACGCTTCGGCGAAGAGGACATATTGGTTATTACCAAGGAACGGCTGGAGTTCCATCATGCCGGCCGTCAACCGCTTTTTTTTCATCCCAGCACGGCCAGCATCCGGGTCAAGCGCCTGTTGAAAGGAGACCGGGACCCTCTTCTGGAGCTGTGCGGCACCAGGCCGGGAGACCGGGTTGTCGATTGCACAGCGGGACTTGGCTCCGATTCCATCGTCTTTTCGTTCGCTGTCGGTCCGCTAGGAGCCGTAACGGCGCTGGAAAGCGCGGAAGTCCCGGGCTATCTGCTCTCGGAGGGCATAAAGACCTATCATTCCGATGTGCCCGGGTTGAACGAAGCGATGCGCCGAATCGATGTTCAGACGGTGGATCATCTTGAATTTCTTCGGTCGCAGCCTGACGATAGCTTCGATATCGTGTACTTCGATCCCATGTTCCGGAAGCCGATCACGGAATCGGCTTCGATCCGCGCGATTCGCGGGATTGCCGATGACCGGGAGCTCTCCCTCGAAGCGGTGAATGAAGCGAAGCGGGTGGCCCGCCGGGTTGTTGTGTTGAAGGAGCATCGGGACAGCCGGGAGTTCGAGCGGCTCGGCTTCCACGTAGAACGGCGTCCTTCGACAAAAATTGCATATGGAGTGATAAGATGTTCGTAGCAGAAGAGCCGCCGGCAAGGCCCAGACTGCTGGTGCTGGTCGGGCCGACGGCTGTAGGCAAGACGAAGCTGAGCTTGTCGCTGGCTCAGCATTACGAGGCTGAGATCATATCAGGCGATTCTATGCAGGTTTATCGCGGCATGGATATCGGGACGGCCAAAGCGTCCAGCGAGGAGCTGGCGACCGTCAAGCACCATCTGATCGATATTCATGATCCGAACGAACCATTCTCGGTAGCCGAATTCCAGGATAGAAGCGTGCCTCTGATCCGCGATATCGACGGAAGGGGGAAGCTTCCGTTCATCGTCGGCGGGACCGGTTTGTACATCGAATCCGTCTGCTATAACTATCAATTCAGCGAAACCGGATCGGATGAAGCCTTCAGGGACGAGATGCAGCGGATCGCGGATCTCCAGGGCGCCGAAGCTCTGCATCAAAGGCTGCGGGAGATCGACCCCGAGTCCGCTCAGCGGCTCCATCCGAACGATGTGCGGCGGGTTATTCGAGCGCTTGAAATCTTCCAGCTGACGGGTGAGCGGATGTCCGAACAGCTCGGGCGGCAGAAAAGGACGACGCCCTACCGATTGTGCATCGTCGGGTTGACAATGGATAGAGCTATACTATATAAACGTATTGAAGAACGAATCGATCTGATGCTGGAGCAAGGCCTTGTGGAGGAGGTAAGCGGGCTGCTCGAACGCGGCGTAGATACTTCCGCGCTCTCTATGCAAGGACTTGGCTACAAGGAGATGGTAGCCTATCTGGAAGGCCGCCTGACGCTTGCGGAGGCAACGAATCTTCTGAAAAAAAATACGCGTCACTTTGCCAAAAGGCAGCTATCCTGGTTCCGCCATATGAAGGATATCGAATGGGTGAACGTGAGCGAAATGGCAGATTTTTCTACCCAGTTGCATGCCGTTCGTGGTATAATAGCAACTAAACTTAATCTGGACCGTTAACTATAACCGAGGGGGCCCATTGATGAACAAGTCGATTAACATTCAGGACACATTTTTGAACCAATTGCGCAAGGAAAGCATTCCGGTCACCGTATATTTGACAAACGGATTCCAGATCCGCGGAGTGATCCGCGCCTTCGATAACTTTACGATCATCATCGACAGCGAAGGCCGCCAGCAAATGGTTTACAAGCATGCGATATCGACATTCACCCCGCAGCGGGCCGTTTCGTTGATGCAGCAGCAAGACCCTGCAGGGGAGTAAGGGATAACCCGCGCAAACCTGCGAGCAACTTTTTGCCATCGAATCACGTCTATTCGCATAGAACCCACGAAGAGCAACCCGTACCTGGGTTGTTCTTTGTTTGAGTTGACGAAACATCAGGTTAATATTCAGTCAAACAGACACAGAAAGGGAGTCGGGGCATGACGGGAACAGGCAAGCAGACACCGGGCCAAGCGCCGAAGCAAAGATCTTCATCAAGCGGCACCAAGGGGAGCGGCAGTACCAAGGGCAGCGCCAAGGGAGGAAGCAAGAAGAAAAAGAAAAAAACAAGTGTGGGGAAGATCATCCTGGCGCTGTTCATCACAGGCAGCCTTGCCGCATTATGCGCAATGGGCGTTTATATTTTCGTAATCATCAACGGTGAAGATATCTATAAAGCAAATATTAATAAGCTGGAATTCAGCGAGGCTTCGCTTATTTATGACATCAATGAGAATGAGATCGGCACCTTAAAGGTCGAGAACCGCGAAAGCGTGGATGAGAAGGAAATTCCTAAGCTCGTCAAGGATGCGTTCATCGCGACGGAGGATAAACGCTTTAACGAGCATGTCGGTATCGACTTGCTTGGTATCGGCCGGGCGCTGGTAAAGGATATCATGGCCCGAAGCATGGTAGAGGGCGGGAGTACGATCACGCAGCAGCTGGCGAAAAACGTGTTCGTCGGCTCGGATAAAACCTTCTTCCGCAAGGCGACCGAGGTATCCATCGCGATGGCGCTTGAGCGGAATCATTCAAAGGAACAGATCCTGGCTTTTTACTTGAACCGGATTTATTTTGGCAACCGGGCTTACGGGATCAAGGCGGCTTCCAAGGCTTACTTCGGCAAGAGCGACTTGAATCAGCTGGAGATCTGGGAAGTCGCTACGCTGGCCGCGATGCCCAAAGCGCCCAATACGTATAATCCGATCAACAATCCGGAGAAATCCAAGGAGCGCCGCGCCGTCGTTCTGCGGCTCATGACCGACCAGGGTTATATTACGGAGCAGCAACGCTCCGAGGCTGCAGATGTCGAATATGTGATGAAGGCCTCCGAGGCCAAGGAGCAGTATCAGACTTACATCGACTATGTGCTGCGCGAAGCGCAGGAGATGCACGGATTCGATGAGGACCAGCTGCTGCGGGGCGGATATCATATCTACACGAACCTCGATCCGAACGCTCAAAGCATCATGGAGCAGACCTATGCGAATGCGAAGTTCTTCCAGAAGGACGGACCGTCGCAGAAGATGCAGAGCAGCATGGTCATTCTGAACAATACGGATGGCGGCATCGTGGCGATGATCGGCGGCAGAGATTATCAGATTCGCGGGTTGAACCGCGCGGTGATGCAGCCCCGGCAGCCCGGCTCCTCCTTCAAACCGCTGATCTCCTATGCGCCGGCTCTGGAGCTGGGGAAATATTCGCCGTATTCTCGTCTAAAGGATGAGCAGCGTTCGTTCAACGGGTACTCGCCGCGAAACTGGGATGGCGTCTACCGCGGAGAAGTAACGATGATCGAAGCGATCAAGCGCTCGGCCAATATTCCGGCGGTCGAAGTGTTGAATGATGTCGGAGTAAGCAAGGCCAAGTCCTATGTGAAAAAACTTGGGATTCCGTTCGACGATAAAGGCGACAGCAACCTGGCTATAGCGCTGGGCGGCATGACGCATGGGGTTACGACGCTGCAGATGGCGCAGGCCTATACCTCTTTCCCAAACAATGGGAGCGTGGTTACCGCTCATGCCATCAATAAAATCGTCGACGATACCGGTATTCGCGTAGAGGTGAAGCCGGAGAAAACCTCCGTGTGGAGCGCCAAGACAGCCTGGAATATGACGCAGATGCTGCAGACGGTCGTGGAGCCCGGGGGTACGGGTACGGCAGCCAAATTCGACCGTCCGGTAGCCGGCAAAACGGGGTCGACCCAGCTGGAGCTGAAGGGGCTGGAGAAGTATAATCGCGATCTGTGGTTCGTCGGGTACACGCCGGAATGGACAGCGGCCGTCTGGATGGGCTTTGACAAAACCGATACGAAGCATTACGTTTCGATGAGCAGCGGCGCGCCTGCGGCGATCTTCAAGGAAGTGATGCAGAAGTCGCTGGCCAAGAAGCCGATGACCAAGTTCACGAAGCCGGAGGGCGTTCAAGACCTGAAGGAACCGCCGAAAACGGTCGGCGACCTGAAGGGGGAATATGTGGCCGAGGGGCGTAAGGTCAAGCTTAGCTGGACCGGAGTCGGCGAGGGCACGACGTATCAGGTGTTCCGCAAGGACAGCAAGTCGGAGGAGTTCCCGAAGGAACCGATCACCACGACGACGCTGACAGAGGTCAATGATATCACGGCGATTCAACCGGATACGTACGAGTACATGGTTGTCTCGGTCAATCCTGAGAACAACGTGGCGGGAGGAAGCTCCAACGTGGTCAGCGTGACGGTAGGGGATCCTGCTAATCCGGTGATGCCCGGGCTGCCGAATGACGGCAACGAGCCGATAGACCCGAACGCTCCGGGCGGACAGCTGCCTGGCGCAGGCCAGCCGGGCGGCGGTGTGACAGGACCGGGAGGAACGACTCCGGGCACGGGCACAGGGACTGGTGGCGGTATGGGCAACGGAAACGGAATCGGTAACAACAACGGCAACGGCAACAACAACGGAAACGGAATCGGTAACAACAACAGCAACGGCAACGGCAACAGCAACGGGGCAGGCAGTGGCAGCGGTTCGGGTACGACTCCAGGAACAGGCACTGGTACAGGAACTGGAACTGGTACTGGCACTGGTACAGGAACCGGAACTGGAACCGGCACCGGCACCGGCACCGGCACCGGCACCGGCACCGGAACTGGAACTGGTACAGGAACCGGAACTGGAACTGGAGCGGGCGCTGGTACTGTTACTGGAACTGGAACTGGCACAGGCACAGGTACCGGAACAGGCGCCGGAACTGGCACGGGAAGCGGAGTTGGAACAGGCGGATCAGCCGGTACTCCGCCGGCGGGCAATCCGGTCCCTTAATGGATCGGGGTGCCCGGCCGCAATGAGACAAATGGTGTGCATTTTATTCCAGTCCCTTTCTGTAGTATAATTTTGGCGAAGCAAACAACAAGACTCAGATGGAGATGAATCTAACGATGAAGATCAGACTCGCCCGTACGACTATCGGACTCGCGCTAACATCCTTGCTTCTGGCAGGAATAGTTTCGGCTTGCGGGACGAAGCCAGCGCCCGCGGACCAGACTAATACCGGGGCTGGTACCAATACGCCAGCGCAGAACGGGCAAACCGAGCCAAAAAAGCCAAAGAGCTGGACTTCTCCTCCAGCGATGACGATCGACGCTGCCAAGACGTATAAAGCAGCCGTAACCACGTCCCAGGGAACATTTACCATCGAGTTGTACCCGAAGGAAGCACCCAAGACGGTCAACAACTTTGTGTTTCTGGCCAGAGAAGGCTTCTATGATAACGTCGTGTTTCATCGGATCATCCAGTCGTTCATGATCCAGACGGGCGACCCGAAAGGAAATGGCGCGGGAGGTCCGGGTTATAAGTTCGAGGACGAACTCAAAACGTCGCGCAAGTATGAGCCGGGAATTGTCGCCATGGCGAATAGCGGACCGAATACGAACGGAAGCCAGTTCTTTATTTGTACCGGGGAAGACAGCAAAAACTTGAATAGAGATCCTAAATACACGATATTCGGCAAAGTGACCGAGGGCATGGACACGATTCAAAAGATCGCCGCAACACCGGTAACAGCAGGTGGCGACCCAGTGCCAAGCGTTCCAACGGAAAAAATCGTCATTCAGTCGATCGCCATCACAGAAAAGTAAGTCCCGGGGAGCAGCGTGAGACATGATCACGCTGCTTTCGGGTTTTATGATTTCAGAGAGAAGGAAACGAATCCAAGCTGTTTGCCGTCTAATGAAAGGAGAGAGGGATGATGGAGAAGCACGGCTGTCTGCTGCTGCATGGATTTACAGGCGGTCCCTTCGAAGTGGAGCCGCTTGCCGAGTATTTACGGAGCCTTGGATACGAGTGCCGGGTGCCGACGCTCCCGGGTCATGATCAGGAGCTGCATGAATTAGGCCGGGTTAGCTGGAGAGACTGGCTTGATGCAGCGGCAGGCGAAGCCTATGAGATGAGCCGCCGATATACGACGATGGATGTCATCGGTTTCTCGATGGGGGGATTGCTGTCCGCTTATGTAGCGAACCGGTTTCCTGTACGGCGTCTCGTGATGCTGAATGCAGCCGCCATTTACGTCAGTCCGATGATGCTGATCCGGGATCTGGCCGAACGGATAAAGGAGCATGATTGGGAGCACTGGGGCCGTGTCAAGAAAGTTCCCCTTCCGGCCACTTTTCAGTTTATGAAACTGGCCCGTTACGCCAAGCAGTGCGAGCTCGGACGAGTCGCTGTGCCGACCTTGATTGCCCAAGGGCAGAAGGATCAGATCGTTCATCCCCGAAGCGCTCGTTATATTTATAACCGGCTTCAGGGAGACAAGGAGCTCGTTTACTTTGCTCAGTCCCGGCATATGCTCTGCTTTGAACCCGATGCGCCGGAGGTATTTCGGTCGGTCGGTCGATTTCTCTCTCCGAGCCATACCTTTTAATAGGAGATAGGAGCGAATTATGGGACGGAAGGATCGTATCGGATGGAGGCGGGCTGCCGGTCGGGCGGTCCGCTTGCTTGCCCTTGGCTTGCTGATGGCTATCCTGGGGGTAGGCGGCATACAGTGGCAGATGAGTGCTATGCCGGACAAGCCGCTTGACCCTGTAGATGTCGGGATCGTCCTTGGGGCGGCTTTGTGGCAAGATGAGCCCAGCCCGGCGCTGAAGGAGAGACTGGATCGTGCCGTCAAGCTGTACCTGAGCGGGGTCACTCCACGGCTTATCGTCAGCGGAGGGTACGATCATGAGGATTCGCTGATAAGCGAAGCGGAAGGTATGCGCAATTATCTCGTCAGAAAAGGAGTAGCTGCCGAACATATCGCGCTGGAGCAGGCATCGCGAAGCACCTATGAAAACTTGAAATTCAGCCAAGCGGTTATGGAGCGGCATGGCTGGAGCTCGGCGGCTATCATTACCCATCGGTATCATGCGCTGCGTGCGCTGGACATTGCCCGCTATCTGGGATATCGGGATCCGGTAGCGTCGCCTATGGACTCGGACGTCCTGATGATGTCCTGGCACAGGTCCCGTGAAACGCTTGCCATCTATAAGTGGGAGTGGGATAAACTGCAGCTCGCCGTCGGCCGGGAGCCGCTGGGCTGATGGCGGGGAAGGCGCTAAGATGTTAATATTACTGCAATTATGCTATAATGCTAACAAAGACGTACTCCCAGAAACGGGGTGAGCACATTGCCATTCAATATCGGAATCGGCGGATTGTTACTGATTCTTGTCGTTGTTCTTCTCCTGTTCGGTCCGTCCAAGCTTCCTGAGCTCGGCCGAGCGGTCGGACGGACGCTTACGGAATTTAAGGAATCTACCCGCGGCTTGACGTCCGGGGATAAAGAGGAAGAGAATAAAGAAGAGAAGAAGTCGTAAGTTGTTTCTTTACACTGGGCGTCATGCCGGATGAAGCAGCACCCTACAAGGATAAGCCGTTCGCGGACCCTGCGATTTTGCAGTCTGCGGCGGCTTTTTGCTGTTCCGTTCTCTAGGGAAATCGGCAAAAGCTTTGAGCTAACGGGAGTAAGTGATTTCGGGGTATAACATAAAGCAGCACGCTGCTCGGGATTTTTAGGTTAGCTTTTCCAGAACAATTGGTTAAGAACGAAGCAACTGCGTTAAAATGATTGGGGCTTTTGTTCAGGGTTTCAAAAAATACCTACGCAAGGAAGTGGTCTCCGTGGCTACTTTCTTTTGCTATTCAGGATGCTAAAACGCAGCAATAATATAGCTTGCCATTACAGACAACGCGGTGAACCGTATCATCGCTAATGGTAAAGCATAAAGTTGCGATAAGAGTGGAAGCAGAAATGCTAATCCGCATGTAAATGCTAGAGCCATTTAAGATGTTTTATTTAATTGTTATATTGCCAGAAGTTGTTTGCAGTTGCACATTAAATGAGCCATCCCCCGTTTGTCCCTGTGTCTTTCTGTTATTTTGTTGACGGTTTTCCAAAGGAATAGCAACAGATCGTCTTCCACTACCTGATTGCAAAAGCCAGTGTATATTGGAGTCTTTGTCTTCAAGATTAAAAAGGAGGTTGCCACTTTTAATAGAAACATTTATGTCTCCATTTATTTCTAAATAGTCAAGCGATACATTTCCGCTGCTTCCTTTAATATCGAGTTTATTCGTGTTCAGATTTTTTATCTTTACGCTGCCGGAAGAACCCTCAATCATTACTTTTCCCTCATAATTGGTCGGAATACGGATGGATAGCTGAGGCATTTTCCTGATATTAACATGCGTTTGATATCATTCTTAAGCCGAATTTTGATTTTTTGTTCCCCTCATCTGTAACAATTACCGGTCCATTATTGTTCATAAGCAAGGTAGCTTCAAGTGACTCAATATCCGCTGATGATTACTATTGACATTTGGTCTAAAACTTATAGACTATAAATATGGTCGATATCTTATAGACCGAGGAGGGGTAAAATGAAAGGATACAAACTTACAGAAAGCGAAGTAAAGTTTACCGATTTAATCTGGCAAAACGAACCGATTGGTTCTGGTGATCTTGTGAAACTATGTGAAAAAGAAATGAATTGGAAAAAGTCCACAACCTATACCGTGCTGAAAAAGTTGTGCGATAAAGGGTTTTTTCAAAATAAAAATTCAGTAGTTTCATCTTTGATTACAAAGGATGAATACTACGCAAATCAAAGCTTACGTTTTGTTGAAGATACCTATGGAGGGTCATTGCCTAAATTTTTAACAGCGTTTATGGGAGGGAAAAAATTAAGTAACCGCCAGGCGGAGGAGCTGAAAAAGCTGATTGATGAACATAAGGAGGTGTAATCATGAGCGAACTATTTCTGTCTGTTTTAAATATGAGCCTTACAGCAAGCTATGTCTTTCTTGTTGTGATAGTAATCAGATTACTACTTAAGAAAGCCCCGAAGGTCATCTCTTATGCCTTATGGGGTGTGGTAGCTTTCCGACTTGTTGTTCCATTCACATTTGAGAGTGTATTTAGTCTGTTGCCAAGGAATGGGGATAGCAATCCTATCCCTCCAATCCCTCAAGGCAGTATACTTCAGCAAAGTCCGCAGATTAATAGTGGGATAGAGGTGGTCGATTCATTTGTAGGTGGAATACTGCCGGCACCGACTGTTGGAGATAGCGTAAATCCTTTGCAGATCTACACACAGATTGGATCATATATTTGGGTATTAGGTATAATTGCATTGCTGATTTATAGTCTGGTATCTGTATTACTCCTAAAGAAACAGCTTAAAAACGCGCAATTAATAGAGCGGAATATCTACGAAGCTGAAAATTTAAAAACACCGTTTGTGCTTGGCTTGATGCGACCCAAGATTTATTTGCCCGTTGGACTTCATGCTAAGGAGCGCAGCTACATCCTGCTGCACGAACAGACTCACATTAAACGATTTGATCATATCATTAAGCCGCTAGCCTTCTTGGTATTGTCTGTTCACTGGTTTAATCCTCTTATATGGGTAGCATTCATGTTAATGAGCAGAGATATGGAGTTTTCCTGTGATGAACGTGTACTGAAAAAGATGAATTCTGATATTGATATAAAAAAATCTTACGCGTCATCTTTATTATCGCTTGCTACTGATAGACATATTTTGAATGGAAGTCCGCTTGCTTTTGGTGAGGGAAATGTAAAAGGGAGAATTAAAAACGTGTTAAATTATAGAAAACCAAGGTTCTGGATACTTGCTTTCTCCATTGTCATCATGATAGCCGTGGGGATTGGATTGATAGCAAATCCTAAAATTAATGGGATGGATGAATTAGGGCATATTACTGGCTCAAAGAATACACCATCAGGTGAAGAAGTTTCTTTTGAACTACCAGAGAAATCAGCAGCAGAAATATTAAGATACCTAGCAAATCAACAATTCTCAATTAAAGGAAATGAAATTAGTAATGATGATCAAGAAACCGTTGTAACATTTGGAATAGCTTTTTTAAATTTGTATACCGGGGCTGTTGCAGAACAAACAGCAGTATCATTTAAAAACTACATCTCTAATGAGAATCTTCTTAAATTTACAAATAAAATGTTGGAGTTAGAACAAAAAAGGGAATTAAACGGAGGATCTGGTTTGGTTTTCGGTTTAGAAAATGAAATCAAGGAAGCAGAGTTCAAGAAACATAATGGAGATGTCTACTACGTAAGATTACTTTTTTCGAACCAAGGGTCAGTAAGGACCCTCAAAATGTTAGTTCAAGCTGAAAACAAGACATTAAAAATTGACGATTTGTACTTTGGATACAAAGATGGAGTAGATACTATTGTAACAGGACATCCTGCTGATAGAAAACTTCATGATCCCAAACTATGGGATGACCAAGAATGGGTTGATGGCGTTTTTGAAAAGCTTGCACAATTTGAATCTGAACTGAACTCTTGAGCATGCAGAAATATAAGGCTGACTTATTATTTTATGGCGAAGTCCTCTTGCAAAACGGAAGACTTCGCCCTTTGAGTGTTACGGAGAACCGTACCACAAGTGATGGTACACACGATCACCATTAGGAAAGAAAAAGTACTTGATAGTGACTTTATTAGTAGATTAAGGCGATAGTGATAATCGTGCAACGGATATAAAGTGTTAGACTGTGAATTGTTGAAACCTTTGAGCCACAATATCGGCAGCTTTCTAAAGTGATTTTTTGACTGATCTATTAAAATACAAACAGCGGCGAACTAAGACATTAAAATAAAGTCTTTGACTGCCGCTGTTTTTTTGAACTAACGTTCCTGTTAAGACTTACAGGTCGACGAGTTATCGTGGTACGTTCAAGATTTGGTGATTATCCGCATCAACAGATCGATATCGATGGGCTGGTAATTTTCATCTCCCTTGATATTGACTGTCATCAGCCCGGTAAGCACCATTAAAAAGCAGGAAATGAGCTTTCTCGGATCGTCTGCAACAATTTCACCGGCATTCTGTCCCTTGATGAATAAAGGCTCCAATTGATCGACATATGTATTCATGGAAAACTGCTTGATAAGCTGTTTGGCTTCTTCAGGAACGCCATCCGATGTGCGCGCCTGATGCATGAGCAGCCACGAGAGCTGCCCATCCTCGTCCAAAATATGCTTCGTTAAAGCTCTTATCTTCTCTATGGGGGACCCAGGTAATTTATCGAGGTTAGCCATCTCGGAAACCGACTCTTGTGCGGCTTCCTTAACAAGTAATGTGAAAAGCTCGTCTTTAGATGTGAAGTAACGGTATAGAAGGCCTTCGCTAACGCAGGCTTCTGCCGCAATCATGCTCGTTTTGGTCCCGACAATCCCTCGCAGGGCGAAGATCTTCAGGGCAGCCCTCATAATTTGTGTTTTTCGTTCATTACCTCGGTTCTGCAGTGTTTGTCCTTCATTCGAAGGCGTCATTATCCTCACTTCCTTATAAAATTCGCTTATTTCCATTGTACAATGTTTCTATTATTAGCACAAAAAAACTAAGGGCCAGCTATCCCTCTTTAGTCAAAAGGCGATAGCCGAACCCTGTCTGGATGTCTTATTTTTCTACTGATCGTTCAGTTTGCTGCTTTTTCTGCGGGGATTCGGCTATAAGACCTTTTTCTATTAAGAAAATCGTAATGAATGCTAACCCTGCCGGAATCAATATCCACATAAAGGTATGAGCGATTGAAGTGGACAATATGTCTGTTAACCCTCGCAAGACCTCTTCAGGAAAACGTTGTCGCAATTCGGGTGTAAGCATCTGGTTCAGATCATTCACTTGTAGATCGGAGATGCTTTTATCCGCGTTGCCCAGCCTTCCGGAAATCGTATGGTTCTGTATGACTCCATAAATCGTTATGCCGATGACCATTCCAAATTCGCGGGTAAAATTCAGAGTAGAATTAATCACACCGTGTTGAGCCGGATTGACGTTATGGACAGCTGCCAAATAAAGCACAGAGAAGGAAAAACCGATCCCTAGTCCTGTCAAAATCATAATAAATGTCAACATTAAGCGAGGTGTATCTACCGACAAAGAACCGAGAAGATATACGCTGGGAAGAAGTAAGATCCCGGACAGGATCATTACAGAACGGTAGCTGAATTTAGATACAATCACACCGCCGAGAATGGAAGATACGGATAATCCAATAACCATAGGAAATAAAACTAATCCTGAATTCGTGGTCGTCCCTCCAAACACTCCTTGGACAAAGATGGGAATAAACATAATTGGGACTACAAAATGACGCCGTACAGAACCATTAATATATTCCCTGTTGTAAAGGCTCTATTTGCAAACATTTGAAAAGAAATGATCGGTTCCGCTGCCTTCTTTTCTGCAATAATAAACAGGACAAAAAAGATTGCAAAAACAAGAAATAGAGTCAGGATGTAAAAAGAATCCCAAGCGAGCTGTTGACCTCCAAGCTGCAAGGCGAACATGAGACTGACCACCGAGATCACAAGCGTCAGCGCCCTACTGCCTAGAGAACTCGATACGTTGCGGGAAACTTAAACCATAATTTACTAGCCCCCGAAATAGAAAACACATACAAACCAATTTTGATGGTTACAGAAGGGAGTAACAAAAAAAATGAACGAAGAAATAACAGAGCATGAAAGGTTCCTAATGGAGGAACTAAGCATGGCCAACGATACGATTCTACGAAATGCTTATCTGTTAGAGGACTTTATAGACATTCTTTGTGAAACAGAACTACTGGCAGCATTCAAGGAGTTTCAGCACCAAAAGGCAAGAAAGAAACAGAAGGAAGCAAATTGACCCATTGGGTATTAGGTAGTATGGATTTGGTGGATAAAGTACTGAATAAGATAGAAGAAGATGTTTCACAGGACAAGCTGCCATTAGAACTGCGTTTTAATGAATTGAAGTTACAGGTAGAGAACAAAACGAAACAAATTGATTCGTTAGACGAAAGGTATTTGAACGGAGAGATAAGCTCCGATGACTATAATCGGCTCATAACCAAGGCACAAAGTCAACTAGCCGAAGCAAATGAACTCCTAGCAAAGACCGAACGCAAATTAACCAGATTAGATCATGGGAGCCAGATCAATTCACAGATGGTTGTTGAGATACTTAAAGACTTTGACTCATTATTTGAGGTAGCGGACGATAAGGAAAAGAAAGTACTGATTCGCTCTGTAATTA
The DNA here is from genome assembly GCF_009846885.1 of Paenibacillus puerhi. Taxonomy (GTDB): domain Bacteria; phylum Bacillota; class Bacilli; order Paenibacillales; family NBRC-103111; genus Paenibacillus_G; species Paenibacillus_G puerhi. Next base: position 43,161 of record NZ_WUWM01000009.1, read on the forward strand.
AGTCCGTCCATGTTTCAACAGACAGAAAGAAGCTGGAGAGAATATCCCTTTGGATTGGTGATGATTTAAGTGTACCAGCAAGTTGTGAGCGCAGAACCGTATCACAAGTGAGGCGAATGTCAATCTATGTTTAACGATATTATATAATAGAAAAGTTTATTAATTTCAATAACTTAATAAAAGCTTCATCAAATCCATCAATTGTTTTAACAAATCATTACTACAATTGGATTGTTTGAATAATATGGAGGTGTCATCAATTGAAAAAACGATTAGCAAAATCAGCAACAAGAATTATGCTTAGCGGCAGCATCTTGGCCGGGACGTTTGTTGTGCCGGGAGAAGTGAAGCCTGTAATTGCAGCCGAAGCACAACAAGCTTCCTCCATTTATATTGCACCGATCGACAAAGCGAAATTTCTCGCCGGTTCGATTTTCGATTTCCGGGTGGAACTAAATAACCTGACCTCGATGCCAAAAACAGTCACAATCAAGATTAATGGCGAAGACGCACAAAAGGTAATCGGCAAAAACTTTGTAAAGACCAATACGGACAAAAGCGAAGAGTACACGATCCGCGAAGTGACGTTCAAAACCCCTGGTAATTATACCGTATCCGTTGAAGCGGACGGCATGAAGAAATCCGTTACATACGAAGTTGTACAAGCTGATCTGGGCGGCAAAAAAGCGAAAAACGTCATCTTCTTCGTAGGCGACGGCTTGTCTCTGCCTGTACTCACCGCCGCTCGTATCCTGTCCAAAGGAAACACAGAAGGTAAATATAACGATTTGCTGGAAACCGAAAAAATGGCTGAAGTTTCCGGTTTCGTCAATACATCGGGTATGGATTCCATTGCCACTGACTCGGCGAACAGCGCGAGCGCTTATAATACCGGTCATAAAACCGTTGTAAACGCGATGGGGTCTTATCCGGATAATACTGAGGATACGTTGGACGATCCCAGTGTAGAAACGCTGGCCGAAATCGTGAAGCGCGCAAAAGGAATGTCCGTCGGCGTCGTATCTACAGCCGAAATCGAGGATGCCACTCCTGCGGCCGTTGTCGGCCATACCCGCCGCCGCAGCGATTACGTGCCGATTGTCGACCAGTTCTACAAATTGCAGCCGGAGGTCATTCTCGGAGGCGGCTCTGCAACGTTCCTGCCGCAATCCGTTCCGGGATCCAAGCGTAAAGACGAGAAAGATTTTTTCCAATTGTTCGAACAAAGCGGCTATCAGGTTGTTGAAAATGCGACGCAACTGAAGAACGTTTCCGGTGACACGAAAAAACTGCTCGGCTTGTTCCATACCGGCAACATGGACGTATATTACGACCGTTCCACAAAAAATGAGGCTGTGCTGAAAGGCTTCAACGATCAGCCGACCCTTTGGGATATGACGGAAAAGGCGATTGAAGTACTGAGCAAAAACGAAAACGGCTTTTTCCTGATGGTTGAAGGAGGAAGTATCGACAAACAGCTTCACCCTCTGGATTGGGAGCGCGGCGTGATGGACGCTATCGAAATGGACAAAGCCGTAGGTGTTGCAAAGCGGTTTGCTGACAAAAACGGCGAAACTTTGATTGTTGTTACGGGCGACCATGCTCACTCTATGAGCATCGGAGGAACGTATTGGGAAGGCGACGGAAAATCCGGAAAAGACGCAGCGCGCGTTTACGAAGAGGCCAAGTTCCCGTCTTATTATGACGGCGACGGAGACGGTTTCCCGGATACATTGGATGTCGACCGCAAGTTGTTTGTCGGCTTTGGTATTAAGCCGGATTATTATGAAGACTACCGTATGGATCCGGTGCCGACATCCCCGGCTGTGAAAAACAAAGACGGCGATTACGTAGCAAATTCTGTGAAGCTGGCTAACCCTCAAGATCCGAATAAAGACCGTTTCCTGCAGGTCGGTAATCTCAATGCTTCTACAGGTGTTCACACTGTAGATGACGTTCCGATTTTGGCCGGAGGTCCGGGAGCGAAATATTTCAAGAATACGATCGATAATACGGAAGTTTTCTTTGGCTTCGCCAATGCCTTGGGCCTGAATTTGACAGGCGCGAAAAACGACGGCCAAAACTGGATCACCCTGCGTGAAGCTGCAGCCACCATCGGCGCAACCGTCAAGTATGATGCGGCAAGCGGACAGGTTCAAGTAATGCTGGGCGACAACACGATCCGGATTATCCCGTCTTCCGGTAAAGCAAGTAAAAACGGTAAAGATATTGCGCTAGACGTGAAATTTGAGAACGGCGCGACTTACGTCTCGAACCAGTTCCTGCTCGAGCTTTTGGCGAAGTAATACGTTTTTTCCTCTATCCCGAATACAGGAGGCAGTGCCATGATAAAAGCACGCGCAAGCTGGAATGCCGCGCTGCTCAGTTTGCTGCTGCCCGCCCTGTTGTCCGGATGCAATCCATCGTCTTCCCCAGGGAAGACGATGGATGTATCTTTTTCGGGCACTGCGGCGGTGGATAAGGTTGCCCCCGAAGGATCGGCAAATCCAGTCAAAGCGGTAAGCGTCAACTCTGCACCGGTATCAGGAGCGACGGACTCCTCTGCCGAGGCCGCCGGACAAAAGCAGGAGCAACCTGCGGAGCAGCAGCAACAGACAGAGCAGACACAACAGACACAACAGACGCAACAGACACAACAGACGCAACAGAAAGAACAAAACCCGCAGAAGGTCGCGGATAGCGTCAAGCCGGTGATGCAGCAATCCCCGGAAAAAATAAATACTGAAGGACAGACTCCTGAAAAATCAACAAACACGACGATTCTCGATAAATTACAAAATGGGAACAAGCAGCAGGATAATATATTAACCTTTGATCAGCTTTATTCCCAAGTCTCTGCCAGAGGACTGAAAATGTCGGATAAAGTGCTGAAGCTGGCGGACAAAAAAGTGGAAATGACGGGGTATATGGCCCCGCCGTTAACTGCGAAAGCGAGTTTTTTTGTACTGACCAAGGTTCCGCTGGCCGTTTGCCCGTTTTGCTCATCCGATGCCAATTGGCCTTCCGATATTGTCGTTATTTTTATGCCGGAAGGAAAAGAAGTCAAGCCGACGGAGCATCTCGTCAAGGTGACGGGTACCTTCAGCGTCGGATCGCAAACCGATGAAGAGACAGGGTTCGTAAGTTTACTTCGTATTTACGCAGACAACGTCGAGGTGATCAAAAGCTGATGCTTATCGTGAATCAAGTAACGAAAACATATCCCGGAGAGAAAAAAGATATTACCGTTTTGCAAATGGAAAGATTTGAAATGCGCCGAAATGAAAAAGTGGCCCTGATCGGTCCGAGCGGCTGCGGAAAAAGCACGTTCCTGAACATCTTGGCCGGGTTGAACCGACCGACTTCGGGCACAGTGAATCTGCTCGGTACCGACATCCTGGGCTTATCCGCTTCCGCGATGGACAGATTTCGCGCCCGGAACATCGGTTATATCCATCAAAATTTCAACCTGATTCCCGGCTTTACAGCTCTGGAAAATGTCTTGCTTGCTATGCAATTCGGCAATACCCATCCGAAGAAGGATCGCAAAGAGAAAGCGAAATCGCTGCTGGCGATGGTCGGGCTGGAGCACCGAATGGGACATAAGCCTGAACAGTTGAGCAACGGAGAACAGCAGCGTGTGGCCATTGCCAGGGCTCTTTCCAACAAGCCCGCACTTGTACTTGCCGATGAACCGACGGCTAGCCTGGATCCGGAAAATACCGAACTGGTGATGTCTTTATTGCTCCAGGCATGCGATGAGAATCAAGCGGCTTTGCTGCTGGTCAGTCATGACATGTCGATTGCGGAGAAGATGGAGCGGACTGTTGCTCTCTCACGTGCCGCTATCCGCGTGGGCCAGGAGGATAAAACATATGTCCCTGCTTAGTATCGCGTGGCGGAATCTGATCAACCGCAAAATTCAGACGATAGTTACGATTGTAGTTATCGCTGTCGGCGTTGCCATGACCTTAAGCGTGTTTCAGCTTACCAGCGGGATTAAGGAAGGGATTGCGAATGCCAGCGAGCCCTACGGGTTATTGGTCGGAAGCAAAGGCAGCGCAAACCAGCTTGTGTTTAATACGATTTATTTGATGGACACCCCTCTGGGGAACTTGCCGCATTCCTATTTCGAAAAGCTCAATAATGATCCCCGAATTCAAACGGCCGTTCCTTTTGCTTTGGGAGACAATTTTAAAGGATTCAGACTTGTCGGAACAAGCGAGCCATTTTTTGAGCTGCGGGTAAAGCCGAAGGATCCTCCGTATTTTCAATTATCCGAAGGCCGGATTTTTAATGAGCCATACGAGGCCGTCCTAGGTTCGCATGTAGCTGAAACCTTAAAACTGAAGGTTGGTGACGAATTTGTCTCCAGTCATGGTGTCGTTTCCTCATTAGACAAGAACGATACCCATTCCCGCAATCCTTATAAGATTGTAGGCATAATGAAGTCTTTGAAAGCTCCTGCCGATAAAGGCATTTATGTGAATATGGAAAGCTATTGGATTAGTCACGGTCAAGGCGAACATGAGGAAGCCGAGGACAAGAACGATGAGCTTGCGGAGAACGATGAACATGAAAACGAACATGGGGTTACCGCGGTATTGGTTAAGCCGAATAGCTACTCCGATCTGATGAGACTCTATCAGGAAATCAATAATAGCCACGAAGCGCAAGCCGTATTACCCGGGCAAGTACTAGCCAAAGTATTTGATATGATAGGCAGCGGCGAAGCGCTTTTAAGGGCCATCAGTTATATTATTTTGGCGATGGCCGGGTTTACGATCCTGTTGTCTCTCTATAGCTCGGCTTTGGAAAGAAGGCGAACGATAGCGATCCTAAGGTCGATTGGAGCCGAACAATCCACTGTGTTCGGGATAGTGCTGCTGGAATTTGTCATTGTTGTTTTCCTTGGAGCAATTGCCGGACTGGGCTTGGCGTTTCTTGTTTCTTATACACTAGCGTACTTTGTTGGCGAACAAAGCTCGATCAACCTATCCGTAAAGTTCACTATCGAGCAATTGTGGCTGCTGTTAGCGGTTTGTCTTGCGGGATCGGCCGCCGGCATGGTACCTGCCATAAAGGCTTATCGTACTGAGGTAGTCAAGTACTTGAACGCACAATAAAGGTTGAATCGATGGTGACTTTATGAAACGGCTGCTTACACTACTGGTGATTTTCGCATTAGGATTTATTGTGCTCTTTCAAAGCTTGCCCGGCAAAGAAGAACACACCAAAGAAGAACACGCCACAGTTGGCTTCAAGGCCCCTGAATTCACCCTTTCCGCACTGGATGGCAAATCGTATTCGTTGGAAAAATTAAGAGGGAAACCTGTTGTAGTCAACTTCTGGGCCTCTTGGTGTAGTCCATGTAAGGATGAGGCTCCGGAATTGGTACGTCTATACAAGAAGTTCGGGAACCAAATCGAAATTTTTGCCGTAAATCTTGCCAAGATCGATAGTCTGCCTGAGGCAACCGCTTTTTCGGAAAAGTACAATCTCCCGTTCCCAGTTCTTTTGGACGAAAAGGCGGAAGCTTCCCGTAAATACCGTCTACGAGCGACTCCGACCACCTACTTTATTAGTAAAAACGGAATTATCGCCGATATGTTGATTGGCCAGGCTGACCCTGACAAATTAGAGAAGAAGTTCGCACAGCTTGTCGAGTAAATCCACAAACCATTAAACGTTCCTTTTCTAGCATTTCATTGTCTGGGTGAGGATGAGGAAATCCAGCAGCGAGGAAGTTATATTATTTCACACTGATCGTCATATCGATCACGATAACGCCTCCGGATTTTATATCGGATATTCTCGTCATCATACCGCTGTTAATTCTGTATGAGTTCAGCGCACGTTATCCAAGTGGGTGTACAAAAAGAAGCTGGCAGCCATGTCAGCAGCATGACAGCATTTCGTCGGTCCCAGAAGAGCCGCCGAAGCCAAAATCTAACCATAGGAGAGAGCCAGCGGCCAAGAAGGCGCTGGCTTTTTTCTGTTTTGCTTGCCCTTAACGCGTCCAGGCTCACATGCGAGTAGAATGTGCGATCTGGAGGGTCTAGGCAAACGACTTTCCTCGTAGTACGATACGTTACATACAGGAAGGGGGATGGCCGTGATTCGCGCGGTGGTTTTTGATTTTGACGGTCTGATTCTGGATACGGAGTCGGCTGAGTTCGAATCGTTTCAAGCTATGTACCTGCAGCATGGGGCCGAGCTGACGATCGAGGTGTGGGGAGCTTGTATCGGCACAGCGCCCGGCGTTTTCGATCCTTACGAGGATCTGGAGCGGTGCTTGGGGCGGCCTTACGACCGCGAAGCGGCGCGCATGCAGCGCAGAAGCTACTATGCGGACAGGATGGCGCAAGCGGACATTCGCCCGGGCGTTCGTTCTTATTTGGAAGAAGCGCGTCGGCTCGGCCTGTCTATCGGACTTGCTTCCAGCTCGACTCGGGACTGGGTGACCGGTTATCTCGACCAATACGGGCTTCTCTCGTACTTCGAGGTCATACGAACCCGGGACGATGTGAGGCAAGTGAAGCCGGATCCCGAGCTGTATGTGCAGACGCTGGATGCGCTCGGCGTAGCCCCCGGTGAAGCCATCGCGTTCGAGGACTCGCCTAACGGCGCTAAGGCGGCATGGACAGCGGGGATGAACTGCGTCATCGTTCCGAATGCCGTGACCGGTCTTCTTTCGTTTGGCCCGCATCATTTCCGGCTGAACTCGATGGCGGATACTCCGTTGGCTGAGGTGATTCGCAAGCTTCAGGAACAATTTTGAAAAAAAGCGGTGCGAAGAGTACAATAGACAAAGAAAACAGACACAATCCGCCCGGCTTGTGCGTATACATTAACACCAAAGAAGAGGTGATGTGACGCATGAGTGGTCGTGTACAGCCATCGGATCATATTCAGATCACGAAGAATTCCCGGCAGATCAACGTCGTGCTGCGCAGTCCTGAACCGGCGGCGGCCTTGGCTCCCGACCCGGAGGTTCTGTTTCATGGCAAGCCTCTTTCCCAGCAGGGGCAGTTCGGCGAGATCATGAAGGAACTGGACCGCATGGTCGGTCTTGATCATGTCAAGGAGCTCGTCTTTGAAATCTATGCGCTTCTGCGCATCGCGGGTCTTCGAGCCGAGGTCGGCCTGACGGCCGGACATCAAGTGTACCACATGATATTCAAGGGCAACCCGGGTACCGGTAAAACCTCGGTGGCCCGAATAGTCGCCAAGCTGTTCCAGATGATGGGCGTGCTGGCCAAGGGACATCTGATCGAGGTGGAGCGTGCGGATCTGGTCGGAGAATATATCGGCCACACCGCGCTTAAAACCCGCGAGCTTGTGAAGAAGGCGATCGGCGGCATTCTGTTTATCGATGAGGCGTATAGTCTGGCCCGCGGCGGGGAAAAAGATTTCGGTAAGGAAGCGATCGATACGCTTGTCAAGGCCATGGAGGATCATAAAAATCAATTTATTTTGATCCTGGCCGGGTATTCCGACGAGATGGATCAGTTTCTGCAGACGAACCCCGGGCTGCCGTCGCGATTCCCGATTCAGCTTGACTTTCCGGACTATACGGTCGATCAGCTGATGCAGATCGCCGAGCTGATGGTCAAGGAGCGGGAGTATACGTTGAATCCTTCCACGGAGCTGAAGGTACGCCAGCAAATCATGAATGAAAAAAATCAACTGGAGATCGCGTTCAGCAACGCGCGGTTCGTACGCAATCTGCTGGAGAAGGCGATGCGCAACCATGCGGTCCGGCTGTTAAGCATGCCGGGCATACAGCCTTCCAAACAGGATCTGATGATGATCCGTCCGGAGGATGTAAAGCTTGACCGCAAATCGGCAAAGGAGACCCATAAGTTTATATGAAACCTACCGTTCATGAAGTGACGCCGGACCAACAGGCACGCGCTGTCCTCGTCAGTCTGGTAACCCAATCTCTCAAGCGCGAAGAATACTATGACCCCGAGTATTCCCTGGCTGAGCTGATCCGTCTCGCCGAGACGGCAGGGGTAGAGGTTCTGGGAACCATCTCGCAAAATAAGGAATATGCCGATTCCAAGTGGTTTATCGGGAAGGGCAAGGCGCTGGAGCTGAAGCAGGTTCTGGAGGAGACGGGAGCGAACGCCGCGATATTCGACCAAGAGCTGTCCGGGGCACAGGTTCGGAATCTTGAGCAGCTGCTCGATGTTAAGATTATCGACCGCACCCAGCTCATACTCGATATCTTCGCCGGCCGCGCGAAGACGCGGGAAGGTATTATTCAGGTAGAGCTGGCCCAGCTCAGCTACTTGCTACCGCGCTTGTCCGGTCAAGGCAAAAATTTATCGCGGCTCGGAGGCGGTATCGGTACCCGGGGGCCGGGGGAGACGAAGCTCGAGACCGATCGCAGACATATCCGCGACCGGATCAGCGAGCTGAAGCGCCAGCTCGCGGAAGTCGTCCGCCATCGGGTGCTGCACCGGGAACGCCGCCGGAAAACAGGAGTATTTCAGGTGGCGCTGGTCGGATATACGAATGCAGGCAAGTCCACGCTGCTCCGCCAGCTTACGCAAGCGGACGTGTATGTAGAAAACCAGCTGTTTGCGACCCTGGACCCCACTTCCCGCGCTCTCAGGCTGCCTGGCGGCATGGAGATTGTGCTGACCGATACGGTCGGTTTTATCCAGAACCTTCCGCATGATCTGGTTGCCGCCTTTCGCGCTACGCTGGAGGAAGCCAATGAAGCCGACTTGATCCTGCATGTGGTGGACAGCTCGACGGACATGATGGCGGTTCAGATGAAGGTCGTGGATGAGGTGCTGGAGGAGCTCGGCGCGCACGGCAAGGATCGAATTACTTTATTCAACAAGATCGATATCAGCACGGCCGAGCAGCGGGAAATGCTGACGACCGAAGGGGAATTCTTGCGCATCTCGGCGTATCAGGAAGAGGATCTCGGACGCGTACTGGACGCGCTGGAAAAGAAGCTGATGGGCGATAGCCGCTTCTTCCGCATACCGGCAGACAAGGGGGATGTCATCTCGCTGGTGTACCGGGTTGGCGAGGTGCTGGAGAACGAAGTCGACGGCGAGGATCTGTTATTCAAGGTTAGAGTCAACAACAAGGAGTACGAAAAACTGGGCTACTTGCTTGCGGCGTATGATTCTATACAGCAGGCACATGGAGAGAACGAGGGAGAGTCGTCGGAGTATGTTTAATGAGCAGGTGCTCGCCTGGATGGAACGGGCCGAGCAGGTTATCGAGGGAAGACTGAAGGAGATCGACCGGACGGTCGACCTGAACCAATGGAAAGTGATTCGGGCTTTTCAAGAGCACAAGGTAAGCGATTATCATTTTGCCGGTTCTACCGGTTATGGGTATAATGACCGCGGACGCGAGGTGCTGGATCTCGTGTACGCGGATGTTTTTGGTGCGGAGGCGGCGCTCGTCCGCCCGCACTTCGTGTCCGGTACGCACACGATAGGCACGGCCTTGTTCGGTGTACTTCGTCCGGGAGATGAGCTGCTCATGATCACGGGGCGGCCTTATGACACGCTGCATAAGGTCATCGGTAAGCCGGGGGACGGGCAAGGCTCGCTTCAGGACTGGGGCATTCGTTATGAGGAAGTGGATCTATGCGAGGATGGCTCGCTGGATTGGGACAACATCGCTAGGCGAATAACACCGAAAACCAAGGTCATCGGGATTCAGCGCTCGCGCGGCTATTCGTGGCGGGCTTCTTTTACGGTCGAGCAGATCGGGGAAATGGTACGTTTCGTGAAAGAAATCAAGCCCGATCTCATCGTCTTCGTGGACAACTGCTATGGAGAATTTACAGAACTGACCGAGCCGACGGAAGCAGGCGCAGACCTGATAGCAGGCTCGCTGATCAAAAATCCGGGCGGGGGGCTTGCTTCCACCGGCGGTTATATCGCCGGAAGACGCGAGCTCGTCGAGCTGGCCTCCTACCGTCTTACGGCCCCTGGCATAGGGGGCGAGGTGGGAGCCATGCTCGGGACGCTGCGAGCGATGTTTCAAGGGCTGTTTCTGGCCCCGCATCTGGTCGGACAAGCTGTGAAGGGCTCTGTGTTCGCTTCGGCCGTATTCGAGGAGCTGGGCTTTGTCACGCATCCCAAGTGGAATGATCCGAGAACGGATCTGATCCAGGCGATCCGGTTCACCGGGCCTGAGCATCTGATCGCGTTCGTGCAGGGAATTCAGCAAGCGGCCCCAGTCGATGCATATGTGGTTCCCGAGCCTTGGGATATGCCTGGATATGAGCATCCGGTCATTATGGCGGCTGGTACCTTTATCCAAGGGGGCAGCCTGGAGCTTTCGGCCGATGCTCCCATCCGGGAACCTTACATCGCCTATATGCAAGGAGGATTAACCTATTCCCACTGCAAATTAGGGGTATTGACGGCGCTTCAGAACATGAAAGATCGCAAGCTTTTGTAATCATAGCTTACATATTTCACGAACCTAACATTTCTTGACACGTATTGTTATCATGGATACAATGGAAGTAAGGTTTTCTTGTGTTAGGGGTGATAGTCATGGGTGATGATATCCGCAGAAATATGGCCCTTTTTCCGATCGGTATCGTGATGAAGCTGACTGACTTGACGGCCAGACAAATCCGGTACTACGAGCAGCACGAGCTGGTCATACCGGCGAGAACAGGCGGCAACCAGCGACTGTATTCGTTCAACGATGTAGAACGGCTGCTTGAAATTAAGGATCTGATCGAGAAAGGCGTTAATATCGCCGGTATCAAGCAGGTGCTTCTGCCGGTCGATAAGGATTCGGAGGACGCTACCGTCGTGAGCGAACAATCCGAAGTGAAGAGGCGCGAGCTTACCGATTCCCAGCTTCACAAGATGCTCAAGCAGCAGTTGATGGTCGGGGGGAAGCGTCCGAATCATGTTTCCTTGATTCAAGGCGAGCTTTCGCGGTTCTTCAGGAAGTAGACCGGCCTCGAGCGGCGCTGGCGCCGTCTTGACAGGCGGCACCGGAGCTGCGTCGCACTCATGCATGTATGCTAAGGAGGAGAAATCACAGTGACTGACAAAAGCTACACCAAAGAAGACATCTTGCGCAACGCCAAAGAGCAGAACGTACGTTTTATCCGCCTGCAATTTACCGATCTTCTCGGGACGATTAAAAATGTGGAAATTCCGTTAAGTCAGCTGGAAAAAGCGCTGGACAATAAAATGATGTTCGATGGCTCGTCTATTGAAGGCTATGTCCGGATCGAAGAATCCGATATGTACTTATATCCCGACTTAAATACTTGGGTTATTTTTCCATGGGTGACGGAAGATCGAGTCGCCCGACTGATCTGCGACATTTACTTGCCTGACGGCCGCCCGTTCCCGGGTGATCCGCGCGGCATTCTTAAGGCTGCGCTTAAAGAAGCGGAGGACATGGGCTTTACCGCGATGAATGTCGGTCCGGAGCCGGAGTTTTTCTTGTTCAAAACCGACGACAAGGGTAACCCTACGATGGAGCTGAACGACCAAGGCGGGTACTTTGACCTGGCACCGATGGATTTGGGGGAGAACTGCCGGCGCGAGATCGTACTGACGCTTGAAGAAATGGGCTTTGAAATCGAAGCTTCTCACCATGAGGTAGCTCCGGGCCAGCACGAGATCGATTTCAAATACGCGGATGCTATCAAAGCTGCCGATCAGATCCAGACGTTCAAGCTCGTGGTCAAGACCGTTGCCCGCCAGCATGGGCTTCATGCGACCTTCATGCCAAAGCCGCTGTTCGGCGTCAATGGCTCGGGTATGCATGCTCATCAATCTCTGTTCCGCGGCAGCGAGAATGCCTTCTATGATGAAAGCGACAAGCTGGGTCTGAGTAAAGTGGCCCGTCAATACATGGCAGGTATTCTGCGTCACGCACGTGCGTTCACAGCGATCACCAATCCTACGGTAAATTCGTATAAACGGCTCGTTCCGGGCTACGAAGCGCCTTGCTATGTCGCGTGGTCGGCCAGCAATCGCAGCCCGATGATCCGCATCCCGGCTTCCCGCGGGCTCAGCACCCGGGTAGAAGTGCGTAACCCGGATCCGGCTGCAAATCCTTATCTGGCCTTGGCTGTCATGCTGAGGGCTGGTCTTGACGGCATCAAGAAGAACATGCAGCTACCGCCTCCAACGGACCGTAACATTTATGTGATGTCGGAGGAGGAGCGCGAAGAGCAGGGCATCCCTAGCTTGCCTGAGAGCTTGAAGCGTGCCATCGAGGAGCTCCTGCGCGATGATGTGATGTGCGATGCACTGGGCGAGCATGCGCTTGCGCACTTCGTCGAGCTGAAAGAAATCGAGTGGGATATTTATCGTACTCAGGTCCATGCCTGGGAGCGCGATCAGTATTTGACCTTGTATTAAAATGGAAATGAAGCAGGTATCCGGGATGATCGGGTGCCTGCTTTTTTTTGTGCTGAGCCTCTTCCTTCTACAGAAGTGAAGGTGCTTGGGCCGCAACGGGCGATTCACCCATATGGAGAGGCCGGTCAACAAAAAAACCTTGGGTTCATAGCCGGAGACGTTCCGGTAGAGGAGCCGAAGGTTTATTGGGGATGACATTGATCTAATGGATATTCCGGAATACGCCGATGACTTTGCCGAGAATGGATACATTCTTCAAGCGCAGAGGCTCCATAGTCGGGTTCTCCGGCTGCAGGCGAATGTGATCTCTTTCTTTATAGAAGGTTTTGACGGTAGCTTCATCGTCCTCGGTCATGGCAACGACAATCTCGCCGTTGTTAGCGGTTTGCTGCTGGCGCACGATGACGTAATCGCCATTGTGGATGCCGGCTTCGATCATACTCTCGCCGATAACGCTGAGCATGAACACGTTGTGTTCGCCTACGTAATGGCTTGGAAGAGGAAAATAGTCTTCGATGTTCTCTGTTGCGGTGATCGGTACGCCTGCGGTTACCCGGCCGATCAGAGGGACGCGGGACACGGATACGGCGAATGCGCCGTCGCCAGACGTTCCGTCCAGAATCTCGATAGCGCGGGGCTTGGTCGGATCGCGTCTGATCAAGCCTTTCTTCTCCAGCCTTTCCAGATGTCCGTGGACCGTTGAGCTGGAAGCCAGTCCAACGGCTTCGCCGATCTCGCGTACAGAGGGCGGGTATCCCTTATCCTTAACTTCCGTTTTAATAAAATTAAGAATCGCCTGCTGGCGGGAGGAAATCTTGCTCATGTTATCACTCCAATTAAAGGTAATCATTATGACGAAGTATAACATAGAATGGCCGTTCGTACAAACATAAGTTCGAAAAACCGTTGACACAAACGTTTGTTCGTGTTAATTTAAGAACAAGAACAGAACAAACGTTTGGGGGACTGGACATGATTCAATCGATTCCATTTAATACGGCTAATCACGCTGCTGCACACACTCGCACATTACGATCGTCGATGGCGAGACCAAGTCGACTTGCCATGCTAGTGGCCGCTCTTCTTGCTCTTCTTCTGGTCAGCGGCGTCATGATGCTGTTCGGAGGAGATGCTGATGCCTATGCAGCCGAATCCCAGCCTTCCAGCCATGTTTCTATTGTAGTCAATAGCGGCGATACCTTATGGGGCATCGCATCCGAATATAAATCGTCCAATGCGAGCATTAGAGAATATATTTATGAGATCAAGAAGTTAAACGGACTGAAAGATTCGTCGCTTCGTTCGGGCCAAAAGCTGCTCTTGCCTTAATCCTGCAGATATGCCGGTTGTTAAGCCGCTTCTCTTGACAATGGATGCCCGGAATGTCAAAGTATATAGGATGAATACTTGACAGGGAGGCCCGGCATGAAGGAATCAGAACACGAGGAAACGGTTAGGCGAATTAACGAGCTGGCCCGCAAGGCGAAAACCGAGGGATTGTCGGAAGCGGAGATGGAAGAGCGGAACAAGCTTCGTACCAAGTATATTCAATCATTCAAGGCTTCCCTGCGGACTCAACTCGACAACATTAAATTCGTTGATGAAGACGAGGAGAAGGGGCAGGGATAGGGATGAATTATCGCGTTTTGGGGAAAAGCGGTTTGGTTGTGTCCGAGCTGTGCCTCGGTACTATGACTTTCGGCGGTGCAACCAGTGAGAGCGACTCCATAGAAATGATAGACCGTTTCCTGGAACGGGGCGGTAATTTTATCGATACCGCGAACGTGTACGTTTCGGGCAAGTCGGAAGAGATTGTCGGTAAAGCCATACGCAACCGCCGCTCCGACGTCGTGCTTGCCACGAAGGTCAGGATGGCTACCGGATCCGGAGTCAATCAGCGGGGGTTATCGCGCAAGCATATTATGGACGGCGTTGAAGAAAGCTTAAAGCGTCTTCAAACCGATTATATCGATTTATACCAAGTGCATGTAGTGGACCATCTCACGCCGATTGAAGAGACGCTGAGAACACTGGATGATTTAGTTGCCAGCGGCAAGGTGCGCTACATCGGATGTTCGAATTTTCTGGCCTATCAGATCATGAAGTCGCTCGGCATCAGTGATCATAACCGCTATGTGCGGTTTATTTCTGTTCAACCGCAGTACAGTCTTGTAAGCCGCGAGATGGATCGTGAAGTATTGCCGCTCTGTCTGGAAGAGAATGTCGGTGTGATCCCTTGGGCGCCTCTGGGCGGCGGGTTCTTGACAGGACGCTACGAACGGGGCGTCGAGCCTAGCGAAGGCCGGCTGACGGCCAAGGCGGGGGAAAGCCGGTGGGAGCTTCGAAGCACGGAGAAGAATTTCGCCATTCTGGATGCCGTGAAGGATATAGCCAAGGAAGCGGACAAGACGCCGGCTCAAGTTGCCCTGAATTGGCTTATTCACAAGCCGGGAATTACGGCGCCTATCTTCGGCGCATCCACTCTTGCCCAATATGAGGACAACATAGGGGCTGCTGGCTGGAAGCTTTCGGAATCCCAATGGGAGCGTCTGGATCAGGTAAGCGCCCTGCCTTCCGAATATCCGTATCGTTTTATTGAGAAATTCCGTCGTGAATTATAAGACACGCATAAGGGGATTGGGATATGTCATCTCGCAAGTGGGAACGCATGGTACGCAAAAATTCCAAAGATGCTGCACGTCGCAATAAGAGCGGAAGTACGAGCACGGCAGTGAAATCCTCTGACGGTTCGGTTACCTTCAAAGGGAGAAGCTGGCTGTTTCCGCTATTATTGATCATGATCGGCATATTTTGCTTTGTCGTGTTTAGTCAGATGCCGGGTCAGGAATCCATGTATTGGGTGACGGGTTCAAGCTATATCGTGCTTGCCTTGTTGATGTACTGGGCAAGAAGGCCGCTGCTTAAAGTGGGAAAAACTTCGCTGACTTCCCGAAGATTTGGCGGTGACCGGGTCATGGAAGCTTCGAATGTCCAGGAGATCGCGGTAACCAAGGATACGATTATCATTACGCTGAAGCCAAAGGGGAACCGCTGGGCCTACTCCAAAACATTCCATCGGATGCCTATCGAGGCGATGTCAGAGAAGCTTACCGAGTTTGCAGCCAAAAACAACGTTCAGCTCAAGCATAGCTTATAAAGGCTGAAGCCTAGAAAGAAATTACGGGAGAAAGAGGATTGGACGATGACGATCAAGGCGGTTTTATTTGATTTGGATGATACACTACTGTGGGACGACCGCAGCGTAAAGGAAGCTTTCGAGGCGACTTGTGCAGAAGCTTCCCGGCATTATAATATCGATCCGGCACGTCTGGAAGAAGAAGTACGCCGAGAAGCGAGAGCTTTGTACGAGACGTTTGATACGTTTCCGTTTACCAAGATGATAGGGATCAACCCGTTTGAAGGTCTGTGGGCTAATTTTACTCAGGGGCATCAGGAAGAATTCCGCAAGCTGCAGGCTCTCGCACCTGGCTATCGGAAGGAATCATGGACTCGCGGGCTGAAGGCTCTCGGTATCGACGATGTAGAGCTGGGCGCCAAGCTGGCTGAGCTATTTCCTGCCGAGCGCAGAAAGCGTCCGATTGTTTATGAAGAAACGTTCGAGGTGCTAGACCAGCTTAAAGAAAAGTACAAGCTGCTGTTGCTGACTAACGGCTCGCCGGACTTGCAGAAGGAAAAGCTCGCCGGTGTCGCTCAGCTTGCTCCCTATTTCGACCATATCATCATATCGGGTGAATTCGGCGAAGGAAAGCCTGCTGCGTCCATCTTCCATCACGCGATGGAGCTGCTCCAAATCAAGCCCGAAGAGGGCGTCATGATTGGGGACAAGCTGACCACGGATATTATGGGTTCGAATACGGTTGGCATGCGCAACATGTGGATTAACCGCCATGAGCTTGAGTTGACCGGCGATAACCTTCCGGTCCACGAGATCCGTTCGCTCCGCGACATCGAGCCGATTCTTGCTGCACTGTAAGAACTCATCATCGCGACACCCTTCCCAGGAGGGTGTCGCTTTTCTGTGAGCGGCTTGATTGGGGCTGCTCGCTATGTACCTTCCTACAGCAAGTAAGCTTTCACACAAACACATCAAAAAGAGCCTGGTATGAAGCTGCAGGCTCTCGGCTCGTACGGGTTTTATGTCTAGGCTTTCTGAAAGGTTGCATCCTCGAACGGGTGGGCAATCCAGCCTTCCGTTTCAATAAACAACCGTACTGCTACGATTTGACGATTGTCCATCAGAGTGAAGAAGTGAGGCTTATGTTCCGGTACGGAGATGACATCGCCGGCTTCAAGCTCAACGTCGAAATAACCGACATCATCTGTTCCCTTAATGATAAAAATACCGCGGCCAGCCGTAATAGCGCGGACCTCGTCTTCGGTATGAGTATGGACCTGCTCGAATTTTTTAAGCAGTTCATCGAGGTTCGGAGTGGCATCGGACAGGGCGATCAAATCCCATGTCTGGTATCCGCGGCGAGCGGCCAGATCGCGGATTTCCGCATCGAAGGTGGAAAGGATTTGGGCTTTTTCCTCATCGTTCAGGACGAATTTTTCTTGAAGCTCAGGTGCCAGCTTGCTTGGATTCCAATGCTCGTAAAGCACTTCTTGCTTGTCTAGGAAGGCGCGGACGTTTTCTTCGCCCTGGATGCGTTCATTTGTGTTGCGAATGCGGATTTCTGCCATGGGTCATCCCTCTTTCTCATGTGTGATTACTCCTATAACGTATTATAGTAAAAGCTGGCTCATCTGTCGATGTTGAATGCAGACAAATCCGATAGGATTCATAAAAAATCTATGGTTTAGGTCGAACCTTCTTTTCTTCATGTCATGTTTCTGCTACACTAAAGGTTAACATAGAAGCACGCATAGGGTTCGTTCCCTCTTGTGGAGAGAACGACTTCGCCGGGGAGACATATAAAGGGTTACCGACGAAGCGGCAGGGGAGAAAGGGGCAGGCTGGAATAATGGTAAAATTGAGCCTTGAAGAGCAGCTTAAACGTAAAATTATGATTTTGGACGGCGCCATGGGCACGATGATTCAGCAAGAGGATCTTACGGAGGACGATTTCGGCGGCGAAGAGCTGGACGGCTGTAATGAGATGCTGGTGCTTACCCGGCCCGATGTTATACAACGTATCCATGAGCAATATTTCGAGGCTGGCGCCGATATGGTGGAAACGAACACCTTCGGAGCTACCAGCGTTGTATTAGCCGAGTACGATATTCAGGATAAAGCTAGAGAAATTAACCTGGTAGCGGCCAAACTGGCTATCGCTGCGGCTGAAAAATACAGTACGCCCGAATGGCCTCGCTACGTTATAGGGGCAATGGGTCCTACGACCAAGACGCTTTCCGTAACGGGCGGCGTGACCTTCGAAGAGCTTATCGACAGCTATTATGAGCAGGCGTTAGCGTTGATTGAAGCGGGCGTAGATGCCCTACTGCTCGAAACGTCCCAGGATACGTTGAACGTCAAAGCTGGGAGTATCGGGATTAAGAAGGCTTATGAAGAGAGCGGACAGAAGCTGCCGCTGATGATTTCAGGTACGATCGAGCCTATGGGGACAACTCTGGCCGGACAAAATATCGAGTCATTCTTCATCTCCCTGGAGCATTTGGAGCCGATCTCCATCGGTCTGAACTGTGCGACAGGTCCGGAATTCATGCGCGACCATATCCGTACTTTGTCCGAGATCGCAGGTACTGCGGTCAGCTGTTATCCGAACGCCGGCTTGCCGGATGAGAACGGTCAATATCATGAATCGCCGGAATCTCTCGCGAAGAAAATTGCCGGGTTTGCCGAGCAAGGCTGGTTGAATATCGCCGGCGGATGCTGCGGCACGACGCCGGCTCATATTCGCGAGCTGGCCGAGGTTCTGAAGGCCTATAAGCCGCGGGAGCAGAAAGGCACGCATCCGGCAGCTGTATCCGGAATCGAGACCGTGTATCTGGAGGATTCCAACCGGCCGATCATGGTCGGGGAGCGGACGAATATTTCGGGATCCCGAAAGTTCAAGAGGCTGATCAAGGAAGGGAAATTCGAGGAAGGCTCCGAAATCGCAAGAGCGCAGGTGAAAAACGGCGCACAGGTCATCGATATCAACCTGCAGGATACGGATATTGATGAAGCCTATGCGATGGAAAACTTTCTGAGCTTTGTTTCCAAAAAGGTCAAGGCGCCCCTCATGATCGACTCTACCTATGACCATATTATTGAGCTTGGATTGAAATTCTCCCAGGGGAAAGCCATTATCAACTCGATCAACCTGGAGGACGGGGAGACCAAGTTCGAGGGCATTGTTCCGCTTATTCATAAATACGGCGCAGCCGTTGTTATGATCCTGATCGACGAGCGCGGACAAGCGGTTACGCGCCAAGCCAAGCTTGAAGTGGCGGATCGCGCTTTCGATTTGCTTACGAATAAATACGGGCTTAAGCCGCATGATATCATATTCGATCCGAACATGTTCCCGGTAGGCTCGGGGGACCCGCAGTATATCGGTTCCGCCGTCGAGACGATCGAAGGGATCAAGCTGATCAAGGAAAAGTACCCGGAGTGCAAGACGATACTAGGCCTCAGCAATATTTCCTTCGGTCTGCCTGATGCGGGCCGCGAGGTTCTGAACGCTGTCTACCTGTATCATTGCACCAAGGCGGGGCTTGACTATGCGATCGTGAACACCGAGAAGCTCGAGCGTTATGCTTCCATTCCGGAAGAAGAGCGGAGACTGGCGGAAGATCTGATCTACAACACGAATGATCAGACGCTGGCCGACTTCGTCGCGCACTTCCGAACGAAAAAAGTCGAGAAAAAAGAGAAAATATCCAACCTGTCTCTGGAGGAACGTCTGGCGTCTTATGTCGTCGAGGGTACGAAGGACGGGCTGCTCCCCGATCTCGAGGAAGCGCTGAAGACCTACGCGCCGCTGGCTGTTATCAACGGGCCTTTGATGAAGGGGATGGAGGAAGTCGGACGGCTGTTCAACAACAATGAACTGATCGTCGCCGAGGTTCTCCAAAGCGCCGAGGTCATGAAAGCTTCGGTAGCGTATCTGGAGCAGTTCATGGAGAAGTCGGAGAGTGCGGTTAAAGGGAAAATTATCCTGGCAACCGTCAAAGGCGACGTCCATGATATCGGGAAAAACCTGGTCGAAATTATACTGTCCAACAACGGCTACAAGATTATCAATCTGGGGATCAAGGTGCCGCCTGAGCAGCTGATCGAGGCCTACCGCAAGGAGAAGCCGGATGCTATCGGCTTGTCGGGCTTGCTGGTCAAATCTGCGCAGCAGATGGTCATCACAGCACAGGACCTGAAGTCGGCAGGCATCGACGTACCGATTATGGTCGGTGGCGCCGCCTTGACGCGTAAGTTCACCAAGACCCGGATCGCTCCTGAATACGACGGCGTTGTGCTCTATGCGAAGGATGCGATGGACGGCCTGGATATCGCCAATAAGCTGAGTGATCCGGAGCATCGCCAGCAGCTTATCCGTGAGCTTCGCGAGAGCATGGAGTCCGATGTGAAGGAAGCTGGGCGTAAGGAAGAATCGATGCCGGTCTTGACTCGCGTTCGGAATTCCAACGTCGACAGAACGCTTCCGGTACAGGTGCCGCCCGATCTGGAGCGCGTGGTACTGCGTGATTTCCCGATCAGCCATCTCATTCCCTACGTCAACATGCAGATGCTTCTCGGACATCACCTTGGTCTCAAGGGCAAGATCAATCAGCTCCTCGCCGAGAAAGATCCTAAGGCGATGCAGTTGAAGGATACCGTCGACGGCATCCTGGCTGAGGCTCAATCGCAGGGCATTATTAAGGCTCATGGCATGTACCAGTTTTTCCCTGCACAATCCGACGGCAATGATGTGCTGGTATACGATCCGAAGGACCAGACCCGGGTGCTGCAGAAGTTCACTTTCCCGCGCCAGGAGAAAGAGCCATACCTCTGCTTGGCCGATTATTTGAAGTCGGTGGACAGCGGAGAGATGGACTATGTAGGCTTCCTGGTCGTCACCGCAGGTCACGGCGTAAGCGATCTGGCCGCTGAATGGAGGGATAAGGGAGATTACCTTCGTTCCCACGCCATGCAGGCCTCGGCACTCGAGCTTGCGGAAGGACTGGCCGAACGCGTACACCAATTAATGCGGGACAAGTGGGGATTCCCCGATCCGGCGGAGATGACGATGCAGGAACGGTTCGGAGCCAAGTACCGGGGGCAGCGGTTCTCGTTCGGTTATCCGGCTTGTCCGAATCTGGAAGATCAGCAGCAGCTGTTCGCTTTGTTGAATCCGGCGGATATCGGCGTAGAGTTGACAGAGGGCTGCATGATGGAGCCCGAGGCGTCCGTTTCGGCGATTGTCTTCGCTCACCCGCAAGCCAGGTATTTTAACGTATAGGAAATTCGGGTTATACTAGGGAGAGTGGGGCCGGGTGCCCCACTCTTTCGTTATCCCATGGGTTCGGTACATGAACGATCGTATCGGATAGGATTCACCGGACATCCCGGGGGCGGCTGTGTGCTGCAAGGGATGGAGTAAACTGGAGGGTAGATCATATGGAAATTTACTTTCTCGGAACGGGAGCCGGTATGCCGTCCAAGGAACGCAACGTATCCTCGGTTATGCTGAACCTTCTGGCCGAGCGGAATGCGTATTGGATGTTTGATTGCGGCGAAGGGACCCAGCATCAGATTTTACGGGCCCCGGTTAAGGTGAGTAAGCTGGAGAAGCTGTTCATCACTCATCTGCACGGCGACCATATTTACGGACTGCCAGGCTTGATGTCAAGCCGATCCTACCAGGGTGGCGATACGCCTTTTACCATCTACGGTCCCCGCGGCATACGCGAATTTGTCGAGACTTCGCTTCGGATCAGCGACTCGCATCTGGGGTACGAGACGCAATTCGTCGAATTCGAGGATGCCGGCTATGCTCTGTTGTTCGAGGATGACAAGATGCGGGTCGAATATGCTCCGCTGGTGCATCGGATAGCCAGCTTCGGCTTCCGTATTCAGGAGAAGGCTCAGCCGGGAACCTTGCTGGTGGACAAGCTGAAGGCGTATGGCATCGAGTCGGGGCCGTTATATGGCCGGATTAAGAAAGGTCAGCCGGTAGCACTGCCGGATGGGCGGGAGCTGCAAGCGGCCGAGTTTCTGGGCCCGCCTATCCCTGGGCGGATTGTAACGATCCTGGGGGATACTCAGCCATGCGCTCATGCGGTTACTCTTGCACAAGATGCCGATTTGCTGGTCCATGAAGCCACCTTCGCGGAAGCGCGTAAGGAAATGGCGATCCGTTACGATCATTCCACAGCGATGGATGCTGCCCGAACTGCGCGGGAAGCGGGAGTCAAGACGCTCATTTTGACCCACATCAGCTCGAGGTATCAAGAAGACGCTGCAGATGCGCTTCTGCAGGAAGCGCAATCGATTCATCCCGATACCTTCCTGGCCGCTGATCATTTCCGTCACGATATTCCTATGCGTGAAGCGGGCGGCAGGCTGTCCAGTTCAAGCTAAGGGGAACCTAAGGTCTTAAAGGAAGAGAAGCTGCCTTTCGGGGTGCAGCTTCTTTTTTGTTGCTGAACGTTACAGCCTGTTTAAGCCGGATAAAGCGCTAAAGCACGGCAGACATTCGGCACCAAATGAACCATCGCAGCCGCTCATTCTTGATTGCCCCCCTGGCAGGAGATGTTTTATTTAACACTATCCTTACAATTAGCAAATACTTTTGAAATGATCCTCTGCTAGGCTAGGTAGGTATTCAAATGATAGAATTAGAAGGTTTGTTGTATATTGTCGAATAATCAAGAATACTAGTGAATTTGATCTATTTTTTCGTTGACGATTCCGAAGGCTTATGTTTAAATGGACGTAATGTTGGGGGGATAAGGGATGGCTCTTCGCAAGCGTATCGGCGACCTATTGGTAGAAGCCGGACTTTTGACCCAAGATCAGTTGACCAAGGCGCTCCAGGAACAGCGGGAAACCAAGATGAGGCTCGGGGAGTTTCTGATTAACCGCAGCTATATTACCGAGCAGCAGCTTATTGAAGTGTTAGAGTTCCAGCTAGGGATTCCGCATATTCAGTTATTCCGGCAAAAAATAGATCCGAAGGTTATCAATTTGATTCCTCAGCGGGTGGCAGAACAGCACCAGGTACTGCCTGTGCGGGTTGAGGGCAATAAGCTGTTTCTTGCGATGGCTGATCCGCTTGATTATTTTGCTATCGACGAGCTGCGCATGAGCACAGGCTTGCGGATTGAACCGACCATCGCCGCGCGTGAGGAGCTGCAGCGCGCGATCCGCAGATATTATGGCTTGCAGGAGTCGGTGGAGCAGATCAGCCAGATTCTGCAAACCCGCGAAGCGGAAGAAATCAGCACCCAGATCGAAGACGAGAATTCGCCTGTCGTAAAGACGGTGAACCAGATTATTATCCAGGCCGTGCAGGTTGGCGCGAGCGATATACATATTGATCCACAAGAAGACGCACTGCGTATACGTTACCGGGTTGACGGCGTGATGCGGACGGAACGAACCTTGCCTCCTCATATGCAGCGCGTGCTGGTGGCGCGTATCAAGATTATGGCTAATCTGAATGTCGCCGAACGAAGGCTTCCGCAAGATGGCCGGGTCGAGATCGAAAATGAGTTCCGGAAGGTAGATATACGGATTTCCACCTTGCCTACCATTCATGGAGAAAAGGTCGTTATGCGGGTGCTTGATCTGGGCAGCGCGCTTACGGATATCGAGAAGCTCGGATTTTCGGAGGGGAATTACCGGCAATTTATGCAGGGCATCCAAAGCGCTCACGGCGTAGTGCTTATCACCGGTCCTACCGGAAGCGGCAAAACCTCGACGTTGTACTCGGCGTTGGCCCGGTTGAATTCGGACGATATCAATGTCATTACCATCGAGGACCCGGTCGAATATCAGCTTCCCGGCATTAATCAGATTCAAGTCAACACCACGACAGGGTTGACCTTCGCAAGAGGACTGCGGGCCATTCTGAGGCAGGATCCGAACATTGTTATGATCGGGGAAATCCGGGATACGGAAACGGCTGAGATTGCGGTACGTACGGCGATGACCGGTCATCTGGTGTTAAGCACGCTGCACACGAACAGCGCGGCCAATACAGTGACCCGACTAATCGATATGGGTATCGAGCCTTTCTTGATCGCGTCCTCGTTGAAGACGATTGTCGCCCAGCGTCTGGTGCGCAGGGTTTGTCGTTCGTGCAGTGCGGAGCATGAGCCGACCGTCGAGGAAAAAAGGTATCTGGAAGAGCACGGCTATCAGGTCGCTAATCTGCGGCGCGGTACAGGCTGCGTGGAATGCGGACGCACCGGGTATAAGGGACGTTTGGCCATTCATGAGGTATTAACGGTGGATGAAACGTTAAAAGCGATGATCTTGGAGAAACGGCCCGACAGCGAATATCAGACGTATGCGGAGACACGCTCCATGATTCCTTTGATCAAGGATGGATTGAATAAAGTCATGAGCGGGCAAACCACTGTAGCTGAGGTTATCCGTGTGTTAGGCAGCTATTAAGCTTCCTTCATGTTGTAAATTAAGATTTTTTAAAAATTTTTGATAATAGCTTCCTTTTTAGGAATTGTCGAGTATAATTGCTATGTTAGCAAATGGTCTTTTATACCTACTTAAATAGGCCATATATACTACTTTCGGGCGGGAGTGTTTCACATGGCATCGTTGGTGGACCTTATGGAGCTTGCCGCTGCGAAGAAAGCTTCAGACCTCCATATTGCGGCTGGAGCCCCGGCCAAATTCCGAATTCATGGTGCTTTGCAAGCGGTCAATGACGAGCTGCTGTCGCCGGAAGTATGCCGGGATATGGCCCGAGAGCTGATGTCGGAGCAGCAGTTTGATCAATTTATGAGGAAAGGCGACGCCGATCTCTCTTACAGCATAGAAGGCGTGTCGCGCTATCGGGTCAATGCCTTTCATCAGAAGGGTCATGTTTCGTTAACGCTCCGGCTGATTCCTTCACGGATTCCGGATATGGAAGCTTTGGGCCTTCCGCCCATAGCTCTGGAGTTTGCGAAGAAGCCCCAGGGACTTCTGCTCGTCACCGGACCGACCGGGAGCGGGAAGTCTACCACGTTGGCCGCTATCCTCGACTACATCAACCGGACCCGCTGCGATCATATCATTACTTTGGAGGACCCTATCGAATTTCTCCACAGTCATAAGTCGTGCATCGTCAACCAGCGCGAGATCGGGGTCGATACCGAGTCGTTTGCTACAGGACTGAGAGCTGCTTTGCGGCAGGACCCGGATGTCATCCTTGTGGGGGAAATGCGGGATCTGGAGACGATCTCTACCGCTATCACGGCGGCAGAAACCGGTCATCTGGTATTCGGCACGCTGCATACGGCTGATGCGCCTCAGACGATCGACCGCATCATTGATGTGTTCCCTCCTGAGTCGCAGCAGCAGATCCGGGTGCAGCTCGCCTCTGTTCTGTTAGGCGTCATGGCTCAGAGACTGCTGCCCACCCGGGACGGGCAAGGGCGAATTGCCGCTATCGAGGTGCTGGTGAACACCCCGGCCATCGCCAATCTTATTCGGTCCGAGAAGGTGCATCAGATCCGTTCGGCGATGCAGACGGGACGCGCTCAGGGCATGATTACGATGGAGATGACTCTGCGCGAGCTCGTCCAGCAGCGGATCGTGAGCCTGGATACGGCCAAGGAAGCTCTGTTCGGCTTCGCGGAGCTGAATTAGTCGCCTAGCGGCGGAATGGAGTTGAACAGCAGTGCCCAAGTTCATGTACAAGGCTGTGAATCCTAGCGGTATGCCGTTCAAAGGAACTCTGGAGGCGCAATCGTTTCAGCAGGCTATGGATGAACTGAAGCGCGAGGGATATTGGATCACAGAGCTGATGGATCAGAGCCAGAGCATCCTTCACCGGGAGATTAAATTTGGCGGGCCGAAGGTTAAGGTTCAGCAGTTTACGCTGTTCTGCAGGCAGCTGGCAACCCTGTACAAGTCAGGCGTTTCTATGGTCGATTCGGTTAAAGCGCTCGCTGATCAGATGGAAAGCAAGGAATTCCGGGGCATTTTGACGGAGGTAGCGGCTAGTATGCAGCAGGGGACGCAGATGTCGGAGGCGGCCTCCAAATATCCGACCGTGTTTAGCGGGATCTTCATCAACATGCTCAGGGCTGGAGAAATCAGCGGGAACCTGGACGAAATGCTGAACCGGCTGGCCGTATTTTATGAGAAGGAACACTATACCCGCGAGAAAGTGAAGTCGGCTATGGTGTATCCGGTCATCATGGGTATACTTACGGTCGTCGTCGTTACTCTTATGATGCTGTTCGTTATTCCGAACTATGTGGCGAGCTTTCAGTCCATGGGGCTCCAGCTTCCGCTGCCTACGAGAATGGTCATCGCGGTCAGCGATTGGATCGTTTCTTACTGGTATGCGATCCCTGTGATCGTACTCGCGCCAAGCCTGCTTCTCGCCCTGCTCAAGCGTCATCCCAAGGGCCCGTACTGGATCGATTACGCCAAGCTGCGGATTCCCATATTCGGCAAGCTGCTTCATAAGCAAGCCATCGCCCGCTTTAGCCGCACCTTCAGCTCGTTGTTTACGGCTGCTATCCCGATGCTGCAGGCACTGTCGCTTGTGTCCAGCGTGACAGGCAACGTCGTCGTCGGCAAGGTCATCGAGGACGCCCGGGACGGTCTGGTAGGAGGAAAGTCGATCACCGATCCATTCCGTCATTCCTGGCTATTCCCTCCTATGGTTGTGCAGATGATGTCGGTCGGTGAACAGTCGGGGGCCTTGGACACGATGCTGGAAAAGGTTGCGGATTTCTACGAAGCGGATGTCGACGCGATGACCGATCGTCTCAAGTCGATGCTGGAGCCGCTTATGATCGTCGTTCTGGCCGGCATC
This sequence comes from Paenibacillus puerhi, assembly GCF_009846885.1. Classification (GTDB taxonomy): domain Bacteria; phylum Bacillota; class Bacilli; order Paenibacillales; family NBRC-103111; genus Paenibacillus_G; species Paenibacillus_G puerhi. Next base: position 69,505 of record NZ_WUWM01000009.1, read on the forward strand.
GTGGGCGCGATCGTCCTCGCGGTGATGCTGCCGACCTTCGAAATGATGAAAAACGGAGTCGTCCCGATCAATTGATGGACAGGCCGATTCCTAACCTTGGTATTACTTTGTTCCTAATATAATTATTGTGCAAAGGGGAAATGTTCAATGAAAAAGGTTATGAAGCTGTTCCGCAAAAATGAAAAGGGCTTAACGCTGGTCGAGCTGCTGGCGGTTATTGTTATTCTGGGGATTATCGCTGCGATCGCTGTGCCATCGATCGGGGGAGTGATTCAGAATTCGAAGACAAATGCGGATGCACAATCCGTCATCCTCATTAAAGATGCGGCTGTTCGATATCTAACGGTAACAAACCCTAGCGGTGCAGGAGCAACGGGTACGCCTCCGGCTGTAACCGTAACGGTTGCCCAGCTGCTGACTGGCAATTATCTGCAAGATGCACCTCAAGTACAAAGCTCCTCCACCACTCAGTACTACGAATCAGTAAGCGTGGAGTATACAGGTGGAGGGTGGAAGGCGTCCACAACCGCACCTGCGTTGACTGCCACTAAGCCAACAGCTTCTTAATTTCCAATCAAACCAAAGGTAACTCTTCCGGGTTACCTTCTTTCATTCAACAGGAGAGGAGCAGGTGGTCATGGAGACGGCAGTCGCTCTTAGTTTCGCAGCAGTACTTGGCTTGCTCATCGGGAGTTTTCTGAATGTGGTCGCGCTTCGCTCGCTATCCGGCGAATCCCTCGCGTTCCCGCCGTCCCACTGCACCAGCTGCAGCCATCGGCTGCGGCCGCTGGATCTGGTACCCGTATTCAGCTATGCAGGTCTTAGAGGCAGATGCCGTTATTGTCATAACCGTATTTCCATTCAGTATCCGATCGTGGAAGCGGCAACGGGTCTGCTTTACGCCTTAATGATCTGGGCCTATGGGGTCAGCTGGGAAGCCGCTGTCGGGATGCTGTTCGTGTCGATCCTTATGGCCATCGTCGTTACCGACCTGAGGGCGATGCTGATCCCGAATCGTATTCTGCTGTTCGGACTTGCCGGAGCCTTGGTACTCCGGTTGATCTCCCACCCGCTGCCTTGGTGGCATTATGCTGCAGGCATGATTGGCGGACTTCTCCTTATTGTAGGCATTGCGCTGCTCGGCTCCCTGCTGCTTCGCAAAGAAGCAATGGGGATGGGGGATGCGAAGCTGTTTGCGCTCGTTGGACTCGTGCTGGGCTGGAAGCTTACTTTGCTGACGCTGTTCGTAGCCAGCCTGCTGGGCACGATATTCGGGGTATTCTGGATCATGCTCAAACGAACGGGGAGGGAGGCTTACCTGCCGTTCGGACCCTTTATTGCTCTGGCAAGCGTCCTCTGCATGCTGGCGGGAGATGCCTGGATCGATTGGTACGTGAGCCTATTATCGTAAGGAAAGACAACATGCGAACGCAGTGAGGAGTGGCTGGTCATATGCGGTTCAATATTCAGCGGCTGCGTCAATGGATTACGCCGGCCAGCAGTTATCTCGGAATCGAATTCACAGACTCTGCGGTGAAGCTGGCAGAGCTTACTATAAAACAAGGAGCCCCGGCGCTCCTTACATCCTGTATTCAGGAGCCCTTGCCGAAGCACGCTGTTCAGGACGGCAAAATGCTGGAGCCCCAGGAGGTCGTCCGCGCCCTTCAGACGGCCAAGGCCAGGCTAAAGAAACAGACCAAGCGGGCTCATATTTGCTTGCCGAGTCAGAACGTCATGGTTCGGTTTATGAAATTTCCGGATATTCCGTTGAAGGAGCTCCGCGAGGTCATTACCTTTGAAATGAAGCATACGATTCATTTACCCTTCGAAGACCCTGTTTTCGACTTCGTCAAACTGACCGGAACCCATAATCAAAGATCATCCGCAAAGACATGGAAACGCGAGCCCAAGGCGAATAAACCGGGGGCTCTGGCGGCCAAGGAAGCGGCTGCGGCTTCGTATCCCTTGTTCGGGGGCGAGAACCATGATCCGTTTGCGGACCTGGCCAAGACGGATGCGGCGGAGGAGCAGTTGTGTGACGTAATGCTTGTTGCAGTTCCCCGAGCGATGGTGGAGGAATATGTGGAGGTTTTCAAGCAGGCGGGCATTAAGCTGGCCAGTGTCGAGATTAAGGCGTTGTCCTTGTTCCGATGCTTGCAGACCTTGCCGGAGCAGCCTCAAGGGACGTACCTGTTGATCGATGTCAATGACACGATATGCGATGTCAATGTGTTCTCCGGTACGCAGCTGAAAATATCCCGAAATGTACAAGTGGCTTTTGCGGATCTGGAACAGACAAAGGAGGCAAGTGATGATTCCTTTTCCTGGTTGTCCGACATGAGCGACCTGGAAGGCTCCAGCTTTACGAATGCCTGCAGCGAGCTCGCGCATGAGCTGGAGCGGCTGATCAACTTTTATAAGTATACCTTGAACAACCGTAACGAAGAATTTCTCAAGCTTTATATCGCAGGCGATGCGAAGCGGCTGAATGAGATAGCCGAGTATTTGCAGGATCGGCTTTCCCTGAACGTGATTAAGCTGGACGTGCAGGCGGAGTGGGGGAGCTCACCGACGATGAAAGGCATCTCCTCTGCAGCATTCGCAGCAACGATCGGTCTTGCACTGCGGGGTGCGGAGACATGAACTCGATCAACCTCCTTCCCCGAAAGCCGAGAAGCGAGCGGCTGTTCTGGCCGGTGCTGAGCGTAACGGCGCTGACCGTGGTTCTATCCTTCGGAACGCTGGCGGTTTTTCAATACAAGCTCAGCGAGACCTCTGTGCAGCACGCGCAGTACAAGCAGCAGCTGCAAGCGCGTATCCAGGTGCTTCAGCAGCAGCATGTGGAAGAACCGCGGACAGCCGACTACCGCCGGCTGCTTCAGGAGGTCAAAAGCCTGGAGGGGAGACGGGTAGATTGGCTGCCCTCTCTACACGGCATAACGTCTTCGCTTCCTGAGGCTGCCCGCTTGCTGAGCGTGCGGAAAGCGGACGCTGCCGGAGGGGAGTCCTCTGTCCCCGCTGCCGCTCAAGCGTCTCAGGCAGCAGGCCTCTTGCCAAGTCAAAAGCTCGTTGCCTTGCTGGAGTTTTCTGATTTCAAGCAAATCGCCGATTATGTCTTGAATATGAAGAAAAATGAGATTTTTCAAGATGTCGCTATCGTATCCGTTGAGAAGAAGGAAATTATATTGCCCGTACCTGTTGCTATGGCGGCAGCAAGCCATACCGGCATAGACCGGCGGCCTTCGGATCCCACGCTGAAGGAAAAGTTTCTGCAAGAAACCAAGCAGCAGAAGCAAGCCCCTTTGGCCACCAAGTCGGAGGAGTTGCTGTCAGAGCTGGATTGGCTGATCAGCGGCAAAATGTACGAGCAGGAGCACGGGGTGACCTTGCCGGACAGGCGGTTTACAAGTGAAAATCCCGTCGGAAGCTCGCCCATTAGCGAGGATGAATTAAAGAAGGCGCGGGAGCAGGTCAATAAGTTCGAGGCGATGTTCGAGCAGACCGGTCCGGCGCCGGAAGAGCAGCAGGATACGGGCGCGGACACTCCGGCGATGGAGAAAAAAGCGGTCGTGTACACGGTGAATCTGGAGATTTTGACCAAGCCGATTACGATTACTCCCTAGGTGATACTTATGAACAATACACAATGGAATGAGTTATGGAGCCGTTTGAGGACTCCTCAGGTCATCATGACGGGGGCCATCGTGGGCAGCGTTCTGCTGCTCGGCGTTTATTTTACTCAAGCGGTGTATCCTGCGCTGGCTATTTCCCGTGCGGAGAATATGGAAATTAAGGTGCTAGAGAGTCAGCGGGCTGTCTTGGAGCAGACGCCTGTACCGGTGAAGGTGCGGGACGCGGAGGTTGCCGCCCTGCTGCAGCGGGTGCCGACTCAGCCCGAGATTCCCCGATTTCTATATGAGCTGCTGAATGCCGAAGGAGACTCGGGGGTTGTGATGCAATCCTATAGTACAGGCGCTCAGACCAGGAACGTAGAGGGGCGGACCGTCATCGATACCCAAACCAACACGGTTCAGACGCAAGCCGCCCAGCCTTCCGCGGTTCAGGGGAATGGACTCGTCGAGCTGAATGTGAATCTGACGGTTAGCGGAACTTATGCGGGGCTGCAGCAATTTCTCGGGAAGCTTCAACAGTCGGAGCGGCTGGTTTCGGTCAACTCGTGGGTGATGACTGCGAATCAAGAGCGGGCCAAGGCAGTCTCGGTGCCAGGGCAGACGGCGGCTTCCGTGTCGGAAGTCTTCGGCGCGGGTGAAGCGGCAAGCGTTGCCGTTCATCGTATGGAGCTTCAGCTCAGCCTATACGCGGCCCCTGCCTATGAAAGCAAGCTGGGTACGCTGGAAGCGATGCCTGCGCAAGCGCCCGATGCGCGCGTAGATCCCACCTTGACCGATCAGGTGTTCTATCCTCTGCTGACGCCTGTACCTTAACACTCAATGAGGAAAGGAATGGGACTCGATGAAGTTGAAAATCGCGCTTAGCCTGGCGCTGTTGTCTACCGTTCTGTACGGCACCGCCTTTGCCGAAAGCGGGTTTCGTCAGATCGATGCGATGTTCTCGCAAATCAATCTGACGATGAATGGCCAGAAGGCCGATCTGCGGGGCGACGTCATGTTCTATGAGGGCTCGATCTATGTGCCCCTGCGCAGTTTATCCGAGGCTCTCGGGGCGGAAGTCAGCTGGAATGGTCAGACTCAAACGGTCGATGTCGACTTCACCTCGGACAAAACGAAGGATATCTACAACGCTTCCCAGAAGGCGATGTACCAGTACTTGATCATGCAGAATAATGCCATCACGGCGGAGTTTATAGCTGCCTTCAAGCGCGACGACGCTACCCGGCTGGTCAGCAACAACAAGCGGTATGGCGAGCTGCGGGACGTCGCCAAGCAGCTTGGCGATGAGCCTGTAGCGCTGCTTTTCGATAAAATGATGGCCTCCATGCAAATCGTCATTAGCGGCTGGGACGATAAGCAAGCAAGCGATTACCGGCTGGGTTGGGCTTTATTCAATGACTATGCCAAAACGCTCAACGCCTCGCTCGCGGACAAGGTGACGGATCTGGCCAAAAATGAGCCCAAGTAAGTTGGTCCAAGAAGGAAAAACGGACATTACTGATCCCATGAGGGAATTGTAATGTCCGTTTTGTATGCGTACGTCTGCTGCTTGCCCTTCTGATTGGCCAGCAGCAGCAGTTGAAACTGCAGGTGAAGGTACTTGACCTGAATGTGGCTGCTTGACGCGCTGCTGGTCTGTCCGTCCTGAGTAAGGAAGTAGGTGCTGGCTTCGGTGACATCGCGGGCGAGCACTGTGGGGGGCAGCGAAGCTCCGTTCCGGACCGTCTCGACCATGATCGCTTGCCCGGGGATGTCCAGGTAATACCGAGTGAGGTTATCTGTCCGGCTGGCGGTTTCGTAAAGCGTCAGGAAATCCTTCCGCTCGGCGGTAGCCGTCCCTGTCGGAGCAATCGAATCGTACTTCTGCTCCCGCAGCTTGCCGATCATATGATTCGTCACGGCTCTGGCTTCCGCCTGCGCCTGCTGGCGGGCGAAGGTGACCTGATTGCCCGCGCTCAACTGGCTCAGCGCCATCGTAATGACGCCTGCTATGATGCCCACGAGCAGGATGGCAGCGAGCAGCTCGACAAGGGTGAATCCGTTTTGGTTTCGGAGATTGATTTTCATCATAACGGGTTCCTATCCAAATAGCTTTGTATCGCGTAGCTGCTCCCGGCCCCTGTCGGGATTACTTCAACTTGAATTAAGGAGAAATGGTCGGCTACATGGAGGGTGTATTTCGTATTCCCCTCACCCAACGAGTACTTCTGATTGTCAGCATCCGGGATCGGCACGTTCGTGATCTGGACTTTATACTGCCTGTCCGCTGCGCTCGGATAGTAGACAGCCTCGGCTTGATAGGGCGCCGTGACGGTTTGGCGAAGGAAGGTCAGCGTAACCGTCTGCGGGGCATCGGCGCCAGGGTTAGGCAAGGTGGACGAGGCGCTGGTCGGCGGGAACCAAATATTCAGCGTCGCCGCTCCGGTGCTGAAGCTCGTTTTCACCTGCTCCATGACGGAGCGGGCAATATCTACCGACACGTCGCGGCGCTGCTCTCGGCTTGAAGCCGCAAACAACTGGTTGTACATATACGTAAAGGCGAGGATCACCAGGGACAAAATAACCAGGCTCGCCAAAATTTCGACAAGAGTCAGCCCTTTTTGATTTCTTACCAAATTTTTCACCCTTTCAATAAAGGACTATGATACTATAAATATAGTCCAAAAATCATGATGAGGGAATGGGGAAGCATGAAAAAGTTTTGGAGAAATGAACGCGGCGCAGCCCTTATTCTTGCTCTGATGCTTAGCATGGTTATTGCCGTCTCGTTGACGGCGTTAGTGCTGAGTACACAGCAGGGCCAGCGTAACTCCATTCATGACGGCCATGCCGAGCGGGCCAACTATGTGGCCGAATCGGGCGCTGTCATCGTCAAGCGTCTGGTTAAAAATGCGGCGGCCAACCAGGTGAGGGTGCGAGAGATGAGCGAGGCGGATCTGAACAAGGTCCTTGGAGATATTAAACCATCCTTTACGCTCGATGGGACGAACACCTTGAGGATCAGCTCCACCAAGGAAAACGAGAGCTTTCTCGTAAATGTCTCAGGTAAATCTAAATATACCGAAAATCTGCAACGAGAAACAACGATCACGCTTCCTATTCTGCTCAATACCGCTGGCGGAGGGACGGGCGGAGACGGCATGGGCATCTTCGGCGACGATGTGGTCGGCACGTCGGTGACAGCCGCGAATACGGCGATGACGAAGCAATGGGTCCGGCACTGGGAGGATCCCAAGCAATCCGCTCCGGGAGAATACTACGGAATTCTGAACTACCAGGAGCAGATGACGAATTACTTTAGCCAACAGGTGGATGCAGCGGATAAAGGGAAGCCTTTCTTTCGTACATCCTCGATTTCCCCGGTGACTCCCGCTCCGACTGCTTTCGCGGATGGCCGGAGCTATACAAGCCAACTATGCTCGCAGACCAGCTTCGATTACCAGAGTCCTCATCTAAGCGGCACCATCTATTGCAAAGAATCGATCACGATCTATCTGGATCAGATGCAGCTTTCAGGGACCATTATGTCGGATGGCGACATTATCGTCAAGGGAGCTCGTTCCGGGTCCCAGGAAGTGAGCAATTTTCAGCTATCGGGGAAATTGGTGGCCAAAGGCAATGTGACGTTTGAGCATAAAATAAGAAAAGGTACGATTTCCGGAAACCTATACGCCGGAGGCCATGTTGTTTTTAACCAACCTGTTGCCAATGACGGGGAAGAAGTCGTATTCTCCGGAGAGATTGTCAGCCAGGGGATGATTCAGTTCAAGTCCCAGGTGACCAGATTTACTTCAAGCGGTCGCATGATCTCTGGAAAGTCTATCCAATTTGACGGCAATCTTGGCGGTAATTTGACGTTTAAAGATAATGCCAAGCTTCATAGTCAAGATAGTATTTTATTTAATGGAACTTTGGACGGCGTCAAGTTTGCCCCCCAAACTGAAATATACGCGAAGAAGGACATTGAATTTGGCAAAACTCTTCAAAACGGTACGGTACTCTCCAAGGTAGCTGCGGGCTCCAGGGTGACCTTCTCCGGCAATCTGGACAGAACGACAGTCACAGGCGACGTGATTGCGAACGGGCTGCTAGCCTTCCATGGAAACATCAATGACGGTACGGTGTTTAAGGGCAATCTGGTTAACAATTCCACTACAACCGATTTGATGTTTAACGCGGGGAGTCGCCTTGTGGTGGAAAAGTCGATTTACTCGGCAAGGGGAATTGACTTCCGGCAGCTGAACGGGCTGAAGGTGGGGCGCTTCGAGCTGCCGCTGGAGGACAACGACAGATACGGTGCGATCTACGCATATGGCGACATTAGGATGTCGATGACTCTGAGCTATCTGAACGTGTCGGGAGCGATCCTGTCCAGAGACCAATCGGTTATTTTCCCCAAGCTGTTCGGATGCAATGCCAAGAGCGATTGTTATGTAGGCAGCTTTGTGGCCGGAACGGCAGGCATTCAATTCAATCACAATCTCGATGGCTTCATGTACTTCGGGGGATTAAGCACGGCCCAGCACATTAGATACAACGGGAATCAAAATGGCCCGCCCAATACGATCCGTATCGCGCGTCAAGCTCCGAAGGGCTATACCGAGGGTGCAGGCGGCAATGATGGGGTCATCCGTTTCGGAGGCTGGAAGACTAAGAGCTAACATCCGCTCAGCAGCGAGACCGCACCCCTTAGGGACGCGGTCTTGTTTAGTTACCAGGGGAACGTATATTGCCTCTGCTAACGGGGAAGAATAATTGCAGTAAAAAATTCAAGCTGAGGGAAGGGTTGCAGCATGGACTTTACAAGCCAGGATATCGCGGTGATTGAGCAGGCGCTGCAGATTGCCATACGTTCTCAAAGTGAGTCTGGTAAAGCCCAGTCCTATCAGGAAGTATTGAGCAAGCTGAAGCTAAGGGCATCGGCCGCTATGACCTCATCGCATCTTGCCTTCCAGGACGGGTTCCGATTCGACTATGACGACTCAACGGACCTGGAATGAGTATCCGTTCCAAGAACGAACGATCTAACGGCCAAACAAGGCCTGCTGCGAATGCACTATCTCGCAGCAGGCCTTGTTTGGCTATCGCCCCGGGTGCGCTGCACGCAGCAGGAACAGCAACGCCAGCAGGGATAAGTTAAGCGCAGCGGCCCACCAAAGCCCGCTTCGGACCGCAAGCGTCAGGAATAAGGATTCCATCGTGAGCAGCAGCAGTAGCGGCATCAACGGGGTTTTGGAGACGGACCTATCCCGCCCGTCCAAATATTCATCATGTAAATAGTTAACGAGGCTAATGATGAGCAGAGCCGTTAGCCACCAGTAGATATAGCTGCTCCAGGTCATCAGCTCCCAAGGCCGAATGCCGACGGAGTGCCGTTCGGCAATCCAAGCCTGACCGGAAAACGGAGCGGATACAGGCTTTAGGAGCAGCTCGATGGAGCTGACCATACTGGCTGCCCAAATCGCCGGGAGCCAGAAGCTTCTGCGCTTGCTTTGGCGCCGTTCTTTCTTCAGGCTTGGCAGTCCGGCGGACAGCTTCTCTGACAGGGTGAAGCCGCGCGAGGTACCCGGAGCAGGCTTTATCGGCGCGAACGCCTTGGCGATGATAAGCAGCATGCACCAAGCGAACGGGATCGCGAGTGGGACGCCCAGCACGAGCGGGGCGAAGCTCGACGGGTGTGCGTAGGCGCCGAACCAGGGTCCCGCCTGCAGGCTCAGCCATCCCGCCGCGTACGAGATGCTGGAGCATATGACGAACAGCAGCAGCGCTTGTCTGGCTCCGAACTTGCGGGCGTACCACAAGAGAGCCGTGATGCCCCCAAGGATCAGATGAATGCCGTTTGCCCAGGCCAGCCAGCGGGCCGGGAGACTGCCGCCGAGCAGCAAAAATCCGCAGGCGAACCAGAGCAGGTAAAGGACGGACAACCGTACCAGCCACTTGTTCACCATGCCCATCGGCCTTTTGCGGTCTCCGCCGCTTGACGGCAAGTCTCGTCACGTCTGTGCCTCCACCGGACTCGATCGCGGAGCAGCCGATTGCTCGCCAACGCGGCGGACACGCGCTCCATGCCGTGAGTAGTATAGGTCAGGGTCACTGGAGGTGTCTGTTCTCTTCTGGGACAACCGGTAAACACAGCAATACGCTTCGATTTCATTCTTAGTCACCTCAAGTAACGGTTATTGGGGAGGCATGGACGACCCGAGGTTCCTGGCAGCGGGTAGGGAGGTCCATGCTGTGGCTTGGCCGGGCTTCTTTCTTCTATATATATGCCGATGATCGGTGATCTTGCAAAAAGTAATTGAGGCCGAACATGCATTCGGATATAATGGGGAGAGTATCGCTGTAACAGGAAAAGGAGCAGTCCCATGAACCGATTGACCGGCAAAGTGTCTTCCATGAATGAACTGATCGAGCTGGTACGCCATACCCCGGAGCTCATGAAGCAAGTTACCTACTGGCACACCATTCCCGCGCGAGAAGGCCGTTACGAGGCATTTCCGGCCGGGCTGAACGAACAGCTGCGCGACGCGCTTGTCTCCCGGGGTGTCGGACAATTATATACGCATCAGGCCCAGTCCTTCCGGGAGGTATCCGCCGGCCGGCATGTCGTCGCGGTGACCCCGACGGCTTCGGGCAAAACATTATGCTACAATCTACCTGTCTTGCAGGGGATTCTACAGGACGATAGCGCACGGGCGCTCTATTTGTTTCCGACCAAGGCATTGGCTCAGGATCAGGTGGCCGAGCTGCAGGAACTGGCGACGGAGATGGGCGCGGATATCAAGACGCATACGTACGACGGCGACACGCCTCCTACGGTGCGGACCGCGATCCGCAATGCCGGGCATATCGTCGTCACGAATCCGGATATGCTGCATGCCGCCATCCTGCCGCATCATACGAAATGGGTGAAGCTGTTCGAGAACGTCAAATATATCGTGATCGACGAGGTTCACTCATACAGGGGCGTGTTCGGCAGCCATGTCGCCAATGTCATTCGCAGGCTGAAGCGTATCTGCCGGTTCTACGGCTCCAATCCGCAATTCATCTGCGCCTCCGCGACGATCGACAACCCCCGGGAGCACACCGAGCGGCTGATCGGGGAGCAGGTCGCGCTCGTGAACGACAATGGAGCTCCCGCCGGGGAGAAGCATTTTGTATTCTACAACCCGCCGGTTGTCAACGAACAGCTCGGCATCCGCAAAAGCAGCGTCCTGGAGACGCGCAAGCTGGCCGGTCTGCTGCTGAAGCAGGGCATTCAGACGATCGTGTTTGCCCGCAGCCGGGTTCGGGTGGAAATTTTATTAACCTACCTTCAAGAGCTGGTTGTCCATGAGCTGGGTCCGAAGTCGATCCGGGGCTACCGGGGCGGATACCTGCCCAAGCTGCGCCGGGAGATCGAGCGAGGTCTGCGAAGCGGCGAGATCCGCGGCGTCGTCAGTACCAATGCGCTGGAGCTCGGCATCGATATCGGGCAGCTCCAGGCTTGCGTGCTGAACGGCTATCCGGGCTCCATCGCGAGCACCTGGCAGCAGTCCGGCCGGGCGGGCCGCCGTCAGGAAAGCTCGATCACGTTCCTCGTGGCAAGCAGCAATCCGCTTGACCAATACGTGATCCAGCATCCGGATTTCTTTATCGAGAAAGCGCCGGAGAGGGCGCTGATCGAGCCGGACAACCTGATCATCCTCGTGGACCATGTGAAATGCGCGGCCTACGAGCTGCCTTTCGAAGCGAATGAAACGTTCGGCGGCGAGTCGCTGCCGGACATTCTCGAGTTTTTGACGGATGAACGAATTCTTCATCGAGTGAAAAACCGCTGGCATTGGATGGAGCAGTCCTTCCCTGCGCATGACATCAGCCTGAGGTCGGCGGCGCAGGAAAACTTCATCATTATCGATATGACCGGAGGCGCCAAGGTTCTTGGCGAGGTCGACCGCTTCAGCGCCCCGACCTTGATCCATGAAGAGGCCATTTATCTTCACGAAGGCGTCCAGTACCAGGTGGAGAAGCTGGATTACGAAGAAAAGAAGGCCTATGTGCGCGAGGTTGACGTCGATTATTTCACGGATGCGAATCTGGCCGTGCAGCTGAAGGTGCTGCATGTGATGCGCGAGGACCGGCAGCAGGGACTCACCCGGCAGTTCGGCGAGGTTACCGTCAATGCGAAGGCGACGATTTTCAAGAAGCTCAAGCTTCATACGCATGAGAACATCGGCTCGGGTCCGATCCACTTGCCCGAGGAGGAGCTGCATACAAGCTCGTACTGGATCACCTTCGACGAGGAGACGGCCGCCCGGATGTCCACGAATGATATGCAGTTCGCTCTGCTGGGCTTATCCAATGTACTGGTGCATATCGCTCCGCTGTACCTGATGTGCGATCCGCAGGATATCCGTGTCGTGGCGCAGGTGAAGGCGGTGCATAACAAGCAGCCGACGATCTTTTTCTACGACCGTTACCCGGGAGGAGTCGGGCTGAGCGAGCGTCTGTATGAGGTGCACGGTCAGCTGCTGTCGGAGGCGGCGCAGCTGATCGGGGGCTGCGGCTGCCTGAGCGGCTGCCCGGCCTGCGTCGGACCGATCGAGGAGGTAGGACTCACCGGGAAGAAGCTGGCGCTGAACCTGCTGGCCGAGCTGGAGGGAGGTATACGATGAGCGGATTGCGCGATAGGCTAAACAGGCACTTGAAGCCTTCGGGGGTCGGAGCGGACACTGCGAAGCAGTCAACCGGGGAGGATGCGGTTATCCGGGAATTTCCTGAGGAGAGGCCCGAAGGGACGGATCTGACGGTGTCCCTGCCGGCTTCGGGGCAAGGTCAACCGGGCGATGAGGGGAGTCTGGCACCTCTCGATGCGTCTGCCGAAGGCGACCGGGAGCAGGAAAGCTGGTCCAAGCTTGGCGCGGAGCTTCGTCCGGGAGAGTGGGGAGACTTCGTAACGCGCCGTCTGACCTATGCATGGGCCCACCGCCACGGCTATTACGCGCTCGGCGAGCTGAAGGCGGTGTCAGCGTCCTTGCACCGGTTGCTGCAAACGCGTTCGAAGGTGAAGGGAAGCCAGGCGAGTCCGGACAAGGGAGTCGAAGGATCAAGGCTGCAGCCGGGCGACCTGCCGTCAGACCAGGCTGCAGAGACGCAGCCTGCCTGCGGCGCGGAGAGCGGCAGTCCGAGGACTGCTCTGGAGCGGCTGTTGTTTATCGATACGGAGACGACGGGGCTCGGCCAAGGGGCGGGCAATGTGCCGTTCATGATCGGCATCGGCTATTTTGAAGGAGAGCACTTTACCGTCGAACAGATGCTGATACGCCATCCTGGCGAAGAGGCTTCCATGCTGTCCTATCTGCAGACCCGGATCGCTGAGCGGCCGATTCTTATTTCCTACAACGGTAAGTCGTTCGACTGGCCGATCGTGAAGAACCGGTTTATTCTGAACCGCATTTCTCTTCCGCCGGAGCCGGAGGGTCATATCGATTTTCTTTATCCGTCCCGGAGCTTGTGGAGAACGACGCTGGCGAGCTGCCGTCTGGGCCAAGTGGAAGAAGACCGGCTTGGCGTCATGAGAGAGGACGACGTACCGGGGGCGATGGCCCCGGCTCTCTACTTTCAGTATTTGGCGGAACGGGAACCCACTATTCTGGAAGGGGTGTTTCGTCATAACGAATGGGATGTACTCACGCTTGTTGGGCTGGCGGTACATTTCGGCAAGCTGCTGACGGGGGAGTCCGACTTCGAAGACGTACGCCTGTTTGGGCGCGAGGAGTGGTTTCGGTATGGGCGGTGGATGGACCGCTGCGGTCTGAAGGAAGCGGCCATGCTTACGATGGAGGCTTTGGCTAGCGAGCTGTTGGCTGCCGAATACGCTGGGGAATCAGATTCGGAGCTGCCGGACTGCCTCTTGCCCTTGGCCCGTTATCTGAAGAAGAACGGATGCTATGAGCCGGCCTGCGATCTGTGGAAGCTGTATATTGGACGGATGGGGCTATCCAGGATTGCGTCACTGGAGCCGTATATCGAGCTGTCGATGTACGGGGAGCATAAGCTCAAGGATGTGGATATGGCGCTGCGTTACGCCAAGGAGGCACAGGACGTGCTCTGGAGGCGGCGCTCCCTGGAACGCAGAGGTACCGGCAAGCGGATGATGCTGGCAACTGCCGCCCAATCGTCCGAGGACGAGCGGGAAAGGGAAGCAGAGGTAGAGGCGGATACGGAGGAATCGCTGCTCCTCAAGCGGATTGAGCGGCTGGAGCGGAAAAAGCTGAAGTCACGAAAGCCTATCGTTGGAGCAACTGATGACCACCGAATGGGAAATCGGCTTGAGGGGGCTGCGCCTGCGGAAGGTCCCGGTCCGGATGCGTATTTGGCTGTCTCTGCTAAGGCGGGGAAGAGCCAAGCGAGACGTCCGGTGAAGCGCAAGCCTTCCGGAGGCGATCAGCCTCCGCAGCAGGGCTGGCTGTTCTGACTGGCTGTGCACGGTATTCGCCGGTATAGACAGGTACCCTATTTAGGGGAACAAAGCAACCATCCACAATTTCAGCGGTTGTGGGTGGTTGCTGCAAGAGCTAAGGAGCCGTATGCCGGGAGCTACCCGTTCATTGGAGTTTTTTAACGAGGATGGGAGTCATGCTGTCTTTAAAGCTCGCATTCCCTAGCTGTCCGGCATCATTTTTTCCCCACGCCCATAGCTTACCGTCTTCCGTAATCGCTACGGCATGGCTAGCCCCCAATGTTATTGAGGTAACCTTTTCCAATCCATCAATACGTCTTAATTCATGTCCATTCTTAAATTCTAAATAATGGTCGCCTACATTATATCCCAAGACCCAGAGAGTTCCATCCTTTTTCAGAATTAGCGTACTAAACATAGATGTAACAATCGAAGAAACATCGGATAATCCTGTAATCTTTACGGGTCGATCTACGAATTCTTTCTCTTCTGGAAGTCCCAGTTTACCTCGGAGGTTCTCTCCCCATCCCCAGACGCTGCCGTCTTTTCCAATGGCAAAATTTTGTTTCCCGCTACCTTTTGATAAGGCCACGATATCTTCTAAACCCTCAATCTTAAGAGCGGAATAACTCGGGTTTACTTCAATATTGCGAACGGCATACTTATTGTTTTCTTCAAACTTATGAGTTCTATATTGTTTATCCGCTGGGACGAATTTGAGGTCCTCGCTATAAGCCGCCCATTTCCATACCGTTCCATCTTCCCTCAAGATATGGACCTCGGCATCGCCGTTCCATGAAACATCCTTGGCATCCGTTATATTCTCAAGCTTGTGAATCCCATTGTAGTATACCAAAGGATGCCATACCCAAACCGATCCGTCTTTGTCTATTGCGGAGAAAATACTGCCGGCCGAAATTTTTGTAATGTTGGACAACTCTTCGATCCGTTTCGGCTCTGGAAATTCGGTAACGACTTCATGAATTACTTCGGAAGTCATCCTGAAGCTCGGCTCCCACTCCCAAACCTCGCCATTTTCTTTCAAAATGATATGCTTATTTCGGAAGGCTTGAATGTCTACTGCATCCTTTAAGGTCGGCATAAGCTTTGGCGTGTTATCACGGAGTGTAAACTTGCCTTTAATGACATCGGCTATTCCTCCCCAATACCATGTCGAGCCGTCCGATGATCGGGCAACGCTGTGTTCATCGTAAGCGATAACGGCAGGCTTTACGTCGGCCTTAGGTGCAGCCCATGTTGGCACGGACAACACTAGGGATAGTCCTGCAGCGAGTAGAACGGACCATCGAAATTTCGCCCATGTACCTTGGTGAGTATGGACTCTCAATAAATTCACTCTCCCAATTTTTTTCTTTAATATCCAATTAATTAGACGGAAGAATAAGGAAATTGTTTCAGGCTTCTAAGAATTCTCACTATTTTATAAATGGAAGGGTGGAGAGAGTCGAGCAAGGATTCTCGAAATAGAGGGTTTTGAGGTTACAACGTCGAATAGTTGTCGGGTATTTATGGGGTGTTATTCATACCGGTTAGGGAATAATGAGGGGATAGGAGGGGTGGACATGGCGTATATCGTTGATTTTAAAAATGTGTCTACGGTTGGTTTAGAGTCTTCGCCTGTAGCAGAAGCGCTTGCTGGTTTACGTGCTAATGAAGCCCGCTATTTTATGAACAAATACAAGCATGAATTTACGGTCGTGCCTGCTAGCGAAAGTCAGGAGAGTCTTGATTATGTGAACCGCATTTTGAAAGAACGCGATATTGCGTTTGCGGCCAAGCCTTTGGAGACGTCGCGTTTTCAAGTGGAAAATATCCAATTTACTTACGTCTTTTATGAGGATGGTCTGGGGCTCAATGTCATGTATACGGTGGATGATCCTAAGAAACGGGCCGTTGGTTTTAAGCTTTCCGAGGGGATGGAAGTACCAGAGGAGCTTGAAGGGAAGTTCAAGTTTGCTAGGCAGAAGTCTAAACTAGCCGGAACCATTCGGGGCTCGTTTTTTGTAATTAAAGGAGAATATTAAAGCAAGCCGAAGGACATCAATGAGGGAACTTGAGCCAGGCACACGGCAAAGCAAGCATGGTGTCTGGCATCGAGCCTATCGGATAATACGGGCAGCGGCATAGGCTCAGAGCATACAGTACTCTGAACCGAAGCTGCTCAGGAGGACGCGTGGGCATCCGGCAAACTGCGCTTTTTTCCTCTGACCGATAACACGAAGCACATGAATAAGACTAGGCAAGCGAGTGTGTACGGATAGTTGACATCCCAGTCGAATAAAAATCCAGCTGCAATCGGCCCTGCAATATTGCCAAGACTGGTAAAGGCAGAGTTCAGCCCGGCGACATAGCCCTGCTGATCCTTAGCGACCATGGACATTTGCGTGCTGATAGCCGGTCGCAAAATATCGATTGCCAAAAATACAATGAAGGTAACGGCAAAGATCAACCAGAACCGGTGAACGAAAAGCGTCAGCAGAATAAACAAACCCGCAAAGAGCAGACAAAGCGAGATGACGCGCTGCTCCCCGAAACGCTTCAATATCCAGCTGAAGGCCGTAACCTGAACTACCGCGCCGGCTATGGACCCGAATGTTATGATAAAGGCGATATCCTTGGGCCCGAACCCAAATTTTTGATCTACAAAAAGTCCAAAGACCGTTTCGAAATTCGCAAGCCCGAACGACATCACAAAAACGATAATCAAGCTTAAAAAATAAGGCTCTTTATAGGCGAATCTCAATTGCGAAAGCAGACCTCTCCGTTGAGCTTCGTCAGGCGGAGTATCAGCAGACCTTTCTTGTGACGGAAGCGATTCCCGAAGGACAGTCAAAGTAATACATGCAGAGATCATCCCCGCAGCCGCCGCGGCATAAAAGGGTACGCGGATCCCGAACTCGGCAATATACCCGCCAATGCCCGGTCCAATAATAAAGCCTGTTGTAATGGCTGCTGTAATATACCCCATCCCTACCGCGCGTTCTTCCGGTGTCGTAATATCCGCTGCATAAGCCATAACGGCCGGCATAATCATGGCGGCACTGATCCCGCCCATCAACCGCGAAGCAAAGAGCAAGGCCGATGAATGGGCTAGCCCAAACAGCCCCTCAGAGAAGGCGAACACAATCATACCGATGACAATCATTCTTTTTCTTCCGAATGAATCGGCCAAGCGGCCAGCCAACGGCGAACAAAGAAGCTGCGTTAGCGAAAAAGCGGCAACCAGCAGGCCGATAGTCCCCCCAGTAATGCCCAGACTCTCCATGAACTTGGGCATAATGGGGATGACAAGGCCGATGCCCGAGAAGACTAGGAGCAGATTGAACATGAGAATCAGTAAAGCTCCCCGTTGTTTGGTTAATAATGCCATTCTTACTTCCTCCACTATCAAAGATTACTGAATATTTATTCAGGATAATTGCAAAAAAAAAAGAACTAGCGGGCCGGCTTGGCAATGCCATGCAGAAAAACCCTCATAGCGAGCCGATACGCCGCCAGCGTTTCCTCCCGTTCCATTCTCCGGGTATGTAGATTTAACCCAAACAGCAGACTGTCCAAAATAATGGCGAGACTGGAAACATCCGCGATTTCGAATTCCTGGTTATCAATTCCTTTCTGGAGCAGCTGCTGATTAAAGTCAATATACCCTTTGACCATGTTGTTGATTCGTTCCTCCACATCGGGAGCTTTTTCTGAGTTGTTGAAAAACTCATCCGATGCCTTCGTCAGCGGATGACTCAGTTGATCGAGCGCTAAATATTCGGCCATGCCAAATAACTTATCTACTGTAGTAGGGTATAGCTTTTCCTTCGCCAGCCAGGTTTGATCCCATTCCCTGTTCCAATCTTCAAGCAAGTATAAAAATAGCCCTTCCTTGTTCTTGAAATGATAATATATGTTACCGGCGCTGCAACCGGCCGCATTCACAATGTCTTCAATGGATGTGGCTTTATAGCCTTTTTGAGCAAATAATGTTCTTGCTGCATCGGCTATCTTCTTCTTCGTTTGCTCGGTTTGCTGTTTCTTTTTATTCACTCATGCTTCACCGCTTTCCGGCTGACCCATTCCATAGAAAAAATCCGCCTAAGATACTGAACGTTTATTCAGTATTATAAAGCATGAATAAAGGATTTGCAAAATATAATTAGCTTGCGCGTATAGCTGAGCGCGGATTCGGGCATACCCAGGAAGACTCTACAAAACAAGTCCAAGGAGAATGCTATGCCTGAACTGCCCGAAATGGAAAACTACCGGCGGCTCTTAGGAGGCCTGGTTATTAATAAACGAATAACCGGAACAGAAGTGCTCCGGGAGAAGTCGATCAACCTGGAGCCGGAACGGTTCGACCGGCTGCTGAGCGGCCAAGCCATCCGGCGCATCGACAGACGGGCGAAGCATCTGCTCTTCGCGCTGGAGTCGGGCGAGATCCTGGTGCTGCATCTGATGCTCGGAGGGATCATCTGCTACGGAACCCTCGCGGATAAGCCCGAGCGGACGGTGCAGGTGCAGATCTCGTTCGGGGATGCGCAGCTGTACTTTATCGGCCTACGGCTAGGGTATCTGCACGTCCTCGAGCCTGAGCAGCTGGTCCGGCTGTTCGCCAAGCTGGGGCCGGAGCCTTTCGATCCGGCGCTTACGCAGGCCGTATTTCGAGAACGGCTGGCACGCCGCAAAGGGACCCTGAAGAGCAGCCTGGTCGACCAAAGCTTCCTGGCTGGGATTGGCAACTGCTACAGCGATGAGATCTGTTTCGATGCCAGCTTGCTGCCGGCACGGAAGCCGGGCTCGCTCAGCGGGGAGGAGATGAACCGTCTATATGACTCTATGCTCCGCGTATTGGAGGAGGCTACGAGCTTCGGGGGCTATATGGAGCTTCCTTTGTATCCCGGCGACAGGCTGACAGGCGGCTTCGACAGCCGCTGCCGCGTATACGACCGGGAAGGGGAGCCCTGTGTGCGCTGCGGGGCTCCTCTCGTCCGCAGCGAGGTATCCTCCAAGAAATCATTCTATTGCTTGAGGTGCCAATCTTAACAAGGAGGCGAGGGAGAGATGAAGTTCGGCTGTCATATCAGCATCCGCCGCGGCTATCTGGAGGCGGCTCGGACGGCGGCCCGGCTCGGCGCCGATGCTTTTCAGTACTTTCCCAAAAATCCGCGCAGCTTGTCCGTGAAGCTGCCTATCCCCGCGGATGCCCGGGCCTGCGCGGAGTATTGCCGCGAGCAAGGCATCCGTTCGATCGCCCATACGCCATATCCTACGAATCCGGCGGTAGAGCCGGGAGACCTTCGGGAGGCGACCGTTGCTTCGCTGCGCAATGATCTGGCTATAGCGGATGCCTGCGGTTCGGCAGGGATCATCGTTCATTTTGGCAAGTACAAGGGAAAAGACCCGTTACAAGGCTATAAAAATATTATACAATGTATAAATGAAGCGCTCGCAGGCTATTCTGGCAGCACTTTGCTGCTGATTGAGAATCAGGCGGGAGAGGGCAGTGCGATGGGCACGACTCTGGAGGAGCTCGTACAAGTGAGGAAGCTGTGCGAGCGGCCGGAGCTGGTCGGCTTCTGCTTCGATACCTGCCACGCCTTTGCTTCAGGGTTATGGCCTGCCGGCCAGGCGGACGGCTGGGACCGATTGCAGCAGGAGATGGAGCGTACCGGTTACTGGCCGGCGCTGCACGCGATTCACCTGAATGACTCGGTCTATCCGCGCGGGGGCTGCAAAGACCGGCACGCGGGTATTGGCCGGGGAACGATGGGCGAGGAACGATTCGCCCGAATGCTCGCCTCCCAGTCGCTGCGCGCGAAAAGCGGCCTTCCGGTCGTGCTGGAGACGCCGGTCTCCCGGGGATCGACGCATGAGTCCGAAATACAGTATATTCGGGAGATGAGCCGGGGTCATGAAAATGAATGTGTATCTGGATGATGTTCGTCCTTGTCCGGAGGGCTTTGTCCTCGCGAGAAGCGCGGAGGAATGCTTGCTGATGCTGAGCGAATGCAGCATCGATATCTTGTCGCTCGACTACGACCTGGGCTGGGGAGGACCGAATGGGATGGATGTCGTTCGCGGCATCATCGCTTCGGGGACCTTTCCCGACCGGATTTATTTGCACACGTCGAGCGACAGCGGGCGCAGGATGATGTATGAAGCGTTGTACGAGCATAAGCCAGCCCATACGAAGCTTTACGCGGGACCTGTTCCCGATGAGATATTGGCCGAAAGATCCGGACAAGCGAGAAGAACATACATTCAAGAAGCTGAAGAGTAGGTGTGGTTGCAGATGACAGCAAGTATGGAAGTTACACAGACAGCGGAGATTGTTTCGCTGGAGGACATTCATTTTATCCGTGAGGGCAGGCATATTTTAGCCGACGTGGGGTTCCGCATCCAAGCGGGCGAGCATTGGGTCATTCTCGGGCGCAACGGCTCCGGGAAGACGACGCTCCTGGAGCTGATGAACGGGTATCAATTTCCGTCCAGCGGACAGGTTCGCGTGTTGGACAATACCTACGGGCAGTGCGACGTGCGCGAGGTACGCAAGCGGATCGGCTATATCAGCCAATCGCTGTATGAGAAGCTGAATCCGGCGGATCCGGTATGGGAAGTGGTGGCTACCGGGGAATTCGGCTTTCTCCGGTTCTACGAGGCCATCCCCAAGGGGATCCGGGAGAAGTCGCTCGACAAGCTGCATGAGGTAGGACTGCTTCATATGGCGGATCAGCCGCTCGGCACGCTGTCTCAAGGCGAGCGGAAGAAGGCTATGCTGGCGCGCTCGCTGATGACGGAGCCCTCGGTTCTGATTATGGACGAGCCCTGCGCGGGGCTGGATCTGTTTGAGCGCGAGCGTTTATTGGAAAATATCAATACGCTCGGCGAGCAGTCGATGACGGTCATCTATGTGACGCATCACTTGGAGGAAATTGTCCCGATGTTCACGCATGTGCTGCTGGTGGAAGAGGGCAAGGTCATCGCCTGCGGAGAGAAGCGGGATGTGGTGACGGAGGAAAATCTGATGAAAGCGTTCCAGGTCCCGCTCCGCATCGAATGGTTCGGAGACCGCCCCTGGATCAAGGTGCTCGGATGAGCGGGCGCGTATGGGTAGGTACCTCCAA
The DNA here is from genome assembly GCF_009846885.1 of Paenibacillus puerhi. Taxonomy (GTDB): domain Bacteria; phylum Bacillota; class Bacilli; order Paenibacillales; family NBRC-103111; genus Paenibacillus_G; species Paenibacillus_G puerhi. The sequence continues at coordinate 90,711 of NZ_WUWM01000009.1, forward strand.
TCGCGGGTTTGCCCAGCAGGCTCAAGAGGAGCTGAAGCGGCTGCTCGGCCCTGCCGTCCGCTTCGGGTGGCTGGCTCCCGGCGAGACGTTCTGGTTCCAGTCGCCGCTGAATCGCGAGGAGACGATCGCGGCTATCCAGCGGCAGGAGCCTATTTTCCTGAGGCATCTGTTTCCGGCGGATGCCGAGAAGGAATGGACGGGCACGTCCGAGGAAGCGATCGGCGCGGTCTGCGGTCTGATCGAACAAGAGCGGGCGGCGCTGGGCCTGGGCTCCAGCATCGCCGTGCAAATTCGCAAGCCCGAAGGGGAGTCCCAGCTGCCTGCGCCGTCTTCGCTGAAGGCGGAGCTGGATGTGCTGCTGGAGCAGGAGTACGGCTTGAGGCCGGTCGTGCGCGAGTCTGATTGGATCTTGTCCGTATATATGACCCGCGGCCGGCTCTATGCCGGGATAACCCGACCGGAGCAAAATATATCCGACTGGTCGGGCGGCGCGGTTCGCTTTCGGAAGGAGGAGGGACAGGTGTCCCGGGCCAAGTTCAAGCTGCTTGAAGCGGAGCTGGCCTTCGGTCTTGATTTTCACAGCTACCGGCAAGCGCTTGACATCGGCGCGGCTCCGGGCGGCTGGACGAGCCTGCTGCTGGAGCGGGGCCTTGCTGTGACGGCCGTAGATCCGGCCAAGCTGGACCCGTCTCTGCTGGGGCATCCGCGATTGACCTATTTGGCCAAAAAAGCGGATGAAGTGAAGTTCGAGCCAGGCAAGTTCGACCTGCTCGTCTGTGATATGAGCTGGAGCCACCGCCAGATGGCTAAGCTCGTGCTGCAGCTCGCGGAAGCCTTGCAATCGGGTGGGACGGCGATCATTACGGTCAAGCTGATGCATAAGAAGGCATTCCAGTCGATCCGCGAGGTAGAGGAGGACTTGTCCGGCGCGTTTACGCTGCAGAAGGCGAAGCAGCTGTTTCACAACAGGGACGAGCTTACGCTGTTTTTCTTGAAGTCCTAGAACCGGTTGGAGAGGAAGGAGGAGCTGATGATCCATGTCGCAGACGTATTGGGACGAGATTTTTGCCGGCAAATCCGCAGACGGGCTGCAGTATGATCTGTGGCTGGAGCCCTACCTCGACGAGCTTCGAGCCGGAGATGGACGGCCTGTGCTCGATCTGGGCTGCGGGGCCGGGAATAATTCGCTGTATATGACCGAGCGGGGCATTCCCGTTATCGCCTGCGATCTTTCTGCGGAAGCGCTGAGGCGTGTCGCGGAGCGGCTTCCCGATGTGACCGCACGCCAGCTGGACCTTCTGGACCCGCTGCCCTTCGAGGATGGATCGGCCCCTGTGGTCGTGGCCGATCTGTGCCTGCATTACTTTCCCTGGGCCGATACCCAGCGGGTCATCGCCGAGATCAGGCGGGTTCTGCAGCCCGGCGGCTGGCTGCTCTGCCGGGTTAACTCGATTCGCGATACCGAGTTTGGAGCCGGAGAGGGAACGGAGCTGGAGCCTGGGCTGTATGAACGGGACGGCAGACTGAAGCGTTTTTTTGAACGGGATCAGCTGGAAGCACTGTTCAGCGAGTGGCGGGTGAGGACGCTGGAGGAAGGTCTTATGCCGCGCTACGACAGACCGAAGGTGGCCTGGACCGTGGCGGCCGTGCGGGATTGAAGGCTTGAAGGCACATGCCCTTGCCGCCAGGATCTGATTCGCAAGACAGCAGGGAGCTAGGCGGCTGAATCGGCGAAGCTATTTTGAAGCGGAGGGGAGCTTGGGGGCTATGGGGATGAGCTTGACTGCGATATGGACGATCGGCGGAATCATCGGGGCGCTTATACTGGCTTGGGCATTGTTTAAGATCGGGGGCAAGGTCAGGGACAAGGCTGAGGCCAGCAAGGTCATTAAGATGAGTCTGTACAAGTCCAGGTCCGGCAAGTCCGGTAAAGGCAAGGCAGACAAGAAGACCTGTTCCTTCTGCAAAAAGAAGAGCGCACGTCTTGCTTTCTATGCTAGCGAAACGGGCCAGGTTATCGGGGTTTGCGACGCCTGCAGGCCGCAGGCCGAGCGGCGGGCGCTGAATAGGCTGTAGCGAGGATGGAGAATGCTTAGAAACAGAGTGCCCTTTCCGGTGGGAAAGAGCACTCTTTTTTCGGCTGTCCTAGAGCCCTGGAGCCAGAGAGGTTTTGAGCGGGTTGGTGCTGTGCACCGTGTACTCGCCAATCCCCCAAGGATAAGTTACGGATACGGCGCTAGGAAATGCCACATAAGAACCGGCAGCGTTCTTCACTTGCAGCGAGGAAAATGCGGCGTTAGAGTATTTATTCTTATCTTGATTGTCCAGCGTACTGTGTACGGTCTTCACAATGGTAGGCCCAACGAGTGCGCCCTTCGTAGCTGCTGGAAGCGTGTAGGCTTCTACGCCATTGATATACAGCGAGGCCGTGTTGTCCAAGTTGTTAACGAGCTTAAGATTGATCTGGGTTCCGGCGGTAGGCTGGTTGGTGAGAGGGGCAGTAGCATTCGATCCGGAAGCGCTTCCACAATTCAAAAATTTATTCCATCCGGTCGAGGGCTTGTAGGAGATTCCCCCCTCGCAGGTGTTGGCCAGTCCCAGGTAAAAGGCAATAAAGCTTCCATCGTTAGAGACATAGACGTTGCTTGGTATAGTAAGATAGCCGGAAATCCCGTAGTAGCTCGAAGTGGTCGCCACTCGCACGGCCCCTTCTCCGGTTACGGCAAATGCGCTAGTAGCCATGGAAAATACAGCAACGAGTGAAATAAACATGGTAACTAATTTTTTCATCAATGATCACACTCCATTCTGGATTTTTGGGGGCCCTGATGGCCGCCGAGTTACTAGAGCTGCAGCTTCCTGTGACAGAAACGAACTCAAGCCTTTCTCTGTAGCGATCACTCCTCTCTTAAACTATCTTTATTTGCGATACTGATATTACTATAAACCAAAGTTAATATTTTGTAAATATTTACAAATATAAAAAATAATATATTTTATAGATAATATATGATATTCGGTTTAATGAGGCAGGGTCATGGTTTGGAAATAGGGGTGTTTGGAGAGAGCTTCCGTGGGGAGATGGGCGTAAGATACAGGGATCATCCGGCTGCTCCCCGGAAAAGGCACGCATCAAAGGCAAGACCACCGATACGGTGCTTGCCTAGTGGCTCCAACTTGAGGGGTGCTTTCGGCTACCTGATCCTGTCACGGCCTAGTTAGGGGAGAGGGTCGCTTGAATACCTTGTATGTGGGTGAGCTCTTTATCGAAGATGTACTCAAACGCATACGGGTTTTGATGCTCATCCTCGCCTGTAATGGTTAGGATCGTCCAGTCGGGCCCGATGTTCTGTTCAATATGGATATCCCGCTTGACATGTCTGATTGAGATGTAGTCGATGGGGACCCGGATGTAGCCAGCTTCGTTCTTTTTATATTGATAATCAAACTGAATTTGAGCTTGCTCGCTTGTATAAAACTTCTCGAGAGCTTGGATTAATTGTGCTTTGTCCGCCTCGGTGACGGGTTGAAACAGGTCATATTTAGCCAGAATGGCTAGGCTTTTTTGTTCCATATCGAGCAGTTGGCCCACGATCTCTTCCTCCGTATTTTTGGAATCAATCAGGGGGACAGCTGGTTGCTGGGCTGTATGGGCTGGTAGAGACGGGTGTATCCCTGTACCGGATTCCTCGCAGCCTGAACCCGCTAGGAGCGCCAGAATGCTCAGATGATAGACAATCATTCTCATAAAACTCACCTCATGAAAGTATGTTTATGTTACTAACGAGTTGAACTTCCATAAAGTTTGATGCATCTAAAATAAGCTCACGACGTTCCCGTCTGCAAGGCACTGCCGATGATCCGAATCCGCTGGGCTATCTTCATGCCGCATGGGTCATTATGACGTACAGCTCTTGGAGCGGAGAGGTGAGCATCAGCAGGCAGTTCGTTACTGTTATCTTCCACGATGGTTAGCTTAAAAGGCAGCAGGACAGCGCCCCGAATCTACTCCCTTAGATTCTTGACAATATATTATGTAAGGTGATAATGTGTACACTGTACACATTTTGATTGAGATCAATTGCTTAAGGGAGAGAAGAACATGTCGAAACTAATTATTCTTATTAGCTTGATTCTTATTTTTATAATCATTTTCGGTACCATCGTCTACGTTATCCTGGCTTCCAGAACAAGTCCCCCAATTCAACATCAGGCTTATATAGAACGGACGTTTACATCTGCAGATGGTGCGACAATCGCTTATAAATCGGTTGGTACAGGTCCTAATGTGATTGTAATTCCCGGAACCTTATCAGTAGCGGGCGATTACAGTTATCTAGCCCGCGAGCTCTCCCAGCATTACACGGTTAATGTTCTTGAACGAAGGGGTCGCGGTCATAGTGATCCGCAGAATGAAGATTATAGCATTATTAAAGAACGTGAGGATGTACTGGCTCTGCAGGAACAAACAGGGGCACATTATTTGGTAGGGCACAGTTTTGGCGGATTTGTTGCGCTTGAGGCTGCACGAAACAATGACAAGTTCACAAGGGTAGCCGCCTACGAACCGGGAGTTTCTATTCATGGCTCTGTCCCGACGGATTGGGTGGCATCTGCGCAGAAGTACATGGCGGAAGGCAAGCACCTGAATGCATTTGTTAAATTCGTCAAGGGATTTAACCCCGATAGTGCTAAGGCGCCGGATTGGCTCCTCAAGTTTATTTTGCCCCTGATGATCAAGAAGAACGAACGGCAGCAAAAGTACGACCTCATGCTGACCTCGATTAGAGAGCATTTGGAATCTGCAAAGTTAAACGATACACACCAAAACTACAGACAAATCTCTGCCGATGTGCTTCTAATAGGAGGCAGTAAAACCGAAAAGACTTTTGGGAAAATTATTCCTGCATTATCCGAAAGCATCCCTTCGGTAGAAACCGTCACAATTAATGGATTAGATCACTTTGGTCCGGACAACAGTGGCCAACCCAAAGAAGTGGCCCATCGTCTGTCTGCATTTTTTAGCGCTAACAATTAATAACGACCGCTCTTTTGCCCCTGATCCTTGAATGATGTATGATGATGGTAATCAAAAATACAGGTGATCCTATGTCAATTGTAGTACAAAGTGCTGAAATTAGGGCAAAACGATGACGGATAGATCTAATGATGATGCAGTTATCCCGCATTATGCCAAGCTTGCTTGGAAGTTGCAGGACACGAAGCCTGCCTCCGCCTCTTTGTCAAAACGACTGAATACGTATGTGGTTGTCAAGTCCGCGATAGAATTGGCAGATCGCGATGGGTTAGTGGGTTTATCGATTCGAAATCTTGCTAAGCATCTCGGGGTTACGACGATGGCCATATATAGACACATTCTCTCACGCGAAGAGTTACTGATTCTCATGGTTGACACGGCGCTCGGACCTCCATCTGACTCCATACGGGCAGCCGCTTCATGGCGGGAGATGCTGCGGACGTGGGGGAGAGAGTTATTTGAGCGATATAAAGCTCATCCCTGGTTACTTGACGCTCCGCTGCCCGGCCTTCCGACCACGCCTAATCATCTGCAATGGATAGAAGCTGTGCTTGCGGGACTGGAGCCGACAGGTTACCCATTACAGCAGCGGCTCGATATCGCATTAATGATCGACGGTCATTCTCGTAATATGGCTAATCTTGCCCGACAGAACGAGGATTGGATGTCTGAAGCGCCGAATGCTTCTATAGCCTGGTTACAACATTATGTCACTAAGAACTCACACCCCTTATTTAGTCGCGCATTAAGCGAAGGAGTGCTTGAGGATGAAGAAGCGTTCAATTTTGATTTCGGGCTAGATTGTATCATTAACGGATTAGATGCTTTGCCATAGGGTACAGTGAAACGTCCGCCGCGAGAAGGGACTCTGAACGAGTTGCTTCCATAAAGTTGAATAAATCTAGAGCAAGCTCACGACATTCCCGTCTGCAAGGCGCTGCCGATGATCCGAATCCGCTGGGCGATCTTCATGCCGATCGTCGCCTTGGCTACATCGCGGGTGATGACGAATCGGTCTTCATAGCCGCGGTAGATATAGCGGAAGTGGAGATCATGATCCTCCCGGTCGTCCCGGAATACTTTGATTTTCCGCGCGCGCAGCTCTTTGTTCACGTGAACCAGCTCTTTGTGCAGATGATCCAGCAAGACATGGGCCGCCATGACGTACAGCTTTTTGAGCGGAGAGGTAAGCAGCAGCAGGTCCTTACTGTTATCCTCCACGATGGTTAGCATAAAAGGCAGCAGGACAGCGTCCCGAATAAGCTCCAGCTCCTCATAAGTCGGTACTTTCGGTGTGGGTGCATCTTCGGGCTTGGGGGCGCTGCGCTCGACTAAGGTCTCCTTGTGTTCCGGCAGCATCATGCGGCTTGCTTCCCATCGTCCGTTTCCCGTTAGCTTTATACTCATCTGTAGTGTCCTCCAATTTTTATGCTTCGCTCACGCGCTTGGCCTGCAGTCAGCAGCGAGGAGGCCCGCAGCAGGGATGCACTGCCGAATCGACGTTTGATCTCATCCGTAGAGCGTTCCAGCCTGCGCAGCCTTTCTTTGTCCTCAAACAAGGAGAGCTGGTACGTTGCCCCTTTGCTTAACCCCGTTAACGTCACTCCAAGCCTGCGGACCGGGAGGCCGTCCCAGTGCCGGTAAAACAGGCGTTTCACCGCGCCATAGATATCGAATGTGATATCGGTGGCCTCGGGCAATGTCGTCTGCCGGCTGAAGCCGGTAGGATGATCGAAGTCCGTGCCGGAGCATCCGACGTGGATGACGCGGCCCATGTAGCCTTTCTTCCGTGCGCGTCTTCCTACTTCCTCCGATAGCTCGAGGAGCACGACGTTGATCTCGTCCGCTCGGGCATAGTCGCGCGGCAGCGTCATGCCGTGGCCTATCGCCTTTTGTTCGTTATGCGTCTGCGGCGTAACCGGCGAAGGGTCGATGCCGTTTGCCGTTTGCCAGAACAGCTCGGCCTGGATGTCGCTGTTTTTGCCCATTCGCTTACGGAGTTTATATTTGAGATCCGGCAAAGGCATCTGCGCCAGGTCGCCAATGCGATCAATGCCCATCCAGCGGAAGTGTTGGGTCATTCGCCGCGCGACCCCGTACATTTTTTCGATAGGCAGCGGCCACAGCTGCTTGGAGATGTCGGCGCGGGGCAGACTAAAGATGCCTTCGGCTGTTTTCTTGGCAAAGTTATCGCAAGCCGTTTTGGCCAGAACTTTGGAATCCCCGATCCCCACGCGGCTCCAGACGCCTGTGGACAGAAGAATCTTGGCCTGGATATGCTTGGCGATCTGGACAGGGGAGCCAAAATACCCTATGCTGCCTGTTACGTCCATAAATTGCTCGTCGATGGAGAACGGCTCGACAAGGTCGGTGAAGGACTCGAAGATGCCGGTAATCAGCAAGGAAACCTCGATATAGGTTTGCATGCGCGGACGAATAACGACCAGCTCCGGGCACTTGCCCAGCGCTTCGCCCAAGGTTTCCGCCGTCGTTACGCCTCGCTGCTTGGCAATGGGACAGGCGGCCAAAATAATACCCGAACGGCGGGCTGGATCGCCTGCGACGGCAACCGGCTGATGGACAAGTTCGGGGCGAGCGGCCTTTTCGACACTTGCGTAAAAGGATTGGCAGTCCGCCAGCAAAATCACACGCTCCATGCGCTTCACTCCTGGATGGGAACAAACGTTCTGTTTGTTGCTATTATATCCGAACAAGTGAGCTTTATACAACAGAAATAATTTGACAAGGAAAATAATTGGGAAGGCACATAAGGGTAATTAAAATACCGGGATGGAGCAAGAACGGATTTTAGGGGAAAATAGGTGTATACTTCTACTTATGAAGTTCCCATCATGAAAAATGAATAGATGAGGAGGGCTTGGACAGTGGGAGATGTTAAGCATCATCATGACGTGGAATGCGACCTGCCGAACGTAGGCAAACCAGCGCTTCGCGCATTCACTCAGGCGGGGTACTTGCGGCTTGAGCAGTTTACCCGACTGACGGAGGCCGAGCTTCTTAAGCTGCATGGGGTAGGACCTAAAGCGATAGAATTGATTCGGCGGGCCCTTGCCGCAAAGGGGCAGTCGTTTGCCGACAGGCCTTAATGTTCAAGAAATAGAGTGAATATGCGCTGCAGCTCAGGTGGCGATAGCGTAGGTTCATCCTCGTAAGGTCGCGGGTAGGTCTCCCGTCTCCGCTATTCTATTTCTATCCCGATTGTTGTATAGTGCTGTTATAGCGCCTTTGCAGGGCGTTTTTTTTACGATAAAAATAGAGTATGGGGGAATGAGAATGAAAAGGTACGTAATCTTATTTATCGTTCTGGTGCTTGCATGGGGAGGAGGCTGGGAGTTGTCGGCGGCGGCTGCCGGACAAGCCTCAGAAGGGGAACAGACTTATAAGGATTACCAGTTGGAAGCGCTGCGGTATTTGAACGAGCTTCGGGAAAACCTGGGCTTACAGAAAGTGAAGCTGAACCCGCAAATAACAAAAGCGGCGGAAAATCACGCCAAATATGTGGTCGATAATCGTACGGCGGGACAAGGCTTAGACGCGCATAACGAGACGGAAGGCATGCCTGGTTTTACCGGTAACGGCCCTACCGACCGGGCAAAGGCTGCCGGATACTCAGGTTCCGTGTCAGAGGTCATCTCTTATTCCGGAAACGGAGCGAAGGGCGCAATCGATTCCTGGCTCAATACAGCCTATCATCGATCGCCGTTAACTAGTCCGTTTGCAGATGAGTTTGGCATCGGGATTGTCAATAACACGGCTGTGCTTAATATGTCTTCTCAGAACAAGGGTGAAGATGAAATTGTGTTTTATCCCTATGATGGGCAGACAGGTGTAGACATTGGCTTCTACGGAGCAGAGAACCCGAATCCGTTGGAGCAATTTGGGATCGCCAAATCGGGCTATATTATTTCCGTTCAATCTGTACGAAATTTCGATCCATTTGAAGTAACGGTTACGGATAGTAAGGGAAGCAAGATTCCTTATTATTATGAGAAAAGAGGCATAGATTTCTTTATTTATCCTGTTTATGAATTAGCCTATGATGAACTTTATACGGTAGAGATCTCTTATGAGTCAAACCACAGCTTCAACTCAACCTTCAGAACAAAGCCGAAACCAGCCGGGGGCAATGGTCCGCAGGAAGTCAGCGTGAAGATCAACGGCAAATTCGCGCCAATTACCGGTCAAAAGCCGATGATGAAGGATGGCAGCACCTATGTCCCGCTGCGGGCGGTATTTGAACGCTTGCATTCCAAGGTAGATTGGGACGATGAAATAAAAACGATTGCCATTGCAAAGCAGGATACTTCAGTAAAGCTGACCATCGACAGTAATACCGCTTACGTGAACGGTCAGGAAGTTCATTTGGAGCAGCCTCCTTTTTTATACAATGAAACTGCTTTTGTGCCGTTGCGTTTTATCAGCGAATCGATCGGTGCTAAGGTAGATTGGGATGCGGCGGAGCGCGTTGCGCTGATCGATGTCGAACTAGGTGAAGCCGAGGACCCGATGGAAGAAGCAAGAGCTGCGGAAAAAGCCAAGCTTAAAGCGGAAAAGGCGAGAGAAGCGAACGTGCAGGAAACCCACCTGGGCGGTGTGGAGCAATTTAAGAGGCTGGTTGACCGGTACGGCTATCAGCTGGAACCAAGTCAAAGTGCAACAAGTGATGATTGGACCACCTATTATGATATAAAAGACGGCACCGGCAACATATTTGCCGAATACAATCAATCGCGTTTTTTCGGGGACAGTGACTTCCCGGTATATTGTTGTTGCTGCTTCCGCGCGGGCCGGCAATCAAAGGAGAGGAAGCGTTCAGCTATATGTCAAACGAACTTAATGATCCAAAGCAACAACCAAAAGTAAAATACATCACCATCAGCCTATTAATGGGATTGATCTTAGCCTCTATAGATCAGACTATCGTATCCACGGCTATGCCGACTATCATCAAACAATTGGATGGATTGTCCTTATACAGCTGGGTGTTCACCATCTATATGTTAGCTTCGACGACCGCTATCCCGGTTTACGGGAAGCTGGCGGATTTATTCGGACGCAGGAACGTCTACTTAATTGGCTTATCCCTCTTCCTGGCAGGGTCCGTTCTATGCGGATTCGCAGGAAGCATGACGCAATTGATTGTCTTCAGAGGAATTCAGGGATTGGGAGCCGGGGCATTGATGCCGATTACCTTTACCATAGTCGGGGATCTGTACCCGCCGGAATCAAGAGGGAAGTTCATGGGCTTGTTCAGCGCCGTGTTCTCGATCTCCAGCATTCTCGGGCCGGCACTCGGCGGAATGATCTCCGAACACTTAGGCTGGGGCTGGATTTTTTTCATAAACCTCCCGATCGGTATTCCCGCCATCTACCTTATGGCTGCTGCTTGGAATGAAAGCAAGCGCTATGCGAGACGGTCCATCGATTGGGCCGGTGTTGTCGCGTTCAGCATCTCGATCGTCTCTCTTTTACTGGCGCTGGTTCTAACCGGAGACTCACCAACCATAATCGCCTTGTTCAGTCTAAGCGCTCTCTTTCTTGCTTTGTTCATACGGATCGAGACGAAGGCGAAAGAACCGATGCTGCCGCTTCATCTATTTAAGATCCGCGTCATTGCTTTCGGAAACATTGCCGGATTTTTTATGAGCGCCGGAATGTTTGGTGCGATTGCGTTCATTCCTCTTTTTGCCCAGGACGTGATGGGGGTGAGCCCTACCTACGCCGGTTACATCCTGATACCGCTCATGCTGTCCGTAGTTGTGACTACGACAATAGGCGGAAGGTTGATGAGCAAGGTTTCGTACCGGGCCATTCTCGTTCCCAGCATGGCTCTAATGGCAATCGGATTGGGGCTGCTCGGTGGGATGACGGTTGATACGACTGCGCTGCAGTTGGTCTTGTACATGATCATTACGGGCCTAGGCATGGGGGCGCTGTATCCGGTAGTCGGCACTGCTGCACAAAGTGCAGTGGGGCCTGGAATCCGGGGTGTCGCTACCTCTTCCTCTCAATTTTTCCGGTCTATCGGAGGAACGATCGGAGTCAGCGTGCTTGGCAGTTTGCTAACGCAGCGAATGGCTGCAGGCGGAAGCGAAGCCGATTCCAGAGTGGTGCTGAGCCATGCCTTGAATAGTGTCTTCCTGGTTGGGCTCGGCTTTGTCCTGATCGCTCTGATTGCCTGCTTCTTGATGGGGAATGCGAGATTAGTTCCGAAAGCTAGCCATGTGAAGCAAGGGGCTTGAACGTGCATGGTAGAACGGATGGTTGTCCGTAAGAGCGGCCCTTCGTAAAATAAGTATAGACCGATCCAATAAATGAAACAGCGGCGGACTAAATTGTTTAGAATGCCGCTGTTTTATATGGATGGACGGAAATGGATCGCCAGAGCCGCCGCTCGAATGAGATGTACCTGGAATGACCGTATTCCTTTTTAATGTTAAAATGACATGAACACATACAGCAATTTGGAGGGGGAACCATTGTTTGATTTTTCTACCTTGTTGACGTTCGTAGTCGTCGTACTTGGCTTGTTCTTGATACCAGGGCCGGCTGTTCTTCTTACAGCTACTCGTACGATACAAGGCGGGCGTAAAGCGGGAGTCCTTGCAGGCGCGGGGATCGCGACCGGCGATTTGATTCATACCCTATGTTCAGCAGCCGGACTTTCGGCCATCCTGATGACGTCTGCCCTTGCCTTCAATTTTGTCAAATATGCAGGAGCGGCCTACTTGCTTTACTTAGGAATTCGCGCGATGTTGGAAAAGCCCGCAGCGCCTCAAGCGGCGAAGCCTTCTCCGGCAACGACTTCAAGCGCTTATTGGCAAGCCATCTTCATTGAAGTTTTAAATCCGAAAACAGCTCTTTTCTTTCTGGCGTTTTTGCCGCAGTTTGTGCATCCGGAGCGGGGGGACTCTTTCCTTCAAATTTTGACACTCGGTCTGATCTTTGTACTGCTGAGTATCCTGTACACGACCGGTATCGCGATGAGTGTCCGTCTACTCGCGGGATTCATCAAACGGGTCTCTTGGATAAGCCGTTGGAGCGGTAAGGCCGTAGGGGCTATTTATATTAGTCTTGGGTTGAAGGTGGCCGTAGAGAGTCGGTGATGGAAATAGGAGGGGGCTTGATCGGACGCTATGCTGGGAAGGAACTTGCTAGCGCGCCGGATGATGACGGTCTTGGCTGAGAAAGTTGAGGAATTAGGAAGTGATATAGTATGATCTGTTAAACATGCGAAATAAAGGAGTGTCCTAACGTTGTTAAATGACAGGCATCGTTTTACTATTATTGTTTCTTATAGCAATGCTGCTTGCGCTGCCCGGAATGGTCTCGGCGGCTGAGGTCGTGATCAAGGATGCTAATCTTGAAGCGGCAATTCGGGCCGAGCTGAAGCTTTACGGCCGGCCGTTGGACCAAGCCGATATGCTGAAGCTGACTTCACTGTTTCCTAAAGATTCGTCTCAAAAGATAGAGAGTCTTGAAGGGCTTCAGCATGCTGTCAACGTAACAGAGCTTTTTCTGCCGAATTTGGGCATCTCCCATATCGGGCCGCTCGCCGGGTTAACCCAAGTCGGTTTTCTTGGCATAAACGGGAACGAGATTGCGGATGTGGAACCGCTTCGTCAGTTAACAAGTTTATCCAGGCTCGTCATCAGCGAGAATCAGATTGAAAGCATCGAACCGTTATCGAATCTCCACAGTCTAACCGATCTGCTGATCGGAAACAACCGGATCAAAGATGTTGCCCCGCTGAAGGAACTGCCACTTCGTTGGCTAGTTATCAATAACAATCAGTTGGAGGATATTACTCCGCTGAGGGATATCCCAACGCTGGAAAACCTGTTTCTGGAGCATAACCAAATTTCCAACATTGACGTTCTGCTCGAGCTGCCGAAATTAAAAACGGTGATGCTGGAAGGAAACCCGCTGAACGAACAGGCTGCATCCGTTATGGAACGCTTGAAAAATAAAGGCGTTACGATTAAAGCTTCTGAGGCAGCGACTGGAAAAAAGAATGATTCGATCCGAGTACTGCTGGACGCTTAAAGCGTTTCGTTTGACGAAGCGCCTTTTATAGCGAATGGAACGGTGCTTGTGCCATTCAGGCCGCTTTTTGAACAATTAGGTATTGAGATTAGATGGAATGCGGAAACGAGGACGATTACCGGCGAGAAAGAGGGGACGCGATTAGTGCTTCAATTGGATAACCCCGTGGCGGAAGTAAACGGCAAGATGCTAGAGCTTCCGGTCGCTCCGACTCTCCTTAACAACAACACATTCGTGCCGCTGCGCTTTGTATCGGAATCGATTGATGCCAAAGTTGAATGGATGGACGCAAGCCGCTCGGCGATCATTCAGACCAAGCGAGAATTTAAGACTAAAGACGGCGAATTCCATTTTACGGCCTACGGCAAGTGGGATCCTGTCAGCTACCCGGAAGCGCCTCCGGAGCTGCTGCTCGCGATCAAGTACTTCAACCACACTTATTTGTTGATACACGAGGACTCAAAAAGCGGAAAATGGAAGGGAACGACATTAGCCGAGTACGTGAAGCAGAACAGGGATGACAGGGTGATCACAAGAGAAGCGATTATCGAGGAGAAAAAAATGAAGGTATTTGACCGCAACGCTCTTCAATTGACCTATGTCGATGACAGCGATTGGACGAAGCGTATCGTGACTTCGATCTTTTTCGAAACGGAAAGTCATTTCTATGAAATTATGAATAATTCGTATGAGGATACATATAAAGAATCGATTAATGATTTCCAAGATATACTCACCACCATGACATTTAAGCAGCCGTAATCCTGAATGCCAGCGGCAAACCGGGTACGGTGCCGTCAAGCAGCTCCGAATTCACCATTTTTCAAAAACGGCTCTTGAACTCTGGAAAACTTTGATATATAATCCATTTCATAAGGTTTCATAGCGAGGTCAACGGAAGCACCGTTGTCCGGGACATTTTGTCTCGGCAGCGCGTGCTTTTTTTGCGTCTCAAGTGAAAACAAGGAGGGAAAGCGATGATGAATCGGCTGCAGCTGGCACTGCTGGATACCGACGAATATTTTGGCGATATGCTGTCCGTTTACCTGCGGTCATCCGAGTATGCTCAGCGATTCGACTTACAGCGGTTCACCAGCCGCGAGGAGGGCTGCTCCTTTCTGGCGGAGGCGAGGGAGCCTTTGATCGCCCTTGTGCATGAATCTTGGCTCCCGCTGCCTGATGAAGCTTTCGGATTAAGAGCCGGCTGCATCTTAATTGTAAGTGAAACAGAGCGGATGGGGGGCCTCGTGGAATATCCGATTGTGTTCAAGTACCAGCCGCTGAATACGCTGCTGGCCTCGGCGGCCTCGCATTATAACGAGTTTAGCGCAGGAGAGCCGCTAATCGGCAGCGCCAAGGGGACCCAGGTGACTGCTGTGTATGCCGCGGCAGGAGGCAGCGGGAAAACAGTGACGGCCATTCACTTGTCCGCCCAGCTAGCCGCTCTCGGTGAGCAGGTGCTGTGCTTCTCGCTGGAGCGCTTGCCATCGTATGCCTGGTACGACAGCCTCGGTCACAGGGAGGAACCCGATGATCCCTTCTCCAGGCTGCTGTATTATGCAAAGTCGAGACCGGAGCTGCTGACCGCCAAGCTGGAGCAGGCCAAGCAGCGCCATCCGCAGTGGCGCTTCGATTGTATTCGTCCATTCTGCGAGCCTGACGAGTGGACCGATATGGAGCCTGCGGACATCGGCGAACTGCTATTAGCCGCCAGGCAATCGGGGCTGTACGACCGGATCATTGTCGATTCCGATTCGTCCGATTCCCCCGTTGTGCTTGAGCTGCTTCGTCAGGCGGATTTGGTGCTATGGCCGGTAGCGGATGACTGCGTCCAGCTCAGGAAAACGAGCGATTGGATCGCTGGCCAGCGCAAGCGCAACGGGGAAGAGGCCCGGCAGCTGCTGGAGAAGGTGCGTTTCCTGCATAACCGGAATACCGGGCAACGTCTGAATGACTTCCGCGCGTATTCGATTGAGGTCAGCGGCCAGCTGCCGTACGTCCCGGAATGGAAAAGCGTGGCCTGCGTCGAGGGCATGCTGGTGCGCGGTTTTGCCGATGATGCGGCTGCTCTGGTACGCGGAGGTGGCCGGAGTTGAAGGAGGAGCAGCAATGGCTTGAGCTCCGCGCCGAGCTCAAGCGGGTCGTTCAGGATCAGATCGACTATGGCAGCAGCCTGTCGGATGAGCAGTTACTCGATCTGATTGAAGCGGAGGTATTTGACCGCTCATCGCGCAGTTATATGACCGCAGGGAGAAAGAAGCTGCTTGTCCGGGATATTTTTCACTCTTTTCGCGGGCTCGATGTGATCCAGCCGCTGGTGGATGATTCGGAGATTACCGAGATCATGATTAATTCGCATGACCGGATCTTTGTGGAGAAAAACGGAAGCGTGGTAGAGACGGGAATCGCCTTCGAAAGCAGGGAGAAGCTGGAGGATACGATCCAGGCCGTCGTAGGCCGGGTCAACCGCATCGTCAACGAATCGAGCCCGGTCGTGGACGCCAGACTTCCCGACGGGTCGCGTGTGCATGTCGTGCTTCCGCCGATCGCACTGGACGGACCGACCATGACGATCCGCAAGTTTCCTGCCGACCCGATGACGCTGGAGGATTTGCAGCGCCGGCAGGCGCTGACCCCGGAAGCCGCCGCTTTCCTGATTCGTCTGGTAAAGGAAAAGTACAATATTTTCATCAGCGGGGGTACTGGTTCGGGCAAGACGACCTTTCTCAATGCGTTGTCCCAGCATATCCCGGCGGATGAACGGATTATTACGATCGAGGATTCGGCCGAGCTTCAGATCCGCGGCGTGCCGAATGTGGTCCGGCTGGAGACGCGCAACGCCAACACGGAAGGGCGGGGGGAAATCCCGATCCGCGAGCTGATTCGCGCCTCGCTACGGATGCGGCCTAACCGGATCATTGTCGGCGAGGTGCGCGGGGCCGAGGCGTTGGATATGCTGCAGGCTATGAATACTGGACATGAGGGGAGCTTATCGACGGGGCATGCAAATTCCACGGCGGATATGCTGAGCCGGCTGGAGACGATGGTGCTGAGCGGAGCGTCTTTGCCGCTGGATGTGGTACGCAAGCAGATGGCCTCGGCCCTCGATGTGATGGTGCATCTCCAGCGGCTGCGAGACCGGAGCCGCCGTGTGACGGAGATCAGCGAAGTACTGGGCATGGAAGGAGGTGAGGTAAGGCTGCAGCCGATCTATCGGTTCGTGGAGCGAGGGGAAGCTCCGGACGGCCGCGTGATCGGATGCCTGGAAGCTGTAGGCCAGGAGCCGCTTGCTAGGGACAAGCTTGCCGTCGGCCTTGGTCTGGCAAGCGGATGATAGATCATTATGGGGGAGGCCTGCGCATGAAGGCCAAGCGTTGGCTGGATTTGAGTGAAGCTGTGAGCTGGAGGTCTTTGCCTTTTACCAAAAAAACGGGCCTAAGCGATAACAAGCCTTTTGCACGGCTGACAGACTACGAACAGTTGGAGCTAAGTGCACGTCAGCAGGGATTGGCGGTCTGTGCAGGTGCCTTGTTGTGCGGGGCGCTAGCCTGGGTGTTTTATCGGCATCCCGTTGCGGTGGCGCTCTTCGCATTCGGTGGGCTGCTTTTTCCTGCTATGCTGCGGAAGCACTTGCTAACGCGCCGAAAAGCCCAGCTTAAAATTCAGTTCAAGCAGCTGTTGTCCGCCGTCTCCACCTCGCTCGGTGCAGGGAAATCGATTGAAACTGCCTTTCGCGACGCGATGCAAGATCTGCATCTCCTTTATCCGGATTCGTCGACCATGATCATCCGGGAGCTGGAGATCGTCAATCGGCGGCTGGATAACGGGGAAAGCATCGAATCGGCGCTGCTTGGCTTTGCACAGCGTGCCGGGCTGGATGAAATCGGCCAATTCACCGACGTATTCGTCATCTGCAAACGGACGGGCGGCAGCCTGGTTCAGGTGGTCCGGAGAACCTCTATGCTGATTCAGGAAAAGCTGGATATCGAGCAGGACTTGTCTGTTACGCTGGCTCAGAAAAAATTTGAGGCTAAGCTTTTGTCCGCAGCGCCCGTTGCGTTCGTGGCGATGATGGCCTGGACTGCACCGGATTATATGGAGCCGTTGTATGAAGGAAGCGGGCGTGTAGTCATGACGGCGGCCTTGGCAGTGCTAGGGCTGAGTACCGTCTGGATAAGGCGAATTATGAACATAAGGGTGTGAGGGGATGCCATGGATGCTCTTTTTGCTGCTCCTGCAGGCGGCGGCTATTCCGGCGGCGGCGACAAAATCGCATCAAGCGTATGCGTCCTGGCTGGAGGAGCATTGGCGCTTGCGGAAAGGAGATGCGCTGTATTGGTTAGCGGCAGCCGCGCTCGCCGCTATGGAAAGGCTGCGTCTCTCCGACAGGTTGAGCGAGCCGCTGCACAAGGTGCACCAGATTATGGCTGGTTTGCATGGGGCGAGGCAGGCGCTGGCACGAACGCGCTGGTTCACGGTGCGTGCCTTGCTGTCCATGTACGCAAGCCTCGCCTTCTTCATCGCGCTAGGCGCACTTATGGACGACGAGCCCGAGATGCTCGTGTATGGCGTTGTATGCGCGGCAGCCGCGCCGTTCGTTCTGTACAAGCAGGAGCAAGCGAAGCTGCTGCGCAAGAAGCGGGAGATGCTGATCGAGCTGCCTGAGGCCTTGAATCAGCTGATGCTGCTTGTTGGGGCCGGGGAAACGGTACAGCAGGCGATTATCAGGATCGCGGAACATAGCAGCGGCTCTTCCAATCCGCTCCGTCAGGAGCTGAGCGAGACGGCAGGCGCGCTCCGGATGAATGCTTCGTTCGCCAAATCGATGGAGGAGTTCAGCAAGCGGTGCGCGATGCAGGAGACGACCCTGTTTACGACAACGCTTCTGCTCAATTACAGGCGCGGAGGCGATGAAATGCTCGTATCGCTGCGCGAGCTGTCGATGACCCTATGGGACAAGCGCAAGGCGCTGGCCAAGACGCTCGGCGAAGAAGCTTCCTCGAAGCTGGTATTCCCGATGGTATTGATCTTTTTTGTTGTCATGGTGATTGTGTCCGTCCCGGCTCTGATGATGGCAGGCTAGCAGGCTAGCCGAGTGTTAGTCCAGCAGGACAAAGCTTGAATTTACGAGGAGGAGACTGGGATATGAGTATGCAGCTTAAGGAAGGCTGGCTTCGTTTTTGGAAGGAAGAGGACGGGCTGGGAACGTTGGAGATTTTGTTGATTATTGCCGTTTTGATTATTATAGCGATAGCTTTCAGAAAATGGATCGTGAAATGGATGGGGGAGTTATTTGGTAGCGCGGATGAGCAAATAAAGCTCGAAAGGGAAAGCATTCGTGGTGATGGAAACGCGCTAAGTCCTCCGAAAACGCCGTGATATGGGGCAGTCAACGTCATCATAGACTGCGCCTCCGCTTCTGGCGGGATCGCAGCGGCCAGTTCACGCTGGAGGCGGCGATGACCTTGCCTGTCATTATGCTTGCAACGTTCGTGCTGCTGGCGGTAGCCGTGTATTACTATCAGCAGTCCAGCTTGTACTATAAGGCCGGGAGGTCGGCGGAGCGGACAGCCTATATTTGGGACAGCAGCAGCAAGGACTATGTCACGGGGGCCGTTCATCCAACGGCCAGCGATGGTCTGTACTGGAGGATTGCGGCAGACGGCTTGTCCCAGTGGTTCAATGTGCTGCGGCCGTTCGAGCCGGTAAGCGTGGCGCTTCCGCCAGCTGCAGGCGGCTCTGGCGGAAGCGGCGCCTCCGGCAAGCTGCTGAAGGCGTCGGGAGAGCTGGGAAGCGAGCTCAGGGGCGGTTTATCTTACCGGCACTACGGCCTGTTCCGTGTCGTCCATGCTTCGCTCGAACGCATGGTCCGGCTGCCGGATTTCGTACGGGACTGGTTCCAGGGCTCTTCCCGGCTGCAAGCGGGCGTCTCATCCCATGTGATCGATCCCGTCGAAACGATTCGGCTGACGGATCTGACGCGAACCTTCATTGCGGGGATCCAGGGTCGTATCAAGCCGAAGGCGGCGCTTGCCTTGATGACGGAGCCCGTGACGGGCAAGGCCACACGACCGGCCATCACCTCGCATGCCCAAGCGGCACAGTATTTGCGCCTGCTGGTAGGGGGAACGGAGAAAATGGTTCAGGTCACGCCTGAGACGAAACGGCAAATCGACGCGCTGGATGCCTCGGGGGTAGCTCATCAGGCCTACTATACGTTTAATGAAAAAAATTTGCGTGAGGTACAGCTCCCCAAGGATGCGGAGCTGCTCAAAGAAGGCTCGCAGGTAAAGGGAGTGGTCTGGCATTTCTTCAAGCTGTCGAAGCAGGATCGGGTCAAGCTGACGCAAGTCTTAAAACGTGAAATCGAGCGCAACGGCATCGTTATTATATTCCATGAATAGCGGGGAGGAGGAGAAGGTTGTCCAGGCGAAACGGACGGTTCAGACGCGAGGACGGCGCGGTTTCCGTCTATCTTATGCTTATTTTGCTGCCGATGCTTCTGCTATTGGGGCTGTTGATCGATGTATTGCGCTGGAGGACGGCGGACCAGCAGGCGGAGCTTGCCGTGAAGGCGGGGGTACGTTCCGTTATGGCCGGTTTTTCGAAGCCGCTGCAGGCCTATGGACTGTTGGCTCTCGATACGAGCGGAGATGCGAACATCAGTCAGGTGTTCAGGGAAACGGTACAGGGCAACCTGGCCGCCCCCGCTGAGGGAGGGGGCTTTGCCTGGATCGAACCGAAGCTGGAGGCGGAGGCCGATGCCCCCCGAGTTACGGCTATGTACCCGTTGTCGAATCATGAAATTCTAAAGCGCCATATTCTGGAGGAAATGAAGTACCGGGCGCCGCTGAGCTATTCGCTGGAGCTGATGGACAAGTGGAAGAAAAACGGTGTCACCGCCAGTCTGGGACAAGCGTCACGCTTCGGCGAGCATGCGGCTCGACTGGAGAGGGTGCTGGAGGATCGGGACAGCAGGCTGGAAGAGGCCTGGGACGCATTCGAGGAGATTCGTCAGAGAGCAGGGGAGATCACGCCTTTTTATCGGACTCAGCTGCGTGATCTGGACGAGCTCAGCTCCAAAATTGGCATCCATACGCTGGAGAATGTTCGTGCATCGCTGCAGCAGGCACAAGCACAGGTCAATTCCTTGGAGCAGCAGATGCGAAGCATCGATGCCTCGATCGCTTCGCTTGCTCAGGCGGGTGCGGCGGCGATCCCTTCTATTATCCAGCTTAGTCAAGCGAGATCGCAGCTGAATAGCGAGTACGCGAAAGCCAGGAAGCTGGTCGCGGATGCCGAGG
Organism: Paenibacillus puerhi; assembly: GCF_009846885.1. Taxonomy (GTDB): domain Bacteria; phylum Bacillota; class Bacilli; order Paenibacillales; family NBRC-103111; genus Paenibacillus_G; species Paenibacillus_G puerhi. The sequence continues at coordinate 111,120 of NZ_WUWM01000009.1, forward strand.
AGATGCTGAGAAACTTTGCCCGCTACGCGGAATTGCTGGTCGTTATCCGCACGAAAACAGCGATCGATCTGCCGCAGCTTCAGACGGACCTGCGCGAGTTTCAGCAAGCCCACCGGCAGGCGGTCGAAGCTAATGAAGCTGTGGAGCTTGAGCTGGCCAAAATCCGAGGAAACGGCGAAACGCAGTCCGGAGACGGCTTAGCTTCTATAGCAGAGCTGGAGCAACAGACGTTTGCGGAGGTTAAGGTGCTTAGCAGACAGGAGCTGGAAACGTGGCAAGCCGACGTGGTGGGGGCGGTGGCCCAGTTTGCGGGCTTCGATGCGCAGATGAATGACGGTATCTGGTTTACGCAGAAGAAATATGCCAATACCCTTCAGGCGCTTGAAGGCTTTCAGAGTTCCATTGAAGCGACGGCAGCCCGGATGAGTCCTACCGTAAGGAGTCAGCAGGCAAGCTCGCGAAGCATTCAGGCGGGCAAGCGGGAGCAGCGCTCCAAGGCCGAGGCTGTTCTAAGCGAAGTCCAAAAAAGCCTGGGGGCCTGCAGTCTTACGGCCGGCGCTGATCCTTATGAAGCGATATATCTTGCGCTGGAGGGCAATCCCCGGACCCCGGAGGACAAAGGATTGTTCGGCAGCTATATGCAGCGCAACGCAGCTCCATCCGGCGCGGATGCCCTCCCGGCGATTCCGATGGACAGCGCGGATAAGGCAGGATTAGGAGCCCTGCAGCTGGTTGCCGGTCTGGAGAATTTGCTCATGGATATTAGAGACGAGTTCTATGTCGATGAGTATGCCGTCACCAAGTTCAGTTACCGGACCTTAGGTTTAGGTAGAGAGGCTTCCGGAGGAGTCCGCATGTCCAAGGAGCTGTCCCGGCCGGACCAACATCCGCTCACGAATCAGGAGGTGGAGTATTTAATCTACGGCGCCAGCTCCTGCGCGAGCAATTATTCGCTCGCCTACTTGGAGATGTTCGCATTCCGTCTTGCGGTAGGCACGACGGAGGCGCTGCTGGAGCCCCGGAACGAAGCGCTGGCCGCAGGCTCGCCGCTGCTTGTGCTGCTGGCTGCCGTCGCTGAGGGTGCGGTGCGCGCCCAGGCGGACATGGCCAAGCTGATTCAGGGCGAGGAGGTGGCGCTGTCCCGTAAGCTCAGTCCGGCGGTAACGCTGAATTACCGGGATTACTTGCGGATCTTTCTGCTGCTGCACAGCCGGGAAAGCGTCCTGCTGTCACGCATGCAGGCTCTTATCCATCATCATACATCCGTCGATCTGTCCGAGGTTAGCACCTATGCCTCCGGCCAGGCTACGGTTTCGTTCCGATTCTGGTTTATGGGGAGCGTGATGCGCTTGATCGGTGCAGACGGCTTCGGGGGCTGCGGCCGGGAGGCATCCCGCTGCCTGCTGACCAAATCGGCCGATTTCCGGTACTAAGGATAGACGGGAAAAGGAGGAAGGAAGTCATGCGCTTGGCCAAATCGTCGGAAGGCGGCATCGTGCTGGAGGCTGCGCTGGTGCTTCCGCTTTTCGTATCCCTGCTGATGCTATTTGTGTCCTTGCTCCGTCTGGCCCAATGCGATATGGCCTTGCAGTTCGCCGTGTCGGAATCGGCTAAGGTTATCGCCGCCAATATGTACCCGGTGGAGCAGCTCTACGCGGAGGCCCGTCAGCGTTTGGCAGCCAGCACGCCCGGCGTTTGGCTGGAGCAAGCGGTCACTCAGGCAGAGTCCGCCCGCTCCCGCGTTATCGATGCGGAAACGTTTGTCGAGGACTACGGGCGATTTATACCCGAGCCGATCGTCCGCATGATGGCCTGGGAGAAGGATTACCGGACGGAGCTGGAGGCGGCGGCGGGGGAACAGACGGACCAATGGAAGCGGGCCGTGCGGCGCAAAGCGGCAGAGGCAGCGACGCCGTTGATCGCAAGCTTCGGCGACACCTCCGTGCTGCGGCCGGGGAAGTTCAAGGTGACGGATGTGCAGCTGCCCGACTTCCATAACGGGACGTCGTCCGAGGTTGTGATCGAGGCGCAGTATGAGTACACCCTGCTGCTGCCTTTCTATAAAAGGACGATGGTTCTTCGCAAGCAGGCGAGGGAACGCGCATGGATGGGAGGATAGAATCATGGACTGGTGGTTTGTCGGCTTGCTGCTTACGGTTGCCTTCGTTACGGATGTACGCAAGCGGGTGATTCCCAACTGGCTGACGGCATCCGGGGCAGCGGCCGGGCTGGCGGGGCATGCATGGGCAAGCGGCTGGGACGGGCTGGCCGGGTCGACTGTGGGACTTGTTGCAGGCTTTGTGCCGATGCTTCTTCTATATGCCCTGCGGGGGGTCGGAGCGGGAGATGTGAAGCTGTTCGCGGCTATCGGGGCGGTGACGGGGGCTGCCTTTACTTTGTATGCGATGGCGGTTTCACTGTGCTTTGCCGGGTTTATCGCGTGCTTGGTGTTTTTGTGGAGGCATGACAGAGTGCAGAAATTCAAGGAAGTTTTTGGGGTGCTGCTTAGAATGTGGCTGTTTCGCGATCTTGCCGCGCTGATAAAGCCTGTCGACGAAAGCGAAAGGCTTAAATTCCCCTTCATGTGGGCGGTACTGCCGGGATCGGCGTATGCCTATCTGGCCTGGCAAGGGCTGCTGTGACCATGTGAGATACGCGGCAAATGAACGGATTGGAAGGGAGGGAACCGGCAGTGACTCAATCGCTGTATGGTCTTCAAGTTGAATTTGTCAAGCAATATGGACACGACATGGCAATATCCGCCCCAGAGGGGCTGAGACGGGAGGAACTGTCCGAATTCCAGCTTCGGATGCTGACGGCCAATCGGATTCCGAGGCTGCTTGAACTGAAGATGGAAGCGAAAGACGGCCATTGCACGTTGTATTATAACGTGGCCGGCAAGCGTATGCTGGCACAGACGCTTCGCATGGAGCCAATTACGATGAAGCAATACTATAGCCTGCTGCTGCAGGTGGCAGAAGTGCTTGCGGATAGCGCGATGTACATGCTCCAGCCCGGGAGGTTTGTGCTGAAGGAGGACTTTATGTTTTGCGGAAGCGGGCTGGATCAGCTTTATTTTACTTACCTGCCCATGGAGCGGGCGGAGAACAAAAGCAGCGTCTCCGCGGATCTGCAGCAGCTCGCTTCGAGATGGATTCACAGGGTCAGTGAATTACAGGGAATGGGCTTTCAGGAGCTGATGCGGTTTTTGCAAGAAGAGAGCTTTAACCTGCCTGAACTGAAGCTGCTGCTGCATCGCCAGCTCGAACGGCTAGCCGGTACGGCGGATTTACCGCCGCCGCATGCGTTTACCGGGAGAAGTGGGATGAATAATGGGACCGGACAGCAGGAGGAGCCGATAGGTTTCCCGAATCAGAGTGCAGACGGAGGCAAGCTGATGCCACATGCTGTACGTCATTCGGAGCGAATAGAGACAGGGTACCCGCCATCCCGTCCGGCAAAAGGAAGCTTGGGCCGGGAGGAGGCGAACGGAGCGTCCTCAACTCCTCCATTAACCGGCCCAGCGTCCTTCGGCTTCGAAGCTGCAGCGGCGTTTTCCGCTGCGGAGCCAGCCATGCCGGGAGGAAGCGGCGGGCTTGCGAATGCGGAGGCGCCCCGTTTCCGCCGGCTGCCAGTTGTGCTTGGCATGATTCTTGGGCTTAGCTTGTTATGGAAGCTGTACGCTGATCGCCCGGACGAGCAATTTCTATACATATGCGCTGGCGGTTCATTCGTGATCGTCGCAGTCGGTGTAGGCCTGCTGCGGATGAAAGTCTCCGTCAGCCGCGATCCCCTGCCGGATCCACGCACTATTTCAGGGCAGAGGTATATTCCGGAGCCTCCTGACTGGCCTGCTGCGGCGCCCCTGGCATCTGCAGGGAACAGAGGATCTATCGGATCCGATCAATTCGCGGTCGGCGATTTAGCGGCAAGCGGGCTGGCAAGTGTAGACAGGACGCCGCTTGTCGAAGCTTCTTCATTTCTCGAAAGTACAGGGCTAGCAGGCTCCAATATGCGCCAATCGGATGCCCTTGGAGCTAGCGAGAGAAAGGGGGGAATGCCTGGGGGGAGTGCCGGATTCAGGTCGGAAGCAGGCTTGCACGGGCGTACGACGATGCTTCGCCGGGTTGACGCAACGGTGGTCCTGTCCCCGTCCAAGGCACAGGGGGTACGGCCGGGAAAGCAGCTGGAAACGAACCGGGAAGGAAGGCTGGAAACCATACCGCTGAGCAAGACGAGCTTCCTGATTGGAAGGCATGGCAGTGAGGTCGATTATGTACTGGATGAAGCAGGCGTCTCGCGTTTGCATGCTGAATTCATCGTGGAGCATGAGGGAGCGGTTGTGAAGGACCTCGGTTCCAGCAACGGCACCCGAGTGAACGGCGAGCTTCTGGTCCCCTACCAGGGAAGGCCATTATGCGATGGCGATAAGATCATGATCGTCACGACCGAGTTTACCTACAAGGCGTAGGCAAGTAAACAGAAAGAGCTGTCACCTGTATTTTTAGTTAAAGAGGAGACCTGATTACGGTCTCCCCAATTCTAATTAGAAAGGACTTCCTCAATAAGCTCAATAATATCTTGTGACTTGACAATGGCATTCGTTTCTTGAAGGAAATTAATAATTCCAATAAAGGAATTGTTTTCATGTTGGGTTGAGGTGTGTTCATTTTCAAGGTAAATAAATGTTATCTATAGGAAAATCCATAAAGTACTTTGTTAGATATGGCGTCGACGACAACGCTATATTCGGTGAAGGTTTTTGGAACTTGGCCTCTCACGCTCGTTTTACCCGGTCTTTCAATACCTATAAAAGTAACTATAAAGCATGGAGCGTTAGATATAAATCCGTTTTTGGATAATGTTGGATTACTTTTTAAGGCATCTTCAGAGAATAACTTAAAATCAGAATTCGTGATATGATGAAACTCCACTTCAATTATTTTAGCTTGCTCTGCGTAGCCTGGAGCATCTGTCTTTGCGGCATTTACTGCATCTTCGGATTGCTTTGCAGAAATGGAATGATCGTTTGGCTTTGAAAGATCATCATTAATCTGTATACCCAATTCTTTGAGTTCCGCCGGATCATGATGTGAAGATTCGATAAACTGAATTTTACTAGATATAGTGGATTGAGAAGCATCACTATTTCCAATGACCAATGCAGCAGCAGATAGACAAATAACAGCAATAATTAATAATCTCTTATTGTTCAATTTATCCTCCATTTCCATGAGTACTAGTAACTATAGTATATGTATATAAATTCCATCAGTCGTTATCCTCTTCCTCATGTGGAAAGCATACTCCCTAAGATGGGGAATTCTGGCTATTTTATTATAAAGGATGTTCCCTGCAATGGACAGTAGGAGGATGGGGCTCGTTATTGCTCACGTAAAATCAGGTATAGCCACTCGCTTCCATTCACGGAAGTAAGGTGGCTTTTTTATATGGTCAGATGTTGAGAAAAGGCAGCAAACCTAGGCATTTTCTGAACAATATTAGCTGCTGCACATTGGTTGGCTAAGAGCTATACCATCCGAAAACAGGCCGCTGTCGCCCGCGGAATGAGTTCGTTGGATGGGGGTTATATACGGTATAGTCGGCGGTACAGATAATGAGGATTGTAGCCGCTTCCATGGCGGACCAGCCATCCTGTGCCGGGTAAGCTATGAGGTCTCAGGTTATCATCTGATGATGCCCAATCAAACAAGAAAGAGAAGCTTCAGCCGGCAGGCCAATTCTATCGAAGGAGGGGTTGCGATCTGTTTTCGCATTCAGTTCGTTTAAAAGTCTCAAACAAAGCTGACCACAAAATTTAAGCAACACGCTCGGAGAGGAGGCTATCTGATGAAAAAATATGTATCTATCCTGCTTGCGGCTGCAATGCTTTTTTCCTGCATGCCTGCGAATGTCAGTGCGGATACCGGGAGCAGCACTCAGCTTCCGGCATTTCCGGGAGCCGAGGGAGGGGGCAAGTATACGAGCGGCGGCAGGGGAGGCGACGTGTACGAGGTGACCACGCTAGCCGACTATGGCGTCGGTGAGGCGCCGATCAAGGGCTCGCTTCGTGATGCGGTGAGCGACAGCAATCGAACGATCGTCTTTCGGGTAGGGGGCACCATTCGCCTTAAGCAAAGCTTGAAAATTACCGGCTCTAACCTGACGATTGCCGGTCAGACGGCCCCGGGTGACGGAATTACGGTAGCGGATTATACGACAACGATCGATGCGGATAACATCATTATGCGTTACATGCGTTTCCGGTTAGGGGACCGGTACCCCAGCGAGGATGACGCATTTGGCGTGCGCTACCACAAGAACATTATCATTGATCACTGCTCCTTCAGTTGGTCGGTGGATGAGGTTGTCAGTCTGTACGACAACAAGGATACTACCGTTCAGTGGTCTATCTCGCAAGAAAGCATGCTGATGACGACTCATCAGAAGGGACGGCATGGCTATGGAGGTATTTGGGGTGGCCAGAATGCCTCCTATCTGCATAATCTGATCGCCCATAGCGTAAGCCGCAATCCCCGCTTCGCTACAGCGGTTCTCATGTATCCGGACTATGTGGAAGCCTCCAATAATATCATCTATAACTGGGGCTTCATGTCCACCTATGGCGGCGGAGACAATTTCTCCTATAACCTGACCAACAACTATTACAAATACGGGCCAAGCACGTACAAGAACGTCCGGAGCCTGCTTTTTGGGGAGCTGTCCTCGGGCAGCCATATGTATCTAAACGGCAACATTATGGATGGTAACCTGGCGGTGACCGCCGATAACTGGAAGGGCGTACAGAAAATTGAGGACCGACAGGCTTCCGAACTGTCCGCGCCGATTCGGATTGCAGACGGTTATTCGCCCGAATCCGCTCAGGCTGCTTACGAGCATGTGCTGGCCGATGCCGGAGCTAATCTGCCCAAACGGGACGCTTATGATGCTCGCGTCATTCAAGATGTAAGAAACAGAACGGGCCAGCATATCAATTCCCCGCTGGAAATCGGAGGCTACCCGGATTATGAAACGGTGCAGTCGACGGTGGTCGATGCTGACCATGACGGCATGGACGACGCCTGGGAGCTCGCCAGAGGGTTAACTCCCCTTAGTGCCGAAGACCGCAATGGAACCGAGCTGTCTGCGGAAGGCTATACGAATCTGGAGGTCTATCTGAACGACCTGATCGTACAGTTGAAAGCGAACGGAGAGTATGCGGACAACCCGGCGGTGACCATTACGGCTCCCGCCAATAATACGGTTGTGGAGGCCGGCAGCAGCGTATCGGTAGCGGCCGACGCAAGCGATATCGACGGCATTGCGCGGGTGGAGTGGATACTGAACGGCAACAAGGTGGGCGAAAGCACATCCGCTCCGTATAGCTACACGTGGAATCATGCTACGGATGGCACTCATTACTTGGTAGCCAAGGCAGTAGATACCAAGGGTTTGTCTACCCAATCGAACAATGTGGCGATTCACGTCAATACCCCCGGCCCCATTGTTCCGTGGACTGCGAGCGATGTCGGCGATGTCGGCATTCCCGGCCACACGCAGCTTATTAACGGCGACCCGTCTGCTGTAGTTATAAAATCCTCGGGAGACGTCGGTCAGCCCATGACGGCGGAAGACGGCAAGCCGGTGCACGATGCGTTTCAATACGCTTACCAGTCCTTGACCGGCAACGGCGAAATCGTCGCGCGTGTCGATCGGATTACGGCGACGGATGACAACGCGGAAGCAGGCGTCATGATCCGCGATACCCTGGACCCCGGCTCCAAGATGGCTATGCTATCCATGGCCTATGTGAAATTCGGCAAGACGGCCGTCATGATGACCCGCAATACGGCTAATAAGGCCGCCACTCGCAAGGAGTCCGAGGATTTTCTGAACTTCCCTTACTATGTCAAGCTGGTCAGGTTAGGGAATGAGGTTACCGGGCTCATCTCGGCAGACAAGTCGGAATGGAAGGTCGTATCCACGGCAAACGTTCCGATGGGAGAGAAGGTTTACTTCGGTCTTTTCGCGGATGCATCTAAAGCAAACGATGAGATCCATAAATACAATACCTCCGCCTTCTCCGATGTCGTGGTACGGGAGCTGGCGGACGACTATCCGCAGATGCCCCAAAATCTCGCCGGTCAATCGGGAGACAGGCAGGCTGAGCTGAGCTGGAGTGCCGCAGAGACGGCTGTATCGTACAAGATCAAGCGCAGCGAGGTTCCGGGAGGGCCGTACAGTCTGATTAAAAGCGATGTGACGGAAAACGGATATATCGATGCCGGGTTGACCCCGGGCAAGCCTTACTATTATGTCATCACTGCGGTCAATGACCACGGCGAAAGCTTCCCTTCGCAAGAGGTAAAGGTCGAGCCTGCTGGCGAGCTGGAAAATGTTTATTATGTCCATGATGATTATGAAGCGGTGGAGCTGGAAACCGTGCCCGCTAACTATACGGTAACGCCGGACCCGAAGACGGACAAGCAAAAGACGGTAGTCGCCAGCGTACCCGGTACCAACACCGGCAATACGTCCGAGAGAGCCTTGTATCTGTATGATGCCGCAGTCGGAAATGTTGGCTTCACCCGGGCATTCGCCCCGCAGACGGGAGCATTCATCCTGGAGACGGATATGATGTTTCCTCAGGAGTCCGGCACCTCGGTAGCTCTGCAGGCAAGACAAGTCGTGGGGGAGCCGTTTATTTGACGGCATCAACTACACGCTCCTTGGGCTTATTGCCCTCATTACGATTCTCCCATTTATCAACGTCATTGCTGGCTCCTTTACGACCGTCCAGGAGCTGGCGCAAAAGCAGTTCGTCATCATTCCGACCGTATTTTCCCTTGATGCTTACCGGTATATTTTCTCCACCAATACGATATTCCGAGCGATGGCCGTATCGATCGGCGTGACAGGGATCGGCACCTTGGTCAGCATGGTGCTGACCAGTCTGATGGCATACGGGCTCTCGAAGCGCGAGGTGGTCGGGCGAAGTCAGGTCATGTTCCTGGTGATGTTTACGATGCTGTTCAGCGGGGGGATGATCCCTACCTTCTTGGTCGTCAAGGCGATGGGGCTGATCGATTCGTACTGGTCTCTCATTATTCCCGGCGCCATCAATGCTTTCAATCTGATCATTATGCGCAATTTTTTCTCGAATCTTCCGGACGGGCTGGAGGAGTCCGCCAAGATCGATGGCTGCTCGGACTGGGGCATTCTGCTGAGGATTGTCATCCCGCTCTCCATGGCCGCGATCGCCACGATCTCTCTGTTCTATGCGGTCACGTATTGGAACACGTATATGCAGGCGGTACTGTATCTGAACGACTCGACAAAATGGCCGATTCAGGTTATCCTTCGCCAGATCGTCATTCTGGCCAGCGGGATAAGCGCGGATACGTCCGGCTTCGACGATAGCTTCATTACGCCTCCGGAGCAAACGGTAAAAATGGCGGTCATTGTCGTCGCTACGCTTCCCATTCTGCTCGTATATCCGTTCTTGCAAAAGCATTTTGCTAAAGGGGCGCTTCTCGGCTCCGTTAAAGGATAGGCGGCTTGTACCCCTATGGAAACATCATTCGAATTACCTCCCTGGGTAATCCGATGAATGCCAAGGGGTATTTTTTTATGGACCTACCTCCGGTGGAGGTGAAGGTGGGGCAGAGCCCGTCGTCATGCAGCGAAACACCACGCACGGGAGCTGCGAAGTCACGGAACGAGACAAAACGGGATGCAACGAGATTAGACAAGACGAGACGAGACGTAACGTCAGTCAAGTACGACGCGAAAGAAAGGGGGCTTAGGAGGATTAGCAGGAACATGAGCTCAGCAGCATAAATGATGTGTAACATGGCGCATTGACAATGGTGTGTATTCTGTGTATTCTGTGTATGTAATAGATATACAGTTGTGGCTATTGGAGGATATATGAAAATTATCATTTCGAATGCGTCGGATCCGCCGATCTATCAGCAAATCAAAAATCAAATCAAGGATGCCATCATCCGGGGGGAATTAAAAGAAGGAGAAATGTTACCTTCTATACGAGCGCTGGCGAGTGATCTGCATGTAAGTGTGCTTACCACCCGAAGAGTGTATGACGAGCTGGAATCGGAAGGCTTTATTACAACCAGAGCAGGCAAAGGCTCTTACGTGGCTAAGGAAAATCTGGAGCTGCTGTGGGAATCCAAGCGGCATATGGTTGAAGTCAAGCTAAGCGAAGCTTGGGATACGGCCCGTTCATTGGGGATAAGCAAGGAAGAATTATATGCCATGATGGACCTATTGTTCGAGGAGGGGGACGCATGAAACCTATACTGGAGGTAAAGGGGCTAAATAAACAGATAGGCCAATTCAAGCTCGAGGATGTCAGTTTCTCGTTGACCGAGGGTTGTATTACGGGCTTCATCGGTGTGAACGGTGCTGGCAAAACGACAACCATTAAACTTCTTCTCGGATTAATACTTAAGGACGCAGGGGAGATCCAATTTTTCGGAAAGGATATTCAAAAGAATGAGCGGGAATTTAAAAATCGGATAGGAATTGTATGGGACGAAGGCTACTTCTATGACAACCTCACTTTGCTGGAAATGAAGAGCATCATTGCGCCGGCCTACAGCAGCTGGGACAACTCGCTGTTCCACCGGAATATAGAGCGATTCGGGCTGCCTTTGAATCAAAAAATAGGAACGCTCTCCAAAGGGATGCGCATGAAGTATGCGATTGCTTTGGCAATTTCCCACCATGCCGATTTATTAATTATGGATGAACCGACCAGCGGTATCGATCCTCAAGTCAGACGGGAGTTGACGGACATTTTTCTTGATTATGTCAGTGACGGAAAAAGTGTTTTTCTATCGTCCCATATTACATCTGACCTGGATAAAATGGCGGATATGCTTATTTTCATCGATAAAGGTCGAATCGTATTCAGCGAAGAGAAAGATACGCTATTGGACGCGCATGGGCTTGTCAAAGGAGATAAAGCGGAACTGAATGATCACAACCGAGCATTATTTCTGGCTCTGCATGAAACCGAGGTAGGCTTCTCAGGCTTGACGAATGATAAAGCAGCCGTCCGCCAGCAAATGAAACAGATTCTTATCGAAAGACCCACGATCGAAGACGTTATGCTAAGCTACATCAGGAGGTGATGGCGATGCTTTTTCATCTTGTGAAAAAGGATTTCCTGCTCGCGAAGCCCTATTGGATCATCATGCTTATTGCAGCGGCTGCGCTGCCCGTTTTTATTCATACGAGGCTGATTCATAGCGGGGGAGGAGGGTTCCTGCCTTTTTTCCTAAGTACGCTATACGTTATTTTCTTGCTGTTCAGTACGGTCTCGACGATGGAATACAAATACAGAGGAGCAGCGCTTCTTTGTGCGACTCCTTATACAAGAAAAGCTATCGTAAGATCAAGGTATTATTTTATTATGACTCTTTTTCTCGTTTGCTATATGATCTATGGCCTCACGGCTCTATTCAGTCCGATTAAAATCGAAATGCTTCACTTCGCCGATGTGGGACGTGCTTTCCTCCTGATTATGGTTGCATTCGGAGTGATTATCCCCGTTCAATATCGGTTTGGTTATGAAAAATCAAAATATATCTTTTTCTTTCTCGTATTTCTGACGCCCTTCGTCTTACCGTATTTCGCGAATCTATTCCAAACTAGAAGTAGTTTGCTTCCTATCGCCCCTCCTATTTCGCCGTTTTTCATGGAATGGTTCTTTATTGTAGCGGCATTAGCTATTGGGGAGCTATCATCGAGGATATCTATTCGGGTGTACGCGAACCAAAATCTTTGATGAGGGGTTACAAACGAGAGGAGAGGGGAAAGCGATGAACACCAATCGGAAAATAGCGCTATATTGTTTATTAGGGACAGTTCTTGCGGCAACCGCTCTAAGCCAAGCCATCGAAAAAAATGCCCTTGCCCTATTTCCATTCCTAGGTTCGGCCGCTTTCTTCATGTACGCATGGCGGACGAAAAATAAGTAAGGTCGAACTCAAACGAGGAGAGAGAAAACTGGTACACATCGTTTCATGACCGTACCAGTTTTCTTATTGCTGGATGGGGATGCCGAGGTGGAGCGGAAGTACCTATGGTGACAGTTCATCAAGAGTGGTTAGACCGCTTTTGGAGGACTGTTATTTATTATGTAAGCCAGTCGTATCCTGGGGAGGGGCAGTGCCTTGGCTAAGCTCCGCAGGTTTGTCCATAGTAGCAAGTGCGATTGCGAAAGGTCCCTTCAATTGAACAGCCAGCTTACGGATATCGATTGAGATTTTCATAGCGACGCTCCTTCAAGTGAAGATTTATCATAGTGTTCGGGAGTTATTACCAAAATAGCGTCCAGAATGAGGAAAATGGTGCTTAGCGCCTATGTACCATTAGGGAATGATAGAGGGGGCAGAAGGTCCCGAATCAAGAATATTAATCGCGTAATACGACAGGAAGACGAACTAAAAAAGGCAATAATATCCCCTTGTATAGGGAACATGTGTTTGGATATAATGAAAAACAAACATATGTTCTTATCCGGAGGCGGGTAGAGATGGAAAAATACGTGGGTCGGACGGTTGAAATCATATATATGGGCCGCAATAACCGAATATCCCAGCGGGTTATTGAAATTCGGCACGTAGAAGCAGGCGTCGTCAAAGCCTATTGCTTGACCAAACGGGCGCCGCGGATCTTTTTGATGGCCAGCATTTTGGCCGTGCAGCCCGTTCCGCGAGCAGTTGTTTCGTAAGGCCTCGGTCAGTCGAAGGTAAAGCAGAGCTTGCCTCCCCGGTCTATAAGGTTCTTCTCCGTAACAATTAGGGACAAGAGATGGTATAGTAGAAGAAGAACGTTGTAACGCCATTATCCTCCGGGGAGCTAAGGACCATTGAAAACAACCATTGCTGTCCACTGGCAGTACGGTGCGGCCACGCATAGCGGATGGCAGCGCACGTTTAACGATGACCGTTCTTTATTACGGATGGGCATGACGATAAAAGGAACCCCGTATGCCGCAGCGGCGTTGGCTGACGGAATGGGCGGCCTTGCGGGGGCCGGTCAAGCTGCGGAGTCGGCGATCGGGGGGCTCAGATCCTGGCTGGAGGAGGAGCTGCCCGGGCTGCTGGAGCACCGAAGAGGATGGGCCGTACTGGAAGCTTCGGTCCTGCAGCAGTTCGAAGCGATTCACGGGGCCACCCGCGAGCGTACGCGCAGCCAAGGGAAGAGACAAGGGACGACGCTTACGCTGCTGCTTCTGTTCGATTCCGTGTATTGGATTTTTCATATCGGCGATTGCCGGGTCTACCGGCTTGCCCGCCCCGGGAAGCGGCCGGTCCGATTGACCCGGGATCATACCTGGGTTGCCCGGCAGGTGCGGCTCGGGCTCATGTCGGCTGATGCGGCCCGCAAGCATCCGAGGCGGAATGTGCTGCTCCGTTATCTGGGGATGGCCGGTAAAGCCAGGGTCGACGTGAGATGCGGCTTGTATGATCCGCAGACTTTGTTTGTGCTGTCCAGCGACGGTCTTCACGGTCCGCTTACTGAGCCGGTCTTGTCGAAGCTGCTCGGAGAGGGCGGCAGCCGCCATAAAGATGTGCAGGCCTTGTGCGATGCGTTATTATCCAAGACGCTCGAGGGAGCTGCGCCCGATAATGTCAGCGTCCTTGCGATAAGGCCGATTGACCGGGGAAGAAGAGGGCTGCGGAGGTTCCGGGCTGCGTTGTCACTGATCGCTCATCGTATCCTGCACCCGAGGTTCGCTTTTTCGTTTCGCGAGTAAAACGTTCCCTGGCTTCGAATCTCTCTGGATTCGGGCACGAGGTAGATGCTATAATGAATTGTCAATCATAGCCTGAGTAAGGAGAAATGGAACTTCCATGAGTTTGTTAACTGTAGAGGACTTGAGCCACAGCTTCGGCGGGCGTGTATTATTTAAGAACGTTTCCTTCCGCCTGCTGCCCGGCGAGCATGTGGGCCTGGTGGGAGCGAACGGGGTAGGCAAGTCGACTTTGATGAACATTTTAACGGGGCAGCTGGTCAGGGATTCGGGCAAGGTCGAGTGGACGCCCAAGGTGCACTATGGCTATCTGGACCAGCATACGAAGCTGACCCCGGGCAAGACGGTGAGGGAAGTGCTGCAGGATGCTTTCCTGCCGCTGTTTGAGCTGGAGAAAGAGATGAACCTGATCGCGGAACAGATGGGGGATGCCGATCCCGACAAGCTGGAGCGTCTGCTCGAGGAGATGGGCGAAATTCAGGATCGCCTGGAGAACAGCGGGTTTTATCTGCTGGACATCAAGGTCGAAGAGATGGCGAACGGCCTCGGCCTGGACGCGGTCGGCCTGGATCGCGATGTCGCCCAGCTGTCCGGCGGACAGCGAACGAAGGTACTGCTCGCCAAGCTGCTTCTAGAGCAGCCGACGGTCCTGCTGCTGGATGAGCCGACCAACTATTTGGATGTCGAGCATATCGACTGGCTCACGAATTACCTGCAAAGCTATCCTTATGCGTTCATGCTCATTTCTCACGATACGGAATTTATGAATAAAGTCGTCAGCGTTGTCTATCATCTGGAGTTCGCCAAGCTGACGAGATATACGGCTAATTACGAGCGCTTCCTGCAGATGGCGGATATGAATAAGCAGCAGCATATCGATGCCTACGAAAAGCAGCAGGAGTTTATTAAGAAGCAAGAGGATTTCATCCAGCGCAATAAAGCGCGCTACTCCACGTCGGGCCGGGCGAAAAGCCGCCAGAAGCAGCTTGAGCGGATCGAGCGCATCGACCGTCCGGAGGAAGCGATGAAGCCGACCTTTAATTTCAAGGAGGCGCGGGCGAGCGGTCGTCTTGTTTTCGAAGGTAAGGATCTGGAGATCGGGTACGGCCACGCGCTGCTTCCCGCTATGAACGTTACGGTGGAGCGCGGTGATAAGATCGCCGTCGTCGGCTGCAACGGGGTCGGCAAGTCCACGCTGCTGAAGACGATTCTCGGCTTGATCCCGGCCTACAGCGGTAAAACGTACCTGGGAGATTTCCTGTTCCCGTCTTACTTCGAACAGGAAGTGAAGGCGCCTAATCTGACGCCGATCGATGATGTGTGGAACGAGTTCTCCCACATGAACCAGCACGAGGTAAGGGCGGCGCTGGCGCGCTGCGGGTTGAAGAACGAGCATATCACGCGTCCGATCAGCAGTCTGAGCGGGGGCGAGCAAGCGAAGGTGCGCCTGTGCAAGCTGCAAATGAGAGAAAGCAACTGGATCGCATTCGACGAGCCGACCAATCACCTGGACGTAGCGGCCAAGGAAGAGCTGAAGCGCGCGTTGAAGGAATTCAAAGGCACCGTCATTCTCGTCTGTCACGAGCCTGATTTCTATGAGGATTGGGTGACGAAGGTGTGGAATGTCGAGGAATGGTCCACGGTCAAGGCTAACAGCTAGAGGAGAATCAAATCCAAAGATAAGGGAGAATGAATAGATGCTGACTCATGTCGTTTTTTTCAAATTAAAGGATCGCAGCCCCGAAGCGATACAGGCTACAGCGGACGTGCTTCGCAACATGGAGGGCAAGATCGAGGTTCTGCGCCATATCGAGGTAGGACTGGATGTGCTTCACTCCGAGCGCTCCTATGACATCGCGCTGATCACGAAGTTCGATTCGCTGGAGGATCTGGGCGTGTACGACATTCACCCGCTGCATATGGAGGTTAAGGCCCATATGAAGCAGGTGCTTGACGGTACTAGCGTTTGCGTGGATTTCCAAAACTGAGGCATTCAACTCCTCTTGAGGCGCGCTTCTGAAGCAGATCAGCCCCATAAAGCAGGCTTCATGACCATCAGTCCGAGCATGACGAACAGCACGAACAGATATAAATATAGCGATCTGGCCAGCTTCCTTACGAGCGTCGTCCGATCCTGACCCTCTTGGCGGAAGCGGCGTATCGTCGGCGAGAATGCGCGGGCCATGAACAGCAGCGAAGCGAACAGGACGACGAACGTGCCGAATATCCAGGGCGTCGTCCAGGGATAGCCTCCGATCCACATCAGCAGAAGGCCGGAGACGACGAGGACATGGCCGGTATGCTTGGACAGCCGTACGACGAAGGTGAACGAGTCCAGATAAGTGTCGAGACGGTCTCCTTCGGCGTCCTTTAGCTTGCGTAGCATCGGCATCAACACAAAGAACGGTCCGATGGACACGATCGCGCTGATGACATGAATATAAAGAAGCCACTTATACATGAGTGCTATTCCTTCCTATTTGGGGGAAATCGTACGGTGAACAAGTGCAGCGGGTGATCGCTCAGGCGTCCTGGCGGTATCGCCGGGCGTACGGCAATCCCCGCTGCACTGTTTTGTTTGGGCGGCCTGAGCGGCGCCGCCCTGTGCGGTCCGCGAGTGTTACAGCTCGCGGAATTCGTGGACCCAGACCTTCATCTGAGGCATCCAGGGCATCCCGGCATGCATCGATGTGATGTACTCTTTGTACGCTTCCACCGTCGGGTAGCCTTCGGATTGAATGATCTCGTCCGTCAGCTCGCCGAGCGTCTGACGGTACACCTTGGTTACCACAAAGCGCCGGCCGCGCAGCTCGAGAATTTCTCCCGGGTCCGCATAGCGGCCGTTGCGGCGTGTAGACGTTTTTTGACCGCTGAGCACCTTTTCCACATCGGCTTCGACGGTGATCATGCGATCGATGGAACAGGTTTTCGGTGGCAAAGCTTCTGCTTCGGTAGACATGTACAGTTCCTCCTCGAGTAAAGGGCGATGCATCAGCCCAAGTGTAAATTCATCCCAAAGCTTACACGAATGTCGGCCGGGAATCAAATAGGAGGCGAACTTATGGCAATCCAATTGAACGAAGATTACATCATACGGCTGCTGAAAAGGCTTCTCGAAACCCCGAGCCCGACGGGATACTGCGGGACTATCATGAGGTTGATCCGCGAAGAAGCCGAACAGCTCGGCTTCACGATGGCCTATACGCCCAAAGGGAATGGAATCATCGCCGTCGAGGGAGCGGATCAGGGGCCTGCCATCGGGATCAGCGCTCACGTGGATACTCTGGGAGCGATGGTTCGCGCGGTCAAGCCGGGCGGAACTTTGCGGTTCACGCTGATCGGCGGCTATATGCTCGGTTCCGTGGAGAACGAATACTGCGTAGTCCATACGAGAGACGGACGGGCTTACACAGGGACCGTGTTGACCAACAAGCCGTCGGTTCATGTGTTTACCGACGCCCGAGATTTGAAGCGCGAGGAAGCGGTTATGGAGGTGCGGCTGGATGAGCCGGTGAAGTCAGCGGCGGATGTCAAGGCGCTCGGGATCGGGGCAGGAGACTTTATTTCCTTCGATCCCCGCGCGCAGCTGCTTGCCAATGGGCTTATCAAGTCCCGCCACCTCGACGATAAGGCAGGGGTCGCTGCCGTCTTCGGCATGCTGGAGTGGCTCAAGCGGGAAAAGGCTCAGCCGGCCCGTCCGCTCCGTATCCTGTTCAGCACCTACGAAGAGGTCGGGCACGGGGCAGCTTGGCTGCCTGCCGATATCAGCGAGCTGCTGGCCGTGGATATGGGCGCGATCGGGGACGATCTATCCTGCACGGAGTACGATGTCTCGATCTGCGCCAAGGATTCCTCGGGCCCATACGATTACGCGATGACCACGAGGCTGATCGAGCTGGCCGAGCGCGAGGGACTTTCCTACGCGGTCGATGTATACCCGCATTACGGCTCGGACGCCTCGGCCTCTCTGCGCGGGGGGAGCAACATCCGCGCAGCCTTGCTCGGTCCTGGCGTGCACGCGTCCCATGCGATGGAGCGTACGCACCGTCAAGCGATCCTCCATACCGCTTCCCTGCTCGGCGCTTACGTTCGGGAGCCGGCGGCAGCGTACGAATGAGCGTGCCGACACCCGTATAGGGATTAAGCGAGCTGGTGTACAACCAAGAAAGGAGCATGCCGCATGAATATCATTTCGGTAGACGATTTATACAAAAGCTACGGCGAGAAAGTGTTGTTCGACGGCATCGCATTTCAGATCAACGAGAAGGAACGGATCGGGCTTGTCGGCGTCAACGGGACGGGCAAGTCGACCCTGCTGCGCGTGATGGCGGGTCTCGAGCCGACCGAGCGCGGGAAGCTGACTCATGCCAATCATTTTCACGTCGAATATTTGCCGCAGCAGCCGGAGTTCGATATGGACTCGTCGGTACTGGAGCAGGTGTTCCATGGTGATACCCCGATTATGAAAGCGCTCCGGGCCTATGAGGTAGCGCTCGCGGAGCTGCAGCTTGCGCCGGAGGAAGAGAAGCGCCAGTCCAAGCTGTTTGCGGCACAAACACAGATGGATGCGACAGGCGCCTGGGATGCCCAGACGACGGCCAAGACGGTTCTCTCCAAGCTGGGGATCCGCGACTTCGGGCAGCGTGTCGGCACGCTGTCCGGCGGCCAGCGCAAGCGCGTCGCCATGGCCCGCGTGCTGATCCAGCCAGCCGACCTGCTCATCCTCGATGAGCCGACCAACCATATCGACCACGAGACGGTCGAATGGCTGGAGGGCTATCTGAGCTCATGGAAGGGCTCGCTGCTGCTCGTTACGCATGACCGTTATTTCCTGGACCGGGTGACGAACCGGATGTTCGAGCTGGATCGCGGTCAGCTGTACAGCTACGACGGGAACTACGCTTCCTTCCTGGAGAAGAAGGCCGAGCGGATGGAACGCGAGGCTTCGATGGAGGACAAGCGTCAAAATCTGCTTCGCCGGGAGCTTGCCTGGCTGCGCCGCGGCGCGAAAGCGCGAACGACGAAGCAGAAGGCGAGGATCGACCGCGTGACGGAGCTGCGGGACCGCAAGGTGGACGGTCCATCGGCGAATCTGGATATGACGCTCGGAGCGAGCCGGCTCGGCAAGAAGATCATGGAGCTGGAGGATGTGAGCAAGTCGTATGGCGATCGCAGCCTGATCCGGGACTTCAGCTATATCGTGCTGCCGGAGGACCGGATCGGTATCATAGGTCCGAACGGCTCGGGCAAGTCGACGCTGCTGAACATGCTGGCCGGGCGGCTTGAGCCGGATGGCGGGCGGATCGATACGGGAACGACCGTGAAGCTGGCCTACTATACGCAAGAGAATGTCGAGATGGACGATAAGCAGCGGGCGATCGACTACATCAAGGAAGCCGCCGAGGTGATCCGCACGGCCAGCGGAGATACGATTACGGCCGGGCAGATGCTGGAGCGCTTTCTGTTCACGCCTTCCCAGCAGTGGACGCCGATCGGCAAGCTGTCCGGCGGCGAGCGCAGAAGGCTGTATCTGCTGCGTACGCTGATGGGCGAGCCCAATGTGCTGCTGCTCGATGAGCCGACGAACGATCTGGACATTCAGACGCTGACCATCCTGGAGGAATATCTGGAGGATTTCCCGGGCGTCGTCATTACGGTATCCCATGACCGTTACTTCCTGGACCGGACGGCGGACCATCTGTTCGTCTTCGAAGGCGGCGGGACGGTACGCAAGTTTTTTGGCAACTACTCGGAGTATTTGGAGCAAACGAAGCAGGAGCGCCAGCAGGAGAGCGAAGCGGCGCGTTCCGTCAAGCCTGCAGCCTCTCCGGCTCCCGGTCAGCCGGAGCACTCGGCTCAGCAGACAGACGGCAGACGCGATGCGGGACGCCCCAGGAAGCTGAGCTTCAAGGAACAGAAGGAATGGGATGAGATCGAGGGCAAGATCGCCGAGATGGAGGAGAAGCTCGCACAGGTGAAGCGAAGCATCGAGCTGGCGGGCAGCGACTACGGCAAGGTCCAGGATTTGTATCGGGAGGAGCAGGAGCTTGGGGCGCAGCTGGAGCAGGCGATGGAGCGTTGGTCCGAGCTGTCGGAGCTGGTCGAAAGCATAGCGGCCCAGAAATAACCGCATCTTGTAACAATTCTTTGGGAAACAAGCTCAAGTTATGGTATAATCAACGTTTGGAAGCGTTTGGATTTCTGGCTGTCGCTTCAGTACTATAACCGAAAGTGGGTCAGCGAATAATGATTACGGTAACCGATGTCACGTTAAGATACGGAAAGAGGGCTCTGTTCGAGGATGTAAACGTCAAGTTTACGCCGGGCAACTGCTATGGTTTGATCGGCGCCAACGGTGCGGGCAAGTCGACATTCCTCAAAATTTTGGCCGGAGAGATTGAGCCGAATAAAGGAGAGGTCAGCATCACACCAGGCGAGCGTATGGCCGTCCTGAAACAGAACCATTACGAATACGATGAAATTGAAGTATTGAAAACGGTTATTAAAGGGCACACGCGCCTTTTCCAGATTATGGAGGAGAAGGACGCACTCTATGCCAAGCCTGACTTTTCGGAAGAGGACGGCATGAAGGCAGCCGAGCTGGAGGGCGAGTTCCAGGACCTGGACGGCTGGCAGGCGGAGTCGGATGCCGCTGAGCTATTGCTCGGCCTCGGGATTCCGAAGGAGCAGCATGATCAGAAAATGAAGGAGCTCGACGGCAACCAGAAGGTCCGCGTACTCTTGGCGCAGGCGTTGTTCGGCAACCCGAATATTCTGCTGCTCGACGAGCCTACCAACCATCTGGACATTGAGTCGGTGCGCTGGCTGGAGAACTTCCTGTCCCGTTATGAAGGCACGGTTATCGTCGTATCCCATGACCGTCACTTCCTCAACCAGGTATGTACGCATATCGCGGACATCGACTTCAGCAAGCTTCAGCTGTATGTTGGCAACTACGACTTCTGGTACGAGTCGAGCCAGTTGGCTCTCAAGCTGGTACGGGAACAGAACAAGAAGACGGAAGAGAAGCGCAAGGAGCTCGAAGAGTTTATCCGCCGCTTCAGCGCCAATGCTTCCAAGTCCAAGCAGGCGACATCCCGGAAGAAAACGCTGGAGAAGCTGCAGCTGGAGGATATCAAGCCTTCAACCCGCAAATATCCGTTTATCAAATTCACGCCGGAGCGCGAAGCGGGCAAGCAGCTGCTGACCATCGAGCGCTTGAGCAAATCGATCGACGGACAATTGGTCATCAACGATATTTCCCTGACCGTCAACAAAGGCGACAAGATCGCGCTAGTCGGATCGAACGGTATCGCCAAAACGACGCTGTTCCAAATTCTGATGGGCGAGATCGAAGCGGACTCCGGCGAATTCAGCTGGGGAATCACGACCACCCAGGCTTATTTCCCGAAGGACAACTCGGCTTACTTCCAGGACGATGTGAGCCTGGTGGATTGGCTGCGCCAGTACTCCAAGGATCAGGATGAATCGTATCTGCGCGGCTTCCTTGGCCGGATGCTGTTCTCCGGCGAAGAGGCCCTTAAGAAAGCGAGCGTGCTTTCGGGGGGAGAGAAGGTCCGCTGCATGCTGTCGAAGATGATGATGAGCGGAGCCAACGTGCTGCTGCTCGACGAGCCGACGAACCACTTGGATCTGGAATCGATCACGGCGCTGAACAACGGCATGATCGACTTCGACGGTACGATGCTGTTCGTCTCCCATGACCATCAGTTCGTACAAACGGTAGCCAACCGGATTATCGAGCTTACGCCGACCGGACTCATCGATAAGGTTATCAGCTATGACGAATATCTGGAGAATGAAGATATCAAACGCCAGCGCGAGCTAGCGTATGCTTAATCGAAGCTTGCCCGCTTAGGCAGCGGGCAGAGCTTCGGCTGACAACAAGAAAAAGGATGAGCGGCTTCCCGACCGGGAAGTCCTCATCCTTCTTTCACACCTGTGGGCCGATTAGCTCCCGCCGGTGCGGCGTCGCTGATTATTCGGCTTCTTGTTGTTCTGGCTGCGCATCGTAGCCTCGTTGCCGGCCCGCTGCTGCGGATTATTCTTGGCGTCGGCCTGGGCCTGCTTCTTCTGAGCCAGCTTCTGCTTCATAGCTTCCGCCAAGCTGATCTTGCGCGGTTCTTCCGGTTGATTGGTCTCTGACATAAGTTTCACACCTGCCTGTAGGTCAATATAGTACCATCATACCGGATTTGTCCACTTGTAAGCAACCATGAATCCGTCAAAGGAGCGTTATCCGTTTGAAACTGCCGGAATGGAACGAGCAGGAGCTTCTGTGCCGGAACCGCGTACTTAGCCTGTCCGAGCACAAGGCAGGCCCGCGATATGTGCTGCTGGTCACCCCATTTTGCGGAACCTGTCAGGCCGCCCGGCGCATGCTGGAGATCGTTGCGGTCATGGAGCCTGCGCTGCGCATCGGGATCGCCGACATCAATCTATGCCGGGAACTCACCCGGGAATGGCGCATAGAGAGCGTGCCGTGTCTGGTCGAGGTCCAAAGCGGACGCATGCTTCGCAAGCGTTATCGGATGGAAGGCGTTCCGGCTTTGCGCGAGTGGATGGCTGCTCCTTCGTTATGAAGAACGATAAGGAAAGGAAGAAGTCCTATGACAACACATGCATGTAAAGCAGGCGATATCGTCAAAGCCTCCTATAAAACCGGCGAATATATCGGCGAGGTCGTCGAGCTGATGGAAAGCGGTAAGCTCGCTGTCCGTATCCTGGCCGTCTCGGGGCATCCTACCCAAGGTGATTTGCATAATCCGATGGATCCGGATGTTCCTTTTTTCCATGAGCGCCGTGCGCTTGCCTACCAGGAAATTGCCTTGATGCCGCCCCAGACCGTACGCCCGTATCACGGCGCTGTACCGGAATATAAAGCTTCGCTGCTGCAGGCGCTCGATCAGGAGCATGCGCGGCTGGATCGGATGCGCAGATGGGCCCAGCGCTGTCAGGATGAGCTGGAGAAGCTGAAGCGGGATTACACATAGGGACGGATGTGATCGATCGTGCTGTTTGTGCTCGTAGGTCTGTGGACCATCGGCATTCTGCTACTCCTAACCGATCCCAAAAGGCTGACCACCCGCTGGATCAGCAGCATTGCTTTCACGGGTGGGTCCGGAGGCTTGTCGGCGGTTATTGCCGATCATATTATCCCCGCCTTTTCGGAGCGCGGCTGGCTGACCGAATCTAGCGCAGAGCTGCTCAGCCGTGCCGAGAACGTATCTTCGCTGCTCTGCTATTACGGCCTTCCTTACACCTTCCTGATGTTTGCACTCGTCTACCATCCGGGCTATCCTCATTGGCAGCGCGGCAGATGGCTGGCTTGGGCTTTGCTGGTGCCAGTAGCAGGCTCGCTGCTGTTCGAAGCGAAGCCGGGTGCCCCTATTCCTTACGGATATGTCACGGCCTGGGCGACGCCCTATATCTTGGCCGGCATCGGCTTGCTGCTGTCGGTAACCCTGCAGGAGCGGAATTCCTTCCTGCGCCGCAACCGGATGCTGGTGACGGCTGCCGCGGTTCCGACGCTGCTGTTCGCCTTGTTCACGCTGTATCTGCTGCCGACCTTCTTCGGGATGTACGAATGGTGGAGGTATAATACGGTGGTCATCGCCTTCACGATAGCTGTTATTATCGGCTCCAGCTTTCGATATGGCTTCATGGGACTGCAGATCTCGATCCAGAATCAGAAGCTGGATTACACGCTCCGCGCGATTACGTCGGGTACCTCGATCCTGAACCATGCGATCAAAAATGATGTCGGCAAAATCCGGCTCTTCGGGGAGAAGATCAAGCTGGACGCAGAGGATGGGCTGACCGAGCCGGAGGAACTGATCCGTGACGTGGAAGTGATTATGAGAGCCTCCCAGCATATTTACGATATGATCTACCGGATCCAGGGGCAGACTCAGGAGATATCGCTGCGCCTGGAAGAGGTGCAGCCCGCCGAATTGATGAAGGAATGCCTGACGATGCTTGCCCCCGACTTGCAGGCGGTTGAGCTGAACGAGGAATACGCTTATAAAGGCACGCTGCTGGCGGATCGTGCTCAGCTTTGCGAGGTGTGGACCAATGTGCTGACCAACGCGCTGGAAGCGATGCCGCAGGGCGGCGCCTTGACCGTAAGAGTATCCGAAACCAAGCGCAAAATTGTCGTGGAAGTTAAAGATAACGGCTGCGGAATGGAAAAGCATCAGCTCAAACGGGTATTCGATCCTTTCTACTCCACGAAAAGCGGCAAAAAAATGAACTTCGGATTAGGACTGTCGTATTGCTATGCCATCGTGCAGAAGCATAAGGGCACCATGAATATTCACAGTAAGCCGGGCCAGGGAACGAGCGTATTCATGCAGTTCCCGAAACCGAAGCAGAGCTTGTCGGGTGGGCCTGACACTGCTGGGCGGGAAGGCAAACAGTCGGAAGGGGGCTAAAGGAAGCATGGAAACGAACGACGTAATACGGGTGGTCATCGTAGAGGATGATCCGGAGTGGCTGGCCGGCTTGAAAAGCTATTTGCGCAGAGAAGCGGACATCGAAGTGGTCGGGACGGCTTCCGGGGGCGAGGAGGCGGTAAGGCTGCTGGAGAAGCTGGAGGCGGATGTCGTCCTGCTGGACATCATGATGTCTGACAACCCGGAGGGCTTGTGGGCGGCGGCCGAGATCGTCAAGTGCAGCGGAGTGAGAGTCATCATGCTGTCCTCGATGGAAGAGAAGGACATGATCTTCGAGGCGTTCAAGGCCGGCGCCGTCGATTATATGGTCAAATCCGACTTCAAGGACATTCCCCAGACGATCCGCAGCGCCTATGCCCACAGAAGCGCTATCCATCCTAGCGTCGCGGCCCAGATGCGCGAGGAATTCCGCCGGCTGAAGCAGCTTGAGCAGGAGGTCCGGGTGAAGGAGCTCCGCGATCTGCTGACTCCAACAGAGCTTCAGGTGCTTGACCTGATCGAGAAAGGGCTGACCCAGACCCAGATCGCGGATAAGCTCTTCGTCTCGATCCGTACGGTCAAGGTGCATGTCGGCAATATTCTGAAAAAGCTCGGCGGCAAGAGCAGCAAAGAGGCTGCGCAGAAGGCAAAAGATATGGGCATCCTCTAACGGTTGTGATATAGTAGGTACGACATTTATAAACCGACCCAGGGAAAAGTGGAGGAATCAAAAGCGATGGCTGCAAATGATCAAATCCAAATCGGTATTATCGGAGCCGGAGGCATCGGCAATGAGCACATTAAGGGCTTCCAGGCAACGGAAGGCGCCGTTGTTTGTGCGGTAACGGATACGTTCCAGCCGCTTGCGATCGAGCGCGCCAGCCAGTACGGCATCCCGAAGATTTATGCGACCTACCAAGAGCTGCTGGCCGATCCGGGCATTGACGCCGTAGTAGTTGCCGTTCCGAACGACGTGCATGCGCCGATCGCGATCGAAGCGCTTCAGGCAGGCAAGCATGTGCTGCTGGAGAAGCCGATGGCGCTGAATGCCGCATCCGCCAAGCAGATCGTCAAGGCATATCTCAAGAGCGGCAAAGTGCTGATGATGTCGCACCAGAACCGCTGGGAGTCCATCTATATGCTGGCCAAGGAGCAGATTGACAAGGGCGCTCTCGGTCATATCTACAACACCAAGACCGGCTGGATGCGTCGTAAAGGCATTCCGGGATGGGGCACCTGGTTCACGCAAATGCACAAGTCAGGCGGAGGTCCGCTGATCGACATCGGGGTGCACATGCTGGATCTGTCCCTGCATTTTATGGGCAGCCCGAAGCCGGTGTCGGTATTCGGCTCGACGTATGCCGAGTTCGGCCCGCATAAGAGAGGGATCGGCAACTGGGGCAAGCCGGATTGGAACGGCTTCTACGATGTGGAGGATCTGGCTACCGCATTGATCAAGCTGGATAACGGCGGCACGATTACGCTGGACGTCAGCTGGGCCGCTCATACGTCGTTCCAGGACAACGGTCCTTACATTAACCTGATGGGGACCAAAGGCGGTGCATCACTAAAGCCGTTCAAGGGGACGCTGCATACCGAGCTGTTCGACCGCACGGCCGATGTGGAGCTGGACTTTCCCGATGGAGACACGGGACCGCGTCTGCGGATGAACGCGCATTTTCTGGATTGCGTCCGAAACAACCGCGAACCGCTGACGTCCGCCATGTCGGGACTTGCGAACAGCCTGGTGCTGGAAGCGATATACGAGTCGTCGCGGACCGGACAGCTCGTTAATCTGGATTGGAGTCTAGATTAATCGCATGGATGAGCTGCTTCAACTTAACCTACAGCTTTTCAGCATGATCGGCACGATCGCGTTCGCTATCTCGGGCGCGGTCGTAGCTATGGAAGAAGAATACGATATTCTGGGCGTGTTCGTACTAGCCCTCGTCACTGCATTCGGTGGCGGGGTCGTTCGCAATGTGTTAATCGGCATCCCGGTTACTACGCTTTGGGAACAAGGGAATTTATTCAAGACTGCACTTATAGCGGCATTTCTCGTCTTTATCGTACCGGTCAGCTGGATTCGGAAGTGGAAAACCTGGGAATCGTTATTCGACGCCATCGGTTTGGCTGCGTTTGCTATACAGGGAGCTTTATATGCCAAGCAGATGAATGTACCGTTGTCGGCCGTGATGGTAGCGGCGATGCTGACGGGGATCGGCGGAGGGATGATCCGCGACGTGCTGGCTGGGCGCAAGCCGCTAGTGCTACGCGACGAGATCTATGCGGTATGGGCCATGCTGGCGGGGCTGTTGATCGGACTGGGCTGGGTGCAGGGCTCCTGGCAGCTGCTGACCCTCTTCGCTATCGTCGTCCTGCTGCGGATGCTGTCCGTTATGCGGAAGTGGCGGCTGCCGCGGCGTACGCTCAAGCTGTCGGACGAGCCATCGATGGAGAAAAGCTAGCAAGGCGAAAGGAGTCGTGCATGCTCTATGGAGCAAAACGCGGAACTATCCTGGAAGGAACGGAAGCTTGTATCCTCGGAATCTATGCAGGAGAGACTGGAGACGGTCCGCACCTTGCGAGAGGATGAGCTGGAGTTGTATGAAATCGGCAAGGACCGGTCAACGGGCGAGCATTATTTGCATTATGCCTACCTTCACCGGAACGTCGCTGCGATAGGAACAGGCGGACAGGATGAAATCTTCCATCAGCTGCTGCCACTGGAGTCCGACGATGTGCTGGGCATTCTGTTTGGCGAGCAGCCGTATGCTTATCCTGAGCATTGGGGCAAGCCTTTTCTGCGCAACGGCCCGGATGGCGACTATGTCTGGTTCGATCCCTCTTATGCGGAAGAGGAAGAAGATTATGAGGCGATCGGCCGGCAGATCGTGGAGGAGCTGAACCTTTTTAAGGCGCAGGGCGATTTGTCCGAGGCTGCCGTGGAGCGGCTGCTTCGGCGCCTGGAGCCGGGCGAGAAGGATTCGGAGGAAAAGTAGCGGGCCCTGGCGCATGAATTTGCTGCAGATGATTCATCCTAAACCTGGAGTCTCCACTAGCAGGAGAAACAGGAGGGAAGTGCAGGATGAATATCAGGATAACGGGCAAAGCAGCCGCTTATGGTCTCTGTCTGGCTGCCGTTTCAAGCTTGCTGCTAAGCGGCTGTTCGGGCAACAAGCCTTCCGACAGGGGGCCGGGGGCGGGGCTTGCGGATTATCGCCAGCATGCGCTGTATGACCGCGACTCGCGAAATAATGAAGATCCGTCGCTTGGCGTGAAGGACCGCTGGGTGAAGGATCAGGAGGAGCGTAAAGCTCCCGAATACATCGGCCGGACCCAGCTCGACATGACCAACCGTCATTTGGCGAATACGATCGCGTTCGACCCGGGTATCGCGGCCAAGATCGCCGAGCTGCCCGGAGTGCGGTCTGCTCAGGTGCTGATGACCGAGGTGAATGCTTATGTAGCGGTCGTCCTGGAAGGCCATAATCCCGACGAGGAAGCGAATCCTGACACGATGAGCCATCGGATGACGGAGAAGGGCGGTGCCGGTTTGTTCGGCACCGGACAAGGGACGCCGAACCGGATCTCCTGGACGGAGAACGGCGGTCTCGGCTACAGCAAGGCCGACGAGATCCGGAAGCTGGTGCATGCGGCCGCTCCTACGAATATTCAGGAGGTCTTTGTGTCCGCTAACCCGAACTTTGTACAGCGTGTGCGTTTGTATGCCAAGGAAGAGCAAGGTCCGGTCGGCCTTACACCGTACGTGAATGAGTTTAATACGATGATTCAATATGTGTTTCCGGATAATGCCGATACGCGTAAGTAGCGATCGGTTATCGACAGCCTTCTATCCCACTGCTAAGGTGGATGGGGGGCTTTTTTTAAACGAAATTTAACTTCCTATCCCGCCTGGAGTCCCCTAGAATATAAGGAACTTTAAGCGCGATTGAACGACTTTGAGATGGAGAAGCTGCCTATGAAAAGAATCTTGTATATCGAAGACGACGAGGAAATCGGCAATTGGGTGAAAACGGATCTGGAGCGGCGAGGATACTGCGTAACTTGGCTGACATCTGGCGAAGGGGCAGTGGAAGAAGCGAAGCAGGCCGATGTCGTGGTGCTGGACGTCATGCTGCCCGGTCTGGATGGATTTTCGGTCGGTCAAAGGCTGAAGCGGGAAGCGCCGCGGGTGCCTATTCTGATGCTGTCGGCGCTGGCCTCAATGGAGGACAAGCTGCAGGGACTTAGCTTTGCGGACGATTATATGACCAAGCCCTTCCATCCGGACGAGCTGGCGGCGCGTCTTGACGTATTGCAGCGGAGGTTCGGCCATGCTTTCGGTCAAGAAGTTCGTCTGGGACATATCCGGGTGCGGCTGGATCAGCAATCCGTCATCGATGAGCGGAGCGGCGAGGAAATTCAGCTGACCTCCAAGCAGCTGCATATTCTTCGTTTTTTCATCAAGCATGCCAATCAGATCGTGACGAAGGAACAAATCTACGAGTCCGTATGGGGCGAGCCTTATCTAGAAGGGGATAAAACAGTGATGGTTCACATTCGTTACCTGCGCGAAAAAATAGAGATTGAGCCTAGTGAGCCGGCGATTATCGAAACGATCCGAGGCCTGGGCTATCGGGTGAAGCTATGAGGGCATGGTTCCGGAACTCGCTGCTATCGAAATATATGCTCATCATTCTGGGGGCGCTGGTGCTGCTTCCGGCAACCTTCATCCTTGTGCCTATCCTGATGTTTCTGTCGATTGACACGATGGGCGGAGATAGCGGCGGCAAGGAGCGGTATGAAAGCGCAGTCCGGTTGGAAGCCATGTGGCATCGAGAAGCGGCGAAGCTTGGCGGTGCGTCCCCGGAGACGATAACTCGGGAACTGGCGGTGCTTCAGGAGCGCTATCCGGAAGCAGGCATGCTCTATGTGGACGCAGCGGGCGCTACCCGGGTACAGCTTCCAGTGACAAACGAGTATCCTGAAGTGTGGACATCCTCGTATTCGATTCGATTTATGAAGGAGCGGATTAACGGCGATCCGTTTACGGTCGTTGCTTTCCTCGGAGAGGCTCAGGAGGAAGGGTTCCTGATCTTTGAGCTTCCGCGTGAGTATCTGAAGCCGCAAGGAGGGCTGCTGTGGGAGAGCCATGGGACATTCGTTATGACAGGCATGCTGCTTATCATAGCGGCTTTCCTGAGTATCTCCTTCCTGTTCTTCAATCAGATCAGGCGGCGGCTCGTTCGCATGCAAAAGGCGATGACGGAAGCAGCCGACCATGGCCTGCCAGGTCCGATCACCGTGCAGAATGAGGACGAAATCGGACGGCTGGAGGCGACGTTTAACGATATGGTGCGGAAGCTGGAGGACAGCCGGACACGTGAAGCCGGAGAGGAGGCGCTGCGCAGAGATCTGATCGCCAAGCTGTCGCATGATCTGCGCACCCCGCTGACGACTATCCGCGGTCATGCGTATAGCTTAAGAGGCGAGAAGCTGTCGGACAGAGGGATCGAATCCACCCGGCTGATCGAAAGCAAAATCGATCATCTCAGCCGACTGATCGACAACCTGTTCTCGTATTCGCTGCTAGCCGCCGGCAAATACCCGTATCAGCCCCGTTCCGTCGAGATGGTGCGGACCGTTCGGACGCTGTTTGCAAGCTGGTATCCGGTCTTTGAGCAGGCAGGCTTTACGATGGACCTGGATGTAGATGACAAATCCGTCTATTGGCAGGTTGATCCGGCTTGGCTGGAGCGCGTATTGGACAATTATTTGCAGAATGTGCTCCGTCATGCCAGCTCTGGCCGCTATATCGGTTTGCATGTGACAAGTGAGCATGGAGGGGCCATTATCATCACCGATCATGGTCCGGGCATGACCGGAGAGTCTCCGGAGAAGGGGGCCGGACTTGGCTTGTCCATCATTTCCTTGATGCTGAAGGAGATGAGGCTGAAGAGCTCCATCTCAAGCAAGACCGGAGAGACCATCATTCGCATCTCGCCTAAAGCTCACGCTGGCGGAGTCGCCGACTCCGGTTAGCGTGTTTTTTCTGTGGGAGAGAGCTCAGGAGCTCCCCGAGAAGGACACGTTTCTGGTCCTTGCCGATTTTTAAACGAATTTTAAACGGAACGGGCTCCGGGATTTAACCTTGCGCATGTAAGATAGGTTGCGAGGTGATAGAAGGATGAATTCATGGATCGTAGAAACTGAGAAACTAACGAAAGCAATAGGTGGGAAGGCGGTCGTAAACGACGTAAAGATTCAGATCGGACAAGGAGATATTTACGGGTTCCTGGGGCCGAACGGCGCAGGTAAAACGACAACTATCCGCATGCTGCTGGGCCTCGCCAAGCCGACTCAGGGAAGTATCCGCATATTCGGAAAGGATCTGAGAAAAGAAAGGCTGTCCATTCTGCGCAAGGTAGGTTCGCTCGTCGAGTATCCGTCCTACTACGGGCATTTGAATGCACGAGAGAATCTGGAGGTTGTCCGCCGTCTGCTCGGCGCGCCGCGCGCCAGGATTGGTGAAGTATTGGACGTGGTGCGGCTGACGGCAGAATCCAGCAGGCCTGTAAAAGGCTTCTCGCTCGGCATGAAGCAGAGGCTGGGCATCGCCACCGCTCTGCTGGGGCAGCCTGAGCTGCTGATTCTGGATGAGCCGACCAACGGCCTGGACCCTGCGGGCATTCTCGAGATCCGTGAGCTGATCAAGCGCATGCCGAAGGAACTGGGGATGACCGTTCTGGTATCGAGCCATCTCCTGTCGGAGATTGAGCAAATGGCGACGAAAGTCGGGATTATTGCTAAGGGAAGAATGCTATTTCAAGATTCCATCGGTGCGCTGCGGGAAAGGGCGCAGGCAAAAGTCCGGCTCGGGGTAAGCGATCCGGAATCGGCTTGGAGGCAGCTGCTCGCGGCGGGCTATGAGGCGGAATGGGACCGCAGCCGGCTGACCGTGAACGGGGCATCCGATTCTAGGATTGCAGCTATCGTAGCCAGTCTGGTCCGGCAAGACTTCGACGTCTACCGCGTGGAGGAGGAGGGAGCTTCATTGGAGAGCATCTTCTTGAAGATGACCGGCGGGGAGGGGAGTCTATGATCGTTCGTGTGCTCATGACAGAGCTGTTGAAAATCCGCAAAAAGCTGATCTGGTTCCTGATTGTGCTGGGACCGCTCGGAGTAGTCGGTTTGCAAGGATTGAATTACGCTCTTCGTTACGACTACTTGATGAAGAGGTACGCGTCCGATCCGTGGAGCAGCTTGCTGGGCAATGTCTCGATGCTGACCGTGCCGACGCTCTTCATCGGGTTAACCCTGATCGCTTCCTTGACGGCCGGCATCGAGCATCAGATGAACGCCTGGAAGCAGACGCTTGCGCTGCCCGTGACGAAGACTCAGGTGTACATGGGCAAATTTCTGCTGACCTTGCTGCTGCTCGGCTGCTCGGCGACACTGCTTGCCATCGGGACGATCGGTCTCGGTGCGGGTCTTGGATTTGGAATAGGTCTGATCCCGTACCGTTCCCTGCTCATGATGGCTTACTACCCGTACCTGGCTATCGTCCCGTTCATCGCGCTGCAGGTATGGCTTTCCGTAACGATGCACAATCAAGCTGTTCCGCTCATGATCGGAATAGCCGGAACTGTGTTTTCGCTTTTTTCGGTCCGGTTCGGCGATTGGATGCCCTATAAATGGCCGTATTTGCAAAATGCAGCCGGCAACCCGCTTGATTCGGTAACATGGGGACTTCTCGGAGGGATAGTAGTCCTAGGTGCGGGCTTGCTCGAATTTATACGTAAGGATGTGAAGTAGTCCATGATCGCTATGATACGTTCGGAATGGCTCAAGCTCCGGAGAACGGTCATCTGGATGCTGGCTGCAGTCAGCCCGCTGCTTGCGGCGTCCATCGGTTTTTTTGAAGGTGAACGTGCTCAGGACTCTTCGGCGTGGCTGATCCTGCTATCCGAGATGTCTGTGCTGCATGCCATGCTGTTTCTTCCGTTACTGACAGGCGTTTACGCGGCGCTGGTATGCCGTTATGAGCATATCGGCGGAGGCTGGAAACAAATGCTTGCCCTTCCTGTCACGCGCAGCCAGGTATTTTTGGTGAAGCTTGGATTCGTCGTCCTGCTGCTTGTCATCACGCAACTGTTATTTCTGGGAAGCTTGCTGCTTGTCGGGATGGCATTAGGGCTAGCATCCCCGATCCCTTGGATAGTGCTGCTGCGCTCATTATTAGGCGGTTTGCTGGCTTGTTTGCCGCTGGCTGCGATGCAGCTGGGAATCTCGATGGCGTGGTCTAGCTTCGCGGCGCCGCTCGCCGTCAACGCTATTTTTACCTTGCCCAATATGCTGATTACCAACTCCGCCGACTATGGACCTTACTACGCCTGGGCTCAGCCGATGCTGGCCATGATGCCCGGCAGTCCTACTGCATTCGGCGCTTTCAATGTGTCTGCAGCCACGTTGTTCGGGATTATACTGGGCGGGTTTGCGCTGTTCCTGCTATCCAGTATGGTTTATTTCTCGAAGAAAGCGATTTGACTAGGTTTGGGCGGCTCAGCCGCAGATTCGGTTAATCCTCCAAAGCAGTAAGCAGAGCTACTAGCTACTGCTGTCGGATTGTTGCTCGTCCGCTTATCCAGATGCCGATCTGCTGCAGCAGATCGGCATCTGCTATGATAAGAAAGACCCGGTTTCGAAGTAAGACAGCATTAACATAGAAATACATTCCCCCCAAAAAAACACATCCACGGTCTTCCAATAAACTTTCATGCAGCTCCTCTCCGGATATATGCTCATAATAGGGGATGCCAAGCCCTCCCATTCGGCCATACCCTGATAAATAATCGGACCAACCCGTTTAGTTAACTTGGAGGTCAAGGGAGCTTAATGGGCAAGACCAGTTCTCTCCCGCGAATAAAAAAAATACCGTCCGGGGGTACGGGACCTCCGAACGGTCTTGATGCGGGCTCGTCCAAGGGAGGAGAGCCTACAGCCTACATCTCGAACTTATAGCCGACTCCCCATACCGTCTTGATGTGCTTCGGCTCCTTAGGTTCGCTTTCAACCTTCTTGCGCAGATTGGTGATATGAACATCTACAGACCTCTCGGTCACGAACGAATCGATCCCCCGGATTTTATTCAATAATTCCTCTCTAGAGAACACTTTGCCCGGATACAGCCAGAAGTTTTTCATAATTTCGAATTCCGAGTAGGTCGTTTCGATAGGCTGCTTGTGAATATAAATACAGCGTTTCTCCATATCGAGCACGATATCCCGCTTATCCTCGGCTACCGTTTCGGTTCCCGGAGCAGCGCTTGTTTGATGCGTCAGGGCCGAGCGCCGCAGCAGAGCAGTCGTTCGCGCGGCAAGCTCCCTCATACTGAAGGGCTTGCATAAATAGTCATCCGCGCCGTTCATCAAAGCGTTGACCCTCTCGGAAACTTCGTTCTTGGCCGAGACGATCATGATGGGGACGGAGGAGACCTTGCGGAGCTGCTTGCACAGATCAATGCCGTTCGTGTCCGGCAGCATCAGGTCGAGAATAATAACGTCGGGATGGTGTTCATTGAACATCCGGATGCCCTGTTGGCCGTCAGAAGCCCTGTTGACCGTATAGCCTTCCTCGCTCAAATAAATGGACATCATATCTGCGATACCATGATCATCTTCAACCAGCAATATTCTAGACATGACAGCCACCTCGACAATCGAAAATATTAGGAACTTGTTAGAGATATTCATATCTTATAAATTCCTTGCTGCTACTTTTCAAAACATTAGCATGCATAATAGGAATAAATGGAGATACGAAAAGAAAATACAGTTGGACTGGTTTCCAGCATTTTGAAATGGTTAAAGATAATGTAACAGAATGTAAGCGATAAAAACTATCTCGGTGTGGTTCGTAAGTACGAACACACGAATAGGAGGAAGCGACCTTGATTAAGACGTGTACCCGCCTGGAGCGGCAAATTCAGAAATGTGTCGATGAACTGGGCCAGCTGATTTCCGGCCAAAATTTGCAGTTAACCGACCCGAAGGTAGTCAGAAAGAGCATGGAGCTGGACCAGCTGATCCTGAGGGCCATGCGCGATTCCCGTCCGATCCGTAAAACCTCTTGATGAATTCAAGAGCGGCTCGATTCCGCAAGGAAGGACAGGACGGCTGCTTCGATCCTTCGAGCGTTAATTTTCCATACGGGGGTCTCTACAGATCCCCAATAACGATTATGTAGTTCATCAGAGTATGTCCCGGACGATCGGCAGCGATTCGTCCTTTTCTTTTTTACCTGATCATGATGAACCGGAGGGAGGACACCCGCAAAGCGCGAAGGAGCTGCGCAGGCTCCTCGGATGTCCCGAGCCAACCTGACGGAAGCGCTTTATTGAGTTATCGGCGGAATCCCTCCGGTAACAAGAAGGAAGAAGCGCGGCTACTCCTTCATGCACCACGATTCTCCCCAATGCTGGACGGCTTCCATAACCGGCTGCAGCGCTTTTCCCTTTTCAGTCAATTGGTATTCGATACGCACCGGCGTCTCGGGATATACGTGCCTGCTGATGACTCCGACGGCTTCCAGCTCCTTGAACCGCTCCGCCAGCATCCGGTCGCTCATACCGGGTATCATCTCCGAAATATCTTTAAATCTCCTTGGACCTTGCAGCAGCGCACGGACAATCAACCCCGTCCATCGTTTCCCCAAAATTTCAAAAGCTGCTTCAAACCTCGGACACATCGCTTGTGGATGATCGGACATCGTTCTCACCTCTTCTGTATTCAT
The DNA here is from genome assembly GCF_009846885.1 of Paenibacillus puerhi. Taxonomy (GTDB): domain Bacteria; phylum Bacillota; class Bacilli; order Paenibacillales; family NBRC-103111; genus Paenibacillus_G; species Paenibacillus_G puerhi. The sequence goes on from NZ_WUWM01000009.1 coordinate 146,154, forward strand.
TTTAGCATAAGTTACTTCGATTAAGTAAGGTTTTTGTGTCGAGTTTGCGCATCTTGTCCGATTTTTGCTAGTCGGCAGCCAATTCGAAAGGGCTTTCTTGTCGACTGTTGCAATTTTTGGTTGAAAAAAAGCGTCAAATCCAGTATAAATGCGATAGGAGTCTGCAACATTATCGACAGGAGGAATAGGCAAACATGTACGGAGCACCTTATACAGGACAAGCCAAAAAGATGCTGCTGCTTGGTTCGGGCGAGCTTGGCAAGGAGGTCGTGCTCGAAGCGCAGCGTCTAGGCGTCGAGACCGTCGCCGTAGACCGCTACGCCCACGCCCCGGCTATGCAGGTAGCGCATCGCTCCCATGTGATCGATATGCTGGACGGCGAGGCGCTGAGGCGCGTGATCGAAGCGGAACGTCCGGACCTGATCGTGCCGGAGATTGAAGCCATCGCTACCCAGACGCTTGTCGAGCTGGAGGCAGAGGGCTATATGGTCGTTCCGACGGCCAATGCGGCTCGATTGACGATGGATCGGGAGGGTATCCGTCGCCTGGCAGCGGAGACGCTCGGTCTGCCGACCGCCCGATATGCGTTTGCGGACAGTCTGGAGGAACTGAAGGCGGCCGTAGCCGAGATCGGCACTCCTTGCGTCATCAAGCCGATCATGAGTTCGTCGGGCAAAGGTCAGAGCGTATGCCGGACGCCCGAGGACGTGGAGCATTCATGGAATTATGCGATGGAGGGCGGACGGGCTAAGAAAACCCGGGTCATCGTTGAGGAATTTATCCGATTCGATTCGGAAATAACGCTCCTGACCGTCCGCTCTGTGAGCGGAACGACTTTTTGCGCGCCGATCGGGCATATTCAGAAAGATGGCGACTATATTGAATCTTGGCAGCCGCACGGGATGAGCGATGCGCAGATTCAAGAAGCGCAGCAGATCGCCGGGGCCGTTACGGAAGCGCTCGGAGGCTGGGGCATCTATGGCGTAGAGCTCTTTCTTGCTCCGGACCGCGTTTATTTCAGCGAAGTAAGTCCGCGTCCGCATGATACGGGCATGGTGACGATGGCGACCCAGGATTTGTCCGAGTTCGCGCTGCATGTCAGAGCCATTATGGGCTTCCCGATCCCGGATGTTCGGCTACTGACGCCGGGCGCCTCATACACGCTCAAGGCGGATCGCGATAGCCGGGATTTCCGCATCGGGGGGCTGGAGGACGCTTTGGCCGTGCCTCATGCGCAAGTCCGCGTATTCGGCAAGCCCGAGACGAAGCCTGGACGCCGTATGGCGGTAGCTCTTGCCTCGGCTGATCGCGTGGAGACTGCCAGAGACCGCGCCAAGCAGGCAGCGCATTCGCTGCGATTGGAATACATAACGAGGAGTGGATCGGATGAACGCGCATGAGATTGATTACCGGATCGAAGGCTCGGAGATGCAATTTGTCGAAATCGAGCTGGATCCGGGCGAAAGCGTAATTGCTGAAGCGGGCAGCATGATGATGATGGACCAAAACATCACGATGGAAACGATCTTTGGCGATGGCAGCGATCAAGACAAGGGACTCGTCGGCAAGCTCTTCGGAGCGGGTAAGCGGCTTTTGACGGGAGAAAGCCTGTTTATGACGCTGTTTACGAACCGGGGACACGGCAAGGAGCGCGTAAGCTTCGCATCCCCTTATCCGGGCCGCATTTTGCCGATGGATTTGTCGGAGCTAAGCGGCAAGCTGATCTGTCAGAAGGATGCCTTCCTGTGCGCGGCCAAGGGAGTGTCGGTCGGCATTGATTTCCAGCGTAAGCTGGGTGTGGGCTTCTTCGGAGGCGAAGGCTTCATCATGCAGAAAATCGAAGGGGACGGACTTGCCTTTGTCCACGCCGGAGGCGCGATCTGCGAGCGGGTGCTGCGGCCGGGAGAAATGCTTCGCGTCGATACAGGCTGTCTGGTGGCGATGACACAGGATATCGACTACGATATCGAATTCGTCAAGGGAGTCAAGACAGCTCTGTTCGGAGGAGAGGGCTTGTTCTTCGCCACGCTCCGCGGACCGGGACGCGTATGGATCCAGTCTCTGCCGTTCAGCAGGCTGGCAGACCGGGTTCTGAGCGCTTCGCGTGCAGGAGGACGGAAGGAAGAAGGCAGTATCCTCGGGGGCCTCGGCAATCTGCTTGACGGCGACCGTTAAGAACGTTATCATTCTTAATACAGAGTTTTGACATTCAAAATGCTCAAGTGGAAAAGGAGTGCTGAAGATGGCATATAACCCACAGGTCGTCGATGCCAAAATCGTCAGCCACAATCCGAAGAATGGATTGTTCGAGATCGTAGCCCAACTCAAAGACCGGACCGTATGCCGTCTGATCTATGATACGGACGCCACCGGCAGTCTGCAGCCGACACATATCAACAGGCTGCTCAAGGAGCCCTGCCCGATTTGCCGCAAAGATTTCTTATGCAACTGCATGTCCAAGTTCAAAGGGACGATCTCCGAGCAAGCTCTGGAGATTGCAGGTAACCCGAACTGACGCCTGCCGTAATGAAAGCGCGATGAACCGCCCGCCCTGGAGGCGAGGCTGCTGAACAAGTGCTTTGACACAGAAAAGGTACAGCCCCTCAGACATGAGGAGGCCGTACCTTTTTTATTTGGATACTGGTTGGATGGCAGCGGCCAAAGAGTACTACATAAAGATAGTACTGGCCGGATTGCGGAAAGCTGGTAAGATATAACTATCAACACCAGGTACTAAAAGCTAATCATAAACTTAATATGAAGAGGTGTCGGACATGATGAAAAAACGGAATACCGGAGCTTTTACCTTTCTGGCTTGGGCCTCATTTACTTTCGCGCTGCTGGCCATGTTTATCGGCATTTATACGCTGGAAGAAACGCTTTCGGTGAAGGGATATTACGCAGTCACCGCCCTGTACCTGACGATGGCTTCGTTCGTTCTTCAGAAAACGATTCGCGACAACCAGGAAGACGGAGAAGGGGAGAGCCGCAGAAGAAATACCGGCGCGTTCACCTTCCTGTCCTGGACGGCCTTCGGAACGGCGCTGCTGGCCATGTTTATAGGGATCTTCAATCTGAACCAGCCGCTCTCCGTTCAAGGGTATTATGCGGTTACGGCATTGTTTCTGACCATGTCGTCCTTCGTTCTCCAGAAGACGGTACGCGACAACAAGGAGGATCAGGATGTATACGGCAGGACGGAAGTCCTCGAATAGCTCGTTAACCAAGGAGACCATCCGAGATGCGGAAGGTCTTTTTTGTTCTCGCCCGGACAATTATGGTAGAATGATATACACAGCCGCAAAGGAGATGAAGCATGCGTATCGGTATCGTGTCGGACACACACTTATACGATCACAAGCCGGAGCTTCCGGCCGCCTTGGTCGAGGGCTTGAGCGGTGTGGACTTGATTCTTCATGCCGGGGACTGGATCGCAGAGTCTATCGTTGATCGGTTCGCTGCGATCGCGCCTGTAGACGGGATTGCAGGCAATAACGACGGGCCGGGGATCGTCCGTCGATTCGGCAGGAGCAAGGTGCTGGAGCTGGCCGGGTACCGCATCGGTCTCGTTCATGGAGACGGAGGGCGCTCAACGCCGGATACGGCTTACCGGACCTTCTGCGCTTCTGGCGGGGAGGCGTCCGTCGATATCGTGCTGTTCGGACATTCGCATATTCCGTATCAGGACATGCGCGGCGGCGTTCTGCTCTTTAACCCCGGATCGCCTACCGACAAGCGGCGTCAAGACATGTACTCCTATGGCATTCTGGAGCTTACCGAACAGATCGGAGCCCGGCATTATTATTACACGGACCGCAGTCCGGCTAAATATTCATGAGATGGAGGATAAGCAAATGGCCAGTTGGAAGGAAATCAGCACGAACGAGGAATGGGAGCAAGCTCTGCAAAACAGCGATAACAAAGCACTCGTGGTGCTGAAGCACAGCACGGCTTGCCCGGTCAGCTTCAACGCGCTTCAGGAGTACGAGGCCTATTTGGGCAAGTCTCCGAACACTGAGGTTGACTATCTGCTGGTGAAGGTGATCGAGTCCCGTCCGGTATCCAATCAGATTGCCGAGGACACGGGAGTCAAGCATGCCTCGCCGCAAGTGCTTTATGTAAAAAACAAAGAAACCGTATGGAATACCTCGCATTGGGCGATTACCGAGGAACATCTGAACGCCGTCTTGAACTAAGGGCAGGACAAGGGCGAGAGGGGAAGTAATATGGGCCATTTCATTCCGTTTTCCTTTTTTTCCGGTTCGTTGTTTGCTCGAAAGGTTTGTCAGGTCTATCTCCCTGCCGGATATGAGGACGGCGAGGACAACCGTTATCCCGTCGTTTATTTGCTTCATGGGCTGAATGGAGACGAAACAAGCTGGACGGTAAAGGGGAACGCCGAAGCGACCCTCAATGCGATGATGGCAGCGGGGGAACTTAGTGAAAGTATCGTCGTGATTCCGAATGACGGCGGTTACGGTCACGGAACATTCTATGTGAACTGGTATGACGGCACCGGCCGCTTCGAGGATTATTTCTTGTATGACCTGATTCCGGCGATTGACCGTGAATTCCGTACGATCGCCGATCGCACTCGCCGCTCGCTTGTGGGCCTGTCCATGGGCGGCTACGGCGCCTTTTCGCTGGCCTTGCGCAATCCCGAAACGTTCGGGGCCGCAGGCAGCATAGCCGGAGCGCTGATCTCCACCTCCCTGCTGACGCCGCAGGAGTACAGATCGGAGACGCCTCGTATTATGGGCCCGCTGCATGGTCCTTATGCCAAGCAGCTTGATTTACATGTGCTTGCCGCACAGCGCGTCCGGGAAGACCTGAGGCCCGCTTTGCATTTCAACTGCGGGCGCGGGGACTATTTATTCCCGGCTAACCAGGCGTTCAAGGCGCTGCTCGATCAGATCGGCTATGAGCACGAGTATCTGGAATTCGAAGGGGAGCATCAGTGGTCCTACTTCGCCGAGCATCTGTCCGACGCTCTGCGTTTTGTAGAGCGGGAGCTTCACGGCTAAGCGCATCCGGCGCAGGCCAGTTGGCAAAAAACCGTGGGTTTTCTCTGGTCTTGACGACAGGAAAGTCCCACGGTTTTTTGCTATTATTTTTTTCCTGCAAGGTCGCCCTAGGAGGTAGGGACGGCCGGGTGGGAGTCGGGCTCGCGAAGACCGGCATTTTTATCCTGCTCGTCTTGACGCTTGGGCAGAACGACATGGAAGGAGGTGCCTTCATCCAGGAGGGACACACAGTCGATACGGCCTCCGTAATGCTCCGCATAATTTTGGGCGATATGCAGGCCAAGCCCCGAATTGGCCGATTCGGACTTGGTCGAGAAGCCTTTATCAAATATTCGCTTAAGCTTCTCTTCTGGAATATATGAGCCGGTATTAAACACGGTAAGGTGGTAGCTGTCCGGCCGCTCCGCAATCGTCAGCTTGACCGTCCTGAGCGTATCTTCATCGGGGATCGCTTCAACGGCATTCTTAAGTAAATTATGAATAATGCTTGAAAAATAGCTGATGGGCAGCGTAAGCTGCTCGAACGTGCAGTCAAGATCCCCGCTAATCTGGAGCTCGATCCGCTTGGAAATGCAGGTAAGAGAGAGGTGGTTTAGCACGACCCCAAGCACCGGGAATTTGACGGAGCCGACAATCGATTGGTGGACGATCTCCTTGCACCAGACCGAGATATAATCTTTGGCCATATCGTATTTATTCATCATCAATAGCGCATGAACCGTTTGAACGTTATTGATCAGCTCGTGCTGAGCCTTGCGGATATTCAGCATAGTCGCTTCGGATGACTGAACCCAGCGCTCCTTCTCGCTCAGTTGCAAACGGATACTCTTCTCCTGCTCTTCCAGCATCTGGAGCTTGTAATTTTTGGATTCCAAATGCTCCCAAAGCTTGGCATTCTCGATCAGTACGGCAATTTCCGAAGCAAGAAGCTTCAGGGTGTGCAGACGCTCCTCATGAAACACGTAGGTCGCGAGATTGTTTTCCAGATACAGCACGCCGACCAGCTGGCCTGAACGGGCGATCGGCACCGACAGAACCGAGCGAGGCCGGTGGGACTGAATGTACGGATCCTTCGCGAATAGCTCCGATCGTACCGCATCGACGAGCAGGACCGGCTCTCCCGTTCGGGCCGAATACTGCATCACGGAGACCGCGGCATGTTGGCAATGCTCAAGGGAGGAGCCGTGCAGAGCCTCGAACGGAGCATGCAGAGCTTTCTCCGCTTCGATGAACAGCCGCCCGTCCCGAACGAGCGCAAGCAAGCCTCGTTCGGCGCCAGCGTTCTCCAGAACGACCGCCATGATAAGGTCCAGCATTTGCTGGAAGATCGCTTCGCTATACATGGCCTGGGAGGCCTTCACGATGCTGGACAAGTCGATGGAGGACTCGGCCTGGCCCCGTTGAACGAGATGCGGATACCGTTCATCCAGCTCGGCGGCCTTCCGAACCATCCCGCATTGAAGATACAAGCTGCGCGCCTCGAGCAAATAGGGGCGGGCAACTTTCAGCTTGCCGAGCTGCCAATAGTGCTTGGCTGCACATTCGTTGGCCATTGCCTCATAGTGGACGAAGCGGAATTTACCCGCATAATGAATGGCCTGATCATACTTCTCCTCCGCGACGCTGCGCGACCCCGTTAACCGGTTCCACTCTGCTTCCAGCAGCAGCTGGAGATGCAGGAGATTGTCCGGGGTATGCTGGGCCCACTTGCCGAGGAAGCGCAGACTGACCTGGATGCGGCGGCGGTACCTCTTCTGCTCCGAAGTACCGGCATCCGGATATAAGCCCATCAGGACCATGGCATAGTTGAAATGATGAAGTTGCACATGCAGCATGCCGAACACCGTAAGCAAGGTAGCCTCCGCCTCGTCCAGCAGCTTCTTCGCTTCCGGCAGCCGGCCAAAAAGATAATACGTTTGCGCTTGCATGGCATAGTACGTATGAATAACGGCATTGTTGGTATAGCCGGAGAGCTGGGCAAGCTCCTCGTCGGTCATAAAGCATTCCGTTACCGGACTACCCGGCAAGGAGAGATGGGCCGTTTGTTCATTTAGATTGTGCGCATAACGCTGAAGAATGGTCAGGATCATGGACGTGTCGCGATCCTTGGCCCTAACTATGAAATTTTGGTATTGCTCGGTCTCCTTGAGCACCTCAGCCAGATGATCTCCTTTAAACAGCCGGAGAAAAAAACTGAACGTGATCGAGTAACCGGCGTACACGAAATCCCCCGATTCGACTCCGAAATGATAAGCCTTGCGAAGCTGCTCCACATTGGTGCCGACATGCTCCTTCAGCTGGCTCGTGAAGGCTCCGTAACCGAAATATACCTTGCACTTCACCGGCAAATACTCAAAGGTCTCGCTCAGCTTTACCCCAAGCATGCCGTAGTCGTAGCCCGCTTGCAGACGGCCGAGCATCGAGCTCATGATGACCCCGTATGTGGAGAAGGCGAGTGCGCTTGCCTCCGTATGCCCGTTTTTCAGTGAGTAATTGAACATGCGCAGCATCAGATAAATGTAGAGCTCCGAGTTCAAGTAATAGGCGGGCGCGATCAGATTAAGCAGAAGGCGCATCACGGCCTTATGCTCGGCATCGGTCATGACGGGAATATCGAGCAGATCGTCAATGCGGCGCGCGCCTTTGCGCAGCTGTGACTTCATCAGCTCCCAGAGAATAGCCGGCTTGCCGATCTTGGCGCTGATCCGGATGCCGAACAGCTGCAGTCCTTCCAGGCCGAGACGCAGGGCCTCTTCATGCTCGCCCGTGTTTGTACACAGCACCATCATGAGGGTGTAAGCTTCTGCTTTCTCCGATCGGGTACGGGCATGGCGAATAGTTACCGAGAAGGACTCCTTCGCCTCATCGAAGTAGCCGCATAAGTATTCCAGCTCCGCCTTCTCGAGCTGAAGCGCATAGGCCAGTTCATACTGGCTATGCCACCGGTCCGCCATCAGCAGCTCGCATCCGTGCAGGGCAAAGCGGAGGCCCATGTCGTAGGCGGAGCTTGTCTTGGCGCGGCGGCAAGCGAGCAGATTCAAGCGGGCAAGACGTTCGCGGTCCTCGACGGCTTGCAGCAGGGAGGCTCCGAGATTCAACTGGCTGGCGACTTCGAAGGCATTGCTTTCCAAGGTGCCCGCATGCCGGTAGCGCTGCTCCATCATCTGGCCGATATGAAGGTGGATGCCGATTTTGCGTTCATCGGAAACCATGGAGTACATGGCTTGATATACACGGTCGTGCAGAAATTTATAGGTGTGCTGGCCCCTATCGATGCCTTTGACCTTCCTCGAGCCATGTATCAGACCGTCCTGTTCGGCCGCCAACAGATGCTGACGGATCACTTCGGGGTTCAGACCGGTGGATAGCGCGAGAATATCGTCTGTAAATTGATGGCCGATGCAGGCGGCATGCATAAGCAGATGCTGAAGCTCCTCAGGCAGACGGAGAATTTTGTTAATCATAAAGTCGACGACGTTATCGGTCATATGAAGCTCTTGAATCTTGGCTTCGTCCCAAGTCCACTGGCAGGCGTCATAATCGAACCAGAGCAGTTGCTGATCATAGATGGAACGGAAAAATTGTTTGGTGAAAAAAGGATTGCCCTTCGTCTTCTGCATCATCAATTGCGACAGCTTACATACGGATTGTGCGCAGGGACGCAAGCTTTCGGCAAGCAGACGCTCCATATGGTCGGATCGAAGAGGCTCGAGACGTATTCCTGTGAGGGAGAAGCTTTTACTCCGTTGGATGCGGTCCAGCAGACCGCGCAGCGGATGTTCGCTTCCGACCTCCCGATCGCGGTAAGCGACGATGTACAGACAGTGGCTCCCAGCCGATCCTATGCTCATATCTTGAAAGAGCTGAAGGGATGCTGCATCGGCCCACTGCAGATCATCCAGGAAGAGGACAAGAGGCTGATCCTTGGATGAAAAGGCGGACAGAAAATGTTGCAGCGTCGATACGAAGCGGTTATGCATTTCAGCGGGCGGCAGCTTCGGCAGAGGCACCTGCTGCCCTAGAACGGCTTCGAGCGAGGGAATCATATCCACCAGAATTTGTCCGTTGGAGCCCACGACGTGAAGAATTTGCTTTCTTTTGCTCTCCAGTTCGCTTTCCACGAGCGTAAGCAAGTGCTGCTGCAACTGATTGCCTATTTGCTGAAGAGCATAGTAAGGCGTATCCCTTTTGAACTGATCGAACTTGCCGGCGACGAATAAGCCGCCCCGCTGCTGAACGATCTTCTGGAATTCATGAATCAGATACGATTTGCCAATTCCGGAGATGCCGGAAACCGACACGATTTCTTTGCTTCCTTCCGAAGCCCTCGTATAGGCGTCCTCCAGGGTTTGCAGCTGCTCCTCCCGGCCGTAGATCGTCTCCGAGATCGAGAATTGATCCGATATCGACTCCGCTTCAATCTCGTAGTCATCAAGAAACCCTTCGGTCAACAGCCTGTCGAGCGCCAGGTTCAGGTCCCGCCGCAGAGCGAAAGAGCTCGGGTACCGCTGCTCGGGCTCCTTCATCAAGCATTTGCCGACGATATCCGAGATCGGCTTCGGAATGTGCCAGGCCGTCAGCGGCACAGGCTCCTTGGCGACATGGGCGTGCATCAGTCCGGCGATATCCTCGGTGTCGAACGGGAAAACGCCGCTCAGCATGCGGTAGAACAACACGCCAAGGCCATAAATATCCGTACGCGCGTCCAAGCGGCGGCTCAGCCGTCCAAGCAGCTCGGGCGCGGCATACCATATTGGATCCTTGTCACGGGTCAGCATCGACAAGCTTTCCGATCCGAGCTCGGTTGCCGCAGAGAGCGGAGTCACCCGATGGAGCTCGGTTAATTTGCAGGATTTCCGATTTGATTCGACAAAAAAAGCTTGTGGCGAAAGCGCCAAATGGACATGCTTGGTCTGGTGCAGCCTGCTTACAGCTTCGGCCATTCCTGTAGCCAGATGGAGAAAAAGCGTCAGCTCGAGCGGACTGGACTTAAGATAGGAAGCGAGCGGCTGGCCTTCGATTACGGTCATTAACAGAGCGGGAGCGCCTTGCCAGCGGCCTTCCTGCTCGGGCATCCAGATGTCGGCGGCTTGAAGCTTGGCGGCTATATGGAATTCGGTTTGCAGCTTCCGGGAAGCGGGCTCGAGTGAATGCTCGGGAAGTATAGTTTTAAAGTATCGAATGAGGCCGGTAGTTCGTTCTTTGGCTCGGAATAGACCGGTTTGACCATATTCATCAACCGATTCGACAGATGTTTCATTCAAATCCCATACCAATGCAGCGACCTCCGATGCTAGATCTTCTGATGCTATTTTACTTTCATTAACTGGCATAATCAACCATAAAACGACTCATTTTCATTTGGAAGACGGTACAACTCCATCCAGCATAAGGAAAACTAACCGGCGTGACGAATCCTTATTTCTCAATCCCTCTTATATGAGATATAATGTAGGGCATAATCAATGGCGGAGGAATGCAGATGAAGGTGGCAATCACCGGTGGGACCGGTTTTATCGGGAAACACTTGATCGACTATTATATGAAACAGAAGGCGAGCCTGCTCGTCGTCGTACGCAAAAAGCAAAAATCGGATCATCCGCTGGTGCGGTACGTCACCTGGGATGAGCTGGACGCGAACAGCCGGCTGCTGGAAGGGGTCGACGCCATCGTCAACCTGGCTGGCGAGACGATCAATCAGCGCTGGACGGACGAAGCGAAGAAGCGGATCATGCAGTCCCGGCTGGACGCCGTTGCTCGTGTCCGAGCCTGGATCGAGGGCATGGAAACCAAGCCTGCGCTGATCAACGCTTCCGCAGTGGCCATCTACGGCATGTCGGAGACGGAATCGTTTATTGAGGAAAGCGAATGGAGGAAGGATGACTTTCTGTCCAGTGTCGTCGATGAGTGGGAAGCTGCCGCCGAGCAGATTCCCGATACACGGGTCGTGCTGCTGCGGCTCGGCGTCGTTCTGGGCAAGGACGGAGGCGCGTTCCCCAAGATGATAGCTCCGTTCAAATGGGGGGTAGGCGGCCGGATCGGGACCGGGACGCAGCCTATGTCGTGGATTCATATCGACGACTTATGTCGGCTGATCGACTTTTGCATCGGCGACGCGGAGCTGGAAGGACCCGTGAATGCCACGAGTCCTGTCGCTGTCAGCAATGACGAATTCGGCAGGAAGGTGGCGAAGCAGCTCGGCAAGCCTTACCGATTCCCGGTACCTGCGTTCATCATGAAGCTGATGTTCGGTGAGATGAGCCAGCTGCTGCTGAAGGGCCAGCGGGTTTTTCCCAAGGTCGCGCTGGATCGAAATTTTCATTTTAACTACCCGGTTATCGAGCTTGCGCTGATGGATCTGCTGCCGGAGCGGAAGCAGGTGAAGGCATAACGATGCTGACTTACGGGAGTACGGATGTGCAGGAGCTTCAGTTCACCGAGATGAAGCACGTCGTAGACATTCGCGATGGGCAATGGGTGGATGTCTATGTCCAGGTAGAGACGGCGGAGCCTAAGCTTATTCCGGCTTCGATCGCCGAGCTCGGCGCTTTGTTGATCGCCACGAGAGACGGGCTGCTGGTGGACATTGCCGCGCAGGATGAGGGAAGGGACTGCGAATACCAGTTTACAGAGTCGGAGAAGGCGCAGCTGCGTCTTTACTTCGAGCGTCACGTCCAGCCTGCACTTTTAACCAAATAAAGCTAAGCCCTGGCCGGGAAAATCCGGTCAGGGCTTTTGAACATTCGGCGTTAGCAGGAGCGGTTTCCCGCGTTCTCCTGGTACCAGGGCGTCAGCGGGGTCTATCCGGTTCGATCACGAGTTTTTCTTCTCCAGCGCGGCCCGCAGCGCCTCCTCCAGACTTGAGCCGAGCGATACGTTGTCGCTGAACTGCTCGACCATCTGCGACTGCTGCCGTTTAGCGCTTTTTCCTCCCCGGCCTCCCGGCGAATCCCCGAGCATCTCGATCACATTGCAGGGCTTGCATTGCGCATATTTGCCGGCTTTGCCTTCATGAAGCTCCATTTTTTTGCGGCATTGGGGGCAGCGCTTGTTTAACAGCGGGGCTTCAGCGGCCCGGCGGTAGCTGCATTCCCGGTTGCTGCATACCAGCCGCTTGCCCTGCTTGCCCTTGATCTCCTGCAGCGGATTGCTGCACTCCGGACAGCGGGAGCTGGTCAAGTTATGGGGCTTGTATTCGGCGCTGCTGACCTTGACCTCGCGAACGATGGATTCCGTTTGCTTGCGGATGCGGCTCATGAATGCGTCGGCATCGCCCTGGCCGGTGGCAATACGCTGAAGCTCCTGCTCCCAAGAGGCGGTGAGCTCCGAGGAACGAAGCTCGGGCGATACCAGATGGATCAACTGAGCCCCCTTACCCGTAGGCTGCAGGGTGTTCATCCGCCGTTCGATCGTATCGGTCTGCAGCAGCTTCTCGATAATATCGGCCCTTGTGGCCGGCGTGCCCAGCCCTTGCTTCTCCATCACGGTTAACAAGGCGGCTTCCGTATAACGGCCGGGAGGACGGGTCATCTGCTTGTGCAGGGAAAGACGGCGCGTATCCAGCTTCTGTCCTTGCGTCAGCGGAGGCAGCTCCTGGGCAGCGCCGGCGGAGTCCGGCGTCTGGCCGTCCGCATCGTCGTCTCCACTCTCGGCCCAGACCGCTTCCTCATATAGCTGTCTCCAGCCTTGCTCGCGCACGACACGTCCGCGGGCGTGGAAGGACTCTCCCCCAAGCTGAACCATGACCGTCGTTTCGTCGTAGCGGTAGGCAGGATAGAAGAGGGCGAGGAACCGTTTGACGATCAGATCGTACAGCTTGCGCTCGTCGGCCCCCAGCAGTTGAAGCGAGGGTCGTTCATCCGTCGGAATAATCGCATGGTGATCGGTGACCTTGCTATCATCGGCGATCCGCTTGGAAACGGGCAGCGGTTTGGCCAGCAAGGGCTTGATCAGAGATGCGTAAGGCGGCACCTGAAGCGCTCTAAGCCTTCCTGCAAGCGTTGGTACGATATCCGTGGATAAATAGCGCGAATCGGTTCGCGGATACGTGACAAGCTTATGCTGCTCATACAGCCGCTGCAGCACGTTCGACGTCTGCTTGGCCGTAAAGCCGTACCGCTTGTTGGCATCCCGCTGCAGCTCAGTCAGATCGTAGGCGAGCGGATGAGGCTCCTGCTTCTCCGTGCGCTTCAGACTCGCAACCTGAGCAGAGGCGGCGCGTTCGAGCTTCCGGACAAGGGCTTCGGCCGCGGACTGGTCGAAAAGCCGCCCATCCGGCACAGCCGAGCTTCTCCATTGGCCCTGGAAGGAGCCGAAGTCGCCTCGCAGCAGCCAATAGTCCTTGGACTGGAACGACTGAATCTGCTTCTCGCGGTCCATCAGCGCCGCTAGTGTTGGGGTCTGAACGCGACCCGCTGCAAGCTGAGCGCTATGCTTACAGGTGAGGGCTCGAGTCAGGTTCAGCCCGATCAGCCAGTCGGCCTCAGCCCGGCACACGGCAGACCGGTACAGCCGGTCATAATCGCGTCCTGGCTTGAGTGAGGCGAAGCCGTCGCGGATCGCTTTATCCGTCTGCGAAGAGATCCAGAGCCGCTTGTACGGCTTCCGCCATTGCACCAGCTCCATGATCCAGCGCGCAACCAGCTCTCCTTCCCGTCCGGCATCGGTGGCAATAATGAGTTCTTTCAAGTCGCCGCGCTTCGCGAGGGCGGAGATGGCTTTAAACTGAGGCGTCGTCTCGCGGATAACCTTGAGCTTCATGCGGGCCGGGATCAGCGGAAGATCCTCCAATCGCCATTCCTTGTAGCTCGGGTTATAGTCCTCAGGCTCCGCCAAGGTGACCAGATGCCCCAGCGCCCAGGTTACCACATAGGCTGATCCTTCATAATGATGCTTGTGTTTCTGCCCACAGCCCAGCACGCGTGCAATTTCTTTGGCGACACTGGGCTTTTCGGCCAATACCAGGGATTTCATAGTCAAGCGGCTCCTCTCGTCCGATCCGCATGCAAGGTCCTTGCGGATCTGGATGTTAATACTCCGTTTATTTGTTGTACCATATTTCTGAAGGAAGCGCTAACTATGCCATCCCATGTCTTAGTTATCGGCTATAATAAGGAGAGGATAGGACAGGAATTCGAGGTGGACCGGTAATGAGCAAATCCAAAAGATTGATGGAGCTGATGATCGCTGTCAACAAGAAGCGAAAATTTACGGTTAGAGAGCTGGCCGAGGAGTTCCAGGTGTCCAAGCGCACGATCATGCGCGATCTGCAAGTGCTGGACGAGCTGGGACTCCCCTTATATGCGGAATATGGCCCTCATGGAGGATACCGGGTGTTGAATGAACGCTTGCTGCCGCCGATCATGTTCTCGGAGCAGGAAGCGGTCGCGATGTTTTTCGCCTATCAGTCGCTGCAGCATTATGGAGCTCTGCCGTTTCATGAAGAGGCCGCGAGCGCCTTGACTAAGTTTTATTACTACTTGCCCGAGGACACGAAGCAAAAGATCGATATTATGAAGCATAGGGTCGTCTTCTGGTCTCCCAAACGGCAGATCCATGCTCCCTACCTGCGACTGCTGCTGGATGCCGCTATGCAGCAGCGCCCTTTGCAGGTTACGTACGATTCCAAGGAGGGCGCCAAGGAGCGGGTGCTGCAGCCAGTCGGGGTATATTCGCATAACGGCTTCTGGTATAGCCCGGCATTCTGCTTCCTAAAGAACCGGCTGCAGCTTTTTCGCGCGGACCGGCTCCTCCATGCGGATTGGGCGGCAGAGGGGCATCCGGTCATGGATATAAGCGGCTTCCCGATCAGCGACTGGTTTCAACCGCCAGATGGTCGGTCTTCATCGCAGGGAAGAGCCGAAGGGAGCGAGAAGCTGCAGCTGGAGGCGCGGTTGACTAAGGAGGCTGTGCGCCGGTTTCGGTGGGAGGCCTGGTTCGAGCGGGAAATGGTTGTAGAGGAAAATGGAGAAGGTCGGATTACTTTGAGCATTCATCCGGACGAGATCGGCTACTTCGCCCAATACTTCGCCGGTCTTGGACCTGGGGTAGTGGTGGAGAAACCGGCTGCGGTCATTAGCGAGATCCGGAACTGGCTGATAGAGCAAAACAAGGCCTACGGCTTGTAGGCGGCAGATTCTTGCAAGAAATCCGTTCTCTCCGGCCGGAGATGGCCCATAGCAAGCTGCTAAAGAGTCGCGCGACTGGGGGTTAACCCGCAAGGTCTGCGACTCTATCGGCTTGTCAGCTTGATTTATCCGGCAGGAATGACGGGGATGTATATCTCGAACTCGCTATGTTCATCCTCTGAACCCGTATAGCGTTCATCGTACCGTTCAAATTCCGGTGCCGGAGCGCGGGTATACGCTCCGTTCGAGCCGATCCAGCTATAGATCGCCCGATAGGTGTCCCCCAGGCTAGCAATCGCGCCCTTGTGAAGAAACGCAGCATAAGTTTGCGGCTTCAGCTCATACGCCTTCATGCCGTCCGGGACGGAAGAGGGACGACCGCTGACCAGCGCGCCTGCCGCATAATCCAGCGTATCTGAAGGCTCGGGCTTGTCGCATAGCGAGATGCCCAGCGTAACTCCCGTTAAGTCTTCAATCTCACCGATGCGCTCCATGAATTGGATCCATTGCGGTACGATCGTGTCGATCGGACCACCGGGCACAAACTTATGGTTTTGCTCCATGCCGACCACATGCAGCGCGTCTACCTTGCGAATTTCGGGGGTCATGGTTCTCATGCTCATAGGGCTCAGACTCCTGTTCTTTTAAGGAATGGGTTGCTTACAAAGCTCACTCTACCATAGAATGTGGTCAGTTTCTGTCATAGTTGATACGGAAAGCAGCGGACTATATGGAATGGCCTCCAAAAATAACGGCGGCTGCGTGGAGCATATCTGCCCGGACGTGCTATAATAGCGTACAACGCCTGGAATTGGGAGAGAGTGAGCGGGGGATGAATCCAAGAGAGCAGTTCGGTTCGATGGATATATATTTATTCGATCAGCTATTGAAAGGACGTATCGCGCCCGGTATGCGTTTGCTCGACGCAGGCTGCGGAGATGGGCGCAATCTGGGTTATTTTTTGCGGGAGCGTTATGAGGTCTATGGCGTGGATCGTTCCGAAGAGGCCATTAAGGCGGTTCGGCAGCAAGCCTCCGGTCTTGAGCCCGAGCAGCTGGAAGAACGCTTCCGGGTCGAGCCTCTGGAGAAGCTGAGCTTCGCCAATGATTCGTTCGACGTCGTAATCGCGTGCGCCGTTCTGCATTTCGCAGAGCATGACGAGCATTTCAGACAAATGATCACCGAGCTTTGGCGGGTGCTGAAACCGGGCGGACTGCTGTTTGTCCGTATGGCTTCCTCCATCGGCATCGAGAGCAGGATTATTCCGCTCGGCAACCGCCGGTATGCGCTGCCGGACGGCAGCGAGCGGTACTTGGCCGACCAGGAGTTTTTGCACAAGTGGACGGACAAGCTGCACGGGTTATTTCTGGAGCCCATCAAAACCGTTCAGGTGGAGCAGTTGCGTTCGATGACGACCTGGTGTGTGAAGAAGCCTCATATCTTATTCTTCGATCCCATCGAAGAAAGCGCCGTCGAGTACGAAGAACAGGTACAAGAGGAGAGAGAAGAAGGATGAAAATCAGAGTTTCCGCGGTCCAATATCATCTGCGCACCATTGACAGCTTTGACGACTTCGCCGCCCAGGTGGAGCATTATGTCAAAACGGCTGCCGAATTCGATGCCGAATTCGTCTTGTTTCCGGAGCTGTTTACGACTCAGCTGCTGTCCATAGGCAAGCCGGATAACCGTCGCGAGGGACTTCCCATTACGGCGCTGCCTGGCTTTACCGAAGCCTATGAGGAGCTGTTCAGCCGGTTAGCCCGCTCCACGGGCATGCATCTGATCGGCGGCACGCATATTGTCGAGGAAGGCGGCAGGTTGTACAACGCGGCTTACCTGTTCTACCCGGACGGAAGGATGGTTACGCAGCGGAAGCTGCATATCACGCCTTCCGAAGTCAAAGCGTGGGCGATGGGCGCAGGGGATGCCTTATCGGTATTCGACACCGATAAAGGCCGGATCGCATTGTTGACCTGCTATGATATCGAGTTTCCGGAAATTGTACGTATGGCGAAAGCGAGAGGCGCGGATGTCATTTTTTGTCCTTCCTGTACGGACGACCGCCACGGTTTTCATCGGGTGCGCTACACCTGCCATGCCCGGGCTATCGAAAATCAGGTGTATGTGGTCACGACGGGAACCGTTGGTTCGCTGCCCACCGTTGATTTCATGCGCGGCAACTATGGGCAGGCTGCGATCCTTACGCCCAATGACGTTCCTTTCCCGCCAGGCGGCGTGATGACGGCCGGCGAAATCAACGGCGATATGATCATCACCGGAGACCTGGACCTGGAGCTTCTCTATGAAGTGCGGGAGAAGGGATCGGTTACCACCTGGCGCGATCGCCGTACGGACCTGTATACGGACTGGAGTTAGGAAGGAGGCGCGATGACCATGTACCGGAAGGAGCTCTTCGTATTTGATGGAGACCGGCCGCTGAAAGCAGTGATCCGTCCTTATACCGAGGCGGATTTTGAGGCGTTGATCCAGATTCAACGGGAGAGCTTTCCTCCGCCATTTCCCGAAGAGCTGTGGTGGACAAAGGAACAGCTAGGCAACCACGTGAGGCTTTTCCCCGAGGGGGCGCTATGCGTGGAGGCGGATGGAGAAATTGTCGCTTCGATGACCGGGCTTCTCGTGGATTACGATCCTGGAGATCCGGATCATACGTGGGCGGAGATCACGGATTCCGGCTATATAACGACGCATCGTCCCGATGGCAATACCCTATATGTTGTCGATATCGGCGCCCGACCGTCCTATCGCAAGCTCGGCCTCGGGAAATGGCTGATGCTTTCGATGTATGAGGTTGTGGTCCGGTTGCAGCTGAAGCGGCTGCTCGGCGGTGGCCGAATCCCCGGCTATGGCCGGGTAGCGGACGAAATGTCGCCTGAAGCTTATGTGGAGGCGGTACTCCGGGGAACGCGCCGGGATCCGGTCATGACTTTCCTGCTCAAATGCGGCAGAACGCCGGTCAAGCTGGTCGCGGATTATTTGGAGGATGAAGAGTCGCGAAATTATGCGATGCTGATGGAATGGAAAAATCCTTTTCATTAACAACCAAGTACATGTGGAAAGTCTGTAGATGCGAATGCTCTGCAGGCTTTTTATTTGACTTCAACAAAAATAAGCTTCGACATGTAAACTTAATATACATTTTTATTGACTATGTATGTTATGGGGACGATAATGAGACGTACATACATAACCGCGCTTCGAATATGGAGGGCGGAATAGAAAGAAGGAATGTACGATGACCGCCATACCGCAAGCTCAGCAAAGCCAGTCCGGAGAGAAGCTGCTTCGCGTCCTTGTTTTTACTTTGATTTTGTCGGTGATGAATGCCTCTATGTTCACCGTCGTCCTGCCGGAGATCAGCAGGCAATTCCAGCTGTCGGCCTCGCAGGTGAGCTGGATTATCACGAGCTATATGATCGTTTACGCCATAGGATCGATGACCTTCGGCAAGCTGGCGGATAAATACCGTTTGAAGGACCTGATTACCATCGGGCTGATCTTCTTTGCCTTGGGCTCGATCGTCGGACTTGCGGCTACCCAGTTCTGGATGATTATCGCCGGGCGGGTTCTGCAAGCAGCCGGCGCTTCCGTCATTCCGGCCACGGCGATGATCATACCGATCCGTTACTTCGCCCCGGAGCAGCGCGGCCGGGCACTGGGGACGACGGCGATCGGCTTGTCTCTCGGAGCCGCACTGGGTCCTATCGTGTCGGGGTTTGTGACCAGCTTTGCCAGCTGGCGTCTGTTATTTGCCTTGTCTATACTGGCGCTGCTCACGCTGCCGTTCTACCGCAAATATCTGGATGACGAACGGGGGCAAGCCGGCCGAATTGATTTTATCGGGGGCATGCTGCTGGCGTTGGCTGTAGCGGCGCTTCTGCTGGCCATTACGCTTGCAGCCTGGCTTCTGCTGGCAGCCGGCATCGTGCTCTTGGTTCTGTTCGTCGTGCGCATCCGGACGACCGCTGAGCCATTCGTTCAGCCGTCGCTGTTTCGAAACAAAGCCTATGTCTCTGGCCTTCTGATCGCCTTCCTGGCGACCAGCTTCAGCTTTGGCATCGCCTTTACCATTCCCCAACTGCTGGCAACGATCAATCATGTCAGTCCGGCTGTCATCGGCTTTCTGATGTTTCCGGCGGCGATTTCCTCGGCCTTGCTGGGTCGAAAAGGCGGAAAGCTGGCTGATGAGCGGGGGAATTCCTATCTGGTGTACACCGCATCGTCGCTGCTGCTGCTTTGTTTTCTTAGCCTTTCTACGGTTGCGGGACTGTCCCCCTACTTGGTTGCCTTATTTCTAATCTTTGGGTTTGTCGGGCAAACCTTCATGCAGATTGCGATGTCGAATACGGTATCCCGCACGCTTGCTAAAGATCAGACCGGAATCGGCATGGGGTTGTTCTCCATGTTGAACTTCATCGCCGGCGCGTCCGCTACAGCCGTGCTCGGCAAAATCCTGGACCTTAAAGGAGCATCGATCCGCTTTAATCCGTTCGTTGACGGACGAGAAGGCATCCTGTTCAGCAATATATTTCTGGTGCTAGCTCTGCTGCTGGCGTTGGTTATCTTGCTTTACGCGCTGCTTTTCGGCAAGAAGAAGCTGGTGGCTCAGAAGGCGGGATAGCTGGAAGCTCCCGAGGAGAAGGCGTCGTCGAAGGTGTCCGCGAAGCGTATCGTTTAAATGTCCTTCATCTCGGCAACACTGGACCTTGAGTGTCATGCTGCTGATGAAGGAGGGTCGAACATGAAAACTAGTACATTGCGCAAGCTCGGAGCGATGGGGTTGGCCTTGTTCCTCACGGCCGGCTGCGAGAGCGCAAAGCTTCCATGGATGGGTGCGGATGCTCAGCCCAAGCGGGGGCATGAATCTCGTCAAGTCGAAGGAAGCACGGCTGTGATGGCTGCGGAAAACCCGGAGGGAGCCCTGCAAGTCCGGCTGCTGGGGACGAAGGGGGAGGCTCTCGGCCAGGTGCTCCTGACCCAAGAATCCGCTGGAGTAAGACTGCTGGGAGAAGTTCAAGGGCTCACGGCCGGCGAGCATGGATTTCATATCCATGAACAAGGAGCCTGCGTAGCGCCGGATTTTACATCGGCGGGGGGCCATTTTAACCCGGACGGGCATGACCATGGAGCGGAAAGCGCGGGTGGGGCGCATGCCGGCGATCTGCCCAATCTGGTCGCGGACAAGCAGGGGAAGGCTCGCATCGAGGTAGTAGCTAAGGCAGTTACTCTGGAACGGGGTAAACCAAATTCCTTGCTGAAGGAAGGCGGGACTTCGCTGGTCATCCATGAGAAGCCCGATGATTACAAGTCGGCGCCGGCCGGCAATGCGGGAGCACGTATCGGTTGCGGCGTAATCCAGAACAAATCCGAATAAGTCCGCCGGTTTCCGCAATACCAGGAAGCCCAAGAAGCACGCCTATCGTCCCGTTCGGGATGTAGGCGTGCTTCTTGGGCTTCAATAAGTGCTACTTCTTGTCGTAAAGAAGATTTAGTACGGTTCTTTGTTCGTCAATAAGTCGCTGCGGCTTCTGCAGCTGGTCCGCATACGGATATTGCTCGGCCAAATGACGGTACATACGGGCCGCATCTCCGAAGCGTCCGACGGCTCGCGCGATATCGGCGAGGGAAGCATCCGCCTTCCATCGTCCGATTTCGTAATCCGGGGTCACGGTTCCCCGGTAGGTGGAGAATCCGAGCTTGGCCTGCGAGAGGCTCGATTCCGCTTCCCGATAGAGCGCATAGCCTTGCTTCAGCTTGGCCATCGCCCGGTAGAACAGCGCGTCCGGAAAGTCGGGATGTAGGGCCAGCGCCTTCTCGCAGTTTTCTTCAACGGCGATCCAATCCGCTTCAGCGGCGTTGATCTTCGCAGTCAGCATATAGACGTCGAGCAGACGGGCGAACGACGGTACGTGCCTGGCAGCGGCTTCCGCCATCGACAGGCTCGCTTTCGCCTGCTCGGGAAGATCGGCCGCCAGCGATTCCCGGGCATGGTACAGCCACCAGCCAGGGTTCTCCGGCTGCTCCTGCGTCATCATATCCAGCAGCGTCAGATTGCGGGTGACTTTGTTTTTAGCCGCGACCACAGCTGGCTCATAGCCGTCATGCTGCACCCGGATCCGGACAGGCTGTCGATAGGCAGCGAAGTTGAAAGCATCCCCGTCAACAGGACCGATCTGTTCATGCACCCTTCCATGATACTGTAATCCGCGGCGCAGCGGGAATAATCGGGCCTGCGAAAATTCATGCCTAACCGCTCCCTGTATCTGATTCATCTGCCAGATGTTCAGAATCGGCGTATAGGGGATGTCATCGAACAAACCGGCGGCCTCACGAACAACGTCCCTATCCTCTTCATACAAATATTCGTCCGCATCGATCCAAAGCACCCAGTCTGCCTGCATGTGACGCATCCCTTCGTTGCGGAGCTCGGCAAAGCTGTTGTGCCAGGGGACGAGGATCGTCTTGACCTCCGGAAAGTCTGCCGCGATAGACAGCGTCCGGTCGGTCGACCCGCTGTCGACTAGGATGATCTCATCGGCAGCTCCGCGAACACTGGCGAGGCATCTGGCGATCGTGCGCTCCTCGTCTCTTGCGATGATCCCGATCGCCAGAGAAACAGGCTTGGTTCGAAGCAGGAGCTCGATATCCTCGCGACGGGGGCCTGGCGGGGCATGCTCGAGATGACGATGCACATGGGCGACCCAATCCGCTTGCGGGTCCAGCAGCCAGGCTCGGCCGAAGGCGCGCTTGGCTGCGGAGCCGAAGCCCTGATGGAGCAGAGCTTCGGCCAGCAAGGTCCAGCTCTGCGGAGCAAGAGGCTGCTGGCGGATGGAGAGTGTGGCCTCACGTTCCGCATCGGCATAGCGCTGCTGCTTCAGGTGATCGATGATGCCGGTATAATCGATTCCAGCCATGCTTGGGTTACTTGTCATATCGCGTAATCAATTCCTATTCCGGTCGGGATCGAAAACCACTTCATATATCGTCCCTTCGATGGAGCGAATAAGGAAGGTAGTCGGCGTAGGCTCATCCGGCATACTAAAGTAAATGCGGAACCGATCAGGATCGTCCGCTTCAATTGAAACAGTGGGAGCGTAGTCTGGATTGGTAGATTGGATCCCCTCCAAGTCCACGGTCTCGCCGGATAAGTAAAAGGGATTGTACACAAAGTAGGGACCATCCAGCCCGGATTGATAGACGTTCACGTCAAATTGATCGATAAAGCCGCTTTCCCCATCGGAGGTCGAGGCGATAAGTGTTATGGTATAGGGTCCAGTGTACATGCCGCTCTCCAGAACCATATCCTGACCGTCTGGAGATAAGGAGACGAATAGTTCCTCGCCATGGCTGCTAAACGCTTTGAACGAATAAGCTTCGGATAGCCCGTACATGTTCTTTAGATTTTTCAAGGTCAGCTTGCTTAGGGTGCCCACAGATCGATCCGGCAGCAGCTTTTGCGGCGCTTGGATCGGCTTTGCGATCTGGACGAGCTGCGAGGTCGAATTTCCGTGAATATCGGTAGCCAGGAAGCTGACGCTTCCGGAGGTTCCGTCTGCCGCTTCTTGATCGAAGCCCAGCTGTCCCGGTTGGTCAGGCGTAACGTTCAGCCAAGTCCCCCCTGACGAGATAACTTCGGAAAGCACGGTGAAATTATCCTCTTCGGGATCCGCGAACAGGTTCTGAGGATCGAGATTCCCAATGCCCGGGTACAGCTCGAAGCTCGAGGGCAGGAGCGATACGGGACCTTGATTCAGCTGAAAGAGATACGTCGTCTCGGCATAGCCATACCTATTCTCTGCCCGGACCCGGACCGGTATATTAGATGGTTCCTCTGTAACGTCAGCGTCCTTTGTCAGGATCAGATAGCGATGAATCCCCTGATCATCATAAACAAATTCCGCATGGTAACCAGGCAGAGGGGACTCATCTTCAACGAAGAGATAAAGCTCATTGGAGTAATGGTCCAAGAAATTGCCGCTAACCTGAATACGTGCGACTTCGCCGGCTTGCTGGTCCTTCAGATAGCTGACCCTGACCTCGGAATCCAGAGCCACAGGAAGATAGAAGATATCCCCCCACAGAGTGAAATCAAAGATGCCGCCTTTCCCGTCTCTGGCCCTTAAGCGAAGACTGAGGCTCGTATACGGTTCTTCGGTATTAAGCCGCCCCGTAAATTTCAGCGTATGGCCAACGATCTCTACGCTGTCGAACTCGGCGATATCCGATAGATCCAGATCCAGCTCATAGCTAAGCTCATCCCCGTCATTATCCGTGACAAGCGTGCTCAGATCCAGGTCGGCGATGGTGCCCGTTAGCGCAATATGGATGGGCTGCATGTTCTCCTGTGCATACTCGCCTGTGAAACGAGGGGCATGATTGGCCTTCACCTGGTAGACTAGCAAGGCTTCTTCCCCTAGATCATCCGCTGCCGCAATCGTAAATTCAGCGACCTCGTCAAGGCTCTCCGGCATGCCCGTAACGTTCAGCCTGATGCCATCGCCCTCATCAAGAAGCTGGCCCGTCAAGCCGTTCGCCATCGCCTGATCAGCCGGCTCTCCATTCTCCATCAGACTGAAGGATAACGGATCGTTATTCGGATCCGCAAACAGGGTAGAGAGAGGCTTGCTGAAGAAGCTGATCTCTTGGGCCCCATCCACTTGGTAGTAGCCGGTCACGAGCGGATCGGCTGCTATCGGAGCATAGTTGATCGCTTGAAGTTCAACGAATGCAGTGGCCGACAAAGCCGAGAGGCCATCGTTTCTCAGCTCGGTGGCGGTGACTAGGAAGCTGGCATCGGATTGGACCTGACCGGAGAACATCAGCGTAGTTCCCGAAATCATCGCCGATACTTGGCCGGCATCCAATGGTTCTACGCTATACGTTAACTCATCCTCGTCAGGGTCCGTGAACATATCCTCAAGATTAAGGGAGGCGGCCCCCATATTCCTGCCGACAGCCATGGTTACCGATTCACCGACCGGCGGACGGTTCCCAAGCTCAATCGTATAAGTGACGGTTCTTGTGCCGCCCATCGGATCGGTGCCCGTTACCTCGAACCATGCCGTATCGGTCTGCTGCCCAGAGAAGGTAAGCATGCCGCCTTCTTCGATAGAGGCTGTCAGGCCGCCGCTGAAGGGTGAGGTGAGGGTGAACTCCAGCTCGTCATCCCTATCAGGATCGCTGAAATTTTCGGTCAGCTGAATAGGGGCAGGCGTTGCGTTCCACTGTCCGGTGTACGATCGGTGTTCGGCTGTAGGCGGATTATTGACCGGCACCATCACATAGCTGGCGCTGGTCGACTCGCCCGAATCGTCTTGAGCCGTAACGGTAAAGGTTGCTTGCTCTAGCGGAACGCCGGAGAGAGTTAACACGTCGTTGTCCAGGCTGGCCGTCAGACCTCCGCTGTACAGAGGGAATACGGAGAACAACAAGGGATCTCCGTCCGGATCATGGAAATTATCCGTTAGATTCATAGGCGGAGCCTGATTGTGCACCTCGAATTCCAGCAAGGATGCAGCGGCGACGGGCGCCTGATTGATCGCGATAAACGAGAAGATTTCCTCAGCGTACAAGCCTTGGGTATCGTAAGCTCGTACCGTGTATTCAGTCGATCGGGCAAGCGTGCCGGTAAAGATCAGCTTGCCATTGGCGACTTCGGCCGTAATTCCGCTGATCGGCTGTGTTTCCCCCGGGAACAATTCGTAGGTCAGGACATCGCCATCCGGGTCTGAGAAATAATCGCTAAGCGTTAAGGAGTCAAGCGTAGAATGCTTGGCTGCTTCTATCGTGAAGGGAGCCCCCACTGGCGCGCTGTTAGGCAGGGTGATCGTAAAGGTCACCGTGGTTGAACCGCCCATCAGATCCGTACCGGTAATGGCAAATGCCGCTTCCTCGGTCTGCCCGCCTGTAAAGGAAAGGGAGCTTCCCTCTATAACTGCTGTTAACCCGCCGCTTGTTGCGGAGGAGGCCAGGGCGAAGTCAAGCGCGTCGCCCTCCGCGTCTTGAAAATAATCGGTCAATAAAATAGCATTCGGAACTGTATTCCGTGCCCCGACAAAAGTCTGCGCTTCAGCGGTGGGCGCTGTATTGGCCGGCGTCAGCTGATAAACTGCGCTTACCGAAGCCTGATTCGAGTCCATGGCCGTTACCGTGAACGAGGTCACTTCCGTAGGGATTCCGGCAATGCTCAGATGGTTGCCCGAGATGCTGGCGCTCAAGGAGCCTGCAGTTAGCGGCGACACGGTAAACGTAAGCTCATCCAGATCCGGATCGCTGAAATTAGCCGCCAAATCGATAAGTTCTACCGAGTTATGTACGCTTAATGGTACCCATTCCTGTGCGGCAATCGGAGGCCGGTTCCCGATGAGCAAGGTAAGGACGGACTCGGCATACAGACCGGCGTCATCAGACCCTCTTACCGTAAATTCCGCAGGTCCCGTGAGGGAGCCGGCGAAAGTCAGCATGCCGTCCGCGATCCCGGGGGTAACCCCGTTCATGGAGCCGGGCGAGACGGTGTAAGTCAGCGCGTCGCCGTCCGGATCGGTGACAAGAGAGGTTAGCGCGATTGGAGCAAGCTCCGTGTTCTTGTACACGACAGAAGTTACCGACGTTCCGACCGGTGCTTGATTCTCCACGGTGTAGGCAAAGACAGCGGTTGCCGTGGCGCCATGATTATCGGAGGCGGTGACCGTAAAAGCAGCATGGCTCGTAAGCTGCCCGAAAAAAGATAGCATGCCGTTCGTTATCGAGGCCGTCACGCCGCCTGAAGAGGCGGGGGATACGGTATAGGTTAACGGATCTCCGTCCGGATCATCGAAGTACGTAGCCAGCGTCACCGGCATCAGCGACGAATGTTTATTCACCTTGTACGAAAAGGATGTACCGACCGGAGGCCGGTTGGATGACGATAGTGACGGGTCCAGCGTGAGACTGAAAGGAGCCGATTCATATTGACCGTCGCTCGCGACGAGCTGGATAGCCGTCTTTGCCGCAAGCTGACCGGAGAAGCGCAGGACTCCATCGTTGTCGTCCAGGTATGGCACCAGAGGCTGCATAGGACCGCTATAAGTTGTTTCGGTCACCGTCATGCCCGTGATTCGGTAGCTGAGCTTGTCGTTTTCCGAATCGGTAAAGTAAGTGACAAGCGGCATGCTTTGAGGCTGTTGATACACCGCCGCGTAGACGCTGGCGGTCACGGCGACGGGAGTAGGCGCCGTGTTCGGCAATAGCTTAATGGAAGCAAAGGCTCCCTTGGCATCCGCCGCATAGACCGTGAAGGCGGATCTTGCGCTTTGCGACCCGGTTAATGTCAGCCTGCTTCCCGATATGGAGGCATGGACTCCATTCATGAAAGCGGGAAGGACGAGATACTCCAGCGCATCGCCGTCCGAATCGCTGAAGAACGGCGCGACATCCAGGGTGTAGCCGGACGTATACCGCAACGCGTAGGTGGCTTGACTTACCGTGGGAGCCTGGTTGGTCCTAGCCTCCGCAGACGCGAGCGTCTGCAGGTAGGCGGAAACGGAGGGCCGGTCGGTCATTAGACCGGGGTTAGTATGGAAATGCCGGACGAGTTTGCCGATATCCATAGGTCTTTCGGCTGCGCCCTCGAGTACCTTCACGGCCACTTGTCGACTGACGCCGTTGAGCGTGACGGTAAATGTCGCCTGTCCGGGCTGGAGGAAGAAAAGCTGCAGAGTACTGTCTTCGCGATTCATCGTTACGACTTGCTCATCGTCCTCCGTGCCCTCGATCTGAAAAGCTCCTCCGCTGCCATGGAACAGATCCTTCAGCTGAAGCTTCATCTGCTCGCCGGGCAAAGCGACGATATCATGTACGGGCTGAGGTATGATGCTGGCGTCGGCGGGGCCGACAGGATAGGCGATAGGCGCAATCACGAGAGAAGCGGTCAGGAGCGCTCTCCATGCCTTGGAGGAAAGCGGAACTCCCTGTTTACGATTGTTCGACATATAGAACCTCATTTCGTCAAATCTATAATTCTATCTTACCATGAATAAAGATAGGAATAGAATGTGATATCCGAAAAAAAAGGATAATTTTGTTGAAAATCATCTAAAATCGCTAGGTAAGAATACCCCTCTCTGCGATTTGCACTAGGAACGCCGGGGCCGCTGATGTATACTAGGAAAACGAATCATGGGGATTTAGGAGATAAGAGATTCGAGTTACGGCATGGAAGAGGGGAATTTTCGTGAGGTTCGACGTTGATTATATTTCGTTTTTTGTGATTCAAGTGGAGGGGGAAGAGGGACAGGGAGGCAAGCGCAGCAAGCATTTTCAGACGATGGACGGCGACGATTATGCAGGCAGCGAGCTTAGCGGCTTTCTGGACGGAGAATTCGCGAAGACGGCGAAGCGCAAAGCGGAACGGCATCCGAAGGCCGAGCAGGTGCCTACGAAAATCGGACGATTTCTCGTAGAGCCCGGGTATGATCTGGACAGCAATCCGAATTATAACCTGTTTGCCAGACTGCGCGCGGCTGATTCCCTGGAAGAATTCATGGGTCATTCCGATGAGCTGGTTACCGCTTATATGGAAGCAAGCGCGATCCGGGGCGGGGCGATGTTCGTCGTGCGAGCGCACATCAATCAATTGACGGATGAGCCTTTTCTGTTCGTGTTCAAATGCGATTTCGAGCAAAAAATTGCCCGAATCACCGATGAGCGCAGCCTGTTGAACCGTGTAGAGATGGCGATCAATGCCAAGAATCTGAAGTCGATCATGTATCCGCATATGCCGGAACCGGGCATTCTTGAGAGCTGGGAGCTGAAGATCCATCAATCCTCGCATGCTCGTTATTTCGAGGATTTCCTGAAATTTGTCGAATACGAGAAGTCGGTCCCCGAGCTGATGAATGAGCAGGTGCTTGGATTCGTTCAGCAGTATGTCGAGCAGGTGTATGAGGATAATACGGAGGCCAAGGACCGCGAGCTGGAGGAAATGGAGCTTTGGGCACACAGTGAGAAGCGGGAGCTTCAAGAGAAGTGGGAGCCCGCGCAGGTGATCGAAGCCACGTCGATTATGGTCGAGCAGAAGCCCGATCTGGAGATGAAGATCGACCTGGGAGGGCATATGACGGTTCGTGCGCTGCTCGCCGATTACGGGGACCGGCTGCACATCGCCAAGCTTGGGGACCGGTACGTCGTCGTGATGGAGACGGAGGCTCTCCAATTCGATAAGGGCATCTCGCCCATCGAGCTGCTGCTTCCCGAAACGCTGGAATCGCTTGTCGAGCGGATGCGCGAGAAAATGAAGGAGGAAGGCCGCGAGGCCGTGCTGCCTTATTAGGCTGCACGGGCTATGCGCCGGCCCTGCTTTACCGGACGGGCGGGCCGCCTGTTCGGCAAAGCAGGGCCTTTTTTCTAACTAGCGCCGGGTTCCCCGCCGCCGATCGTCGAACACATCCAGCAGCAGATCATGCTGCTCCTGCGCCTCCCAGGTCGCGGCGAAACGCACCTGATGGGACACGCCGGGCAGGTCGTAGCGCTGTGCCAGGTGCTGCCGCGCGGTTCCGACGATAAGCGTGTGCAGTCGGACGCGCCTGGACTGCCCCAGCGCCGACAGCTCGTCGCGCACGGCTGAAGAAACGGCGCCTACGCCGTCGGTCACCATGACGAAATCCGCGTCCTGGTACCGTCGCTCGGCCTCCACCAGTTCGATACCGCGGCGCAGCGGCGCGTCGAAGTGCGTGCCGCCGCCGAAGGCCAGCTGGGACAGCGAGTAGAAAGCCGGCCAGTCGGGCTTGCGCCAATAGAGCGGACGCTCCGCCAGCTCGCCCCGTGCGCCGAACAGCAGCAGCATAAAGTCGCGCTTCTCCAGCATGCTGAAGGCGGCGAAGGTGGCGACGAACACTTGAGCCAGCCGCAGCTTCGCCCCTCGCATGGAGTGGGAGGTATCCAGCATGCAGATAACGGGGCC
Organism: Paenibacillus puerhi; assembly: GCF_009846885.1. Classification (GTDB taxonomy): domain Bacteria; phylum Bacillota; class Bacilli; order Paenibacillales; family NBRC-103111; genus Paenibacillus_G; species Paenibacillus_G puerhi. The sequence goes on from NZ_WUWM01000009.1 coordinate 175,262, forward strand.
CTTCTCCGGTTCTTTCGTCCAGCCTGAGATCTGGTAGCTGAGCAGCTTGCCTTCCAGCCACTTGATCAAGAAATAATCCTCGTAATCCGGATCGGACAGCAGGCTGGCTTCACTGGGGAGCATATGAGCAATGTCGCCGGACTGGCGCAGGTCATCATAGCTCTCCGGGATCCGAGGGGACCGGACTTTACGGCGAGAAGCCTTGAAGTGCTGCAACTGGCGTCCGACCTCCTGCAGGAAGTGCAACAGATCGGGGTAGCGCTTCAGCTTCTCGACCCACTCCAGGTAGTTCGCATAGTGCTGCCGGTGCAAGCGCCCGAGGTCGCTGCCCCAGCGCTTGTTAGCTATGCGCTGGCTGGCCTTCAGCAGCTCGGATAGATCCGTCTCCTCCTGCGCCTCGCGACCAAGCGACTCGTGAAGCGCTCGGCCGATCCATTCGCCGAGCCGCTCATCCAGCAGCCGGAACGTCTCCGCCTCTCTGCGGCGCAGCCGCTCGGCCTGCTTTTCGGCATCCTTAAGCTCCTGCTCGGCCTTCACCAGCTTCTGCCGAAGCTTGTCTCTCCGTTGAAAATCCGTGCGCATCTCCTCTTGCAGCGACCGGACGCGCTCTCTTAGCGCCTGTACTTCGCTGGCGGCCAAGGGTCTTGCATCCAGGGCGGCCTGCTTGTCCTCGATCTTCTGCTTGCCTTGCTGAAGCGTATATCCGACCAGCTTCAACCGTTCGATCTGCTTGTCCGATAAATGCTCCTGCACGGTAGAGGATTCCTGCTCCCGGCTGCCCTGCTGCTTGTCGCGCTCGCTTAGTCCGATCATGCGCAGCTCGGATTCCTCCTGCTTGCGCCGCTTGACCTCCTCCTCGAAGGTAGAGGTCAGCCACATCAATGCCTTGAGCGCTGTGCGAAAGGAAGAGTTAGGCTGCCCGATCGTCAGCGGATGCATCTTGCGGTAGAAATGCTGCCTGCGCAGCTCCTTCACCATCCAGCGGTGGAAGGGCTCGGCCTGGGCATAAGGCTCCTCCTCAGGGTTGGCCAAATAAAAGCAGTGGTAGAAGTCGGCGAACAGCTCGACCGTAAACCAGGATGTGCGAACCTGCACATCCCGCATCCATTCCTGGGCTGTCCGCGAATGGGTGACAAAACCGTCGAACACATAACGGTCGACCTTCGCTGCTCGGATGATCATAGGCTCACCTCGTCCCCTAGGTTAAAGCGTATAGTCGTATTCGACGCCGGGCAGCTCCCGGTCGAAGAGAGTGCGGTACAGGCCCTGCATCGTTTGCAGCGTGCGCTCTCCCTGTATGCGGAGGTGAGTGTACTTGACTGCATAATGCGCCGTTTGAACGACCAGGAAGTTGCGGTTGCGGATATAGCCAGGCAAGTCCTTCTCCCGCTGCAGCCATTGCACCAGTTTGCCCTGCAGATCGCGGGCCGTTTCCTCCAGCTCCCGCTTGCATTCCTCCAGATTCGTTCTCGCTCTCAGCTGATCCTCCTGGCTGAGGCGCGCCCCGATCTCTTTCTTGAACTGGAAAGCATGCAGGGAATCCTCCTGGCTGAGCCAGTGCTTGGCAATTCGATCATAGCGTCTGAGCGGAAGCTCGCGCTCCGTCTCCGCCTTCAGCGTGTTCTGGAAGCTCTGTTGAAACAGATCGTTCAACGTTCTGTAGTCTTCGGGATGATCCCAGAGCATATGCGGGGTAAAAATCGTGTCCCAGACATTTGCCTCCGTCCGGCCGTTCAAGGCCGCCGAGGTTTGCCACACGTGTCCGATTTTTTTCCAGCGGCGATCCGACAACGTAAACTCCTTTTCTTCCATAGCCGTTTTCAACTGATAAAGCATGTAGATCAGCGTCTCCGGCAGCGTTACCGAGGAGGCGGCGGCGCGCACCGTATCGATGTGGGACAAAGTAAGCGCCGGCGCTATCGGTTCGTCGGGGAGCTGGAACATGCGCTCGTAGCTGGACATCTGCTTCAAGTATTCGACCTCGTAGCGGATCAGGAACCGGTCATACAGAGCTTCGAGCTGTTCATTGTCATCCGGCAGCTCATTGGACGCGGCGATCAGAAAGCGCAGCGGAGCCTGCTGCTTTTCTTGTCCGTTGAAGAAAATCCGCTCGTTAAGAATGGAAAGCAACGCATTCAGAATAGCACTGTTTGCCTTGAATATTTCGTCCAGGAAGGCGAATTCAACCGCAGGAAGGTAGCCATCCGTTTGGCGGACGTATTGATCGAGCTTGAGCTGGCGAAGGGAAACAGGGCCGAACATCTCATCCGGCGTCGTAAACCGCGTCAGCAGGTAATCGAACCAGCTCCCTCCGTCGAACAGCTGGGCGATTCCCCGGGCAAGCTGGGATTTGGCTGTACCTGGCGGGCCGACCAGAAGGGCATTCTCGCCGGCCATCAGGCCGAGCAGCAGAAGACGGATCAGTTCCTCCCGTTCCAGGAAGCGAGCTTCGAGCTGCTCGATGGCTAGTTCAAGCTTCTGTTGGATGATAGCGATATCGTTCATCAGAGATTCCTCCGTTATGATCGTCGAATTGAAATTATTGTACCAGACCCTGTGCAATTTCACTAACTTGCCCTGACGAAGGGCGTGGTTTTTTGTTCCAGCCGCGCTGCCATGCTACAATGGCATCAGTACGGGGGGAGGGGACTGCCAGGGGTTCTCTTGCCTCCGCCGAACAAATCCGAGATGCGAAATGGAGGGCTCTATCCGATGAATGTGTACGATTTTAGCGCCAAGACGATCGAGGGCAACGAGCAGCCGTTGGCGGATTACGCAGGCAAGGTGCTGCTGATTGTGAATACGGCGAGCGCCTGCGGCTTGACTCCTCACTATAAGGGGCTGCAGGAGCTTCACGAAGCCTATGCGGACCGGGGATTGGTCGTGCTTGGCTTTCCCTGCAATCAGTTTGCCGGCCAGGAGCCGGGTACCGAGGCGGATATTAAGCAGTTTTGCGAGCTGAACTACAACGTGACCTTTCCCCTCTTTGCCAAAATCGACGTGAAAGGCGAGCAGGCTCATCCGTTATACCGTTACTTGACAGAAAACGTTCCGGAGCCGTACCGCACCGGGGATATCGAGTGGAATTTCGTGAAGTTCCTCGTGAATCGCGAAGGAGATGTCGTCAAGCAATTCAGCGCCCGTACGGAGCCGTCTGATTTGAAGTCCGATATCGAGGAGCTGCTCGGCTAAGGCATCCGTCTCACGCATCAAGCTTCCATTTCTATTCCCTCCGGGCCTTATGGAAAGGGCAGGCGGGAATAGGTCTTCAAAATGTTTTTGCGTCTTTTCCCTAAAAACGATTTCCTCTTTGCCCAAAACGTTCTATAATAGGCTACATCGGCCCACTCACGTGCAAAGTATGCTATGGAAAACGTGTGCATAACGGTTTAAGCCGTTGCCGGGTTGGAATAAGGAGGCTAAGCGTATGGCAGGAAATGAAGGAAGCATGGAAAGTAAATACGAAAAACTTCAACATATATTGCGGGATATGGGGAAAGTAGTGGTGGCCTTCTCAGGCGGGGTGGACAGCGCCTTTCTGTTGAAGGCGGCACTGGATACGCTGGGAACAGGCAACGTGCTGGCCATTACGGCGGATTCAGAGACGTACCCCGCGAGGGAGAAAGCGGAGGCGGTCGCGCTCGCACAATCGCTCGGCGCTCCTCACGAGGTTATCCCGACAAGCGAGCTTAACATTCCGGGCTACGCCGAGAATCCAACCAACCGTTGTTATTTTTGTAAAAATTCCTTATTCGATCATCTGATTCCAATCGCTGAAGCCAAGGGTTATCCTTTTGTGGTGTTCGGCGCCATCGCCGACGATCTAGGCGAGCATCGTCCGGGTCTGCAGGCCGCCCATGAGCGCGGCGTACGGGCGCCTCTGCTTGAGGCGGGCATTCGCAAGTCGGAGATTCGGCATATGTCCCGCGGCTTCGGGCTGGCTACATGGGATAAGCCCTCCTTTGCCTGCTTGTCGTCCCGCATTCCGTATGGGGAGGAAATTACCGCCCGCAAGCTGTCCATGATCGACCAGGCTGAGGATTTCATCATGCAGCTGGGATTTCGTCAAGTTCGTGTCCGTCAGCATGGCAACCTCGCCCGGATCGAGGTATCCGCTTCCGATCTCGCCGAGCTGCTGCCTGTGGCGGAGACCGTGCATGCCAAGCTTCGCGAGATCGGCTATGACTATGTTACGCTTGATCTGCTCGGCTACCGGTCGGGCAGCCTGAATGAAGTGCTTCCTTCTTCGGAGCAAGCATTGGGCGTCTAAGCATTTGCCTCAATTCACCTCAAGGAGATGACAGCGAAAGATGAAAAAGCCCAATATCTATATATCCAAGCCAGTGCCGCCCGAGGTGCTAAGCTACCTGGAAGAGCATGCAAGCTGCCGGATGTGGGACGGCACGGGGACCGCTTCCCGCGAGCGCTTGTTATCCGAGCTGGAGAGCGCGGAGGGACTGCTGATGCCCGGCGGCGGGTTAATCGATCGTGAGCTGCTGGATCGCGCCCCCAATCTGCGGGCTGTCAGCAGCATTTCGGTTGGGTACAATCACTTCGATCTGGATGCGATGAGCGAACGCGGCGTTATTGGAACGCATACGCCCTCCGTACTGGATGATACGGTCGCCGATCTGGTGCTGGCCCTGATGCTGTCCGCCGCCCGCCGCATCCCGGAGCTGGATGCTTTCGTGAAGCGCGGCGAGTGGCAGCGCGGCAAGGGCCTGGCCGAGGATGCCAACTTCGGCTCCGATGTGCATCACCGGACGCTCGGCGTCATCGGGATGGGACGTATTGGCGAAGCGATCGCCCAGCGTGCCGTATTGGGCTTCGGGATGAAGCTCCATTACTATAACCGTTCGCGCAAGCCGGAAGCGGAGGAGCGGTACGGTGCGGTCTACTCCAGTCTGGAGGAAGTGCTGTCCGTATCTGATTTCGTCGTGATGATGACCCCTCTGACACCGGAGACGAACCGGATGATCCGCAAGGAGCATTTCGCCCTCATGAAGCCGTCTGCCTTCTTCATCAATGCTTCCCGAGGTCAGACCGTCGATGAGGAAGCATTGGTCGAAGCCCTGCAAACAGGCGTCATCCGCGGGGCTGGACTGGATGTGTATGATCCGGAGCCGCCTAGAGGGGATCATCCGCTTCTCAAGCTGCCTAATGTCGTAACCTTGCCGCATATCGGCTCGGCCACACACGCCACGCGGTTCGATATGGCCATGCTTGCCGCCCGCAATCTGATCGGAGCATTGCAAGGCGACCAGCAGGTACATATTGTGCCGGAGCTGAGGCATTTGGCAGAAGGTAAGCCTGAATAAGAATAAAGAAGAATAAAGCCGTCCGGAAACATGAAGCATGAGCCGGACGGCTCTTTCTGTTCCCGCACGAGGCATCGAATCCGATGGCTCCCAAGCTCGCAATTGTATAGCAATTCCCAGTTACGGCACCGATCTTTTTGGCGAGTGCTTTTTTGAGTTGCATGTTGTAGGAGGAAATGATTGACAACAGCTCAGCATATATTTATATTATTAATATGCATATTGTGAATATGAAAAGAATTGTTCCATGAGGAGGCTCCATCATGCAGCTGCAAGCGAAATATGTCATTCTTGGACTGCTATCCACACGCACCATGTCCGGCTATGAGATCAAAAAAAGCTTCGAAGGCGATATCTCGTTTTTCTTTGATGCCAGTTACGGGAGTGTGTATCCGACCTTAAACAAGCTGGAGAAGGAAGGGTTAATCGTCAAGACTACGATTGTCCAAACGGACCGTCCGAACAAACACGAATATGCGGTTACCGAAGCCGGTAAAGAAGCGCTCTCCGATTATATGAAAGGTCCGCTTATTGAGGATCAAGTCCGATCCGATCTGACCATGCGATTGTATTTCGGTCAGAAGGCCGGGGAGAGCGAGATGGCGGGATGGATTCGACAAGGATTGGAGCAGCATCGTGCGAAGCTCGCAGAGCTCATCCTGCTGATGGAGGAGCATCAAGCGCATATGCCGAGATCGACGAAGCTATCGCTGCAATACGGCATCGATTACCATCAAGGGCAAGTGAACGCATTGAGCAGGCTGCTTGAGCAGCTGGATAGTTAGAAAAGATCGAGGGGGAGAGGCAGGATGGGGATTTTAGTCTTCTTGCATGTATTGGGAGCGATGATGTTTATAGGGAATATCCTGACAGCGGCGTTCTGGAAGTTAAAGGCGGAGCGGACGGGGGATATTTCATATATTCACCGGGTAACGAGAAATGTCATGACGGCTGATTATTGGTTCACGCTGCCGGGCATTGCTCTGATTTTATTGACGGGCCATATCCTCGCTATACGGGCAGGCTATGCGCTAACCGAATGGAACTGGGTCAGCGTATCCGAAGGCTTATTTGCGCTTAGCGGGCTGATCTGGCTGCTCGTATTGCTGCCGGCCCAGAAGAAAATGATCCGCGAGAGCGGAAGCTCCGTCGAAGCCGGCAGCTTGAACGCCTCTTATCGTAAAGCTTCCAGACTATGGGACGGCTTCGGCACAGTCGTAACGCTGATCCCGCTCGCCGTGTTATATCTAATGCTCAATAAGCCCTTTTGAGTCACGCTTTCTACAGCTTGGGTTGGCTCCTGGAATATGAATGTCTACGGCTTGCGATAGCAAGACGACGAAATCGGGTAAGATGAACCAAGCAGCATATCATCGACTCGATGGACGTCATATTCGTAGAGGAGGCCGTTATGGGGAAATTTTGGGAAATAGTGAAAAAAGGAAATACGTCTTCCGCCGCAGCGGCGCTCGGCAATACGGGCATAGCGGCGCTTAAGGCGGTCGCGGCTACCTTCAGCGGCAGCGGTGCCATGTTCGCTTCGGCCATGCACTCCGTTGCCGACGCAGTCAATCAGGCTTTCGTCTTTGCTGGCAGCGTATGGGCGGAGAAACAGCCGAACCGCAGGTTTCCTGTAGGTTATGGCCGCGTTATTAATATTTTTTGTATGGTGGCTGTTATCGTCGTCACGATCATGGCGTATGAGACGGTCAAGGAAGGCTGGCATCTGCTGACACATCCGGCCGAAAGCCACAGCATCTGGTTAAATGTCATCGTCCTGTTGATCTCGATAACGGTCGATGGAGCCATCCTGGTCAAGGCCATGAAGGAAATCGTCAAGGAAACCCGCGTCGATGCGAAGGGGATAGGAGTAGTTGCGGCTTCCTTTCAGCATGTCGGTCGTGCTGCACCTCCGACGCGGCTCGTCTTTTACGAGGATATCGTAGCGACATCGGGCGCGCTGCTTGCCTTAGTTGCTGTCATCGTATCGCAGCTCACGCCATTCAAGCAGTTCGACGGAATCGCGACGATACTAATCGGCTGCCTGATGGTCGGCGTAGCTTTCAAAGTCGGGTACGACAATATGGTCGGTCTCATTGGGGTAGCAGCCCCGATCGAAGTCGAGACGAAAATTGCGGCGGTTATCTTGAATGACCCGGATGTTACGGATATTAATAAGCTTCGCATCCTTCAAGAAGGGCGTTCTTATCATGTCGAAGGGTATATTGAGCTGCGTCAGGGTTTTTCTCTTGCCGATGCGGATGATATCAAGTTCAGGGTACGCGATAAGCTGCTCGCCGATCCGGATATTTCCGATGTAACGCTTGGCATTATCGAGGACAACGGCATCGCGGATTGGAAGCCGGTGGGCACTACCTGATCGAAGGGATCACGCAGCGTGCCGTGCGTCCGACCCTAACGAAAAGAGGGAGTTCCCCGCTTGCCGCGGAGAACTCCCTGTTTGGTTAAAGAAATAACTAAATCACGTCCCGGCTTGAAATCATCTGAAGCTCCGGTGCGGTAGGCAGAAGGGACAAGCTAGAATTATTCGAGTGTTCGTAGGACATCTTGCTATGGTTCCATTGACCGTGCTAGTCGGCAGCCAGAGGCGAAACCGCATCTTCATAGAACAGCTTTAACTCGTGAAGCGCGCGCGTGCATCCGACGTAGAGCAGCTTGGCATCCCAGGCGGTGGCCTCGTAATGCTCCGGGCTCACATCGATGAGTATGACCGAATCGAACTCGAGTCCTTTGGACATGTATACCGGCAGCACGGAAACTCCGCCTTCATAGTGCTGTTGTCCGGCTCCGATCCGGTGAATGCGCTCGCAGCCTTCCTGAAGCAGCTGCTCATACAGGTGTATGCTGCGGGCCTCGGTGCGGGTGAGGATGGCAAGCGTTCCCGCCTCGCTTCCGGACTGGAACAAGCGGATTTCCTCGGACAACCGGTCGATCAGCTGCTCCTCAGCCACGTGAGCCAGAGTGACTTCACGGCCGCTTCGGAACACAGGGACGGCCAAAGCCGGAGGCGGCTCGGTGGATCGTTCCAATACGCGATTCGCGAAATGGATAATCTCCATCGTCGATCGGTAGCTCCGATTGAGGGTGAAGTATCCGCGATCCTCTGCGGGGAAAATATCCAGCAGTTCCTCCCAGCGCTGCACCCCCTGATAAGCATGGATGCCCTGGGACACGTCGCCGAGTATGGTGAAAGACCCGTTCTTCGTATGGCGGCTCAATAGCGCCACCTGGAAAGGAGAGAAGTCTTGAGCCTCGTCAATGACGGTATGATCGAATCTTAGATCGCCAGGGATGCCGAAGAAGCGTTCCCGAATAAATAATAGAGCGGCCAAGTCTTCCGGCTGCACTCTTTTCTTCTTGGCCATTGCGAGAGTCGCTTCACGCAGCGGCTCCGGCAGCTCGAAGTCGCCCGAGTCTGACCAGCGCGCAAAGGGAGCGGCTTCCGCAGCAGGCGCGAATAATTCCTTGTAAAAAGTGAAGGGAGTATAGGCCGTCCAGCGTTTGCTGTATTCGCGAAGGCGCGATGACAGCTTTTTCTTGTAGGCTTTGCGGAGGTGAACCTCCCAAAGCTGTTCGAGCTGCATCTCAGCCCATCGCTTGATCCGGGCGAGCACGCGTTCGCGCCGCTTCATGAGCGGCTCATGCTTGTTCTCGACATCAAACCATTGCTTGATGGTGGAGGCGGCCAGGCTTTTCCCTTCCCAAGGGGAAAAGTCTTCTTCCGGCACAGCTTGACGCTCATAGGCATCCAGGCAGCGCTCGATCTCTTTCATATAAAGGAGAGAGCCTTTCACACGGCCGGGCGCCTGATCATTCGCAGACGGTCGATTCATGCCGACAGCGAACCACTCGTTCAACCTCGCCGAAGCATCGGGGAGCGAAACTTCGCGGTCCAGCAGCTCGAGCGCCCAATCGCTGAACGTCGTCTGTTGAATATGGCCGACGCCAAGCTCTGGAAGGACTCCGGAGATATAGTCAAGAAACATCCGGTTTGGGGCAAAGATAATCATGCGCTCCGCTCTTACTTGCTCGCGATAGTGATAAAGCAGGAAGGCCAGCCGATGCAGGGCAACCGTCGTTTTACCGCTACCGGCGACGCCTTGAATGACAAGAGCTTCATTTTTGCCGGCACGGATGATGGCGTCCTGCTCGGCTTGGATCGTCGATACGATATCCCTAAGCTTGTTGTCCTTATTCTCGCCAAGCCGGTACAGCAGGAATTCGTCCGTAACGGCCATCGCGTCCTGTGAACGGTCGAACGTATCGACAACACGCTGAAGCATCTGCTTACGGATCGCCAGATTGCGCTTCAGATAGACGAGTCCCTCTACAGTGCCATCAGGGGAGTCGTAGGCGGCCGTGTCCAGCCCGCCTGTGAAGGAGTAGAACAAGCTGGCTACCGGGGCCCGCCAATCGATGACAAGCAGCTCCGGAGAATCGGCCTTCTCCACTCCGAACTTGCCGATGTATAGCGGGGTCGGCTCCGGCTTGCCGGTTTCTTGAAAATCCAGTCGGCCAAAATAGGGCTCCGGCATCGCATGGGCAAGACTATGCCGCTTGTTCTCGCGTATCGATTCCAGGACCTGCTCCGACACATCATGACCGGTATACCTCGGTACGGCTTCAAGCTGGCTCAGATGGTCGTCCATCTCCCGGATCGTCCGGTTGAGCCGCTCCAATTCCTCTTCATAGGCTTGGTGCAAAGCGGTTTCCATGTGATTCCTCCTCTTCGTAGCTTGATGCTATGCCTTTAGGCAGAATGAAAATTATACCATAGGAGGATATTCAGGGCAACAGAAGACTGCAGCCGGCGAAGAAGGAAAAGGGCTTCGCTTCCTGAGGTTGCGTCATGCGTCCTTCCCGCTATATCATAATAAGGAAGGAACAGGTATTCACGCCGAAAAGCCGAACCTGGATCCCGGCGGATCGGCGGTTCGGCAGTGCCGGCCATGTCTGTATCAATTCCCGTTGCGGTGCTGCTCGGTCGGAAGCTTGCTTTCCGGATGCCCTCCGCCATGCAGCTTCCGGTTCTTTTCGTCCTTGGCCTGGGTATCGTGCAGCTTGTTGACAAACTGCTCCGTCGTTCCTTTCAGGTTGTCTTTCATTGAAGTTCCCTCCTTCCTTGTCAGTCATGTAGGTTGCCCCGTTGCCTCGCCTTCCTATACTCGAACGGCGAACTTGCGGATGAAGCAAGCCGGGTTTCGGCAAACTAACCAAGTGATTATTTTGCAGATTGAGGAGGTTCTAGTATGGATTACCGGATTGAGAAAGATACCATGGGCGAAATACGCGTTCCCGCCGACAAGCTGTGGGGGGCCCAAACGCAGCGCAGCCGCGAAAATTTTCGGATCGGGACAGAGCGGATGCCCCTTGAAGTCGTTCATGCCTTCGGGCTGCTCAAGAAAGCGGCCGCCGCCGCCAACCTGAAGCTGGGCAAGCATGAGCAGGCCAAGGCGGATGCGATTGCTGCGGCAGCCTCCGAGGTCGTCGACGGCCGATGGGACGAACATTTTCCGCTCGTGGTTTGGCAGACGGGCAGCGGCACACAGTCCAATATGAACGCGAACGAAGTGATCGCGCGGCTTGCGAATGAAAGTTTGGAGAAGCAGGGATCGCAGCTGCGCATTCATCCGAATGACGATGTGAACCGCTCCCAAAGCTCCAACGATACGTTTCCCACGGCGATGCATATTGCGGGCGTGCTGGCGCTGCACCGGCGCCTGTTTCCCGCGCTGGAGGCGCTCAAAGGAACTCTGAAGAGCAAATCCGAAGCGTTCGCCGATATCGTAAAAATAGGAAGAACCCATCTGCAGGATGCGACCCCGCTGACGCTAGGTCAAGAGATCAGCGGATGGTGGGCGATGCTGGACAAGACGGATCGGATGGTTCGTCAAAGTATGGAGACGATGTACGAGCTGGCCATCGGGGGAACGGCGGTCGGCACGGGATTGAATGCCCATCCGGAATTCGGCGACACGACCGCTGCAGAAATTGCCCGGGAAACCGGACTTCCCTTCGTATCGGCGGACAATAAATTCCATGGACTGACAAGCCATGATCAGATCGTGTACACGCACGGCGCGTTGAAGGCGCTGGCAGCCGATCTGATGAAAATCGCCAATGACGTGCGCTGGCTAGCTAGCGGTCCCCGGAGCGGCATCGGCGAGCTGACGATACCGGAGAACGAACCGGGAAGCTCGATCATGCCGGGCAAGGTTAACCCCACGCAAAGCGAAGCTTTGACGATGGTGGCTTGCCAGGTCATGGGCAATGACGCCGCGATCGGCTTTGCTGCCAGCCAGGGCAATTTTGAACTGAATGTTTTCAAGCCGGTCATTATTCATAATTTCCTGCAGTCCGTCCGGCTGCTGGCCGATGCGATGAACTCATTCAACGAGCACTGCGCTGTAGGTATAGAGCCCAACCGCACGGTCATCACCCGTCATCTGGAGCAGTCCTTGATGCTGGTTACTGCTTTGAACCCGCATATCGGGTATGAAAAAGCGGCGTCCATCGCTAAAACAGCCCATAAAGAAGGGCTGACCTTGAAGGAAGCCGCCGTACGCAGCGGTTATTTGACTGCAGAGCGCTTCGACGAGGTCGTGAAGCCGGAGGATATGATCCACCCGAAAGCATAGGGGATTTTCCTCCTATACACGAGAGAGAAACAAGCAACGCCCTTAATTTCCGCGATAAGCGAGAGAAGAAGGGTGTTGTTTGACTAGGGAGAAGGGAAGGTGAACATCGCGATGAAGCCGACTAAATATTGTGCAGCTCTTCTGATTGCTGCGGCTGTATGGACATCGCTTCCGCAGTCAGGGCATGCTCAAACGAAGCAAGTAAGCGTTGCTATTCCTACATTTCAGGTTTCCTTGAACGGTATTCAGGTGGATAACGCTTATCGCCAGTACCCTTTGCTTGTTTATAAGGACATTACTTATTTTCCCATGACGTACTATGATAGCCGATTTCTGGGCCTCGTCACCAAGTGGGATTCGGATCAAGGGCTTGAAATCGAAAAAACAGGCATATCGGCTGCCTATCGGGATTACAAGGGGAGCATTCGCAATGCCGGCAGGTATACGGCCTCTATTCCCGACTTTGCTGTTCGAATCAATGGGAAGAACATTATACAGTCAGAGGAAGTCTACCCGTTACTAGAATTCCGGGATGTCACCTACTTCCCGCTGACTTGGAGATTTGCCGCGGAGGAGCTTGAATGGAGCTACCGGTTCGATGCCCGGGAGGGGTTTGTCATCGAGTCCTCCAATCCGCAGGTGGAGCCGGTCGCTCTTCCGGGATATGCCGGAGGCGAGGTCGTAGCCGCTGCGGGGAGCTACTATTATGGCGGGGCCGAAGGGGAGATCTTCCAGGCTTCGATCGAACACCCGGACCAAGCGAAGAAGGTATACCAGCTCCCGATCTGGAGCTACGGGGACGGCAAGGCTTACGTAAGTCACGGGCTAACGAGAATAGACGGCGAGGTTTGGCTCAGGTACCATCAGGGCGGCGCGATTATGGGGAGCGATCACTATATTAAGCTGAAGTCTGATGGCACCTATGATGAAGCGGAATCCGGATATCTCAACTTTAAAACCTTCGGCAGCCTGACCGTGAAAGTATGGCAGGGAGTGCCGCCCAGTCCGGACAATTTGCGGGTGAAGGAGGGGGACGGGGAATATCGTTCGGCTGGCGATCCCGCTTATTTGTACGGTTGGAACTGGAACATCAAGGAGGGCTCAGCCGGAGGAGCGGGTAGCCGCAAGCTGTATATGGACGGGCGAAACCTCTATACCCAAGCCTACCATATGAAAAGCGACACCGACTTTAGCCGTCTTCATCGGGTGGATGTGGATACCGGAGAAACGACCAGAGTGAGCGATCTCCCGATATCAGACTTTATACTTGAGGGGAAAGAAATCTACGCCCTTAGTGAAAGGAAGCTCTATCGTATACCGGTGCAAGGCGGGGCTGAGGAACTTCTGCCCACCACGGGAACCGTAAGTTCTTCTGTACCCTTCGAGCTTGTTCAAGATACGATTTACTACGTCGACGGTTTGACAGATGAGCTGCATGCGTTCCCGGCAGCGGAAGCCCCGTTGAATCCCGGCGGGAAGGTAGCAGGTATGAAGGTCGAGGACGGCTATCTGCTCGTTACCTTCAAGGCAGAGAGCGGCAGCCGATATGGGCTGATGGTATGGGATGCCGACCGGCGGATCGCCTTCGCTACCTCAGATTCGGTGGCCCACGCTTCCATAGACAAATGCGTGCTTACGTATGTCGAGAGCGAAAGCAGCCGGATCTACCGTACGGTGCTTGCAAAAAACGCGGATAGCCAGCCGGTCAAGTGAATCGGCCTGCCGATAGATTCGAACTCCACATTGGGTTGAACAGTAACGCCATCATGCTCCTTGCTTCTAAGAAAAGTTATCACCAGAAGGCGTGCATTCTGAGTATAAAGACGCATTGCAAGAGCTGATAGATTGTGAGCAGCGCCATGCCGAGGGGACAGAAAAGCGGTCCTACGGGCGAATCTAGCTTGTCTCGCTCGCAAAAATAAAATCGACTGAAAGGGTCCAATGGCCCTTGCGGTCGATTTTTTTGTCGATAAACATTCTCATTGACAAAGCGGATCAAAACACTATATATTGATATGAGTTTGTTAAAAACACCTACATATGGTTTGATTACTCGTTTCATAGGGTAATGATAGGACGTCAGAAGGCCTGCGAGAGCGTTTAAGCCGCGAGGCAATTCGCGCTATAACGACACATTCCGAGCTATGCCGGAGGACATCTAGCGCCAGGCTGCGAAGTCTCAGGGCTATTCCTAGTATGGACCCAGGCCGTCTATATCATCATTGCTCATCGGGCATGCGCCTGACGAGTTATTTCTAACAGGAGGGATACCTCTTATGCTGGTTTTGTATGATTCGAAAACGGGCAATGTTCGCCGGTTTATTCGTAAGCTGAATGTACGCGCGCTGCAAATTGAAGACGACATGCTCGCAAGCGAGCCTTTTGTGCTGGTTACTTACACGACGGGGTTCGGACAAGTTCCTGAGCGAGTGGCGTCCTTTCTTCGAGCAAACGGCGCTTATATGCAAGGCGTCGCCGCGAGCGGCAACCGCAACTGGGGCTCAGGCTTCGCTCTAAGCGCCGACAAGATCGCTGCAGAGTATCAGGTGCCGATTCTGGCCAAGTTTGAGCTCGCAGGTACGCAGCGGGACGTGCAACAATTTATGAGGGGAGTGGACGAGGTTGCGGCATATTGAGCTAAATAACCTTCTGATGCAGAGAGGGACGGACGGATTTTTCCAGCTGGACAAGGATCGGGAAGCGGTCGAGTCGTTCATGGAGGAAGTGAGCGCCAAGAGCTTGTCCTTCGAGAGCCACGGATCCAAGGTTCGCTATATGATTGACGAGGACTACTACGAGAATGTGTTCGATACGTACACGACCTCCGAGGTAGAAGAGATTTTTCGTCTTACGCATCAATACGGATTTGAATTTCGTTCCTATATGGCCGCTTCCAAGTTCTATACCGACTACGCTGTAAAAAGCAATGACCGTTCGCTCTATCTGGAGCATTATCCGGACCGGGTGGCGATCGTTGCGCTGCATCTGGGACGCGGGCGCATGAATGTAGCGCGCACTCTGGCTTGCTCGATGATGGAGCAGCGGCTGCAGCCAGCCACGCCGACCTTCCTGAACGCAGGGAAAAGCCGCCGCGGCGAGATGGTGTCCTGCTTCCTGCTGGAGATGGACGATGCGCTCAACTCGATCAACTACGTGCTAGCCACCTGCATGCAGCTGTCCAAAATCGGCGGGGGCGTCGCCGTTAACCTGTCCAAGCTGCGCGGCCGCGGCGAGACGATCAAAGGCGTAGAAGGCGCGGCCAAGGGCATCATGCCGGTGCTGAAGCTGATGGAGGACGCGTTCTCGTATGCGGACCAAATGGGACAGCGCAAGGGCTCGGGAGCCGCTTACTATAATATTTTCGGCTGGGACGTCATGGAATTTCTCGATAGTAAAAAGATCAATGCCGATGAAAAAACGCGGCTGCAAACGTTATCGATCGGCCTGATCGTGCCGAACCGCTTCTATAAGCTGGCGGAGGACAATCAGCCTCTGCATGTGTTCGCGCCGTACACCGTATTCAAGGCCTACGGCCAGCATCTCGACGATATGGATCTCGATGCGATGTACGACACGCTGCTGGCCGACGAACGGGTGAAAAAGAAGGTTGTGATGAGCGCGCGGGACATGCTGGTGAAAATTGCGGCGATTCAGCTTGAATCCGGCTATCCGTACATCATGAACCGCAGCAACGCGAACAAGGGGCATGCTCTGAACGGGATCGGTTCCATTAAGATGTCCAACCTATGTACGGAAATTTTCCAGCTGCAGGAAACGTCGACCATCGGCGACTACGGACAAGCCGATCAGATCCGCCGCGATATCTGCTGCAATCTCGCTTCCTTGAACATCGTGAACGTGATGGAGCACCGCAAGGTGCGTGAGTCCGTGCATGAAGGAATTGTCGCGCTGACCTCGGTTAGCGATATGACGGAGATTAGCAACGCGCCGGGCGTAGCCATGGCGAATCGCGAGCTGCATGCGGTCGGTCTCGGAGCGATGAACCTGCACGGCTACCTGGCCAAGAACCGGATCGCTTATGACAGCGCGGAAGCCCGTGACTTCGCCGGTACGTTTTTTATGATGATGAATTATTATTCCCTCGAGAAAAGCGCCCAGATCGCCCGCGAAACCGGTAAGCGATTCGACGGCTTCGAACAATCGGACTATGCGAGCGGCCTTTATTTCGAACGCTACCTGGCGACGGATTATACGCCTTCAACCGCGAAGGTGAAGCAGCTCTTCGAGGGTATCGACGTGCCTACGCCTGACGATTGGCGCAAGCTGAGCGAGCAAGTGAAGCGCGACGGTCTCTACCACGCCTACCGGCTGGCCATCGCTCCGACGCAGAGCATCTCCTATATCCAGAATGCAACCAGCAGCGTGATGCCGATCGTCGAGCAGATCGAAACCCGTACCTATGCCAATTCGACAACGTATTATCCGATGCCGTACATGGAACGGGATAATGTCTTCTATTATAAGTCGGCCTATCAGACGGACCAGTTCAAGGTTCTTGATCTGATCGCGGAGATTCAAGCTCATGTCGATCAAGGCGTCTCGACGATTCTTCACGTCAACAGCGATATCACGACGCGGCAGCTTGCCCGTTATTATATATACGCAGCCCGCAAAGGGTTAAAA
Source organism: Paenibacillus puerhi (assembly GCF_009846885.1). Classification (GTDB taxonomy): domain Bacteria; phylum Bacillota; class Bacilli; order Paenibacillales; family NBRC-103111; genus Paenibacillus_G; species Paenibacillus_G puerhi. Next base: position 191,883 of record NZ_WUWM01000009.1, read on the forward strand.
TCCTTATACTACACCCGCACGAATCGGCTGTCGGTCGAAGAATGCATCAGCTGTTCAGTATAAGATGTATCAAGCACAAGACATAGAAAGGGGCGCCTGAATCCATGAGCGTCTTCAAAGCAGTCAATTGGAACCGGCCGGACGATGACTTCTCCATCATGTTCTGGAACCAAAATCTGATGCAGTTCTGGACCGACGAGGAGATCCCGCTGTCGGACGATAAGATGTCCTGGATCACGCTTAGCGCGGAAGAAAGAGATACTTATATGAAGGTATTGGGCGGACTGACGCTGCTCGATACGATCCAGGGCGGTATCGGGATGCCCAAGCTGCTGGAGCATGTGGAGGGGCTGCAACGTAAGGCGGTTCTGGGCTTTATGGGGATGATGGAACAGATCCATGCCAAGTCGTACAGTAGTATCTTCACCACACTTGCTACGACAGAGGAAATCGACGGCGTGTTCCGCTGGGTAGAAGGGAATCGCCATCTCCAGCTGAAGGCCGAGACGATCTCGCAGTATTACCAAAGCATCGATACGTCGAAGGGGCTTTATCTGGCGATGACCGCCTCGGTGCTGCTGGAAAGCTACCTGTTTTATAGCGGCTTTTTCTATCCGCTCTATCTGGCCGGACAAGGAAAGATGACGAGCAGCGGCGAGATCATCGACCTGATCCTGCGCGATGAAAGCATACACGGGCTGTACGTCGGCGTGCTCGCGCAGGAAGTGTATGGGACTTTGTCGGAAGAGGAGCAGGATGAGGCATTGGAAACGCTCCAAGGGTTGCTTCGATATTTGCATGCCAACGAGGAGCAGTATACGGAACAGCTGTACGGCCCGATCGGGCTGGCGGCCGACGTGAAGGCTTTCCTGCGCTATAACGCCAACAAGGCGATGATGAACCTGGGCCAAGAGCCTTTATTCGAGGAAGAGGAAATCAATCCGATCGTCCTGAACGGAATCAGCACCCACACGAAGCAGCACGACTTTTTCTCCAAGAAAGGAAACGGTTATGTGCGCACGCTTCATATGGAATCGCTGACCGACGACGATTTTCGGTTCGATTGAACCGTTTTATAAAGAATAGCTCAGAGCTTGGAGAGAGGCTCCGTTCCTGCGTGATTCCGACGCGCAGGTGCGGGGCCTCTTTATTCGGGGCGCATGATGGATTTTTTGTATGAAATTATCGTTTTTCAAGCATAATGACCGAAGGAAGGAGGTGAAGTTATGGGTAAACTGGCTATCATGTCCATACTCTTCTCTGCGCTGATTGCATTATCCTCTGCATGCGGAGGGGGCGGAGCCGGGGCAGATAAAAGCGGCACAGCTGCAGGAGGTACCGGCGGCACGGGAGGCGCCGTGAGCGGCGGGACAGCGGAGGCGGCTGGCGCAGAGGCTGTGTACAAGGCCAATTGTCTTGCCTGTCACGGGAACAATCTGCAGGGGGCATCGGGACCGAATCTACAGAAGGTAGGGGCTAGACTAACCAAGGATCAGATTGTCGCCAAGATTCAAAATGGAGGCGGAGGCATGCCCGCCTATAAGGACAAGCTGAAGGCAGAAGAGATTCAGGCGCTTGCCGACTGGCTTGTCACCCATAAATGACCGATAAAGACCTTCGTTTCCGGCGAAGGTCTTTAGCTTTGTCTGGGCAGTCCATCAGCCATTTCGAAGGCAGGTTCAAATGGCCGCAAGGAAATCCAAGCTTGGTCCCATTTGCGCGGATATGGTATTATTCTCATATACGACTAAGCATCCACAGCAGCGGCGTATCCGAAAAAATGGTTTACACCGAGGAGCGATAACCGTTTGAAAACTCTTATCATCGCCGAAAAACCCGATATGGGGCGGAATATCGCCGCAGCGATCGAGCCGAAGGCGAAAAATCAGCGAACCTATATCGAGGGCGAGCGCTATGTGATTACATGGGCGATCGGTCATCTTATAGGACTTGCTGAGCCGGATTTATATGATGAACGTTATAAAAAATGGAACTTTAACGATCTGCCGATTATACCCGATACGTTCAAGCTCATCCCGAATCCTCGGACCAAGGATCAGCTGAAGGTGATCAAGGAGCTGGCCCAACGCTGCGATTCGCTAGTGAACGCTTGCGATGCCGGGCGCGAGGGACAGCATATCTTTTCGTTGATCCAGCGTCATCTTAAGCTCAAGCAGCCGGTCAAGCGGCTCTGGATCTCTGACTTAACTCCCGAGACGATCCGCAAGGGCTTTGCCGAGCTGCGCGAAGGCTCGGATTTCGATCCGCTGACCCGGGCCGCTAAGGCGCGAAGCGAAGCGGATTGGCTTATCGGGATGAATGGCTCGCGCGCCTTCACCACGAAGCATCGGGAGCTGTTGTCGGTAGGTCGGGTCCAGACGCCGGTGCTGGCGATTCTCTATGACCGTCAGAAGGAAATCGAAGCGTTCAAGTCCAACAAGTATTATGAAGTCGAGGCTTGGTTTGTCCAGGAGGATACCGAGTACCGAGGGTTATGGCAGGGCGAGAGGCTGACCGACAAGGAGAAGGCGGAGGGCATCGCTGCCCGGGTCAAGGGCAAGCCGGGACGCATAGACAGCTATGATGTCCGGGACAGCAGGGAATATCCGTTCAAGCTGTATGACCTGACGCTGCTGCAGCGGGAAGCGAACGCCAAGTTCGGCTTTTCCGCCAAGAAGACGCTGGATCTGGCCCAGGCGCTCTATGAAAAACATAAGGTCATCAGCTATCCGCGTACCAACTCAAACTATGTAACAGAGCAAAATGTGCCGGAGATGCATCGCACGCTGGAGCAGTTGAAGCGGACCGAGTATGCCGGGCTCGCCGAGCAGGCGGACAAGAAGCTGGTCCATACGGGCAACCGTGCGGTGTGCAATCCGACCAAGGTGGAGGATCACCACGCGATTTTGCCGACGCATAAGATGCCGGGAGCGCTCGCACCTGATGAGAAGAAGCTGTACGACCTGGTCGTCAAGCGGTTTCTTTCGCATTTTTACCCTCCTGCTCTCTACAAGATTCATACCGTGCTTACGGTCTGCGAGAAGGAGACGTTCAAAAGCACGGTCAAGCAGGAATTATCTCCGGGCTGGAAGACGGTATATGCCGGAGATCCCAAGGAGTCCAAGCCCGCCTCCCGTGGAACCAAGAAGGGCGGAGACAAGGAGGATGAAGAGGAGGCGGCCGAGGAGGAGATCACGACCCCGTTCACCCTCGACGCAGCTGCGGCTGTGGATTGCCGCAAGTCGGCTGCCAAGGAAAAGGAAACGAAGCCGCCCAAGGCCTATACCGAAGGTACGCTACTGAAGGCGATGGAGAGCGCCGGGAAGCAGATCGAGGATGAGGAGCTGCGCGACGTGATGAAGGACTCCGGTCTGGGTACGCCTGCGACACGCGCTTCGGTCATTGAGCGGCTCAAGCAGGTCGGATATGTGGTGATGCAGGGCAAGCGCATCGAGATCACGACCAAGGGCAGGACGGCGATCGAGCTGATCCGGGGAGCGGGTGTCGAGCTGCTGACCTCCCCCGAGATGACCGGCCAGTGGGAGCGGCGTCTGAACGAAATTGCCCGTGGCTCGGCATCCGACGAGACCTTCATGCAGAACGTCAAGCGGTTCACGATATCGATCGTCGATAAGGTGAGGGGGCAGCGGCCTGCAGAGAAGCAGGCTTTCGGCACGGAGGCTGAGGCCAAGCAGGAAAAGCCGAAGCGGAGAAGCGCGGCCAAGTCGGAGGCAGGCGCGGAGTCGGGGAGCGGAAAGGCCCCCGCCAAGCGAAGCAAGCGTTCGCCCGTCTCGGCGGCGGCTTCAACGGACACGGCAGCCGCTAGCCGGACCTCAGCCAAGCGGACTGCTGCTGGAGCTGCCTCCGCCCATCAGGAGCCGGCGGGTCGGACAAGACCGTCAGGGTCCCGCGGTCCGGCCGATGGGCAGTCGGCGGCCGCTGCGCATGGCGGGGATGCGGCCGGTCGGCGTGCAGGCGCCGCGCTGAGCGAGCGGCCGGCAGCGAAGTCAGGCGGAGCCGGTGGCAGTGATGCGGCAACGGCTGCCGGGTATACGCAGCTCGGCACATGTCCGCGTGACGGCTGCGAAGGCCGTATCATCCGCGGCAAGCGCGGCTATGGCTGCAGCGCGTACAAGTCGGGCTGCACGTTCGTAATATGGAAGGACAGCTTCGGAGCCTCCTTGACAGATACCGCTGTCGCCTATCTGCTTCGCCATGGTAGAACCGCCCGCATGAAGCTTCAGGACGAACAAGGCCACTGGCTGGAGGGAAGCATCGTGCTGCGTAACCGGACCACAGGGGAGCTGGGCATTGAACCGGTGCAGGGGTAATCTTAAGGCATAAGCAGGGTTCGGAAAGACAATGTACCTCACTCAGGACCGCGGGTGGTGAGGAAACCGGGGCAGGCCATCGGAATGCGTATTCCCGCAGGAAGACTGTCCGTTAAGAAAGGAGGAAAGCGAATGAAGGAAGTGCCCGTACCCTTTGTCCGAACGAACCAATTCGGTATCGTTCTCTTCGTAGCCGCCGCCATGCTGCTGCAGGCTCCTGCCTGGATTGCGGCGCTTTGGGCGGTACAGGTGTTGACCCTGTGGCGGGGCGTGCAGGCCAACCTGTTCGTTCAGCTGGCTGCGCCTTTACTGAAAAATAGGCTCGCCGGCGCGCAGACCGAGTCGCGCGAGCTGCAGCGGTTCAACAACTCGATAGCCGTCATCCTGCTGACCTTGTCGCTGATCGGCTTCTGGCTCGACCGCGACGGCTGGACCGGCTACGTGTTTGCCGGCTTCGTAGCATTGGCGGCGCTCGTCGCCTTATTAGGCTTTTGCGTGGGCTGCTTCATGTACTATCAATGGAAACGCTTGAGAAGATAGAGAGAAGAAGATTACGCACGTTCACTCCTTCGAGCTGCCTATGGCCGCTTCAGTTATGAAGAAGCGGGTTAACTCAAAAAAAATAGTCCGCAACCCTGTAGATAAAGGAGGGGCGGACTGTTTTTGGATATACGGGTCATTAGGCTGGCAGAACATAAAAATAGATAGAGACGAAATGGCAGATGCTCCCCAGCAGGACGAACAAATGCCAGACGGCGTGATGATAAAAAAGCTTCTTCCACAGATAGAAAACCGTACCGAGCGTATACAGGACTCCGCCGGCTACGAGCCAGGCGATGCCGGGCTCGGGCAGTTGCTGCTGAAGCGGCTGGAAGGCGAACATCACCATCCAGCCCATGCCTATGTAGAAGAGCGTGGACAAAACGTTGAACCTGCCCGTAAAAAACAGCTTAAACAAAATGCCTGCCAAGGCTAGGCCCCAGACAATCCCGAATAGGCTCCAACCGAGCGGACTGCGTATCGTGACCAAGAGAAACGGCGTATAGGTTCCGGCAATCAATACATAAATAGCGGCGTGATCCATAACTTCGAAAACACGCACCCAGCGCTCCTGACGCGCGCTATGGAGCAGAGTCGAGCATACATAGAGCAGCAGCAGCGAGACACCGAAAATGGCAAAGCTGACCACGTGCCAGGGCGAGCCGTACAGCGCGGATCGGACGACTAGGAGTACGAGGGCGACTAGACTGAGGACGGCTCCGATGCCATGACTGATCGCATTGGCCCGTTCCTGCTTAAGGATAGCGGCATTCACTATTTATCACTCCTTCTCTATCCATTATAACCTCTTAACCGGTGAGGGGCCAAATGGGTTACTCGAAACAGCCGGGAATCCGGATCTGGCAGCCGGGGGATGTTCCGTGACCTGGCATTCCTTTCAGCAGCCAGCGGTCGGGCGTATCCGTTACCCCGGAGATGTGAAGCACGAACGAACCTGCCGGGAGAGAAGCTGCTCGCAGCAGAAGGAACTGACCGTCCACCTCTATATCAGCTGAAAGGTGCTCTTGCTCCAAGCTAGGCTGCCTGTGCAGAAGTCGGCTGATCGCCGCTCGAGGCATGCCTCCGCTTCCGCTTGCATCCATTCCCGTCGCCGGCATCTCAGTCGAGATCCTGTACGCAGCCGATCGGGCAGAGTTGCTGTCGATGCGCTTGTTAAACGCCACCCTTAATTGGTTCGGCCCAGTCCGGAAGGCTTCGAGGGGAACAGGAGGATCTTCATACATCCAGAGGCCGATGGAATATTCGTACGCCGTCCAAAATCCGTAGCCCAGCTTATGTGTCTCTGCTGCAAAGCGTTTCACCCAGGCGGAGTTCCGCCGCATCCGGCGGAGCGAGCCGATGTCGGTCTGGATGCCAAGGGAGACCGAAGGGAAGGCTTCCCGGAGGGGTGCGGCGAACGCTTCGTACCGGCGTGCATAGTCAGCCGGCAAGCGGGGGCGCATCCAGTCCGGCCAATGGGTTTGGAGCACGTGAGCGTCGGGACGTACCTGCCTGATCAACGAGACGGCGTCCATCCCCTGCAGCTCCCGTACGCCCATGACGGCCTCGCGACCTGCATCGACGGCTACCGACCAGGTAGCCACGTCGATGTCGCTTTGCGTTTCTCTGACGCCTCCAGCACCATTGATCAGCTCGTCGACGAATCGATTGACCGCATCCACGCGGCACTCGATCCAGAGTGCGTACCGCTCGGGGTCCTTCTTGTAATAAAGCGGTGAGCGGACCTCCCGGAACTCGGGCAGCCGGCCGCCGCCAAACTTGCGGAAAGCCGCTTGAGCTTGAGGTCCGATGTCCCCGTACACGCCGGTAGACAAGCCATTCCATTCGGGGAAATAGCATTCCGCTACCTCTACGCCGGTAAAGGGTGCTTCGCGGACGAGCCGGGCCAGCGCTTTCTTTTTCCATGCGTTATAACCAGGATGAAAGGGAGAGAGGCGAATATACCCGTCATGGACCGGCTTTATTAGCTCCATCTGCCACTGGCCCCAGCCCGAAGGAAGATGAGCGGAGGAATAGGCCCCGTTGCCGAGAACCATGGCCCAAACCTGCAGCCCCTGCTCGCGCAGCGCCTGTACGAGCGCGCTGTTGATGCGCGTTTCGTCCGTGACGAAAACTCTCACGGCTTCGTATCCGGCGGCAGCCAACTCGGCAGCTACGCTGCCCGGGCTCCGTTCCGTATAATACGCGAACGACGGATCGATTTGGATGGTAGCCTTTCCAAGGAATTGCTTGTTCATGGGTCATCCCCCTTACGAGCTGGAGTGGCTGATCATTGCCGTAATATTTACTTTTAATTGACTTTCGAGTCTGTCAAGCATACAATTTGAAGAAAAACGGAGGGATTGCTCTCATGAACCCGGATCAATCGCTAACTGATTCTACTTCCACTTTGCAGACGGCTCCGCAAGCTATCCCTGTTCATATATTGAGCGGCTTCCTCGGAAGCGGCAAGACGACGCTGCTGACGCGGGCGCTCGATTACTACAAGCTGAACGGGCGTCGACCGGCGGTGCTCATGAATGAGCTGGGCGAAGTCAATCTCGACGGCATGCTGCTGGATGCAGAGGTGCCGACGACGGAAATGCTGGGCGGCTGTATATGCTGCACGGTGCGGGGCGACCTCGGGATGGAGCTGAAGCAGCTGATCGATGAGCATCAGCCTGACGTGATTTTTGTTGAATCGACGGGGGCGGCTAATCCGATCGAAATGCTGGACGGCGTGACCGACGCTTCTCTGCTGACGCATGTGAAGCTTGCTTCCGTCATTACCGTAGTGGATGCCGCCCAGCTGTCCGAGAAGCTGCATACGCCGCGTTCCAAAACGTTTCGCCTTATGTCCGACCAGATCCGCTGCGCAACCCTGTTGCTGCTCAATAAGACCGATCTGGTGCCTCAAGCGGAATGGGCTGGGCTGGAAGCGGCCGTTCGCGAGCTGAATGACACGGCTCCGATGCTGCCCACGATCCGCAGCGAGATGGACTTTACCTTATTCGATAAGCTGGAGCGAGGCTCAGTGACGCTCGCAACCGGAGCGGCATCTGCCTGCTCCTGCGGCAGCCCGGGCGAGGGTATGAATCAAGGGCATGAACATGAGTCTCATGCGCCCTCATGCGCCCATTCGCTTGCGGGGGAGGGGGCATCCGCCCATTCACCGCATGCCAGCCATGAGCATGTGATGGCCTACACCCATTATTTTAGCGGACCGATCGATAGCGAGCAATTCGAAGCGCTGATAGGCCGGCTGCCTCAGGACATCTTCCGGGCTAAAGGCATATTGCGTTTCACCGATACGGCAAGTCCGTTCATGTTTCAATACGCTTACAGGCAGGCTGATTTTATCAAAATCGCCCCGAAGGCAGAGGTGCCCAGCGTAGCGGTCTTTATCGGCGAGCATTTCGACAAGACTTGGCTGGAGCATCAGCTCGCGGAGCTTGAAGCGGGGGAACACGCTCCAGACGGCTCCCTTTCTTGACGGAAGACGCCGGGTAGGGCATTATTAGAAGAAAGACGCTAACGATGCTTAGAGAAGAGGTCGCTATGGGAACACATGAACATAAGCACGAACATGAACGCGAGCATGCTCATGAGCATCATCACGAGCATGGTCAAGACCAAGAGCCGGATGTTCAGGAATTAATCCGCGATATCATCAGCGCCATGTCATCCAAGGGCTGGCGGATTACGGACCAGCGCAAAAGCCTGGCTGCCTTGTTCGCCGAGTCCCCGGGTTACTTGTCGCCCAAGGATGTCTACGATTATATGCGAACGTCATACCCTGGCGTGAGCTTTGATACGATATACCGCAACCTGCGCCTGCTCAGCGAGATGGGCGTATTGGAGCAAATTTATTTGAACGACGGGCTGAAGTTCCGGGCTCGCTGCCGATCTCATCATCATCATCATCTGATCTGCCTGAGCTGCGAGAAGACGATTCCGTTCGAATTTTGCCCGATGAAGCATATGCCGAATTTGCCGCGGGATTTCCGTATCGTCAACCATCGCTTCGATATTCTGGGGTATTGTCAGGACTGTAGTCCGTCAGGAGAAGCTATGGCGGAAGGGAATTAAGTAAGGAATAGAGGGCTCTAGCAAACCTGTATGCACCGTGAAAGCGGAGCATGCAGGTTTTTTTCTGCATGCCCCATAATTTTATCCAAAAAACAATTGACAGGACGAAAAGGCGAATGATAATATACATCCATAACAAAGTAAGTTTATCGGAATTATAAGTTAGTGACCGGACGACCGGAGCGCTTATGTCGGGCTAGGACTTGCAAGACTTGCAGTCTCAGCTTCCGTAAACTTCATCCAAATCATAAGTTTTATTGATAAAAGGGGAGAGAAGTTCTTATGTCAACTCTACAAAAAAGCGCGCTTCGGTCTTTCGGTAAATGGTCTTTATTCGGAGCTTTAACCATATCCTTAATCGGTCTCACCGCATGCGGCGGAGGAAGCGGGACGAAGGCAGGAAGCGGCGGAGCCTCACCGGCGCCTGCGGATAACTCCAAGCCTGCTGTAGCTGCTAAGCCGGCTGTCGAGCTGCTGAATGTCTCCTATGACCCTACCCGCGAGCTTTATGTGAGCTATAACAAAGCGTTCGCCGCTTATTGGAAAAATAAAACCGGTCAAGACGTTACGATCAAGCAATCTCACGGAGGCTCCGGCAAGCAGGGCCGATCCGTTATCGACGGTATTCAAGCCGATGTGACTACTTTGGCACTCGCCTACGATATCGATGCGATTCAAGAAGCAGGAGTGATTAATCAAGGCTGGCAAAGCAAGCTGAAGGACAACAGCACACCGTATACGTCCACCATCGTATTCCTGGTGAAGAAAGGAAATCCCAAGGGAATTAAGGATTGGGACGATCTGATCAAGCCTGGCGTCCAAGTCATCACACCGAATCCAAAAACATCAGGCGGTGCTCGCTGGAACTACCTGGCAGCCTGGGGCTACTCCTATCAGAAGAACAACAAGGATGAGACCAAGGCGCTTGAGTTCGTCCAGCAGCTATTCAAAAACGTACCCGTACTCGATTCCGGAGCTCGCGACGCGACCAACACGTTCGTACAAAAGGGTATCGGCGACGTCCTGCTTGCCTGGGAAAATGAAGCGTATCTGTCCATCAATGAATTCGGCAAAGACAAATTCGAGATCGTAACGCCTTCGATCAGCGTGCTGGCGGAACCTCCGGTCGCCGTCGTTGATAAGGTCGTCGACAAGAGAGGCACGCGCGAGGTAGCGCAAGCTTATCTGGAATATTTATATTCAGAAGAGGGGCAGGAGATTGCTGCCAAGAACTATTATCGTCCGCGTCTCGAATCCGTGGCTAAGAAATATGAAAACCAATTCGCCAAAGTCAATCTGTTCACGATTAACGATGAGCCGTTCGGCGGCTGGGCGAAAGCGCAGAAAACCCATTTTAGCGACGGCGGGACCTTTGACAAAATCTATAAACCGTAGCAGGGAGAGACAACCGGTATGAAAAAAGCTTGGAAAGAGCGCAGTATTTTACCCGGGTTTGGGCTGTCGATGGGTTTTACTGTATTATACTTGAGCCTGATTGTGTTGTTCCCGCTATCTGCCATATTTATCAAGACCTCCGGCATGGGATGGGCCGACTTCTGGGCTACCGTATTCGATGACCGGGTCGTCGCCGCGTTGAAAATCAGCTTCGGAACGGCCTTCACTGCCGCGCTTATCAATGCCGTCTTCGGCTTTATCGTCGCCTGGGTGCTGGTCAGGTATTCGTTCCCGGGGAAGCGTGTCGTCGATGCGCTGGTCGATCTGCCTTTTGCTCTGCCAACCGCTGTCGCGGGTATCGCCTTGACGACGATTTACTCGCAGAATGGCTGGATCGGCAAGCTGATCGAGCCATACGGCATCAAGGTCGTATTCACGCCGCTTGGGATTACGCTGGCTCTGACCTTCATCGGCATCCCGTTCGTCGTTCGAACGCTGCAGCCGGTCATTGAGGAGCTGGAGAAGGAAGTGGAGGAAGCCGCGGTCAGTCTCGGTGCTGGCCGCTGGCGGACCTTCCGTTCGATTATTTTCCCGGCGCTGCTGCCGGCCCTGCTTACCGGCTTCACGCTGGCTTTTGCCCGAGGGGTAGGGGAATACGGCTCCGTCGTATTTATCGCAGGCAATATGCCGATGAAGACCGAGATAGCGCCGTTATTGATCATGACGAAGCTGGAGCAATATAATTACGCCGGAGCTACCTCGATCGCGCTGGTCATGCTATTGATTTCCTTCGTCACCCTGTTCGTCATCAATCTCATACAGTGGCGGGCTAACCGACGCTTCACGACAGCATAGGACGGAGGAGAAGAATAGATGGCCGGATATGTAACGACAACGACCAAGGCGGCGCCGGCAGTTTCCAGCCGTCCCCGCCATATTACGGAAGCGCCGTTAGTAAAATTCATCCTGATCGGAATCGCTCTGCTGTTCCTGGGACTGCTGCTTGTCCTGCCGCTGATCAGCGTATTCGCCGAAGCTTTCCGCAAAGGCTGGGAGGTATACCTCGCCGCATTGACCGAGCCGGACGCCGCGGCCGCGATATGGCTTACCCTCCAGGTAGCGGTTATCGCCGTTCCCTTGAATCTCGTATTCGGGATCGCGGCGGCCTGGGCGATAACGAAGTTCCGCTTTAAAGGAAAAAACCTGCTGCTGACCTTGATCGATTTGCCATTTGCGGTATCGCCGGTTATTGCCGGTCTGATCTTCGTCCTGCTATTCGGTGCGAGGGGCTGGTTCGGACCCTTCCTACAGGAGCATGATATAAAAATCTTGTTTGCCCTCCCCGGGATCGTGCTCGCAACGATCTTTGTAACCTTCCCGTTCGTGGCGCGAGAGCTTGTTCCCTTAATGCAGGCACAAGGAACCCAGGAGGAGGAAGCGGCCGTCACGCTCGGAGCAAAGGGCTGGCGGGTGTTCTGGAAAGTGACGATTCCGAACATCAAGTGGGGCCTGCTCTACGGCATCATTCTCTGCAACGCGAGAGCGATGGGCGAGTTCGGAGCCGTATCGGTCGTCTCCGGTCACATCCGCGGCGAGACGAATACGATGCCGCTGCATATTCAAATTTTGTACAACGAATATAATTTTGCCGGATCGTTTGCGATCGCATCGCTGCTCGTCCTGCTCGCCGTCGTGACCCTGCTGGTCAAATCGGCCGTCGAATGGAAGCATGCCCGAGAGCAAAGCCGGGAAGGGGAATAACGCCTATGCATATCGTTGCCAAACACTTGACGAAAAGCTTTGGCAGCTTCCAAGCGACCAAAGATGTCAGTTTCGAGATCGAGAAGGGAAAGCTGATCGGGCTGCTAGGACCTAGCGGCGGCGGGAAAACGACGATTCTGCGCATGCTCGCAGGGCTGGAAGAGCCGGACTCCGGCGACATCCTCTTCCACGGCAAGCGGGTAAATGAAGAGCCGCCTCAAGCCAGAGGCATCGGCTTCGTCTTTCAAAACTATGCCTTGTTCCGGCATATGAGCGTTTTCGATAACATCGCCTTCGGCCTTACCGTCCAAAAACGGAGCAAGGCGCAAATTAAGGAGCGTGTGCAGGAGCTTATCGAGCTGACCGGCCTGAAGGGAATGGAAAAGCGCCTTCCCCATCAGCTGTCAGGCGGACAGCGTCAGCGGGTCGCCTTCGCCCGGGCGATTGCACCCGAGCCGCAGCTGCTGCTGCTCGACGAGCCCTTCGCGGCTATCGACGCCAAGGTCCGCAAGGAGCTTCGCACCTGGCTCAAGGATATGATCGACCGGGTAGGAATTACGACGATCTTCGTAACTCATGATCAGGAGGAAGCCGTCGAGGTCGCGGATCAGATCATGATCATCCACGACGGCAGGCTTGAGCAGCAGGGGACGCCGATCGATATTTACAAGCATCCTAGAACGCCTTTCGTGGCCGGATTTATCGGAGAGTCGAATCCGATCGAGGATATTTCCAATCTGAAGGGCTTTGATCCGAATCGTCTTCCGGGAGCGAAGGCGATCATCCGACCGGAATTTATCGAGCTGGGAACCCGGGACGAGATTAGTTTTCCTTCCGCCGCCGAGCGCGGCATCGTGAAGCATGTCTACTTCCGGGGAATTCACTGGCAGATCGAGGTGGAGGTGGAAGGAGACCGGCTGTTTGCCTACCGGTCGCTGGAGCTTCCCGAGCTGCATGTGGGCGACGAAGTGGCTGTATTGATCCACAGGCTCTATTTATTTAATGAAAAAGAACAGCTCATCCTGGAGAACGATCTAAAGGTTGATCCATTACCTGTTCATATTTAATCGGCAAGAGAGGGATTCGCTATGGAACATCACATCACGATACAAAGCGGCAGCGTCGAGCTCGCGGCCACACTTCACTATCCGGACCTCGGGGAGGGGAAGGACGGACAGACGTCCGGCGACCGCCTCCCGGTCGTCATCATCGCCCACGGCTTCATCGGCAGCCGGATCGGCGTAGACCGTCTGTTCGTCCTCACGGCGAGGGAACTGGCGAGACATGGCTATATGGTGCTCCGCTTCGACTATGGCGGATGCGGCGAGAGCACAGGCGAGTACGGAGAAGGAGGCCTCGACGAGCTGATCGATCAGACACGCAGTGTCATCGACTACGTGCATGGCATCGACTGCATAGACCCCCAGCGGGTCGTGCTGCTCGGCCATAGCCTCGGCGGCGCCGTCGCTTTGCTCACCGCCGCCCGAGACAAGAGGGTGAAGACGCTGGTCATGTGGTCTTCCGTAGCCTACCCTTTCAATGATATTGTCGGCATAACCGGGAAGAATGCCTATGAGCAGGCTGTGCAATCAGGCTCTACCGATTATTTGGGCTATTCCCTCAAGCCGGTATTTTTCGAAAGCTTAACGCGGCACCAGCCCTTTGAGCAGCTGCGGAAGTTCGGCGGCGATGTGCTGCTGGTACATGGAACGTCAGACGAAGTGATACCGGTGGATTACTGCTTCTTGTATCAGAAGCTGTTCTGGCTGCGCAGTCAGGGCCAGTGCGATAAGGAAGTCATCTTTCAAGCGGATCATACTTACTCGGGCGGTCATGCCAAGGAGCAGCTTATTTCGAAAACACGGGATTGGCTGTTGGTCCAGGATAAGCGCAAGCTTGATTGGAATGACTGGACGATTTAACAAATTGTAGAGGGTACCGGGAGGGATAATGAAATGGCCAAGCCGCTCGATGTTGACGATCTTTGGACAAAACGAATTATTCAAAGTGTGAATGGGCTGGAATACGGCAGTGTACAAATCGTCGTACATGATGGAAGAATTGTGCAAATCGAACGCACGGAGCGCAAAAGATTCGAATCCTCCTCGGCGGAAGCTCCAGTTAGAAGAGCCGTCTCTGATCCTAAGCAGCAGCGGACGAATCCGTAAGTGAAAGGAGCTGGAGCCGATGCTTTTGGAAGCCGAGCAATGGCAGCACCCCGATGTGCAGCTTCCCGATATCCAGTTCGTCACTTACTGCTTTGAGCATTATGGACTGAACCGCGGCATTTACAATACCGTGGACGAATGGTTGTATGAGTTTGGTATCCGGGATATCATCAATCGCCGCAGGCTGATCGTGGAATTTCTGGAATCGCTGCAGGGAACGGAGCGCACGCGGGGAACTTATTTGAAATTCGGTAAGGGCGGACTGACCAAGCAGCTATCCGATTTTATTGCCGGCCAGGCCGAGCAGCAAGAAAAACGGTAATTTCCTTGTGGAAATACCGTTTTTCTTTGTTTTCGAACAGGGATCAAGCAGGCTCGCCGCCTGGAGGAAGCTCAGCCTTGGAGTTCCGGCCTGCGGACTCGGGCTTGATGGCGAATAACCCATAAACAAGCGCAATTACCGTCAAGCCGCTTAAGGAATAGAAGAGCAGCTGCGGAAAGCGGCTCATCCCGATCGAGACGAAGGGCGGACCCAGAGCGACCCCGATAAATCGCATGCTGTTGTACAAGGAGGTGACCGTCCCGCGCTGTTCCTTGCGGATTCCTTCGGTAATCAGGGCATCCATGCAAGGCAGGGCTGCTCCGATCCCAACACCGCCGATCCCGATAACGACGAACAACAGCCAAAGCGGATTTGTTCCGATAATGGCGATTCCCAATAAGGCCAGAGCAAGCAAGGCCAGACCGATAACGGAAATCCACTTCATGAGGTTTTTGTTTTCACCAATCCATTTCCCGGTTAAGAAAGAGGATAAGCAAAGCGCAGACAAAGGGATAGCGAGCAAGACGCCCTTCAGCACGCCATCAATACCGAATAGCTCCTCCAGCACATTGGATAAATAGAAGAGAATCCCGAACAAGACAAGCATAGCAACAGCTCCGATCGTAAAGATCGCGGCCAGCCACCGTCCTTCTTGCCTGCCTATAGCGGCCAGCGAGGAGAGAAACTGCCGGAATCCTTGTCGTTCCTGCTTTTTTTCCTTGTCGGACTTCGGAACTTGTATCAGGAAAATAACGAGCAGAACGGATACCAGGCAAAAGACCGGAATTGACAGAAAGACGGCATACCAGGTCC
The DNA here is from genome assembly GCF_009846885.1 of Paenibacillus puerhi. Classification (GTDB taxonomy): domain Bacteria; phylum Bacillota; class Bacilli; order Paenibacillales; family NBRC-103111; genus Paenibacillus_G; species Paenibacillus_G puerhi. The sequence goes on from NZ_WUWM01000009.1 coordinate 207,302, forward strand.
AAATAGCTAACAGGGAGCCAAGTATGGGACTGACCACTTTGCCGAAAGTGTTGGAGGTTTCGATAATGCCCAGCGACTTGCTCACCTCCCGTTCATTCGAGTACATGTCTCCGATCAAGGGCATGACGATAGGAGCTGCACCTGCTGCGCCGATCCCCTGGATAAACCGACCGATCAGGATCATCGGATACGTAAAGCCGCCTGCGAACCAGCCAGCCGTCCCGCTGAGCAGCCCGCCTATTCCGGCGATGATGAGACTTGGGATCATTATTTTTTTGCGCCCGAATCGGTCGGACAAATAGCCGGCCAAGGGAATGAGAACGATGGCTACGATAGAATAGACCGTAATCAGCAGGCTGATCTGAAGGGAGTTGACCTTCAGCTCCTTTTGCAGGGTGGGTAAAATTGGGATAAGCATCGAATTGCCCAAGGTCATGATCAGCGGGACAGAGGCGGCCGCGATGAGATCCTTAGTTTTACTAGTTTCCATATAATGTAATCCCCTTTCGCATTAAACCATATTCCGTTCAGGGTACAAAAGGAGTCTCCGGTCAACCGGTTGACGCTTATACGTCTATATACTTAGGAAGAATCCATTATTTTATACATAAACTCATCTAATCATACGGTTGTCAAAAAACGGCCTGTATAATATAATGTTAAGGTTAATCGGAAGGGGGAATTAACCAATGTTTAAAAAGAAAACGCTAGGCTTATTGATTTTATGCTCTGTTCTCGTACTGTCCGCTTGCGGAACCAAACCCGCGGCTCCTTCTGCCGGAGGAGAGAACCCTGCGCAGACGCCAGTAGCCGTACAGGAAAATAAGCTTGATGCCATTAAGAAAAACGGAAAAATCATCGTTGGCACCAGCGCGGATTATCCGCCGTATGAGTTCCACAAGGAAGTGGACAAGAAGGACACGATCGTTGGGTTCGATATTGAGATCGCTAAGGAAATCGCCAAGGATCTGGGCGTAACGTTAGAGATGAAAGATATGAAATTCGACGGATTGCTTGCCGCGCTCGAGGCCGGAGCGATAGATTTCGTGATTTCCGGTATGACTCCGACAGAAGAACGGGCGAAAAGCGTGGATTTCACCAAAGTCTATTACACCGCGGTCCAATCGGTAGCTGTCCGTGCGGATGACAAAAACAAATACAAAACGATCGACGATCTCAAGGGCAAGAAGGTCGGCGCTCAAAAAGGCGCGATTCAGGAAATGATCGTCAAGGAGCAGCTCCCTCAGTCGGAGGTGAAGGCAATCAGTAAAATTTCTGACCTGATGCTGGAATTGAAGAACAAGAAAATCGAGGCATTGATCGTAGAGAAACCGGTCGCTGCTTCGTATCTGAGCAAGAACAAGGACCTAGTCTTGGCCGATATAACGTTGGCTACCGAGGATGCAGGCTCCGCTATTGCAGTAAAGAAGAATAATCCTGAACTGATTGAAGCCATGAATAAGACGCTGGACAGGCTGATAGCGGACAAATTAATCGATAAGTTTGTAACGGAAGCCAATGAGCAGGTGGAGACGCAGTAGGTGGCCGAAGAGCCAAGGGGATTGTTCCTAAGTGAAAAAACCTGACCGAAGCCGGACTTCGGCGGGTTTTTGTTCCGTTAAAGCCCTAATTCAGCTGTGAGAAGGGAGGCGTACCGGTGGATTTTTCATTTTTACCTCAATACTATATGTTCTTTATCAATGGAACGAAGATCACCCTGATGCTCGCATTTTTCACCATCATCTTCGGTGTCGCATTCGGTCTGATGTTCTGTCTGATGCGGATGTCGCGGGTCTGGCCGTTGAAGGCTCTGGCAACCTCCTATATCGAGTTTATCCGGGGAACCCCGTTTTTGGTTCAGTTGTATATGATCTATTATGGACTTCCGAATCTGGGGTTCAAATTGCCTGACTTTTCGCTGATGGGCGTATCATTTCCCGATTTTTCCTTCGCCGTTATCGCGCTGTCCATCAATAGCTCCGCCTATGTCGCTGAAGTATTCCGTGCCGGTATTCAGGCTATCGACAAAGGGCAGATGGAGGCTGCGCGCTCACTTGGGCTGTCTCAAGTGCAAGCGATGAGATTTATCGTGCTTCCCCAGGCGTTCAAAAATGTACTGCCAGCGCTCGGCAACGAGTTTATTATCGTTGTAAAGGATTCGTCGCTGGTATCCGTTATCGGGATCAGTGAGCTGATGTACAGCTTTGATACCGTTCGCGGTAACACCTTCCAGACCTTCGGCCCTCTGGCCGTCGTTGCGGTCATTTATTTCATCATGACCTTTACGTTGTCCAAGCTGCTCGGATTGGCCGAAAGGAGGATGAGAACGTATGATTAAGGTGACTGGGCTTCGTAAAACGTTTGGGAAGCATACGGTTCTGAACGGGATCGATATCGAGATAGCCAAGGGTGAGGTTGTCGTTGTCATTGGTCCGAGCGGGTCCGGCAAAAGCACGTTTCTGCGCTGCCTGAATCTGCTGGAGCTGCCCAGCGGCGGTGATATCGTATTCGATGGCGTCTCGCTCATGAATGCGAAGCATGATCTCAATGCCCTCCGGCGCAGGATGGGAATGGTGTTCCAGCAGTTTAATTTATTCCCTCATCTGACCGTACTGGAGAATATCACGCTTGCGCCGCTTAAGCTGCAGCTCAAGTCCAGAAGCGAAGCCGTGGAAACGGCGGAGCGCCTGCTTCAGCGGATCGGTTTGTCTGAGAAGGCTGGCGCTTACCCCTCCAGCTTGTCAGGCGGGCAGAAGCAGCGTATCGCGATTGCCCGAGCGCTGGCGATGTCTCCAGCGGTCATGCTCTTTGACGAGCCTACGTCGGCGCTGGACCCTGAGATGGTCGGCGAGGTGCTCGATGTGATGAAGGAGCTCGCAGCGGATGGGATGACGATGGTCGTAGTAACCCATGAGATGGGCTTCGCTCGCGATGTTGGGACCCGGCTTATTTTTATGGATGGCGGACAGATTGTGGAGCAGGGGGACCCCGCTCGTGTCTTTGCCAATCCCCAGCATCCAAGAACGCAGGAGTTTCTGCGTAAAGTCCGGTAATCGGCAAGCTAAGCATGCTGCAAGCTATGGAACTGTTTAAAAGCAATATAAGGAGTTAAGCGGAATGCATCTGCTTAACTCCTTTATTTTTTTGCATTTACGGCCGCTATTTTCGTAGAGGATAGGATGTTGCTTCCATGTTAAAAGGAGATGTTTCGGTTTGTTTTTCCTTAGTCGTATTTCGAGGGGGCAGCATTTTTCTGCATTAATCTAGTATAGTTGTTATTAGACTACTGAATTATGATAGATCTATCATATACAAGGTATGCATGTCCGGTTCGATTTTTTGAGTTTTATTATCATTATATTCAATAATAAGCGGTTTTATTTGAACTTTATATTGCCCTGCTGGGACAGGCACCCCATTCATGTCTTTCTTATCCCATATCAATAGAGGCGATTCTAGCCCCCAATACAGACGCGTATTAGCTCCTGGTATTAGGTCAACCGGGGTTACTGAATCTGGTACTGGCGAATGGACTTCTGTATTCCATACAAGATTATTTTCATTATTAGTAATTTCAATTTGAATTTTAAATGGCTTAAGTCCCACTTCCTCTTGTCCGGTATTGTAAATGTTAGCGTAAAAACCAACTGCGGAATCCGATTGTGGTAACTGTGCTTTAAATAACCTTACAAAGAGGGGAGAACCAGATTGATTGCCTGCTCCCAAATAAGTAAGTTTCCAGGGTTGTGAAGGTATGTACACGTCTATTTGTGGTAAAGTTCCTTGGGTTGGATCCGTGTACTTTACTGTCGATCCCATATTTTCTGAAAAAGCTCGTAATGGGATATAGACGCTATTGTTGTAATTCAATACTTCATAATTGCTGCCAAGAGTGACTGTTGAATTTCCTTTGTGAATGTTGATGGTACTTGGAAACAATACTGCTTGAACTGCCGGGCTTGCAGCAATAGCTCCAGTGGCGACAGAGAAGAGAACTCCCGAAGTAATACCAATTAACGTTTTTTTCAAAAGGTTCATCCTTTCGTGAAACATTTTGTTTTGGGTTAAAGTAAATTATTTCGCGGATAGTTAAGTGTTTTTTTAATTCTATCTATTAATTAAGTTAATTGCGCTTTATAATGTTCCGTATTAATATTAAAGAAACATCTAAGGTTACAATTATTGGAACGTTGGTGCCATGCGATTAATCATATTTCATTAGTTTTCCTTTTGAAAAAGAGGGGGAAATATATAAAGAAGCGCCTGTTCGCAAATCGCTCGACTCATTGAGAGCTTATGTTGAACGCGAAGTCCTGAGAAGCAAACAATTCAGAAAGAGAGGGCTTAAGTATGGGGAATAAAAAGTGGTCTACGCCTTTGGCAATTCCGATTGGCATATCCTTAGGCGTTGGTATAGGGGCTGCCATCGATAATATCGGAGCCGGCATCGGAATAGGGATTATTTTTGCCATCGCATTTGGTGCTTTTAGTTCCAAGAGGAAACCGCCAATGTAAGAAATCGTAGCAATGAAATGCAGTATTTCCTTGTCGAGGGAATACTGCATTTTTGCGGATTACTCAAAGGATTCATGGGAAGCCGGAGATAATATATTTAAAGAAGATTAAAAGATAGGCGCGAGCCGGCCAAGAGCGGCGCAGGCCCGCAAAAAGGAGCAAGGGTTGTTGGTTTGCTCCCTATGGGGGCCTGGTGCGAGCAAGTTGCCGCCCCCGTATCGATGCTTGCCGAAATCCCCGAACAGCTCACGGAGGCCGGATCCGACGAAGTGATCATTGGATATTCCGCAATTTCATCAGCCCGCCAAATCCGGCCGTACGGTCTGATCATCGATTCAGTAGGCGGCGATACACTAGCGGCGTTGCTGCCGCAGCCAGCGCCACAAGTGGTTTGCGTCGCAGTAGGATTTTCTTCTTCGAATACCGCAACGATCGATATGATGAATCTGGTGAGCAGCGGAGGGATTTGGCCGTAATCTGATAGAACGGAATTTTTCCGTCAAAGCCGTGCTTCACATAGGCTGATTGGATAAGCTTGCATATGACACCGTGGAATTCTAGCCGCCGTAATAGCTCAATTGCCAGGAAACCCCGAATTTATCGGCTAGCCAGACATACTTGGGACTGAACGGATACGAACCCAAAGGCATGAGGACCGTACCCCCTTGAGATAATTGCTCATAAATCCGGGTGATTTCTTCATCCGAGTCGCAGGTCACATACAAGGACATGGACGGCGTAAACGTAAATTGATGAGTGACGCTGCTGTCGATGCACATGAATCGTTGACCCTTCAGGGAGAAGACGGCTTGGACAACAGTCCCTTCCGCGCCTGCTTCATTCGGACCGTAGCGGGAAATACTGATGATTTCGGACTGGTCGAACAATGAGATGTACATCTTCATGGCTTCTTCGGCCTGGCCTGTGAACATCAAGAACGTCATTACTTTTTGATCGGTGTTAGACATACATCATCCGCTCCTTTCGCCTCATTAGGATTCCCCGCCGACGCTCTTTTGAAACTGTTCTTTTATTAGCGCGAGCAGCTCGGGAGAGGTTGCAACCTCACAGGCCGTCATAGCCAATGCCTTTGCTCCGAGCAGCATACCGGTATACGCCCGGGGCTGCTGGGCCTTGTCGCGGAATTCGGCCGTATGCAGCAAATGCTTCTCGTCGATGACCTTGACATAGGGGTGGATGGCAGGGCAATGCCGAGATACGTTGCCGAGATCGAGGGAGCCATGATCTTTGCCGACCTGGATTTCTTCTTCCCGTACGCCCAGCCGATAAAGCTGACGAGTGAAGGTGTCCGAGAGCGCTTCATTCGTGATCAGCTCATCGTAGGAATATTCGTAGTTGGACCAGCCCATCTCGCAGCCAGTCTGCAGGGCGGCCCCTTCTGCGCAGCGGATGACTTTGCGGGCGAGCTCGTCGGTATATGGCCGGTCGGCCGATCGCACGTAAAATTGAGCGACCGTATAGTCAGGAATAATATTGGGCGCCTGGCCGCCTTCCTTGATGATTCCGTGGATGCGCGCGTCGGAACGGAGCTGCTGCCGGAGCAGCCCAATCGACTGAAACATCAGCAGGAGGGCGTCCAGGGCGTTGATGCCCTCATAGGGACTTGCAGCGGCATGAGCCGCCTTACCGGTAAACTCAATCTGCAAGGCATCCATAGCCAACGATTGTCCGGAACGCTCATAGGCATAATAGGGGTGAGCCATCAGGGCGATGTCGACATCGTCAAACAAACCTTCGGCTGCCATCGTGACCTTGGCTCCCTTGGTCTCCTCCGCAGGGGTTCCGTAGACGCGGATCGTGCCGCCTATCTCTTCGACGACACTTTGGTAGCCTACGGCTGCAGCGAGTCCCATAGCGGCGATCAGATGATGCCCGCAGGCATGGCCGAGCTCGGGCAAGGCATCGTATTCACAGAGGAACGCTACGGTTGGGCCAGGCTTGGCGGCCTTATAGACAGCTAGGAAGGCCGTAGGCAATCCTACCACGGGAGAGGTCACATGAAACCCATGCCGAGTCAGCGCTTCCTTCAATCTTCCCGATGCTTCCCATTCCTCGTGACCCAATTCGGGGTGCTGGGCGATGAAGGCAGAGAGCTCGGTAAATTCATCTGCGTATTTGTCGATGCAAGAAGTAATGGTTGTATGCATAGGGGCTTGGCCTCCTGAACGTTCGTCTCCTTCAAGTGAGCAATATTATTATAGACGTTGATGATGGGAAGAGCAACGAAAGGGGGATGAGGACAAAATGAAAACCCGCAGGACAGGGAGTCCGGCGGGTGGGTATAATCCATCTATTGAATATTTTTACGGCGGTCAATTAATTGCTCTTCGAGCTGCTTCTTGATCTTGTGCATAGCGTCGGCTTCTAATTGGTGATTTTGCGGAAAACGGACGCCTGTCAAGGCTAGTGCTTCATTCCAGGTAAGCTCAACGGAAATCTTCTTCTCCTGCGGGGATTGCTGCGCTTCATAAGTCATGGTGCATCGCTCCTCTTTGCTTAGTGGTGAGTGGTGCATCAGAAAGTGCGGCTATGTGGGAGGATAAGGCATCGTGTCAGGTACAAACCCTTGATTTTACTTGATTTTAATATAACACATCATGTCAACTTTATCAAGCCCGGATGCAAAAAAGAGGCGCATCTGCTCGGGCGGCCTCTGTTCTACTCGACGCGCTGCTTCATCTTGATTCTTTGGATGGTCAGGACAAGGCGATCGATTTGCTGACTGAGTTCAACCACTTGGGGATCGACAAAGCTGCCGCGTTGTTCTACCAGCATGTACAACTGGATTTGCATTATCTCCAAGCGACGTTTCAATTCCACTTCTTCCATCTTACCTTACCCAACTCCCACCAAATAAGTTGTCCGTATCTCGCATCATTATAATATGGATTACTTGTAAAGTTTGTAAATCGTTGTCGAATGCCCAATAATATTTTTCTGACATAATGAAACAAGTTTCGAATAGCTGTTTGGTGCGTGCGGCATATTACAGCTGAAGCGGAGGTGAGACACCACATGAGCAGAATGGATGAGAGACCAGGAAAGAGCCCGAATTATAAGGAAAACAAATATGTGCAAGAAGAATCCGCCTTACATGCGGAGAAAGCGGCCAAGCGGCCTCCCAGCTTGAACGGCGTGACGAAAGAGAACAATCCCCAGTGAGGATGAGTTGCCATAGTACTTGGCAAATTTAAGTGCCGCCCGACATTTGACTGCACCCCATTGTTAGACTTGATCTAACCGCTGGAGGTGCAGTTCGCTTTGTATTCGGTTCTTGGTATGGGAAATTGTTCGGTTCAGAAGCGTATACAGGAGCTAGGAGCATGGGGAAGAAGCGGGCTAAGAGGGAGTGTCCTTACATAGGGTGGTATTCCGCAGGAAAAACATGCTATAGTTAGGGAAAAGGCTGTTCCCGCGATCGGTTAACCGGGAGAGCGGGTATACGCCGCGCCGTATAAAGGAGCAATCGTCCGCAATGATCATCGTACGCAATCTATCGAAGACATATCCGCCTGACCACCAGGTGCTGCAGCGTCTCAGCTTTCAGGCCGACGAGGGGGAGCTGGTGGCGTTGATCGGTGCCAGCGGCAGTGGTAAAACCACGCTGTTCCGCTGTTTAATGCTCAAGGAAAAGTGGGATGACGGGCAGTTTATTTACGATGGCCGCGACATTACGGGCATCGGAATTTGGGACAAGCTGAGGCTTGGCAAGCAATGGGCGTATCTCGAGGAGAAGCCGCAGTTCAACCCGAAGAAATCCGCCTTGAAAAATGTTCTTGGCGCTCTGCTGTTCAAAAAATCTTGGTGGCGCTTCCTTACCAACACTGTCTCACCCGACGATCACATGGAAGCTATGGATTATCTCGATAGGGTGGGGCTGCTGGATAAGGCCCATGAGCCGATAGAGAAGCTGAGCGGGGGGGAGAAGCAGCGCGTCGCGTTATGCCGGGCACTTATTAAGGGAGCAAGGGTCATCTATGCGGATGAGCCTGTATCCGGACTTGACCCGGAAGCCGCCAGCGTGATCCTGCAGGATTTCCAGGCCATCTGCAAGAAAGAAAAGCTGCTTGTGTTCTGCAGCCTCCACCAGGTTGAGCTGGCGGAGAAATATGGTTCACGGATCTGGGGGCTTGCAGGCGGCAAGCTGGTAGTCGATATCGCCGGGAGAAGACTCACTCAGCGTGAGAAAGATATGATTTTCTAAACATTAAGGCCGGAAATGCCGTCTGTCTGAAGACGGATATCCGGCCTTGTGTCGATTATTTTACAAGCAGACCCTTCTTCGAGGCCAGGTGCTGGGCGATCCAGCGCCCGTGGAGACGGCCCGTCTCGATGAACACTTCATTGGCATTGCGGCCCGATGCAGCAACGCCCGCGATATAGATGCCGGGAACGGTGGTTTCCATCGTCTCCGGGTTATAAATCGGCACTTCATCATTTTCCTGGAAGGCTGCGCCAAGCGATCTTAACAAGCTGCGATCCGGGCGGAATCCGGTTAGCGCCAGCACAAAATCATTGCCGATCACTTCCTGCTTCCCTTCCGAGGAGATGGTTACGGTCGAAGGCCCGATCTCCACGACTTGAGAGCGGAACCTCATCTGAATGCGGCCCTTATTGGCCATGCTTTCAAAAATAGGCCGGACCCACGGTTTAATGACCGGCGAATAGGTCTCTCCTCGATATACAACCGTCACTTCCGCTCCTGCCCGCTGCAGCTCCAGCGCTGCGTCTACGGCGGAATTGCTGCCTCCGATGACGGTCACCCTTGTTCCCGTATAAGGATGTGCCTCGCGGAAGTAGTGGCTTACCTTGGAAAGCTCTTCTCCCGGGATGCCGAGCAGGTTGGGGTGGTCAAAATAACCCGTGGCGACGATAACAGAACGCGCCGCTACAGTTGTTACGCTCCCGCTTCGATCGACGACGTTGAGCTCGTAGCTAGCCCCGTCCGTTCCGCGCTTGATCTCCGTGACGCGGTGATATGCGCGCACACGCAGCTCGCGGCGAGCTGCAATCGTTCGATAGTACTGCAAAGCCTCCAGGCGGAACGGCTTTTCATTAGGGGTGGAAAAAGGGTAGTCTCCGATCTCAAGCAGCTCTGGCGTGCTGAAAAACTGCATATAAGTAGGGTACAAATAAATAGAATGAACGACATTTTCCTTTTCGATCAGGAGCGGTTCAAGCCCGATTCGCTGCAGCTCCACTGCGGCGGACAATCCGCAAGGACCGGCTCCGACGATAACAACTTCTTCCAAACCTACGCTCACCTCACTGATGCGGCTTCTTATTGAATGAAATGATATCAGCTATCCTTTCTATAGTAACCGAACAGATGGAGAGATTCCAGTATGAGATGCGCGCCAAGGCGGGTTCAACTGTGAAGGAAGGCCCGCTTCCGCAGAGTCGGACGATCAAAGCCAAACAAGGCGGCATCGGCATGCCTTCCAGACGTGATAAGCCCGACTATGATTTTGGAGGCCATCGCACTGTAGATCATCCCGTTTCCGCCATAGATGAGCGCGAAATAGCAGTTCGGAAATCCATCCTGCTCGCCGATCAAGGGCAGCCCGTCGTCGGTGCTGCAGAAAGTGCCTGACCAGGCGTAGTCAATCCGAATACCTTCAAGAGAAGGAAACAGCTTGATCGTATCGGCCAGCAGCCGCTTGCTCTTGCCCTCCAGCCTTCGGTCTCGTTCTTCCGGCTCCGCTAGGTCGATATCCAAACCGCCAACGATAACACGTTCATCGGCTGTCCTTCGCATATACAGGTAAGGCCTTGCGGTTTCCCAGATCAGGCAGCGGTCAGGCCAGCCGCTGATAGTTCCCGCTACGACGGGTTCGGTCGCAATCGCATATGTACTGCTGAGCGATGCACTCGAATTACATTGGATCTCCTGCGTCTCATATCCCATGGTCAAGACGGCTTTCCTCGCTTTGATTTTCTTCCCCTCTGCGGTCACAAATGTGACGCTGCTTCGATCGGATGCTAGCCGCCTTACCTCGGTCCGCTCGAAAATACGCATGCCCCGCCGATGGCCCGTAAGGGCGAGGGAACGGGCATATCCGAAGGGATTGACCTCGGCATCGCCTTGCGTCAGGATCGCGGCCGGCTTCTCGAAGGCAAACAGATCGTTCAGATCGCAGGAGTCCAAATATCGGGCGGGAAAGCCATGAGCAGCAAGTGCATCGAATTCCTTCTTAAGCAGGGGCACATCCTGAGTTTTCGAGGCGAAGCAAAGACTGTCCCGGCGGTAAAAATCAGGAAATACATCGAGCTCCGAGGATTCCCTCTCCAAGTGATCCAGCGCCTCAAGACCCAGTCGATAAAATCTAACGCCCGCCTGCTCGCCGAAGTTTTCGATACAGGAGGTCAGCATAATATCGTTGCTGTACTGCAGTAAGCCTGTATTGGCTGAGGTGCTGCCGCAACCGATCCTCCGTTTGTCGACCAATACGGTGTCGACGCCCGCTTTGTGAAGGGCATAGGCGCATGATGTGCCCGCGATACCGCCTCCGACTACGAGAACATCGCAAGCTATGTCTTCCTCGAGCTTGGGATAAGGCATACCCTGATCCGATTGAATAGCAGGCCAATAGAGTTGACCGGATGTAAGATTCATAGAATGTGCTCCTTCTGCTGCACGGATGCGTTATCCTCTACCACTGTAGTATGGAGGCATTTTTTCTTTTTCATTCGCCTTGGAGACGAAGCGGCAATCGAAGGATAAGGAGGTCCCTTGGGTGCCTGAGTCTATCCGGGGTCCCACTTAACTTCCAAGCATAATGAGCAAGCGAGGTTCATAGAATAGATGCTAGACAGGGCAGTACTGTCGGCAGAGGATTCGGAGGAGGACAAGAGGGATGAGGAGACAGCGCAGCAGGCATTCCATTCATCGAAAACGTTCTTGGGCGGGTGTGAGTCCAGGCCTGGGCTGGCTGCTGCTGTCAGGCTTCGTTCTAGGCACATGGCTGGGAGTGCAATGGGGAGTCCTAGGTCATGCCACAACGGCAAAGACCAGACCGTCTGTTCAGACTCCCTACCAATACGAGGCTTACCGGGCTTCGGACGGAACGCTCCTGCACACCATGCGGGCTCACCCGGACGATGTCAAGCTGCTCGCTATCCGCAGCAATGTAACGGATACGGAGGAGTATGGGATTAACGGAGGATTTTTCTGGAATGGAGATCTGCTCAGCATCGCGGTCATGGACGATCTGCCCTTGAAGGGAGAGCCCCATGCATATGGCTCAGGCTGGAGTAATATCGATAAGCCGAAGGGGACGCTCGTATGGGACAAGCTGAGCCGTCGGTTCTCCGTTCAGATCGTAGAAGCGGCTAACCAGCTCCAGGTAACCGACCGCAGGCAGTATTGGGCTCAAGGCGGGGTCAGTATGTCGCTGCAGCTTGGAGAGAGCTGGCACTCGCAGGCTATGGCGGAGGACATGCCTTTGATCGACGAGAGGAGATTGCGCTCTGCGGCGGTCTATGACCTTGACGGACAACTATGGCTGGTCGTTTCCGATAAGCCTCATACCGCGGGCCAATTCCGCCGCGCGATCATGGAGACCGTCGCGCGGGGAAGGCTGGTGGACGGTGTATTTCTGGATGGAGACGGCTCTTCCCAGATGAGGAGTGAGGAGTCCAAGCTGGCGGGCGACAAACGTTATGTGTACCAGATGATTTCTTTGAATCGGCATCCTATCGACCGTTAAGACGAGCAAGAGCGTCTGCGGTCTTTTTTTTAGCGGAAAATCGGCCGAATTTTGTCAAATGGGAGGAAATGTGCAACTATATGGAGATTTTAACGTATAAACTATTGAATACTTCAATAAAGAAGCGGGAGGGATGGAGATGCTGGAGATTTACGCAGGCATGCTGATAACCGGTGTGCTGTTCGCTCTGGTAACCGTGCTGTTCGGCGATCTGCTTAGCAACGCGCTTGACGGGATGTTCGATTGGCTGAGCGGGGACCTGCTTCATTTCTTTCAGCCGATGGTGCTCTTCAGCGGGATCACGATTATGGGAGGCGCGGGGTGGCTACTTACGCGATACAGCGCCTTCGGCACACTGGTCATCATCGGATTGGCGTTCCTTGCGGCCGCGGGCAGCTCCGTCCTGATTTACCTGCTCTATGTGAAACCGATGGAGAATACGGATAATTCGGTGGCATTCTCCATGAAGGATCTGGTTGGACGCATCGGCGAGGTTTCGATTCCGGTGCCGGCGGCCGGCTGCGGCGAGGTATTGTATCGGATCGGAGGCAGTCTGACGAATCAGATCGCCGAAAGCTTCGATGGGGAAAGCATTCCGACAGGAACGCGAGTAGTGACCGTTGAAGTCCGAGACGGGGCGGTACGGGTCTCGCCGCTGGAAACTCAATCTACGGTTAGGAGTGGTGATGAATGATAGGCAGCGACGTATTGGTGATTCCAGGGATTATCGTAGGGGTTATCGTAGTGCTTGGTCTGGCGTTCTGGGCCCGGTACAAGACAGTCAGTCCGGATGAAGCGATGATTGTTACCGGTTCATTCCTGGGCAACCGCAATGTCTTGGAGGATGAAACGGGACGGCGCATTAAAATCGTCCGTGGCGGAGGCTCCTTTATCCTCCCGGTCTTTCAGCAGGCGGAGTTTCTTTCCTTGCTCTCTCATAAACTGGACGTATCCACCCCTGAGGTTTATACGGAGCAGGGCGTGCCTGTTATGGCGGACGGCGTAGCCATTATTAAGATCGGCGGAGCGGTGGAGGATGTGGCAACGGCCGCCGAGCAGTTCATGGGCAAGCCTACCGAGGCTCTGAAGGGCGAAGCGCAGGAGGTGCTCGAAGGGCATCTGCGGGCCATTCTCGGCTCGATGACGGTAGAGGAAGTGTATCGGAACCGGGATAAATTCGCTCAGGAGGTGCAGGGCGTCGCAGCTAAGGATCTGAAGAAGATGGGGCTGCAGATCGTTTCCTTCACGATCAAGGATCTACGCGATAAGCACGGGTATCTCGACGCGTTAGGGAAGCCACGGATCGCAGCGGTCAAGCGCGATGCGGAGATTGCCGAGGCGGAAGCGGTGCGGGACTCGCGGATCAAGAAGGCCCAGGCCGAGGAAGAGGGTCAGAAGGCCGAGCTTGTGCGCGATACGAATATTGCGGAAGCGAGCAAAGAGAAGGAGCTGAAGGTTGCTTCCTTTAAGCGGGATCAGGATATGGCCCGCGCGGAAGCGGATCAGGCCTATCATATTCAAGAAGCCCGCGCGAAGCAGAGCGTTGTCGAGGAGCAGATGCGGGTGGAGATCGTCCGCAAGGAGCGCGAGATCGATCTGGAAGCGAAGGAAATCCTCCGCCGCGAGAAGCAGTATGACGCTGAAGTGAAGAAGAAAGCGGATGCTGACCGCTACTCGGTCGTTCAGGCGGCGGAAGCGGACAAAGCGAGACAGATTACGCAAGCGGAAGCGATGCAGTTCCGGATCGAAGCCGAAGCCAAGGCGATGGCCGAGCAGAAACGTCTGGAAGGTCTGGCGATCGCGGACGCCGAGCGGGCTAAAGGTACGGCGGATGCCGAGGTTATCCGGCTGAAGGGTCTGGCTGAGGCAGAGGCCAAAGAAAAACTGGCCGAAGCGTTCGAGAAGTTCGGCGAAGCGGCGATTCTGGACATCATCGTCAAGATGCTTCCGGAGCTGGCCGGTAAGATCGCCGATCCGATCAAGTCGATCGACAAGCTGACAGTTGTCGATACCGGCAATGGCCAGGGAGCTACGCGTGTTAGCAACTACGTAACCGAGCTGATGGCGACGGCCCCCGAGATGCTGAAAAGCGTAAGCGGACTGGATGTGGAGCAGCTTATTAAAAACTTCACTGCTAAAACGGCATCCAAGCCGGCTGCAGCAGCTGCCCCGGTCTCCCCGCTTCCGGTTCAGGCCGCCGACCAGTCTGGAGCCGCGGGAACGGAATGAAGCTTTGTTTAGCGACAAGTTTACTTTGGAAGTTTCGCTAGGTATAATTATAGGTAAATACGTGTAACAACTCAAAAAGGCAGCTTCCGCTGCCTTTTTGTATGGGTGGAGGGAAGCTGCATGGCTGCACCGCTGCAAAATGGAATCAATCTGACCGAAGGGCCTTTGGCGAAAAAACTGTTCGTGTTCGCGATGCCCATCTTATTCGGCAATGTCATGCAATCGCTTAACGGCACGATCAATGCGATCTGGGTAGGCAAGTATTTGGGCGAAAGCGCATTCGCAGCCACCTCCAACGCCAACAACATCATGTTTTTTCTGCTCAGCCTTGTATTCGGGATTGGGATGGCTTCTACTATCATGGTCGGCCAGCGCATCGGAGCGAAGGACGAAGAAGGAGCCAAGCGAGTGGTCGGGGCAAGCGCGTTATTCTACGTTCTGCTCTCCGTGGTGATCGCAGCGGCGGGACTGTCGCTGTCTACGCAAATCTTGGGATGGCTCCAAACCCCGCCCGACTCCATGGGCTACGCGCTCGATTATATCCGCATTACGTTTCTCGGCATTCCCTTCATGTTTTTCTTTAACTATATCATGACTATTCTCCGCGGAGCGGGCGATGCGAAGACGCCGTTCTACTTTCTGTTGATGTCGGCCGTCCTCGATATTGCGTTGAACCCGCTGCTGATTTTCGGTTTCGGCCCCATTCCGCGTATGGAGACAGCGGGGTCGGCGCTCGCTGCGGTCATCGCGCAGGGCTTCAGTCTGGCCGCTTTCATCGTTTATTTATATAAGAAAAAGCATCCGCTCCGACTGACCCGAGCTGACAGCCGCTACGTCCGGTTCGATCCCCAGATCATCAAGCTGCTGGTTCGCAAGGGCATACCGATGGGGTTGCAGATGCTTATCGTATCGACTAGCGCCATCGCGATCGTCGCACTTGTGAATGGTTTCGGCTCAGCCGCTACGGCGGCTTTCGGCGCCGCGATGCAAATATCCAGCTATGTGCAGATGCCCGCGATGGCGATAGGAGGAGCGGTATCCGCCGTGGCCGCTCAAAATGTCGGCGCCGGCAAGTGGGACCGCGTCCATCGGACGACTTGGATCGGGACGATCTTTAATTTGGTCATGACAGGGATTCTCGTCATCCTTATTTATGCCTGGAACGAGAGAATTCTTCACATCTTCCTTCAGGATGAGGCGGCCATCGCGATCGGAATGAAAATCAATCATATTACGCTTTGGGCTTATATCGTATTCGGGATCACCTTCGTCGTATCGGGAGTGATCCGTTCGACCGGATCGGTTATGGTTCCGCTGCTGACTACCTTCCTTGCGCTTTGGTGCTTCCGCATCCCGCTTGCTTATTATCTGGGCCAAGCTTACGGGCTGGAAGCCGTGTGGTGGAGCTTTCCCATCGGATTTTTATGCGGGCTCGTATTGTCCGTCGCTTATTATATATGGGGGGGCTGGCGGAAAAGCAGCATGAGCCTCGGCCATTCGTCTGGACATGCGCCCTCTGAAGCTTGATCCCCCTCCCCAAGACGGCTGAAAAAAATAAACGACATGAATGATTCATGTCGTTAAGTACTTTTCGGTTAAGATCGAAAGTAATTGGATGCCGACTTCGTTCTGCCCGCCCTCGGGTATAATGATGTCGGCATATTTTTTGGATGGCTCGATAAAAGCTTCATGCATCGGCTTGACGGTACCGAGGTATTGGTCGTGGATAGATTGGATCGACCGGCCCCGCTCGTGGATATCCCGGAGCACACGTCGCAGGATGCGGACATCCGGGTCCGTATCGACGAAAACCTTGATATCCAGAATGCTCCGCAGCTGCTCGTCCGACAAGACATGCAGCCCTTCGATCATGACGATCTTATTCGGCTTCAGCTCCAGTGTCTCCGTCTTGGAACGGGCATGGCTGGAGAAGTCGTAGACAGGGGCCTGAATGACCTGCCGCTGCTTCAACTGCTGTAGGTGGGCGAACAACAGCTCATTGTCGAAAGCGAGCGGATGATCGTAATTGATAGCTTCCCGCTCGCTGAAGGAAAGCTCGGGATGGTCTTTGTAATAATTGTCCTGGGAGATGAAAGTCACCTTGTTCTTGCCCAGACGGTCGATGACCGATTTGGCCACTGTCGTCTTGCCGGACCCGGTGCCTCCTGCGATACCGATAATCAACATGTTGGGGCTATCCTCCTGGCAGCTTACGTATTCGATTGTTAATTGTAACATATGGAACGGGGGAAAACGAGCGTGATTCGCTCTTCCAGAACTTCTCACGGAACACTCTTGCGTCGTGGAATAAAAGGTGATTAACTTGTCTGTAGGACGACGGATTTTGTACAGACAGGAGTGCTTGTAGCTTGCGTGTGCTTGTTGTGGAGGACGATGAACGTTTGCTGGATGCGATCGCCTCCGTTTTGGAGGACGAACATTATAGGGTGGACCGCGCGGATAACGGCCACGAGGGCTTTCTGCTGGCCAGTCAGGACTGCTATGATTTACTGGTGCTGGACATTATGCTTCCTGCCATGGACGGGATCTCGCTTATCCAGTCCCTGCGGAAAAGAGGCATCCATACGCCGTGCCTGTTTCTGACGGCCAAGGATTCGGTGGAATCCAGGGTGCGGGGTCTTGATGCGGGCGCGGACGATTACCTCGTCAAGCCCTTTGCGATCGATGAGCTGCTCGCGAGGCTAAGGGCGCTGCATAGAAGGAAGGGAACCGAGACGGAGGCCGTACTCGGCTACGGGGGCTTGACCTTGGCCGAGCAGGACTGCGAGGCGATCTATCGGGGCAGCCGGATCAAGCTTACGACCAAGGAATACGAGCTGCTGGCTTTCCTTATCCGGCATAAGGAACAAATCGTGAAGCGAGATCAAGTGTTTGCGCGGGTATGGGGCATGGATTCGGAAGCGAATGAAACGGCTGTCGATCTATATGTGCATTATTTGCGCAAAAAACTGCACAGCTGCGGCTGCGATCACTATATTCGCACGATTCGCAGCGTCGGATATATGCTGAAGGCGGAAAGCGTTCATGTTTAATCGGACGAGGTACCGGTTGGCGTTATTGTTTTCATTCGTTTTTTTCGTGCTGCTCAATGCGCTTGGAGCGACGCTGTATTTCACGACGGAGAAGCGGCTGTACTCCCAAACGGACCGGGTGCTCGAAAATGAAATGAGAGCTTTCGAAGGGGCGGTAACCCGGCAGCCCCGGCGGGATTTTCTTTTTCGTCCCGTTCGCTTGATGATTTTCCTCCATTGGGATACGGAAGGAAAGCTGCTGCTGCAGGTGCCGCGGGAAAATATGGACGAGAAGCTGCCGCCGCTGTTGAGGGATGCGGGAGTGGAAGGAAAGATCGTGGACGTGAATGCAGACAGCACGTATTACCGGCTGCTAACCAGAGATTTACCCGGCGGTCGCTTGCAGATTGCCTATAATCTGGAGCCGGAGCGGAACGTACTGAATGATCTGCTCGTGGTTATCGCAGCCGGGAGCCTGGCTAGTCTGCTGATCGCTGTGCTCGCCGGCCTGTTCCTGGCCAACCGAGCGCTGGTGCCGATTCGGAAAGCGTGGGAGCAGCAGCAGCAGTTCGTGTCCGACGCTTCACACGAGCTGCGCACCCCGTTATCCGTCTTGCAAATTCATCTCGAACGCTTGTTCCGTCACCCGGATCGGACCATCGAGCAGGAAAGCGAGAAAATTGCCGTCATGATCGACGAGACGCGCCGGATGAGCAAGCTGGTCGGTGATCTGCTCATGCTGGCCCGTTCCCAGACCCATGAGCTAAAGCTGAATGAGTCCAGTATCGAGCTGCGCGAGCTTGTCGTCAAAGCGGCGAAGGGATTTGAGGAACTGTGCGAGATGCGGCAGATCCGGCTGGAAGCCCAAGTGCATGATTCCGCGATACTTATCGGGGACCCGGATTATTTGCATCAGCTGCTGGTCATCTTGCTGGACAATGCATGGAAATATACCCGGGAAGGCTCGATTTCCCTACAGGCGGGGACAGACGGCAGCCTGGCGGTTCTACGGATCGAAGATACGGGAATAGGGATTAGCAGCGAGGACCTGCCTTATATATTCGACCGTTTTTACCGGGCTGACAAGGTTCGGGGCCGCTCGGACGGCGGGTCCGGACTTGGACTTTCGATCGCCAAATGGATTGTTGAAGCGCATAATGGCGTGATTCGCGCCGAGAGCATGGAAGGGGTAGGGACAGCCATCGAGGTGCGGTTGCCTCTGGAACGTCACGCAAGACCCGCCTCGGGAAGATACCGGATCCAATGAGAATCCGGTCAGATTGTGGACAGAAGATCGCCTCTTATCCAGCTCTATGGGCTAGGTTGGGGGCGATTTTCTTGATGTTCGGGCATATAGAGGCCCTCAATGCCTGCTGCCGCACTTTTTGCGGGCCTTCCCTAGATTTTTGCGCGGTGAGCTATACAGGAATCAGTTATAATGATCGTATCCAATTCACTAGTTAGGGCTTGCTGAATGCGAATAAATCCATATTTCACAAGGGTTACCGGGCATTTCCGTCGAATATATCTGCAAGGAAAACGTGGCAAAACGCTCAAAAACCTTGCAGATGGAGTGACGAAACATGTT
>NZ_WUWM01000090.1 GCF_009846885.1 Paenibacillus puerhi
TAGGGCTTGCTGAATGCGAATAAATCCATATTTCACAAGGGTTACCGGGCATTTCCGTCGAATATATCTGCAAGGAAAACGTGGCAAAACGCTCAAAAACCTTGCAGATGGAGTGACGAAACATGTTTGCGACCAATCGGGATATGGATGATCTGCTCAAACAATTTTACCTGCCCTTTGGAGGAAAGCTAAACCCCAACAACCGTTGGGTGCAGTTGGCCGCGATCATTCCCTGGGATCAGGTAGAAGAAAAATACGTTCAGTCGTTTCATTCACCCGTTGAGGGACAACGTGCTTACCCGGTTCGTGTGGCGCTCGGTGCTCTCATCATTAAAGAACGATTGGGGCTAAGTGATCGCGAAACCACCTTGCAGATTCAGGAGAACCCCTACCTGCAGTTCTTCTTGGGCTACACAGCCTTTGTGGACCAAGAGCCTTTCCATCATTCGTCCCTCACACACTTTCGCCAACGACTCGGTTTAGAGGCCATCAGCGAGATCAATGATCAAATTGCGCTAGCTGCCATTCAAGCGGAGCGAGAGACAAGTCAAAAGACAGAAACGGAAAAGCACGACGATGACGACGACATAGATGGCGGCTCACAGCTGGAGTTGGAAGTTGGCGAAGCGCTGTCCGTTCCAGAAGTCCCGGCGCCGAAGCCAGTTCGTAACAAACCGAAGCAACAGGAGAGTTCTGAAATCTCAACCCAAACGGATTCCACGAACAAGGGAGCTCTCATGCTGGATGCAACCTGCGCACCGGCGGACATCAAGTATCCTACTGACCTCGGGCTCTTGAATCATGCCCGCGAAATACTCGAAGATATCATTGACGAGCTGCACCGCCCTCACATTAGTACGATGGAGAAACCCCGTACATACCGTGAAAAGGCCAGAAGGCAATACTTGAGTGTCTCCAAGCAACGGAAGGCTTCGAGCAAAATCATCCGCAAAGCAATCCGCAGGCAACTGGGGTACGTTGGACGCAATCTGCGAACGATTGAGGCGATGGCTGAGCTTACGTCTTTGTCCACGCTGAGCAAAAGACACTATCGGGGTCTTCTAGTCATCGCCGAGCTCTATCGTCAACAGAGCGAGATGGCGAAGATGAACAAGCATGCCGTTGCAGACCGGATCGTGAGTATTGAACAACCGCATGTACGTCCTATCGTGCGCGGCAAAGCTGGAGCGAACGTTGAGTTCGGCGCTAAAGTGGCAGCCAGCCTGGTAAACGGTTATGTGTGGATTGAAGCGGTCCAGTGGGATAGCTTTAACGAAGCCACCACGCTGATCGCATCCGTGGAAGCATACAAGCAGCGGTTTGATTGTTATCCGACCGTAATCCTGGCTG
>NZ_WUWM01000091.1 GCF_009846885.1 Paenibacillus puerhi
ATACATGCTTTTTTCTTACCGCGCCTCGATGCGATCTTCCAAAATCGTGTAGATATGCGGTTGTTTCTAGTACGAGCGACTGCCCATGCCGCCTCGCATAATGCTACTTTTGTATGTGTATTGCCCTTTAAAGCCTTTGTACTTTTTTTTTTACCGGCGCTTTCGTTATTTCCCGGCGCCAAACCTGCCCATGAGGAAAGGTGATCGGCAGATGGGAATTGGTCCATTTCGACACCAATCTCAGCAATGAGAGCTGCCGCTGTGGCCTCGCTGACGCCCGGGATCGTTTGAAGAAGCTCATATTCTTCCCGATAAGGTGCAAGATGAGCATCGATTTTTTGCTCCAGGTTCGCAAGCGACTTTTCCAAGTACTCGATATGTTCCCAACAATCGCGGATCAGGTCCATCTGGTGTGGGGTAATGGTTCCAAAAAGCGAGTCTGAAATCTGCTCTTTCTTTTTTCTAAGCCTACCTTTTACACTTTCGTCCACATCGTCAGCGTCGACGTATCCTTTTGTAATTAGTTTTTCGAGCAGATTACGCCCCGATACGCCAAATATATCGGTTGCGACTGTACCAAGTTTCACGTTACTCATTTCCAGGTATTTCTGGATGCGGTTTTTTTCTGCAGTAAGGTTTCCTATACGTTTCTTACGAAGACGGCATAGATCGCGAAGTTCTCGCAAGTCTTCGCAAGGTACAAAACTCGGCTCAATTAAACCGACCCGAAGCAACTTCGCAATCCATTCTGCATCACTTACATCCGTTTTCCGACCGGGGACATTTTTGATGCGATGAGCATTGGCAAGCGTCATGTCAAAGTAACCTTCCAAGATGTTGTACACCGGTTTCCAGTAAATTCCGGTGCTTTCCATGGCTACATGGCTTATCGACTTCGCCTCAAGCCACTTTAATAATTCAAACAAGTCTTTGGTCATCGTTCCGAACGTACGCGTCTCACTTTCCACTCGCCCATCTTCGCCAGTGATTAATGCGCAAGCTACTATTGTTTCCTGATGAACGTCCATTCCCACACATTGTGGGTACAATACTTCCATGTAACCGACTCCGATACTAAATGATCTCATGGTGAGGATGGGCTCGAGCTTTACTATTTTTCTGTTCGCAGTCACCTGAATGGGCAGTTCAGGGCTAGCAGGGAGTTGTTCACTGAACCCGTCCTTACAGTTTTCGTAAAGGGGTCAAACCACCATTAATCCTAACGTAGTATTTCACCATGGTGTTACAAGTATGGAGCGGTAAACATTACTGTAAACACATGCTGCTCATTTTCATGCTGGAGTTGTGCCTGAAAGGAAAGAAGACATGACTGTTTTCGTACAAAA
>NZ_WUWM01000092.1 GCF_009846885.1 Paenibacillus puerhi
TAGTTTTTAGGATGCGATTTCTTCGATACAATGGGCGTAAAATTGATCGGGTTTCGCTTCATTAAGAGATTGATGAGGGCGTTCCTGGTTGTAAAAGTGGACATAGCGAGCTATCCCTTTTCGTAGCGCACGAGGGTCTTCGTATTCATTCAAATAGATGCACTCGTATTTGAGCGAGCGGAAATATCGCTCTGTGCGACTGTTATCCGTTGCCCGGCCCTTACCATCCATGGATACCTTGACGCCTTCCTTCTCCAATAGCTCGAGGTAATCGGCATTGGTGAAGTGAGACCCCTGATCGCTGTTCATGATCTCCGGCTTGCAGCGACTAAATGCACGTTTAAGACACCTGAGTACAAAGCTCTTCTCAAGGGTACTAGATAGCTCATAATCGATCACTTTGCGGCTGTACCAGTCGATGATGTTGAATAGGTACATGAAGCCTTTGCCCATCCGTAGATAGGTGATGTCAATTCCCCAGACCTGGTTCGGCCGGTCGATCGATAGGCCGCGAAGCAAATAGGGACGAACATACTTGGCATGGAATCGTTTGCTCAAGTTCGGCTTCGGATAGATCGCTTCGAGCCCCATGTGCTGCATGAGACGGCGTACACGCTTACGGTTGACCTCGAAGCCTTGGTCTCGAAGGAATCTGGTCATACGCCGATAACCGAAATAAGGGTGCTTCATATAGATCTCATCGATCCGATGCATGAACTGTACATTCTCTTCGTTTTCACGTTTCTCATTGCTGGGCCGATAGACACTTGTCCTATTCACACCCAGCAGATCCGTCTGGCGCTTAATTGTGATCTCTGTGTTGTCACGCTCTACCATGGTTTTACGAGCTTCAAGCGGTTCATTTAAGGCCAGATTTTTTTTTGAGCCAGTCGACCTCTACTGTAAGTTGGCCAACCAGCTTTTCTAGATGTTCTTGTTTGCTTTCGTACTCCTTCTTCAGTTTGTCGGCCTCACTGGTCTTCTTCTCAAAGACCGTGGAAGCACGCTCTAGAAACTCAGCCTTCCACCGGCTAACCATAACCGGGCTCATTTCGTACTTGGCAGCTATTTCGTTCACGGTCTGCTCCTCCCGGAGGACCTCCAGCACAACCTTTGTTTTAAACTCTGAGGTATATCGGTTCCGTTTTTCCAT
>NZ_WUWM01000093.1 GCF_009846885.1 Paenibacillus puerhi
GAAGTCGGTGGGGTAACCCGCAAGGGGGCCAGCCGCCGAAGGTGGGGTAGATGATTGGGGTGAAGTCGTAACAAGGTAGCCGTATCGGAAGGTGCGGCTGGATCACCTCCTTTCTATGGAGTCCATGATGGCTGTAGGCCATCGGACAAAAAATCCTGACGATCACAAGATCGCAGGTAACACTCACTCGTGTTCAGTTTTGAAAGGCGCAATGCCTTTCAGTTCATAAGCATTCGTTTGGTGATGATGGCGGAAGGGAACCACGCGTACCCATCCCGAACACGAACGTTAAGCCTTCCAGCGTCGATGGTACTTGGACCGCAGGGTCCTGGGAGAGTAGAACGTCGCCAAGCGAATCCTTCTTGTGATTCATGCTGTTTTACAACGTAAAGCTGCACGGGCCCTTAGCTCAGCTGGTTAGAGCGCACCCCTGATAAGGGTGAGGTCGGTGGTTCGAGTCCACTAGGGCCCACCATTTAACTTTATAATGATTATGGGGCCATAGCTCAGCTGGGAGAGCGCCTGCCTTGCAAGCAGGAGGTCAGCGGTTCGATCCCGCTTGGCTCCACCATTCACATTCAATTAATTGCTTGCAAAAGCAAGGTGAATGTGATAAGATATTCATCGTCGCTGATGGAATGGCGATGAGATTGTTCCTTGAAAACTGGATAGCGAAACAAAGCAACAAAGCTGAATCAAAATCTGTGCCAACTTCTATGAAGTTGATTGCATATGTTTTAGCTGATCTAGCGACGTATTTGGTTTGGGAGCGACTTTTGTGCGAAGCACAACGGAGCGGACAAAGCAAATACCGAGCGACAACGGTTAAGCTAGAAAGAGCACACGGAGGATGCCTAGGCACCAGGAGCCGATGAAGGACGTGGCGAACAACGATAAGGCCTCGGGGAGCCGTAAGCAGGCTTTGATCCGGGGATGTCCGAATGGGGGAACCCGCGTGAGGTAATACTCACGTACCTATCACTGAATACATAGGTGATATGGAGGCAGACGAGGGGAACTGAAACATCTAAGTACCCTCAGGAAAAGAAAACAATAGTGATTCCGTCAGTAGCGGCGAGCGAACGCGGATTAGCCCAAACCTGGGGGTTTACCCCCAGGGGTTG
>NZ_WUWM01000094.1 GCF_009846885.1 Paenibacillus puerhi
ATCGCCATCCAATTCTTAGTCATGAATCTGGAGAAGCGACTTCGGAGTCTCTTTTTCGTTTTTTTCACCCTTTTTCGATTTAACACATTGCGCTTTATAAATTGAGTTGTTCAGCAAGCCCTAAATATGTTTGATAAAACAAACTCCTCGATGCAACCATTGAAATAGCCCGAAACAAACAAACTCAAGTTACCTTGGTTAATGTCAGCCAGGAATATGTGTCGAATGGCATGACATATGTACCAGAGAAATTGTTGGAAGAAATATTGAACGAAATGGAGAAAGCGAGTTTGGAACAGCTGCAATAAGCCAAATGTAAATTAAAATCTGCGGGGATTAACCCGGAAACCGTTCATCTTAAGGGAGATCCTGCACATGAAATATTAAAATATGCAGGGGATACCGAGCAGCAACTCATTATTATTGGGAGCCGTGGGCTAAGTGGCATAAAAGAAAGGGATCAGTCTAAAATGTAGTGTAGTTCTTAAGATCAGAAGGAACAACTGCTAGCATGCCGTTTAACCCTGTAAGATTTCCAATTTTTCAATTAATCGTTCTGATCTAAGCATACATAAGAACATGTAGAAGTTCCCTAGAATTTCCAAATTAACAATGCATGCTGTCACTAGTTGTGTGGCAGCATGCATTATTGTTAAACTAACGTCTCCGGATAGCTTAATAAAATCCACTTTTTAATACTTTCTTTTTAAAGCTAAGTAATTTTCCAATTCACTCGGATTTTGGTTTGCATCGAAATACCGTTTTTATCCACGAGTACATACATTGGGAATTTATTAACTCAACTTTCGCAGCTTGAAATTGGCAAATAAACCTTGATGTAGCTAGGCAAACCGGCAATCCAATCTTGAAGTTGACGATGAATCAGTTTTGAGATTCTCTTTCCTGCCTTTGCTGCAACTTCGTTCATCAGTTCAACCAGTTGTTGAAGCGCAATGACCCAATCCATCGTGCCAACTTCGTCGCACAACAA
>NZ_WUWM01000095.1 GCF_009846885.1 Paenibacillus puerhi
CTCCTCCCGGAGGACCTCCAGCACAACCTTTGTTTTAAACTCTGAGGTATATCGGTTCCGTTTTTCCATGCTCTTATTATAACTTATTTTTTTCCCTCCTGTGTCTCAACCTATGGGAGCATTATAGAAAACCGTCCTCCGAGAACCATAAGGTCTTTTCATTTTTTGTGCTATAATGCAGCATTAAAACTGGTCCAGAGACAAACTTTAACCATGCCGCGTGAGGATGCACTGTAAGTAGTTCTAACCCTAATACTTCAATATACCAACTTACTGCTTTGTTAATGTCGGTTACTGGCAATTGAATATGATCTACGTACTCAATTAACTTCACCAAGTTAATTCTCCCCCCGGCTTTTCATCTTTTATGGTTTGACTCGTTTCATATTACGTTCTTGCATTCACGACGTCTCAACACCTTAAAGTGACCCCTGAACGTACAGCGCGGCTCACGATCGAAACGGCTGCGACGCGGTAAGGTGGTTCGGATGTGTCCATCTGATTCTGCTTCCTTGCCCATACTTCGGACGGACCGAGGGGCGTAGCCGATAAAGAGTCATCGGAAAAACAGTTACAAGCGAAGTTAATGACTCCTTAAAATGCTTTCAAATAGGTTTGAGCTTTCCTATCTAGTACCTCTAATAATTGGCTACTTTGCCATAGGCGATGATGCGTGAATACAATGTTATCTGAAGCCTCGTCAGTTCTACTTTCAAAGCAGTTTTTTTATTTTATTTGAGATTCATTATGCGTTTTACTTCTTGCAAATACTCTTTTGTTAACTCAATCATTTTTTTGTCTTTGTAATCAAATTTCTTATGTATCATTAATCCTGTCGTAAGTAGGGCTTGCTGAACAACTCAATTTATAAAGCGCAATGTGTTAAATCGAAAAAGGGTGAAAAAAACGAAAAAGAGACTCCGAAGTCGCTTCTCCAGATTCATGACTAAGAATTGGATGGCGATTACG
>NZ_WUWM01000096.1 GCF_009846885.1 Paenibacillus puerhi
GTTTCGTCACTCCATCTGCAAGGTTTTTGAGCGTTTTGCCACGTTTTCCTTGCAGATATATTCGACGGAAATGCCCGGTAACCCTTGTGAAATATGGATTTATTCGCATTCAGCAAGCCCTATTTAAATATGTAGACTCATAGACTGTAGACAAGCTTCTTCCCCCTAATCGTTTACTACCAATATTATAGCAAAAATCCACAATCTCTAGGTTGTGGATTTAGCATATGGAGACAAGATGTTTGGACTAAGATTGTATCGAACCCCCATCCGGTATTATTAGTTGTGGTTTTGCATCGACAAGGGTTTATAAAAGTGAGGCGCGGATGAGTAAATCCACAATTCTCCGCCGCGTAATGCTTAGGATGTTTGAGGAGGAAGTAGCCTGACTCTCCTGCCCCATTCTATACGTGTTCTCCCACTATCGATCATATCTCATTTAGTTCTTCCAGTTTGCGCTGTTATAAAACACAGCCTAAATTCTACCATTTTCTTCTATGTTTTCTAACCATAGTACTTTTCTCAGACTTTTTATGCACCCTATAAACATCATAATTTGTTTGCTCTCTCAAATAAAAGTTTATAAAAGCTTGTACATTAAAAGTAGAACCCGTAACCAAAAGAGAAATTATATGGATAAAAAACAAAAAGATCTTATTAAGTTCATATCGCCTAAAAGGGCCCTGCCCTTTTATTTTTCCAACTCCTTTTATTTCTGTCTCTTCTAATCCAGTATGTATAACTTGTATAATTACAAAATCATTGAAGTCAAAATAATCAAAATTTAAAATATATAAACCGCAATTAAGATCATAACCGAACAAGTAGACGATCGATGGTATCCATTGGATGCTTATTGATCCGCTTCATGAATTGGCTCACATGAAGTCTGATCTTATAGAACTTTTCAAAGAAAA
>NZ_WUWM01000097.1 GCF_009846885.1 Paenibacillus puerhi
GTAGATGATTGGGGTGAAGTCGTAACAAGGTAGCCGTATCGGAAGGTGCGGCTGGATCACCTCCTTTCTATGGAGTCCATGATGGCTGTAGGCCATCGGACAAAAAAATCCTGACGATCGCAAGATCGCAGGTAACACTCACTCGTGTTCAGTTTTGAAAGGCGCAATGCCTTTCAGTTCATAAGCATTCGTTTGGTGATGATGGCGGAAGGGAACCACGCGTACCCATCCCGAACACGAACGTTAAGCCTTCCAGCGTCGATGGTACTTGGACCGAAGGGTCCTGGGAGAGTAGAACGTCGCCAAGCGAATCCTTCTTGTGATTCATGCTGTTTTACAACGTAAAGCTGCACGGGCCCTTAGCTCAGCTGGTTAGAGCGCACCCCTGATAAGGGTGAGGTCGGTGGTTCGAGTCCACTAGGGCCCACCATTTAACTTTATAATGATTATGGGGCCATAGCTCAGCTGGGAGAGCGCCTGCCTTGCAAGCAGGAGGTCAGCGGTTCGATCCCGCTTGGCTCCACCAACGCATGTTTGTTCCTTGAAAACTGGATAGCGAAACAAAGCAACAATGCTGAATCAAAATCTGTGCCAACTTTTATGAAGTTGATCGCATATGTTTTAGCTGCCAGCGAAGTATGGTCGGTGTGAGTGACTATTGTGCGAAGCACAACGGAACGGAACAGCGAGCATACGGAGCCAATTGGTTAAGCTAGAAAGAGCACACGGAGGATGCCTAGGCACCAGGAGCCGATGAAGGACGTGGCGAACAA
>NZ_WUWM01000098.1 GCF_009846885.1 Paenibacillus puerhi
GCAATTGGACACACTCCCATTAGAGTTTTTCGAGTAGAGTCGAAAAACTCCAACGACTACTCTAACGGAATTGTCTCAAAATCTAGACTGAGTTGGAATACACCTTCTTGTTAGACGCTTACGTTTTATCTGACATTTCATTTACAATAAAAAAGGGCGAAAGAATAGCAATCGTTGGTGAAAACGGCTCAGGTAAAAGCACTCTCATAAAATGCTTAATTGGCTTGTACACTCCAACGAACGGAAGGGTTAAATATGATGGCATTGATTTAAAAGATGTCGATATAATGCCAAATATAAGTGTAATATTTCAAGATTTTGTTCGTTACAAGCTAACACTTAGAGAGAACATTGGCATTTCCAATTTAGATATTCTACATGAAGACGACATGCTTATGGAGGCATTGCACAAGGCTGGAGGAGTAAATTTAATCAAGAAAATTGATGGATTAGACTCTGAGTTAGGAACAATGTTTAACGGCGGGAGAGATTTGTCTGGTGGCGAGTGGCAAAAGTTGGCCATATCGCGTGCTCTATTTAGGGCTTGCTGAATGCGAATAAATCCATATTTCACAAGGGTTACCGGGCATTTCCGTCGAATATATCTGCAAGGAAAACGTGGCAAAACGCTCAAAAACCTTGCAGATGGAGTGACGAAAC
>NZ_WUWM01000099.1 GCF_009846885.1 Paenibacillus puerhi
CCTCCATACCACCTATGTATTCAGTGATAGGTACGTGAGTATTACCTCACGCGGGTTCCCCCATTCGGACATCCCCGGATCAAAGCCTGCTTACGGCTCCCCGAGGCCTTATCGTTGTTCGCCACGTCCTTCATCGGCTCCTGGTGCCTAGGCATCCTCCGTGTGCTCTTTCTAGCTTAACCATTGTCGCTCGGTATTTGCTTTGTCCGCTCCGTTGTGCTTCGCACAAAAGTCGCTCCCAAACCAAATACGTCGCTAGATCAGCTAAACATATGCGATCAACTTCATAGAAGTTGGCACAGATTTTGATTCAGCATTATTGCTTTGTTTCGCTATCCAGTTTTCAAGGAACAAACTCCAAGCTTTGTGAAGCAAAGCTGCTTCGTAAGCATTGGCTTAGAAAGGCATTGCGCCTTTCAAAACTGAACACGAGTGAGTGTTACCTGCGATCTTGCGATCGTCAGGATTTTCTGTCCGGTGACCTACAGTCACCATGGACTCCATAGAAAGGAGGTGATCCAGCCGCACCTTCCGATACGGCTACCTTGTTACGACTTCACCCCAATCATCTACCCCACCTTCGGCGGCTGGCCCCCTTGCGGGTTACCCCACCGACTTC